>CAVZFP010000021.1:0-147896 GCA_963774565.1 uncultured Acidobacteriaceae bacterium | reverse complement strand
GTATTCGTTCTTAGAAGTGTAGGCTCGATCGGGAACGATAGATCGGCTAAACTACCGCAGCTTCCCGCGAATCACGGTGATTGAACCGGCTGGTAGTGCGTACATGCCGTCGGGTGCGGCGGGAATAGTGATGTTCTTGTCCTCAGCAGGGGTGTTGCAATACTGCACGAGAGCTACAGATCCCATGAAAGAATGGCTGACGTGCTTGGCATCGTCGATGATGAGACGCACCGGATGGGCGGCGTTCAAATCATGGTTGATCAGCATCAACGACCAGTTCCCGTCGGGACGTTTGACGACGTACGAGGTAACCACCGTCCGTCCGACAGCGTCCTTCAGGTCCGCCGATGCCGGAAAAATCTTGTTCGCCCCTGCCTCGTGCTGCAACCATTCAAAATTAATAATGTGCGCGGAAGAGTACGGATTATATGCAGGCGTGCCGTACGCGCCACCGCCATCAGCGCCACCCTCGGGATCGAGGAGTCCGTGACCAACGGCGCCATTATTGATTGCAGGACGATAGAACGCTGTGCCGCCCTGTTCAAAGAAAGTGCCAAACGCATCGACTTCCCAGATGGAGCGGCCAGTCACGCCCAGGTAGCCCGGTCCGCTTTGCCCCGCGATGATTCCACTCTCGGAGATAATCAGCGGCAC
Source organism: uncultured Acidobacteriaceae bacterium (assembly GCA_963774565.1). Classification (GTDB taxonomy): domain Bacteria; phylum Acidobacteriota; class Terriglobia; order Terriglobales; family Acidobacteriaceae; genus Sulfotelmatobacter. The sequence goes on along the minus strand of CAVZFP010000021.1, from coordinate 147,242 downwards.
CTCGGTGGGAACGCCATCCTGCCGCCACATGTGCAGCACATGCTTCATAATTCCGGGTTCCAGGTAAAGCGATGCCCAGTCGTTCGGTGGCGTGAATCCGTTGATCATGAATGGATAGTGTTCGAACGACATGAATGCGAGATCCTTCAGATGACCGTGGGCTTTCAGGTAATCGACGAATCGCTCCATCCAGGAAGTGCGGCCCTCCTCGTCCGGCCAGAGCGTGATGTCTTTATCCACGCCTTCAAAAATCGGGCCGCCCAACTTGGCGCTGGGCGTCAACTTGTGGACCGCATCCGCCACTTGAATGTAGATGGCGCCATAATCTTCCGGCGTCATGTGCTTGCCGTCGCACTCTTCCCCGACTTCAATTCCCACCACGGGATAGCGACGCTTGTGAATGTAGGAAACTTCATTCGCGCAATCTTCGGGAGTGTCATAGATCGCCGCGCATGCAACTAGCGCCGCGTGGCCCATGGTCAATCCGCTGGTGAAGAAATTGTCCATGCCGTTGTATTGATCGTGGCCACCGGTGATCAGATTGTCGGCCTGGTGCCAGGGATCGACCGAAGAAGCGAAAAACGATCCAGCCAGGTCTGCCTCCGAACCGGCGATCACTTCCTGCTCTCCAGCACCCTGCAGAACCGGCGGCGGCCCAGGTCCGGGCTCTTTGCCGTTCGGCGGATACACGATCGCGTATTTCCCCTCAGCATCGATCGTACCGGCCGACAGCGTCTGCAGGGCGTAGCCGACGCAGTTTCGAATATCCTGCGACCCGTGAGTGTCGCAAGTTCCGGAGGACTTCGACATCAACACGCGGACGAAGCGCGTAGTGACGGGCTCATCCGAAAGCTTTAGACGAACATCCCCGCCGCTGCCATTCAGCACCGCGCCCGACGTGAACGCCTTCCACATGCCGTTCGGGCCCATGTCCCAGTCCATCGCATTGTTGTCGCCGACCCAGTACTGCACCACATAAACCACGGCATACGGATTGACCCATTGAATATGGATCGCGTTGACCGCGCGCGCCGTGCCCATATCGATCACCACCCATTGCGGGTGCAGCGTATCGCTCTCGCCCGTGAAGTGGCTGGTCAGGTAAGGATTGCTCTTCCAGTAACTTTGAAAACCAGCAACCAACGGTAAATCTCCGCTGGTCATAAAATCGCGATGGGGCAGCGAATACGAATAGCCGTAGTGAATCGGTTCGCCTAAATCAGCGCTGCCGACGTAGTAGCCGCTCTTCGTCGACGGATCGCTCCATGTGCCGTTTTCGTTCCAGTGCCATGCCGACAAGCGCAACTCGCTGTTGTTGCGCATGGTGATGGAACCCCAACCCAGGTTCTTGACCCCCTGAATCACCTCGGGCTTGCTCAAGTTGTCTATTTGCGCCCTGCTCAAATCATCCATCCACGCGCCAGTAGCCGTATCGGGATAGATCGTATTCAGAACGTGCGACGGCGTTACGTCCACGTGGACCGTGGCGACGGAATCAAGCGTGCCAATCGGGGCAACCGAATCCGCCGGGAGCTCCTGCCGAGCATGTCTTGGGTGAGCTGTTTGTGCCTGAGTCGTTTGCGCCTGAGCTGTTTGAGCATGGACGCGCAAAGGAAAGTGCATCGCCATCGCGATCAGCCCGAACGCCGCAACGACAACACACAACCAAACGCGGGTCGAAACCCGTGAGTCAGAACCGGCAATCATGATGTTATCGCCCAATTAAAACGATTAGTTATGGATTATTGCACGTCGAGTTTACACGAACGGTAGGCAACTGTTTGGATCGGTGTATGTTGCCGCTCGGCGGCAGGCACTTTCAACCCGCAAGTTGGAGGCGATTGGAGCCGCCTTGTAGTCCCGGTGTAGCGCTGGCCATCATCGCTATTATCCTCATCGTTTTCCTTGTTCTGTTACTGATCGGCTCATCGCTCGCTACATCCGTCTTCCGCAGTAGGTCGAACGGGAAAGAATTGACTATAAGTCGGCCAAGGCGTCGAGAACGGCCGCCGCTCGCGGCAAAATGGCGGTGGCCCCCCGAAAGTTGCAAGCGCGCGTCATATCATTTGGAATCACTAGACAGCGTAGGCCAGCGGCGCGGGCCGCAGCCAGTCCGCGCTCTGAGTCTTCCACAGCGACACAGTTGTCTGCCTTCATCCGAAGTCGTTCTAAAGCGAGCAGGTAAGGCTCGGGATTCGGCTTCGTCTCGCGGAAGTCCTCCCGTGCGAGGACAAATTCGAAATATCGCATCAAACCGGTATCGGAATGCATGACATCGAAATGTTGGCGCTGCGAACTGGTTACCACTGCCATCCGCATGCGCCCCTGCAGTTGTTGCAAGGTTTCCGGCACGTCTGGTAGCACGCGCGTCTGTTTGCGCAACATTTCCGAATACAGCAAATCGCGTTCGCGTTTCAACTCCGCGACCTGTTGTCTTCCCCACCCCCTCTCGATGGCAAGCTCAAACGCGCTGCGCCCTTCTCGCATTGACAAATCGAGGAATTGTCGCAAGCTCAATTGAATGCCGATTGTGTCCAAGATCGTTCGAGTGCTCTCGAAGAAAAGACACTCGGTATCAACGAGAACGCCATCGTTATCCCACAAGATCGCTTCCACCATTGCGGAACCGGATCACCTCACATCCATTTCAATTAGCTTAGCCCGTCCGGCGCCCGAAACACAGCTCGTTGCAGCTGTAACGGAAAGGGTTTGTGCGGGCACCCTATACCGTGATGTCGGAACACTCGGCACAATGAAACGAGAAAGACAGTGGCTTTCCGACTGCTAAGGGACGCCAGCTGAGCATCTGGATTTTATGCTGCTTTGGTTCAGGACCAGGGCTCCGTTCGCATTGCCTCCCTGTCCGGTTGGTCGGCTAACCGGAAGCTATCCAGCGTTGACGGTGGGATTAGTCCTGGTAAGTCGGCATCGCGACTGGAATCGTGGATGCTTCCAGCCGCTGCCGGTTCCAGAATGCTGGCGCGTTTATCAGGATTTGGCCTTCTGTGCCTGCAGGATTGAGGATTAAGGGTTTTCGTAGAACGTCTACGTCTCCACTCGCTCTCTCGGAGAACTCAACCACGAGTGGCGGCGCTCGACCGAGCCCGCGAAAAACTTCCCACGAAATAGCATGCTCGGCTAGACTCAGGGGCACGATTTTCAAATCCGCGCTCCCTGGGCAGGCAAATCGGAAGTCGTACTTGGAGTGGAGCGGGGAGAGGCGTTAGCGATGAAACGAAACTGGAACTGGGTAGTGTGGGCCGGCGCGTCGCTGGTTTTCCTGGGAGTCATTAGCTATCCGCTGTTTTTCGTTCGCTTTCCGGCGTTTCGCGATTTTCCGTGGGCGAACCTGCCAATGATCGCGCTCGGGTTGGTGTTGATCGCCTTGGGCCTTGTGCGCGCGTTCCGGCACTCGGACCTGTTTCGCGGGAAAATTTCCGGCAGTGTCCTCGCGGTGCTAGCGTTAGCATTCAGCGGACTTTTCCTCTACGGCATTTTTATCGGCGCGCGGCATGTGCTGCCCGCTTCGCACGGCGCGCCGCAGGTGGGCCAGATGGCGCCAGACTTCACGCTGCCGGATTCGCAGAACCAGCCAGTGAGTTTAACGGGTGCGTTGAATTCTCCGTTCACTCCAGAGAGTACAACCCGCGCCGCGACGAGCGCGGCCAAGGCAGCCGGCGTGATTTTGATTTTCTACCGCGGATATTGGTGACCGTTCTGCAACTCCGAGTTACGGAGTTTCGAGCAGGCGCTGCCGGAATTCGATGCAAGGAAAATTCGAGTGATGGCCATCAGTGTGGATTCTCCCGAGGATTCCGAAAACCTGCGTCGGTCGCAGGGCTACACGTTTCCGATTCTTTCGGATGCACAGGAGGACGTGATTCACAGGTGGGATCTGGTACACCTGCACGGCCGGCGCGACGGTGCAGACATCTCGCGACCAGCGGAATTCCTTATCGACCCGTCGGGGAAGGTACGCTGGGTGAATCTTACGGAAGATTTCGTGGTCCGCGCGCGGCCAGAAGAGGCGCTCGCAGCGTTTGACGCGATGAATAAATGATCGCGGTCCGGACAATAGTGAGTCTAGGCTTCTATTCTCAAATTCCAGAGTCCGATGTGCGTGCCCGGTCAACTCCCGATTAGTCGTCTTTTCGTCAACAATCGCACAATTGACGACAAGCGCCTGTCGGCTAATCGTGCTTGCCGTTGAGTCTTTTCATACCATCTATAAACATCCTGTCAGGCATGGCTTTGTGGTAGAAGGTCGCTGTGGTTTGCGCTGATGCGTGACGTGCGAGCCTTTGACCAAGCGGAATACTGCCGCTCACATTGATTGCGTGAGTGATGGCACCTCGCCGTGCGCTGTACATGCCGCGCCACTCAACACGCGAGGATTTGGGAATGACCTTGCAGCGTTTGCACTCTTTGCCATACCGCTCACCATCAACGTGCGGCCTGATGACTCGCGCAATGATGTTGTGCAGATCAATGGGCCGGTCACCGAACAACCAACCGGTCTTGGGGTTGTCACACTTCTTGCGCCACAACTCAAGAGGCACTCTGACTTCATCCAAGATGGGCAACGTTGCTGCACGCTCGGTGGTCTTCGGTGTGGTTTCATCACCGTTCACAACGTTGCGGCGAATGTGAATCCAATCCCTGTCAATGTCTTCCCATCGCAGACCTTGAATCTCTGCCGGTCCAAGAGCGAGGAAGCAGGCGAGGCTCAGCACAAGCTGACAGTCAACGTGGTCAACGAGTGCTGATACCAAGTCTTCACTCTGCTCACGTGTGTAATGGGGTGTGTCCTCAGGCTCAATGGCATCCGTGGGCATGGGCACGTTGTACCAAGGATTCATCGTGACGACTTCATCATCAAGAGCGAGTTGGAAGATGGCACTGCCGAGGCTCTTGATGTGCTTCAATACGTTGAAGCCTTGCGAGGCCGTCAAAGACCTCAACAATTGTTTCCCCATCCGAGGCTGATACTTTTGCAAGGTGCAGTTGCCGAAGTGATCCTTGAGGAACTGTCGCCACACCTGTTTATAACCTTTGAGCGTTGATGCCTTCCTGCGTGGTTGCCCTGCCCTCGGTCCAACCTTCAGAATCTCTTCGCAGTACGCCAGGAAGCGTTGCTCCCAATACTCAACAACCTTCCTGTCTTCGGCTGTGATCTGCTGGCCGGTGCTGACCTTCGTGAGTTCCTTGTCCCGCAGCAACCTGACGGCCTTGCACGATGCCGAGTTGTGCTCACGGTCCCTGTCGTGAAGGAACACCGACTTTCGGACCTTAACCAACACCCCATCACGATTCTCGGTCTGATAAAATTGCAGGTACCATGCACCGTGCTGAAGATAGATGTGACCTCTGCCGCGTTCTCCCATGTGATGCCCCCTCGCAGAGCATCATACAGGAAAAGCCGACAAAAGCCGACAGTGCCAAAGTGCTAGGTCTTCCAAGTCATTGATTGTACAAATGGCGGCGTAGCTCAGGTGGTTAGAGCGACGGTCTCATAATCCGTAGGTCAGTGGTTCGAGTCCACTCGCCGCCACCAAATTCTTCAACAACTTGCAGGAGGTCCGGCGGGACCCCATTTCGGCGTGTTGCGCGGGAGTTGCGGATTGTTCCGGACTTGTTTTTGTCTGTTCTGCTGGGACGTCATCAAGTCCATCTACGAAGCACACGAGATCCGTTGGCCTCACATTCGAACGGCATGGCCGAGCAGTCCGCGCCCCACGGATTGACCAAGTTAGGAGGCCGCATCGATGGCTGCGTCCAGGTAGCGCGCGCTAGAGTCTTCTTGGTAGAGACAGACCCGCGCGCTAGCGGAGTACGCTGTAATTTCAGTGGTCAGCGGAGGATTGCGTTTGCGATCGCTGAAGAAATATCTGGCGACTCCGCCATTGGACTCTTGAATGCCAGAACGGAGAAAATGCTTCGCGGCAGGCGCTCGTCAAAGGTTTTTGCTTCGATTGTTCCTTGGGCTGTGGCATGCACTTCATTGACCTGTCACCGTATTTGGAAGGCCGGGATTCTCTGCTGAAAGGGGCGTGGAAGGGCTGGTTCTGCAAGAGGCAAGCACGAATGACGGCTCCGTAGGTCGGGGAATATTTCGGTGCTGAAAAACAGAAAAGGTTGGTCCGCAATGAGCCGTCCAAAAAGCGCGGCCGGCAATTGTGTCTTGCGGTTAGCTACAGCGATCACTTGAGGTTTTGGTTTGCCGCGGTGCTTTCTCGCTTCGGTGATATCTTTGTGTGAACCGGCGACTCTCCGATCACGTTCATGGACGTCCTAAAAAACCTTTTCGAGCACTATTTCCACGCGCCCGTCGAGCAGGTGCAGCCCTTGCAAGGGCTACTCGGCGGCTCCGGGCGAAAGATCATCCGGCTGAGTGCTGGAAAAATCAGCGCAGTCGGAATCCTTTACGACGTGCGCGAGGAAAACGCAGCCTTCCTGGAATTCTCCCGGCACTTTCGCAAGCATGGTCTGCCGGTGCCGGAGATTTATGCTCAAGATCTGGATGACGGGGCTTATCTCGAGGAGGATTTAGGGGATACGTCGCTCTTCGAGTTTCTTTCGAAGCATCGGGCGGGCGACCGGATCGAGCTTTCGGCAGTCGAAGCCTACAGGAAAGTGATCGCTACACTGCCGAAGTTTCAGATCGAGGCCGGCCGCGATCTGAATTACAAGGTGTGTTATCCGCGCGGGAGCTTTGATCGGCAGTCCATCTCGTGGGATTTGAATTATTTCAAATACTACTTTTTGCGTCTGGCGGGCATTCCGTTCAGCGAGCAGGCGCTGGAAGACGATTTCAGCCGTCTGACAAAATTCCTTTTAAGCGCGGGACGGGACTACTTTCTGTATCGGGATTTCCAGTCGCGCAATATCATGCTGCGCCAGGGGCAGCCTTTTTTCCTCGACTATCAAGGCGGGCGCAAGGGTGCGCTTCAATATGACGTCGCTTCTCTTCTGTACGACGCCAAGGCCGATCTACCGCCGGAGTTGCGGCAGCAGTTGCTGGATCATTATCTGGATACGCTGGCGGGCTTCGTCGATTTAAAGCGCGATGCGTTCATGCATCACTATTACGCCTACGTGTATGTCCGGATTATGCAGGCGCTGGGGGCTTACGGGTTCCGCGGATTTTATGAGCGCAAAGTGCATTTTCTGCAGAGTGTGCCGTATGCGCTGAAAAACCTGCGCTGGCTGCTGCACCACGTGACGCTGCCTATTGCGCTTCCTACGCTGACGGGCGCTTTTCACAGCATGTTGGCGTCGGAGAAATTGCAGGGGCTGGCCTCGGACGCGGACAATCTGGTGGTGAGGATTTTCAGTTTCTCCTTCCATCGCGGCTTACCGAAAGATGAGAGCGGGAATGGTGGGGGATTTATTTTTGATGGGCGTAGTTTGCCGAACCCCGGTCGGGAGGAGCGTTTCAAGATGCTTACCGGCAGGGACGTGCCGGTGATCGACTACCTCAACCAGCAGGAGAGCGTGCACCAGTTTCTGGCCAGCGTGATGTCATTGGTAAATGCCAGTGTGAGCAATTATCAACGCAGAGGATTCAAGAACCTGATGGTTTCGTTCGGGTGCACGGGCGGACAGCATCGCTCGGTGTACTTGGCCGAACAGGTAGCGAAACGGCTGCAGGAACGGAACGGCGTCGAGGTCATATTGCGGCATCGCGAACTGGAGAAACTTGAACCGGAGAGTCCCGAGGTGGCGAAATCTGAGTCGGCGAAGTCTACGCAATGAAGGCAATGATTCTGGCTGCAGGGCTCGGCACCCGCCTTCGTCCGCTGACCGACGATCGTCCCAAAGCGCTGGTGGAGGTGGCTGGGCACACACTGCTGGAGATCACCCTGCGGCGGTTGCGGCAGTTTGGCATTCGCGAAGCGATCGTCAATGTGCATCATTTTGCCGAGATGATTGTTGGGTATCTGAAGAAAAATGACAACTTCGGAATGCGGATTGAAATCTCGCGCGAGGATGAGTTGCTCGATACCGGCGGCGGGCTGAAGAAGGCGGCGTGGTTCTTTCTCGAGGATTCCAGCAATTCCGACGAGCCCTTTATTCTGCATAACGTCGATGTTCTGAGCACCATCGATCTTGAGCAGATCGCCCGATCTCATCGGAAACATCAGGCGCTTGCGACCCTGGCGGTGCAGGAGCGCGAGACATCCCGGTATCTGCTGTTCGACGCGCAGAATCAACTCTGCGGACGGCAATCGGGACGCGATCGGGAGCCTGAGATTATCCGACCTTCAGTTCGATCTTCCGGGCAGATGCAGGCTCTGGCATTCTCCGGCATGCATGTGATTTCTCCGCGGCTTCTTACGCGGATGACTGAAGATGGCGTTTTCTCGATTATCACTTCATATCTGCGACTTGCTGGCGTAGGAGAAAAGATTGTCGGGTTTCGGGCGGACGAATATTATTGGCGCGATCTGGGCCGGCCTGCAAATGTGACGCAAGCCGTGAGAGATGTAGAGCAAGGCGTTCTCCGCTTGTAGGTATTCGCAGGAGAGAAAATATGGCAAAAGCGAAGGGGGTCGCGAATGCGTGTGCTTGGATACACATGGGCAGGCGTGCGAACTGCCGACCTGAAATCCGCCGAGCGCTTCTTTGCCGATGTCCTAGGTCTGGCCCTCGTTCACGAGGGGAAGGGAATGGTCCAGTTTGAAGTGCCTTCGGGGCAGCTGTTCGAGGTGTTCGGTCCGGAGAGCGCTTACTATCGGCTGCACGCGTGCCCAGTTCTGGCCTTTCAGGTGGAGGATGTGCGCGCGGCTAGGAAGGAGTTGGAGGCACAGGGCGTAGAGTTCGTCACAGAGGTCGATGGTGACGCATCGGGCTTGGACATATTTTCGCGGCCCTGATGGCTACCTATACGAGCTTTGGCAGACGCAACGGCCCTTGAAAGCGCTTCCAGTTCCCTAATTTCCAATCCCGGCCAAGATGCTGTAGCGGACATGCTCAAGCTGAAACGTGGAACGGGTGCGCCATTCTTGAATGCACTAGAACTTTGACGCTATACTCGGTCTCTTTGTTTTTGCGAAACGAAAAGCGACTGCGAAAATAAACACCAACGCAATCAGAGCGATCGCCAGCCAGTGGCAAACCGCGCGGCAATGAGAACCAAGATTCCAACGCCGAGTCTTGCACGTACCCACCAACCGTTCAGCGGTGTGTTCCACCATGCTGTCTTCGCTCGTGGCACGAGGGAACTCTATACCCGCGAGGGATAAGCGTCAAAGGCATAACTCCTGACTTTGCACTTGCAGCAGGCTGCTGGCTTCGATACCATCTCAACACCTCTGATAGAACTATGAATGATCGTTATCTACACCGAATCCGTGTTCTAGTCTGCGGGGTACGAGTTTTTGTACCCTCTCCGGTGTGGAGGGAACCAGTGAGCTGAGCAACAGGAAATCTTGAAGGCTCCCGAATCCCGCCCCGCCAGAAACGCTGGCTTGGTGGGTTTTGCTTTTTAGGAGCTAGAGGCAGCTTGGCATGAAGGATGGAAAATCCATGACTCGAAAAAGCATGACCGGCGCCAGCATCCTCTGGGAATGTCTGGAACGGGAGGGCGTGCGGCACGTTTTTGGTTATCCCGGCGGGGCCATTCTGCCCGCTTATGACGCGCTCAAAGGCAGCAAGATCCATCACATTTTGGTGCGCCACGAGCAAGGAGCGACGCACATGGCCGATGGTTACGCGCGCGCCAGTGGGCAGGTGGGAGTTGCCGTCGCCACTTCCGGTCCGGGTGCGACCAACATGGTCACGGGAATCGCCACGGCCATGCTCGATTCTTCGCCGATCGTCTGCATTACCGGACAAGTGGGGAGCAAGCTGATTGGCTCCGACGCGTTTCAGGAAACGGACATCACCGGCGTCACGCTTCCCATCACAAAGCACAATTACCTGGTGACTCACGCGAGTGAAGTGGCGCGGACGATTCGAGAAGCTTTTTATGTAGCGCGCTCTGGCCGGCCCGGGCCGGTGCTGGTCGATATCACCAAAGACGCGCAACAGACGACCTGCGAATTTGACTGGGAGGCGGCGAAGCCGCAGTTGCCGGGATATCGTCCCGATCTGTCGCCAGACCGGAAAGAATATGAGCAGGCGCTGGAACTAATTCACAACTCCAAGCGGCCGGTAATCTTGGCCGGCCACGGCATCATCATTTCCGGCGCCATGAATGAAGTGCGCGAGTTTGCCGAGCGTGCGGGTATTCCCGTCGCGCTTACACTCCTAGGTCTCGGCGCGTTTCCTGCGTCGCATCCGCTTAATCTTGGGATGATGGGCATGCACGGCGAGGCTTGGGTGAATCACACCATTCAGGAAGCCGACCTGCTTTTGGCGTTTGGCATGCGCTTCGACGACCGCGTGACCGGCAACCTGAAGACTTACGCGTCCAATGCGAAGAAGATTCACATCGAGATCGACCCTGCCGAGATCAACAAGAACGTCAAGGTCGATGTACCGCTCGTCGGCGATTTGCGGGAAGTGCTGCATGAGTTATTGCCGCATGTCGAAACGATTGACCGCAGCGAGTGGCTCGACTCCATCGACAAGCTGAAGGGCGATGCCGCCGTGCGCGACATTCAGAACCTGCCGGACAGCGGACATCTTTACGCAGCCCACGTGATCAACGATCTTTGGCGCGAAACGCGGGATGGCGACACCGTGGTGGTGACGGACGTCGGCCAGCACCAGATGTGGGAGGCCCAATATTACAAGCATGAGAAGGCCCGCAGCTTAATCACCTCCGGAGGCTTGGGCACGATGGGATTCGCGCTGCCCGCCGCGATCGGCGCAAAGGTTGCGCGGCCGGAATCCGAAGTGTGGGTGGTGGTCGGCGACGGCGGCTTTCAGATGACGTTGTGTGAACTTGCGACCATTGTGCAGGAAAAGCTGAAGGTCCACATCGCCATCATCAACAACGGTTTTCTCGGCATGGTGAGGCAGTGGCAGGAATTTTTCTACGAGCGCAACTACGCCGCGACGCCCCTGCTGAATCCGGATTTCGCCAAACTCGGCGAGGCGTATGGCATTCGCAGTATGACAGTCACCGAGCGTTCGCAGGTTGTGCCCTCGGTGCAGGCGGCGCGGCAGCATGATGGGCCGGTGCTCATCAATTTCCGCGTGGAACAAGAGGACACGGTTTATCCCATGGTGGCGGCGGGAGCAGCGTTGCACGAGATGATCCGGCGGCCCAGTAAAATTGTCGAGACCGCCGCCGACGAATAGCGACGATGAATAGAGAACCCATGCTGAACACATACGTGGTGTACGTGGAAAACAAGCCGGGCGTGCTGACCCGGGTGGCGTCCCTGTTTCGGCGCCGCGCCTTCAATATTGATTCGCTGACCGTGGGCCGCACGGAGAAGCCCGAGGTCTCGCGCATGACCATCACGGTCGATGCTGACCACGATCAGGCCCGCCGCATCGAAGCCAATCTTTATAAGCTGGTCAACGTGCTGCTGGTGGAAAACATCACCGACCAGCCTGCCATTGTCCGCGACCTGGCTATGATCAAGGTGGCCGCCACGCATGAGGCGCGGTCGCATGTGTTGGAACTCGCGAGCGTTTTCCGGGCGCGGGTGGTGGACGTCGCGCCCGAGTCGCTCACCATCGAGATCACCGGCGCGGAAGACAAGATTGATGGGCTGCTCGAAGTACTGCGGCCGTACGGAGTGCTCGAGATGGTGCGCACGGGGATTGTGGCCATGCGGCGTGGCAAGTCCTCGGCTCCCGTTTCGCCGGGCGGCAGCGATCTGGACGTGGCCGAAGAGGACGTTTCTCATTCGGTCTGAATCGGGAACCGGACCGGATTTCAACCTGTGCAGCCGCCCAGGCCAGAAACCTTTCTGGCTGTTAAACTTACCCGTGCGTTAGATCTCTCCCCAGGCGACCGCCTCCCCGTCACCTAGCCTGACAGTTACTCCAAAGCAGTTACCAAAGTTTGTCTGAATCCGTACAAATCATTGTTTCTAAAGACGTTAGCTGGTATTAAATAGGAGGGCAGCGGGTTCCCTCCACCGCCCCGCAGCAGTTTATGCCAATGACTGGTGCCACGAGCGTAACCACAAGTCTGCCCGCACAATCCCGCTCGTGGAGAGGACTCTCCGCATTGGCCAAGCTCTATATCAGTCTGGTGGTGATGGTTGGATTAGCCACGCTGATCTACGGTGGGATTCATCCGAGTAGCAAGAATATTGCGGAATTCATCTGCTATTTAGGCATCGCCGTCCTGGCATCGCGGCTCAAGGTGACGCTGCCGGGAATCACCGGCACGCTGTCCGTAAATTTTCTGTTCATCCTGGTCGGTGTCCTGGAACTGAGCTTCGCTGAAACGCTCATTCTGGGCGCGGTCTCGATGCTCGCACAGTGCTTGTACCCCGAGCGTCCGCAGGCGATTCAAGTCACGTTTAACGTGTGCGCTGGTTCGGTCTCCACAGCGCTCGCGTACATTGTCTATCACCATCCGTTGCTCAACGAAGTGATCGGCAACCGCCCGATTTTACTTGGCGTCGCGGCAACGGTTTACTTCATTGCTAACGCAGGCTCGATCGCGGCGGTCATTTCCTTGACCGAGCGCCAGCCTTTCACGCGGATTCTGGTGGATTGTTATTTCTGGTCGTTCCCTTACTACCTGGTGGGGGCCGGAATCGCCGGCGCGATCGCGTGGTTCAACAAGACTTTCAACTGGGAAACATCGCTGCTCCTGGTGCCGGCGGTTTATCTCATCTACCGCTCCTATCGCTTGTACTTGGGTAAGTTGGAGGACGAGAAACGGCACGTCGAGGAAATGGCGAACCTGCATCTTCGGACGATTGAGGCCCTGGCGCTCGCGATTGAAGCCAAAGATCACACGACACACGAGCACCTGCAGCGCGTCCGCGTATATGCCATCGAAGTAGCCAAAGAATTGGGCGTGATTGGTCCGGAACTTGAGGCTTTGCATGCTGCCGCGCTGTTGCACGACATCGGGAAACTGGCAGTACCGGAACATATCATCTCTAAACCCGGCCGCCTCACGCCGGAAGAATTCGAAAAGATGAAGATTCATACGCTCGTCGGCGCCGAGATTCTGGAGCGCGTTCGGTTTCCCTATCCTGTCGTACCGATTGTGCGCGCCCACCATGAAAAGTGGGACGGTTCTGGTTATCCCATGGGATTGAAGGGAGCCGAAATTCCAATCGGAGCGCGCATTCTCTCGGCGGTGGATTATCTCGACGCCCTGGCATCCGATCGCCAGTACCGACGCGCTTTGCCTCTGCGGGATGTGATGCAAAAGCTTGCGGCCGAGTCGGGGAAGTCATTCGATCCGAAGGTGGTCGATGTCCTGCAAAAGCGCTATCAATACCTGGAACGGCTCGCGGTGGCCAAGGCGGGGCAGGATCCCAATGGTCCGCTCTCCACTTCCATCAAGATTGAGCGCGGCTTGGAGCCGGCGGCTGGTTTCGAGAGCGCCACTGCGCAAGATTACGCGGGACGGGAGAATACGTTCCTGTCTTCGATCGCGGCGGCCAGGCAGGAGGCGCAATCGTTGTTCGAACTGAGCCAGGACCTGGGTGCTTCGCTTAGTTTGACCGAAACGCTTTCCGTGTTCTCGGTGAAACTCAAGCCGATGGTGCCTTACGATGCGATCGCCATCTACATCAAGCGCGAAGCGGAACTCATTCCCGAATACGTGAACGGAGACAACTACCGGCTGTTCTCTTCCTTGCGCATTCCCATTGGGCAGGGACTTTCCGGCTGGGTAGCACACAACCGGAAGCCGATCATCAATGGCAATCCGTCGGTAGAACCGGGATACCTGAACGATCCTTCGAAGTTCAGCACGTTGCGCTCCGCGCTGGCGGTGCCGCTGGAAGGCATCGCGGGAGTGATCGGTGTTCTGGCGCTCTACCGAGGAGAACGCGACGCCTTCACCTCCGACCACCTGCGCATTCTGCTGGCGGTCAGCGGCAAGATGGCGCTCTCCATTGAAAATGCGCTCAAGTACCAGCAGGCGGAAGATTCTGCGACCACCGACTACCTCACCGGCTTGCCCAACGCCCGCTCTCTTTTCCTGCAACTCGACCGCGAATTGGCGCGCTGCAAGCGCGACAATTTGGCACTGACCGTCATGGTCTCCGACATGGACGGCTTCAAACAAATTAACGACCGCTTCGGCCATCTGGAGGGCAATCGCGTGTTGCGTCTTTTTGCGCAGGCCCTGAAAGACAGCTGCCGTGAATACGATTACGTTGCGCGAATGGGCGGAGACGAGTTCGTGGTGATCGCTCCCGGTCTGGCGGCCGATGCGGCTGGGAAAAAAGCGGAGCAGATGAAGGCGCTGGCCAGGCAGGCGGGAACTGAAGTCTGCGGCGAAGACATCCTCTCGCTCAGCGTGGGACGCGCTCTATATCCCGAAGACGGCAAAGATGCGGAGCAACTTCTCGCCGAAGCCGACCGCCGCATGTATCTGGAAAAGCAGAAACAGCTTTCCTACAAGGACCGCCGTTCCCACCCGCGCCTGAAGTGCCGGGTTACCATCGAAATGCAGACGGATGGGGGCGGCACGCCGTTGTTCGCGAATCTTACTGACGTCAGCCTGGGAGGGTGTTATGTCGAAACCAGCACGATTCTCGCGCCGGGCAGCAAGATCAAGCTGGGATTCTCCATGGATGACCCCAGCTTGTCGACTGAGGGGGTAGTGGCGAGACTCGATCCCGGCTCGGGGCTGGCCATACAGTTCCGGGAAATGAACCGGGAGGGCCGCGATCGGATGCTCAAGATTCTCGAGTTCGTGCAGAAGACAACCACGTTCTATAACAACCGCTACCTCAACAGTCTGACCAAGAACTGATTCTGAAAGATGCTCTCAAGCAGTACGTCAAGATTGCGCTCGGGCTGCGATTTGCATGGGCGTTGCCCGAACGATCTCCGCGCCAATTTGATCCAGTGGCAGAATCTTATCTGCCAGACCGCTGCGGGCGACAAAGCCGGGCATGCCCCACACCACGCTGCTGGCTTCATCCTGCACCAGAATTCGTGCCCCCAGGCTGAACAGCAGTTTCCCATCCCTTCAACCCGTCCTGTCCCATTCCCGTGAGAATCACCGCCAAGGTCCTCGCACCATAGACGTCGGCGACGGAGCGGAATAACACGTCTACGGAGGGACCGCAAAAATTCTCCTTCGGGACCCTGATTCGTCTTCAGTCGGACCACTCCGTTTTCACTGCAGGGGACCATGTGAAAATGGCGTGATAAAGACGCAGCCCGCAGTCAGTTTCTCCCCGGATTAGCATTCGCGCACCGGAAGAGAGCATCTTGCGGAAAGGTGTGCTGCTAGCAGGATGTGAAGATTGGCGGCATGTGCTGGGCGATCACGACAGGGACTGGCAAGTTCACCGGCAGAGAAGGAAGCAGCCGAGCCAGAGCGTCCGGGCCACCGGTTGAAACTCCGATGGTCACGATTTGCACGGGAGCTATCGGTGGCGGTCTGCGTTTTGGGCGCGCTGCGAGCGGCGGCGCGAGCGGAACTCCTTGCGCGCCCGCGTCGGCCGTCAAACTCACGGGCAGTCGTTCTCCCCATCGTGCTCACTGGCCTGAATTTCACCGATCATACAGCGCACGGCATCGACCATGGCCAGCAATCCGCTGGTTACCTCTTCGGTCAGAGCCAGGTTTCCGTCCCGCAGGAGCGAGAGCAAGCTTTTCCCGGCATGAGCCACCCTCTCCAGATTGGCGAATCCCAAAAAACCGCAACTGCCTTTGATGGTGTGGATTGTCCGAAAAATGCTGGCCAGCAGTTCCTTCGACGAAGGTTCCGATTCCAGTTTCACCAGTTCCTGGTCGAGCCGGTCCAGGTTCTCGTTGCTTTCGATTAAGAACTCCTTAACGATTTCGTCCATAAGTTGCTCTCGTCCCGGATGCGCAGTTTGCAGTCCGGACCGCTACGCTCCCTTGCGCCCTCCGAGACCTAACGGCTCGCGCCGAGTTGCTGTCTCTAGGCAACATCGGCATTCGAGTGGACGACTTCAGTTTTTCGCCTGGGTATGCGATGGCTTTGTCGGGGGAGCATCCCGGACGAACATGGGGTTCAAGCCATAGCTCGGGCGAAAAATTCCCGCCCGCGTCATGACTTTTCGCTTCGGGGCGCGCTTGAAGCCTGCTCCATACGCCCTTACACTGGAAGCATGCACGTGCATGTTAATGGCGTGGGCGGGCCTACGCGGGTACTGAAGATCTCGCTGGCCGTGACTCTGGCTTATATCGTGCTCCTGGTGGGGGCCGGGATCCGCGCTCATTCGCTGGCGCTGCTCTCCGAAGCGGGACATAATCTTTCCGATTTCCTCGCGCTGCTGCTCTCCCTGGTCGCAGTCTACTTTCAGTCGCGTCCGGCCAGTTCCACAAAGACCTATGGCTACCACCGGGCTGGAGTGCTGGCTGCGCTGGTCAACGCCACCTCATTAGTTGCGGTCTCGTGTTTCATCTTCTACGAGGCCTTCCGTCGACTGCAGCATCCTCAACAGGTGCAGGCCGGCCTGATGATGTGGGTGGCCGCGGCCGGGGTGGTGATGAATGGAGTGATTGCGCTCCTTCTCTATCGGTCGAGCAGGGGCTCCGCTGGGGACGTGAACCTCCGCAGCGCGCTGCTGCATGAAGTTGGCGACACGCTTTCGACCGCGGCTGTCATTGCCGGCGGCTGGGCCATCCTGATCACTGGAAATTACTGGATTGATTCCGTGCTTTCCTTAGGAATCGGTGTGCTGATCCTGTGGTCCGGCTTCGGCATCGTGCGCGAGACCCTCAATATTCTTCTGGAAGGCACGCCGCGGGGCATGAAGCTGGAGAAGATCGAGTCCGCTATCCGCGCCATCGGCGGAGTCAATGATGTGCACGATCTCCACGTCTGGAGCATCGGATCGGAGACCCACGCGCTCTCCTGTCACATTTCGATCGCCGACATCCCGCCGTCGGTCAGCGAACGCATCTTGCGCGAAGTGAAAGAGTGCCTGCTCCGCGATTTCCGCATCGACCATACTACGATCCAGTTCGAGCACGTGATCTGCGAAGTGGCGCACGGCTGCGTTATTCCCGTCGCGGAGACCGAAGAACACCATCCTAGCCACCGACACTAAGACGGGAGCACTTATGAGGAACAGTTCTCGTGCATTGATCACCGGCGTGCTGCTGGCGAGTTCGTTATGGGCAGTGGCGCAGCATGAGCCAGAGCTCAAGACCATTCCCGACTCAATCAACTTCATCTGGAAGGACGTGGAGCGGGACTTCATTGCGCTGGCCGAAGCGATGCCCGAAGACAAGTGGAACTTCAAACCGACGCTGGGCGAATTCAAAGATGTGCGAACGTTTGGGGACCAGGTGAAACACGTCGCCTGTGGCAATGAAGCATGGGCGAAGAAGATGTTGGGCGAGAAGCCGCCAGCGCGCTGCGACCTCGGCGGTCCGAACCCGGCGAAGTCGAAGGCTCAGATCCTCGCATATCTTCGCGATTCGTTCAACATGATTGACAAGGTCATCGCGGACACGAACGCCGACAACCTGTTGCATCCGAACTCCGGACCTTACTGGGGACCAAATCGACTGTCGGCGTTGACTGCGACGGTGTGGCACCTCTCCGATCACTACGGTCAACTGGTGGTATACCTGCGCCTGAATGGGATTGTGCCGCCAGCCAGCCGAAAATAGTCCGGGCGGATCACCGGGGAGACTGCCTTGCAAAGATCTGGTCTGCGGTTTCGATCGTGTCTGCCTCTTCGGCAGACTTATCCGGCCGCAGGCGCACAATTCGCGGGAACCGCAGAGCGTAACCACTCTCGTGGCGTTCCGAACGCATCATGTTGTTGAACGCTACTTCCAGCACGATCTTCGGCTCGACGATACGCCGGAATCCCTGATCCTCCACCGTGTGATCGAGAAACCACTGCGTCATCTCGGCGATCTCGACATCGGTGAGACCCGAGTATGCCTTTCCGATATTCACCAACCGGTCGCCCTGCCAAACGGCGAAGGTGTAATCGCTGAGCACTCCTGCTCGCTTGCCGTGTCCATACTCAACCGCGGTTGCGACGACATCGAGCGTGGCCAGTTCGCGCTTCATCTTCAGCCACGATTTTCCGCGCTTGCCGGGCGTGTACGAGGAAGCGAGATCTTTGATCATCAACCCCTCGTCGCCTCGTGCCTGAGCGGCGACGAAAAGCTGATCCAGTTCCTCCGCCGACGAAGCACGAAACACGGGCGCGCGAATGATGCTGGCCTCTGCCATCCTGTCATCCGCATCGAATGCCAGCGTTCTCTGAACCCGAGTTCTCCCCTGTGAACCTCCGTGCCCTCTGTGGTTAAAGCCTTTGCGCGGCGCCGCTAACAATGCATCCAAAACCGCGGCCCGCTCGCGCAACGGACGATCCATCACTAATTCCCCGCCCGCGTACAAAACATCGAACACCAGGAACGCGACGGGAGTCTCGCGCAACATTTTGTCGCTAACTTTCTTTCTTCCCAGCCGTTGCTGCAAAACGCTGAAAGGCCGCGCCCGCCCCAAGTTCACTGCTTTCTGCGCGCTCGCCTCCGAGGCCGCCTCATCCACCACCTGCTGGGTGTTGGAAAGATCTTTGGGATATTCCCACGCCACAATTTCTCCATCCAGAATGGCGTCCTGCGGCAGGCCGGCAAGCGCCTCCGGCAACTCCGGAAACGATTCGGTGATCTCGTCCCGCGTGCGCGAGAAAAGCTTCACCTCGCCGTCCGCCACGTGGGCTTGGGCGCGGATGCCATCGTACTTATCCTCCACAGCCGCTTTTGCAAAATACGTCAGCCCCTTGTCCGCCGATTCGACAGGGCTGGCCAGCATGAACCCGAGGGGATGAAACAACCGCATCTGTGCCTCGGCCAGCGCGCCACGAGACGCCAACCGCACGGTCTCGCCAATGTCGCCCAACAGCATGTTGGCGCGTTGCACCTCCGCCAGCGTTCCACCATAGGCCCGGGCAATCGCTTCTTCGACCAGGCTCTCCTTCAATCCAATCCGCAGATCGCCAGTCATGATTTTGACGATGGATTTGGCTTCCAAGGGCGTGACGCGCGAAAGCAGATCGCGAACGATGGCTGCCTTGGCCGCTGCCCCACGGGCTCCCGCGATCTGACGAAACGTCGCCTCCACCTCCAGCACGCCCACGCCCTGACCCGCGCGTTCGGGAAGGACCTCGCCTGCGACCGCTCCCAAGTCGCCGTGCCGACGATATGAACCCGTTAGTTCGCCTTCATCTTTCCCCGCCAAGTCGGCCACAATCCTCCAAAGCGCCCGCCCGCCAACCTGCAGGGTGGTCTCTTCCCAAGTGGGAAATGCGCGCCCAGAAAGAAAGATCGCGGACACGCCCGCCTCCTCTATTGAACGCGATTTGAGATAGTCCGCGACGATCCCCGTCTTGAGCAATTTCTTCGTGGTTCCCGCAATTGCTTCGCAAGCTATTGCCAGCCGCCGCATGAGTCTCCCATCGTAGCGCGAATACGAGCGGCGTCGTTTCTGCGGCTGTCGCGAGGTCATCTTGCCCTCGCATCCGCGCTCCCCTTAACTCCCGCCCCCACTTTGACTTAGCTTGTCCGTAACCGTATCCTAAACGCCCGCCAGCCTGTGTTACCCTAGAAGCTGGGTCGTGTTCTTTTATTAGGAGCATCTAAATCCTCGTGCGTAGACTCAGAAATTACCTGCGATTCCTCGCCGCCGTGCAACTTCTCCCTGCTCTGGAAAGTGGGGAAGAAACCCTGGTCGGCGGACAAGCCGTGCTCGAAGGGGTAATGATGCGCTCTCCGCACGCCTGGGCAATCGCCTGCCGCAAACCTTCTGGCGAAGTGGTCACCATGAGTGAACCGCTCGAGCGCCCTTCCGAGAAACATAAATGGATGGCTTGGCCGATCGTGCGCGGAGTCATGACACTCGGTTATGCCATGAACCTCGGCTACCGTGCCCTGCGCTTCTCCGCCAACGTGGCGATCGAAGACATCATGCAAGACGAGAAAACGAATGACGTAGCGACCGCCGCCTCGGCTGTCCCGCCAAAGCGAAGCGAGGCGGAACTGGGGACGGAATCGACGAAGGCCCAAACCCGCGAGAAGGCCGCCACCCTCAGCAACTGGCTGGCTGCCGTCAACATCCTCATCTCGCTGGCCTTCTTCATCTTCATGTACAAGTACATTCCCCTGCTGGCGGCGACGGAACTCAAGAAGATCGATCCCGCCCTGGGCGGCCGTATCGTGTTCAACCTGATCGACGGCGCGATACGCCTCTTGTTGTTCCTGCTCTTTATTTGGGGAGTCTCGCTCTGGAAGGATATTCGCCGCGTCTACGAGTACCATGGCGCGGAGCACAAAACCGTCTTTGCCTTCGAAAACGGCGATCCGCTCAACACCGCGGCCGTGCAGAAATATTCCACCTACCATCCGCGCTGCGGCACTAGCTTCCTGATGACGGTGATGCTGATCTCGATCGGCTTCTACATGCTGGTTCCTTTCACCACGTTTTGGGCGCGCTTCGCCTCGCGCATTGTCCTGCTGCCGGTGATCGCAGGAGTTTCCTACGAGATCATCCGCTTTGCCGCTAAGCACCGCGGATCGTTGTTCGCGCTGATGACCGCGCCCGGCCTCTGGCTGCAGCGCATCACCACCAAGCCTCCGTCCGACGAGCAAGCCCAGTGCGCCATCGCCGCCCTCGACCACGCCATGTCGCTGGAAAAAGAGCGCGGGGGCGAGCTGGTGATTGCCTAGCGGTCCCGCCGCGAATACTTTCTCTCTACCTTCCCAGAACAATACAATGCCGTAGAAACGTAATTCGTTACGTCTCTCTAGCCCACCACGGGCTGCGGCGTGAGCCGAGATGTAGCGAGCTACGTCTCCACGAAAGACTCCAATGTTTGAACGCTTAGACCAAATCGAAGCCCGCTACGAAGAGCTAACCAACGCTCTCGCTTCGCCGGACATCGTCAACGACTCGGCGAAATACCAGAAGACTGCCAAGGCGCATGCTGAAATTGCGCCGGTGGTTGAGAAATACCGCGAGTATAAAGATCTGACCAAGGGGATTGCGGAGAGCAAGGCCCTCCTCGCCGACGAAAAAGATCCCGAGATGCGAGCCTACGCGCAGGAGGAACTCACGCAACTGGAAGGCCGGGTCAAGGCGGTGGAGGAGGAACTGAAAGTACTTCTCCTGCCGAAGGATCCGAACGACGAAAAGAACATCATTCTGGAAATCCGCGCCGGAACTGGCGGGGACGAGGCCACGCTCTTCGCCGCCGAAATTTTCCGCATGTACACCCGATACGCGGAAACGCAACGCTGGAAAGTGGAAGTGCTGTCGTCGTCGGAATCGTCCGCTGGCGGTCTGAAGGAAGTCATCGCCATCATTGAAGGCAACCGCGTGTACTCCCAGTTGAAGTACGAAAGCGGAGTACACCGGGTACAGCGTGTGCCCGCGACGGAACAGCAAGGGCGCGTTCACACGTCGGCAGTCACGGTTGCAGTGCTGCCCGAAGCGGAAGACGTCGACATCAAGATCGAAGCCAAAGACTTGCGCATCGACACGTTTTGCTCCTCCGGTCCCGGCGGCCAATCGGTGAACACGACATATTCGGCGGTCCGCATCACTCACATTCCGACCAACACGGTGGTCAGTTGCCAGGACGAAAAATCGCAGATCAAGAACCGCGAAAAGGGCATGCGCGTGCTGCGATCGCGCCTCTACGAAATCGAAATGGAAAAGCAGCAACAAGCTCTGGCTAAAGAACGCAAAGCCATGGTGGGCTCGGGAGATCGCAGCGAGAAAATCCGAACTTACAACTTCCCGCAGAACCGGCTCACCGACCACCGCATCGGCTTTACCGTCCACCAACTCGAAGCCGTGATGGACGGGAAACTGCAGCCGCTCATTGAGGCGCTTACTACTTACTACCAGGCCGAAAAGCTGAAGCAGGAAGCTGCCAGCGTAGTTTGATCATGTGGGGACAGCCGCCCTCGGCTGTCCGCCGGGCGAAGTCCGGCCGTTTCAGCGATGCCACCTGGGAAAGGGAAACATGTCTGACTTGCAGTCCACCCTCCCCGCTGTTCTTACGGACCGCTATGCCGCCAATGCTGCCCGCGTCCGGGAACTGGCCGCACCGCTGACTAACTCCCAGTTCTGGCAGAAGCCATTCCCCTACGGAAACAGCGTTGGCCATCTGGTCCTGCACCTGACCGGCAACCTGAACTACTACATCGGCGCCCGGATCGCGCAGACTGGCTACGTCCGCGACCGCCCACGCGAATTTAACGACCCCAATCCTCCGTCCAAAGAGGAAGCGCTGAAACGCTTCGACGAGTCCGTCGCCATGGTCCAGAAAACCCTCCGCTCTCAATCGGCAGACGATTGGTCGAGAGACTATTCTGGCGTCGGCACAGCTGCTCAGAACCGCCTCGACATGGTCGTGCAATGTGCTGCCCACATGCAGCACCACATCGGCCAGATAATCTATCTGGCTTGCGAGTGGAGCCGGCAAGCGGGCACTAATACAAATTAGGGCAAAGCAACCCTCGCCCCTTGATCTGTCACCTAAGCCTCATGTCGAAAGAGCAATCTCGCTCCTTGCTAGCCCTGGCGGGCTTTGGCGTCGCTACGGCTGGCGCTGCGTGGTATGGTGCGCGCAGGGGCGATCGCGACCCGTGGTACCGGGAACTCGACAAGCCGCGCTTCACTCCACCCAATGTCGTCTTCCCAGTGGTCTGGACCGCGCTCTACGCAATGATCGCCTGGTCGGGCTGGCGCATCTGGAGCGCGGCGCCCTCGCGTCATCGCAACGCGGCGCTGCGGCTCTGGATTTCGCAACTTGCCGCCAACGCGCGCTGGTCGAAACTGTTTTTTGGCAAGCATCGTCCGAGGCTTGCGCTGGGCGACATCGTGGCGCTGGAAGGAACGATCACGTCGTACATCGCCGCCGCGCGCAAAGTCGATCGCGCCGCTGCCAACGCTTTCATTCCTTACGCAGCTTGGGTGGCCTTCGCCGCGGTTCTCAACGCCGAGATTGTTCGCCTCAATCCGCAGGAAGGCTGACCGGTCAGGTTTTCCTTCGTGTGTCCCAGAGTCCTAGGTGGTTAAAATTGCCGCCCCGGGGGTAGATGTCGGTCGCCGAAGTCTGAGGTCCGACGCTTCAACGCCGCGCCGTTGCCGGCTGAATTTCCTCGACATCAATAATGTCGGTGGGATAATTGCCCGTATAGCAAGCTGAGCAATAGGAGATTTTCTCGCCCTCACCGCAAGCTTTCTTGAGACCCTCCAGCGAAAGATAAGCCAGCGAATCCGCGCCAATGTAATCGCGAATCTCTTCCACCGATTTATTGGCGGCGATGAGTTGTTTTTTGGAAGGCGTGTCCACCCCGTAATAACAAGGCGAAATGGTCGGCGGGCAGGAGATGCGCATGTGCACTTCCTTCGCCCCGGCGCTGCGGATCATGCGCACGATCTTTCGGCTGGTGGTGCCGCGCACAATCGAATCATCGATCAGTACCACGCGCTTCCCCTGCAGCAACGAGCGAACGGGATTCAGTTTCAACTTCACGCCGAAATCGCGCACGCTCTGGCTGGGCTCGATGAACGTTCGCCCGACATAGTGGTTGCGGATCAAGGCAAAGCGAAACGGAAGTCCGCTTTCGGCGGCGTAGCCCACCGCCGCGGTCACCCCCGAATCAGGGACGGGAACCACAAGATCGGCTTCCACTCCGGCTTCGCGTGCCAGTTGGCGGCCGAGTTCTTCGCGGCTGGTCTGCACCGCGCGGCCGAATACGATACTGTCGGGACGCGAGAAGTACACGTGTTCGAAGATGCAGCTCGATTGCGGCGCGGCGGTGGAATAGAAGCGCGAACTGATTCCCTCGGGCCCGACCACGATTAACTCTCCCGGCTTCACGTCACGCACGTACTCGGCGCCGATGAGGTCGAAAGCGCAGGTCTCAGAGGCAAAAACGATGGTGTCGTGCTTCTGACCTTCCAGCGCCGCAATCCGACCCATAGCCAGCGGCCGAAAGCCGCGCGGATCGCGCACCGCGAAGACGCGGTCGTTACTCATCATCACCAGGGAAAACGCTCCCTCAACCCGCCGCAGAGCATCCGCCACCGCTTCCGGCAGAGTGTGTTCCTTGGAAAGCGCGATCAAATGAACGATCACTTCGGTGTCGCTGTTGGTCTGAAAAATCGAGCCTTGACTCTCCAGTCGAGCTCGCACCCGCGTGGCGTTGACCAGGTTGCCGTTGTGCGCGACCGCGATCGATCCTTTGTTCGATTGCACCAGGATCGGTTGCGCGTTCAGCAGGGCCGAGTCTCCCGCCGTGGAATAGCGCGTATGGCCGATGGCCAGAGAGCCCCGCATCTTCGAGAGCACATCCTCGGTGAAGATGTCGGCTACGGAACCCATAGCCTTGTGCACGCGCGACGTCAGACCGTCAGACGAGACAATCCCCGCCGATTCCTGCCCGCGATGCTGCAGCGCGTGCAATCCCAGGTACGCCAGCTTCTCCGCTTCAGGATGGGCGAAGATCGCCACCACACCGCACTCGTCATGAAATTTGTCGGAAATCAGCATGTAGCCCTTAGCCTTTAGCTCTTTTCAACCTACGACCCCGTAGGGACAGCCGCCTCGGCTATCCAATTCATTGTGCTCTGTGTTCCTCAGTGCCCTCTGTGGTTCAAGCTCTTAACGTGAGTCAGTGCGCAGCCACCAACTCCGGATCCGTCCGCAGTGCCGCTTCCAAAGCACCTTCGTAAGTCTCGCTCAATTCTGAAGCCGTTGCCGAAATGACGAGGCTGCCATCAAGCGAGATTTCCAGCCGATCCGAAATCGTCTCTCCGATAACGTCAGCATCGACCCCGTTTTTCCCCGCTACTTCTTTGATTCGTGGCACCTGCGCGGGGTCGCAAGAGATCAGGATCCGGCTGGAATCTTCTCCAAACAACGCGAATTCCGGGAAAAGCCCACCAGAGGCCAAATTCACCCGCGCACCCACGCCCGTGGGCAGTGCTTTCTCGGCTAACGCGACCGCGAGGCCGCCATCCGCACAGTCGTGGGTCGAATCCACGAACCCGCCGTGAATCATTTCGATGACCGCCTTCTGCAGCCCGGCTTCCTTCTCCAGATCAAGCTCCGGCGGATATCCCCACACCATGCCCAGATTTTCCTTGGCGTATTCCGATGACCCAAATTCACTCTGTGCATCGGTGATATCGCCGGTCTCCCCAGCGCGCAATAGCACGATCGTGCGTCCGGGCGCGGTGAAATGCATTTTCGTGGCTTTGTGCACGTCCTCCAGAATCCCGACGACTCCAAGTACCGGCGTGGGATAAATGCCTTCGCCCAGCGTTTCGTTATAAAAGCTGACATTGCCGCCGGTGATGGGAATCTCCAACCCCTCGCAGGCCTTCGTGATCCCATCAATGGTTTGCGAGAACTGCCACATAATGTGAGGCTTTTCGGGATTGCCGAAGTTCAGGCAATTGGTCGCGCCCACCGGAGTAGCTCCCGAGCACGCCACTTTGCGCGCCGCCTCCGCGACCGCGTGCATCGCGCCCAGGCGCGGATCGAGATAGCACCAGCGCCCGTTGCCGTCCAGCGCCATTGCCAGCCCGCGCTGCGAGCCCTTAATGCGAATCACTCCCGCGTCGCCCGCTCCCGGCGCTTCGACTGTATTGGTCTGCACCATGTGATCGTATTGCTGCCACACCCAGCGTTTGCCACAGATGTTCGGACTGGCCAGCAACTGCTTCAGATTTGCGGTGAAGTCGCCAGTGCCGCCGAGTTTGATATGCTCCGGCATTTCGCGGGGCACGGGAGGTTCCCATCGGGCCAGCGGACGTTTGTACAGCGGAGCTTCCTCCGTCAGCGCGGGATTTGGAATCTCCGCCACAACTTTGCCATGCTCCAGCACGCGCAGCTTGTTGCCGGTCGTGACCTTACCCACCTCGACCGCATCAAGTCCCCACTTTTCGAAGACGCGGAAGACCTCGTCCTCGCGTCCTTTTTGCGCCACCAGAAGCATGCGCTCCTGCGACTCGCTGAGCATGATCTCGTAGGGAGTCATGCCAGTTTCACGTTGCGGCACCCGGTCCAGTTCGATTTCAATGCCCACGCCGCCCCGCCCGCCCATCTCGCAAGTCGAACAGGTCAGCCCCGCGGCGCCCATATCCTGAATGCCGATGATCGCCCCCGTTTGCATGGCTTCGAGGCAGGCTTCGAGCAGCAATTTTTCCAGGAACGGGTCGCCGACCTGGACATTCGGGCGCTTCGCTTCTGAGGCTTCGCTGAATTCTTCGCTGGCCATGGTCGCGCCGTGAATGCCATCGCGCCCGGTCTTGGCGCCCACGTAGATCACCGGATTGCCTTCGCCGGCGGCCTTGGCGTAGAAAATTTCATTTTTTCGTACCAGGCCCAGAGCGAAGGCGTTCACTAGCGGATTTCCCGAGTAGCAGGGCTCGAACTTCGTTTCGCCGCCGAGGTTCGGCACGCCAAAACAGTTGCCATAAGAGGCGACCCCGCTGACTACACCTTCGAATACCGAATGATTTTTATGGATCTCCGCTTGTGTTGGGACTGTTTGTCTCGGAACAGCCGAGGCGGCTGTCCCTACGCGCCTTGTGATCGGCCCGAAGCGCAAGGAATCCATGACCGCGACCGGCCTGGCACCCATGGTGAAAATGTCGCGCAGAATTCCGCCTACGCCGGTGGTCGCGCCCTGAAACGGTTCGATAAACGATGGATGATTATGCGATTCGATTTTGAAGGCGCACGCCCAGCCGTCGCCAATATCGATGATCCCCGCGTTCTCGCCCGGCCCCTGCAGCACGAGCTTGCTACGCGTAGGCAATCGTTTCAGATGGACGCGCGACGACTTGTAAGAGCAGTGCTCGCTCCACATCACGCTGAAGATGCCGAGTTCGGTGAGCGTAGGCTCGCGCTGGCCGAGAAGTTGCTTAATCTTTTCGTATTCCTCGGGCTTAAGGCCGTGCTGCCGGAGAGTCTCCGGAGAAAAGGCAGAGGTCAAAGAGGTAGCCATGGAGAGCTTCTATTGTCGCATTTCAGGGCGCGGTAGGGGTAGGGCCAGCGAAAACTGTTTTGCGCCCAACTCCTGCTACGATTCTGGTAATGAAATCGATCCTTGTAGGCACGGCTGGCCACATCGACCACGGGAAAACGGCGCTGGTAAAGGCACTGACTGGGATCGACGCCGACCGCCTTGAGGAAGAGAAGCGCCGCGGCATCACCATCGATCTGGGCTTTGCCCACATGGATTTGCCGGACGCGAACGGCAACCTTCTGCACCTGGGCTTTGTGGACGTCCCTGGCCACGAGCGCTTTGTGCGCAACATGCTGGCCGGGGTGGGAGGCATCGATCTGGTGCTGCTGGTTATCGCGGCCGATGAGTCGATCAAGCCGCAGACGCGGGAGCACTTCGACATTCTGCAATTGCTGGGCGTGCAGCGCGGCATCACGGTCCTGACCAAATCAGACGCGGTGGATGCCGAGACACTGGATGTGGTGCGGTTGGAAGTCGAGGAATTTCTGCGCGGAACATTTCTGGAAACTCCGAAATTTCCGATCGTTGCGGTGAGTTCGCTGACGGGCTCCGGCCTCGACGATCTGAAGCGGGCGATGATCGCGGCGGCCGCCGGAGTCCAGTCGCGCGATTCCCACGCTTTGGCCCGTTTGCCCATCGATCGCGTGTTCACCATGAAGGGATTTGGAACGGTCGTAACCGGAACGCTGGTGGCGGGAACAATTCGGCGCGAGGAGGAGATGGAAGTCTTTCCCAGTGGCCGGAGAGTACGAGTGCGTGGGGTGCAGGTACATGGACAGGCCGCCGACACGGCCGTTGCGGGCCAACGCACTGCGCTCAACCTGGCCGGTGCCAGCACGGACGATTTGTCGCGTGGCATGACGCTCGCTCCTGTGGCGACGTTTGCCGCCACGCACCGGGTGGACGTGCGGTTGAGCCTGCTATCCTCAGCGCCACGTCCTCTGAAAAATCGGAGCCGGGTCCACCTCCACGCCAACACAATGGAAATGATTGCGGAGATTGGGTTGCATGGCACGAAGCAGCTTTCTCCGGGCTCCGAGGCATATGCGCGGCTGAAGCTTCCAGATCCGGCGCTCTTGCTCCCCGGAGACCGCTTCATTATCCGCCAGTTTTCGCCAGTGGTGACGATTGGCGGCGGCGTTGTGCTCGACCCAGCTCCGATCCCGCGCCTTCCGGAACAAGAAGCTTTTCTGCGGACACTGGCAGGCGGCAATCGCGAAATAATATTGGGTGCCCGAATTGCAAGGCGTGGTCACGCGGGAATTTCCGTGTCGCAACTGATCGCCGAAACTGGATGGAGCAAGGAATCCGTCGAAGCACGAATCGCTCAAGCATTAAAAGATATGCGAGTGCTGAAGATCGGCAATCTGTTGGTCGATGCGATCGCGATTGTCCGACTCCGGCAGTCCATTGTGAGTTCTGTGGGAGCGTTTCATAAGAGAAACTCACTGGTAGGCGGCATTGCAAGGGAAGCCTTGCGCGAGCAGGTAAAGGCTTCGCCGGAAGTATTCAATGCTGCTATCGATCTGCTGGTTTGGGAAAAAAATATCGAGGTGGCCGGCGACCTGGTGCGGCTTCCCGGCCACGGCGTGGTCATGAAAGACGAAGAAGCCGAGTCGAAGAAAAAGATCGAAGACACTTTTGCGGTGGCGGGATTGAAAGTTCCCGCGCTTCACAAGGTGATTGCGGGGCTCAAGGTGGATAAGTTGCGCGCGCAAAAGATTGTGACGCTGCTCCTGCGAGACAAAGTGCTATTCAAAGTTTCCGATG
The DNA here is from genome assembly GCA_963774565.1 of uncultured Acidobacteriaceae bacterium. Taxonomy (GTDB): domain Bacteria; phylum Acidobacteriota; class Terriglobia; order Terriglobales; family Acidobacteriaceae; genus Sulfotelmatobacter. Next base: position 118,373 of record CAVZFP010000021.1, on the reverse strand, counting down.
AATTGGTCTTTCACCGCAGCGCATTGGAAGAGTTGCGCCGCCTGGTGGCCGCGCAAAGACTGAAGTCTCCGAAGATGGATGTGGCGAAGTTCAAAGAGCTGACGGGAGTCAGCCGCAAGTACGCCATCCCTCTGCTGGAATACCTGGATCGCGAGCGCGTGACGCGCCGTGTGGGCGATGCGCGGGAAATACTTTAGCCACGGATTTACGCGGATCTTTACGGATAACCCAAGATTCGTTCGTTTTATCCGTGGAAATCCGTGTGAATCCGTGGCGAGAGCTCAGACCTTCTCCTCCGGAAATTCCAGTTTCAATCCAAGTGGGTCGGTGAAGCGGTTGGTGAGGTTGGCCAGGCCCGTCAGCATATGAATATCGACGATCTCAGGCTCCGAGAAATGCTTGCCCAGCGGCGCAAAGTCCCCGTCGGTGATGTCGTGAGGCGTGCGTGTAAGTTTTTCGATGTAAACCAACGCAGCCCGTTCTTTTTCGCTGTGACGCGAGTAATCTCCTGTCTTCAGCGCTGCCCACTCTTCGGCTGTCAGCCCCACGCGCTTCGACGACGCAACATGATGCTGAGTGCAGTAGTGACATCTATTGATCAGCGATACACGAAGATAAATAAGTTCGTATAACTTTCGATCCAAGGAACGTCCCACGCTGACGTAAAAGCTGAGAAAATTCTTGAGCATTTCTGAGCGATGCGCCAACGCCTTCTGCACATTTCCAGGCTTACCCCGAAGAGTCTTCTCGTAGATTTCCTTTACTTCAGCATTTGCCGATTCCGGGCTGATCAGGGTGATGCGGGCCATCGAATCCTCCAGCAAGAAAGTCGATCTCTCATCATAATAGAGAAATCGTGGTTGATTCCGCCCTCGCGAAGCCGCGGACTCGCGAGCATCGAAGATGGACGAAGGGCGCAATCAAAAAGGGAACAAAGGAGAAGCGATGAAGCTGGCCTACATTCTGGTGACATTTGTCGTTGCGAACGCCGTCGCGCTGCCCGCTCAAACCGACAGCGACTCGGCAATCAAGTCGAAAATCGTCGCTCTCGAACAATTGTGGAACCAGGCCTACAAATCAGGGGACGCCAGGGCGCTGGATTCCATTCTTGACAACTCCATTGTTCTAGTCAACGATATGACGGCTCGGTGCAAACCAAGGCGGAATTTCTGGCGAGCGTGAAGGCGTCCGCCCAGCAGCCCAGCGCACAGCAGCAACAAGTCGCGCCCGAATCATTCAATGTGAATGTATTTGGAAATGTCGCGATCGCGACCGGAGTGATGCGAGTGAAGGGCGTCGAAGCTGGCAAACCCTACACTCGGCACGAGCGCTTCGTCGACACCTGGCTTCTCAAACACGGAACCTGGGTCTGCATTGGCACCGATGCGACTCCGGTTTTGCATTAATTCACGATCGAGGAGTCTTGAACCTGCTCATGCTTCACATTCGGCCCGCCACTATCGACGATGCGGCGCTGCTCCGGACCATGATCCGCGAACTCGCGGACTATGAGCGTGAACTCGACCTGGTGACCATCACCGAGGAGGAGTTGGCGCGCGATGGATTCGGCAAGAACCCGCGTTTCCGCGCACTGATCGCCGAGTGGGACGAACAACCGGCGGGATACGCCCTCTTTTTTGGTTACTATTCGACGTGGGCGGGACGTGGATTATTTTTGGAAGATTTATTCGTGCGGCAGGCGTTCCGAAGACGCGGCATTGGAAGAGCGCTACTGGCAGCGGTGGCTCGGATCGCGGTCGAGGAGCATTGTTACGGGATACACTGGGAAGTGGTCGACTGGAACGAGAAAGCGATCGAGTTGTACACGCAGTTGGGAGCAACGTTTCGCGATCAGTGGCGGCCGGTGCTTCTCGCGGATGAGGCTCTGCGGGGCTTGGCGGAGAAAGCCCTGTGAAAAATAAAGGCAAGAGTGCCGACACGAGCGATCCAATCCGATTGTTTGCGACTCAAAGCGCCTGGGCGCAGTGGCTGGAGAAAAACCATCGCAATTCGCCAGGCTTGTGGTTGCGGCTGGCGAAGAAAGAATCGAGCCTGCAATCTCTAACTTACGGCGAGGCGCTTGAAGTAGCCATATGTTACGGATGGATTGACGGGCAGAAGCGCGGTGAAAGCGAGCAGGCGTGGCTGCAACGGTTCCTTCCGCGCTCGGCAAAGAGCATATGGTCGAAGATCAACCGCGACAAGGCAATCGGCCTGATCGCAAGCCGCCGGATGAAAGTTGCCGGCCGCGAAGCGGTAGAGGCGGCCAAGAAAGACGGAAGATGGGAATCGGCCTATGACTCGCCGAAAGGCGCCAAGGTCCCTGAGGATTTTCAGACGGCCCTGAAGGCGAGTCCAAAGGCTCTGAAATTCTTTGAGGATCTTGATGGCGCGAATCGCTACGCGGTCCTGTTTCGTATTCAAACCGCGAAGAAGGCGGAGACACGAGCTCGCAAGATTAGCGAGTTTGTCGAGATGCTGGAGAGGAACGAGACCATTCACCAGCCGCGTAAGAGGCGCCCGCAGTTTAAATAAGCGTCCGCACAGAAAATGGCAACCATCAAAATCATAGGAGCGGGGCTGGCGGGTTCCGAAGCGGCCTGGCAGGGTGCGCGGCGAGGCCTGGATGTCGAACTGTTTGAAATGCGGCCAGTGCGCTCGACTCCGGCTCACCAGACAGCGGAGTTTGCGGAACTAGTCTGCTCGAACTCGCTGAAGTCCGACAGTCAGAATACGGCTCCGTGGCTGCTGAAAGAAGAGATGCGGCGCGCGGGTTCGTTGCTCCTGGAGATTGCCAGAGAATGCGCGGTCCCGGCGGGACACGCGTTGGCGGTGGATCGCGTGACGTTTGCCCGTCGCGTGACCGAAGCGATTTCGCAGGAGCCGCGCATTAGAATCCAGCGCGAAGAAGTGACGGCGGTAAACGAATTGCGGGACGTAACCATTATTGCCACGGGCCCGCTGACTTCGGACACGCTGGCTTCTGAGATCGCCCGGTTGAGCGACGGAGTGGGGAACTTAGAACCTCAGCGGGCGGGAACGCCCACTCCACACAACCCTCACCTATATTTTTACGATTCGATCAGTCCGATTGTGGAGACGGATTCGATCGACATGTCCCGCGTATACATGGCGGCGCGCTACGACAAAGGATCGGCGGACTACATCAACTGTCCGATGACCGCAGAGGAATACAACCTCTTTTATGATGCGCTGCTGGCATCACAATCGGTCGAGGAGCGAGATTGGGAGAAGTTAAATTACTTCGAAAGCTGCCTGCCGATTGAAGAAATTGCACGCCGCGGGCGTGATACCCTTCGCTTCGGCCCGATGAAGCCGGTGGGATTAGTCGATCCGCGCACCGGTAAGATGCCGTATGCAGTAGTGCAGTTGCGGCAGGAGAACCTGCGGGCTGATTCGTACAACCTGGTGGGCTTTCAGAATCATTTGAAGTTTGGCGAGCAGGCGCGTGTTCTGCGGCTGATTCCGGGGCTGGAGAATGCGCGATTTTTGCGCTACGGGCAGATTCATCGCAACACCTACATCAACGCGCCAACTCTATTGCGCGAGAGCTTGCAGATGAGATCGCACCCGCGGGTCTTCTTCGCGGGACAGATTTGCGGCGTAGAGGGTTACGTGGAAGCGATTGCAACCGGACTATTGGCCGGAATGCACGCCGCGGCCCTCATCTCCGGAGCTGAAATCGCCCCTGCCCCGCGGGCTTCCGCCTTCGGTTCGCTCACACACTACGTAACCCACGCCGATCCAAAGAATTTTCAGCCTGCCAATATCACCTTTGATCTTCTTCCTCCCCTGGAGAAAAAGATTCGAGACCGCAAGGAACGGCATCGCCTGCAGTGCGAACTAGCATTGCGGGACTTTGACCAGTGGATCGAGAGCGCCGTCGCGGTCGCTGTGAAGTCCTGATACTGCGCAGCCGGGCTTTGCCCCGCCGGACAGCCGGGGGCAGGCGGCTGTCCCCACATTTGCACCATTGGATGGCTGTCCACCCCGTTCCAGATGGCGGCTGAGACCCTGCCCGCTTGCTGATTTTTGCTGCAACAAAAGTCCTGCCGAATCCGTATCTAACACTAAGCATCCGGGGCATTACTTTCTCGTCCCGGCCGCGTCCAACAAGTGTCATGACGCTGCGTGATCTCATTTTCGACGTCCTGCGAACCCTCTGGTCGCACAAGCTTCGCGCCTTCCTAACGATGTTCGGGATCGCCTGGGGTATCGTCTCGATTGTGCTCATGGTGGCTGCTGGCGAAGGCCTGCGCAAAGGCCAGGCAGAGCAGGCGCGGAACCTCGGCAAAGACGTAATGATCGTCTTCCATGGCCGCACCAGCCTGCAGGCGGGCGGAACACATGCGGGCCGGGTCGTGCACTGGGAAGATCCGGATGTTGCGGTCGTCCAGTCCGATTCGCCGGACTGCGAGTACGCGATTCCCGAACTCGAGCAGGACACGGTTCGCACCCACTCCAACTTCAACAATGCGGCTTTCACCGTAACCGGATCGTATCCGCAGTTCGGATACATTCGCAGCCTCGATGTCGGCGCGGGACGCTTCTACGACTGGGATGACATGCGCGAGGCTCGGCGCGTGGCATTTCTCGGTTCCGATGCGGCCAAGCAATTGTTCCCCGGGCGCAATCCCGTGGGCGACACGATCTATTTGAATGACTTTCCCTACACAGTGATTGGCGTGATGGCGAAGAAGAAGCAGGATTCCAGCTACGACGGTTGGGATGTGAACAAAGTGTTCGTGCCCTTTGCCGCGATGCGTCGTGACTTTCCCGACAAGCCTCCAGGGACGAATTCGACATTCGACCAGCTTCTGGTGACGCCGAAATCAGTCGAGCAACATACCGCCTGCAAGCATGAAGTGCGGGTGGCGCTGGCGCGCATGCATCGCTACGATTCCAACGACAAGGAGGCCTGTCCCATTTGGGATACGGTGCAGGAAGCGCAGGCGTTCAAGACGATGACCGATGGCATGAAGTTCTTTCTGGGAGCGGTCGGGATCGTGACCCTGGTCCTGGGCGGCATCGGCGTCATGAATGTGATGCTGGTTGCGGTGCGGGAACGAACGCGCGAAATTGGCGTACGCAAGGCGATTGGTGCCCCGGCGGGTACGATTCTGCGGCAATTTTTTATTGAAGCGCTGATCATTGCCCTGTTGAGCGGAGGAATCGGTCTGGGGGTGGCATTTGGATTCTGCGCCCTAGTGAACATGTTACCGATGCCTGACTTTTTTGCCGGACTGATCCCGAGTTGGAGCTCCGGTTTGATTGCAGCGGCGCTGTTGGGGGCGATCGCCGTCGGAGCCGCGCTCTATCCGGCGCGCAGAGCGGCGTCGATTGATCCGATTGAAGCGCTGCGCTATGAAGCAGGCGGATAGGGAGAAAAGGTTCAAGGTTTCAAAGTTTCAAGTTTCGAGAGGTGGCATCGCTGTTGTGAGCGACTTCTTTTAGGACTTGAAACCTTGAAACTCTGAAACCTGCAACCTTCTTACATCCGCGTCGGTTATGGCACGTCCACACATGCTGATTGAAATCATTCTCGAAGCCTGGATCGCGCTGAAACGGAACGTGACGCGCAGCTTCCTTACCATGTTGGGAATTGTCTGGGGCATCGCGACTGTGACTCTGTTAATCGCGTACGGCAGCAGCTTCCGCAGCGTTTTGGTGCATGGTTTTGACGCGTTCGGCAAGAGCGTCGTCATTTGCTGGCCACAGCAAACCAGTGAGCAGCCGGGCGGCCAGCGTGCCGGAAAGAAGGTTGTCCTCGAGCAGGCGGATCTCGACATGGTGAAGGCAACGGCTCCGCTGGTAAAACATGTGTGCCTGGAAACAGTCCGCCGCCCCGGCATTGCCTACGGTGACCGGATGGTGGGAACGGCGCCGGTGCGCGGCGTCTGTCCAGAATACGGCGAGATGCGCAATGAAGTCCCATCGGAAGGACGCTGGATTAACGCCGAGGACGAAATGGAACGCCGGCGCGTAATCTTCCTCGGTGGCCGATTGAAGGAAGAGTTGTTCAGCGGCCGCCCCGCAGTAGGCGAAACAGTGCAAGTCTCGGGCGTGCGCTTTACCGTGGTCGGCGTCATGGCACGAAAGATTCAGCTCAGCAATTACTTCTCGAGCGACGACGAGTCTTCATGGATTCCGTATTCGGCGGCCGGCGATTTGTGGAATACACGCTATGCCGCGGTGTTGGTATTTGAGCCCATCGCTCCGCAGTTCGAAAAAAAGGCGATGGCGCAGGTTCTAGCCGCTGTGGCGACGCGGCAGAATTTTTCACCCACCGATCCCAAGGCGTTCCAGATGTTCGGCCGGGATGAATTTCGTCCGGTGATCGATGCCCTGACGATCGGATTGCAAGTGCTGCTGACATTCATCGGCACCTTGACCCTCGGAATCGGTGGCGTGGGCGTGATGAACATCATGCTCGTGTCAGTGGATGAACGTATCCGAGAGATCGGCCTGCGACGTGCCCTGGGAGCGCGCAAGCGCCACATCAAGCTGCAATTCCTGGCCGAGACTCTTCTCATCATGCTGATCGGTGGCGCCATTGGCGTGTTGTTGTCGTATCTCATCGCCTGGTCGGTGGGGACGCTGCCCATGATGGGACCGCTGTTTGAAGACGATTCCGGTCAAGGCGATATTCATCTTCGCATCTCGGTGATGACGGTAATCCTCTCCACTGCAGTCTTGCTCGTGGTGGGCGTGATCAGCGGCCTGGTTCCGGCGATGCGCGCATCGAAACTCGATCCCGTCGAAGCCCTGCGTTACGAATAAGAACAAGTAGCGAAAGCCGCCTCGGCTGTCCAGCCAAGCGAAGCTACCCCTAAACTAACTTCACGGCTTGCAAGAATTAATTTGCCCCGTTTCTTACTTCGCAGTACCTTGCTGTGGAAGCCTTTTGCCGAGGTGATTCTTGCCGATCTCCGCCATAGATACGATCACGCTCGCCTTCCAGCACACCAAGCGGCAACTTTTTCAACCGTTTCGCTTCTGGCAATGGACGCGGTTGGCGCTCGTCGGCCTACTGGCCGGGGAGATGGGTTCCGGCGGAAGTTTCAACTTTCCGACAAGCTTTCCAAGGCAGACAGGATCGTCACGTCACTTCCTAGACCAAGGGTTCCCGAAAATTGATCCCGCGATTCTGGGCGGACTCATCACCGTCCTGGTAATAGCCGGCCTCGTCTTCGTAATTGTAATGATGTACGTCAGCAGCGTGATGCGGTTCATTCTCTTCGACAGCGTGCTGACGCGAGAATGTCGACATTCGGCAGGGATGGACGCGCAGGCAAGAACCGGGCTGGAGATATTTTCTATGGCAGTTGGGTTTCGCGCTGGCAACCCTTGCAGGTCTCGCGATTCTGTTGGGAATTCCCGCTGGATTCGCGTTCGGAATGGGATGGTTTAATCCGCCCCGCGAACACGTGCTGGCGCTGGTCCTGAGCGGGATTGTGGTGTTCTTCTTACTGATGCTTTTCTTCCTGACCGTAGCTGTGGTTCATGTGTTTACCAAGGATTTTGTAGTGCCGCAAATGGCCCTGGAGGGCATTGGGCCGGTTGAAGGTTGGCGACGGTTGTGGCCCATGCTTCAGGCGGAGCAAGGTGGCTACGCCGTGTACATCCTGATGAAGATTGTCTTGGCGATTGGTGCGGGGATCATCATCGGTATCGCCTCGGTGATTCTGGTTCTGATAGTCGTTATTCCGGCTGCGGGTTTGGGAATCATCGCTGTGATTACGGGGAAGACCGCGGGGCTGACATGGAATGTTTTTACCATCACAATCGCCATCGTGGGGGGATGCATTGTGGTGGCGGTTTTCTTTTACTTGACATCTCTGATCGCGGTTCCGGCCATGGTGTACTTTCCCGCATATGCAATTTACTTTTTTGCGGCGCGATATCGGCCCTTGAGTCTGGTGCTCTTGGCCGCCCCCGCCGCCGCAAGGGGCGCCTCCGCCGCCTCTTCCGCAACCCGCTGGATAGAAGATCGCGCGACGCCAGCGTCCGGTCTGTTTTCTGTTTATGGTTGCGCCAGCTTCAGCTTCGCGCTCTTTCTGTGCGGCCATGAGAATCGCCGACCTACGATACATTTCACGATGAGATGATCGGTGGAGCGGGTCGCCCCGATGCCGACTCCGAAGTTGAACTCCCACTCCGGGGCGAAGTCTACATCGATCGCGGGAAAGAACTGCTGCTGTTGATCTCGGAGCGCCGCGAAGCCAGCCACCGAGCCGTAGGACGCGTAGTACTCCAGTCCGCCTGCAATTTTCTTCGTGAAATCGTAACTGAACTTGGCGGCGGGCGAGAAGGTCACGCCCTGATTCACGCTCGGTCCGTGAAACGAACGGTCGAAAGCGGGATTCAGGGCAAGATACCAGGGGCCGATTTTTCTGTCGACGATGGGACGAATCTCCCACGTCCATGTGTCGGGTGAGAAGGCGGCGCGTTGGTATCCGATTCCATCGACAGGCTTACACCTACCGGCCAGTGCCATTTCTCGGGAGCCCGCACGCGCGGGCGAATGTGATCGCCCACCCACTGCCATCCGTAATCGGATTGGAGGCTGGAAAAAACATAGAACCCAACCTCGGCCCAGTCATTGATGCCCTGCGTGAGTTCCAGCGTTTCATGCTCCGCATGGTTGGTCGCAAGCAGGCCGTCTTGCACCGTCGTGCTGCCTTTCCCGGTGAAATTGGAATGGATCTCCACCATTGTCGAGCGCGGGGGAACAGTGTCGGAGCCGTAGACCTGAATTTCGTAGTTGTCCTGGGCCTGTAGGCACGGGGTGAAAATGATTGCGGCGAAAAGGGCCAGAAGTGCGGGTCGCGAGGATTGGGTCATGTGCCTTAGCAGGTGGTGACGCAAGGCGAGAACAGCCGCACTTCTTTGCAAGACTTCGGGGACGCTCATCGCAATCGTGCTGGCAGAGGATCTGGCAGAAAGGCGAGTCGGAGCAATTCTCGAGCAACGCGAGCTTCGTCCCAGTCTGGATGCTCACGCTGAATCCCCGCCCTGGACAAGTCCCGGGAGAACAGGCTCATCTCGAAGGCCAGGAGAAGGCGCTGTTCGCCGGACAGCGCCCGCTGAACCTGAACCTCGCGCGCGGGTAGACTGGTATCGGTGATAGACACGGCAGAATCTTATCACGCAGACTAGGTCCCCGATTTTCGGACGGGTGAGTCTACGTCTGTCGCGTGCTAGCCGCCGGCGATGGCCCCGATAATCAGGAAAGGTTCCTTCCCGGATGCAACTGCCTCGGGCAAAAGCGAATCGGGCGGCTCGTGGGACAGGTCTTCCTCGCAGGCGAAGAACCGCAAGAACGCGCGCCGCTGTTGCGTGCCGTGGTCGCGGATGGTGCCACGCAGCATCGGATAACGGGCCTCGAGTGCATCGAGAACCGAGCACAGGGTGACCGGACCTTCGACTTCGAGTTGGACTTCCCGTCCGACATGCGCCAGCGTGCGAAGGTGTTGCGGCAGTTCGACTCGAATCATTGCATGTATTCGATGCGGCGCCGGCGTATTATTTCCGGCGCCGCATCTCCCCAGACGACTTGGTTTATTTCACGGCAGTCTCTTGAACGTAAAGCGCCTTCCAGTCCTTACCTTCATGAACCCAGATTTCGCCGAAGACACTGTCTGATTTTGAAGGCTGGCCGCCCGCTTTCCCTTCGTAGTGCGCCAGATAGGTGACGAGTGCGGCGTGAGGTCCCAGCGATTTCACTCTGAAATCCTTGAGGGTGTAAGTGTAGATTTCGAAATCGTCCACCATGGCGATTTCTGCCTTCTTATCGCCAAATCCACTTCCGCCTTCCTCAACCTCGCGGAAATCGTCGGAGAGTGCGGCTGCGAGTGAATCTTTGTTCTTGTTTTTAAAATCCTCCCAAACTTTCCGGATCTTCGCTTCGAAGGCAGGTGCTGCTGCGGTCGACTTGGCGGGTGCTTTCTGGATTTCCTGCGCCGTAGCGGCCGCTAGAAACAACGAGCATGCAACGGCAGTAAGGATCAGTTTCATCGCTTCTCCTGGAGTAAAGCGCATGCGACGCTATCACTCGGAGCACGGCAAAGTCAAAATCCCCACCTTCTCGAGAAAGGGTGGGTCACCTTCATGACAGCGTTTGGACTTCGACTGACAGCACGGCTGGAAGATCGCGGACGACTGGATTCCAGCTGTCTCCCGAATCGGGCGAGCAATATACCTGACCGCCAGTGGTGCCGAAATAGATGCCACACTTGTCGAGTGTATCCACAGCCATCGCGTCGCGCAGAACGTTGACGTAGCAGTTTTCCTGCGGCAAGCCCTTGGTGAGGGCTTCCCACTCGTTCCCGCCGGTTTTGCTGCGGAAAACACGCAGCTTGCCTTCGTGCACATAGTGTTCCCCGTCACTTTTGATGGGCAGCACGTAAATGGTCTCCGGCTCGTGCGAATGCACGTCGATGACGAAGCCGAAATCGGTTGGCAGGTTCCCGCTGATTTTTGTCCATTGGTCGCCGGCGTCGTCGGAGCGCATGACGTCCCAGTGCTTCTGCATGAACAGTACACCGGGACGCTTCGGGTTCATGGCGATGTGATGCACGCAATGGCCGATCTCGGCGGTTGGGTTGGGAATGTATTTTGAGTAGAGTCCTTTATTGATCGGCTTCCAGTTCTTCCCGCCGTCGTCGGTGCGAAATGCACCCGCCGCGGAGATGGCTATGTAGATCCGGTTCGGATCACTCGGGTCGAGGATGATGGTGTGCAGACACATGCCTCCCGCGCCGGGCTGCCACTTGGGGCCGGTTCCGTGGCCGCGCAGGCCGGGGAGTTCGTGCCAGTTCTTACCGCCATCGGTTGAACGAAACAGCGCGGCGTCTTCTACTCCGGCATAAACCGTATTGGGTTCGGTGAGCGACGGCTCCAGATGCCACACCCGCTTGAATTCCCAGGGATGCTGCTTGCCGTCGTAAAACTGGTGGGTGGTCAGTGGTTTGCCGGTTTCTGCAGATGTGTCGTAAACAAATTTATTGCTCTCGCCCTTGGGCATGCCGCCTGGACCACTCGTTTCACCCGGAGGCGTTCCCGGCTGGTGCCATGTCTTGCCGCCATCGTCGGAGCGTTGAATGACCTGCCCGAACCAGCTGCTGGTCTGCGAGGCGTAGATGCGATTCGGATCGGCCGGTGAGCCTTTGAGGTGATATAACTCCCAACCAGCAAAGTGGGGGCCGCTGACCTCCCAGTTTTTGCGTTTGCCGTCCGCACTAAGAATGAATGCGCCTTTGCGCGTGCCTACGAGTACCCGTACCTTGCTCATGCATTACTCCTTCGCTGACTTGGAACAGCCCTCGATTCTATCCGAGGGCAGGATGTGGGAGTCAACTGCGTTAGTGCGAAGGGACGCAGGTAAGAATCTGTGATTGAACGACTGTTAGTGTTGCGCGGACTTGCGGGCCGGCGAAGTTGCGCGCGCATAGACTCGCACGTAATCGATCAGCATGGTTTGCGGGAAAACGGTATTCGCATCCGGATTTCCAGGCCAGCCGCCGCCGACCGCGACGTTCAGCAGCACGAAGAAGGGATGGTCGTAAACCCATTTCGCTCCCTTTGGCAGATCGGCGGGCGTTCGAGTCTCGTAAAGATGGTCATCGACGTAGAAACGGATCGCGTCCGGTTCCCACTCGACGGCGAAAACGTGGAAGTCATCGGCAAAGCGCCGGTCGCCAGGCAGCGCATACGGAGCGCCGATACTATTCGCGCCAGAATATCCCGGGCCGTGGATGGTGCCGTGAACGAGGGCGGGCTCTTTGCCGATGTTCTCCATGATGTCGATCTCGCCGCACCCAGGCCAGCCGGTTTTGTCGACGTCGTCGCCCAGCATCCAGAATGCGGGCCAGATTCCCTGTCCACGAGGGATCTTGATGCGAGCTTCGAAGCGTCCATAGGCCTGTGAAAACTTGCCCAGAGTCTTCAGGCGCGCTGAGGTGTAGTTTCCGGTGACGCCGTCCGCGCCGGTGTATTTCTCCTGCGAAACTTTGATGACGAGGCTGCCATCCTGCTGGGAGGCGTTTTCGAGACGGTTGGTGTAATACTCGAGTTCGTCATTGCCCCAGCCTCCGCCGCCAGTTTCGGAAACCCATTTGGACGAGTCGACTGGGGAGCCGTTGGGCCCGTTGAACTCGTCGCTCCAGACCAGTTTCCAGGCGGATGTCGCGGGCTGGGGAGTCTGCGCAACTGGCCGCACTCCGACCACCCATATCCCAACCAGCAGAATCCCTCCGAAGAAAGCAGGCCGCTGCCATCTCGATCCCATCGATGCCCCCGTGAAAATGTCCAACGATCGATCTATACTCACGCACTATACTCACAACGAAGCGATTCGTACCAGGAGAACCCCGTGTCGAATGCACAGACCAGACGAACTTTCCTGCAATTATCCGCCGTAGGATTGACCGCAACCGCAGCCACCGACCTTGGTTCCGCGCTGACACCTTCCAGCGCCCCAGCTCCGGCTGGAAACATTACCGTGCGCGTGACCAGCGGCAAGCTCCGCTACGCGCCGGGAGAAAGTTTGACCTGGCGAACCGGCCAACCTGCAGAGAATGCCATTGTGCTCGACCCCAGCAAAAAATTTCAGGAAATGCTTGGGTTCGGCGCCGCGTTTACCGATGCCGCTTGCTACACGTTCAACCAGCTTGCCGCCCCGGCTCGCGAGGAGTTGTTTCACGAACTCTTTCATCCGTCGGAAATGGGACTCAACGTTTGCCGCACCTGCATCGGATCCAGCGACTATTCCACGGAAATGTTCAGCTACGACGAAGGGGAGCCCGACCTTGAAATGAAGCGGTTTTCCATTGCACACGATAAATCCTATGTCCTGCCCGTGTTGCGCCAGGCGCGGAAAGTGAATCCAGATTTGTTTCTGTTCTCCTCGCCGTGGAGCCCTCCGGGATGGATGAAGGCGGGAGGATCGATGCTCGGCGGTTCGATTCGGAAGCCTCATTTTGGTCCGTACGCGCAGTATTTTGTGAAGTTTCTGCAGGCCTATTCCGCGGCGGGAGTGCCGGTGCAGGCGGTCACGGTGCAAAACGAAGTAGACACAGACCAGGATGGCAGAATGCCGGCGTGCCTGTTTGGCCAGGAGTACGAAATCGGATTCGTTAAAGACCACCTGGGCCCAGCGCTTCAGCAGAATGGTATTAGCACAAAGATCTGGGTTCTCGATCACAACTACAACTTGTGGGGGCGGGCGATCTGCGAACTCGATGACGAAGGTCTTCGCAAATATTGCGATACGGTCGCATTTCATGGATACGTCGGCACACCAGAAATGATGGACAAGGTGCACGAGGCGCATCCCGAGGCGAGCCTGTACTGGACGGAAGGCGGGCCGGACTACACAGCTCCTGATTATGCGTTGGACTGGGCGAACTGGGGCAAGACGTTCACGCAGGCGATTCGTCACTGGTGCCGGGCAATCAGTGGCTGGAATCTGGCTCTGGATGAAAAGGGCCGGCCGAACATTGGACCGTTTTCGTGCGGCGGAATGGTGACCATCCATTCTCAGACGAAGGAGATCACGCGCAGCGGTCAGTATTGGGCTTTCGCACATTTCGCGCGTAATATCCAACGTGGGGCTAAGCGGTTTGAATCCGTTTGCCAGATGACGGACTTGGAGCAAGTGGCCTTCGAGAACCCCGACGGACGGAAAGTTCTGCGTGGTAACCAACTCGGGGCCTGCCAGAAAGGCCACCGTGAAACAGGGAGACCATACCGCTGAAATTGCCTTGGCCCCGGAGTCGGTAACTACGTTACTGTGGAGTTGAGCCGGAGTTCCGGTCCGCTCTCACGGAAAGAATTACATCGTGCCCTTTTCATCGAGTGCGTGCCAATTCTCTGATAATCAAGATCTTAGGTTTGGCATACGGTATGCAACCTTTTTCACGTTCCTGGCCTCAGATGATAGTCGCTCGTGAAGAAGCGACGGGACGCGAAGGTTTGCGTCCTTTTGACGGCTATGAGAACAGCGCTGGTCTAGTACTCTCGTCTCATGTCGCAGTCCTGGGGACTGCGACGCGGAACGCCTGAAGGCCCTTGTCCTGGTCGGTACTCGGAATAGCAGAGCGAAGTCGTACTCCAGATTTGGTTGGGGCGCGACTGTCTGTTGAATTGCGGGCTACGGAGGACCTCATAATGCGATTGCTCAGCGTTCGACTGATCATCTCGTTGATTATCGGCGTCACGCTGGTATCGCTTTGCACCTCGTATTACCAGGTTCTGGTGCTCAACCGCAACCTGCAGAGAGACCTGCAGCGCCGCGCGGAAGTATTGGGAGAGAGTCTCGCAAGGAACGTGGAACGCGATCTCGAACGCGATGCGCCACGTGCCGTCAAGCGCACTGTTCAGCAGTTCGCTAACCGTGAACATCTGGCGGGACTGGCAGTCTACGATCCGCAAGGCCATCCCATTGCTGTCACCACCAACCTTCAACCACTGATGGAGCGTGCGCCGGCCATCGTGCTGCAAGCCCTCCAGCAAAATCATGACACCAGCGCTTTTCTGCGCATGGGAAGCGCTTCCATCCACATCTATGCTTTGCCGCTGCATCGGGGAGATGAACTGATCGGCAGTTTGGCGATCATTCATGACTCCGGCTACATCCGGAGCGAAAGCCTCCGTATCTGGCGGGAAACTTTCCTGAGCGCATTAGCGCATGTTTTTCTGATTGTCCTGATCACCTTGTTGATTGTGCGCTGGAGCATTGCTGGCCCGATCGCCCGAACCGCCAACTGGATGAAGGCGCTGCGCACGGGGCGTGGCGTGGTACGGATCAAAGTGCCGGATCTCGAGATGTTTCGTCCGCTGGCCCGGGAGGTCGCGACCTTTGCCGAGAGCCTGAACGTCGCCCGCTCGGCCGCCGAGTTAGAAGCTCGGTTGCGTGAGACGGGAGAGTCTATGTGGACGGCAGATCGCCTGGGGGTGCACGTTCGCGCCCGGCTGGAGGAGGGCAGGCTTTTCGTGGTGTCGAATCGCGAACCCTACTTGCACGTACGCCGCGGCAAAGACGTCGAAGTCAACGTTCCGGCCAGCGGCCTGGTTACTGCGATGGAACCGGTGCTGCGCGCCTGCGACGGGACTTGGGTCGCGCACGGGTCGGGGGACGCTGACATGGACATGGTGGACGCAAACGACCGGTTGATGGTGCCGCCCGATGATCCCCGCTATGTTCTGCGGCGAGTGTGGCTGACGAAAGAAGAAGAGCAAGGGTATTACTACGGGTTTGCTAACGAGGGGCTCTGGCCGCTCTGCCACATCGCTCATACTCGCCCACTGTTCCGCGCCAGCGACTGGAAGAATTATCAGGATGTAAACCGAAAATTCGCGGATGCTTTGTTGGAAGAAATGAAAGATGTCAGCCGGCCGGTCGTGTTGGTGCAGGATTATCACTTCGCCCTGTTACCCCGGATGATCAAGCAGAGCCGTCCCGACGCTCGCGTCGCGATTTTCTGGCACATCCCATGGCCCAACCCAGAGGCCTTCGGGATTTGTCCATGGCAACGCGAACTGGTAGACGGGTTGCTCGGCGCCGACCTGGTGGGCTTTCACATTCAGGCGCACTGCACAAACTTCCTGCAAACGGTCGACCGGATCGTCGAATCGCGCATCGACTGGGAACACTTTTCGGTGCAGCGCCTCGAACATCGCACGGCAGTGCGGCCATTCCCCATCAGCGTGGAGTTTGCGGATGTTCCGGCTAACTCGTCACGCGCATCGGCTTATGAAGAGCGCGGTGCGCTTCTGAAAGCCCTCGGAGTAGAGGCTGCCCTGATGGGGATCGGCGTTGACCGGCTGGATTATACGAAGGGCATTTTGGAAAAGTTTCTGGCCGTAGAGCGCTTTTGGAAAAATATCCGCGCTACCAGGGGGTATTTACTTTCGTTCAGATTGGCGCTCCCAGTCGCACTCACATCAAGCGGTATCACGACTTGCAGGCCGAAGTGGAGGCGGAAGCCGATCGCATCAACTGGCGATTCCAGGGCAATCAGTGGAAGCCCATTGTCTTGTTGAACCGGCAGCACAACCACCGGGAGATCCAACTCTATTACCGTGCCGCCGACATGTGCCTGGTGACCTCTTTGCACGACGGCATGAATCTGGTGGCGAAGGAATTTGTTGCCGCCAGAGACGACGAACGCGGAGTGCTTGTCCTGAGTTGCTTTACCGGCGCTGCTCGCGAGTTGCGGGACGCTCTTCAAATCAATCCCTACGATATCGATCAGACTGCCGAGGCGTTACGGGCAGCCCTCGAAATGACGCCTGAAGAGAAGCAGATGCGCATGCAGAGAATGCGAAAGCTGGTGCGCGCGAACAACGTCTATCGCTGGGCCGGAAGTCTGATTGGAGAGCTTTGCGAAGTGCGCCTGGATGCTGCAGAAGGCGCCCAAAAATTCCGGGCGGATGCCTCAGTCGCATAGCGTCAGCAGAGACATGCCAAGCTGCATTCATTCAGACGAGGGACAGCCCCGGGAAGTTTTATTCAGCCGCTCATCTGACAAGACAACCTCGCTGCTCCGGAATGCTACCTATAAACACAATGTCTCCCCCCGCCGAGCACCCCGTGCGCAAACCGGACAAGCCGTTTTATTTCAACACCTCAGAGAACCTGATACGAATCGGAAGGCAGAAGGCCAACAATGTCTCCGAGCTCTGGCAGGGGTTGCAAACTTGTCCCGATGATTCCATCTTCCAGCACACCTTCCGGACACTGCAGGAACATCATTTTATCCGGCAAGGATTTTCCAACGACTTCGCGCACTGGTGCCTTTCCGCCTGCAACGAGCCGATATTGGCAGAACAGCTGGCGAGCGTGGACGTAAGGGAATTCACGGCGATCGAAGGTTTACGCCGGAGGATGGTTGCAATCGTGGATGGGTTCTTGCAGCAACATCCGCAGTCGGCCCCGAAGCCAGCCCACGAGCCTTTCTATTTTTGCGCGTCGTCCATCGTGATATTGCCCGCCCAGTTCGCACCCGACACCCTGCCGGGATTTGTCAGAGCACTCCGGCAAGTCAGCGTGCATTCCATTCACCATCACTTTATTGAAGCACGGCTGCGTTTGCATCGGATGTCGAACGATTTCTCTAATTGGCTGGAACAGGAAGTCGGCCTCACGCGGGTGGCCGAATCCATTGAGCGCATCGATATTTACACCAATACGATGGAGGGCGTGCGCCAGCAGATTGCCAACATCGTCGAACAATCTTTGAATTAGGACAGCGAGACGGATGAAAACTGAGGAGCAGCCCGCCACAATCACCGATCCTAATAATGGTCCGCGTACGGAAACCTCCGAGACCGGAGCAGGGGTGGCATTGCCTGAGGCCGTCAAAACGGCGAGCCGGGGAAATATCAGAGCGCTTCCAGCCAGTGTGCTGACCCCTCCCGCCCCCGCCCCCTCCGCCTCGGCTGGATGACTACCGAGACATTATCGGCCAGGCCCAAGTGGACGCTTTACGCTTTCTTGCCCGCGATCTCAAAGGCAAGACCATCAAGATGGTCAACTCCACCGCCGTGGGCGGAGGCGTCGCCGAGATGCTGAATCGCCTGGTGCCGCTGCTGTCGGAACTCGAAGTGGCCACGCATTGGGACGTGATCACCGGCGGCAACGACTTTTTCGAGGTCACTAAGGCCTTTCATAATGCGCTGCACGGAAGCGAATATCACCTGACCAAGCGGCGCAGGAAATCTTCCTGATGTACAACGAGCAAAACCGCGCGCGCATGCAGTTCGACGAAGACATGGTCGTGATCCACGATCCTCAGCCCGCCGCCCTGATCCGCTCGCGCGACAAAACTCCGGCCAGCTGGGTCTGGCGCTGCCACATCGATCTATCCAACCCGAATCCGCACGTCTGGGACTTCCTGCGGCCCTTTGTCGAGCAATACGATGCGGCGATTTTCTCTTCGCAATCGTTCGCCCGGCAACTGCCGATTCCGCAATATCTTTTTTATCCCT
Organism: uncultured Acidobacteriaceae bacterium; assembly: GCA_963774565.1. Classification (GTDB taxonomy): domain Bacteria; phylum Acidobacteriota; class Terriglobia; order Terriglobales; family Acidobacteriaceae; genus Sulfotelmatobacter. The sequence continues at coordinate 100,361 of CAVZFP010000021.1, read as the reverse complement.
GCATCGATCCGCTTTCAGAGAAAAATAAGGATCTGGCGGACGCGTACTTTCAGAAGGTCTGCGACGAATTCGGCATCGACCGCTCGCGTCCGATTGTGACCCAGGTGTCGCGATTCGATCGCCTGAAAGATCCGGTGGGCGTGGTGCAGGCTTACAAGCTGGCCAAGAAATATGTCGATTGCCAGCTGGTCCTGGCCGGCGGCGGCGCGCAGACGATCCGGAAGGCGCGGCCGTCTTGCAGGAAGTGAAAGAAGCCGCGGGCAACGATCCCGACATCATCATCCTTGACCTGCCGCCCTGGTGCGCGCTCGAGATCAATGCCATTCAGCGCGCTTCCACTATCATTGTGCAGAAGTCGCTGAAGGAAGGGTTTGGACTGACCGTCACCGAGGCATTGTGGAAAGGGAAGCCCACCATCGCCAGCGCCGTCGGAGGCATTCCCAACCAGATCATTCACAAGCTCACGGGAGTTTTGGTGCACTCCGTGGAAGGATGCGCATTTCAGATTCGCTATCTCCTTACGCATCCGGACTTCGCGCGGCGCATCGGCGCCAGTGGACGCGAGCACGTAAAAGAAAATTTCCTGATGACCACCAACGTAAAGCGCTGGCTCCTGCTGTTCCGCATCCTGGACGAAGCGAAAGCCCGCGGGCCGGCGCGGTAAGCGTAAGCCCGATAAATGTAGCGCCGGCACCTTGCCTCGCATTGGAAGGGATCTCGCTCGGCGCAGGCGCTGCTGCCTACCGCGATACAAACTCACCGCGCTTGCGTGCTTCCTCGCAAGCCTCGACGGGGTCGCGCCCAGTGACCTCTTTGTACCATGCCGGATGAAACGTCCATGCCCACGCTTCGCTGACCGCGCCGCGAATCATGGCTCGCAATGTCCCGGGCTCGCCGATGGTGCTGAGATAAATGTGAATGAAAATTCCGCCCAGCATGATCACCGCCGAAATGTCGTGAAGAATGTAGCTGACGGCGACCGCCCAACGCCCAAAATAGCGCGCGCCTGCCCACAGAATGATTCCGCTGATCAGATAAACCACAGAGCCGCCGACAATCTCCCAGAACTGCACTTTCTGCCCACCGTTGAAGAAGCCGGTGTCCGGTGGATCCATCTTTTCGCTGCCGCCGACGGTCTTCTTCAGATTGCGCATCCACCGCGTGTCGGCGGGAGTCCACTTCATCGGTGAATCCAGTTCAACGTCTGCAGTCCGAAGAAAATCACAAATCCCAAGCCCGAACCAGGGATGCATGCAAGGGCGAGCGGGCCGCCTCCGAAGATAGGAGTGAACCAGCGAAACAGCCAGGGCAGATAAATGCTAAATCCGGTGAACAACGCAAGGAAAAAGAAGAGCGCGACCATCCAGTGCAGGAAGCGCGTGTACACGCGGTGACGCAACAATTCGCCCTAAGTAGACCTCGTTCTGCCCGATCCGGTCGAAGGCGGCGCGCGCTTTGTCGTCAAAACGTTCAATCGCGCGTGGACATCGGGTCCCTCCTTCTTGAGCGGCGGCTCCGGTTGCGGCACGCGCGGGCCGACAGTCACATAGTGGAGGAGCACTCCCACCAAACCGAACAGCGCGAACGTTCCCAGCACCGGCTTGAACAGCCACTTCCAGATGGTGTAACTCCACGGGATCACCGGGTTTTTAGGCAGGCCGCCGTAGCGCTCCGGATTCTCCGCATCATGCAAAACGTAGATGACATGAGTACCGCCCACGGGCCGGCGTTCCGTCGGGCATCGGCACTCCGGATCGTATACGCCCGCCTTTTCAAAGCCGAAATTCTCACGAAGTTGCTTGGCGCGCTCCTTTGCAATGTACTTCATGTCGTCCTTGGTGCCAAACTTCAGGCAACCGGTCGGGCACGCCTTGATGCAGGCGGGCTCCAGCCCTCCGCCGACGCGGTCGGAGCACAAGGTGCACTTGTAGACTTTCTTCGTCGCCGGATTGAATTTGGGAATGTCATAGGGACATCCCGAGACGCAAAATTCGCAGCCAATGCAGTTTTCCTGTTGGAAATCCACGATGCCATTGGTGTACTGCACGATCGCGCCATCCGCGGGACAGGCGCGCAGGCAGCCGGGATCGGCGCAGTGCATGCACTGATCCTTGCGCATGAGCCACTGGATGGTGCCGTCTTCGCGCTGGTGTTCGTTGAATTTGATCAGGTTCCAGAAATTCCAGCGCGTCTCCGGCATGGTCTGGAAAGTATTGTCGAAGGTGGTGGGACTGAACGGCATGTCGTTCCACTCGACGCACGCCACCTCGCAGGCCTTGCAGCCAATGCAAATTGTGGTATCGATCAGCTTGCAGACCTCCGGATCGCGCTGCATGTCGAAGCCGGCTGACGGCCCGGAGTGTCCCGAGATTTGCCGGATCTGAAGTGTCTTGCGGTCGCTCATGGTTCGTCGCCTACCGTAGCGCCGGCATCCTGCCGGCTGTCGCGAAGGCATCTTGCCTTCGCTTTTGGGGGCGAGACGCCCCAAAGGACAGCCGCTGAAACGCCGTCGCTACCCAATCTCACGCCTTTTCGATCTTCACCAGAAATCCCTTGAACTCCGGCGTGAACGCATTCGGATCGATCACCGTCGGAGTCAACTGATTCGTCAGCGTCTTCGCCGTCTTGCCCTCGTCTTCCGCAATGCCGCGGAATCCCCAGTGAATAGGGATGCCGATCTGGAACATCTCCTTGCCGTCGATCTTCATCGGCCGGATCCGGCGCGTCACCATGGCTTTGGCAATATATTGGCTGCGCGCGCTGGTGACTCGGACTTTTTCCCCGCCGGAGATGCCTATGCGGTCCGCTAATTCCGCAGGAACTTCCACGAACGGCTCCGGCACCAGCTGCACGTTCATGGGATTGTTTTTCGTCCAGTAGTGATAGTGCTCGGTCAACCGGTAGGTGGTGCAGATCACGTTGAAGCCCTGATCCACCGTTCCGTACTTGTCCATGTCGGTTTTGTATTTCTTTACAACCGGATTCGTGGACTGGTTCGGATGGAGCGGGTTCGCGATCGGGCTTTCGATCGGCTCGTAGAATTCGGGAAATGGTCCGTCCGCCATGGCACCCAAGGGTACGAAGATGCGCCCCACGCCCTCGGGATTCATGATGAACGGTCCCATGTGGTCTTTCGGTGGTGAATCGGCCTTGAAGTCGGGCACGTCGACCCCTGCCCAGGTTTGCTTCGATTCATCCCACCAAACCAGGCGTCGAGAGGGATCCCAAGGCTTGCCGTTGGCGTCGCATGAGGCGCGGTTGTAGAGCACGCGCCGGTTTACCGGCCACGACCACGCCCAGTTCGGATAAATACCCAGACCGAGGGATCCTCTGTGCCGCGGCGCTGAGTCATCGAACCGGCCTCAGTCCAGGAACCGCAGTACAGCCAGTTGCCGGAGAGAGTTGTGCCGTCATCCTTCAGCCAGGCAAAACTGGGCAGTTGCTGGCCCGCTTTGATCGTGACATTCGTTTTGGGATCGGTGATGTCGGCAGTCGCTTTGCCGTTGATTTCTTTCGCGACCTCGGCCAGCGACGGGTTGTAGGGATTCGTGTACGCGAAGGACGCATTCAGAATCGGGTCGGAGAACTTGCCGCCTTCTCTTCTGGTACAGTTCGCGAACTTTCAGGAATATCGTTGCCAGAATTTCCTGATCCAGCCGGGCTTGACCGGGCGGCGGCAAGGCGACGTTCTTCCACTGCAGCCAGCGGGCAGAATTTACGAACGTTCCATCTTTCTCGGCGAAACCCGCGCCCGGCAGGCGATACACAGTGGTATTGATCTTCTTCTGTTCGTCGGCAGTGATGCCAGGAGCGCGCCAGAACTCGCTGGTCTCGTCGGGATAGATTTCGCAGACCACCAGCCAGTCCGCCTTCTTCAAGGCGTCAATGTTTTTCTGTGAGTCCGGGCCAATCATCACGCCATTCATGCCGAAGGCGAACAGGCCTTTCACCTTGCCCTCATACATGTCGTTCCAGATATTTACCCACGAGTAGTTGCGATCGATCTTGGGCAGATAGTGGAATGCAAAGTCATTCTCCTTGGTCGCCGCCGGACCGTACATGGCTTTGAGGAACGACACGGCAAACTTCGGCGTGTTGGACCAGTAATTGAATGAGTCCCAGGGATCGGGCTTGGACGCGGTTGGCGTGATTCGCTTCAGGTAGGTGGCGAGATCGGCGTCGGCCGGGTTTGGCATTTTCAGATAGCCCGGCAGAATGTCGAAGATGCCGGCCATGTCGGTCGCGCCTTGGATATTCGAATGACCGCGCAAGGCGTTCACGCCACCTCCGGCGCGTCCTATGTTGCCCATGAGCAATTGCAGCATCGCCGCGGTGCGAATAATCTGCGTGCCAAAACTATGCTGCGTCCAACCGACCGCGTAGATGATGGTCGAGACCTTTTTCATGTCCCCGTCTTTGCGGACTGAGGTATAAAGATCGGCGGCCTTCAGGAATTCGTCCTTTGGAATTCCAGTGATGCGCTCGACCATTTCCGGCGTGTAACGCTCATATTGTTTCTTGAGAAGTTGGAAGACGCAGCGGGGATGCTGCAGAGAAAGATCGAACGCAATTTTCGGCGGCAGCAAGGGCGCCACGACTGCTCCGCCTTTTGCTCCAGCCGCGCTCGCGCCCTGATATCCCTGCCCCTCCTCTTTTTTTTGCCCCCCTTGTGGGCCACCCTGCGCGTGCGGCGCCGGTGCTTGTCCCGCCGGAGTGGCGACGATTGCTTTTCCGGTCAGGTCGCCGCCTTCCTCGTAGTTCCAGGTTGCCTTGTCGTAAACCTGCTTTATGGGATCGAAGCCTGAATACAGACCGTCTTCCGGAAGTTTGAATCCGTCTTTAATGATGAAGGCGGCGTTGGTGTAGTTGACCAGATAGTCGTGGGCAATGCGGTTATTCTGAATGGCGTAGTTGATCAAGCCGCCGAGGAAGGCAATGTCAGCGCCCGCGCGAATCTGCACATACATATCCGCAGTCGCGGCGGTCCGCGTGAGGCGCGGATCGACCACGATTGTCTTCGCGTTGCGGTGAAGCTTGGCTTCAATCGCCCACTTGAAGCCGCAAGGATGGTTCTCGGCTGGATTCCCACCCATGATCAACATCATGTCAGTGTTCTTGATGTCGATCCAGCCATTGGTCATTGCCCCGCGTCCGAATGTTGGCCCCAAACTGGAGACCGTAGGGCCGTGTCAAACCCGGGCCTGGTTTTCCAGGTAGCAGACTCCCAGGCTGCGCATGGTCTTGACGACCAGATAGTTGAACTCGTTGGTATCGGTGCAACCGCCGGTGAAGGCAATGCCTTCGCAGCGGTTGACGGTGTGGCCGTTTGCATCGTTCGCGAGGAAACTGTCCTCGCGTGTTTTTTTCACGCGCTGCGCAATCTCGCTATAGGCCTGATCCCAGGAGATGTCTTCCCACTCGGTGGCTCCCGGCCGCCGCACTTGCGGCTTAAGCAGTCGCCGATCATTCAGGATGTCCTGCTCGAGCGACGAACCCTTGGGGCAGAGAGTTCCGCGGTTGATGGGGTGGTCCGGATCGCCCTCGACGTGTACCACCTGCGGAATCGCGTTCTTCGCCTTATCGCCCAGTGTGTAAATAATGACGCCGCAGCTTACCGAACAATACGGACAGGTGCTGCGCGTTTCGCTGGCACGCGAAATCTTCAGATTCTGAGTTTGAGCGTAGACCGGAGTGAGATCGAATCCCAGCGCGGAGAGCCCGGCTCCGCCAAGGAGGGAGCCTTTTAGAAACGTTCTGCGTGAAAACTCCATTGAACCCTCCACAAAGCGCGCTTAACTGCCATGTGAGACGCAGGGGCCATAAGATGTGTGACGGAGGTTGAGTTGCGGTCGTTGTGTTTCCCACGCCCGACGACCAAGTTCAAATCCAAAACTGATTCCGGAAACTATATCGCTGCACTGGAAAGATAGTCAATGGGAAGAAACCTGAGATCGGAGGTGTCGCTCCGGCCTACAACTTCAGGCCTACCCTTTAAGGAACGCGAGCGTGGTTTGAACAAAGTGAGCCTTGGCGTCCCGAAAAACGGGCCCGTGGCCGCCACGTGGCACGACCCAGAGGGCTGATCCTGGGATGGCGCGATACATCTCCACCGCCATCTCGACCGGATAGAGGAAGTCGCGGTCTCCGTAGACAATTAGCGTCGACGCCGTGATCCCGGCCAACGATGACGCTGTGAAATTCATATCGTCGTAGCTATCGTTCATTCCGCGCTGCCATTCCCAAAGGGCCACGATCTGCTCGTCGCCAAGTTTGTGTCGTTTGCGCATAGCCTCCCATTCTGCTGCTGGTTGGTTCTCCGGAACCTGACGCATGATCGCCCGGGCCTGCTCGGGGAAATACATGGTCGCACTGACCATTACCATAGCTTCGAGTCGATCCGGTTGCATCGTCGCCATGTGGAGAAGAATGTTGCCACCCATGCTGAGGCCGATCGCCTTGCATCTCTCGATGCCGAGATGATCGAGCAGGGCCAGCGTATCCAGAGCGCACTGCCGATGCGTGAGTGTCCTCTGAGGATTCGTGGAGCGGCCGTGACCGCGGGCGTCCGGGACGACGAGCGCGTATTTCTGTAAGAATTGATCGCGGCCGGCGTGAATCCAATCCTCATGACAACCGCCCCCGCCATGGAGCAGCAGAAGCGGTTCGCCTGAACCATCGGTCTCATAGAACATTTCGAAGCCATTGATCTGGGCGCTTCCGCTTTTCATGCGTTGCAGTATGGCCGTGATTGCACAAACGAACAATCTGGGAAGTGCGGCTGCTATAATGCACAATCCACGTACAGCCAGCGCCTCAAAGCATTTGTGACCGCACTTGGCAATTCACTCGCGACTGCGCTGATCATCGGCCGATGACGGTCTCTCCCTGGCAGCGTCGGATTCATCGCGCGCAAGAGCTCGCCGGGCAGCATTTCTTCGCGGCGGAGATTCTTGGGTTTTACATCCGCATTGCACGCTTTCAGGAGGGCATGCATCGTCAGTGGAGCACGGCCTTTCCGAGACAATCACAGTCTGCTTCCGTTGCCGCCGAACTGCATCCGAACGAACTGAAAAACCTCAGTTCCGGATTTGAATCATTCCTGTCCCTGACCGAAGCGCATGGCCCGCCGCCATTGACCGAATTGAGCCGTGAATTGCGCGGTCGCGGGCAAGAAATGTGGTCTGAGTTGCTGAATAGCGCGTGGACTGCGCACGCCCCATCCGCCGCTCCAACTCTCCTGGCCTTGGCCTTTCTTCAGCCCTACGCCGAACTGCTGCGTTCCCGGGCGCAGCCGGTCCCGGCACCGACTGCCCGCGCCTTGTGTCCCTTCTGCAATCGCAAGCCCGGCTTGAGTGTCCTGCGGCAGATGGGCGATGGCGGGGCACGCTCCATGGTTTGCTCTTTCTGTCTGGCGGAGTGGAATCTTCGCCGGATCATTTGTCCCGGATGTAGCGAGGAAAACAACCAGAAACTTCCGGTTTTTACCGCCAGCGATTTCGACTACATTCGCGTGGAATGCTGCGACACCTGCAGGACCTACATCAAAGGTGTAGACCTCACGAAAAATGGGCGGGCGGAACCAATGGTCGACGAATTGGCTTCGGCTCCGCTCGATCTCTGGGCGCGCGAGCACGGCTACGCCAAGCTACAAAGCAACCTGCTCGGGATCTAGGCAGGCGCCTCGACTCTCCCTAATCTCTGGCGTCATCCCGAGCGCAGCCATTTTTCAGGCGGAGCCAAAGGATCTCGCGCCAAACCGCGACGGCATTGCGTTATCCTCACAAGATGAGTCCACGCTTTCCATTTTCCGGCGATCAGAAGCTGATCCAGATCGTGGACTCCGCGTTGGCTGATGTGACGCGCAGAAGCGGAGAATGGATGGCCTGTCGTCCTGGATGCACGCAGTGCTGCATTGGCGCATTCTCCATCAACCAGCTCGACGCCTTTCGCTTACGGCGCGGCCTCGCCGACCTTGAGAAGCGAGGCCCGGAGCGCGCGGCGGGAGTACAACAGCGGGCTCGCGACTCCGTTGCTCGTCTCTCATCCTCCTTCCCGGGCGATCCGCGCAGCGGCGTGTTAGACGAAGGAGAACAGGCGGACCAGCGCTTCGCCGACTTTGCCAATGAGGAGCCGTGTCCGGCGCTCGATCCAATCACGGGGAATTGTGAACTGTACGAATCGCGCCCGATGACCTGCCGCGTGTTCGGTCCGCCAGTGCGGTCGGAAGATGGTTTAGGGGTGTGCGAACTCTGTTTTCAAGGCGCGTCTGATAAGGAGATCGCCGCCTGCGAGTTGAAGCCCGACCCGGACGATCTGGAATCAAGCTTGCTCGAAGAACTCGAACAAAGCACAGGCACCCGCGGAAACACGATCGTTGCATTCTGCCTGGCATCCTGACAAGGTTCGAATCAGGCTTGCTTTTTCTCCAGCTCTGCCCAGCGAGCGTAAAGTTCGTCCACTTCGTGCAGGGCTTCTTCGAGTTCCGCGTGAGCACTTACAAGGCGCGAGCTGTCGCTGGCAATTGCCGGGTCTTCCGCTTGTGCTCGCTTCGCCTCGAGTTTCTCTTCCGCAGCCGCCACGCGCTGCTCAATGCTGGCATACTCACGAGCTTCCAGATATGAGAGCTTCTTTTTCGACGACGTCGCCGGCGCGGCGGCGGCTGCGGTACGAGCGGTGACTCGGGCACTGGCCTGGGCTGCTTGCTGGCGTTCTGCCTGCCATGTCTCCCATTGCAGGTAGTCCGCAAACCTTTCGGCGCCGCCTCGACCATCCAGACCAAGCACGATGGTCGACACTCGATCGAGCATGTAGCGATCGTGCGTAACCAGCACCAGCGAACCGCGAAACTCGAGCAGGCTTTCCTCCAATATTTCGAGCGTAGGGATGTCAAGGTCGTTTGTAGGTTCGTCCAGCAAAAGAACGTCGGCGGGCTGAAGCATAAGCTGAGCAATCAAAACCCGCGCCCGTTCGCCTCCCGAGAGCCGCTCGACCGGCTGGTTGAGCTGTTCGCTCTTGAACAGAAATTTTGCTGCCCACGACGCCACGTGAATCACCCGGTCTTGATAGATGACCGAGTCTCCTTCCGGAGCCAGCGCCCGCCGCAGAGTCACATTCGGGTCGAGTTCACGGCGCTGGTCGAAATACACGATGCGCAGCTTTTCCGCCCGATGAATCTCTCCTTCGGTTGCGGCGACTTCTCCTCGCAACAGGCGGAGCAGAGTCGTCTTGCCGCTTCCGTTCGCGCCTACAAGTCCAACCCTGAGCCCGGCCGTGATAATGAAGTTCAATCCCTGGAACAGCCGACGTCCGCCGATTTCGTAAGCGACGTTTTGCATTTCGATCAGGCGCTTGGTTTTGCGATGGGTTGCGGAGAAATCAATTTGCGCAGTTCCGCTGCGGGTGCGCATATTCAAGTCCGCAAGTTCTTCCATCAACTCGCCGGCTTTGTCGATACGCGCCTTAGATTTTCTGGTGCGTGCCTTCGCCCCGCGGCGCAGCCATTCGATCTCCGAGTGAACCAGATTTTCCAGCGCTTCTTGGCGTTTCGATTGCGCGTGCAGAAACTCCTCTTTCTTCTCCAGGAAGGTGCTGTAGCGGCCCTTCACCCGCAGCACTCCGTCCGGATACACGCGGCTGAGTTCCGCCATCTCGGTGGCCACATTCTCCAGAAAATAGCGATCGTGGCTGATGACCACACAGGCGAAGCTGCCTTGCTCTAGCGCCTCTTCGAGCCATTCGATTCCCGCCAGGTCCAGATGATTCGTGGGTTCATCCAGCAGAAGAATATCGGGGCCCTGTACCAGCGCCTGCACGATGGCGAGACGCTTCTGCCAGCCTCCGGACAGCATTGCGGCCTGCGCTTCCAGATCCAGAAAGCCTGCGCGTCCCAGCGTCTCGGCAAAACGCGTGCCGCGTTCCGACTCGGGCACTGCAGACGCTTTCAATGCAGCCTCGATCACGGATCGAACCGTGTCACTAGGCCGAAATTCAGACTCCTGTTCTACGTAACTCAGGCGGATTCGTTTGCGGACGGCGATTTCTCCGTCATCCGCGCTTTCAGTGTCCGCGAGAATTCGCAGCAGAGTGGACTTGCCCGACCCGTTCGGCCCGATGAGCCCAATGCGATCTCCCTCGGACACGGCGAAGGAAACGTTCTGAAAGAGGGGATCGGCTCCAAAGGCTTTCGAGATGCTGCGTACATTTATCAGCGGTGGCAAAGATGTGCGGGCTCCTGGGTTGTCTCACTTGAGATTATCAGGAAGCACGATTCGCGGTAGTTGGATGCGCTGCGGATTCGGCGCCGCTTGGCTTCGCCCTCGCCGGACAGCCGAGGGCGGCTGTCGCCACATGAGTTGTATTACCAGGCGGGCTTGCCGTCTTTGAAGCGCAGGGTCAGAGTGTCCCCACCCTTGACGACTTCCCGTGCCAGCGTAAGGTCCGCGCCGTCTTGCTTGATCTTGGAGCCCGTGACCTCAATCTGGTCATTCGCCTTGAATTCCACTCCCATGTCGTCGAGAAATTTCTTAGGGCAAAGAAAAATCTCGACGGCATCCGAACCGCTCTTCATCACCAGGTAAGCGACCGGCTTCGCGCCAGAAGGAGGAACGAACTTCAGCTCTTCCACGATTCCCTTGAACGTTCCTTCCGTGGCGGGGTCGTATTTGGGTGGTGCTTGGGCCAATGCCGAAGTCGTCAGGAAAGCGATTGAGGCAAGTTTCAGGAGTCGGTTGTGAATCGGGGCGGAGGAAGTCATCGTGGGCCCTCCATCTCGCGAATGGTAGGCCTCCAGCGCGGGAAAAGCAATCTGATTGTGAGCGGCGGAGTGGGTTCGACCGATCTTCTTCGTTCTCCAACTTGCGCATGGGAACCGGTTCCGTTAACGTTTACCCGTCTTTTCCGGGCTTGTTCCCAAGTTCGATCGGCGTCGTGGCCACGGCCCTGGCGCCTGGGACTAGAGCGCCAAGGAGGAAAAATCGCTTATCTGGGAATCGATGTAGGAACTGGCGGCACGCGGGCGCTCGTCATGAACGAGGCCGGAACCGTGGTCGCCTCCGGATCGGCAGAGCACGCGCCGTTTGCCAGCCCGCGGCACGGCTGGGCAGAGCAAGATCCGCGCGACTGGTGGCGAGCCTGCGCAGTGGCGGTGCGGAAGGCGCTTCATTCCTCCGATCTGCGCGCCGACGAGATTGCCTGCATAGGATTCTCCGGCCAAATGCATGGCGCGGTTTTGCTCGACTCCGGCGACGAAGTTGTGCGCAATGCAATCATCTGGTGTGACCAGCGGAGCGAAGCGCAAAGCCACGAGCTAGAGCAGTTGTTCGGCCGCGACGCGTTGATCCGGCTGACCTGCAATCCTCCGCTCACAAATTTCACTCTCACCAAACTGCTCTGGGTGCGCGAGACCGAGCCGAAACACTGGGCACGGGTGGCGCACGTGATGCTACCCAAAGATTACGTGCGATTCCGTCTCACAGGAGAACGGGCCAGCGACGTAGCGGATGCCTCGGGCACTCTTCTTCTGGATGTCGCCACCCGTCGCTGGTCGAGCGAAGTTCTGAGCAAGTCCGGCATTGATAAGAGTTTGCTCCCGGCGCTCTGCGAATCCCCTCAAGTTTGCGGAAAAGTTTCCCCTGCAGGTGCGGGAGCTACAGGGCTGCGGATGGGAACTCCAGTCGTCGCGGGAGCGGGAGATCAAGCCGCCGGCGCCGTCGGCATGGGCATCGCGCGCGCAGGCGCAGTCAGTGCAACTATTGGAACCTCCGGCGTGGTCTTTGCCGCGACCGATCGTCCGGCACTGGATCCTCAGGGACGGTTGCACACGTTTTGCCACGCCATCCCGGGACGCTGGCACGTGATGGGTGTGACGCAGGCTGCAGGATTATCTCTACGCTGGCTGCGAGATCGCATCGGTGTCGCGACCGCTACGCGAGCCGAAGCCGGACCGGATCCGTATGACCTTCTCGCGGACGAAGCCAGTTCGGCCCCTGCCGGTTCTGAAGGTGCTTTCTGGCTTCCATATCTTATGGGTGAGCGCACCCCTCATCTTGATCCTAACGCCCGCGCTGCGTTGGTGGGACTAACGGCGTCCCACACTCGCGGACACCTGATTCGCGCCGTCATGGAAGGCGTGGCCTTCAGCCTGAAAGACACGTTCACAATCTTCGGCGAAATGCAGATTCCCGTGACCTCGATTCGTCTGGGTGGCGGCGGCGCGAGATCATCGCTGTGGAGGCAGATTCAAGCAGATGTCTACGGGCATGAAGTAGAAATCGTAGCGGCCGAGGAAGGCGCCGCCTACGGAGCAGCAATCCTCGCAGGAGTGGGCGACGGCGCGTGGAATTCCGTTGATGAAGCCTGCGACAGCGTGGTTCGCGTGGCGTCGCGCATCGCGCCAGATCAAGCCGCTTCACGAACGATGCAGCGCTCCTATCGCACCTACCGCAACCTCTACCCAGCCCTGCGCCAAGCCCTTGAGTAGCGTCGGCGTCACGCCGGCTGTCCGGCGGGCGTCCGCGCCCGCCGTCTCAACTCCACTACTTCGCCGGTTCCTTCCCTACGACGACTCGATCGCCCGCAACCGCATCTGCTGAACGATGCCCGAAGGCCACCGAATCTCTACCATATCGGCGGACGTGTTAGACCCACTCCGAAATGAATATGTGCTTACGTGCAAGCAGTCATTTTACTCCGGCAATGTGTGGTCTCCTCGGATGGAAAGTCGCGCATCCGTTTGCGGAGCGCCCGTTCCCGGCTGTCCCCCACCTACCGTGATCACGTAGTCTCCCGCCGCGACCATCCGATCCCCGGCTTCGTTGACATAGCTCAAGTCCCGCGGTTGCAGCGCGAGCTTCACATGCCGTGCTTCTCCCGCGCCAATATGAACGCGCGCAAAGCCCCGTAGCGCACGCAGAGGTGCGCCCGCCAGCTTGGGAAGATTCACATAAAGCTCCACGACCTCATCTCCCGCTCTTTGGCTCGCGTTTTTCACATCCACTTCAACTTCAAGCGGATTACCAGCTTCAAGCTCGGAACTCGACAATTTCAGATTGCTGTATTCGAATTTCGAGTACGTCAGCCCGTAGCCGAAAGGATAGAGAGGTTGCCCCTCAAAATAGCGATAGGTGCGGTTCTTCATCGCATAATCTTCGAACTCCGGCAACTGCTCCACGCCTTTATAGAAGGTCACCGGCAGCCGTCCGCCGGGGTTGTTCGTCCCCGCCAGAGTCTGCGCGATTGCCGTTCCAGCTTCTTCTCCTGAATACCAGGCTTCGAGGATCGCGTTGGCGTGGTCATTGGCCCAGTTCACCGCCAGCGCGCTGCCATTCATCAGCACTAGCACCAGCGGCTTGCCCGTGCCTTTCAAAGCTCCCAGCAAGGCCTCCTCCTCTGCCGGCAAGTTGAGGCTGGTGCGATCGCCACCCTTGAAGCCGGGCACGTCGACCTTCATCTCTTCGCCTTCAAGTCTCGACGTAATGCCCACCACCGCGACGACGACATCGGCCTGGCGCGCCGCAGAAGCTGCTTCGAAGCTGGGATCGGCGCTCACCGGCAGCCATACCAGCTTGGTGCCAAACCCGCCGCCCCGAAACTCGATCTTCACCCCGTACCGATGTCCTTTCGTCAATGCGATGGTGACTCCCTGCGAGTTGGAATCATGTAAGACCGCATCGTCCACGATCAATTTGCCATCCAGCCACATGCGGTTCATCGAGCCAACCAAGCCCAGCTGATAGGTGCCAGACTCCGCTGGTGTCAGAAATCCTGTCCATCGCGCAGAAAAATCCGTCATCCCCTGCGGCGGAGTGATTGCACGCGGACCCGGATGAAAAAGTTGGAGATCGACGACCGCGTCAGTACGCACCACCTGCGGCGCGCCGGCGAAGTCGCTGCCCGAAAAGTATTCGCCCTTTAGTCCGAGCTTCCCATCGTCGGTCGAAAGGGCAGAAGTCGGAATCACGATCTCCTCGCGCAAGAAGTTGGTTCCGGCAACGTACCTTACCCGGGCCGCCGGAAACTGCTTGCGAATGCCCTCGAGTGCCGTCACCGCATGCGAAGCCGTGCCGCTGTAGTTGCCGTGCAGCACTTCGACGGACTCGGCCAGCGGACCCACCACTAAAATCTTCTTCACCCCGGCAGCGAAGGGAAGCACTCCATCGTTCTTCAGCAACACCATTGATTCGCGTGCCGTTTTGAGCGCGAGTTCTCGATGCGCGGCGCTGTCGATCTCGGACTCCGGCGTCTGCGCGTACGGCACCGTCTCCGGCGGATCGAACATTCCCAGCCGCATGCGCGCCGTGAACAGGCGTTTCAAGGAAACATCAAGATCGGCTTCGGTGAGCAGTCCTTGCTTCACCGCATCCAGGTACGGCTGATAATCGTGACTATCCTTCACCACGGTCAAGAAGTCTACGCACTCATTGTCCATCCCCGCCTTCAGCGAAGCGGCCGCCGCTTCGGCCTGACTCTTCTTGAAGTGGTGCCCTTCATAAATGTCGACCACCGCGCCGCAGTCCGACACCACATAGCCGCTAAACTTCCACGCGCCACGCAACTGATTTTGCAACAGGAAAGTGTTTGCGCACGCCGGTTCGCCATTGACGCGGTTATAGGCGCACATCACCGATTCCGCTTTGCCCTCGGTTACCGCAGCGCGGAACGCGGGCAAATACGTATCTTCCATATCGTGCTTCGATACCTGAACATCGATTGTGTGCCGCGACGGTTCCGGCCCGCTGTGCACCGCAAAATGTTTCGGCGTGGAGATGACCCGTAAGTATTTCGGATCATCCCCCTGTAGCCCGGTAACAAACGCCACGCCCATCCGTCCGGTGAGAAACGGATCCTCGCCGTAAGTCTCCTGACCGCGTCCCCAGCGCGGATCGCGGAAGATGTTTATATTCGGCGACCAGAAGTCCAAGCCCTCCATTATGTCTCGCCGTCCTGCTTTCACGGCCTGGTTATGTTTGGCGCGAGCCTCCGTACCGATGACGATCGCCATTTCGTGAATCAAGGGCTCGTCAAAGGTGGCCGCCAATCCGATTGGCTCGGGAAACACCGTTGCGGTCCCGGCATTCGCAACCCCATGCAGGGCTTCACTCCACCAGTCATACGCCGGCACTTGAAGCCGCGGAATCGCGCGCGCCTGATTCACTAATTGTGAGGCCTTCTCCTCGAGAGTCATCTGCCTGACGAGGTCGTCGACGCGCTCATCGATGGGTTGAGAAGAGTCGAGATAGACGGCGCTGCCCGCCGTTTGCCCAGCGGCGTGAACAAGAATAAGAGCGACAAAGAAAGCCAATTGCAGAATGGTTCGATGGTTCATTTCCATGAAAAAGTTCTCCTTCGCAACCCGCGAGTTCCAAGGATGGCGCGAGTACTGCCTGAGAGATGTGGTTGCGTTAGCGACTAACATCGATTGTCATTTGTAGCACAACATGGAAAGGAGGATGCTCTTCGTATTGATCTGAACGATCAAGCGCCCGGAGCGACGATCACAAGCAGTTACTCAGTTAACGGTGAGGATTCTACTTGGCGTAGGAACGGTTTCGCCCAGGAAGGCTGTCCCGTGCTGAGATCACCACTGAGAGGGGATTCTTTCTACGCCCGGCCCTTCTTTGCCGCCACGGCGGCAGCCTTGCCCGCTACTTCCCAAGGACGCTTCGGGCGATCCACGGGAGCTTTGTCGCGGTTTTCGATGCGATCGTACTGGTAAGACTCGCTCACCGTCCCCAGCGACTCGTTGTAGAGACTTGGCAGCCCTAATGCTTCCTTCAATTCCTCGGAGAACTGCTGCAGCGCCTTCAGATGATCGGCGGTCGCCGGGATTTCCGTCTTGGACGTCTTCAGAAACTGCTGATATCCGCGATTGATAAGCTTCGAAATCTCGCTGCCAATCAAGTATCCGGGATAAGCGAAAATCTTCACCGTGTCGTCGGGCCCCTTCTGAATGGCGGCTGAGACGTTGTACTTGCGCAGGAAGACGCGGCCATTGGTGCCGGGAGCGTCGGTTACGTCGAACCCGTGTTCGCGCAGCCAGGCTAGCGCTTCCTCGTAGGTTCGTGCTTCAATAAATTTGGCCATTGCTTTACATCAACCTTTCCTTGCCGGCCTATGCTGTAAATTGGATGCATCTTTTATAAGAACCGGACGTAACTTTACGCAAGCTGCATCGCCGGGCGAAACTTACTCATCTAAACAAGCTACTACATATATCGTTTCCGACCATATAGCACATTACGTTGGTCACGCCGTTTCGGTTCACTTATGGCTTACGGATCTACAAGAATCGCAGCAGAGTCGGCCCCGTCAGAGCCCAACAAACCGCGAGAAATCGCTCTAGGACTGGGCGAAACGCTGGGCCACAGCCTGATCGAGCGGATCGGCAACACTCCACTGTTGCGCCTGGATGCAGTCACCAGCGACCTGCCGGGCGTAGCACTTCTGGGTAAGGCGGAATGGTATAACCCAGGCGGATCGGTCAAGGATCGCGCCGCGGCCAACATCGTCGCAGAGGCCGGTCGCACCGGTCGGCTGCGTCCCGGGCAGATCCTGCTCGACGCCACCAGCGGCAACACTGGCATCGCCTATGCCATGTTGGGCGCGGCAGAGGGATTTCCCGTCACTCTCTGCATGCCGGAAAATGTTTCGCGGGAGCGTAAGCAAATCCTGCAGGGCTACGGCGCCAACATTCTTTATACCGACCCCGCCGACGGTTCGGACGGTGCCATTCGCATGGCCAGTGAACTGGCGCGCAATCATCCCGACCAATATTTCTACGCTGACCAATATTCCAACGAAGCCAACTGGAAGGCGCATTATCATGGGACGGCCAACGAAATCTGGCAGCAGACGCAGGGGCGCGTCACACATTTTGTTTCGATGTTAGGTACGAGCGGCACTTTTGTCGGAACCACCCGTCGGCTGAAAGAACTGAATCCGGCGGTGCAATGCATCTCGCTGCAGCCCGATTCTTCTTTTCACGGAATTGAAGGCGCCAAGCACATGGCCAGCGCGATCGTGCCGAAAATCTATGATCCGCGATTGGCCGATCAGAATCTCGAAATTGCCACGGAAGACGCCTACGCCATGGCGCGCCACCTCTCACGCAACGCCGGATTGCTGGTGGGCATCTCCGCGGCCGCGGCCGTCGTCGGATCGCTGAAAATCGCCCGCAACCTTCTGTTGAAGAGCGGGCAGGAGGCAGTGATGGTCACCATCCTCTGCGACTCCGGCGACAAGTACCTCAGCGAAAGATTCTGGACCGAAGGCTGAACTGAACGAAGTCTAAAGTCAGAAATCGGAATGAGAAAGTAAACCAGCGCTCCTTTACTTCTTCATTCTGACTTTTGACCGCTTCATTCCAAAGCGATGCTGAAACTGACCCGCCATCACTACGATTCCCTTCGTCAACACGGGGAAGAAACCTATCCCCACGAGTGCTGCGGCATCCTGCTGGGCCGCGTCGAGGACGATGGCACCCGCGCAGTGACCTCGACTGCCCGCTGCGGCAATACCCGCACTGACTCCGCCCACAACCGCTACAACATCGATCCCAAGGAACTGGTGCGGATTCAGCGCGAAGGCCGCGAGCGCGGCGAAGACATCGTTGGTTTCTACCACTCCCATCCCGATCATCCCGCGCGCTGGTCCACTACCGACTTAGCGGAGGCCCACTGGTTCGGATGCTCCTACTTGATCACCAACGTGGAAAAAGGCAAGGCCGCACTCACCAACTCCTTCGAACTCACCGGCACAGATGAATCCGACAAGCGCCTGCTGGATGAAACCATAGAACTCGCCTGAGTGTGGACGGTTGACCGTAAACCTTAGGTGCGATTGTTTATGTGGGGACAGCCGCCCTCGGCTGTCCGCCGAGCGCAGCTCGCCAGGTTTCCCTTGCGCCCGATCAAGAGTAGTTCCGAACGCGAGCGATGAGATAAGACTCTGCACTCTCCAGCCGCGAAGCGGCGGCGCACGAAAGACCGGCACGAAAGTGCCCCAAACGAGAGCTGCGAAAGCTGAATGATCCCGAGTCTCGCCAGGGACGTCACCGGCCGAGCAACCAAGCTCACCCTTAATGTGGAATCGCAACTCGTCAAGCTGCGCTCGACGGACAGCCGACGGCGCCTGTCCCGGCATCCTAAGAATCTAAATCCCTTGCGGGATGCGGGAAGTGCGTGATTTTCACAAGCGCCATGTAAAATCCTTTCCGACGTTCACATCGATTCCTGTCAATACAGAGAGCGGAAGTCCCCGTCTGACGCGGGATCTGCGAGAAGCGAATTGCGGGTTTGCACCAAATCCGGTCACCGGCCTGTGGACGGCGTGCACTCGATTGAAAAGACATATACTTACAAACGCGTATTTTTCATTGACTGGAAAAATAGAAGGAGTACAACAAGATTGTTCTTTGACAGCTTCTTAAGTTTTGCCGGTTGGTGCGGCGTCCGGGGCTCAAGCGGAGTCACTTTCCCGATCGCAAGATTGGGAAGGAGGGTGAGCGAGGGTCTATAGCAAAGCGCTGGTCGAGGAGAACTGAGAAGAAATGTTGAAGGCGAGATAGAGTTCCGAGGCGTAAGGTAGGTTTATCCGGTTGGCGGTGAGCCCGGAGCCCAAGCGAAGATCGCGCGCAGCGGCCCGCAAGGGAAGCAGCGAGAGCAGGTCGAGCAAGGGTCAAACGCGAGCTACTGGCCGAGACGAATGGACCTTACACCACCTCGGAACTCTTTATTTTTTAAGCTTCAGTTCTCAGCTGCCACCGATTCGCTCA
Source organism: uncultured Acidobacteriaceae bacterium (assembly GCA_963774565.1). Taxonomy (GTDB): domain Bacteria; phylum Acidobacteriota; class Terriglobia; order Terriglobales; family Acidobacteriaceae; genus Sulfotelmatobacter. The sequence goes on along the minus strand of CAVZFP010000021.1, from coordinate 81,592 downwards.
CCCTGCCTTCTATTTTTATCAACCAGATTCATCCGTGTAGATCCGTGTGAATCCGTGGCATACAGGTTCTCTTTCCTAACATTAAGACTCAAGGCCCAAATCTTACCTTCCCGCATTCCCCGGCCCACCCACAGGATAGATCCGCGGGCTGCGCTGCTCCAACGGCGGCAGCGCTGGAAAGGCCGCGTGAGGCTCGCTCTGATACCAGTACGCGACCGAGAAATAGTTATCGGATCGGTGATTGGCATGCCCGTGCTCGATCGTGGCGCGCGCGATTTCGTGAAGGGAATCGGAGAATCGAGATGGAAGCGATACACGGACGAACGCCCTCCCGCCACTTCCTGCCCGACCACGGGCGCGCCAAATAGACCGTAAGAGAATGCATGCCCCCCGAAGTCCCAAGCTCCCAGAAAATAATCTTCCGACCCGGTTCCATTGATGGACGGCGTGGTCTCGCCATCGACGAAAAACATGTCATCGCCTTCGCCCCACCACCCATCCTGATTCAGCAGCACAGACATGGTCACGCCCACGAAGTGTCCGCGCCCGCTCGCTTCCATCCATACGTAGTTGCCTTCGCCGTTCAGATTTTTCTTGCCATCCACTAGCGGATCGCCATTCGAATGCCATTGATTAGTCCAGCCCTGGGCCGGCGCGGCCTGCCGATACTGCGCGTGGAAATAAAACAAATTCTGCGGCAGTGCCTTGCTGTAGGCGCGATAGTCGATATTGAAGTAGAAAGCGTCAACTTTGCGCGAGCCCTCGTTCGTCACGGTAATGCGCGCATGTTTCTGGAACGGCATCGCGAAGAAACTGTTCAGAGCCTTGTCTGCGCCGACGGACAGCGGCAAAGCCTGATAAAGGTGGTAGTCTTCCTCCAGCCCGAGCCCGAAGAAGTCGCCGACCGGCGCTTCTACGCTTGGCGTGGCCTCGCCGTCCCAATACATGCGCAGCACTAGAGCCTTCAGATGATGAGGATCGTCGCTGGCAATGCTGAACCAAACATGGCTGATCAGCCCCGGCCCGGCGTCATCGAGCAGCGTAAGAGTCTCCCCAGCCGCGATGGTGCGAAAGTCCGCATTGGCGCCGCTGCGGTCATAGCTGGAAGCCCTCTTCTGCACGTAGTCCTTGGCTTGTGGAAGGCTCGAGAGCCAAGTGACAGGATCCTGCGAAACGAGCGGGAGGGTTAGGAAGCAGAACGCAATTAGCGAGAACAGCTTTTTCATCCGGCGTTCCTTTGGTGGTCCATTAGATTACAGCGGTATATTCCCATGCTTCTTCGGCGGGTTCTTATCTCGCTTGGTCTCGAGCATGGCCAACGCCTGAATCAGCTTCTTCCGCGTTTCCCTCGGCTGAATGACTGCATCCACAAATCCGCGATCCGCCGCCACGTACGGGTTGGCGAAGCGGTCGCGAAATTCCTCGATCTTTTCGCGGCGCAGTTGTTCGCGATTGGCGGCGGCATCCAGTTCGCGCTTGTAGACGATGTCCACTGCTCCCTCGGGCCCCATCACCGCAATCTCTGCGGTGGGCCAGGCATAATTCACATCCGTCCGGATGTGCTTCGAGGCCATCACGCAGTAGGCCCCGCCATACGCCTTGCGCGTGATCACGGTAACCTTGGGTACTGTGGCCTCCGCAAACGCAAAAAGCAGCTTGGCGCCGTGCTTGATGATTCCCCCGTACTCCTGCGCAGTTCCGGGAAGGAATCCGGGAACGTCTTCAAACGTCACCAGCGGAATGTTGAAGCAATCGCAGAAGCGCACAAAGCGCGCCCCCTTCACCGACGCATTGATGTCCAGCGTTCCCGCCAGCACCGACGGCTGGTTCGCCACAATGCCCACCGGCCGTCCGTCGAGCCGCGCGAATCCCACGACGATATTCTTTGCGTAATGCTCCTGCACTTCAAAGAAATAAGCGTCGTCCACCACTCCATGGATGACGTCCTTGATGTCGTACGGCTGATTCGATTGCGCCGGGACGATCTTGTCGAGCGCTGCGTCGGCGCGGTCGACGGGATCAGTGCAGACTTTGCGCGGGGGATCATCCAGATTGTTCGACGGCACAAAACTCAACAGCTCGCGCACCATCGACAGGCATTCCGCGTCGTCGTGCGCCAGAAAGTGCGCCACGCCCGAAGTTTCGTTGTGCGTCATGGCCCCGCCCAGCTGTTCTTTGGTGACTTCTTCCAGCGTCACGGTTTTGATAACGTCGGGCCCGGTGATGAACATGTAGGAAGTCTTGTCGACCATCAGCACGAAGTCGGTGATGGCGGGCGAGTAGACGGCTCCCCCGGCGCACGGCCCCATGATCGCCGAAATCTGCGGCACGACGCCGCTATACAGCGTGTTGCGCAAGAAAATATCCGCATACCCCGCCAGCGACATCACGCCTTCCTGAATCCGAGCTCCCCCAGAATCGTTCAGCCCTATCACCGGCGCGCCCATTTTCGCCGCCAGGTCCATGATCTTCACGATTTTGCCCGCGTTGGTTTCCGAGAGCGAGCCGCCAAACACGGTGAAATCTTGTGCAAAAACGTAGACCAGCCGCCCCTCGATGCGCCCGTAGCCCGTGATGAATCCGTCGCCATAGATCTTTTGTTCCGCCATGCCGAAGTCATTGCATCGGTGGGTGACGAGCTTGTCGGTCTCCTCGAACGTGCCCTCATCGAGCAGGAACTCGATGCGTTCGCGAGCCGACATCTTCCCCTCTTTATGTTGTCGCTCACGCCGCTGCGCGCCCCCGCCATCCTCGGCCAGTTGGTTCCGCTTTTTCAGTTCGGCTACTTTTTCTTCGAGATTCATGGGCAAGAATTATAGCGTTTGCCAAGGATGCCGGGTGTGCCGGGTATCACGGAACGATTTCGGTCCTATCCTGGGTAAGCCGCAGAAACTACAGGAATGTTATAGGCCTTGGCCTGCCGTAACCTGTCCCCGCCATCGCTCCTTTTGTAAGCTGGTGCAGAACTTCCTAAAGGAGTGCGATGTCGCCTAAAACCTGGTTTCGCGCTGGAGCTGCCGCGGTTCTTTCGTTAGCGCTCTCGACCACAATCTCTTTCGCCCAGGATCACGGGCACGGTCACGAGAAGCACGACCGCGACGACGATGACGACCATGGCCACGGCCATGGTGATGCTCGCGAACATGAACACGGCAAGGGCCGCGGCCACGACCGTTACTCCGATTACGATCGCGACGCCGCGCGCGGTTGGTACCACGAGCACTACTCGCATCTCCCGCCAGGCTTGGCCAAGCGCGACCGGCTTCCTCCCGGCTTGGAGCGTCAGTTAGTAGTCCGTGGAACTCTGCCTCCGGGCCTACGCAGAGAAATGCGGCCCTGCCCTCATGAACTCGAAGTGATGCTGCCGCCTCCGCCTCCGAACTACGCGCACGTGGTGATTGGTGGCAATCTGGTTCTGGTCAATCGTGCGAACTTCCAGATCGCCGACGTTTTCCACTTCGAATTGCACTAGTGGAATTGCGCTGCCACTTCCTGCCCGGGGGATCTCTGGCCCCCCCCGGGCCCCTCGTTTCACTGTCCTCCCGAAAATTCCTCCTTCCTGCGGTACACTGCCCACAATGTCTTCTCTCGCCGATCAGATGGGCTTTAACTTCCGGCCACCGGAGCGCCGGGTGTGGAAAGTTCGCGACCTGGTAGCCGCCGTCCGTTCGCATATTGAACGCGAGTATTCCGATGCGTGGGTAGAAGGCGAGATCTCCAATTTCCGGGCGCCCGATTCCGGACACCTGTACTTCACGCTCAAAGATAGCAACGCGCAAGTTCGCGTAGTAATGTTCCGTTCCTCCGCACGGCTGCTGCGCTTTCGCCCCGCGGACGGATTGCAGGTGGTCGTGCGCGGCCGCGTCACCGTTTATGAAGAGCGTGGCGAGCTGCAGATTTCCGCGGAATACATTGAGCCCAAGGGCGTCGGTTCGCTGCAGTTGGCCTTCGAGCAGCTCAAGGCCAAACTCGAAGCGGAAGGACTATTTGCCGCCGAGCGCAAGAAGCCGATTCCCACGCTGCCCTCGCGCATCGGAATTGTGACCTCGGCGCAGGCTGCGGCCCTCCGCGACATCCTCAACGTGCTGCAGCGTCGCCATCATTCCGTGAACGTGCTGATTTATCACGCCCAGGTGCAGGGAGATGCCGTTTCACACGAAGTGGCGGCAGGCGTGCGTTTTTTTAACCAGCACGGAAGCGTGGATGTGATAGTCATTGCTCGGGGTGGGGGCTCGGCAGAAGACCTTGCGTCCTTCAACGACGAGGCGTTGGCACGAACTGTCGCTGCGTCTCAGATTCCGGTCATCTCCGCCGTCGGACACGAAACTGATTTCACCGTCCTCGATTTTGTTGCCGATCTGCGCGCTCCTACACCCTCAGCGGCTGCAGAACTTGTCATCCGTTCGCGCCAGGAAATCGAGGATCACGCTGCCGCTTTGCGCGAGCGCCTCAGCCGGGCCATGCGCTATCGCCTGCTGATGGGTCGGCAAGCCCTGACCGAACTCGCGCAGCACGGCGCTTTTGGCCGCATGATGGACTTGATCCACCAGCGCCAGCAAAAGCTCGACGATCTCACTCACCGTTTGGAACTCGCCCAGCGCCAGTTGCTACGGCAGATGCACCGCCGTTGGGAAATGATTTCTGCAGCCGTCCGGCATTACGATTTGCGCCTGGTGCTTTCCGGCATCGGCAAGCAACTGGACAGCGGAACTGCCGCACTCGTCGCCGTCATGCGCAACGTCGTTCTGCAACATCGAGTGCGCAGCGAGCGCCTGCAGACCGCGCTGGAGTCCCTCTCCCCACTTGCCATTTTGGAGCGCGGATACGCACTGGTATTTGATCCCCGGGGCCGGCTGTTGAAAGACGTGAGCGGCCTCAAGCTTGGCGACGAGATTTCTGCCCGCCTGGCGCATGGCGAATTCCAGGCCGCCGTCACCAAGAAACAGGAGTGAGCCTCATCGCCGCCATCCGCCGAATGTAAAAAATGGTAACCGGCCGAAGCGCGTAAATTGCCTGCATTACAATGGGTTCTCGGGAGCAAACTTCATCAGGAGCATTTCGCGTAATGCCAGTCGTCATCTCATGGACGCAAGGCGCGTGGGTGGCGCTCGATATTCTCCTGGTGGCTTTGATTATCTACCAGGTCCTGGTGATCATCCGCGGCACGCGCGCCGCCCCCATGCTGGTCGGTTTGGTGGTCATCTCCGTAATTTTCTACCTGGCGCGTATCGGCGAACTGACCACGTTGAACTGGGTAGTCAGCCACGTGCTCCCCTACCTGGTGTTTGCTCTCATCGTGGTCTTCCAGTCAGAAATTCGTCACGTCCTCGCTGATCTAGGCAGGCGATTAACTTTTCTAGGTGGTTCTTCCTCTGAGAGCGATTCCTACGACGACATCGTGCTGGCCGCGAATCTTTTCTCCCAGCACCAGACCGGCGCGCTGATCGTGATCGAGCGCGAAATCGGATTGCGTACCCACATTGAAAGCGGCGTGCCTCTCGACGCCCGCCTTTCCTACGATCTGCTGGCCACGATTTTTCGGCCCAGCGCTCCCCTGCACGATGGCGCCGTGATCGTGCAGAAAGATCGCATCGCTGCCGCGGCGTGCTTTCTGCCTCTCTCCATGAATCCTCTGCTCTCCACCCAACTCGGCACCCGCCATCGCGCCGGCATCGGCATCACCGAAGAAACCGACGCGATTGCGGTCATCTGTTCCGAAGAAACCGGCGCGATCAGCCTCGCCATTGGCGGCAAAATCGAGCGCGACCTGACGGTCGAACAACTCCGTGAACGTCTGGGAGGCGAACTCCGCCGCTTCATGGCTCCGGTAACCCTGCCGACCGCAATTGCTCACGGAGATGATGAATCCGACCCGCTCTTGGATTCTCCCCTGAGCGAGCCCGCACCGCCGCGGAAATCCGAATCCGGTGTGGAATCGGAGCCACAATCATGATTGGGTTCGTTCAACGCTACGTCTTCCACAACTTCGCGCTGAAGTTCTTGTCCTTACTGCTGGCTGCTGGCTTGTGGTTTCTCATTGCACCCGACGAGCAACCCGCGGAAGTGGCTGTGCACGCGCCCATTGTCTTTCAGCATGTACCACCGCAACTCGAGATCAGTTCCGAGACGATTCCCGAGGCGCAAATCCGCGTCCGCGCCCCGGAAAGCGTCATCCGGCAACTGCAGGCGAACGAAATCCACGCGGAGATCGAACTGGCGGATGCCAAGTCCGGCGAACGCACTTTTGATCTGACCTCGGCGCAAGTGCGTCATCCGCGCGGCGTCACCGTTGTGCAGGTCGTCCCCAGCCAGTTACACTTGGCGTTTGATACCCGCCTGACTCGGGATGTCGAAATTCATCCGCGAGTCACTGGCAACTTTGCCGACGGCGACCAGATTGTGAAAGTCGATGCCGACCCGCCCCGCATAACCGTCACCGGACCTCGGCATCATGTGGAGAGAATCGACGCGGCGACCACCGATCCCATCGATGCGACCGGCACGCGCGGTAGCGCCGTCTTTAATACGAACGTGTACGTGCCCGACCCGCTCGTGCAAGTCGTACAAACCACCTCGATTCGTGTGACCGTCTTAGTGCAGAAAGTGGGCAACGCCACTTCACACTGAAGAGTCGGTTGCTTGCACTCACCTCATAAATACTCTGGGAGGGTCATAAGTGTGTGGGGAATGGCAAGGCTTCAGCCGTGCCGCGTGCGGTTGTCTGCGGATTGCCTCTTTCCAACCCCATTACCGACGCTCTCATTTATCATCTTCTGTTCTCTTCATTCGCGAATTCTCTTATGAGCCAGCAAAGGCAGCTGTTCGGGACCGACGGTATTCGTGGTGTGGCGGGAGAATTTCCCCTCACCAAACAAAGCACCTATCTGATTGGCCGTGCGCTGGGCCACGACCTGATGCGCACGACGCCGAAATCCTCAAGCCGTGATTGGCCAGGACACCCGCGAGTCCAGCAGTTGGATCGCGGACCGCGTCGCCGAAGGACTGGGGGCGGTGGGCGTGGACGTCCACAGCGCGGGCGTGATCACCACTCCGGGAGTGGCTTACCTCGCACGTTCGCGAGCGCTGGCGGCTGGCGTGGTCATTTCCGCGTCACACAATCCCTGGACCGATAACGGTATCAAAGTTTTTTCGGGCGATGGTTTCAAGCTGACCGACGCGCGCGAACTCGCCATTGAAAAAGAAATTTTCGCTCTCTTGCAAAATGCGGCCGCTGCTGATGACACTGCGCTCAAAATTCCGAAACCATCGCTGCCCGGCGAGGCCAACCTGCGCCATGCCTACGTCAAATCGCTGCGGGCGGATGTGAGGTCCGATCTCAGCAAACTTCGAGTGCTGGTAGATTGCGCCAACGGAGCCGCCACGGCCGAGGCGCCGGAACTGTTTCGCGGCCTCGGAGTCCAGGCGACCTTCACCCACGTTTCGCCAGACGGCAAGAATATCAACGAAGGCTGTGGCGCCTTGCATCCGGAGACTTTAGGAAAAGTGGTGGCGGAATCCGCCGGCAAGTTTGATCTGGGTGTGACCTTTGACGGTGACGCCGACCGCGCTTTGTTCTGCGATGCTGCCGGCCGCGTTGTCAACGGCGATGGCGTGCTCCTGGCCGCCGCACGCGACTTGCACGCGCGAGAAAAATTGAAGGCCGACACGGTGGTCGCAACGACCATGTCAAACATGGGCCTCGAGATCGCGCTGAAGAAGTCCGGCATCCGCATGCTGCGGGCCAATGTCGGCGACAAATATGTGCTGGAGGAAATGCTGAAGACCGGTGCCACTCTCGGCGGCGAGCAGTCCGGCCACATTATTTTCCGGGATGGCGACGCCACCACTGGAGACGGCCTGCTCACAGCGCTGTGCCTGATGGACATCATCGTCCGTTCCGGAAAGCCGCTGGCCGAGTTGGTCGGCGACCTGAAAGTGTTTCCGCAGAAAATTCAGAATGTGCGTGTACGCGAGAAAGTTCCGTTCGCTCAAATCCCCTCGGTGCAGTCAGCCATCGATGCGGCCGAGCACGAACTCGACGGCAACGGCCGCGTGGTCGTGCGCTACTCCGGCACCGAGGCACTCGCCCGCGTCATGGTGGAAGCCGAATCCGAAGAAAGGATGCGTTCCCTCACCGCCGCAATCGCCTCCGAAATTCAGAAAGCGCTGGGAGTGTAACGAAGTTTGTGCGGGACAGCTTATGTGGGGACAGCCGCCCTCGGCTGTCCTGCCGGGCGAAGCCCGGCAGTCTGTTTCAGTGCTCCGCCGACCTCTTCCGCCTCTTTCCCTTCGCCCGTACCGGTTCTTCCTCAAACACCGCAAACTGAATCTTCTTCTCCACCGGATCAATCCGGTCCACCAGCACGCGAATCCTCTGCCCCAGATGGTATCGCTTCCCCGAGCGCTGCCCGATAATCTCGCGAGTGCTCTCGTGAAACGTGTACCGGTCGTCTGTCAGAGTATTCAGCGGAACCAGTCCTTCGACGAATAGATCGGTAAGTTCCACAAAACATCCAAACTTGGTGACGCTGGTGATGAGTCCATCGAAGACCTCGCCCACTCGATCCTGCATGAACTTCACTTTCTTCCACTCCATCAGGTCGCGCTCGGCATCGTCGGCCCGCCGCTCCGACTGGCTCGACTCTTCCGCAATCTCATGCAGTTCTTCCAGCGAGATCGGCCCGCCCAGAGCCTCGTGTGGCGCGGGCGTCCCCGCCCGCGTTCCATCGGGTTGCAGTCGACGTTTCGACCACGGCGACGGTTTCTCCTCAAACTGAGCGTGCCCCGCCCGTGTCGCACTTTTCACAACAGGATGCGGATTTTGACTCAGCACCTCCTTCAGGATTCGGTGCACGATCAAATCCGGATACCTCCGGATCGGCGACGTGAAATGCGTATAGCAAGGCGCCGCCAGCGCGAAGTGCCCCAGGTTCTCCTCCGAATAGCGCGCCTGCTTCAGCGACCGCAGCATCAAGTAACTCAGAATTCGCTCCTCCGGCTTGCCCGCGATCCTTTCGGTCAGCTTCTGATACATTCGCGGCGTGATGTACACTTCCTTCGGCACTTCGATCTCGCGTACGCGCTTCCCCGTGCCATACGCCGCGCGCCGCTCCGCTTTCATTTGCACCCGATGAATCGGCAGTGCCCCCACGCCCAACGAATATCCAAACGTAGCCGCAATCACTTCAAAGTCGTAAACCCGCTTCGCGTCCGGCTTCTCGTGCACGCGATACAGCGACGCAATCCGGTTCGACTCCAAATGCCGTGCCACACACTCATTGGCCGCGAGCATGAACTCTTCGATCAGCCGGTTCGCGGTATTGCGCTCCGAGCGCGCAATGCTTTTCATCAATCCGAACTCGTCGAATTCAATCACCGGCTCCGGCAAGTCGAAATCAATCGACCCTCGCCGCTTCCGCTTGCGGTTCAAAATGAGCGCCAGATCGCGCATCAGCTCAAACGTCCCAACCAGAGGTGCATAGCGCGTGCGCGTGGCGCCATCGCCTTCCAGCACGGCGTTCACCGCGGTATACGTCATGCGCTCCGCCGAGCGGATCACGCCTTCGCTCAACTCGTAGCTCACAACCTCGCCGCGATGGTCCATCTCCATCACGCACGACAGCACCAGCCGTTCGACTTGCGGCCGCAAGCTGCAAATGTCCGTTGAAAGCTCCAGGGGTAGCATGGGGACAGCGCGATCAGGGAAATAAACGCTGGTACCGCGCAGCCGCGCTTCCTGGTCGAGACCCGACCCCGGCTTCACATACTGCGCCACGTCAGCAATGTGTACTTGCAATTCGAAGTTCCCATTCGGCAGCATTCGCACGTGGACGGCATCATCGAAATCGCGCGCCGTCTCGCCGTCAATGGTCACAATCGGAAGCGCGCGAAAATCGCGCCGTCGCTGCAGTTCATGCACCTGGATGATGGCAGGAGTATTCTGCGCCTCCTCGAGCGCTGCCTGCGGAAAGTGATGCGGCAGGTGAAACTTTCGAATCGTGATCTCCACATCGACGCCGAAATCATTCTCGCGCCCGAGAACTTCGATCACTCGCCCCCGCGGATTCTGTGTGGGCGAAGGCCAGTCGGTAATCTCGACATCGACCACGAGTCCTTCAGGATCGGTCCACTCCGTCCGCCGCGCCGCTTCCTCTCCCAGCACCCGATCCACAGATTTCTTGCGTCTTCGTAGCGCCGGCGTCTCGCCGGCCGTCTCGAGGGTATCCTGCCCTCGGCTTTTGGGACGAGACGCCCCGTCCGTCGCTGCCACGTTCGCTTCCGCCACTTCCATCCAAGGGGGAATCACAATCTCTTGCGTGATCTTGCTGTCGATGGGTTTTACATAGCCGCCCCGGCTTCCGTTGTGAAAAATGCCGACGACCGTCGGATGCGCCCGCATCACCGGCCGTACAATGCGCCCCTCGGCCCGCCCATCCGGGCGCACATTGGTCACGTCGACCAGCACGAGATCTCCGTGCATGGCATTGCCAATGAGATGCGGCGGAATAAAAATATCCCCCGTGAGGTGTGCCTTCAGCGCAGGGCTCAGCGACCTCGCATCGGGAATGACAAACCCGAATCCGTCCCGGTGCATGCTCAGGCGCCCCGCTACCAGATTCTTGTCAGCCGCGGGTTGCGGCAGCGCGTAACGGTCGGAGTCCCTCTCGATCAACGCACCGCTCGCCACCAACCTCCGCAAGTGCTCATCGAGTTCGTGGCGTTCCTCGCCTCGCAGCCCAAGTTCGCGCACCAGTTGCTTGAATCCTGCCGCGCGCTTCGGCTGCCGTGCAATGTGCTTGAGGATGATCGAATCAGAAACCATGGGAGGCTGTCCGCTATCCGCCGTCAGCTTTCAGCATATCTCACTGCCAGCGTCGGACAGGAGCGTCGGGCGACCGCGGCCTCGGGGCTTCCATTTGTCATGGAAAAGTAAAAATTAATTCTTTTTGTACGCTACCGGACAGACAAACAGATGGCACCGGTAAATACTTGCGCCAATTCCTAGGTAGTGTCCCAGAAGGCAAAGATGTACGACAACCCGCATCCTTCGTTTCCAGTTCCACTTTGCTCCATCTGCCATTTGCCTGTCCCGGTCACTGAGGCAAAAACCGATGAAGACGGCGACGCCGTCCACGAAGATTGTTACTTGAGCAAACTTGGGGTAACGAAGCCCGTACGCAGCCTGGCCAAAGTGCCAAGCGAGTCTGAACCTTCCCCAACAAAAGCCGATATCCTTAAGTTCCGCCCGGCCCGAGATCGCCCGGCTTCCCCTCCGACGATTTTAGGGCCATTAAGTTATACGGTTTTTACAGTATTTTCCCCGCTTTGGCTTCAAAGTAGATTCTGCCGTAACGTTCACGATAGTCACAGCTGTTAGGGGAGGAGTTATGCGCGCTACCAACGGAAAACCTGGCCTTTCTCACCAATGGGAAAATCTCTACAAGGATGCCCTTTTCGAGGCCGACATTCCCAACATGCCTCGACGCATCCAGCTGGCGAAACACGCGATTCTGGACCGCCTGGAAGACGTCACTTGCGCCAAAAACAACCAGGCCTTTGAGGCCGGGAGATTGGTGGCGTTGCGCCGCGCACATCGCACCCTGACCGCGCTCGAGCAGCTTTACGTTCCTGGAAGTGCGGCGAAGGTCGCTTAAGAATTCACGCCTCGTTCTCCGGTACGTCTGCTTACCCAGGCGATCATCTCGCCCTGCCGGTCCACCATAGAACCTTACCGACGATGCGCCAATCGGAGCCGGCGGTGATCGAAACCGCCTCGTATTCTCGACGGTCCGAGACGAGAGCGTCCATGTGATCGAAGCGAATTAGACGCGAGACCAACAGGCCTTGTTCCCGGTGCCAGGCGACTACGATCTGTCCCACCAGATCATCATTTTCCGTAGTGGCGGTGTCCACCGCGACGATGTAACCATCGAGGATCAGCGGCGACATTGAATTTCCCTTCACGCGAAGACACACTGTGGAAACGGGATTGGGACACCAATCTCGCGGCGCGGCTAACACCGATTCGGCGGAAATGTCCGTGAGATCGCGAGGTGTCGCCCTTGCGCTCCGGGAGTCCCGGCATGAACCGGAAGAAGCGGGATTGCCACCAGATCGACCTGTGCAAGGGAATGCCTCTTGCCGCTCCCCGCTTTCACCACCTGCACATCGAAGATCCTATTTTCGGCGAAGCGGCGATTCGCTTCGGGGAGCACGCGGGTCACGTCGGAAAGGCGGAGGCCGGCCCGCTTCCAGAAAAACCAGCACAGAGGTGCTTCGGCGAGATTCCCCAGGCGGATGTAAGTTTCGCCGGTAGGCTCAGCCACTCCTCGCTCCCAGCGGGAAACGGCCATGGCCGACACGCCGACGCGGCTGCCAAAGCCCTCCTGGCTCAGCTTGCGGGTCTGACGCATGTCTTCAATCTTGCGCGCCCACTCGGGAATAGCGATTTCGGATTTTCGGCGCACGGCCTGTCACCACAAAGAATTTTCGGGCCTGAGCGGAACCCACAGGGCAGCCGGACGAGAAGCCGACTACCGTAAAATGATTGTACGCTATCGTACCCCTCCGCGTCTGCTCTAAACCGCCCACTTTTAACTAACAATATAAGCTAGTATTAAGAGTTACCTCACATTCTGGGCCATCCAAGGGAGCATCATGGCGCGGACTCAGTTGAGTTTCTCCGAAAAGTTTACAGCAAAATCTCCTACCAAAGGCATTGACCCCCGCTCGGTCCGCAATGAGATTCTGCTTTCGTTACCAGCGAAAGAATCCGCAGCGCTGCTTTCAGAGTTGGAATTCGTACAGATGCGCGCTTATGACCTGCTGAACGAAATGGGAGAATCGATTGAATTCTGCTATTTCATGAACAGTGGGATGACCTCCATCCTTACGATCATGGGCGATGGCAAGGGCGTCGAAGTCGGACTGACGGGAAAGGAAGGATTCATCGGGCTGCCCGTGATCGTGGGTCTTCGAACCAGTGCCACTCGAGCCGTTGTGCAGATTACCGGAAGCGCCTTTCGCCTGAGTACGGAAAAGATCCTGCAGTCCTTGGCGAAGTCCCCCCAACTCGCCAAAAGGTTGAATCGTTACTCCCAGGAACTGGGAATGCAGGCCACCCAGGTCGCCGCCTGCAACCGGTTGCACGGCGTTGAACAACGCCTGGCGCGCTGGTTGCTGATGAGCCAGGACCGGGTGGGAGGAGAGGTCGTTCCCCTTACCCAGGAATTCCTTTCTCATATGCTGGGCACGCGGCGGGCGAGTGTGACCGTAGCCGCGGGAGTCCTGCAGAAGGCGGGTCTGATCAAATATGCCCGCGGCTCCGTGACGATTGTGAACCGAAACAAATTGGAGAGTGCGGCCTGTGAGTGTTACGCCATGATCAATCGCCAGTCCCAAAACTGGCAAAATGAAGCCCAGGCATAACCCGTCCGAATGAGGCTCACCCACAGTTAGTCTGTGAGGCAACCCGGGTAAGACGCGACGGCAACCCCAGCCGCAAAGCGGCGAAAGACTGCAGCCCACGGCAAAAGCCGTGGGTGTCTCGTAAGAACTGAACTGAACAACCAGCCCCGAAGGGGCGAAAGAAAACTACCAGACAGATGCCCGCGAGACCTCCGCGCCCGTAGTATTCTCAACCCATCCCTCCATGACCCTGAACGCCGACGGCTATCATCGGGGAATTCGCCTCTTCAATGCGCGCGAATTCTACGACGCCCATGAGGTTTGGGAAGACGTGTGGCGCGAATCGGAAGGATTGGAAAAAAGATTTCTGCAGGGCCTCATCCAGGCCGCGGTGGCATTTCATCATCATTCGACCGGCAACGTCGCGGGCGCTTTTTCGCTGATGGAACGAGGACGGAAAAATCTGGCAGCGTGCCCGGATGAGTATGGAGGGATCTGCGTCAGCGCGTTGCTGGAGTCCCTGGGACAGTGGCGGACCGCACTCGCCGCAGGCGGTGTGCCCCCGAAGCATCCGGTTATTGCCCCCATCGATTAGCCCCTTTTTCTAGCGAAATTCCAACGCCACGAACTTAGCGGAATGCTCACCGGTGTTGGTCAGCATCTGCGCGGAACCGCCCGCCCAGCGACTTTCTCCGCGCTTCATGGGAATAATGCTGGAAGCTTTCCTCGCAATGTCGCTACGCAACTTGGAATCGGTGAGAGCTACGATCAGATGCGGGCCGGCATGCAGGCGCAGGGCGGCTCCGGGCTGCAGTTCGCATTCGGAAACGCGAACCCCGTCTTTGACGAACAGGATTTCTTGGGTGCCGCCGCTGAGAATGTCGAGGCCGCGGTCTTCCTCCGGATGGGCGGGATCCCAATGCTCGGGCGAATGGTGAAACTTGTCATCCTGTAAAAACTCGACGGTGACATTGCGGTAGGGCTGGCCGGAAAGATTGCGGGCCATGTGGGCGAAGCCGCGGGGCAAGAACCCGGTCTGCCCGTCTCGCATCTCCACGTTTGCCGGATCCTTGCCTTTCACACTGTTCACAACTTGCGAGTCACCGAGCGTGACATAGACGTAATCGTGCCGGTGCCAGTGCATGAGAGTCTCGGAATGAGGGGGAATCTCGACGTTGAACACGCGGACTCGATCGTTGGCCAGCACCAGTTGGTGGTGCGGTTCGGCGGTGATTTCGGCTTCTTGCGCCGCCTGCGAGGTGAACCAGGCGGTCAGAACAAGAAATACGACACGGTGCTTCATGTCGGGATTGTAACTGGGCAGAGAGTCCCACGTGGGTACCCCCAACCTCCGTGGGTGCCCCATTTCTCGCGTTCTTTGCGAGAAGTGGGGGATTTTGCAAGCAAGTCTCACTCCCCGCCGCAGGCCGAGGCAACAAACAAAACGCCGCCGTAGGAGGTCACGAATCCCTACACAGCCAGCGGCGCGGGAAAATTCATATTGCTGGCAATGTGAGCGCTCCAGATGAGTGATACCTCAATATCTGCAATTTACTATGCATCGCAAAGTAACTTCCCGATTGTGAGCAAAAGACTCTCATTTGTTTACTCTGAATGCCGTCTGGACCAAAAGCGATAAAGCACGAGGGACATGCCCAGCAATCCCAAAGCGGTGCCGACTACGACGCCGCCACCCACAACGATCACTCCATCGCCAAGCCCAATTTCTTTGCGATTGCTGACTGCGCGATGTGTCCAGACAAAATCCAACGAGATAAAACTACCCACGAATAAGGCCGCACCAGTAGCCAGAGAACTCACGATGACAAGGGCACATTTTCCGAGCCTATTCACGCAATCGATGGGTCTCGCATTCGAAGAATGAGCTGACCACTGCAAAGCGCGATTTTAGCTACTCTTCCCGTGTAACCCGAATCCACTCCTCCATCTGATCCAGATACTCCGACAGTGCGCGGCGACCGGCCGCCGTCAGGCGATATTCGGTGCGTGGCACGCGCCCTTCAAAAAACTTCACGCAGGAAATGTATTGAGCCTCTTCCAGTTTGCGCGCGTGGACGCTGAGATTCCCGTCGGTAGTCTTGAGTACGCGCTTCAGGTCATTAAAGCTGAGAGAATCGTTGGTGGCCAGCGCGCTCACGATGCCGAGGCGAATCCGCTCATGAATCAGGCGATCGAGCTCGGGAAGTTCGGGAGCGCGCGGAGCCGTAGGCTCGTGGCCCGGCTCGTGCTTTTGTTCACGATGCTTTCCCCGAAGCTCAGGCTTGGGGGCTTTGTGGTGGGATGGAATCGCTTTAGCCACCGTGCCTCCTTGCGATCAGTAGTCCAAAGACGATGTGCAAGCCGCCGAAGCCCGCGGCCAGAAACCAGTTTCCCCAGGCAGCAGGTCCAAGCACAGCCAGCCCGCCCAGCAGCATAAAGCACAGCCCCATCACCGGGACGATAGGAACGGAAAACGCGCCTCCGGTCATGATCCCGGCGCCGTACAGCAGCAGCCAGGTCGCGGGCAGCGCAGATTGCAGGCCCGTGCGAAACAAAAGAAATGTAAGCAAAGCTCCGGCGACCAGGGGAGGCGCAAGTCCGAGAGCGACTTTGCGCGCCGGTCCGGAAAACAACGGCAGGCCGCGCCGATTTGCTTTCCAGGTGCACGCAAGCAATCCGATAGCGGCCGCCAGAAGGCCTTCCGCCAGCCACACGCGCAGCCATGCGAACGAAGAACCTTGCTGGGCCGCGAGCCACGCAGCGCCCCCTGCGGTCGCACCCAGAAGCACCTGTCCCCAGCCGGAAACGGCGGTGAAGGCGGCGGAGCGCTCCATGGTGTCCCGAATGAAGCGCAGATCCTCGAAGACTTCCGGCGCCGTGCGCGACGGCACAGGGCGTGCAGAACGATGGAAGCGTCGAAGGCGGTGCGGCCGCGGGTCGAACATGCCAAGATTCTAATAAGGCGGATAGTAGCTGTCAAGTACTTTGTAATATAAAGCCAACTCTATGGATCGCCGGCTTTCGCGGGTCCTCGGCGAGTGGCCTGTCAATGTAATTCGCCACTGGGACGGATTGCTTTTGTAGAGGGCCGGCTCAAGGGTAATCGAAGCGTGGAGTGCGGTTAAAGATAGCGCAAAAGACGATGGCGCCATACGACGCTCTTCTTAGCAGGCACCGGTTTTACGAAATCTCACGGGATCCGCTAGTACACTTGGGTTAGAAACCTAGATCTTATGACCGACCTGGGCAAACTGCTGATCATCTTTGGAGTGCTGCTGCTGGTTGCGGGACTGGTGCTGACTCTGCTCGGGCGAGCTAACCTCCTTCTGGGGCGATTGCCGGGCGATATTGTGTACCGCGGGAAAAACACTACGTTTTATTTTCCGCTGGCGACATCGTTGCTTGTGAGCGTGTTTCTTTCGCTTGTGCTGTATGTGGTGGGACGGTGGAAAAGGTGAATGACCTCCCCGGCGGTGATTGACTTCGTCATCTTCAGGCGTTAGATTTCTTTTCACTGTTATTCTTGTTCTTTGCAGTCTCGTTTGGAACGCGCGTCTTTGCCGCTCGGCGAAGACAGGGAAGCGGGTGCAAATCCCGCGCTGCCGCGCAACTGTAAGCGAGGAAACTGTTCTTGGCCACTGGGAGCATTCCCGGGAAGGCCACGGACTCTACCGGATGTCGTCCTCATCCTTACTCGCAAAGCCAGGAGACCGGCGCAATCCGTCTACTTCAACCTCTTTCGCGTGCAAAGGAGGAAAGGATGCGCGTTTTCGCAGGTTTCTTTTTTGCTCTGATTTTCTCTGCGGCTGCCTCGGCCGCCGACCTCAAAGTAAAAGTGCTCGATCCGCAATCTGCCGCCGTGGCTGGTGCGCAGATCTCGCTCGTGCGCCAGCATGATGGCAAAGTTCTGGCCACGCAGAGCACATCAGCGGAAGGTGTTGCCGATGTTTCCTATGCCAGACGCGACATCCTGCCACATTCAGGTTCTAGCGCCGGGATTTGCACCGGAAACCGCCAAGGTTTCATCCCAGATGGAATTCACGGTGAGTCTTCGCCTGGCGACCGCTTCGGAAACCGTGGTAGTGACCGGGACCCGAACGCCTGTGCCCGGCGAAGCCGCCGGAGCGGACGTGGACACGCTCACCGCGGGGCAACTGATTACCATGCAACCCACGGCCGCAAGCGAAGCGATCCGTTTTCTTCCTGGCGCAATCGTCAACGATGCCGGACAACGCGGAGGACTGACGTCTCTGTTCGTGCGCGGCGGAGAATCGCGATACAACAAAGTGATCGTCGATGGAGTTGCCATCAACGAGCCGGGCGGAACCTTCGACTTCGGCACGCTGCGCCTGGATCAAGCCGATCGGATAGAATTTGTGCGGGGCGCGCAGAGTACGCTCTACGGCTCCGATGCCATGACCAGCGTGGTACAAGTGTGGACGCGTGTCGGCAGTACTCCGGTGCCCGAATTTTCTTTTGGCGCGGATGGCGGAAATTTCACAACGGCAAGGGGATACGCCGCCCTGGCCGGGGCTCGCGGTCGCTTCGACTACAACCTGTTCGGCAGCCAATTCAATACCAGTGGCGCAGGCATCAACAACGCGTACTCGGATTCGCTCGAGGGCGCAAATGTGGGGGCGGCGCTCAGCCGCCGGACCTCGCTGCGGGTTCGCTTTCGCCATTCCAACAGTCACACCGGTGTTTCCGGCGAGTGGAATTTCAACGGCTCCCCCCTGCAACCGCCCGATCCCAGCGACTGGTCGCAACTCAACGACTTGCTGGGCAGCGCCGAACTGGCGGTGACTGGCCCTTCGGGATGGCAGCACCACCTCACCGGCTTCGACTACGTCTATCGCTACAAGGAGCTAAACCTCAACGGAGATCCGGACCGGGTCTTTGATTTCCCTTCCCACGAAGTGGACCACATCAATCGCGCCGGATTTGAGTATCAGGGCGATTATTCGGAAAGAAGCTGGGCACACACAACGTTTGGATATCGCATTGAGAACGAGAATGGATTTGTCGGCAACCTCGCGTACGGCGCCCAGACGCAGGGCCAGCGGTTGAGCAACGATGTCTATGCGCAACAGCAGATAACTTGGAAAAATCTCACGCTCATTGCGGGCGGCCGCTTCGTTCACAACAGTGCCTTCGGCAACATCGGAGTCCCGCGGCTTGCCATGACTTGGCAGGCCTTGCGGGGAGGCGAGATTTTTTCAGGAACGCGATTACGTTTTTCCTACGCCACCGCTTTTAAAGAACCGCGTCTGGAAGAAACCTTCAACGGAATTCCGGCGAATCCCTACAACATTCCGAACCCCGGGCTCAAGCCCGAGCACACACGGGCATTCGAAGCCGGCCTCCAGCAAGACCTGCTGCACGGTAAGTATGTCTTCACCGCCACCTACTTTAATAATCTGTTCCACGACCAAATCAATTATGTCACCGTAGATCCGATCAATTTCGTGGGTGAATACTCCAATGTGAACCAGGCGCTCGCCCACGGTGCCGAGGTCGGCCTGCAGGCCAAGCTGCGTTCTCGACTGCTGTTGAACACGGCTTACACCTACACGTCGACGCAGATTCTGCAGAATCCTGCGCCCATCAATTCGCTCTACAATCCTGGTCAGCCCCTATTGCGCCGGCCCAAGAATTCCGCAACCGCGCTGCTGTCATACCTGGGAACGCGGTGGGGAGGAAATGTCGGCGCAAGTTTCGTAGGGCGCCGCCCCGACTCGGATTTTCTGGGCTTCGGCATCGATCATGCCGCCGGATACGTGCGCGCTGATCTTGGGGTATGGTATGCGATCCGGCCGCGAATTACCGCTTACATGAACGTCGAGAACGCGCTAGACCGCCGCTATAACGAAGTAGTTGGATACCCCGCGCTGCCCATCAACTTTAGAGCAGGCCTGAGATTTCGCATAGGAGGAGAATAGAGAGAGTTCAGGGTTGCGTAGCTCCGGACGCATTCGTCCGGCAGTCCGGCAGCGTAATCGAAGTTTCGCATGCGGACGGATGCGTCCGCCGCTACGCGCTAACCGACTTTCTGCGGGGACGGCGGCAACGGCATGCACGAGGCGATTTTCGCCCCAAAATATTTCGTGCGCGCCATCAGAAGCTTCTCGATTTCTACTTCTTTCAGTGGCTGCTGGCGACCTAGCAAGTGCGTGACCAGGGCGATCTGCGCAAAGTGCTCGACCGTTTCCATCTTCATGTAGGCATGTTCGAGCGTGTCCCCGTAGGTCACTACGCCGTGATTCGACATTAGAATCGCATCGTAGCCGGGAACGAACGGTTCGAGCGTCTGGGCCAACTCTGAAGTGCCGGGCGTTCCGTAGCTCGCCAGCGGTATGCATCCCAGCCCCATCACCACTTCGCAAACCAGCGGCTCGGTCAGAGGGATGCCGGCGGCCGCAAAGCCCGTCGCGGTCGGCGGGTGGGCATGCACGATGGCCTGAATGTCCGGACGCGTGCGATAGATCAGCAAGTGCATGCCAATTTCGCTGGTTACATTGCGGCGGCCGGCGACCTTGTTGCCGTCCATGTCCACGATGACCATATCTGTCGGCCGCATTGCGCCTTTGCTGACGCAGGTGGGAGTCACCAGAACGCGGTCGCCTTTCAGTCGGACGGAAAGATTGCCGTCCATGGCGGCCACAAACCCGTGTTCGTGGAGCATGCGCCCGTAACTAACGATTTCTTCCCTGTATTTGCGTTCCGTTGGCATGGTTACCCTTGCATGGCTACCTTTGGGAGAGATGATAAATAGCAGGGCGCAGTTGATACTGCATAGTACCAGTCCCTGCCGTGCGGAGACAATCCAAATTTCGAAAAAGGCCGTCACGATGGGCCTAATGCCGCGAACGGCGCGGATCGAGCGCCTGTCCCTATAATCGGAAAGCGTGCTGGTCTCCGATTTCCATTACGACCTTCCAGAAGAGTTGATCGCTCAGGTACCTCTGCCGGACCGCGCCGGATCACGCCTGCTGCATCTGAACTGTACCTGGGAACCGTCGCAAGGCTGCCAGATCCCAGGCTGCCAGATGAACGATCGGCAGTTTCATGATTTTCCCGACTTGCTCCGCCCCAGTGATCTAGTGGTCTTCAACAACACCCGTGTGTTTCCCGCGCGGCTCTACGGACGGCGCGAAGGAGTGCGGTCGCAGCCCGTGAGCGACCGCAATCCTGCAGCTCAGAATTTTCTGCAGGGACGCAGCGAAGTTCTACTCACCCGCCAACTGTCCCAGGATCCCAACACCTGGGAATGCCTGGTGCGGCCGGGACGGAAGATCGGGGTTGGCGAACGGCTGTTCTTTGGAGAACAGGATGAACTGCGGGCCGAGGTAGTTTCCCGCGACAGTTTTGGCCAGCGTCAGATCTGTTTCGCGCCTGTGGAAGATTTCTTCGCGCGCGTGGAAAAGATCGGTCACATTCCGTTGCCGCCTTACATCGCCCGCGAAGATTCTTTCGCCGATCGCGAACGCTACCAGACGATCTACGCGCAGCAGCGCGGTTCGGTGGCCGCTCCCACAGCCGGACTGCATTTCACGCCTGAGATTCTCGCGCGGCTGCGAAAGCGCGGGATTGAGTCCGCCGAAGTCACCTTGCACGTCGGCCTGGGAACCTTTCAGCCGGTGCGCAGCGTGAAGGTGGAAGATCATCAGCTGCACTCCGAGGCTTATTCCATCTCTGCCGAGGCTGCGGAGAAGATCAACCGGGCGCGCCGGGAATCTCGGCGCATCGTCGCCGTCGGGACTACAACCGTGCGAACCCTGGAATATGCAGCCCAGCAGAGCGCAGACGAAATCCCTGCATCTTCGGGCGAGGCCAACCTGTTTATTTATCCCGGCTATAAGTTTCAGGTGGTGCAGGCACTGCTCACAAATTTCCACCTGCCGCAGTCCACGCTCCTCATGCTGGTCTGCGCGCTGGGAGGGCAACAGAACGTTCTGCGTGCCTACGAACACGCCGTGGCTCAACGCTACCGTTTCTACTCGTATGGCGACTGCATGTTCGTCGAGTAGCGGAACACGTACGGACGGGGTTACGACTGGGACGCGACTCGGCGGGAAGGGCACGAGTCTACTCCTGCCATAACAGCTTCCTAAAGGAATCGCGCTTTAGCTCCTGGGGGACGATCTTCCACTTCCCTGACAACGATTCGACGCTTTCGCAAATCTGCTACCCACCACTGACCGCGGGGACGATCAAAATCTCAGATCCGGGGGAAATGGGACTCGCCAGTCCACCGGCATAGCGAACATTCTCGTTACCGATGAAAATGTTGATATGTTCGCGAACCTGTCCTTGCTCGGTGGCGATGCGGTCCCGAACTCCCGGGTAGAGTGTCCAGAGGGCCGACAAGGCCTCGGCCAGAGTTGCGGGGGATTCTTCGATCGCAACCTTACTGTGTCCAGCAGTAAATTCGCGCAGGGCCCCCGGAATGTGAAAGGTCACGGGCACGATCATCTCTTCTTTGTTGGACGTGATTTGTGCATTGGAATCGCCGGATGCGACTCGCGTGTCGACATCGTTTTTTTCGAGCGAGAGGTAGTTGAGGGCGTGGGCTTAGACAACGCCGGTAGCGAGTCGCCCTCAAATACCGCACTGCGTACACAAACCACGGCGGGGAGACCCTCGAGGATCTTTTGCCATGTCCTGCCTTCGTCTTGCGATCCAAATAGCTGACCGCTCCTTGTACCGAAGTAAATTCCGGCGGGGTCGAACGCGTCGGCCGTGAGCGCATCACGCAAGACCGTCTCGTAGGCGCGCTTTTGCGGCAGCCCGCGCATAAGAGGTTCCCATGAGGCGCCAGCAGTGCGGGTTCGATACACTCGGAGACGGCCGTCGCACGCGCAGCGAAATTCATCGGACTCCACGGGAACGATATACACGCAGTCAGGATTCCTCGGGTGCATCAGCACCGCAAAGCCAAAATCGGAGGGTAATCCGTTCGCAACGTCGGTCCAGCTTTCAGCACCGTTATCCGAACGATACAATCCCCAATGATTTTGCAGGAAAAGACGCTCGGGTCGAGCCGGGTGCATCCCGATCTTGTGTACGCATTGGCCGAACTCGGGGTATTTGTCGGGCATGAACATCGCGCGGATGCCGCGGTTTTGCGCGGTCCAGGTGCTTCCGCCGTCATTGGTTTTATAGACACCGCCGGCTGAAATTGCCACGTACATGCGTTGCGCATTGGCAGGATCGAGCACAATGCTGTGCAACGCCAGGCCTCCGTTGCCGGGCACCCAGCGGGGACGGTGCGGATGATCGAAGAGACCGCGCACCAGCGACCATGTTTCTCCGGCGTCGCGGGTTTCGAAAAGTGCGGCAGGCTCTACTCCACAATAGAGGACGTTAGGCTCCTCGGGTCGGCCAAGTGTGATCTGCCAGATATTCTTCAACGAGACTCCGGTATCGGAGGGAAATCGAATGGGGGCCTGTCGGGGATTGGTCCAGCTCTTTCCGAAATCGTCGCTGGAGCGGAGCAGTGTCCCCCAATAGCTTTGCGTCGAAGCCCAAATGCGATGCCGTCCGCCGCGCGCGTCATAAGCCATCGCGTAGACACTGTGCCCGTGGAAATAAGGACCACCGACATCCCAACGGTTGCGACGGGCATTGGAGCGAAGAATGAATGCTCCTTTTGTCGTTCCCACTAACAAAAGAAAATCTCCCCTCTTCACCTGAGCGTGCCGCAGGCTGTGCAACATCGTCGTTGTGGGTGGGCTTAGATCAGCGCTGGGATCTTTAGAAGCGATGGCAGCAGACTGAACCGCTTCCAGTGCCGCCCGCACTTCGCTTGCGCGTTGATAGCGCTGCATCGGTTCCTTGGTCAAGCAACGCTGGATGATTGCCCACAGGCCCGGGGGCACCGGAGGGCCAAGGGGAGCGGGCATCTCGCGCATGATGGCGGAGCTGATCTCAAACCCCGTGCGGCCTTCGAAGGGCAAACGACCGGAGGCCGCTTCATAAAGCACGACGCCCAGCGCCCACAGATCACTACGATAGTCAGCTGAGTCACCGCGCAAGATTTCGGGAGCCATATACGGCAAAGTGCCGCTCACGCTGGATGCGTCTTCCATGGTGGCCAAGGAGCGGGTGGGGCCCTCGAAGATTCCGCCCCCAACCTGCCTGGCCAAACCGAAGTCGAGAACTTTGACCAGGCCCTCGGAGGTGACGACGATATTCGCCGTCTTCAGATCGCGATGGACAATCCCCCGATCATGGGCACGCGCAAGTGCGCTGGCAATCTGAGCGCCGTAGCGCATCACGGACTCAGGCGCCAGTCCGCCCTCGGAACTCAGGTCGCGCAGAGACTTGCCTTCGACCAGCTCCATGACGATGTAAAGCTCGCCCTCGGTCTCGCCAACGTCATGGATGGTGCAGATGTTGGGATGGGAAAGCGAAGAAGAAGCCTGCGCCTCGTGCAGCAGATTCTTACTTGCGGAAGGGCCCAGGCCAGCATCCTTTTTGACCACTTTAACCGCCACATCACGGTGCAATGCCTCGTCGTGAGCGCGGTAGACAATGCCCATTCCTCCTTCGCCAATCTTCGCCAGCACGCGGCAACGACCAAGGATTTGCCCGATCACGGGGAACTCCCTTCCCATCCCCATGCTAGGTCTAGGTTTTGATCTCCGTCAAACAAACGGACTCTTCGCTATTCGATCGCATGCGAATGGATGACCCAGCGGCGGCAAACGCAAGATGAATACCAGAATGATTTGTCCCAATAGTTGTGCCGTGTCACTTTCCAAAAAATGGGAACGGGTGAATCAAGGGCAGGCAACAACAGGTATGAATTCTTCAGCACAGACGCCGCGACGAATCAAGTGCGACCGCAAGCCCGCCCAGCCCTGAGCTTCTGGCCCCTTCGCCAAAAAGCGAAACGGGCATCCCTGCGGATGCCCGCTTCTAAACACCGGCCAATTCTTGCGCCAAACCTATGCCCGGGCGCCGACTGCAGCCGGCTCTGGTGCTGTCGTAACTGCCTTGTCTTCGCCGTTGGCTTTCTGCTGCTGCGGCTGACCGCCCTTGCGGATGTCGATGCCGCCCTTGAAGAACGCGCCGTCTTCAATGGAAATACGAGCAGCAATCACGTCGCCTGTGAGCGAGCCGTCGCTGCGAATGTCCACGCGGTCGCTGGCCGTCAGGTTGCCCCGCACTTTGCCCAGCACCACAATCTCCCGCGCATTAATGTTGGCCGCAACCACGCCGTTGCGCCCCACGGTCACGCGATTGCCGGAAAGGTTGATCGAACCCTCCACTCGACCGTCGATGTAGAGCGACTCGGAGCCCGTCACCTCGCCCTTGATCACCAGCGACTTGCCAATCGTGGCTTGGTCCGCGGTAGTTGTGCTCATGGGTCGGGGAGTGGAAGGCTCACTCGCCGTCGAAGTCATGGTTGGCGCGCTGGGTGTGGACGGGGTTTGACGTTCCGCCTCGGCAGGTCGGGCAGGGGTCTGAGGTTGATTGGTCGGCTTCCACATGGGATGAACGATCCTTTCCTTGTTGGGATTAGGGGTCACGGGCCGCACTTTCGTGACCAAAACGAATTGTACTCCCGACTCTCAAGGTAAGTGCTGTGGAAAATCCTTTATTTTCAATCGAGAGTTCCTATCAGGATACGTCCATTAGTGCTAACCGTTCCCGGACGTCGCGCCCGGGCATGCATACTTTCTGCCGGTCGCCGTGTAACGATTCCCGGAAAAACTCCCCGCTCGCTCCCGTTCCACACGCAAGCGGAGTATGCTCGTTGAGCCAAGAAACCCTCGCAAACGAACTGCGAAGTCGCGAGTCTAATTCTTGGGTTCTTTTCTGGGGTAGCCCCATTTCTCGCGTTCTTCGCGAGAAGTGGGGACTTTGGAATGCTGTGGGCCACCCGCAATCCAGCCGACAATTCCTTCGAAGTGGAGCAAAAAGCATGTCAGAATCAGCCGTCGTTACTCCCGCAACGTTAGCGATCGCCCGTCCTGAGCCCGGCGAATACGCGCCTTACTATGACCGCTACATTTCTCTCGTCGCTGGCTCCGATATTCTGGCAGCGCTCGACGCCCAGCGGCGCCAGACCATGACCCTGCTCTGCGGCCGCGACGAGGACGACGGAGATTTCCGCTACGCCCCCGACAAATGGACCGCGAAACAGGTGCTCGGCCACGTCTGCGACACCGAGCGCATCTTCGCCTACCGCACCCTGCGCATCGCCCGCGGCGACCAGACTCCGATCGAGGGCTACGAGCAGGACGATTACGTCCGCAATGGCCCCTTCTCGCAAATCCCCTTGTCCTCGATCATCGAGGACTACATCGCCGTCCGCCGCGCCACCCTGACCTTGCTCCGCAACCTGGACGAGCCAGCCTGGACCCGCCGCGGCGTCGCCAACAAGAATGAAGTGACGGTCAGCGCCCTGGCCTACA
This sequence comes from uncultured Acidobacteriaceae bacterium, assembly GCA_963774565.1. Taxonomy (GTDB): domain Bacteria; phylum Acidobacteriota; class Terriglobia; order Terriglobales; family Acidobacteriaceae; genus Sulfotelmatobacter. The sequence continues at coordinate 55,763 of CAVZFP010000021.1, read as the reverse complement.
TCATTGCCGGCCACGAACTCCATCACCGCCAGATCCTCGAGGAAAAGTACTTCAACGCCACCCGCTGAAGTTGACGAAGCTCACGTAGCGACAGCCGCCTCGGCTGTTGCTACGTTTCCCGTGCTCGCTCTCGCCAGTGTAGGGCTGCGGGCCAGCTCCATGCCCCGTCGAACTACCCGTTGAGCAGAAAAGTTGAGCAGAAAAAAGGTCGCCGGCAACAGTTGCCACCGGCGACCAAAGTTTGAGAATCGTTACCCTGCACTCAGCCTAGGCAGCTTTTTTCCCTCCGGTCGTGTCGCGCGTGTTCGGGTCGGATTTGGCTTCATTCGTAAACGAGAGATTTTGGCCTTTCGTCTCCTCCAAATGTTTTCGTCTCTTCCACCGGTTGTAAAGAGGGACCCCGGCGCCGAGGATGAGCACCACCACGATAATCGAAACGATCATCCCGATGGACGCGCTCGTGGAGGCCTTTGTAGCCGGTGTAGCCGGTGCAGCCGGGGTATTGGCAGTCTCCGAAAGCGTGCCGGCCGCCGCAGTGTGTACGGCCGCGTCCGCGACAGGCGTGCTCGAAGGCTCCGCGGGTGCAGTTGCCGCAGCGGGCGTTTCAGCGGGGACTTCTGCGGATTTCTTAGGTCGAGCGGACGTCTGCGCTCCGTGAACACGGGCGGTGGCAGCGGGTGCGCTGGCAGTCTCCGAAGGTGCACTGACAGTCGCGGAGGGTTCAGCTGCAGGTGCAGCGGCCGGAGGTGCAGCCGCTGTGTCCGAACGTGCGGTGACAGTCTCTGCGGGAGCCGCCGAAGGAGCGGCGGCCGGGGTGGGTGTGCTGGCAGTTTCGGAAGGTCCGCTAACAGCCACAGCCGGTGCAGCCACAGCCGGTGCAGCCGCAGTATCTGGAGGCGCGCTGACAGTCTCCGAAGGTGCGCTGACACTCGCCGCCGGTGCCGCCGCGGCCGCAGTGCAATGTTCGGAGATCATGATCACTTGGGTGACGGCAAGGCTGTCCTCAGCAGTAGCTGCTTTTTGCCCGGTCAGGTTTACGTCCTGGCCGACAAACGCCTTGAGACCAGCGCTGCTGGTAGTGATCTTGAAAGTCTTGCCCGTATTGTCTTCCGCGACGGTGTAGTTACCGTCAGAGCCGCCCAGGCAGCCTTTAACGTTGATCTGGTCAGCATTGCCACTCGCCGCGGGAGTCTGTGCAAACCCCAGCGCGACCAGCAGTGCCGGTACAACGATCAGCAGGAATACTTTCTTCATGGAGTCCTCCGAGAAGTCTCGCCTTGTGGCGGTCTGAATTCCGCTTGGGTTTGATTGTGCTTCCGATTTCTCTGTCGATTTCGTGCGCGTGCGGGCCCCGGCTGGAGAACTTGGAAAATCCAAGTGAAACTACACTCCAACGTTAGCCCCTAAGAATCCGACTGTCTGATCCAAACCGCTCACATTGCCACCTCATCTCGTGTGGGGGCGGAGACTCCTGTCCGCCGCTCTGGGTGTTGCTGTAGAACTTGATCGCAACGTGATCCAGACTCATGTGCGATGAATCTTCTCGAGCCGGAGTTCATGTGTGGGGACAGCCGCCCCCGGCTCCGTCGAACGAAGCTCGACGAGTGCCCGAAACGCCCGATCCCCCCATTGCTTGTCAAGCCTCCAAATCACCACAATTCCCCCTACCAGCCGTGGGTGGGAGTGCGTATACGTAAGCCAGCCCCGGAGGGGCGAAAGAAACTAATCCAGATATCGCTCGTCGTAGGCTACGTTGTTCTTCTTGAGGAACACTACAAACTCCTCCTGAAACGAATGCTTCCGATGATGGTCTTCCTGTTCGGCGATATATTTTGTGACGGCCGCAACATTCGATTCACCCGCGCTGAGGACGCCGTATCCGGTTTGCCAGGCGAATTTCGGATCCCATTTTTCGTGAACCCAGCGCGACGAGTTCGCCTTAACGACGCGAGCGATTTCCGCGGCGGAATGTGCCGGACGGACGCGAACCAGCATGTGGACGTGGTCAGCAGTGCCGTGATGATCATCGCCGTGCTGTGCATTTCGCGGATGATGCCTCCGAGATAAGCGAAGAGATCGGCGCGAAAGTCTGGCTTGATCAAAGGACGTCGGCCCTGCGCGGAGAAGATCAAATGGAGCAGAATATTGCCGGACGTGCGGGACATTGTTTCTTGCGCCCCACGGCTTGCGCCGTGGGCTGCTTTCTTTCGCCGCTTCGCGGCTGCCCCGGCGCGGCTCACCTCATTCGCTCATCGACAGACACGTCGCGGTTGCCGCCCGTCGAATCATCTTCCGCAAAACGCGGCATCGAATGCGGTGATGGATGTCACAGGGCCCCAATTGTTGGGCTCGCGGCCGGACCAAATTGGTAAACTTATGCATTTTTCAAATTCCCCCTTGCGCTTTTCTGCATTCATCTGCTATAAACAATCCACCGAGAGCAGAAGTGTGGCTAGCCGGTCGTATTTGTCTGAATCTCTCGTGTCCGTCCGGCATCTAAGCATTTAGAGAGTGTTCAAGCTCTCAATCGTCCCGGCCACGGGACTTGATTCGGAAACATCTTGTAGGTTTCTGAAGGGTACCTTCAAAGCAAGGACCTCCAACTAGGATCTTTTCTCAATTTTCTGTCTTCCGCTTCGGCGTGCGCCCGAATATTCAGCGTCTTTACAAATCCTGAGCGGAAGGCGATATCGTTGCGTGCTGTAACGAGCGCAACGTTTCAAAGTGGCAAAGCTTCAGGGTTTGAAAGTGAAACTCTGAAAACTTTGAAACGTGCTCCCCGCATCTCGCGTCCATTTCCGGCGGTTTCCGTGTGTGGAAATCAGCGTGGAAATGCTGTGGGATGCTGCAGGTTGACAGGGTTTCGCCGCCAACGATATGTTTGTAGGGTTTCGAGGACAGTCGGATTCGCACTTCGGGTTCGCCCCAAATGGAGTTCGCCTGGACTGAAGGCGCGCCGCTCAGGCGGAAGGCGATTCGGTCTTTGACAACTAGGTTGAACGTGCCAGTCGTGAGAGAACGGATTCGGGCATAAGTCCGATACGATCTCACAAGATAGACCACCATGATCTTCTCTTCTCTTCGGAAGGAAGCGGAGGATGAATGGTGGCGCCATCCCGCGCTGTTGAACCAGAGCAGCTCTTGCAGGCTGCATTGGATGTGCGGCGATGGCAGTCTGCCAACTACCCGTCGGCAGACATCAGGTTTCAAACGAGAGTTTGATCCTGGCTCAGAATCAACGCTGGCGGCGTGCCTAACACATGCAAGTCGAACGAGAAAGTGGAGCAATCCATGAGTAAAGTGGCGACCGGGTGAGTAACACGTGACTAACCTACCTTCGAGTGGGGGATAACATCGGGAAACCGATGCTAATACCGCATAACATCGCAAGATCAAAGCAGCAATGCGCTGGAAGAGGGGGTCGCGGCTGATTAGCTAGTTGGCGGGGTAACGGCCCACCAAGGCGAAGATCGGTAGCCGGCCTGAGAGGGCGCACGGCCACACTGGAACTGAAACACGGTCCAGACTCCTACGGGAGGCAGCAGTGGGGAATTTTGCGCAATGGGGGAAACCCTGACGCAGCAACGCCGCGTGGAGGATGAAGCCCCTTGGGGCGTAAACTCCTTTCGACCAAGACGATAATGACGGTACTGGTGGAAGAAGCACCGGCTAACTCTGTGCCAGCAGCCGCGGTAATACAGAGGGTGCGAGCGTTGTTCGGAATTATTGGGCGTAAAGGGCGCGTAGGCGGTGCCACAAGTCACCTGTGAAATCCCCGGGCTTAACTCGGAGCCTGCAGGCGAAACTGTGGTGCTGGAGTATGGGAGAGGTGCGTGGAATTCCCGGTGTAGCGGTGAAATGCGTAGATATCGGGAGGAACACCTGTGGCGAAAGCGGCGCACTGGACCATAACTGACGCTGAGGCGCGAAAGCTAGGGGAGCAAACAGGATTAGATACCCTGGTAGTCCTAGCCCTAAACGATGATTGCTTGGTGTAGCAGGTACCCAATCCTGCTGTGCCGCAGCTAACGCGATAAGCAATCCGCCTGGGGAGTACGGTCGCAAGGCTGAAACTCAAAGGAATTGACGGGGGCCCGCACAAGCGGTGGAGCATGTGGTTCAATTCGACGCAACGCGAAGAACCTTACCTGGGCTCGAAGCGCAGTGGACCGGGGTAGAAATATCCCTTCCCCTTAAAAGGCTGCTGCGGAGGTGCTGCATGGCTGTCGTCAGCTCGTGTCGTGAGATGTTGGGTTAAGTCCCGCAACGAGCGCAACCCTTATCCCTAGTTGCCATCGGGTCAAGCCGGGCACTCTAGTGAAACTGCCTCGGATAACGAGGAGGAAGGTGGGGATGACGTCAAGTCCTCATGGCCTTTATGTCCAGGGCTACACACGTGCTACAATGGTCGGTACAAACCGTCGCAAACCCGTGAGGGGGAGCTAATCGGAAAAAGCCGGCCTCAGTTCGGATTGGAGTCTGCAACTCGACTCCATGAAGCTGGAATCGCTAGTAATCGCGGATCAGAACGCCGCGGTGAATACGTTCCCGGGCCTTGTACACACCGCCCGTCACATCACGAAAGTGGGCCGTACTAGAAGCTGGTGTGCTAACCGCAAGGAGGCAGCCATCCAAGGTACAGCTCATGATTGGGGTGAAGTCGTAACAAGGTAGCCGTAGGAGAACCTGCGGCTGGATCACCTCCTTTCTAAGAGAGAACGTCATGGCACTCGCGCGGCCCCACCGTTTTGAAGATCTTCGGTCTTTGAGACACCGGGGATTAAACATGCGTGGGATGTTGCCATGTACCCCAAGCCGAGTCCACCACTAACCTGAGGATTTGGCGAGGGAGTCTCGTTTCGGACCTCTCTTTCTCGTCTTCGTTCGCATGATGGTCAGCTCCGGCTTAGCTGGGGCGCACGTTCAACCTTGTCCTCGAAATAATATCGAGCTTCTAGCTACTAGCTTTTAGCTCTTAGCTGAATCCGCTGATTGCTAGAGCGGCTAGAAGCGGAGAGCTCGATGGAATTGCAGGGCTCCGGGATTTCGTGATAGAAGACCGGGCCTGTAGCTCAGGTGGCTAGAGCGCACCCCTGATAAGGGTGAGGTCGGTAGTTCAACTCTACCCAGGCCCACCAAAATCAGTTGTCAGTACTCGGTACTCAGTACCCAGTTGACAGTCAGAATTTCACTGGGTACTGAGTACTGGGTACTGCGACACTGAAAAAGGGGCTGTAGCTCAGCTGGGAGAGCGCCTGGTTTGCAACCAGGAGGCCACCGGTTCGATCCCGGTCAGCTCCACCAACTTAGTCCCGAGTCGTGGGTCCTGAGTTGCGAGCAAAACCAGCTTAATGTTGGGCGTCATGCGACAACCGAGTTTGTAGCGGTTGAATGTTGCCTGGCGCCGAACATTGGGTTGGAGGCAATCTGGAGTTTGCACGACTCTGGAATGAGTAAGACCCATACCTGCAGAAGCGGGTAAGTCAACGGAAGTCGACGAGGACGATATTTGACAACTGAATAGATTGGGCAAATTACAAGGCGAACGTAAATTTTTATGAGTGCCTGAAATGCCTGCTGGTGTACGTAGCATGAGGTTTTAGAGTTTCCAGTTTCAAGGTCTTGGGGCTGTCCCTGGGATGGCAAGACTGTGAAGCGTTGAAGCTGAAGCAAGCGTGCGAGGAGCAGGATTAGAGGCCCATGAAGTTTAAGCGGCGTGTGGTGGCTGTAGGGTTCTTGCTGACCGAAAGGGAAGCAGGTTCCTCGCTTTGCTCGGAATGACAACATCGGTTGTGATTGCGAGTGGAGTGAAGGCTGCCGTGTGCTGAGTAAATTTTGTGGTCAAGCTACTAAGGGCGCATGGTGGATGCCTTGGCAGAAGCAGGCGATGAAGGACGTGGCAAGCTGCGATAAGCCTCGGGGAGCCGCAAGCAGGCTTTGATCCGGGGATTTCCGAATGGGGAAACCCACGGAGGTAAACCCTCCGTACGGCGTGATGAATCCATAGTCACGCACGAGCGAACCCTGGGAAGTGAACCATCTCAGTACCAGGAGGAAAAGAAAGAAACCTCGATTCCGAGAGTAGTGGCGAGCGAAATCGGAACAGCCTAAACCTGTAAGACCTTCGGGTTCTACCAGGGGTTGTAGGGTCGACAACAGTAGAGTTACCAATCTGGTCGTTAACCGAAGCCCTCTGGAAAGAGGGGCCATAGAGTGTGATAGCCACGTAGGTGAAAACGAACCAGACTCGAAGTCGATACCTGAGTACCGCGGAGCACGAGAAACTTTGCGGGAAGCTACGGAGACCATTCCGTAAGGCTAAATACTAGCTTCTGACCGATAGTGAACCAGTACCGTGAGGGAAAGGCGAAAAGAACCGCTGTGAGCGGAGTGAAATAGTACCTGAAACCGTGTGCCTACAAACGGTGGGAGGACTATGCGGCGCAAGCCGAAAGTCTGACCGCGTGCCTATTGCATAATGAGCCGGCTAGTTATTCTTGTCAGCAAGGTTAAGCGAAAGCGAGCCGTAGCGAAAGCGAGTCCGAATAGGGCGAACATAAGTTGGCAGGAATAGACGCGAAGCGGGATGATCTACCCTTGGCCAGGCTGAAAGTGGGGTAACACCCACTGGAGGGCCGAACGGGTGTTTGTTGAAAAAAGCTCCGATGAGCTGAGGGTAGGGGTGAAAGGCTAATCAAATTCCGTGATAGCTCGTTCTCTCCGAAATAGCTTTAGGGCTAGCCTCGGATGATTTGTCGTGGTGGTAAAGTACTCGATGGACTATGGGGCTTTCCAGCTTACAGAATCCAACGAAACTCAGAATGCCATTGAACAACCAATCCGGGAGTCAGACGGCGGGGGCTAAGCTTCGTCGTCGAGAGGAAAACAGTCCAGATCGCCTGCTAAGGTCCCAAAATACAAGCTAAGTGGGAAAGGAAGTCGGAACGCCCAGACAGCCAGGAGGTTGGCTTAGAAGCAGCCATCCTTTAAAGAAAGCGTAATAGCTCACTGGTCAAGCGGTCCGGTGCCGACAATTTAACGGGGCTTAAGCTTGTTACCGAAGCAGCGAATGCATGGTGTAACAGCCATGCGTGGTAGGAGAGCATTCCCAACAGTTTGAAGCCAGACTGAAAAGACTGGTGGACGGTTGAGAAGAGACCCTGCCGGCATAAGTAGCGATAACGGAGGTGGGAACCCTCCGCGCCGAAAGTCTAAGGTTTCCTGAGAAAGGTTAATCCGCTCAGGGTCAGGCGGTCCCTAAGGCGAGGCCGAAAGGCGTAGCCGATGGACATCCGGTTAATATTCCGGACCTCCCTTGTGTTCGTTATCACGATGGGGTGACGCAGTAGGATAAGCAGGCCGTTCTATGGCTATAACGGTCGATGCGTGTAAGGTGTTTCTCGTAGGCAAATCCGCGAGGAAGTTATCACTGAGACGCAAAGCAGTACTCCGTATGGAGGAAAGCTGCCGATTCCACACTGCCAAGAAAAACCTCTAAGGAGAACGTAAGGGAACCGTACCTCAAACCGACACAGGTAGACGAGGAGAATATCCAAAGGCGCTCGTGAGAACAGTTGGTAAGGAACTCGGCAATATAACCCCGTAACTTCGGGAGAAGGGGTGCCCCGGTAGAGTTCATAGCTCGAGGGGGCCGCAGCGAAATGCGCACTGCGACTGTTTAACAAAAACACAGGTCTCTGCAAAGTCGAAAACGACGTATAGGGGCTGACGCCTGCCCGGTGCTGGAAGGTTAAAGGGAGAGGTCAACCGCAAGGTGAAGCTTCGAACTGAAGCCCCAGTGAACGGCGGCCGTAACTATAACGGTCCTAAGGTAGCGAAATTCCTTGTCGGGTAAGTTCCGACCTGCACGAATGGCGTAACGAAAGTGCGACTGTCTTGCCGACTGACACGGCGAACTTGTAGTGCCGGTGAAGATGCCGGTTGCCCGCAACTAGACGGAAAGACCCCGTGCACCTTTACTATACCTTTACCATGAACTATGGCCCTTGCTGCGCAGGATAGGTGGGAGGCTTTGATTCCAGGCTCTCGGGCTTGGAGGAGCCAACGGTGAGATACCACCCTGCGAGATCTGTGGTTCTAACTTACTCCCGTGAACCGGGAGAGGGACATGGTAAGGCGGGTAGTTTGACTGGGGCGGTCGCCTCCTAAACGGTAACGGAGGCGCGCGAAGCTACGCTCAGGCTGTTTGGAAATCAGCCGACGAGTGCAAAAGCATAAGCGTGGTTGACTGCGAGTCCTACAAGACGAGCAGGTACGAAAGTAGGCTTTAGTGATCCGGTGGTTCTGCATGGAAGGGCCATCGCTCAACGGATAAAAGGTACGCCGGGGATAACAGGCTGATCGGAGCCAAGAGTTCATATCGACGCTCCGGTTTGGCACCTCGATGTCGGCTCATCGCATCCTGGAGCTGTAGAAGGTTCCAAGGGTTAGGCTGTTCGCCTATTAAAGCGGTACGTGAGCTGGGTTCAGAACGTCGCGAGACAGTTCGGTCCCTATCTGTTGTGGGCGTAGGAGATTTGAGAGGACCTGTCCTTAGTACGAGAGGACCGGGATGGACGAACCTCTTGTGTTCGAGCTGTCATGCCAATGGCACCGCTCGGTAGCGAAGTTCGGTTGTGATAACCGCTGAATGCATATAAGCGGGAAGCACTCCTCAAGATGAGATCTCCCAACCCGTAAGGGATAAGAAGGGCCCAGGAAGACTACCTGGTTGATAGGCTGGAGGTGGAAGCGCAGTAATGCGTGTAGCTTACCAGTACTAATCGCCCGTTCGGCTTGACCATAAAATTTACTCGGTGCAGAAAACAGCTGTCAGCTCTCAGCTTTCAGCCATCAGCTAGAAACTGAGCTGGGCATAGAGCGAGTTTCTCTCAGCCGCCAGAAATTGGGCGGCTGAGAAAGGAAGTACGCTGACAACTGTGCGCCGACGAAAAAGCCGAAGTAATACACGTGGCTGAAATCGGAAATAAGCAAGATGAAAGTAAGCCACACCCAATCTATTCAGTTGTGAGGTATCGAACCTCACGCTCTTTGAAATTCAGCTCTCAGCCATCAGTTTTCAGCTCTCAGTAAGACTTTGTCATTCCGAGCTGGAGTCGAGGAACCTGCCGTTGGCTGGAGTCACCAAGTTTGCTGTCCATCAGCACAAAACGCTAGCCCGGCAGAGTCATAGCTGAGAGCTGACAGCTGATAGCTGACAGCTGCGACTTGTCGGTGATCTTACCGCGGGGGATCCACCCGTTCCCATCCCGAACACGGAAGTTAAGCCCCGCCGGGCCGATGTGTACTGCACGCGAAAGTGTGTGGGAGAGTAGGTCGTTGCCGGCATAAATAAAGGCCAGTCTGAGAAATCAGATTGGCCTTTTCCTTTTAGGGTTCTTTGTGGGGCGGGCGCCCGCCCGCCACTGTCGCCAGCATACGGAAGCCTGAGCATGCCTGTCTGTGACGAATGAACATCCCAAAGCTGTGAAGGTCCTGGCAGCATCAAGTGCCTTCTGTGGCGCGGGAGCCGCGCCCGCGACTGCCTGCAGCACCCCAGAGTCAAAGGGACTGCCTCATCAGCAGCAGCGAACAGAAACTCAGGCGTGTCTGTGGAGGAACATTCCAAAGCACGTGAGTCGTGGAATGCCGGCGGTATTACTCGTGGACAGTTTTCGCGGGCGTGGGCGCCCGCGCCACACAAGCCCCGCTGGGCCGATGTTACTGCACGCGAAAGTGTGTGGGAGAGTAGGTCGTTGCCAGCATATAAAGGCCACGTTCAGAAATGAGCGCATTCTTGTCTTACCCCACGGTCGCCAGTTTCCACAGGCGTCCAATGTTCATCCAACCTTGACTGAGAAATCCACAAACCACATACTCGCGGCATAACTTGAGCAAGAATGCCTTCGCGCGGTGCTAAGTCCCTGGGGCTCAAGATTTTTCCCCTAACTTACTGCAGCCCAAGGATTAGAATGCGGAATTTCTCTAAGCTTATGATTCCAGTAGATCGAGGGTGAGGGCTACCCAGTCATCGGTCTGAAAGATGTCGAAGAGAAAATCAAATCCCCGCCCTGCCGCAAATAACGCGACAAAATTGGGGCACCAGCGCGGCTCAACTGCGCAGCCCATCCTACGGATTCGGAGGAGGGCTCAATAGCTCGCAATGCTCGACGCACCTCACGGTGTTGACTTCGACATTGGCTTTCTTGTGGCCGGAAAAATCGATGTCGGGGAGGATCAGCAGCGTTTGCGTGCCATTGGCGACATTAAAAGTGCAGTTGAAACTCATCGACTGGACGCCACGTTCCTTGCAGCCGGTTTGGTCGAGGGCGTCGGTGAGGGTTACGGTCTTGTCGTAGACCTGGTCGGCAAGATGCGATGGGAGCAGAGCGACCGTCAGAGGGATGGGCGACTTGATCTTCACGCTGAGTTCCTGGCCGTCGTGGTCTGGAGTCATCAGACTGTAGACCTTGGGTGCCGGCGTTATCTGGTATTTTTCGTCGAGGATGCGGCGCCAGTGGAACTCAGGCTGAATGCAATTGTAGTACTGGATGTGGAGATCGTTGGGGGAGATGAACTGCCGCACTCCAGGTCCGAGGATGGCGCCAATGGTGGTGACCACGGGTTTCTCGGGCTTGCGCTCATCGCGGAAGGTGATGATCATCGGGCGTTCGGAGGGAAGATGACACTCGTAAATCGCGCTGGTGACATGCTCCTTCACGCAGAGCAAGCTGAAATTCACAGGGGCTTGGGGGTGCTGCATAGCGGCGTTCCATTCGTCGGCCCAAGCCATGGCCACGGTGACCGGGTATCTGGAGTCGATCTGCACGTGCATGCCGCCGCCCCCATTAGCGGGATAGTAGACGCGGCCGACGTGGATACTGGCGGGCTCCAAAGGGATCGTCTCGCTGTTAGCGGGAGCCCAGTAAACGCGATCTTGTGCATACGAGTTCGCGGCAAAGGCGCAGAACAGCAGCGCGAAAATGGAAAGGTTCCTCATGCTAGAAGTATTTGCTGGGTCAATGCGCGTACCCTAGCGAATTCGCGAGGGGAGGATTACAAAGGTACCCCTTTTCCCCCGACACGTGCAGCAGACATATGCCTAAAGTTCGAGTAGCTGCCCTCTCCATCTCCCTCGACGGATTCCTCGGCGTTCGCGGTCCCGAGATCTCCTCGTGGTTCTTTCAGATCGAAGTCTCCCCCCGCACCCAAATTTTTTATGGAGGCAAATCATGACTGCACTCAAATCCACGCGCATCGTCCACGAATTTACTCAAACGAACCCAGCGTCTCCGGAGAAAGTCTTCCCTCTTCTGTGTCCTGTCCGCGAAGGCGATTGGCTTCCGGGGTGGCAATATCAACTCATCTATTCCGACTCAGGCGTTGCAGAACTCGGATGCGTGTTCACCACGCCGAACCCTCCATCCTCAGACTCGCCGTCGGCGGAAAAAACCTGGATCGTGACGGACTACGATCCGAAGGCATTCCGGATTGGATTCGTCTTGATTGATCCTTCCCGCGTCATCACTGAACTTGGCATTCAACTCGAGGCGGCCGAGGCTGGCATAACGCGTACCCACATCTGTTACCGCTACACCGCCCTCTCGCCCGAGGGCAACCGCGAACTGGAAACCTACGATAAGAAATGGTTCGAGGCGAGGATGAAGAACTGGGAAACGACGATCAATCACTACCTCCGCACAGGAAAGAAAATGGTGAGCTAAGTGTCAACCTCACACAAGAAGTCAAAATCCCCACCGTCCGGGAAGTGTGCCAGGCCATTCACAGTTCCTTGACGTACTCGATCAAAGACATGCCGAAAAAATCGGAGACGTGGCCCGAGCGGCAGTATCCCTGCTTTTCATAGAAGGCGATCGCGGGTTTGAGTGGCTCGGTTGTGTCGAGAGTGACTTGCTTGCATCCGAGAATGCGCAACCAGTCTTCGATCGCGGCTAACAACATGAGTGCCGTTCCCGTGCCACGCCATTTCGGGAGAACCGCCATTCCGCGAAGATGTCCTTGCTCCCCGTCGCTGGAAGCGGAGATTGTTCCCACCACCTCGCCGGCCACGGTGGCAACCAGGACGTGCATTTGCTGAATGCGGAGCTGCACCTGATCGACGGAGGGAACGGTATCGGCGAACGCTCCTGGAGTGTAGGCCGAGCGGTACGGCGTGAACGCTTCCAGCAGGCATGTAACGATGGCCGCGGCGTCCGCGGGGTCTGCTGGGCGAATCTTGACGGCGGCTGTCGTCCGCATGTGGGGACCGATTTTACTGCACGCCAAATTGTGTGGAAGACCTGACACCGATGCTGTTCGGGTTGAATACAATTGCGGTATCGACGAAAGGAATCGATGAGCAAAGTTAGGGTCGCTGCGTTTTCTGTTTCCATCGACGGGTTCGGCGCCGGGCCGCGGCAGGACTTGCAGAATCCTCTCGGAGTACGCGGGTTTGAACTGCACGCGTGGTTTCAGCAGACCGAGGTTTTCAAGAAGATGCACGGTCAAAGCGGAGGGACCCACGGCGTCGACAACGATTGTGCACTGCAATCGTTCGAGAATGTGGGAGCGTGGATTCTGGGCCGCAATATGTTCGGGCCGGTTCGCGGTCCGTGGGAAGGCGATTCATGGAAGGGGTGGTGGGGCGACAGTCCTCCGTATCATGTGCCCGTTTTTGTGCTCACCCATCATGCACGGGCCGCTCTCGCCATGGCAGGCGGCACCACATTCCACTTTGTCACCGACGGACTGGAGTCTGCGCTGAAGCAGGCGAAAGCGGCGGCCAAGGGCAAAGATGTGCGAATTGGCGGCGGCGTGTCTGTGATTCGCCAGTACATCGTCGCCGGCCAGATCGACGAGATGCATTTAGCTTTGTCGCCAGTGCTGTTGGGCGAAGGGGAACATCTATTTTCTGGGATCAATCTGCATCAGCTTGGGTTCACAGCTGTGCGGACGGTGGCGGGAGAAAACGCGACTCACGTTTTCATTAAGAAGATCATGTAGGTCCGGTCAAGTCAAAATCCCCACCCTAACGTCGCAGAAGGCGCGACGTTAGGATGGGGCACCCGCGCTGGGGAGATCCTTCGAAAAGAACGCTCAGGATTTCGGCTGCGGGCTTCCGCTTCTCTCACGCCCGCAAAGCGCCTCAAGCTGCGGCTTGGTGTTGATAGGCCGGGACGAAGGACTCGGCTACGAACGTTTCGAAACTTGTTGGTGTGGTGTTTTGGGATGCACGTGGCTCGAGAGCGCGCATGTGTCCGGAGTTGAGTGCGCCGATCATCTCCAGGAGAAGCCCGGCGAATTGGTCCGACATTCCCATCTGCACCAGGACAGCCCGAAACTGATCGTCGGGCAATTGGACGTACTTGACACCGGGCTTGCCGATGGCTTGGCCAATCATCGCGGCGACTTCGATGTAGGTGAGGTCGCGTTGTCCCAACAGTTCGCGGGTTTGTTTGCCGTGGACGGATGGGTGTAAGAGGGCTTGGGTCGCTGCGGCTCCGATGTCGCGCGTGGCGATCATGGCAAGTTTTAGATTCGGACGGAGAGGCGTGACGACGTTGCCCGCCTGGCGGATCGCGTTCGCTTGGGGAAGCGTGTTTTCCATGAAGTAGCCGGCGCGCAGGTGGAGCACATTCGCGCTGCCGATCTGGTTGAGCTTTTGTTCGAGATTGTGAAGGCCGAGTACGGGGCCGGTTCCGTTGGCTTTATCGGCTCCAATGCTGCTGAGCGCAACCACATTCTTGGTCCCAGCATTTTGCACTGCGGCCACGATGGCGTCGCTTACGCGACCCGAATGACCGAGGGGATCGGTGCTGGCGGGGTTGGGGGGAATCATGACGTAAGCCGCATCTGCCTGGTGGAAGGCCTTGGCGAGGGCAGCGGCGTCGCTGACATCGGCGATGAAAGTTTCCGCACCTTGCGCCGCGAGAGGCTGGAGATGGGCTGAGTTTCTGCCGACGACCCGTACCTTCTGCCCGGCGGCGAGAAGATTGTTCGCCACTGCATGTCCGGTGTTGCCGCTTGCTCCGAGTACAACGTACATAAAGTTACCTCCTTTCCCGGGTTGGATGCGGGCGGGTGGGGTTTGGACTCTGCATGGCTTTGAATGTGGCGCGGGCGCCCACGACCGCGTCTGCCAGAAAGCTCACAACCCTAAAGGAAGCAACGGCGAGTATTCGGGAAGCGAAGTGCGAGGGCTTCAAGACTTTATTTGCTGTCCGCCGTCGCGGGCGGGGCGCACGTGCAACATAAGCATTGCAGGATGTCGACCAGGGGATAAGGCCAACCCTCCGGATCCCGTCGCGGCGAAAAAAGCAAGCGCACGTGATCGGGCATCACCACGACAGCATGGAGACGAACTCTGCTGGTTGTGACGGGGGTCGTCGTACCAGGGCTCATTGGGGTGCGGGCGTTCCCACCTTGCGAGAACTCCGCCCTCGCGTAAAGAGTGCTCTAGCACGACATCGCGGGCGGACGCAGGCAACTTCAAGCGCGCGGTGCAGAATGTGATGAACAGGTCGGCGTCCGGCTTCTGCAAATGAGGAAGGCGACGGCGATATTGATACCTCTGCTGGAGCGTCGTGGACATGCCGGTAGGGGGGCCCCCACCCGCCGCTGCCGAAAGCCTAAATACTGTCGACTTGGGCTGTCTGTGACCAATGACATAGAAGGGCTGTGGAATAAAGAGATCAGAACCGGGCGGGGGCGCCCGCGCCACATTAGATCGGGCCTACTTCTTCTTGGGTACAAACATGTCTGCTTCGGTCAGGCCGCATTTTTGGGCCATCTGGAAACAGTAGTAGAAGTGCGCGGCGTTTTGGGGGTTACGGGAGTCGGTGCCGAAGGTGAATTTCAGGGCGGCGCGTTTGGCCATGGCAATGAAATTCTCGTCGGGGACGTGTGCCACCTCGTTGATTTCGATCGCGATCTTTCTTGCCTTCGCGAGATCGATGATGCGGTCGATCCGCGGGCGCGTCCAGAGCTGCTTATATTGCCGTGCAATCGGAACTGGGAGAAATGTGGGCCAGGCGAAGATGTCGATGGGCTCGGTGGTCAGAACCTGCTCGATGAACTGCATGTAGCGGGTCATGAATTCTTCTTCGTCATCGACCATGGTGTCGATTTGCCAGATTGCCAGCCAGCCGCCGTCGGGGCGCGGCAAGGTTAGCGCGTCCATCAGAACGTAATCCAATTGATCCAGGAGGCTTTTCGAGAAAGCCTTCGACCAGCCTGCATACACTGGCTGCAGGCCGATGCGGACAGGATAGTTGCGTAGGCCATCGATGTACTGCTTGAGGTCCGCGTCGGTTTGGATCTTATAGCCTGGACCGGGATGATCGACAATCCCGATCTGCACCTGCCGGTTTTTGCCGAGATTGACAGCCTGTTCGATCGACAGGTCGGGGCTTAGGTGGACGTGATAGTCGGCGACCGGAAAGCTGGGTCTCGCGGGCTGCGTGGCTGCCAGGAGCTGTTTTTCTGCCGCAAGAGCGGCCGCTGCCATCACCGAGGTGTGAAGGAAAGTTCTGCGGGAATAAATCTGGTTCACTCGTGTCTCCCTTGGACGGATTATCTCTGCCTTGGAGCATAAGGACAGGCAGGCAACGCAGCAGTGACTGTCGTCACGGGCCAAAGGAAAGTCAAAATCCCCACCCTAACGTCGCAAAATGCGCGACGTTAGGATGGGGCACCCTCGGACGTCCCCTACGGACGTCACATCACTGATGTGCCCTTTCTACTGGGCGGGGTTCACTGGTGTGGGCGGAGTGGCCGGGGTTTCGGCGGTCACTTCGGGAGTTACGGGATTGATCTTCACCGTCGCCAGGATTTTTTGCAGGCGGTCGAAGACCTTGTCGCGGTCGACGTGCTTGATTAAGCCATCTTGCGATGCAACGGTGGTGACGTTCAGGGCGAACTCATAGCAGGCTCCATTCTGGAAGGCATGGAAGTACTTCGCGTCGCTCTGACGAGTTCCCTCTCCGGAAACGGCTTCGGTCGCGCGAAGCTCGAGATCACCGAGTATCAGCTTGGAACCTTGCGGCTCGGGCTGAGACTGCGTAGCGGGAGCGGCCGGAGTATCGGGAGGCCGGGCGTGCGCAGACGCTGCTTCTGTGGACGCAGACGGCTTGGCGGGCGCGGGTTCTGACTTTGTTTCGGGCTTAGTCTCGGATTTCGTTTCGGTTGCCGCCACGATCTTGGGCTGCGGCACCGCGAACTCGGTGCATTGATCGGCGGTGAGATTCTTGTGGACGCTCACGTTGAAGAATGCGGACGAGAAATCGGTGTTGGTGAAACTGGTCTCAGGCAACTCGACAGCGGCCAATGCGACTCCGCCCGGCTGCACGAAGTTCATCGGAACGGGGCTGGACATCAGAAGATCCGAGGCGGCGTTGCCGGTTTCGATGGCGTAGCGGCGGGGATATTCGAAAGTCACACCGTAAGTCTTGTCGGTGTAGTTCACCGTGGCGGGCTTTTTGGTGCCCGATTTTTTTCGGAGCCGGCTTGCTCTCGGCCTGCATGGCGACCGCGGGCATGCTGGGCGGCATCGCGCTTTCAGACTGCGTGACGGGAATCTGGTTGTTGGAGCTTACTGGTTTCGGCTTCTCACTCGAACAGCCGACGGCTAGGGAGCAAACGATCAACACGGCTGCGAAGACAAACGCGTTGATGTGGCCCCAGGTTGCGGTTGCGACGTTCTTGGCCTCCTTGCCCCAGGCGACGGAGTCGCGGGTTCCTGCGATGTTGCGTAAGTTGATGCGGGTCATGGTTGGTCACCTCCTGCCGACTAGCGGCGCTGTGAGGAGTGCACGGGGTGGGCCAGGGGCGGGGGCGTTGATTTGGCGGGGGTTAGAGGGGTATTGGGCTGGTAGAGGCGTGGAGCGCGGGACACGGGTGTGGGCGGGGGGACACGGGAGTCAAAATCAAAATCCCCACTTCTCGCGCAAAGAACGCGCGAGAAATGGGGCACCCGGGCGGGCAACGAATCAACACCAAGATCAAAAGCGACGGACAGGAGTGTCCGTCCCACAGGTGTCCGTTCCGCATTGGCTAGGGGAATTCCAGGGTTACGAGTTTTGCGAGGTGCTGTCCGGCGTTGGTCAGTGTGTGGGAGTAGCCGCCGGGGAGCCATTTTGCATCGCCGGACTTGAAGTGGCCGGGCATGGGGCCCTGACCTTCGACGTCGCTGCGGAGATCGAGATCGGAGACGGCAACGAGCAGACGCGGGCCGGGGTGATGGTGTTTGGGGATCGTGGCGCCGGGCTGGAGTTCGAACTCGGAGACGCGGACGCCGTCTTTGACGAAGAGGATTTCTTTAGTGCCGCCTTGCAGGATGTCGAGGCCTCGGTCTTCGTCCCAGTGGGCGGGCGAGTGGCGGAGCTTTGTCGTCTTGCAGAAGCTCAATGATGACGTCGCGGAAGGGCTGAGTCGAGAGATTGCGGGCCATGTGGGCGAATCCGGCCGCGAGAAAGTTGGTGTCGCCGTCCTGGAGCTTGACGGTGACGGGATCCTTGCCTTTGACTTCGTTGACGACTTCGGCGGCGCCAAGGTTGACGTAGATGTAGTCGTGGTGGTGAACGTGCATCAGAGTCTCGGAGTGTGGAGCGATTTCAACGGTGAACACGCGGACTTGATCGTTGGCGAACGCCTGGTGGTGGTGAGGTTCGGCGGTGATTTCGACTTCGGTAGCGGATTGCGCCGTCAGGACAGCGGTTAAGAGCAGGAGAGTACCGCACTTCATGGCGGGGATTGTAGCACTGGAGGCTGGATATCAGAGGAACGCGAAAATCCCCACCCTTCGACAAGCGCAAAAATCTATTCTTCACGGGTGACGCGAATCCACTCCTCCATCTGATCGAGGTACTCGGCCAGGGCGCGGCGGCCGGTCGCGGTCAGGCGGTACTCGGTGCGCGGGACGCGTCCCTCAAAGAACTTGACGCACGAGACGTATTGCGCTTCCTCAAGCTTGCGGGCGTGCACGCTGAGATTGCCGTCGGTGGTTTTGAGGACGCGCTTGAGGTCGTTGAAGCTGAGCGAATCGTTCGTTGCGAGGGCGCTGACGATGCCGAGGCGAATGCGCTCGTGAATCAGGCGGTCGAGTTCCGGGAGTTCCGGAGCGCGGGCGGGCTCGCGATCCTGCTTCCGGTCGTGTCCACGTGCTTGTCCACTGAGCCCAGGCTTGGGTTTGTCATGCTTGTGGTGCGCTGCAACTGCTTTAGCCACCGTGCCTCCTGGCGATGAGAAGTCCAAAGACGATATGCAAGCCGCCGAAGCCCGCGGCCAGGAACCAGTTGCCCCAGGCAGAAGGAGCAAGTACAGCGAGGCCGCCCAGAAGCATGAAGCTGACCCCCATGACGGGGAGGGTCGCAACGGAGAACGCGCCTCCGGTGATGATTCCGGCGCCGTAAAGGAGCAGCCATGTGGCGGGCAGGGCGGATTCCAGGCCCGCGCGAAACAGCAGGAATGTGAGAAAGGCTCCGGCGACCAGAGGCGGCGCCAGGCTGAGAGCAACCTTGCGGGCTGGTCCGGAAAACAGCGGCAAGCCGCGGCGGTTTGCTTTCCAGGTGCAGGAGAGCAGTCCGATGACGACGGCAAGAAGGCCTTCTGCCAGCCAGATTTGGAGCCAGGCGAATGGCGAGATCTGGCGAGCGGCCAGCCAGGAGGCGCCCAAGGCGGTGAAGCCAAGGAGCACCTGACCCCAACCGGAGACGGCGGTGAATGCGGCGGAGCGCTCCATAGTGTCGCGGATAAAACGCAGGTCGTCGGCGAGGTTGGGGGCCGAACCGGATGCGGCGTTGGCCGCCGGGAGGTGGGGAGAACGATGAATGCGCCGGATACGGTGAGGGCGAGGGTCGAACATGAGAGCAGGGTAACGGGGGTGAGCCGCCAGTGTCAAGTACTTTGTAGTACAAAGTATAATCAAAATCCGCCGCACTCTTTCACCAACTCGCGCGCTCGTTACTCCTCATCACTTAAGCAGGCCAAAGACGCCGACGCCGGTGGTGGTGCCGACGTAGACCTTGCCGTGGGCGATGGTGGGGGTGATGAACTTGTTGCCGTGGCCGAAGTGATCGCGGCCGTTGGAGGCCTGGTTGGAGTTGTAGATCTCCAGCAGGGTCGCGGCGTTGTAGGCGTGAAGCACCGCGGGGATAGTGTTCTGAACGGCCCAAACGATACCATTCAGGGCTCCGTTGGACGATATGCTGGGAGTTGTGCCGGGGTAACCGAAGGCATTAGTGGTGCGCAGTGGATTGGCGAGGAGTTTGGCGTTTTTGAACTGGAAGCCGAGGAGAGGCGAACCGACCGGGCCGTAGTAGATGCGGCTGCCGAAGGCCGCGGGCACGGACCAGATTCCGCCAGGGAGGACGCCCGTCAGCTGTTGGTAGATTTTGTTGGCGGTGGGATGGAATTTTCCCATGTTGGTGCGGTTGACGACGTAGAGGTTGGCGTCTTTACCGGCGCCGATGGCGAGCGCCCAGACTTTGCCGGTGGAGTCTGTCTGGTTGACCAGCATGGCGCCGCCGGAGCCGAGGTCACCGTCGCTCGCGTTCTCTTGTGCCTGGTTTTTCATCTCGAAATAGTCGGCAACGGCGAGGCCGCTGCTAGTCGAGAGTTTCAGAAAGGCGTTGCCGTAGTCGCCATTGGCGGGGAAGCCGGAGGAATTGAGGGTGGCGTCGAAGTCTCCGTTGCCGTCGAGCAGGAAGATGTTGCCGGAGGGGTCGGCGGCCATGCCGGCGCCAGAACTCCAGATAGCGCCTTCATTGCCGTTGGGAGTGACGTTCAGCACGGCGGTCTGCGCCAGTGTGTTGACGTTGTAGCCCATGATCCATCCGGTGTAGGGACGGATGTCGCAATGCGACGCCCAGGCGAGATATAACGTGCTGCCGACCACGAGCAAGCCGGCGCGCTCCTTGTATTGACCGGGATCGAAGACCACATAACCGTTCTGGCTGTTGTCCCCGTTGCCGCGGTATTTCGCCTTGATGTCGACGGGACCATGGTAGAGTTCACTGCCATTCGCGCTATTGAGCGCGTGAAGGCGCTGGTGATGGTTGCCCGAGCCGTCCTTTGACATGGCGACGACATAGATGACTGGGTTGGAGCCTGTGGGACGGAGGATTACCGGAGTGGAGGTGATTCCGATTTCGGGGGTAACCTGGTTGCAGCCGCGGGAATCAGAGGCGGTTTCGCCGGACTTCAGTGTGGTGATGTGCCAGATCCTTGCACCGGTGTCGGCGTCGAAAGCGTAGACGCTGCCGTGCTCGGTAGCCACGATCAGCAGGTTGTGTTTGACGCCGGAGATGGGCACGTTGGACACGTAGAGCGGCTGCGCGTCGACGAGGCCGTCGGTCGAAAGCGTAAACAGTCTGCCGAAATAGGCGTGATTGAGGTTGGCCAACGTCAGGATGGTCTCACTGGAGTTGAGCCCCGTGCGGGAATTATTGTTGTGGTAGGTGAGGACGTCCTGGGCAAGAACGGAGGAGGCAAGGCTACAAATGGCAAGCGTCAACAAGATTGGTAGACTTTGAGAACCAATGCTCGGTGAATGGCAGAGCTGCCTGGGCACAATACCTCCCGAGTTTAGCGCACAGGGTGACAGTACTGATTTCGGTACTGAGTAAAGGGGGGAGCTAACGTTGCGAAACTGCTGTGTGAGGAGTATCTCAGAGGTGCACGCCGGGCTCAAACTCGAAGGGGCATGGGTGTGAGGCTGGAGGGGATGGCGCCGAGCCGCGAGGATCGTGGGTTTTGGCCTGAAGCGGGATTTAGGTGTTAAGGTCGCCAGTGATATGAGTGATCTTGGCAAATTGCTGATCGTGTTGGGCGCGGCATTGCTGGTGGCGGGGATTGTCCTTGTTGGGTTGGGGCGGACGAATTTGCCTCTGGGCCGACTGCTGGGGGACATCGTGTATCGCGGGAAGAACACAACGTTTTATTTTCCGCTGGCGACTTCGTTGCTGGTGAGCGTGGTGCTCTCGTTGGTGTTGTATTTGGTGGGACGGTGGAGGAGATGAGATCCGAGTTGCCTCGGGGAACCCGGAGCGTGTTGTGCCGACTCAGGCGTCCTTACTGGACGCCATCAGGCTCGGCTGGGTTACCCGCCAGTAGAACTGGCGGGCTATTGTCGTGAGTCCCTAACGGGACTCGGGTTCGTTCCCAGTACGCGCTCACGGCACATCCGTTGCCGTCGGGGCCGCTTCGGGGCCCACTCTGCGCAGCATGGAGTCCCCAGTTGACTTCGCTGGCATCACGTTTTAGATTCGACGCATGCTGTTTTTGCTCTTTGGAGATGTTTTTCGGAACGCGCGTCTTTGCCGCTGGGCGAAGACAGGGAAGCGGGTGTGAATCCCGCGCTGCCGCGCAACTGTAAGCGAGGAAATTGCCTCCGGCCACTGGGAACGAATCCGGGAAGGCCGCCGGCGCTGCTGGATGACGGTCGTCATCCTTACTCGCAAAGCCAGGAGACCGGCGCGCTCCGTCACCTTCAACCTCTTTCGCGGGCAAAGGAGGATGGTATGCGCGCATGGGTGTCCGGTTTTGTTCTGCTGGTGTTTTTCCCTCTGGTTTCTTCTGCGGCCGCGTCGGCTGCTGATCTCAAAGTCAAAGTGGTGGATCCACAAGCTGCGGCGGTGGCGGGAGCGGAAGTTTCGCTGGTGGGGGCAGGAGGGAAGGTCCTTGTTACCCAGACGACGTCGGCCGAGGGGATCGCGGTCTTGAACAGGCGGGGCGACAGCGCCCTATCAGATCACGGTTCTGGCACCGGGCTTCGCTGTGGAAACAGTATATGTTTCATCCCAGGCTGACGTCACTGTGAACCTTCGCCTGGCGACCGCTTCGGAAACCGTGGTGGTGAGCGCTACGCGCACGCCTGTGCCCGGGGACGCGGCGGGCGCAGACGTAGACTCACTCAGCGGCGCACAGCTGACGACGATGCAGCCGGCAGCAGCGAATGATGCGATGCGCTTTCTTCCCGGTGCAGTGGTCAACACCGCGGGACAACGCGGAGGGTTAGCGTCTCTTTTTGTGCGGGGCGGTGAATCGAATTACAACAAGGTGATCGTTGACGGCGTCGCCATCAACGAACCGGGCGGCACGTTTGACTTCGGGACGCTGTCGCTGGCGCAGGGCGACCGCATGGAATTCGTTCGCGGGGCGCAGAGCACGTTGTATGGATCGGATGCGATGACCAGCGTGGTGCAGGTTTGGACACGCACGGGCGGGACCAGCGTTCCCGAATTGCGATTTGGCGCCGATGGCGGCAACCTGGGAACGGCAAGCGGCCACGCTTCTCTGGCAGGGGCGCGTGGACGTTTCGACTACAACCTGTTCGGCGATCAATTCAACAGCAACGGTTCCGGCGTGAATGACGCTTACTCCGATTCGCTGGAGGGAGCTAACGTTGGCGCAGCGCTCAACGAGCGGACTTCGCTGCGCGCGCGGATTCGTCATTCGAACAGCCACACCGGCGTGCCGGGGGAATGGAACTTCAATGGCACGCCGCTCCAGCCACCGGATCCCAGCGACTCGTCGCAACTGAACAGCATGCTGGGCAGCGTGGAACTGGCCGTGGCCGCGCCCTCGGGATGGCAGCACCACTTTAGCGGGTTCGATTATCTCTATCGCTACAACGAGTTGAATCGGAACGGAGATACGGCCAGGATTTTCGACTTCCCTTCCCACGAAGTCGACCACATCAATCGTGCCGGGTTTGAGTATCAGGGGGACTACTCGGAGCGTAGTTGGGCGCACACAACTTTTGGATACCGGGTCGAGAACGAGAACGGGTTTGTGGGGAATCTCCAGTATGGTCCGCAGAACCACGATCAGAGGCTCAACCACGACGCGTACGCGCAACAGGAGCTGATTCTGGGCCGATTGGGAGTGATTGTGGGCGGACGGTTTGTGCACGACAGCGCCTTCGGCAACACCGGGGTTCCCAGGGTTGCGCTGACGTTGCAGGCGATTCGCGGGAATGAGACGTTTTCCGGGACTCGCCTCCGGTTCTCGTATTCCACGGGATTCAAGGAGCCGCGATTGGAAGAAACGTTCAACGGAATTCCCGCAAATCCGTTTAACTTCCCCAACCCAGGACTGAAGCCCGAGCGGGTGCGGGCGTTTGAGGCGGGATTGCAGCAAGGGTTTTTTAACAACAAATATGAATTCAGCGCGACTTACTTCAATAATCTGTTTCACGACCAGATCAACTACGTGACCTCAAATAGCCCGCCTGACTTTCCGGGTCAATACGTAAATGTAAACCAGGCGTTCGCGCAAGGGGCGGAGCTTGTGTTGCGGGCGAAACTGCGGTCGAGGTTATTGGTGGATGGCGGATATACCTACACCTCGTCGCAGTACCTGGACAACCCCGCGCCATTTGATCCGATCTATGATCCGGGGCGGCCCTTGCTACGGCGTCCGAAGCATTCTGCGAACGCGCTATTGTCGTATCTGGGAACGCGCTGGGGAGGGAATCTCGGCGGGAGTTTCGTGGGGCGGCGCGCTGACTCGGACTTCCTGGGATTGGGGATCGAGCACGCGGCGGGCTACGTTCTGGCCGATGTCGGAGGATGGTACGCGGTGAATCACCGCGTCACAGCGTACGCGAACGTCGAGAACGCGCTGGACCGGAGGTATAACGAAGTGGTGGGGTATCCGGGGCTGCCGGTGAATTTTCGGGCGGGCGTGAGGTTTCGGATTGGTGGGGAGTAGCAGGGGCTGAAGCCTACAGGGTCTAGATGGCTAACGCGGCGCTGAAGCGCTGCTCTTCCACGGGAACGGCTGGCTGCGCGCGGCGGACAAGTGCCTCATTACTCGATATGCCTATAAACCCCCACCCTAACGTCGCAAAAATCGCGACGTAAGGATGGGGCACCCACGATGTTTATGATCCACGATTCTTATGATTTGCGTGACCCGGACTAGCCGACTTCTTGCGGGGCTCGGGGTAGGGGAACGGATGTGGCGGCCTTGCCGAAATATTTGGTGCGGGCGAGCAGAAGCTTTTCTACCTCGACTTCATTCAGGGGCTGCTGGCGTCCGAGCAGATGCGTGACCAGCGCGATCTGCGCAAAGTGCTCGACGGTTTCCATCTTCATATAGGCGTGTTCGAGGGTATCGCCATATGCGACGACGCCGTGGTTCGACATGAGGATGGCGTCGTAGTTCGGAACATAAGGCTCCAGAGTCTTCGCCAGCTCCGAGGTCCCGGGAGTCGCATAGCGAGCCAGAGGAATGCATCCCAGGCCGATGACTACTTCGCAGACGAGCGGCTGGGTGAGGGCGATACCGGCGGCGGCGAAGCCGGTAGCGGTGGGGGGATGGGCGTGAACGATCGCCTGGATATCGGGCCGGAGGCGGTAAATCAGCAGGTGCATGCCGATTTCGCTGGTGACGTTGCGGCGACCGGCGACGCGCTTCCCCTCCCGATCGACGATGACCATGTCGGCCGGGCGCATCGCTCCTTTGCTAATGCCGGTCGGGGTTACCAGGATGCGATCGCCAGCCAGGCGGACCGAGAGGTTGCCGTCCATCGCGGCGACGAAACCGCGCGCATGGACCATCCGTCCGTAGCGAACGATCTCTTCCCTGTGTTTACGTTCCGCAGGCATGGGTTCCTTCAGGAAGACTAGCCAAGCAATAAAACACAGTTTAGCACGGCACCGAAACCGCGGCAGTGTCCAGGCTGCGCCCGGCGGACAGCCGAGGCGGCTGTCCCCACATGGGCACTGCGTGCCTATAATCGGTTGGCGTGCTGGTCTCTGAATTTCACTATCATCTGCCGGAAGAATTCATTGCCCAGGAACCACTGGCGGATCGCGCCGCCTCGCGGATGCTGCACCTCGACGCTTCCAGCGGGCGATTCGAGGATCGGCGGTTTCGCGAGTTTCCCGAACTGCTGCGACCGAGCGATCTGGTCGTATTTAACAACACCCGGGTGTTTCCAGCGCGGCTGTATGGACGGCGGGGAGGACTTAAGGCTCAGCCGGTGAGCCTGCGAAATCCTGCGGCGCGTGAATTTCTTCATGGACGCATTGAGGTGTTCCTCACGCGCCAACTGCAGCCGGAACCCAATGAATGGGAGTGCCTGGTGCGGCCCGGAAGAAAGATCGGGGTGGGGGAGCGGCTTTTCTTCGGCGAGCATGATGAGCTGCAAGCTGAGGTAATCGGGCGCGGGGAATTTGGGGAGCGAACGATCCGGTTTGCCAAAATTCCTACCCCTTCGACAGGCTTAGGGCAGGCTCTAGCCGCAAAAAGCGCGGCTAGGATGGGGCACCCACGATTATTATCTGAAACCGAAGATTACTCCGTATCCGTCTCTGCGGCGGCGGACTTCTTTGGGCTCGTGGAGAAGATCGGGCACGTCCCGTTACCGCCTTACATCGGGAGGGCGGACTCTCACAACGACCGCGAGCGGTACCAGACGGTGTACGCGCGGGAGCGGGGATCGGTCGCGGCTCCGACTGCAGGACTCCATTTCACTCCCGACATTCTGGACCGCATCCGGGAGCGTGGGATTGAAACGGCGGAGATTACGCTGCACGTCGGGTTGGGAACGTTCCAGCCGGTGCGGGTGGAACACGTAGAAGAACACCAATTGCACCCGGAGGCTTATTCCATCTCTGCCGACGCAGCAACGAAAATCCATCGGGCGCGAAGCCAGTCGCGGCGCGTGGTGGCGGTTGGGACCACGACGGTGCGGACGCTGGAGCATGCTGCCCAGCAAGGAGCGGGCGAAGTGCGGGCGGGGACGGGTGAGGCGAATTTGTTTATTTATCCGGGATACAAGTTTCAGGTGGCTGGGGCGTTGCTGACGAACTTCCACCTGCCACAATCGACGCTGCTGATGCTGGTTTGCGCGATGGGGGGAAAAGAGAATGTCCTCCGCGCCTACGAGCACGCCGTCTCGAAGCGCTACCGGTTTTACTCCTACGGAGACTGCATGTTCGTAGAGTAGGGGGAACCGCACTGATTACTCGGCCGTCGCGACCGATAACCGGCGGTTGAGCAGAATGCCTCCCATGATTAAGGTCAAACCGAGCACAATCAAAAGCAACCACCAGCCCCAAAACTGCGATGGATGGCGAAGGGCGCGGATGAAATGGCGCCCGTAGTGATCGGCCACAAGGGCGATAGCCGCATATCGAATCCCGCGGCCCAGGGCCACAATCGCGAGAAACTTTCCCAGATTGTAGTTCGACACGCCGGCTGCCGCGAACAGCATGCTCGTCGGAAACGGGAACGGAATGGCGCTGGAGGCGAAGAGAGCTCCGTCGCTCGATCTTTTAAATAGCTTCAGGATCGCGGCCACCCTTCCCTTCTTGAATTTGTGGTCCAGATAGGCCGAACCGGCCTTGCGTGCGATGCGAAACGTCAGGTATGCGCCGATGACAGAGCCGGCGGTTGCAACCAACGCGTACTCGTACCAAGGATCGCGGTGGCTGGCGGAGAGAATCGCGGTGAGAATGTCGGGGCCGCCGAAGGTGGGCAGCGGCGAACTGTCGAGAATGGCCAGGGAGAAGAGGCCCAGCGCTCCGAGGTGCCGGAACATGGAGCTGAGACTTTGCCCGCTCCGGGCCGTCGGCCTTGCCTTCTGAAGAAGCAGGTTCACCATGACCGCAATATATCAACTTGGCGGAGACGAGGCTTGGAGGGGAGCTATTAGACTACAGGCAGCGGAAAAACTCTTTTGAGCAGGCGCGGTTTCCCCACCAGCGTAAAGCCGCTACTGATCCCGCAACGCTTGCGGCGCGGCTGCAAGTGTGGGCGCGAGAACTCCTCTTTCGCCCGCTGGGCTGGATCATTTCCCCACCTTCCCCAGGGCTTGCGCCCTGGGCTCTATTCTTGCGCCCTTCGCGGCTTGGAAACCGCAAAAGCAAAGCGGGCACCCTTGCAGGGTGCCCGCCGCTGAGGTCGAACAAATTGTGCCGGCGTGACGCTTAGGCCCGGGCGCCGACGGCGGCTGGTTCAGGCGCAACCGCCTTGTCTTCGCCGTTGGCTTTCTGCTGGGGCTGTCCGCCTTTGCGGATGTCGATGCCGCCCTTGAAGAAGGCGCCATCTTCGATCGAAATGCGAGCAGCGATAACGTCGCCGGTCAGGGAACCGTCACTGCGAATGTCGACGCGATCGCTGGCCGTCAGATTGCCGCGCACTTTGCCGAGGACCACGATTTCGCGGGCATTGATGTTGGCGGCGACGATCCCATTACGGCCGACGGTGACGCGGTTCCCCGCGAGGTTGATGGAGCCTTCGACCCGGCCGTCGATGTAGAGGGACTCGGAGCCGGTCACCTCGCCCTTGATCACCAGCGACTTACCGATCGTGGCCTGGTCCGCAGTGGTGGTGGTCGTCGCGGGACGCGGTGCGACCGGCTCGGCGGCCATCGCTGGCACGCTGGGGGCGGACGTAGTAGGACGCTCCGGCTCGGCGGGCCGGGCAGGAGTCTGAGGCTGATTGGTCGGCTTCCACATGGGATGAAAGTTCCTTTCCTTGTTGGGATTAGGGGTCACAAGCCGCACTTTCGTGACCAAAGCGAATTGTACTCCGACGTCTCAAAATGAGTGCTGTGGAAAACCTTTATTTTCAACCGCGAGTTCCTCCAATGGTACTGCCCTTTGGAGGCTCGTGCGGCATGAGCCGGCGGGGGATCGGCTACTTCCTTTCTGCCTTCCAGCTAGGGATTCCAGGAAAAATTTGCGGGAGCCGTGCCCTTTCACAGGGGGCGGGAGTTATGCTTTTAGGGTCGAAGATTTATCGAAGACGGAATCCTGGGTTGGGCGTCTAAGTGGTAGTCGAATAGCCGGGGCCTGAATCCAGTTCCGAAGAACTCTCGTGAGTGAGAAAAGCATGTCTAGAACCAGCCGAAGTTACGCCGGCAGCGTTCGCCGATCGCGCGGCCCGGGCCGGGCGAGTATGCGCCTTACTACGATCGCTACATTTCTCTGGTACCGGGATCCGACATTTTGGGTACGCTCGACTGCGCAGCGCCGCCAGTTGATGCTGCTGCTTTCGGGACGGGACGAGAGTGATGGAGATTTTCGTTACGCGCCCGATAAATGGAGCGCCAAGGAAGTGCTGGGTCACGTCTGCGACACGGAGCGCATCTTGTCCTATCGAGCGCTGCGGATTGCGCGCGGCGACCGGACGCCGATCGAGGGCTTCGAGCAGGATGACTATGTCCGCAACGCTCCGTTCCGGCAGCGTCCGCTCGCCGAGTTGATCGAGGACTATATTGCGGTGCGGCGGGCGACCCTGACGCTTTTGCGCAATCTGGATGACGTGGCCTGGGCGCGGCGGGGAATTGCGAACAAGAATGAGGTCAGCGTACGGGCGCTGGCCTATCTGATTGCAGGGCACGAACTGCATCATCGCAGGATTCTGGAGGAGAAGTATTTCACGATCAATCGCAGCTAGAGCTGGCCGGTGCGATAGAGGCCTTGCGTAGGTCCGATTGGGGTGCTAGATCAATCGGCAGAAGCAATAAACAACGGGCTCGCCATCGTAATGGTTACGTCCTGCTGGGTTTTCGTTGTCACTAGGCGCTTCGCTAGAAATTCAAGTTTCTGAACGCCGGCCTGTGCATGCTCACTGGCCCAAATGACTACGCTGGCCCAAGCATCGAATCCCTGGTCCACACCGGGCGCGAGCACCCTCCGCAGAGTCATCTCATCCATGCCTACGAGCCAGTCCGGACGGTTGTCAATCAGCGACGTCAATTGGGTGGCAAGACCGGGGAAAAATGAGAATGGAATGCCCACCCGTTCCGGCGCGGCGGCTCCCACAAGATGATGGGCTGAACCGCCGAGAGCCAGAATGGACTCAGTGTCAGCGGTCACGAAGAGAATAGCTCCGTTTCCGATGTCTAGAAATTTCGCATCCACTGTGCCCTGAATCCAAGAAGCTGGCTGGCCCGGAGTGCCGATCTGCTCGTTCTCGATCAAGTATTCCTCGACCGCTGCAAGCCGCGAGATTCGATTGTCCAAGGTCGCGCGCTCGGTCTCGAGCGAGCCGGATAGGACCTTGATGTCGAAGCCGAACTTCGCCGATACCTTCCGCTGCAATGCTCCCGGCACCTGCGGCAGCAACATGTTCACTTTCGCATCTGAGATGTACAGGTAGTAGCGCACGAGGAGTCCTTCCAGATTCTTGGAGATTCATCATACAGCGCGAGGTCGGGCTTACGTCTCATGAAACGCGTGGATTGCGGATTTTGGCGGAAACAGCAGCAAAATTCGAGGTGTTCACGCCCACGCTCTTCGTCTCGGGTATTCTGAAAGCGGCAGGTTTCTATGCTCTCCGACTCCACCATCCTGAAACACATCGCGCGCCAACCCAAGTGCACGGCCGGGTTCAAGCAGCTGGTGCGCGAACTGGGGCTGCATGGGGACGAGCGGCGCGAGCTCAATGACCGCCTGCAGAAACTCGTGGTGGGCGGTGCGCTGATCGCGGTCGACTCCGATCGTTATGCCCTGCCGCAGGCCGCCGCTGACAAGAATCTTGTCGTCGGGCGGCTCACTATGCATCGGGACGGGTTTGGCTTCGTCATTCCTGATGCGAGTTCTCTGCCGGCTGCCCTCAAGTCACGTCTCGCGGGCGACATCTTCATCGCTCCGCATCTGATCGGCAATGCCATGCATGGAGACCGGGTGCTGGTCGACATCAGCAATGTGCGGCCAGACGGGCGCGCCGAGGGCCGCATTGTGCGGCCGGTGGTGCGGGCGAATCCGACTGTGGTTGGGATCTTTCATTATGGCAGCAGGCACCATTATGTGGCGCCGATGGATTCGAAGATCACGCAGGAGATTATGATTCCGGCGGGGATGGAATATCCGGAGCAGAAGGGCGAAGAAACCGAGATCCCTCGCTCCGCTCGGGATGACAAAGAACTCGGGAAAGGGCGAAAACGTGCCAAGCCGCAGTCAGTCGATCGCGTGCTGGGAGACGAGGTCGCGCGGAGGACCCAGTGGGATGATCTCGAAGGCGTGGTGGTGGATGTGGAGATCACCGACTGGCCTTCGCCGACGCAGAATCCGCGGGGACGCGTCATCGAGATTCTCGGACGGGAAGACGACTTCGGCGTCGACGTCGAAATCACGATCCGCAAGTTTCATTTGCCCCATCATTTTCCTGCAGCAACGCTCGAGGTGGCGCAGAACACATCGGCGGTCATTTCGCCCCGGGAATTGCACCGGCGGCGCGATTTTCGGGCGTTGCCCATTGTCACCATCGATGGCGAGACGGCGCGAGACTTTGACGATGCGGTGCTGGTGCGGATGCTCGCGAACGGCAATTTCGAACTGCATGTACACATTGCCGATGTGGCGCAATACGTGACTGCGGGGTCGGCACTCGATCAGGAAGCCCGGCTGCGCGGCACCAGCGTTTATTTTCCCGATCGCGCCGTGCCCATGCTGCCCTTGGAGCTTTCGACCGACATCTGCAGCTTGCGACCGCAGGTGGACCGGCTGGTGATGTCGTGCATCATGGAGATCGACCATCGCGGCGAGATCGCGGGATACGATTTGTGCGAAGGCGTGATCCGCTCGGCCGAGCGCATGACCTACACCGCGGTGAATGCGGTCATCGAAGGCGATGCCGCGATGCGCGAGCGCTATGCGCCGCTGATCGCGGCGTTTGAGCTGATGCGCGATCTGGCACTCATTCTGAACCGCAAACGGGAGAGGCGCGGATCGATCGACTTCGATCTGCCGGAACCGCTGA
Source organism: uncultured Acidobacteriaceae bacterium (assembly GCA_963774565.1). Classification (GTDB taxonomy): domain Bacteria; phylum Acidobacteriota; class Terriglobia; order Terriglobales; family Acidobacteriaceae; genus Sulfotelmatobacter. The sequence continues at coordinate 25,046 of CAVZFP010000021.1, read as the reverse complement.
TCGAGTTCGACGAGTTCGGGCTGATGAAAAGCATTGCGCGCTCCGAGCGCAACATTGCGCACCGGCTGATTGAGGAGTTCATGCTCTCGGCCAACGAGTGCGTGGCCGAGTACCTGGAGTCGAAGCGGATCGCGTCGCTGTATCGCGTCCACGAGAAGCCGGATGCAAAACGCGTCTACGATTTTGAAGTCATCGCCGCGACGTTTGGATATTCGCTGGGCGTGGGGCCGCTGCCGATTCATCGCGTGCAGATGAAGGCCGACCGGCGCGCGGCTTACGGGACCGGCAAACGGGCGCGTGACATTGAGGTGCCGAAAGAAGTGCACATCACGCCGCGCATGTATCAGAAGCTGACCGAGAAGATTGCGGGGAAGCCGGAGGAGCGGATTCTGAGCTATCTCATGCTGCGGTCGCTGAAGCAGGCGCGGTATTCGGAGGAGAACCTGGGGCACTTCGCGCTGGCGGCGACCAGCTACACGCATTTCACGTCCCCGATTCGAAGGTATCCGGATTTGATTGTGCACCGGATCTTGAAGGAAGTGCTCAGTCAACATCCCCACCCTGTCTCGCCCGAGAGCGGCGAGACAAGGGTGGGGCACCCTCCGACTGACGACGCGAAGCCTTCGCCGTGGTCGAAGCGGTCGCGGGCGGGGGCGCCCGCGCCACACGAACCATTGAACGGGCCGATTTCGGTCGAAGAGCTGCATGACATTGCGCAGGAGTCGAGCCAATCCGAGCGGCGTGCCGATGACGCTGAACGCGAACTGATGGAATGGAAGAAAGTGAAGTTCATGCAGGACCGCGTGGGGGAAGACTTCGATGGACTAATCACGAGTGTGACCAAGTTCGGGTTCTTTGTCGAACTGACGGACTTGTTTGTTGAGGGGCTGGTACCGCTGAACACTCTCACTGACGACCGATATACCTACCACGAGAACACGCGCGAGATTATCGGGCAGCGGTCGCGCAAGACGTATCGGCTGGGGCAGAAGATGCGCGTGCTAGTGGACCGGATCGACCCGGTGGAGAAGAAGATTCAGTTTGCGGTGTTCGAGGAACAGCCGGTTCGATCCACGGGTAAGCGACGCAAGCGGAACTAGCAACCGCTGCCGGGCTTCGCCCGGCGGACAGCCGGGGGCGGCTGTCCCCACATGAGTTATTAGGATCCTTGGGCTATTACACTCCCAGGGTCTTCTGAATCTCGGCTGCGATCGAGGCGGTAATCGTGCGCATCTTTTCTTCGGATTCGGCTTCCACCATGACTCGGGCCAGGGCCTCGGTGCCCGAGTAACGCACGACGACGCGGCCATTGCCGTCCAATTCGCGTTCCGCCGCTTGGATGGCGGCTTGCACCGCGGGCAATTGCGCGAAAGGAATTTTCTCGCGCACGCGCACGTTCTGAATTTTCTGAGGGAAGACTTTCAGATCGATCACCAGTTCGGCCAGGGACTTCCGGCTGCGCACGATGATATCCATGAGGCGCAGGGCGGTGAGCAGGCCATCGCCGGTGGTCGAATCTCCGTCGCGGAAAATGATGTGGCCGGATTGCTCGCCGCCCAAAGTGGCTCCGGTCTTGAGCATTTCCTCGAGCACGTACTTGTCTCCGACGTTGGCCCGGAACATGCGGATGCCTGAGTTTTTCAGCGCAATCTCGAGGCCCATGTTCGACATGGTGGTCGCGACGACGGTGTCGGCCTTGAGCTTGCCTTGCGCGTGCAAGTCGCGGGCCGCGGCCAGCAGGACGCCATCTCCATTGACCACGCGTCCGTTGGCGTCGCAGAAAAGAGCGCGGTCGGCGTCTCCATCGAAGGTCACGCCCAAGTCGAATTCGCCAGGCGCCGCCGCCGCCGACTGCCCCAAGGTCTCCGGGTGCAGAGCGCCGCAACCTTCGTTTATGTTCTTTCCATCCGGCGAAACGTGAACGAATGTCGCCCGAATGCCGAGGCTACGAAATAACTCGGGAGCCTCGGCGGTAGCCGCGCCGTTGGCGCAGTCCACCAGCACACGCAGGCTCCTCAAATCGGATGATACGCTGCCTGCCAGCGACTTGACGTAAGCATGGCGCAACGCAGTTTCACCCGGCAACGACGGTCCGGGAACCCTGAGTGCAGTGTCATCGGCAGAGTCTGGATTCTCGAGCAGGGCGAAGATTTCTTTTTCAATCGCTAACTCACGCGCGTCGGTCAGTTTGAATCCGTCGCCGGAAAAGACTTTGATGCCGTTGTCGGTCCAGGGATTGTGCGACGCGGAAATCACTACACCCGCCGCCATCTGGCGCGAGCGAGCCAGGTAGGCGACTCCTGGGGTTGTGATCACTCCGGCGCTGTGTACCTGGACGCCCATGGCGGCCAAGCCCTCGGAGACGCGATCGGCAATCCACCGGCTTGATTCACGAGTGTCTTGCCCAATCACGGCTTGCGCTTTGGGCACCGTATTTACCAGGTCGTGGCCCAGGGCGCGGCCAATCAGATACGTGCTTTGCTTGGTTAGCGGAAACTCTCCTGCCACGCCCCGAATGCCGTCGGTCCCGAACAGTTGCCGCGTTTGCTGGCTCATAGGGAAGAAACTTCTCAACCTACTTGAGAACAGAGGATGATAAACGAGAATGGGCGGAAACGCTTGCTGGGCAAAGTCAGTGCGCGGGACTGGCCCCGACTTTCTCCACCATAACGGTCACGCGAATCGAGGTGGGCTGTACCACCTGCACCAACGGATCGGGCACATATACGTTCGTCGTAAAGACAGCGCTGCCTCTCGTGCCGGTAGCATCGAGCGGGTCAGTGGTGGCCGCGTCTACTTTCTCCACATGATGCTTAGGACCGGTGATCGTAATCCGGGGCGGATCGACATCGACCTTGGCGATCTGTTCACCAGAGGCAAAGTTGCCCGTCACCCGCGGATGAATCTCAACTTCGCGCGTCAGTCGCGTATCGAAGGACAAATGCAACTGGCTTGGAACAACCTGGACCACGGTTATGTCCGAGGGATGGCGCACCTGCTGCGAAGTAAGATCAAATGTGCGTTCCCCGGCTTTGGCGTCTTCGAGATCGATTTCCGCATGGACCTCGCTGGCCTGCAACTGACGGATCACACGCTCCGGTCCCCGCACGCGGATCTGGGCCTCGGGAATCGTCTCGGAACTGATTTCCAGATGCTGCGGAACATGCTGGAAGACGACGGGCGCGTGGAGCGACACTTCAGCAGGCTGCTCGTCGGGGGATATCTGCCACCACAGCCCTGCGGCCAGCAATAGGGAGAGGGTCTTCAGCCAAAAGTTATGGAGGACGTAGCGCTTAAGTAGTTCGATCATGGCTGCGGCTCCGAGTCTTGGCCCAATCGTTTTTGGGGTGCGGTCTCGCGTAGAGGAGAATCGAGCGCTGCATCCGACTCTTCATCTTGCGCGATCGGAGTCGGCAAGGTCACCGGAGCCATATAACGACGCAGTTCGCTGCCCAGGCGTTCGCGCAGCTGCTCGACGGTAAGATCACGTTCAATCTTGCCACCCAGGGCAAGACTGATGGCGCCGGTCTCTTCGGAAACAATGACGGCAATGGCATCTGTTTCTTCGGTAATCCCTATGCCGGCGCGATGGCGCGTGCCCAACTGGGTGGAAAGCAGTGGATTCATCGACAGGGGAAGAAAACACGCGGCTGCGGCGATGCGATCCTTTTGCACGATTACGGCGCCATCGTGCAGCGGGGCGCTGGGACGAAAGATGGTTGCCAGCAGATCGTAGGAGAGGCGGGCATCAAGGGGCACTCCGCTCTCAATGTGGGTGCGGAGGCCGATTCTGCGCTCGATGACGACGAGCGCGCCGGTCTGGTGCTGGGAGAAAAGATTCGCGGCTAAAACAATGTCGTCATAGGCGTCGGTTCCGGCGCCGGCGCCGCGCAGGAAACTCAAGCGGCGGCCCAGATCTGCGAGGACGTGGCGGATCTCAGATTGGAAAACCACGATGAGCGCAAACACGACGTAAGGCAGGACCCGGCTCACAACCCAGTTGAGCGTGGTCAGCTCACCCATCCGCGCCAGGTAAAAGGTCACTGCCACGACGATCAAGCCCGCCAGCATGGGGGCGGCGCGGGTGCCGCGGATCATCATCAGGACCTGGTAGATGAGCAGGGCCACGAGCAGAATATCGAGCGCTGCCCATGCGCCTTGCTGCCACGAGGGGAAAACTGGCGTCACTCGGATCTCGCTCCTAGGATCGGACTGTGGAGAGTTTCATTGTAATGCAGGGGGGAGATTGGCTCCGCTGGACCGCCCCTTCGACTTCGCTCTGTTGAAAATCCCCACCCTAACGTCGCAGAAGGCGCGACGTTAGGATGGGGCACCCGCGATTTGTCCAACGTGCTTAGGGCTGCTTCTTCGTGACCGAGGCCTGAATCTCGCCGTGCGCCAAGCGCGCCGAAATTTCCTCGCCAACCTTAACCCTGCGTGCGTCTTTCAACAGGTTGCCTTCGGGGTCGAACACGAGTGCGTACCCACGCTCCAGGATGGCAAGCGGAGACAGAGACTCCAAGGCGGTCCGCAGTCGCTCGCTGCGCACCTTATGTTGCAGGAACACGTTGCGGGTCACCGCTACCAGCGCAGCGGTCTGGCTTTCCAGCTGTTTGCGCATTCCCGAAAGCACCAGCCGCACGTCGTAGTGTCGGACGGCTGCGGAAATCGCCTCCCAACGCCGCAGCATTCGCTCGAGCAACTGCCGCTCGGCCAGTTCGAGGCGATGAGTCAAGTCGTCGAGGCGCTGCTGGCGATGGCGAATCACTTCGACCATCCGGGCAAATGCACCATGCTGCGCCAGCTCCGTGAGCGCCTGGCGACCCATCAGGAGGTGGTAGCGCATGGCTCGCGCCAGGCGCTCGTGCAGGGCTGCGGCCTGATCCTCCACCTCCTGCCGCGACCGGATTACCAGCTCGGCTGCCGCGGAGGGCGTAGGAGCCCGCATGTCGGCTACGAAATCCACGATGGTGAAGTCGGTTTCATGCCCGACCGCTGAAATCACCGGGATCTCTGACGCCGCAACCGTGCGTGCGAGCGTTTCATTGTTGAAGGATGCCAGATCTTCCGCCGATCCACCGCCGCGGGCGACGATGATCACGTCCACTCTGTGGTGCTGGTTGAAGTAGCGAATGCCCGCCGAAACCTCCATCGAGGCCGCGTCGCCTTGTACCTGCGCGGGGTAGATGAGGACATTTACGGAGTGATGCCGCCGCTCAATAATGTTCAGAATGTCGCGCAGGGCGGCCGCTTGCGCCGAGGTCACAATTCCAATCCGCGAGGGAAGTGGCGGGATCGGCTTCTTGCGTTCGGGCGCGAACATGCCTTCGGCCTCGAGCTTTGACTTCAGCTGCTCAAAAGCCAACTGGAGCGATCCGGCGCCCTTCGGTTCGATGTATTCGGCGGAAATCTGCAGCTCGCCGCGGTCTTCGTAGACGGTCACGCGGCCACGCACTACGATCTGTAAGCCGTCCGCGGGACGAAAGCGCAGCAGCCTCGCCGAGGAACGGAACATGACCACGCGTATCTGCGCGTTGCCGTCTTTCAATGTGAAGTAAAGATGGCCCGAGTCGGGCGCGCGGAAGTTGGAAATCTCGCCTTCGACCCAGGCGTCGGAGTATTCGCGCTCAATATGGGTGCGTACGGCTGCGACCAGGTCGCGCACCTTCCACACCCGGCGCTGCGGCGCGCGGAAGTTGAACCCCATCTGATCAGCCAGGGAAGACATTGGGGGCAGTGTACCGCAGAGCATGTCTTTGAGGCGGGACTAGCCTATGTGGGGAACGGGGCCACCAGTCATCAACAAAAAAGGCCGCCCTGGTGGACGGCCTCCTGTTCCACCGAAGAAAAGGTTAGTTGCCGTCCCCGCCGAACAGGTCGGACATGACGTGCACACTGTCATCGCAAGCATGGTTCAGGCAGCCAACGCCGAAGCCTGCCTCGAGAGTTTTGGTGAGCGAGAAGTGGGTGTAGAACTTCGAGCTATGCACCCCGTGGGACCCATAGTTGGTATCCACGATGACCAGTACCTTGTTCTGGTTGGGCACGAAGCTGTAATCGTTTTCATCCCACACCGTCACAATCGCGTTGCGGCCACGCTCCCACGCCGGGGAGTTGTGGATCGCCTTCACAATCGTTCTTAAGGTGAGGTCGCCAACATAGATCAGCGCCGGGTTCAATCCGGCTTGCGAGCCATCGGTGACCGGATCGAAAGCGCACTGGGCACCACCGTTGCCGCGTCCGTGCTGATCGTTGCACTGGTTGGGCGAAATCAGCGAGAAGGCGGGGAGGCGGCCGGAACTCAGGTCATCGTAAAGGCCACCTTTGCCTTCAAAGCCCACGACATTGGCCAAGCTGTTGTTGGGATCGTGGCCTTCCTGCACACTCTTGAAATACACAAAAGGGTTGTGCTTTGCGGCATAAAGTTTGACAAAGGCGGCCGAGCCACCGAGGGAGTCGGGGATGGTCGACAGGTCAGTGAAGTACCCGTCGCTGTAGGCGATGCCGTCGGCTCCGGCTCGCTGGCAGGCTCTCCTGATAGCTCTTCCAGCGGCGACCACGTCTCGGCTAGCTGATCTCCAATCATCTTGCCAACGGTGTGAGGCCGCCGGAATCGACCGACCATCAATGCTGATTAAGCCCGGGGGGCAGGGTCGGTCACGCTCGGATTCGGACACTCGTTGGTTAGGTCGACGGCTGGCGTAGCGGCGTCCATGCCCTCGCCCGCGATGGGACAAACGTTCGCGCTTGAGGGAAAGTCGGTGGTGGTATAGGGAGGCGGCCCGAGATTCGGACTGCAGTTCGCGTTGTGCCAGTCGGGCGCGTTATCACTGCGCACACCGAAGTTTGACGCCCCCACGATTTCCAGGTAGTTGGTGGAGCTGGGGTGGCCGACCGCGAAGTAATTCGTCGTGGAATTGGCGGACTTTGCATATTGGTTCGCGAACGGCGCGTTCGGGTTTCCTACGATCTGGCTGTAGCCGTGGTTCTCCATCATGATCACGAACACGTGGTCGAGGTGTGGAATCCCCCGGGGAACCTCGCCCTGCTGGGCGAACATGGTTGCCGTGAGCAACGCAAACAGGCATAGCAGATAGATGTCTTCATGGTCATAGTCTGCTGTTTCTCCTCGATGAAAGTCTGGTGCCGAACCCTGGAAATCCGCGGCTTCTGGCTAGCCCACCGCTTCGCACGAGACCTGAACGGAGTCTTCTGAGAGCAGTAGTAGGGTGACGCGCGGATGCAAAGACACTAGCGGCCCTGTGTTACGGCACCGTGACAGAACAATTAACGTTTGTGAATTTGGGGAGTCTCGGATGGAGAATGGAGGCTGGCGGTGCCGGGATGACACTATTTCGCTGGCTGACGATGGCCGGCTTGGGACGATCCGGCCGCGGGTTGCAACGGATTGTCGGGCTTTAGTATCGCCATAGCGTGGCCACCGCGAAAAACGATCCCAACCTGAACGACCAACCGCGAGCGGCTGGTGTCGGCGGCGCCGGTCGAGGACGACTCCTCGTTTGAGCTGAAGCTGCGACCGCAGCGGCTGGGCGAGTTCATCGGGCAGAACAAAGTCAAAGAAAATCTGGCGGTGGCGATCGAGGCGGCGCGCTCGCGCGGCGAGGCCATGGACCACGTGCTGCTCTACGGCCCTCCGGGGCTGGGCAAGACGACGCTGGCCAACATCATCGCCAACGAACTGGGCGTGCATTTTCAGCCGACGGCTGCGCCGCTGCTGCAGATCAAGGGCGACCTGACGGCGATCATCACCAACCTGCAGGACAAGCAGGTGCTGTTCATCGACGAGATCCACCGCCTGCAGCCGGTGCTGGAAGAGTTGCTCTACTCCGCGCTCGAAGACTACAAGCTCGACATCATCATTGGGCAAGGGCCGTCGGCGCGCACGCACACGCTGGAAGTGAAGCCGTTTACGTTTGTCGGAGCGACGACGCGGGCCGGGCTGATTTCGGCGCCGCTGCGGGCGCGGTTCGGGATTGTGCTGCGGCTGGAGTTTTATACTCCGGAGGATCTGCAGGTGATCGTGGAGCGCTCGGCGGAGATTCTGGGAGTGGAGATCGACGACGCGGGCGCGAAGGAAATTGCCGGCCGGTCGCGCGGCACGCCAAGAATTGCGAACCGGTTGCTGCGCCGCGTGCGCGATTACGCGCAGGTGCGCGGGCGGGCAAGATTGACGAGCCCACGGCGAAGGCGGCGCTGGAGATGCTGGAAGTCGATCAGTACGGATTCGATGAAGTCGACCGGCGACTGCTGCTGACCATCATCGAGAAATATCAAGGCGGTCCGGTGGGCGTGAACACGCTGGCCGCGGTGCTGGCGGAAGAGCCGGATGCGATCGAAGAAATCTACGAGCCGTTCCTGATGCAGATTGGATTTCTGAACCGCACCCCGCGCGGGCGCGTGGCCACGCAGTTGGCCTACGATCATTTTGGGATCACGCCGCATCGCAGGCAGAGTTCACTGTTCTGATCTGCCGCGTCCTTGGCGTCATTCCCTGGCACCAGCCTGACACCCGGCCCGAAGTACCGGTAGTGTCCCGTGATCTTCCAGTTGAAAAGAACATCTTCCATGCGGGGTCCTTCGCCGATGTTGTGGACCATCATGTAGCGGCCGCTCCACCGCGTCTTTTGATCGACGATGATGCCGATGTGGGGCACATTTCCGCCGAGGTCCCATGTGACCAGATCGCCCGGCGCATAGTCGGTGGCGCGGGTCGTGATCGGCAAAGACTGACCTTTGCGCTGGAAGAAAACCATCAGATTGGGCACGCGGCGGTGGTCGATGTTCGAGTCGGGATGGGCCAGCCGCCAGCGCCTCTGGTTTGGATAGGCCGAGAAGCTGTGCAACATGTCTTCGTGGACTTCTTTTTGCAAATCGACGCCTACCGCCCGGTAGCTTCGGATGATCTCGTCGGTGCAGACTCCGGTATCGGCAGGCACGTCCCCGCCGGGATACGGAATGCGGACATAGTCGGAAACGTAGCGCACGGAATGGTGTGTGCGCTCGATCGCGGCAGCGACCAGGCGGCGCGTGAACTCCTGGCGGAAAGTGGTGGACGCGATCTGCGCCCAACCACTGAGGCCGAGGGCAAGGACAAAGAGCATCGACCAGTTCGCGGGGACCTTCCCCATAGCGCATTGTAACCACACCGACCTGAGAGGAGAATAGAAATAGATACGGATAACCGGGCGGCCGGCCCGCGGTGCTAGAATCATACGTTTTGTGTTGATCGGCGTTTTCGCATCGACTGAACTAGTATCGATAGGTGGCAATCATGGCTGGGGCACAAGGGAAGAACAATGCTGGCGGTGGTCAAGCCGGAAGCGGCGCCGGGCGCGGACGTTCGCGAGGTGAAGATTCCCGCCTTCGGCCGCACCGATGTGCTGGTCAAGGTCAAGGTCGCATCCATCTGCGGCACCGACCTGCATATTTATAACTGGGACCGCTGGGCGCAGAACCGCATTCATCCGCCGCTGATTCCCGGGCATGAGTTCTGCGGCGAAGTGGCGGCCTTCGGCGATGAAGTCACCAGCGTGAAGGAAGGCGACTTCGTTTCCGCGGAGATGCATGTGGCCTGCGGCAAGTGCCTGCAGTGCCGCACCGGCGAAGCGCACATCTGCCAGAACGTGAAGATCATTGGCGTGGATGCCAATGGAGCCTTCGCCGAGTACGTCGTGATTCCCGAGTCGAATATCTGGAAGCTCGATCCGGCGATTCCGCTGGAGTATGCCTCGATTCTCGATCCGCTGGGCAATGCCGTGCACACGGTGCTGGCGGGAGAGATCGCGGCCAAGACCGTGGCCATCACCGGCTGCGGGCCGATCGGACTGTTTTCGATTGCGGTGGCCAAGGCTGTGGGAGCGACCTCGGTCTTCGCGATCGAAGTCAACGAGCACCGCGCGCAGATTGCGCGCGAGATGAAGGCCGACTACGTGCTCAACCCGGCCAAAGAAGACGTGGACGCCATCGTGATGGAAAAGACCGGCGGCCTGGGCGTGGATGTCGTGCTCGAGATGGCGGGGCATCCGGACTCGATTCGAACCGCATTCGACATCGTGCGGCGCGGCGGCACGCATTTCCTTGCTTGGCCTGACCTCGAAGCCCATCTCGCTGAACTTCTCCGAGGACATTATTTTCAAAGGCATCACGGTGCAGGGATCAACGGGCGCCGCATGTACCAGACCTGGTATCAGATGACGGCGCTGCTGAAGGCCGGGAAGCTCAATCTGCATCCGGCGATCACCGACCGCATTTCGATGAAAGATTTCGGCAAGGCCATGGAGCGGCTGAAGACCGGGGAGGCCAGCAAGATTCTGGTGTATCCGAATGGGGTGCGGTGAAGCGAACGCGCAGAAGTGCATGCGGTCACTTCGCGCCAAGAACGCGCTCAGGATGCACAAGTCGAATCACGGAACCGGGTTTCGCGTTCGTAGCGAGAAGCAGACCGATTTGCGACTTCATTCGCGTTGAATCCGTGCAGATCCGCGGCGAGGTTCCGATATGACCACCGCAACCCGCACCAATCCGCTTTCTTATCTCACCGACCAGCTCAACGAACTCAAGGCCAAGGGCACGCACTTCAAGCTGCGCGTGCTTGACGACGAGCAGGCGCCGGTCTGCACGTTTGATGGGAAGAAGGTCATCAACCTGGCGTCGAACAATTATCTGGGGCTGACCACGCATCCCAAGCTGCGCGAGGCGGCGCTGGAAGCGACGCGCAAGTTCGGCGTGGGATCAGGGCGCGGTGCGCACCATTGCCGGCACGATGAAGATCCACATGGAACTGGAAGAGAAGATCGCGCGCTTCAAGAACGTGGAGGCGTGCGTCGTCTTCCAGTCGGGCTTCGCGGCCAATGCGGGGACGGTCTCGGCGGTGCTGGGCAAAGACGACTTCATCATCTCCGACGCGCTGAACCACGCCTCGATCATCGACGGCGCGCGGCTGTCGAAGGCGAAGATTCTGGTATTCCGCCACAAAGACATCGCGCACGCCGAAGAACAGCTGGCCAGCGTTAAGAACGAGCCGGGCAAGAAGCTGCTGATCACCGACGGCGTCTTCTCCATGGACGGCGACATCGGCCCGCTGCCTGCGCTCTGCGATCTGGCCGAAAAATACGGCGCCATCATGATGGTCGACGATGCGCACGCTTCCGGCGTGCTGGGCCGCAATGGGCGCGGCACCATCGATCATTTCGGCATGCACGGGCGCGTGGATATTCAGGTCGGAACGCTGTCAAAGGCGATTGGCGCGCTCGGCGGATACGTCTGCGGCACGCGCGACCTGATCGATTTTCTCTATCACCGGGCGCGGCCGTTCCTGTTCTCGACGTCGCATCCGCCGTCGGTGGCGGCGACCTGCATCGCGGCCTTCGATGTGCTCGAGAACGAGCCCGAGCGCATGGAAAAACTCTGGGAGAACACGCGCTTCTGGAAGAAGGAACTCGGCCTGCTGGGCTTCGACATCGGCGGGCGAGACCACGCCGGCCAGCGAGACTCCGATCACGCCGATCATTATCGGCGACGGCAAGCTCACCATGGACTTCTCGCGGGAGCTGTTCAAAGAAGGCGTGCTGGGCACAGGGATCGCGTTTCCGACAGTGCCCGAGGGCAAGGCGCGCATCCGCACCATCATGACGGCGACGCACACGAAGGAAGAGTTGGAGCAGGCGCTGGAGGTGTTGAAAAGCTGTCGGGAAGCGGATGGGGATTCTGGGACAGTAACTGAGCGCCTCAGGGCTGGCTTCGCGCCAGCCTGACAGCCGAGGCGGCTGTCTCCACATCGAGCACTCTACTCCGGCACCACCTCAATCGCCGACACCGTGGCATAGCGCGTAACCGGCACGAACTCCAGCAGCAGCTTGCCCTGGGCGTTCGGCTCCAGGCCCTTGATCTTGCGCACCAGCGGGCGGTTCTCCCCAGCTTGTCGAGAATGTTCAGGTTCGCCAGCATTGTCTTGCCATTGCAGAAGACGTTGAACACGCGCTCTTCGCGGCACCGCTTCCATCACGCCTGCGGAACTCGCGCGCTCCGGGACCGCGCCGCGTGGTGTTCGATGAAATGCAGCGTCACCGAGTACTTGCCGGGCGCAAGCGGGATCGCATACGAGAAGTGTCCCCAGCGCTCGGTCTCATAGAACTCAGGATCGTCGGTCCCCTGCGCCGGCTCCTGGCTGCTGCTGAGCTGTCCGCCCTTGAAATAGGTATCCGGACTCCACCAGCGGCTGTCGTTCGAGTAATACGGCACGTCGCGCGCCACGATGCGCACCGGGCGAATCTGCCCGCGCACGCCGGGCAGAATCTCGATGGCCGACAGCATCGCGCTGCCACCCTTCCCCGAGAAAAACTGAGATGCAGCTGGCCATCGCTGGCCGGGGAGATGTCGTGAAAGACCTTCACTTCCGCCGTGCGCTCGCCGCCCGCGTCCGCGAGAACATCGAAATCGTGGAGCAACGGGCTCGCCATTGGCTGAGACCGTCATGGTGCGGCTGCCCTCGCCGCCTGCCACCCGCATTCTCCGGGCCGTAGAAAGTCTCCGCAAAGTGCAGGCGCAGTTCGTAGGTTCCCGGCTTCAGCGGAATGTTGTAGGTGAAATCTCCCTGCCGGCTGCTGCGGTAGATGATGGGATCCTGGGTACGCCAGATGTGCTGCACCGCGCTCGCACCGCGTTTCCGCCAGAAAAGTAAGTATCCGGACTCCAGAGCTTGCCGGCGTGATCGACATACTTGCGGCTCGATCCGGCCAGGATGTGGACCTCTTCTCCAACGGGAAGCCCAACTGCGGGCTCAGCAGCGGGTTGCTGGGAATGAGGAAGAGCGAACGACTGGTTGCGGTTTCGGTCTCCCGCGGGCCAGGAATGCGGCAACCACATCCCAGCCAACAAAAGACGGCAGCGCCCATCAGCCAGTAAGATTCTGGCTCGGTGCCACTGGACGCGATCGCCAGGCGGAGCGCGGGCTCTGGGGCTCATCGCCAGCCGTCGTTGCACCTCTCCTGTCCGACCCGTCTTGAACATCGGCATGTACTGCCCGACGGGAATCGTGATGTGGATCGGATGTGCGGCGCCGTCGCGCGCGTAGTACTCGCTTAACCGCTTGCGCAGCCGGTTCGCCTGAACGCGCACAATCGAATCCGTATCCTGATCGAAGGAGTCCTGGCGATCGAAGACGTCGAGCGCGACGGAATATTCCTTAATCTGATCGGTTTCTCCGGCGAAGGTCTTCTCGCAAAGATAAGACAGCAGGTGGCTTAGCGCCGGGGACCGGGCAAATAAGTGAGCTGCAACACGGCCTGCAACTCCGCCCGTTCCTCTTCCCAGGTATCGACTCCGCTGTGGTCGAAGGCACCCGAAACCTCCCTCAACTGAATACGCGCCTTCTGGTTCCTTTATACGCCTGCTCGGGAAATTATGGTTCGCTTGCAAACGGTTACGTAACCCCTGTAACCCTGCGTATTTCTATCCAGCGCATGGAAGCCTGCGAATTTCTCCAGGTCCGCCAAGTCATTGCGTTCTCGGACATAGCTTATTGCAACCTGTAGTTGCGCCGCGGCCCTAACCCCAGGTAGCGGATATAGCGTTGTAGCCGCCGCAAATCCGGCATAACTGACTCAGTCGCGGAGGCTCGCCGGAGCAAGAGCCGCCGACCGGAACCTGAGACACTCCGCGAGAAAGAGGCCAGATATGCGGAACACCATACTAAAAATCATGATGCTGGCGCTGCTCGTGACCGCTGTCGCGATACAGCACGGCCGCCCGTTCCCCAGCAGGGCAAGATCAAAATGGATGCGATGACGGTTGCCCAACTCGAGAAGGCCGGAGACCAGGCGCGCGGTCAAAGGACTACACGCTGGCTATCGACTATTTCCAGGCAGGACTGCGCAAAGATCCGCAAGAACGCCGTGCTCTACAACAAACTGGGTCTGGCGGAATTAAGGAAGGATAATCTCGCTGGCGGCGCGCCTGAACTTCGCGACGAGCCGCCAAGCAGAACTCCAAGTATGCAGAAGCCGTCAACAACATTGGCGCCGTGTATTACATGCAGAAGAACTACGGCTCGGCGGCGAAGTACTTCAAGAAGGCCGTCGCCCTGAACGAAACCGACGCGACGTTCCATGTGAACCTTGGAGCGGCGTGGTTCAGCCAGAAGAAGATGGAGCGCGCCATCGCAGAGTACATGCGGGCCATGGAACTCGACCCTGACGCCCTCCGCCACGATTCCCGGACCGGCATTTCGGCGCAGATCTCGAGCCCCGAGGAGCGCGCGCAATACTCCTACCTGTTGGCTAAAGCCTATGCCAAGCGCGGTGACATCGATGGCTGTCTGCAATGCCTGAAGAGCGCCAAGGAAGACGGCTACCGCAATCTGGCGAATGTCTATAAAGACGAGGAGTTCAGCCGAATGCGCGACAACCCGAGACTACAGGAGGTGGTACCTCCGCCGACTGCGAAGTAGAACTTCGGATCTTCGCGGCTTCTCCTCTGCTGGGACGGGGAGAAGCCGCGGGGCGGCTCGGAGCCCGTCTCCAAAAGTCACCTCGCATTGGATTACTTCTTCTCGAAGATTTGCCGGTTCATCTCTTCTGCGGATGCCGACTCTGGATGCTCGGCCTTCCAGCGCATTGCGGCCGTGATGCGTGTACGGCCGCTGGGATGATCGTAGAAGACGAACTCCTCGACCGGTCCCGGATCAAGCTTGCGATATTCTCCCAGCATCATATCGACATTCGCCTCGCCATCGGGCTGCTGCGCGGCGTTCAGCCCGTACATGTCCGCTTCAAACTCCATGGTGCGGGTGATGGTGTTAGTCATCGGCGTCATGACAAAGAGAAATAGGAACAACACGATCACCGCCAGCGGCAGGACCGCGACGTCGGTGATCCCTCGAATATCCCATTTCGCGCCCCAGCGTGCCAGGGCGAAGTTGATGCCCCAGTTCAGAAAGGCGAACGCGATCACGATCACACACGCCAACATAGACCAACCCTTTGTAAGCGTGATTGAGAACGTAATGACCCATCTCGTGACCCATGGTCGTTTCAATCTCGGGCAGCGTGCAGCGATTCAGCAGATTGTCGTTCAATGAAATTCGCATCGTGCTGGCGAAGCCGCTGACATTGGCGCTGACTCGATTCGATTGCCTGGAGGCATCGAACTCGTAGACATCTGTTGCGGGAATTCCGTTGGCGCGAGCCATCCTGCAGGATCGGATCCTTGATGCTCGGATCCTCCAGCCTTTTGTACTTGTTGAAGAGAGGCGCGATGTAGACCGGGGCGATCAGGCTTACGAATGCGAGAAACACGATCGTCAAAGCCGCGCCCCACACCCACCAGCTCTTCCCCAGGCGTCGGACAAGCCCAAATAGCGGCACGATCAGGATCGCTCCCAGCACAACGCCGACCGCCAGCCCGACGATCTGCTCGCGCATCCAGGGACCGAAGGTTCTGATTCAGCAGTCCATATTTGTGCTCGCGGAAGTAGCCTTCATAAACGGTGAGCGGAAAGGTGAGTATCGAAGCAACCAGAATGAACTCCATCCAGTACAGCGCAGTCTGGAGTGGCCGGAAGCGAGTGATGCGCTCGGCCAGATTTCGCATCCCCGCTGACCATCGGAAGCGCAGCATCAGCCACATCACGAAGACGCTCGAGAGAAAGTCCCACAGAAGCAACCAATAGCCGCCTTCGAAATAGGCATCAGAGCGGGACCGTTGGGCGGGCGGCATCTTGGCCAAATAGGCATTGACCGCTGCGTTGACATCGAACGCAGGCGCTGCCGCGGGCCGGTTTTCGGCGGACGGAACGGGCGGGACAGCTGGGTTGCTCGTCTGCCCGCATACGAAGGCGGTAAACAAAAAGACAATTGGAAGAATTAATCGCGAGGTTCGAATCATTTTGCGCCCTTCCTCAATTTCGCGTGGAGTATACGCCAGGCTCGCGTCCCTCGCATTCGGGCTGGACCGAGGGTGGTCTCTATTCCATCCGGAAAACGATCTTTCCGCCAACGATTGTCGCGACGACCTTACCGGTAAACTGCCAGCCGTCGAATGGAGTGTTGTGCGACAGCGAGCGCGACTTCGCGGCTTCGAAGGTCCAGCGCTTCTTGGGATCGAAGATCGTTACGTCGGCAAAGTTGCCGCGGACGAGCGAACCGCGGCCGCGGAGATCGAAGACCTTCGCGGGCCCCGCTGTGAAGAGTTCGACAATGCGTGGTAGTGGAATTTTTTGCTCGCGGTGGAGTTTGGTAATCGCCAGTGCCAGAGCCGTTTCCAGGCCAGTGATGCCGAAGGTCGCACGCTCGAATTCGACCTGCTTCTCGTGGGGAGCGTGGGGGGCGTGGTCGGTGGCGATGGCATCCACGGTCCCGTCGGCGAGCGCGACCAGAATAGCCTCGCGGTCGGTGGCGGAGCGCAGTGGCGGATTCATCTTAAAGTTGGTGTCGTATTCGCCGACGTTCTCATCGATCAATGTGAAGTGGTGCGGCGTGACCTCGCAGGTGACGCGAGCCTTAGCGCGCTTGCCGCGGCGCACAGCCTTCAGGGCGTCAGAGGTCGAAAGATGCGCCACATGCAGGCGCGACTCGCGAATCTGTTGCGCCAGAGTCACATCGCGGTCCACGATGGCAGCTTCGGCGGCGGCTGGCATGGCGCGCAGGCCCAGGCGGAAGCTGGTCGGACCCGCATGCATCGAGCAATTCTCGGTCAAGCGTGTATCTTCGGCATGTTGCACGACTGGAAAATTCAATTCGGCGCCCAGGCGCAGCGCCATACGCATCACGTTGTCGTCGAGGATGGGCTTGCCGTCGTCGGTGACCGCGACTGCTCCCGCCCGTTGCAGGGCGGCGAAGTCGGTGAGAGTTCCACCACGGCTTCCGCGCGTGGCGGCGGCGATGGGAAACACGTTGACTACGGCACCGCGCTCAGGATTGCGCAGCCAACTTACCCATTCTGCCGTATCGACCACGGGCGCGGTGTTGGGCATGGTGCAGACGGAGGTGAAGCCTCCGGCGGCAGCGGCCGCGGTCCCGGTCGCGATCGTCTCTTTGTAGCCCTGCCCCGGTTCGCGCAGGTGCACATGCAGGTCGATGAAGCCAGGAGCGACGATGAGACCACGCGCGTCAAACTTCTCGTCGGCGCCGCCGCGAATTTTGTTGGGCAGGGCAACTTCGGCGACTCGTCCGTCGCGCAGCAGAACGTCCATGGGCGCGTTGATCTTTGCGGCCGGATCGATCAGGTGGCCGCCTTTGATCAGCAGGCTCGCGTTCTCTCTTTGGCTCTTAGCAGTCGGCATTCAGTTTTCGATGTGCTCTGGCCGATCCGGAGAAGGTTGAACTCTAATCCTGACCTTGCCACCGTCTTGAACGTCGCGTATCTGGCGGTGTAAGTCGCCCATGAACCAGACATACTCGTAGAGATCGGCCACGTACATGTTGTCCGGCCTGTTAGTGCTCTCTTTGAAGACAAACGGAATCTTGCCACCCACGCATTGCCCCTTTCCCGGACTGCACCCCTTTTGCTGCGCCTGCTCGGCAAGTTCCTCCAAAAACCAGTCCCGCCTCTTGCCAGTGTCTTCTGCGGCTTCTCTGAATTCCGCGGTCGAAGCTGCCATCGTGGAGATCGTCCCGCCCGTGACATCCAGCCTGTGCACATTGCCGGGACCATCTTGTAGGAACAAGTCTCCGAACGCGTTCACCGCTACCAAGCTGAACTCTCCGGGAGCCAGCCACTTCCATTCGAGCAGTAATTTCTCCGACGAGATTCCGTCGACGTCAAAACAGGGATGCATTATCGATTCCCGTTAGCACGTGGTTAAACTTGAAGGCAAAACCCAGCGCCTCAAGGCGAGTTAATATTGCTGCGCTTACGGAACGCCTGAAGGCGTGCCCTGATACGAATCTCACTTTCACCACGCACTGCCGGTCGACCCGTGTTGATCCCTGAAATCCGTGGCTCATTTTGCTTTCCCTAACGCTCGCGCCAGAATGGCCATGCGCGTGGGAACACCGTTATGGACCTCGTCCACGATGACCGATTGCGGGCCGTCGGCAACTTCCGCCGTGAGTTCAAGGCCACGGATGATCGGACCCGGATGCATCACGATAGCATCGCGTCTGGCCAGTTTCAGGCGCGCTGTCGTCATCTGGTAGCGCGCAATGTAGTCCTGCAGGCGTATCTTCTGTCCCGCCAGGCGTTCTTTTTGCACGCGCAGCAGCATGATCACATCGGTCCCGCGCAGCGCGTCTTCGATGTGTCGCGTGATGCGCAGGCCAGGGGCGAGGGTCGCGGCCACATCGGGCACAAATTCCGGCGGTCCACACAAGGTGATCTTCACTCCGAATTTAGTCAGCAGGTGGCAGGCGCTTCGCGCCACGCGGCTGTGGAAGATGTCGCCAATGATGGCAGCGTTCAGGCCCTTGAAAGACTTCTTGTGCTTCAAGATGGTGAAGGCGTCGAGCAGCGCCTGCGAGGGGTGCTCGTGCATGCCATCTCCGGCGTTGATCACAGGAATGTCGAGATACCGCGCCATCAGGTGGGGCGCGCCGGCCGAGGGATGGCGCATGACAATGCAATCGGCGCCGACGGCACGCAAGGTATAGCCGGTATCGAGGACAGACTCGCCTTTTTCGATGCTGGAGCCGGAAGACTGGACCAGCGTGGTCATGGCGCCCAGGGACTTGGCGGCGAATTCGAAGGAAGAACGAGTGCGCGTGGAAGCTTCGTAAAACAGAAGCACAACCCGCTTGCCGCGGAGCAGCGGACGGGCCTTTAGCGGATTCATGCGGCGGGCCAGCTTCAGCAGGCCCAGAATTTCCTTCGCCTCGAGGTGTTCAATCCCGAGTAGCGAACCGCGGGCAGGCTTGTTCATCGTCACAAGTGCAAACGGTGCATCATACGCGTGGGGCGTGGCCTCCGCAAGAGTCTCCGAAAGCAGTGTCTTCAAAACGGAGTCCCCGACTGCTTGGCCAAGACGCGCTAGACGGCGGTTGGAAACCTAGGGTCTGTCGCGGCGGCCCAAGATGGCTCCGCCTAATGCGCCGCCGAGCCCCCCGAGAATGATCGAAGCGAGAAATGCAAAAACGAGCCCGGCTACCATTAGGAACTCAATCCCACCCGGGGTTTTGAAACGCTCGAATACGGATAACACTTGAGGGTCGCTGGTTTTAGAAGCTGCTTCTTCGAGTTTTGTCAGAAGCTCAGCGCGGATTTCCGGCCCTTTGTGGAGAAAGATCACAATCAGGACCTCGAGGACGGAGGACATCGCGAACCAGAGCAGTCCGGCCAAGGCGCCGAGGCCGGCTCCAGCCATGGCCTTGGTGATGATTCCGGGCCGCCGCTGACGATAAAAGACAACCGCCAAGAATCCGACGCTGAGCATGGCCACGAAGGGATTCAGGCCCAGGTACATCAAGAGCGAAGCGACCAAAGCAGCCAAAGCGCAGGGCCGAAGCGACTGCGACCATTCCATAGGAAGGGCAAGGACCGGGACAGTTTGCGCTCCCGGAGGAACGGCGGAAGAGTGCGGTGTTTCGTCAGTGGCAGACACTCTGGGAGTCAGCACTGGCTCGGAGATAATTACGCGAATCTGCGGCGCCGCGCAGTGCGGACAGAAAGGAACGCCTTCGTCTACCGCTTGCCCGCACTTGTAGCAGGGTTGCTCCATCGGGACCCGAGGGTGTCTTGAAAGTACAGCAGTGCCCGCGACGGAGGCAAGAAGGCGGTCGGCGTCGGTTGGCAGATTGCCGATGTTCGATTGAACAGCGATCCCTTATCTTAGAGTGGGTGTTCGAGTGGCTGTGGCAGGCTCAACTTTGTGTTGTCATCCTGAAGCGGGCGCTTTTGCCCGCCGAAGGACCTGTGCAACTGGCGGGTAGTACGGAGGTCCTTCGGCGCAAAGCACGGCGCCTCAGGATGACGAGACTTTGCCATGGGAGAACTCCGTACGTGCCCTTCAACACAGATACACTCACTGCGAGACCTCTCTAGATTTCCCCGCGCTTGCCTCGAGTGTGGACGTACACGAGGGCGAAGGTTGATCCCTTGCCGCCTTCGTGCGGCTCAACGGCCACGATGTGCTGATTGTCTTCGGTGCCAACCTTCAGTTCCGTCACTGGCCCGGAGTTGTCGTCGCATTTCAGCTCTTTGCTCTTCTTGGCGTCCTTGTCATCGTCGTTGTCTATCTCGACATCGCCGCCATGTTTCTGGGTATGGCACTCGAGGACCTTGCCGTACTTCTTCAGTTTGTCACGGTAGAAGTCGGTGATTTTGGCCGGAGCGTCGTCGGACTGGTATTTGGCTACCACCAGCTTCAATCCGAAGGCGTCGGTCAGAAGTAATCCCGCCTTCGAATAAATCCCCAGAGGAGGTTCTGTCCTATGTCCGCCCAGCGAGCCAGTTTTGCCCAATCCGCATCGAACGCCGCATGGTCATTCGCTAGAAACGTCAATGCAATCTTGCCCAAGGGACAGTCCCCGCGTCCGGCTTGGGCGCCCGGCCCGCTTCTCAAAAGTTGGGAAAGAATACAAATGGCAGCTGGCGTCCCTAGGAGGACACTCTCACTATGCCCAGACTGCAATAGAGAAGCAGTGGACGCGGTGATCAACGGTGACGCCGCTATTGCTGACTTCAGGGATAAGCCCGGAATTATCGAGGCAGAAATCCTGGAGGAAGCCGGACGCATTCTGATGCGTAAGGCGTGCGAAAAGCACGGCCCGTTCGAAGACGTGCTTTCCGATCATCCGGATTTCTTCCGAAGGATGGAGAGCCTCGCTTTCGGTAGGGATTTCAGATGCGTCGGAGACGAAAGAGTCCACAATCACGGCGCAAACAGCATCAAGACGGGACGAGGTTCGTATTTGATCGTCGATTTGACGAACCGCTGCAACATGGTGTGTTCGCCCTGCTATATGGATGCAAACGCTACTAGCTTCGTTCACGAATTGGATATGCAAGACGTGAGGGATCTCTTTGCAAGGGCGATGTCCTTCAAACCTCAACGAGAAATCAACGTTCTGTTCTCCGGTGGAGAGGCAACACTCTCACCGATTTTTCTGGAGGCCGTCCGCCATGCAAAAAGCATGGGCTTCCACCGGATTCATGTCGCCACCAATGGAATTCGCTTTGCCCAAGAGAGGGATTTTGCGGCCCAGGCACGGGCGGCTGGACTCCACGCGGTGTATCTCCAGTTCGATGGCACCACGGAAGCAAAGAACAGCCATCGAGGAATCGGGAACAACATGGACGTGAAGCGATCCGCACTGGACAACATCGCCGCCGCGGGAATGAAAACTACGCTCCAGGTGACCGTGGTGAACGGGCTGAACAACGATGGGTTGGGTGATATCGTCCGCTTTGTAGCGGAACACGTAGACAAGATTCACGGCGTTATTTTTCAGCCTGTGATGTTCTGTGGTCGGGATGAAGGAGTATCGGATGATGAACGTTACACCAAACGTTATCCGGTCTCACAAATTGCGTACGACTTGGAAAAGCAAACGTCGATTGACTGGCAACCCATGCGCGACTGGTTCCCCGTCTCTGCCTACGCAGCCTTCGCCCATCTGTGCGACGTTCTCCATCCGGACGCAGAGTTAGGAAGCCTCTTTTGCGATATCCATCCCAATCATGGGATCTTCTCCCCGATTCTCATCAATTCCCACACAAGAGAAATAATCCCCGTGGCGAAGTTCTTCGACGTGGAGCAATTCCTCCGTGACCTTGTGGAGATCACAGATCTCGGGAGGCGACCGGCAATCACTAAGGCAATGGTCTCGCTCTCAGCGGTACGCAACTTCGATCGCACCAAGGCTCCAGCCGATTTTGGATTTGACCAGCTTCGCAAATTGCTTGCGGACTGTTTTTATAGGGTTGGCGGCAGCGGCTCAGACTGGTCCCAGCGAGCTTACTTATATAAGGAGCCGTGGAAACTCGTGATGATCACTCCGATGAGCTTCCAAGATCTCTACAACTACGACCTTGCAACGATGTCCGACTCAAGGACTCCTATGGCGACTCAAGAAGGTGAAATCAGTTTTTGCGCCTACAACGGAGGTCGATGGCGAAGTGTCGTCGAGCATGTGCACCAAACCGCAACCTTGACCGAATGGAATCGGACGCATTGCCGCCATCCCATCTACGCCAAGGGCAAAGAGGTTGATTTGGGTGCTGGGAAAAGAGCGAAGCCCGAATTGGTCCAGATCGAGAAGCAACGAACGCCAGCTTGATTTGCGAAAGTACGGGACGACCGTGACAGACGCCGAAAACCAATTTCTCGAGAATATGCCCGACGAGATCAAGGAAGTGCTCCGCTGGCATGCGGACGCACAATCTAGGGGCCGGGCCAGCCAGAGCATAGCCGATTTCGCCGGGCGGTTCTTGGGGGGTATGTACGAGGACGGCGCTGTTCTTCCCACAAACCTTTCAGCTTCTGCTCCCGAGGTGCTCGCTCTGGTCCTACTGCAACACCGGACCAGTCCTCGGAGTACTGGCGCATGGCTCAATCTCGGTTTCGCGCTCCGCCGCGTAGCCCTTTACCGAACCCAAGACCCAGAGGAAACGAATAGAGCACGTCTGCAATCCGCAGTACAAGCTTTCGATCGTGCGCTAGAACTCGACCCGGACAACAACGGCAAGAACATCAGAGCGTGGACAGGAATGTCGTTGGCTTACCACATGCTTGACATGTACGAGAAGGAGCTTGAGTGCTGCGCGCGGGCTCTCGAATCCGATAGATCCGATCCGAAACTTTGGCTTTTGTACAGCTTCGCGCTGAAATCCGCAGGCAGGGAGGATGAAGCGCTGTCCACAATGAACGACGCCTACGAAGCTTACATACGGGCCGGGAAACCCGATGAGCTCAGAGAAGTCTTTGCCGATGTGCAATCGACAACTCAACGCCCTTGCCGGCAGAGGATGGCGCAATGAAATCTGTGGGCGGAATACATCGGACCCGGTTGGCGGCCTCGAAGGTCCATCGGCATCTTGTGAAGGAGGCGCGGCGCACTGTCCAAGAACTGGGCTGGCAGGTTCCTGAGGACGACATGTCGCCAACGCTTGTCGGCGCTATCCCACTCCCGTTTCCGGTACCCGACTCGTTCGAGACTGCTTTCGGTTACAAGGGAAATCTACGGTTCGTACAGTTCGGATACACAGCCGGTTCCCCTCAATTTGGGTACAGCGACGGGGGCGACGATTTGCCTTCGGACGGTAGCCTGTGGTCTTGGTTTCTACACCACCCAGCGGTAGCCCCGTACTTGCCCGAAAGCCGTTATCCCACCCTGTATGGGAAGTTCCCTTCCGGAACCGAACGGCCCCCGCTTGAGCAGATCATGAGACGGGGAGCTGAGCTGCCGACCTGCCACTGCCTGCTGCTGGATAGGCGAGATCGGCGGGCATATGTTTCTGAACGGGACCAGGCAATGATCCTGTTTGCGCTCATGGAGCCGGACGACGGTGATGCCCATAACGTGTTCGTCGATGGGATGCTGATGAGCCCCGGCAGTGAGGACTATAAGGTGGGTCCGCCCCCAGGGGTTCTAGATGAGTTTCGGCGGTTCATGGATAGTCGGGTTCAGGCTTTCGAAGGTGCTTGAGTCGGGCTGCTGGGGTTCCAGACAGATCGGGGTCCAAGTTAGGTTTCGAAAACGCTGCTTCGCAGCGGCTGAAGAATGACACGTCACCCCAGAATGGGAGCTGCAGGCTAACTTTTGGTTACCGTACGCGAACTATTTGAAAACGCAAGAGATTGCGTCGTGGTGACGTTTAGGAAGACGAGTTCATGGTGAAGCCGAATCTGCGCACCAAATCCATAGGAACAAAGGTCAGCGAAGAGGAATTCGCCCGGCTGGAGCAGGCAGCTCAGAAGGCCTCGAAGACCCTGGGGGAATGGTGCCGCGAGGTGATGCTGGCCAGTGCGAACGGCCAACCGGAGAAGCTGAACGGAACCGGGGGCGAAGCCCATGCGGTCATGGCTGAGGTGGTGGCGCTTCGAGCGATCCTGCTGAACGTACTTTTCAAGCAAGCGAAGGGCGAACCACTGACCGCCGAGGAGATGCAGCGGCTCATCGACCGGGCTGACTCGGACAAGCTGAGAAAGGCGCGCGAAAGGCTGGACCAAGCGTTCAAAGCGAGTTGAGATGACCAACGTTTTCCGGAGCGTCTTTAATAGTCCCGTCGGTTCGCGCGGCGAACGACGGAAGATTGCCCTGGACTGGGGGTGAACAGTGAATCGGTTATTGGGTCGAGGGGAATCTCGGGGCCTGTCCAAAAATTGGCTGCTGTCGACTCTTGTGGCTTTAGTCCTTGCTTTTGTAGCTGGGATAGGAATTTTCACATACCAAAACGTCGAGGTCTGGACGCCATTGCAGCAGTGGTACTGGGTTCAATATTCGAGCACTAAGAATTTTCCCAGTCCGAATGGCACCTACCAAGTGCTCTCGAAATTGGACGGACAAGGGCAACACAGCATGGCCACCGACGCCGACGTGATGCCCGCCCCCTTGCAGGTATGGCCCTCGTTTGCGCTCACGGCTAAAGCGCGACAGGCGGGAGCGGTCGCTCTGAAGGTGGACACGGTGCATTACACGAGCGCGCAAATGAACCGGATGCTTGCAGAGCGGATTTACCGGGCAGACGCCCGGCGATCTGCTATGGCCTGCATGGGCTGGGGCATTGGGAGTTTTTGTGCTGAGGCTGTTGCTGGCAATGCTATGGAGGAACCGGACGCGACGGCACATCGAGGAACATGGACGGAGGCTCAAGGGCCCCGAGATGGTCACCGTCAAGGAATTCAATCAATGGAGTGGAGGGGATGGATTAGCTTTCTGACCACGCAGGCAAGGGATTCGCTCTCGATTCCGCGCTCGTAGAGAGGAGTCACATGGTGATGAGGGAGACACGGGCGCAGGAAAGAGCGTTCTGCAACGTCGGGTGCTGATGCAGATCGCCGAGCGGGGCGAGACGGCGATCGTGTACGATCCGGCGCTCGAACACACGCCGCAGTTTTTCAATCCTGCCCGCGGTGATCTTATACTCAATCCCCT
>CAVZFP010000020.1:0-150602 GCA_963774565.1 uncultured Acidobacteriaceae bacterium | reverse complement strand
GCTGCTGAAAAACTACTCCCAATCCACAACCGACTGTGATACCAGAGGGCGTGCGCGGAGACGATCAGCAGCAGAATCATATGTTCGGTTTAGGCGTTAAATCCGACTTGGATTGGTCCGTGGTGGAATGATCCGTTAAAGTTGGCTTCGTTCGACAGGAACACGTGGACGGCTTTGCGGGCGCTCTCAATGATCTCTGGCCAATGAGCAGCGGTGATTGTGCTAGGGCGGATTCCGAGGAGCCTAACGGTCGCCGGACCACCTTCCAGCCAACCGTACTCCTCCAAGAATGCGACTGGAGTCCGCCTACTATGGCCACGCAGTTCGTCGTGCAAGAACTGGACGCCGTGTCCCAAATTATCCAGTTCGTCGGATTTGACCCAGTGTATCGTTCTCGTTTTTTCGCTTTTATGGGCTACCGCTTCTGCCAAGTCATAGGCTACTGCGTCTGCCAAGTCAGCAAGTCCAGATGAGTGGGAGCCTTTGTGTGGGGTTCCGGCCCACGGTCTACCAATCTTTGTAGTTCCCGCCGCTAAGATGAAATCGTAGTGTGCTGCGAGCAAGGCATCGCGATAGCGCCTGAACTGCTCGATGGTGCCTCCGAAAATGTAGTTATTTCCCGGAACTTTGTAGGGAGACTTCTTAAGGAGTTTTTGATCGATGCTCTGAACAGCGCCTTGTACTAAGAGCCTGACCTGACCTTGGAAAGCTGTCAAAACCTCTACTTGACCGACGTTGAGCCGAAGACCATGGGGGAACAACGTAACAGCCCAAGCATTTGGAGCCACCGATTTGGCTTGGTAGATGGATTCTGAAAGTTGGGTGAGTACCAAATCGTAGTCGGGCTGACTTGGGAATGTCTCCTTCATAATTTTCGCGGCTTTGCGCGGGTCGTCGCGCCCAGCCTTGTGGACTGGGGCCTTTCCTACGGCACTTCTCGGCGTTCGCATGGTTTTCTTGCCTGATTCACTGCGAGTGCCCGGTTTCTTATCACGCCTGCCGCCTTTGCCGAGACGATCCTCGATCATATTCCAAGGAATGATTTTTCTGATTGCGGCAGTCTGGGTGGGAAGATGCGGTTTGGCCGATAGAGCAGCCTGCTTGGCCTTAATGAGGTTAGCTCTCGGGACACCCGATGCTTCGCCAAGCCATAGAACCATGGGCGGACAGTTAATGTGGTTGTAAACAAACTCTACTGATCGATGCCAGTTTTTTCGGTTGTAATACCCGTTCCCTTGTACCCTTTCAGCCAGCCAAGCCAGTGCTGCTTCTGCGAGGTGTACCAAACGCCGTTTGTGTTCCGGCCACCACGCTTAGTCAGGACGCGCTCGAACTCGGCGGTTATCGGAACGATTTTACGCAGCTTGCGGATTCTGGCAGCTAGTTGATTGGGTGTCATTGGTAGTCAGCCTCGGATGGTTCTACTAATGTATGACTCGACCTCATCCCACGCTCGACTCTTCCAAGAGAACTGAGATCAATTCCGCCATTCAGAGACCCAACCTTCCAATCTTCATGGTCGGTGTTTCTTTCTTGCGCCGTGATGTTGTACGCATGCACGACGGTCCACGGGCGCGGATCGTCTTTGCAGACCAGCACCATGCCCGGCTTTGGCTTCAAGGCGGCGTCGAGCCACGTCAACGTGTGGGTAGTGTGAGTTCTCAGTTCGACTTGAACGAGGTGGTGCTCCATTGTGCTCTCTCCTGCCGTGAAGGTCGGCTCGCCAGCTAAACCAGCCCGCATTTCATGGTTGCAGGTGATGTTCCTGCCTACGGTGATGGAGGTCACAAGGGCCTGTGACTGGCAGATAAGGATTCTGTCCAGCAAAGTGCTTAAGAACTAAACTCCGGTTCGCCGCCGCCAGTTGACGAAACAGTGCGCCGTGAAAGGCGCTGGACTTCAGCGGGTGCAACTCCCGCACCGGGGCAAAGCAGCAACTTGAACATTCCGATATTCAGTGGCCACTCCTGATTCCTGTCCCGGCGGCCGCAGCAACGAACCTGTGAAATTCATTGTGGGTTCGAAGTGAAGGGAACTAGTCGATTTCGACAAATGCTTGACAACGTTACTCGGACATCTGATTTCGCCAACGAACTTTCCACTCTTGTCGGGACCGCGAAGACAGCATCGTGAAAAGGGCGCACTGACCAGTAGACTCGCGAACGGTGTCTGTTAGACCAAAGGATAACTTTTCTTTACCTTTGTAGTACGAATCGGCACTCATCGCAGGAATAAAATGTCACAAGAATGCCTCACAGTACCCTGCAAGACCTGACTCGTAATGATTGGACTCTGATTGGGTCTAAGGCCAAGCGAATACACCTTAAGCTCGGTGAGGAAATCATCAAGGAAGGTGCTCGGATCGACCACCTTTATATTCTCCGTGGCGGATCAGCTTCGGTGGAGCTAGAGGGAGCGAACTCCCGTGCCGTGATTGCGACCCTTGGAGCAGGCGATATCTGTGGCGAAATGGCGTTTCTCGGAGACTGTACGGCGACCGCAGCGGTTGTTGCCAAGGATGATGTTGAAGTGGACGCGATCTGGGCAGATGATCTACGTAAACTCATGAACGTCTTTCCGGGCTTTGGCACGAGGTTCTACCGCTCGCTCGCAGTCATACTCGCCGAACGATTGCGTCAGACATCGAGGGAGTTGCTGAGAGAAATGACCAACAAAAGATAGTGTGCACAGGGTGACGTCCAGTGTTGGAGAATACGGCCAAAGCGTCCAATCGATTTGTGGCTGCCACCGAAATAACATTTGGCAAAGAGGTGTTGGCAGGGTAGGTAGGCGCCAGATCGTTGTCGCTGAACTCATTTCCTGCGGCAGCAATGAAAAAGAATGCCCGCCCGCTGCTGGGCTCGTATCGCATCGGTTAGAGCTTTCGAATATTCGCTTCCGCCCCAGCTATTGTTCGTGGCCACGATGTTGTAGCCTTTACTCTTCATCTGCAACACGTAGTCGAGGCAGGAAATAGCGTCGGAGGTCTGCCCACTCCTGTTAGAATCCAGAAACTTGCACGTCGGCAACTGTACATTCCAATTGATTCAACAACGCCCAAGCTATTGTTGCCGGATGCTCCGATAGTGCCGGATACATGGGTTCCATGGCCGTTATCGTCGAAGGGACTGGCTGTGTAAGGAACGGTTGATTTTCCGTAACAGCCATTGGTGGCGTCATTCACGCCATTGCAGACTGCTGTGTCATGAAACAAATTCGGTATTAGATCCGGATGGGTAAAATCAATGCCAGTATCGATCGTTGCAACCACAACGGTGTGAACACCCGTGGTCAGCAAGTTCCACATTTAGGGAAACAACGGATCGTTCGGTGATTCGGAACTGTGGACAATGTAGTCCGGTTCCGCATATTCGATTTCCGGATGCTGTCGATAGGCCCGTAGCGCCGTGCCGACATCTAAGCCAGGGGGCAGCTTCACAGCTTCCAACTCCCTTACCGCCGTGTACTGCTTGAGGGTCTGTGCGCCTACGACTGCGTGCGCGTTTACTCGGGCTTTCGCGTTCATACCCGGTCGAAACTTAACTAGAATTCGGTCCGCAGCATACTTGCCGTTCGAAATTGTCGGAGCCGTACCGTCGAGCTGCGAAAAAGCCAAAGGAACAACAGAGAGGGCTAGCAGGAGCACGGCGGCCCTGCAGATGGAAAAGCGCAAATTAGGGATCATCAGGATGTCGGACTTCCTCGACGAGGGACACAACGTATCCTACAAGAGTGCCGTTTGATCAAAGTACTTTGTCAATTAGATTTCAGAAAAAGCCGTTGGCGGTGTTCCTGGATATCCCCGCGCTCCGGAAACATAGCAAACTAGCTATGGAATGTGCAGCCTGTCGATCGGAGCCAGACCCCGGTATCCTCGCAGCGTTGGAGCCGTCGGGCAAGATTACGATTGCGCGAGCACGCCTCCTAGCCGGGCGGATCAGACGACGGATCTTGGTTCGGCCCGTCTCCCTAGTTTTTCAAGGCATTGATGAAATACATGGAGGCCAACTGTGGTCAAAAATGACCAGTAATCAATCCGCTGCAGCGGCACACTGTAACGGTCAAAGTTATATCTACGCGGGCGGGAAAGCCCGTGAGCTTGAAATTGGAATCGGGCCGGGGTGGCTTATGACTACTGTCGTGGCGGTGATCTTCGGAGTTTTCGCAATTGGTCTGATCGTCCTCCTGATCTACAAGAGCACACTCACTATGCACGAGGATGAACAGTTGTTTCTGGATGACTCTAGTTCACACATGCACGCGGAGCAGACGGAACTGTTGACCAAGGTAAGCCGCCTTATCCTCCCGGTACGCGTGTTCGGCATGGGGTCTGGCGTATTTCTGTTGGTGCTCGTGGCGATGTTGATTTACCAGAAGCTGAACCAAATACAGTAGAGTCGAAAGTTTAACCTCTCCATTCGCACGATCCCATTACTTGGGCTCAAGTCGGCAACAGACGCCATACCTCTGCCACAACCGAAACCACGGGCTATGCGCGAGCTTTTCGTCGTGCCTTCGATTCGCGGCCGATAGGTCGTTCGGGGTCAATGGTCTGGTGTCCGCCTCAGCGAAGATGCGCTCAAGGCTCTCGATATCGGCAATAGTCTGCGGCTCCCGGTGAACGATTCAGCGCTTTGGCAGGGTAGCCCTGCTGGCTTTTAGGGACTGCGCTGCCGAGGAGTGGTACCCCTGATGTCCTATAGCCAGTCCGGTCGCCGAATAGAGTCCGTGGGAGACGATGAGTGGTGTTGAGTCAGAGGGATCGGCACATTCATCTTCATTCACGATCACTCAGAGTCGATACCATCGTCTTTCATAGAAATCGCCGCCAGAGCTTGAACGCTGCGTATCGAAACAACCTCCCGGCGTGTCGTCACGGTTCCTTCCTTTTTCCATCGAGACAGAAGACGACTAACCGTAAATAGGGTTGTGCCAGTCAATTGCGCCAACTCCTGCTGCGAGACGTTCACCCGCACGTCCTCAGCTTCTTGCTTCCCAATCTGGCTTGCTAGACGTACCAGTTGACTGCTGACACGCGATGCAACGTTTTCCGTGGAAACTTCCCGAAACCGCTCCTCCATGTCGCGCAGCCGTTCCTCCAGAATCCGCGACACATTGCGCCTTAGCAGAGGAAATCGGTCGGTGAGTGGCCCGAATGAAGAGGACTCCCAAACCAGAGCGCAGCAAGCCTCCAGAGTCTCCGCTGTGCAGCACTGCCTGCCCTTTAGAGCATTGCCAAATCCACCCAGTACGTCTCCCGCCCGATTCAACCTAAGGATGACCTCCGTGCCTGTGGACCCGAACTGAGTCATTTTGACAGAACCGGAAAGCAGCAACACAATCTGTTGCACGGGATCACCGTCGAAAAAGATTCTCTGCTTCTTTAAGAATCGCTTTTGCCGTGCAGCCGAAATGATGGTTGCACAGTCAGCGGTAGAAAGGTCAGCAAAAAGCAGAGACCGTTGGACTGCGGCGGTTTGGGGCGCAAATGCGTGGGCGAGGTTGGAATCCAAATGTGCCTCCTCTGTGCGTCCGAATTTGCCTGTGGCCGACTTTCAGTGGAGAGACTTAGGACGATCTTGCGGGGGAGGTCTTGCAGGCTTGAAATTAGGTTGATCAGCAACTTCTGTCAGTGATTGCAATCACCGCAGAACGGTGACAATTCTGTGATCCTAATCACCTCGTTGATGCTTTCGCGCTGCGATGTTTCACCGGGATACAGCAGTCTGGGGATCGATCGGGGCTCTCGATGCTTGGATTGGCGGCCAGTCCGATGTTCTGTATATCTCCCCGACGTTCGGCTCGTAAGGCAACATCGCCTTCCTCTGTTTCTCGGTTAGCGGTACGCTGGTTCGCATTGTGGCTTCTCCTGTGCGCCGGTTAAACCGGCGGGGTGTAGTGAATGAAAGAGTCATACGAATGTGAAGTAGCGACCCACATCGGCCCTGAGTCGTGCGGAGCCGCTCGCGAGGGCGGCGTCGAAGCGTTGACAAGGGCACGTGCGGGCCGGGTATTCAGCCGCGTAAGAACATTCCTCCGGGACGCCGACGCTGTAGGAGAAAGCGGGAGGCCCCATCTGGTGCACCGATATCGCGAGGTGCAACGGAGTCCCGCGCGGTCGCAGACCCCCTGCACGTACGGAAGCACCTCGCGCGGGAACCGGGAGATCCCAGGTACGCCCAGGGCCGCAGTTGCCTTGGGACGCATCGGGAAGTCTAAGGACGTACGCCGATGACGAACGGACCTGGGAAGTCGGACAGACCTACTGTACCGGAGAAGTTCCCGAACAACGCCGGGCAACCGGCGGCGGAGGGGATGTAGGGAAGCGGTCCGGCCAAAGGGAACCTGCCCCAGCAAAACGTGTCCCGGACACCGAGCCGGGAAGACGCGCTCAGTGCGCTGGAGCGGGTACGTCAAGCAGCAAGTAAGGATAAGAAGTTGCGGTTTACCGCGCTCCTGCACCACATCTACAACCCGGAAACACTGCGCATGATTCACTTGGCAACTTCACAGATCGCAGAGCCGGAAACATCGTGTGGAGGTCCGGATTTCGGTGCGGAAACTAGTCGTGGAGAACGATGTTGAGAAGCGAACTGTGGACCTCAAGCTCGCCGTTGTAGCGAACGAAGCCCAATTTCCGGAACCTGTTCATGAAGAAATTGACTCGCGAGCGAGTCGTGCCCACCATCTCTGCCAGCGTCTCCTGACTGATTTTGGGAATCGCAACTTCGGGTTTTCCGTCCTTGCCGAACTGAGCTAGCAGGAGGAGAACGCGAGCAAGGCGTTTCTCACTGGAATTGAAAAGCTGGTCAACCAAATCTTCCTCGTACCGGATATTCCGTGTCAGCAGATATGCCACGAACATATCGGAGAACGCACGTTCCCGGTGAATCACATCCATCATGGATTTCTTATCGATTCGCATCACCATGCAATCGGTCATTGCTGTTGCGGAGCACATGCGGCGAGGCTGTCCAGTGAGGCAACCCTCTCCGAAGAAATCACCCTCGTCCAGAATGCCTATAGTGGCTTCCTTCCCGCTCGTGGCCACAACGGTGAGTTTCACCTTTCCCCGCTGTATGTAGAAAACAGAATCGGCCGAGTCGCCTTGAGCAAAGATGGTCTGCTTTTTGGGAGCGGCCGCGATTGTCCTGCCACCGTCGATGCTCGAAAGGAAGGTTTGGGGATCGAACTTGGGGCGCTTCTTGGCCGCTGCCACGGGTGTCATGAATCGGCCCCCTTTCAATGCTAAAGGAACCCAAGAACCCAGTGTCTGAACCAATTATTCTATTCGAGGTTCGGCACGTCAACAGCAGCATTTGTTCCGCGTTCCGAAAACGGAACAGACTAGCTTTCGGGGAACGGTACATCTGTAGATCCCCGAATTTCTCGAAGGAATAGAGGGTCGGAGGGGCGGTACATTCTGAGCGGTGGACGGCGATCTACGTCTTGTTCGCCGTGAGAGCAACGGGCGGAAAGCAGATTTTCCAGCAAGGCATCCCATCCCGCTCACCGGGCCGTAGTTGATAGGTTGTCGGGAGACCCAGCAAACCACCAAACTCTACCCACTGTCCGCGAGTCAGCCCCATTTTGCCATCGACTGCATCATGCCAAACCATTTCAGGGACGACATCTCGTGCGCCAGACCCTCGTAGGACAGTTTGAGAAAGGCAATTGTTTCCTGCATCAGCGCACTGATATTGGCCAAGAAACATTGTGGTTAACGGCGAATCGGACAGCGGCAATGAGGATGAGTGCGTCATTTGTGAAGTGTCTGTGCTCCCAGAAACGGTGTGTGGTTTCGACTCCACCGCTTGCTCTATTGTTTCCTTTCGTCATAGCAGAATCAACGGCACTTCGGTATGGCCGCGTCATGACAGATGTAACTAGCTTCCGGTCGATGCTGCTTGAAGAATAGGGACATGGATCAATTCGATGAACCGTTCCCGACCATAGGGTATGGCATGAGCGAGCAATTCCATATCCCCACTGACTGGCCCGTTCTCGTCGTCGAGGACACGGAGGATCGTATTTCGTGGTTCAGACAACGCATGCCGAAGGCAGTCTTTGCGAAGAACGCGGAAGCGGCGCTCCGAGCTTTGGAGCAGCAAGATTTCAAGGTGATATTCCTTGACCATGACCTGCATTGGATGCACGCCGACAATTCCATTTTCAAGGGAACAGGAAAAGAGGTTGCGAGGTTTCTGGCGGATGCAGGTTATAGAGGGATCGTAATCATTCACTCTCGCCACGTCCAGGGGGCAGCGGTGATGAAGAAGTACCTGTCGAACGCTCGGGTCGCACCGTTTAGAGCTTTGAGATTTCTGCGGAGTGACCTCAGGATCAGCTAGCCCGTTGGAGCCATTCCCCCAGTGAGGATCAGAGCATACGGTCGTAGTGAGCAGCTCTCGGGGGGTGATCGTAGTCACTGCAGCTCTCCCCAGACCGTATGAAACTCTAAGCCCGCCTATGCCGACGATCCTTTTCATCGATGATCACACCTGCGGCTCGCGCACGGTCGCTCATAAACTTCGGGCGTGTGGGTACGAGGTACAGGTAGCTCCAGACGCCGAGGAAGCCCTGACCTTGTTTCGACTGTACCCAATCGACGCAGTGGTCACGGACTGTCACCCTGCAATGTCCGGTCGCGGAATAATCGCGCCTGCACTGAGGCGGATGAGTCCGGACGTTCCGATCATCATGATGTCGGCTTGCTGCCGAGTGCCGTGCAGACGCTTACAATATGCGGATGTCTGCATTCAAAAAGGAAATGTCACAGGCTTGCTGAACGCGTTGCGGCTGCTGCTCTGCGCTCGCGCCTATGGGCTGTGCCAATCTGTTGCGCAAGAGAGTACGCGGAGCACTCGCGGGAGATGGGATCAGACGCCGAATGCCGCGTAGCGATGACAAACCTCAAAAGCTAAATCAAAAAAGGAAGCTCACCGCCGTGACTGACGCGGCCCTGAATCTTGGGCTGCCAAATCAGGAGTGGATGATCTTTTCCAATGCCGCGTTCCAGATCAGAAACGTGGTCCCGTTTCCCTGTATCAATTGTTTCTGCCTGAATTCGAACAACAGGCGGCTCAGAACTTGGCGGCTGGTCCCGATGCTTTCCGCAATCTCCTGGTGAGTGAGCCTGAGCTTTACTTGCGTGGAACCGTCGTCCCGCACGGTCTTGGTTGACCACGAGAGCAGGAGCTTCGCAAGCCTCTCCGACAGTGAAGCGGTGAGACCCAGAGTGCGAATTTCCTCGTGGGCAGCGTAATAGTTGCGGCTCAACTCTTCGGCGACATGCAAGATGACTTCGGAGTCGTGCTTCAGAGATTGCAGCAAAGAATCGCGGGGAATGAAATTGACCGCTCCCGTCTCCATCATCTCGACCGTGACTTCGGA
Organism: uncultured Acidobacteriaceae bacterium; assembly: GCA_963774565.1. GTDB lineage: Bacteria > Acidobacteriota > Terriglobia > Terriglobales > Acidobacteriaceae > Sulfotelmatobacter. Next base: position 141,209 of record CAVZFP010000020.1, on the reverse strand, counting down.
CGGGCGATGGGACACGACCGCGTTGAGGCCGAGAGCGTCTCCGGGTTCGGCGATCTTGGGGATGATGGTTTTGCCTTTGTGGGATGAAGTAAAAAGTTTTGCCTTCCCCGTGCAGAGCACAAACACACCACGGGGTTGCTGCCCTTCGATGAAGAGCATCGCTCCCTTGGGATAGACGGCAGTTGATTTAATTTCGTTGAGGCGTTGTCCGGCAGGAGTGGAAAGTTTATAGAAGAGATGTTCTTCCCGCCCCGGACAGGTGAGGCAGGTATCGAGAACATTTAGACCATAAGGGGCGTGCATGAAGCGCCTCCCCGCCAGCGACGATTGATCACACGCCAATACGTAGTGTGTTTCATGATTGCGGAATCGTGAGTCTACTCAATCCCATGAGTCATATAAATACCCGCTCAAACATAACAAGTAACTCCCGCTGCCTTAGTGACCCCAGTCACCTTATCCCGTACCCCTATGCACAGAGGTTTTTCAAAATCTTTGGCATCCGGCACGATACAGGGGTGTCTTATGTCTCTTCAGAGTGGAGAGCACTCGTATCGAGTAGCGGCGTGGTAGACTTCTGGTCGGTCTGGGCTGGCCAAGTCGGATTCCGCGCCCAACGCCATTCACTTCACGGCTCCCAAGGAGTTTGGCGGACTCGCAGGCCGCGCTGGACACCAGAAGAACTGCTGTTGGCGGCGGTCGCCGGGTGCTTTACGACTACCCTACGAAGCATCTCGGGCCGTGCTCATTTTGACTTGACCCACCTGCAGGTTGAGGCCTGAGGCACAGTGAGCAAGGCTCAGCCCGGTCATGGTTTCAGCGAAATTGTAATCCACCCAACCTTCAAGATTGCCTGCTCCGAGGAGCGGGAACGTGCCCTCGACCTTCTGAAGAAAGCAGAAAGGCTCTGCCTCGTCTCGCGTGCCATCAACGTACCTTTCAGATTTGAGCCCAAAATCGAAGTCACCGAACCTCAGCTTTCGGTCTGATATGCCGAGGTCGTTCTAGCAATCCCGGTAGCATCGCACTTACTGTCTCCGTGTGCCCGCGATCACCGTCGATGGTGACTCCCATCATCGACAGCGGTCATGTACAAGACTAGTTTTGCAGCGGTAAAACTACCTTCCCCAGATTCTCAGGTTGATGTTCCTAACACGTTGTTGCCAAGAAACGCCGGGGCACGCTCGTTTGCTGTTGCGGTCTAGACTTTCCGATTCCCATCTTAGGGGATAAACACGAGCCGTCCTGCGGGAGCATCACCGGACAGGGGGGAGCGGACTTGACCTGCGATAGCTGCCCGCCTCTAATGTGCACCGAGGCTGCGCTCAGCAGGCTGCGATGTGCGAGATGTCGCCAGATCAAGCGTGACCAATTCCGGCACTTCGCCCTCCAAGCTTTGCTGATGGCGCTAGGCGGCTTGTTCGCATGGTTTCTGTTTTGGCATTCATGAACGATGACCGCAAATCGACAGATTTTGTCAGCGTTGAAGAAAGCTCCGCGCTCTTACGAGCGATCTTCCCAGCGTATCCCGATGTTCACGAGATGAAACTGCCGCCAAACCTCAAGGAGTTCTTGCGGGAGTATCGCGACAATCAAAGGACAGCGCAGCGTGTCGCGTAGGGCAGCGGATCGAGATGGAAGGACTTCAAAGGAGTGGCGATCCTTCCCGTCAACATGATGAACAATCCTTAATGCCTGATTCGGGATTTCGTGAGCAATTGCTCAAGCGTTTGACGATCCGCCGAGAGATATTTCTCTTCGGGGCTATCCAAGACCTTTTCGAACGTGTCGTACCCGGTCGTCGTGCTCGACCATTCGTCTTCCTCGCTGAGGCGCCTGATGGCTAAAAGCCAATGGGTTGTGATGGTTTGGTTTGGCGCTTTGTCCTTCGCCCAACCGCACCAAGTGCAAACGGAATAGTGCCCATAGCCCGAACCGGGCTGTTCAATTTGAAACTGTACCGCAAAGCCCAACATTTGCTTTCCGTTTTCTACAGGACTCGTTCTTCCTGTCAGAATCCGAACGCTGGATCACGGCCAACAAAAGAGCGAAATCTCCCCGCTAAGGTCCCGTGCTCTTCCTCGTGCAGTAACAGAATGGACCTGAGTTCATTCATCCAAACGCCTGTAAGCGACATTCCAGACCTCGCAGTCACCGCACCCGCAGGGGATGATAACACCAGAAGGAACGCCGCTCAGACTTGGCCTCCACGCAAAAGGCGGCGGGCAGCGACTTCCGGAGGCAATGGGTTGTAGAAGAATCCTGAAGCCCACTCGAATCCAGTAATACGAGACATTTGGGGCAGGATTTCTATGTGCCAATGGAAGTCCTCCTCGATCGTTTTCCAGTAGTTCCCCCTCGGACGCAGAAACGGTTGGTCGTGCAGCGACAGGTTGTAGGGCGGTCCGCCCAGCTTTTGATCCAACTTCCGCAACACATCACGTAGGATGAGAGCCAAATTCTTGCATTGCGTTGCTCCGATTCGGCTGAATGCGCTGCTGTGAAACTTCGGGAAGACGCACATCTCAAACGGAAAGCGTGACGCGAACGGAGTAAACGCCACAAAGTCCTCGTTTTCAGCAATCAGTCGCTTCCGGCTCTTTAACTCTTGTTGGAGCACGTCGCAGTAAATGCAGCGTTCCTTCATAGCAAAGTAGGCACGAGCAATCATGAGTTTGGTCTTAACTGCACGTGGCGTTATCGGGAGTGCGATCAACTGCGAGATCGAATGACTAATCGTGTGAGCCCCGGCTCCCTCACCGTGATTCTTGAAGATCAAAACGTAGCGCACGCGGTTGTCCCTCTCAAGATCAACGACACGAGCTATATAAGCTCTGATAACGTCCGAGATTTCCTCAATCTCTAACTCATGCAGGCTGCGGTCGTGCCGCGATGTCTCTGCAATGATTTCGTGTGCCCCCACGCCATTCATCAGGTCGTGCAACGCTTCGGCTCGTCGTGCCAGTTCGCCTTCTATCCGCAGGCGCGGTCGGTTATTTGGCACCACTCTTACCGACCACCCCGGCCCGTTGGCCGAAGAGGTGCGAGTTCGGATGGCGAAGACTTCCCCAGGCGTTGCAGCCTCATTGCCCTCGCAGAATGGGCAGAAACCAGTGTCGCGTGCGAATTTCTTGAAATGAAAGTCTGTCGCGTCCGACCCGTCGCCATCCGCTACGATTACCCAGCGGTCAGTGAAGATGTCCTTGCGCATTTGGGACATTTGAACCTCCGTGTCGGGAGCCGCAACTGGCTGTCCTTCGGATTCCTTCCCAAGATGCCCCCGACATGAGTACTTCCATTACTCTCACTCACCGTCCGAACCCAGTCTAATCCCCGGATAACGGTATGGCGACTCAAGGAGTTTAGCAAGGTGGGCCAAAGGTAATGCAGGTCAGTATCTTCCATCGAGGCGAACGGGTAGATGAGGGCTAACGCCACGGAGCACTAGCCCCTTCTCTCGATGTGCCAAGGTGAGAGTGACATGGGCTGCGGCATTGCGAACGCCTTCGAGGAACAAAACGGCTCCAACAGTCCCGTCCTCTTCGAGACGCAGGGTCATCAATGATGAGCACCGATGACAAAGCCAGAAGTACTCCGCTCGGGCTTCTGGCGAGCCGGGCTTCGGATCAGTTCCCAGCCGGAACAACTGTCCTTCAGCAAGAGGACTAAACGAGGCAAAGCACAAAGGATTCGCACAGTTGTCAAGCATCTTTCTTGCTCCCAAACACTCAGGTCCACTAAATGCCGATCCAGCACGGCCTTGCTGGGGATGATCAAGGTCGCGGGTGCTACCCAGAGAAGTTGGCGGCGTAGTGGGGTTTGAAAGGGTGAAGCGCCACGACGCCGCCATGCAAACGAACGACAGTGGGCCGCATAGTCCTTTCACCTCGGGTGCCGAGACGCACCGTGCTAGCCCAACCGATGTTCGATCGATAAGATGGAAAATAACTTACGTCGCTCTCAGGTCTTTGTCTGTTCAATTGTGCACAGGTGGTTAAATTAGGTAAGACGCGGAGAAGAACACGAGGATCACATAGAGTGCCTTTCTTTTGTGGGAGGAGAGGTTTTGCACCGAACAGTGCAAATCCTTGTGACAATCTTCATTCGGAATTGAAGTTGTTCGATATCGCTGAACAACATAGAACACATTGCCACGAAAGTGGGGCAGTAAAGGAACTTACACTGCTGCCTGCCTGCGGGAGTTTCCTTCGTTAGATCGTGGCGCGAGCCTCCGTCCGCGTTCGAGGGCTGAGATCAGGCCCTCCGGCATTTCGCTCTTCATCACGTATTCATCCACTAACCAGAGAATTCGCTCTGGTACCTCGGAGTAAGCTGAGAGCATGATGATGCTTTGATTGGGAAACCGCTGCTTGATATGGCAGGCGATGGCCTCCGCGTCCAAGCCTTCCTGTTTGTACTCCACTAGAACCGCAGCAACCGACGTTTCCTCCAACGTCTCTATCGCAGTGTAGGCTCTCGACGCGAGCTTGACGTAATAACCGTGGGCTTCGAGAGTCGCTTTGCGAAGCCTCAACACTTCTGGACGGTCATCGATACACAACACGATGGGGGATTCCATGGCTACATTCTCCTCGGGTAATCAGAAGTGGTGGGAGGTTACAAGAGCCATACTTGCTGGCTCGCCGATGCAACATACCCGCCGCGGCCTGATGGCGCATGCGAGTTTCACATGGCCGTGCGTCAGGGCAAGGCCGCGATCCGAACAAGTTAGCCAAGCATAAGAATGCCTGTCTGTTCACAATTGCTCACTTCGAGAATAAAAATCGTCGTGAATGGTTCGCTGAAGCAGTCCACAAGGAGAGTAGGTAAGATATCGGGTTTCGACGGGTCGTTGGTGAGAAGTTTGGCAGAAGTTCGGCTGCAAGAAGGCGAGTCAATAGATAGCGCCCTCTGTCGCTTCAAGCGCAAGGTTCAGACGGAAGACATCATTAAGGAAGTGAAGCGCCAGTCCTTCTACCTGAAGCCGGGCGCGAAGCGCCGGGTAAAGCAAGCCTTAGCGCGAAAGCGTGCTCGAAAGAAGATTCGGAAGGAATCGGATTAAGTTGCACCACCTGGGGCCATTGCTGCCGAGCAGTTGGCCTTCTATTTCGCGGGGCAATCTCTTTTCCGTGACCAGATGGATTTGCCGCTGAGGGTCTGCGCCCTACCGAGATCAGAGCGGCTTTGCGAAGACGCCAAGTACAAGAACAGCAACAGTGCTGCGGGCCGGTTGATCCGTGTCCTAACTTTATGCCGCAGTCACTCCCGAACTGAGAAATTGCTCTCCCTTGCTGGTCGCCCGTAACCCCGCCAGCAAATCCTGTACAGCATCGGATTTCACGACGTAGCCCAGTGCACCAGCATTCAACGCGGCGCTAACGAGGTATGAGGCATCGTGCTGGCTAAACATGAGAATCTTGGATTGAGGCGACACTTGGAGTATGCGCGGTGCGGCCCTAAGACCGCTCAGGTTTGGCATCGACATGTCGAGAAGAATCACATCCGGCTGTAACGCTTTTGACTGGTTGATCGCTTGAACTCCATCGCACGCTTCCCCAACGACGTAAAAGTCCGCACAGCCTTGTAGTATGGAACAAACGCTGTGCCTGAGCACGTCGGAATCTTCGACAATGAGAATGCGGACAGGCATCGGGAGAGCCTTGTATCCGTTTTCGTGCAGCAAAATCAGTGGGGACAGTGTGTCCATAGCGAAGACTGACTACTAATACTCGAATATGTATAAAGCCGAGGTGCTAGACGATTCTGTCTAAAATTGCTCACAATTAAAACGGCGGTCTCCCGGATTGACTTATTCCAAGACTCTGAGTCGTTTAGCCTTGTACCATCCCTTCCAGCGCGACCTTGTTCAGGATCACCAGAGTTGGAACCCTTACGCCCTGCTGCTGACGATGTACAACTTGGGTGCTCGTGTCTCAGAGATCTCTGGCCTTCGCCAGAGCCATGTCACCTTCGGCACCAAGAGCTACGTTCAGTTGCATGGGAAGGGTCGAAAAGATCGCTCGATACCCTTGTGGCCCAGGACCGCGCGGGTTTTGAGGGACTGGTTCCGCGAGTTGGAACAATCAGAGCAAGCGATGGCATTCCCGAGCACTCGCGGAGAGCCGCTGACACGGTTCGCTATCCATTTGTTGTTGCGGAAAGCGGTCGAGCGGGCATCCTCGCGTTGCACCACTCTCAAGAAAAAGCGTGTGTCGCCGCACGTGGTTCGGCATGGTACGGCGATGGCGTTGCTACAGTCTGGTGTTGACATCGCAGTGATCGCGCTGTGGCTGGGACATGAGAGCATTGAGACCACGAATGTCTACTTACACGCGAATCTCGCCATGAAAGAAAAGGCACTCGCAAAGGTTGCTCCGATCGGCAGACGGTTCCGGCGATTCCGGGCGAACGATCACTTGCTGGCGTTCTTGGAATCGCTCTGAGTACAACGAAGGGGGGCGCATTTAAGATGCGCCCCGGATTTTGTATATCCCCCGATCCAGCGCCCTCCCGAACCTCGTCCCCGCTGCCTACGTCGCCCAGCATCTATTGTTTAACAAGCGCAGGTGCGGCAATACCAGCTTAGTTTCCGGTTTGCCGACGATCCACTCACAGCTCGCGGCCTTTCTCGAGAGTCAACGGCAAAACCAACAAGAAAGTGCGGCCGTCCGCATGCGTGGATGCCAGACGACCGCGCGTGAGTGTTCCAATCTGCGCGTCTTCGGATGAGCCCCGAATCTACGCAGGATGACAATCGGCGCTAACTGCGAGATGATCGCCAGGAGACTTGGATATATGACACCTGAGAGGAAGTCCCGGTGGCCGTTGTTGGTTTTGATTAGTTCATTTTTCTCGTTCGGTTTGCTGGCCCAGGCACCTCAATCCAACTCCTATCACGACCCGAATTTAAACGTGGTGAAAGCGCAAGCCCTTCAGCATCCGAGTTCCTATGCCTTCTTGAAAGAGCTAAGCGACGGCATCGGCCCGCGCCTCACCGGTTCAGTCGAAGACTCGCGAGCAGCCGAATGGGCACTTCAGAGTATGCACGCCATCGGGCTTCAGTATGTACATGCGGAACCCTGGCACCTTGAACACGGCTGGAAGAGAGGTTTCGCGTGCGCCCAGCTCCTGAGCCCGTTCCCTCTCGAACTCACGGTTACCTCCTACGGCTGGGCCGGATCCACGCCGACGGGCGGCGTTGAAGCCGAAGTCATCGAGGTCAATAGCAATGCTCTGAGCGATGAGGTTGGCCGGAGTGCGGCCAGATGGGCCGGCAAGGTGTTGCTCCTTGTACCGAAGGATCCCAAGCAGGGGGATATGCTCGGGACGATATCCCAAATGCCGGAGTTCCTGTCCGCTGCGAGGAAAGCCGGGGCCGTCGCTGTGCTGGACCGGGATCCAAGGCCCGGCATGATGCTTGTGCACACTGGTCCCTTGGGCTTTCCCGGTCGATCCAGTATCCTGCCCGTCCTCGATATAGCGGCGGAGCATGAGGCTCTCATCAGGCGCATCCTTGAAGAGGGCAAGCCGGTTCGATTAAAAGTCGAGGTTCAGAACGGTTTCACTCCGGGTGCGGTAGTTTCGAACAATATTGTTGGTGAAATTCCAGGGACGCAACAACCGGAACAAATTGTCATTCTCGGCGCTCACCTGGACTCGTGGGACCTGGGTACCGGCGCCATTGACGATGGTTTTGGCGTCGCCGCCGTGCTGGGAGCAGCCAAGTCCATTGTTGCATCCGGGGTGAAACCCCACCGTACCATCCGCATCGTTCTCTTCACCGGGGAGGAGCAAGGTCTGCTCGGTTCCAGGGCTTACGTCCAGGAGCACCAGGCCGAGGCAGATAGTGTTCTTTGCGCACTCGTTCTGGACTGGGGAAACGGTCCCATCACAAAATATCTCTTCAACGGTCACGACGAGTTCGCGGCGCCCCTTCAGGATCTCATCAACTCCGTTGCCGATGTGGCCGCAGTACGGACGGGCAACGGATATCTGACGTATACGGATGCTTACGCATTCATCTTGGCCGGCATTCCCGGCATAACGCCGTTTCAGGATTCTCCGAATTACACGCTGATAGGCCATTCGGCAGCTGACACGCTCGACAAGGTGGAGGCAGATATTCTCGAACGCGATTCCGCGCTGTTGGCGCTCAGCAGTCTTTGGATTGCCGATTATCCAACCGCGATCGGCAGGCATTGGTCGCCCGAAAAAACCGTTCAGATGCTTTCTGAACAGCGTACGGCCCTCCGGGCTCTTGGACTTTGGCCGTTTTCCCAATAGCAGGCTCAGAGTCATGAACAACTCCTGGAGAAACGTTTCCAGCTAAGCGCCGATTCTGTTCGGCTAACGGGCAAACCGGAGGTAACCCGCCTCAAACGAAAGCTGGTTTTGCGGTTTTACGAACGGCTGGCTTGGGATAGCCGACGAGATCAGGGTCTGCTGCAGCCTCAGACGCAGCGTGTTCACCCTGCCTGCGGGCACCCGCACTATGTCAAGTGCCGCGGTCTCTGCCATGGCTACAGAGCGTGTCCCTGAAGTTCAATCCACATCACTGCTGTCCAAGTTAGCGGGCTAACTGCGGCGATTGAGGCTGTACGTCGGGGGTGAGAGGCTGAGCCCCTGATAGGCTGGATTGGGTTCCGCAAGAACCAATTCAACCTCAGGAGACTCAACCCATGTATAAAGTATGCAGCATTTTCTCGCAGGTGTTGAAGCTGTTTTCGCGCGGGGATTTCGAGAAGGCGGTGAAGGAGCACAAGGCCGAGCGGCACGCGCGGGGTTTCACCAGTTGGGGCCAGTTCATGGCCATGCTGTTTTGCCAGTTGGGACGGGCGCATTCGCTGCGCGAGATTTGCGGCGGTCTGGCCTGCTGCGAGGGGCAGTTGAAGCATTTGGGAGTGCCGGTGGCGCCGAAGAAGTCGACGCTGGCCTATGCCAATGAGCATCGGCCGTGGGAACTGTACCAGACGGTGTTCAAGCAGACGCTGGACAAGTGCCAGGAACTGGTGCAGCAGCCAAGGCGGGCGGAAGAAGTTCCGTTTCAAGAACAAGCTGATGAGCCTGGACGGGAGCATCATCGACCTGTCGGTGAGCATGTTCGACTGGGCGAAATACCGGCAGACGAAGGGCGCGATCAAACTGCATCTGCTGCTGGACCACGATGGCTACCTGCCGTCGTTCGCGGTGGTGACCGAAGGCAAGACCAGCGAGATCAAAGTGGCGCGCACGCTGCGGTTCGCTCCGGGCACGATCCTGGCCATTGACCGCGGCTACAACGATTACGAGTGGTTTCGGGAACTGACGCAGGAGGAAGTGTACTTCGTGACGCGGATGAAGGAGAAGGCGGTTTACGAGGTGAAAGAAGAATTGCAGGTGCCGCAAAACAGCAACGTGGTGCGCGACCAGATCATCTGCTTTCCCTCGACTGAAGCGGGAGGGAGAGGAACCGGTGCTGTTCCGGCGGGTGGAGATCTGGGACGCGGAGAAACAGGAGATCCATGGTGTTCCTCTCCAATCTGCTGGGCTTCGGCGCGACGACGATTGCGGCCATCTACAAGGACCGCTGGGCAGTGGAATTGTTTTTCAAGGCGCTGAAGCAGACACTGCAAAATCAAGACGTTTGTGGGAACCAGCGCCAATGCGGTGAGGACCCAAGTTTGGACGGCGCTGATCGCGATGCTGGTGCTGAAGTACCTGCAGTTGAAATCACAGTTTTCCTGGTCGTTGTCGACTCTGGCGGCTTTGCTGCGGCAGCAATTGTTCTTCTTGTTTACCGGGTTGGCCAGCGATCGCCGGTAACTCCGAATTACGCTGAGCGTTCACGAGGAATCGCCGAGGATACACTACACTGTTGCGCATGAGACCCGGCAAGTATGACCGTAAGCATCAGTTACTCATCACCGGTGCTGAACTGCGGGAGTTGAAGGAATTGGATCTTGCGGAATCGTTTGGTCTGGATCGTCGTATCGAGCGTTACGAAGGAAAACGCCCGTTGGGATTGTATCGCTGGGATCTGGAGTGCTTGGTGGAGAGTTTGTCGATGGTCTTGGATGGCCGCTATTATGGCGAGCTGCCGCCGAAGCGCAGGCCGACGGTGCAGCGCTTGCATGATCGGTTACGCGCCGAGTATGACTCCGCGTATGGGCAAGATCGGGACATGAGCGGGTAAATCCCAGTTGAACTCAAACCGGGGCGGCGGCGAGACCAGGCGAAGGCATAGCCGCAAGGATGTCGGGAACCGTGAACCGAGATGGGGGATGGAGCGAGGAGTTCACGGGGTCCAGATGTGTTTCTCGGGCGGGGACAAGATCGAGAATCTTGTGCTGGTCACTGGAACCCAGTAATTCCAGCAAAACATCGAAGGGATTCGTGTCCTGCTGTTTGGCGGTTTGCAGAATGCTGGTGAGCACGGCCTGAGCGCGAGCTCCCCGTGGGTGCGATTGCCGCCCCAGTTTTTGCGCGCGCCGATCAGGGCGCGGATGGCGCGTTCGCTCACATTGTTGGTGGCATCGAGCCCGGGACAATAGAGGAACATGAAGATGTAGAGCCGCTCATGAAGCAGATGCTTGGCAAATCTGAGATTGGCGGCATCGCGACCGGGTCGAGCCAACACCCGATCCAGCTTTACTTCCAACCGTCCGGTCGCGGTAAATAGGCCGTGCAAAGAGATTTCGTGGTGGTTGTAGCGATCCCGCAAGGCCAGGCCTTGCTGCAACACAGCTTGTACCTGGACCGGGAAGCGGGCGGCTGCCGGAGAGGCGATCTTGATCATGTCTTCGCAGCGGCGAAGCAGATGGGCGAGGCAGCTCTGATGGCTCGCTCGGAGAAACTTGGAGTACACCTTCCAGCCATCGTGGGTTAACCAACCGTCGTAGTCGGCTCCCAAGATGGCGGCGGCTTGGGGGAAGCCGCGGCCCGGCAGAATGTCACAGAAAGTTACCTGTTCGCTGACCGCCACCCAAAGCCAGCGTAATTGTGCAGCCACATTCCAGCCGGTCTCATCCATGCCGTTTACGATACTGCGCCGGGCGGCATCCCGCAGAGCATGCCACGTCGCTTCTCCGCGCCGCGCCACCCGGTCCACGGCCCGGCAGATGGTGCTGCGGTTGACCTGAAGTTGAAAGCCGTCTTGCAACACCGCGGCCACATCGGCATGGGGCATGCCCAAACCTTTATTCATCTTAACGGCCATGGCCAGCGCGTCGGGCCCTAATTGCACTGCCGCCGCTCCCAGAGCATCGGAGGTCTGCCGCGGATCGCGCCCTTGTACCCGTTTGTGGCACTTCTGACAACGACAGATCGCAATATCGAAGCGCCGCCAGAACGTCTTGCGCACGATTTCCTGTTGGTACTGCGGCTCGATGCGCTCGACTTTCAGGGGACCTCCGCAATCACACCGTGTGGGAGGGGGTACCGCGATCACCTCGTCGATTTTTGGGGGAATGGCTTTGCTGTGGCGCTGGCCATAAGCGGAACCGGACTTGCGTCCCGGCGTTTTCGGATTCTGTTTCCGCGTGCCCCGAGAAAACGAGCGGCTCGTCGTTTGCTCGCCCGCTGAGCTTGTTCCAATTGTCGCTTCAGTTTCTCGACTTCCTGGCGCAGCCGTTCCTGCTCTCGTTCCAGTTGTTCGCGCTCATGTTCCAGTTTTTTCTCTCGCCGCCGCAACTGCTCGTTTTCTGGCGTAACTGCTCGTTCTCACGGCGCGCTCCACGCCATCCCTCCTGAAGCGAAGCTACCTTCTGCTTCCACTCACGCAGAGTTGCGATGGGGTCAAAGGCCATGGTCTACTTACGCACTTTTGCAACTTACCGTAACGAAGTGCGCAGAATTTGTCCAGCCTTATATCGATGCCGAATCTAATTGATTAACTTTCAGGGAGCAACGCCAGCGGAGGGCCTATTTTCAAGGGTTCAGATACGGTAAACAATTACATAGTCCGGCTGGTGACATTAAGCTTCGGCAACTTTATGCTCATCGCACGACAGAGAGCAGTGACATGCTGCTATACCTCGCTGGAGTCAATGAACATGCGGCCTTACGCAGTGTTGGAAGCAAGCGATGGAGCGCAGCACATTTTCTGAGAACAATTCAGTATCTTTTCGAACAGGGAGCGCTTCTTAGCAACTTGATGCTACTGTACGAGCCGTGAAGGCCTACACCGCCAGAAAGAACGGAATTACTTCTTGTTTGCCGACCATGCGGAAACTATTTCGTAATAGCTCGAATCGAAATACAGACAACGGCCAGTTCTATGGATAGCGAATTCATCAGCACTAACGTTTAAGGAGTATTTCACGGGGCTAACAGGCAGCCCGGGTCACCTGGGAAACATTGGCCCAAGTAGCGGAACTGGCTGTGAAGCACCTCAGCAGCGTTCACGTTGACGCTCGCTGTCCCCACGCCGCCCACATGATGGGCGACGGCGCCATGAAGAGTGCGTTTCCCAGTTGTGAAATATCCTGCGCAATCTGCTGCGCCGTGATATAGCCACCACTGATCATGGCTTCGCGGAGCTGCTCAAAGTTCACGCGCATCAAAGAAGCACCAGGAGATCCGCAGTGCCACATGGACATCCGCGCCTCCGCATCAACGGCATCAAGCCCGAGTGACCGCAGCCGCTCAAACAGCATCCGACCAAAGCGCCTTTCAACTCCGCGGTCGTCCATCAGTCGCATCATGGCCAACTGCGTTTTCAGAAGAATCTCGCCTGGATATTTGGTTTGATCTGGAAGCAGAGAGGCGGAATCAAATTCTTCATCGACAAGCCAGCCTCCTGGTTTCAGCGCTGCCACAAGACGCGCCAACACTCTCTCTCGTTCCGGCAAATGAATCAGCACCGCGCGCGCGTGAATCAAGTCAAAAGCTGCTTGCGGCAATGGATCGGTAACGACATCGTGCCGTCGCACTTCCACATTTGACGCGTCCAAAGGTTCGAGAAAACGCGAATCAATGTCCGTTACGAGAACGTGTCCTGTCGGACCCACGCGCTCTGCGAGCCACGCCGTGATTGAACCTCCTCCTCCGCCCACTTCAAGACAGTGCCAACCCGCCCCGATACCGCGGTCCTCCAAATGGCGGATTGTTCCCGGGTCAAATAGGGCTGATAGAGCATCGAACCGGGCAGATGCTTCTCGAGCGGCATTGTCGAGCAAGTAGGTTGAATTCGTAGATAGTTCTTCGCGGGTCGTTTCACTGTTGTCCATAAGTCTTCCTTGTTGTCGTTTCGCCGAGGCGAGCTACAAAGCCGTTCTCGGCGTGGTTAATCCGGAAGTTGACCGCTCTCCGGCTCGCGGAGCCAGAAACTGGCAAGCAATGACGTCGAATAAGCTAAGACGGCAACTGTAGCTGCTGAGTAGGCAAGACGAGCGGAGGCGCCGGCACCAGGCATGACGTTCGTGAGCTGCGTCGTTAACACGGCCGCAGAGGTGCCGAACACCCTGCCTCCGATGTTGGTCGCGAAACTTTCCCCGGTGCCACGCAAGTGCGTTGGGTAAACCCGCGGTAAGTAATTCCACAAAAGACTAAACGGACCGTTCATTAAGACGGCTGCGACGAAAATCCCGTACTTCAGAAGCACCAAACTGTGCGTCGCAGCGAAAAAGTAGACCCAAGAAAAAGTGAGCAAGCCGGGAACAAGGAAGATGCGCAAGAAAAGCCTTTGCGTCGCAATCCGGGCAACGAGGACGGCAAACAGTAAGCGCCCGGCAAGAGTTCCCAACTCGGCGACAAACTGCACGCTGCCCACCGTTTGCTCCACCTGACGAGGCGTAAGACTGCGCACCTCGGAAAGTCCGGGGACCATACGAGGCGTATGTTGAAGAACGCCGTATGGTATGGCATAGGTGCACGCCACGATGAGGGTTGTGACTAGCGTGGTCTTTCTCAGTGCCGGCCGGAAGAGTTCTGCAATGCTCGGCTGCTTCAATGTTCCTTTGGCTTTCTTATCACGCCAAACCGGAGATTCGGGCAAGAACGGCCGGACGAGAATGAGCGGAATCGCCGGTAGCAGACCGAAAAGCAATATGTAACGCCAGGCTTCATGGTCCATTCCGATAGTGGGCAGGCGTTCCGCGTAAGTCACGGCAAGGTAATAGCCCCCCGTCGCCATCAGGCCCCCCAAGCCGACGGCGCTTTGCGTGTAGCCCAGTACGGATTCTCGTTGCTTCGGATTAGAGAAGAGTTCGGCCAACCATGCGACCGCCGCCACGTATTCGACACATACGCCGACCATGGTGGTGCAGCGGAAAATCAGAAACTGGAGCAGTGTCGTCGCATGACTCGCGGCGAAGGCGGAAAAGGCGTACAAGAGAATGCTCCAAACTAGGACACGCCTACGGCCGAACAGGTCGGTCAAATAGCCTCCCAACAAGCCAAATGCGCCGCCAACGGCCGCTGGCATGTAGAACAGCAGGCCCACCCAAAGGTTGAAGTCAGGATTGCCCGGCTTGAGGTTCCCGAGGGCGGAGAGCGCTGGACGCAGCACAACAGGCAGGACTACAACTTCGTAGAGGTCGAAGGCAAAGCCGATGGCGCCGATTACGCAGATGAGCCATTGCACCGGCGTCAGGCGAACGGGTGCGATTATCATTCCGCCGATTTTAGAACTCTGCGTCAGCGTCCCCGGTTGGCATGTTAGCTCGTCCATAGAGACCCTCCGTTCACCACTCTCAGGAGCTACGCAAGCAGCGCCTTAGCGATGCCGCCATTTAAGGCCTCTAGGGTTTATGATACAAGTTCAAATAGTTTGATTATTGTTAAGGAGAATTTAATAGTGGACTTCACCTCGAGGCAGCTCAGGGCTTTCCTCCTGGTGGCGGAGCATCGAAGCTTCACCCGCGCGGCTGAAGCCCTGTTCATCACGCCCTCAGCCTTAAGCATAATGATTCGAGAGCTGGAGACCCAGCTCGGATTCCGCCTATTTGATCGCACCACCCGTCACGTCGCGCCGACAGACTACGGCAACGAATTGCTTGCCGTCACGCGGAGGAACTTAAAGGAACTGGATGCGGCGATGTCTCGCCTTGGAAAATCGGCAACCGAAGCTGACCGAGTTCTCTCGATTGGCGCAACGCCGCTGTTTGCCGCCGACGTCTTGCCCGAAGCGATCAAGGAATTCCGCGGGCACCGGCCCGAGCTCCGGATTCGACTGTTCGACGGAGACCGGGCCACTATTGTGCCGATGGTCCTGGCTGGGAAACTCGATATAGGCTTAGGCGCTTTTTTTAGGCCCGCCACCGGGATTCGGCGGACACCCTTATTCCGATTTTCCTTGATGGTCATACGCCCAGACAACAACCCGGCCTTCCGGCGTGCTGCTACCACAACGTGGGGGGCTCTGAAGGGCGAGACTTCAATCGCTCTGACGCCTACTAGCCCGCTGCAGCAACTTATCGACAAGCACCTGACGCAAGCCGGTGTGGTCTCTTATCCGAACGCCTCCCTCAACTTTCTAAATACCTTAATCGCCTTGGTGGAGGCCGGTGAGGGTTTTGCGGTCATTCCTTCCTTTGGCTTGCCTGCCTGCCGGAATCGTAAAGTAGTGGTGAGCCGGTTAGTCAATCCCGTCGTGAGCCTGGACTTCTATCAAATCAGCAATCGTGCAAAAACACTTCCGCCGGGCGCAGAAGAATTCATGTCTTTCCTTCAGAACTATATCGCCCGATGGGCCGGCCGCGCTGGCATTCTTTAGTGATCGAAAGGCCGTCGGTCATCAGAACTCTGCGATTATTAGAAAGGGATCGTGCCCGAGTGACGGGCAAACCTTCCCTAGGTAGGAGAGGTTGCCGACGACTTTCCTGAAATGCACCCAGGTTCCGAAAGAACCAGTTTGTAAAGCATTGACGAAAGATGGCTGGGATGTCGGGATCCGAATCCGCAGCCTCTGCGGTGGTGCGGAGCATCAAAAGGGCGAAGATCGAGGCTAGCTAGGAAAGGGCGAGTGCTTGACCCGTAGCTCTCATTTTGGGCGACCATTAGCCGAGAGCCATCGACTCGGTATGGACTGAAAGATCAGTTTGCCTCGTAGGGTCGTAAACTCCGTTCCGCAACGCAAGCACGTGAAATCCCAGTCTCCCGAATGGCCGAATTGAACGTTGTCTGCAGCTCTGTACTCAATCACGAGTGAGCCGCAATCGGGGGTAGGACAACTAGATGCTGACGCAACTCTGCCGTCCCCTCGTTCTATTGTCTGTGGCATGACGTTCTCGGGGATTTTCATGCGCCTTTCGGATGGCTTCTGGAAAGAAAGCTAACACTGCGTAGGAATGCCCTAGTGTCCCGATTCACCGAGTTCAGCGCGACGTGGGGATGGTTGCAAAGCGCATCTGCCAGTCTGGTTGTCGCCACCGTTCCGTCATCGGTCAGACGTAGTGTCGTCACCGCCGAGCAGGGTTCACACAACCAAAAATACTCGGTCTCCCTAGCGCTGGATGACCGGAAAGCTGGCTCCGTTTCGAGCCGAAACAGCCTCCCGTCCGCGAGGTGAAGAAACGAAGCCGAACACGAAGAGTTTGCACATTTGGCAAGCATTTGCTAAACCCTCTCAGCGCGAATAATAGGCACTGACTTGCACCGACTCCCACTCCGAAGTGCACCGGGAATTTCGCAGGGACTTGACAGCGTCTTCGGCGGTGGGTCTGCCCATGACCAACGCCAGCTTACGGTTGGTTGTCATGTGAATTCGAGTCGGATCAACTCGCTGCACGTACTCAGGAGCACGAGCGTCACCGTGGTCCACTTTCACAACAAATTTGATATTTTTCATAGCCCATATCCTTCAGGGAAACAGCTAAAACGGTGGTGAGAGCGACAGTGATTATTGTTCCACCCTCACACTTACCGCTTTGGAAAACTGGCTACGCCGCACACCTGGCAACTTGCCTTTAATCGAGACGTGATCCATCCGCAAGACGGGCACATCTTTTGCGCTCCGTACCCGGCTACCTGTGGTTTCAGCCTCCGTATCCAAATAGAGCAGTAGGATCATGAACAGCACAATGAGCAGACCGAAAGAAATATTAGTTGCGCTCATAAACACTCTTCTGTTCATCGATGGTCGTGTCGAGGTCCTTGCTTCCGATGGTTATGGAGCGTTCGAATTCGCTGGCGTCCATGTATTGATCGCCATTCAACCACCGAAGGTGCTCTCCCGACGACCCCGTTTCTACGCCATTACGGTAGTACTTGGTTTCGAGTTTGTCGGGTCGGCCGTACTTGTTGCTCAACCCTATGACGTAACTGTTGTAGATGTTTCCCGTCGTCCGACGATCCGTGGACACATAAATCTGGGCGACTCTCCGATCCAACATCGTTATATTCACGTACTCCCCGGTGTCCAAGACATCAATACAGGTTTCGATCCGATTGATGCCATCGGAACCACACAAGCCCGGATTCGAAGAAAGAGAGGGTACTTTCAAAGAGAGAAATGTTCGTTCGGCTTCCTTCATTTCCTCACCGATCCGAATCCCGCGAAACTCAAACACTGGTCGCGGAACGAGAGCAGGCTGCGAAACTGCCAAGAAGAAATCGGCAGCCTTGCGGCCCGAAGGAAAAACAGAGGCATCCGGTTCAGCCACAATCTGTGCGAAGACAGTCAGTGACAGACTTAGGATCAAAGCACCCCGGAGCACCGCTCGCAGGGAGTAAAGGAGGGGTTCCATGAGTGAACCCTCATTTCTATCGGTTGCGCAAGAGAGGTCGCCGGGAAGGAACTAGACGCTCCCAGAAGGACGACGGAGAGATGCGAAAAAGACTCCTTAAGGCTAGGCCTTCGCGCCAACAATAGCAATGAGATTCGGAACGAATCCCATGCTGTGAATGGACCTCGCGACTAGCCCATCGCCGAGGGCATTTACCGGGGTCGTCTCGCGATCTTCCCGCCAAGATTCTGCGTACAATGAAGCATACAGCTTGTCGAAGAACTCGACTCGAAAACAATGGTACGTCTGGGAAAGCAGGGGATGTTCCTGCTTCGTTTGTACCGAGCAGACCTCGCAAATGACCCTGCTAGCCACGCGACGGCATCATCGCGCAGCAATTTGATGGCAGTGCAGCACACTATCAAACAACAGATGTACAGATGTATGGAACGGAGATTGGAGAGGGCGTTGTGAGCTTCACGTGAAGCTCGGCGTTATCGCAAGGAGTCCGCGCAACCGTTTCCCCGTGCCCTTCTTCCGATTGGGCACAAGACAGTCGGAACTGAACTTCCCCTGTGCTCAGCCGTTCAATTTCCAGTACCCTGTTAACGGAGCCCGTTGGACTTTCTGCTCGCTTAACAGCAGGTTCAACGCCGTCGTAACTGCATCGGGACGTTTTCTAAGCTGCTCTGCTAAGTCTCGCTCGCTGACGATCACGTCCCCGGTCGGGTACCGTTGGTGAACGGTGTGCCCATACGACGAAATTCTCTGAGCCAGCGACCGCAATTTTTTCTTCTTGTTCCGCTCGGCACGTTTGGCTCGTACCCCGTCGCTTTCCAAAACCCGCAGGCATATTGCCGCGATCCCGAGAACGGAAATGATCAATGCGCCCCAGCAGAGGAGCGGGACTGACGAAGGAATATCTGGGAGGAAGTGCATAACGGGGATGTGTCTCCTTGATATCAGGTACCGACAGAATACCTGCCATTACCGACTGCGCGAAGATTACCGAAGTCCGCGCTGCCGACAACATCGGCCCAGTGCCACGGCTCCCGCAAATGCAATCTACCTATCTAAGTTTGAGAGCATCTCCGTAAGGATAGAAACCGCATCCATGCCAATTTCTCTGGCAGTTGGCGGCCCATCAAATTCGATTGCACATTGTCCGCAGAGCAGGTGTGCAACGGCTATCACGCAGGATGAGTCTGTTCAAGGTCGAGGCGACTGCGCTTCCGTCGCCCCAAGCTGGAACCGTTCGTTGGGACGTAGTGCGAGCTTGTGCGCTCGTTCGATGATCGGCACCAACCGTTCCGGCAGTTCGCTCTTCATCACGTAGTCATCCACTAACCACAGGATTCGCTCTGGCATCTCGGAATATGCGGAAAGCAAGATGATCGGCAGGTTGGGAAACCGTTGCTTGATGTGGCAGGCTATGGCTTCCGAGTCCATACCTTCGTGTTTATACTCCAGTAGAACCGCAGCCACCGACGATTCCTCCAACAGCTCCATTGCGGTATGCCTGCTCGACGCGATCTTGACGCTGTAACCATGAGATTCCAGAGTCTCTTTGCGAAGCTCCAAGACTTGTGGAAGATCGATGCACAACAGAGTGGGCGAGTCCATCGCCAGATTCTCCTCTGAACGGTCACAAGTAGAAAGTTACAAAAGGTCGTAGTCGGCTTGCGGCTACGGCACATCTGCCCGCGACTTGATGGCCCATACGAGTTGCTTCTCGCGACCCTAGGGGGACCGGAGTGGTTGCTCAGCAAGTTTGCTGGGCACCATGCAACGAGACCAGCACCGCCTCCCTCATGGCAGACGGAAGACCGAACCGAGAAGGAACTCGTTCTTAGTCTTTTCCGACGCCCGCTGAACGCTGCGGAAGACGCACAGGAAGATGACAAAGAGCGAAGTTATGCCTTTGACAGTTACGAACCGAAAGGTGAATGCGGTTCAGATTTCCTGAAGATGAGCCACGCCAGCAGACCGACACACACCAGCACGCCGCCAATAGCTGCGGAAAGTGCCAGCGTGTGCAGACAAGCAGATCAACGCTCCGAAAGCGGCGGCCCTTGTCATAATGGATTAGACAATCGGTTCCACGACACGGTTCCCGGCGCGGATTTGCGCACCTAGCGAAGAAGTAGTTCACCCTTGCGTCGAGATTGGTTAACGACAGGAGCGCAAGCTTTGGTAGATTTATCGATAGCTGAAGGCAAACTCAGGTTGCGCGTCCGGGGCGCTGACAAGCTCTGGGCATTCAAGAGCAGCCTCGAAATTCCGCTAGTCCATATCGCGAGCGTTCGAGCCGACCCGGAGGCCGCACGTGGCTGGTATCACGGGATCAGGATGCCCGGAACCAGTGTCCCCGGAGTCATCACGGCGGGAACCTTCTATCAGGATGGAAAACGAGTCTTCTGGGACGTGCATAACCCGGAGAAAACCATCGTCATTGATCTGAATGACGAGCGGTACAACGAGTTGGTCATTGAAGTAGACGATCCTGATGCAGCGGTCAAGTTGATCCAGAACGTATTGTGAAAGGATGCCATGAGCAGAGTTCGGGTAGCCGCGTTTTCGGTTTCGCTGGATGGGTTCGGGGCAGGGCGGCGACAAGACTTGAATAATCCGCTGGGAGTGCGCGGGACTGAACTGCATGGGTGGTTGTTTCAAACGGAAGTGTTCAAGAAGATGCACGGGCAGAGCGGCGGGAAGCTTGGCGTCGATAACGACGTAGCCGCGCAGTCGTTCGAGAATGTTGGCGGATGGATTCTAGGCCGCAATATGTTTGGCCCCGTTCGCGGACCTTGGAAAGACGAGTCGTGGAAAGGATGGTGGGGCGCGAATCCTCCGTACCACACACCAGTGTTTGTGCTCACTCACCATGCGCGTGCTCCGCTCGTGATGGAAGGGGGGACTACGTTCTACTTCGTCACTGATGGCATCGAGTCTGCGTTAAGGCAGGCGAAAGAGGCAGCCGGGGACAAGGACGTTCGCATCGGCGGCGGCGTGTCCACGATTCGAAAGTATATGGCTGCGGGGTTCATTGACGAGATGCACTTGGCGTTTGGGCCCGTGCTGTTGGGCGAGGGCGAGCACTTGTTCAACGGAATGAATCTTCACGATTTTGGATTTGCGACGTTCAAGACCATCATGGGCGAGAATGCAATGCACGTTTTTCTTGGGAAAGTGAAGAGTCCAGCCGTGTCCGTTCCTTCAGCAACGAGCGCGTGACACCGAACCGCCTTGGGTAGCCATGATCCTCGCAGACGGTTCTCCGATGTCCATCCGCCCAGAAGGGTATAGATGCAGGCCAGCGGCCCGATCCCAAAAACAGGGGGCGAAAGGCCGCATAAAAGGGGATCAAAATTCGACCCTTTCCGGACCACCAGAGCTAAGCCCGCACATTCGACTTCCCCTCGGTAGCTCAAGTATCCTTTTTCCCCGAATACCGGAGGTTAGAATGAGCCTTTTTCGTCTTCCCGCCCTTCTGGTCATGTGTAGCATCGCTCTCTCCGCTGTTGGAGAATCTGCAACGCCACAGAACTCCGCAACCGCTCCAGCCGCGAAGCCGGATGACATCCCAGAGTCCATGGCGGACAGCGTCAGTGGCGCGCTCCACTCTGCGACGGTTCCCAATTCCTGTGGGGATCGGGCTCCGGCTGATTTGTGCAGACGAGTTCATGATGCATTCGACTGCTCGCGCACAAGGCGTTACGTGCTAATCAGAATCGGGTCTATCTTCACCGACGCAAGTCTCAGAGAAGTCTAAGTTCATGGGGCTGCTGGGTTGTTTTCTCTGCTGGCATTGGTGGAGGGGAAGCCTCGATCTGCGTGGGGTTGGGAACACTAAGCAACTCTTGCAGCCGTCTCGTAATCTGGGCACCTTCTTCATAGGATTGCTGGGCCGAGCGACGACGGCGCTCTCTTATCGATGCAAACAATTCTCCTAGCGGCATAGGGAGGGCTTTCTTTTATTCCGGTTTGTATCGCAGCGACACTGCGATAGGACACAGGCTGACACGAAAAGGTACCCCCTTGTGTGATGGCCATCACCGTTTTTTGTGACGACCGTCACTCGATAGAGCTTTGCTTGGTTTTCGGGATGGGTATGCCGGATCGAGCATTGAGCGTCACACCGCCGCTGCCTTCCGCATGGCGTTCATGCAGCTGTCCATTATCGTCGGGTTTGCGATTATCCCCTGTTCCAGCCTATTCGCGCTGGGTGTCGCATCGAAGATCACGAGCAGTTCATGCTGTATATTCGGTAGTCTTCGAATCAAGTCCGAAGCTTACCTTCTATTCCGATTCCTGAACATGCAAGCGTCCACAGCCGGGTCAGATTTCGGACAAGCGGACCGCTCTATGCTCAGCATGATATGCTTCGCCTCCGCACTGGTTAGCTTCTCTTCGAGTTGTTCGCTGACCACACATTGAGCGCCAAACATTGCGGCCGCATCTTGCAGCATGTGGCGTGCAGTCGAGTTTGTCGTCTGGCAAAAGCGTTCAGCAATTGTTTGTCCCACCATTACACCGCCACTTCAGGACTTCCGGCGATAGCAGGTGCAGCGAGCGATATTCGCGTTGGACTGGCGGCGGACGCATAGCCCAATGAACCTTGAGCTTATCACCGCTCTCGGAGGTGCCGCGCCACCAGCCGATACAAGTTAAGACACGGAGGGTTGTCCCAGTATGGCCTTAAGGTGATGTCGGCGGGCACCTCGGTGCCATTCACTCGGAGTAGGGACGGGCTCTAGTCTGTGCTTGAGCAGCACTTGGGGGAGGGCTGATCGACTTAGCGCCTTGTGACTCAAACCGAGTCCGGGGCGTTTTGTTTTGTGCCAACCTGCGCAGTGGTGGCAATTACTTCTGTGCCCCCACACCTTGGGGCCATTCCCAACTCCTTCCGTCCGATGCACCCTGAGAGCAGGTCCCCAATACGCTAGGGCGTGCTCGTGTGAGCAACCCACCTAGTCAAGCCGCAGAGCCCGTGGTGAAATGCGGCTATGGATCATCAGACGAACGTAGCCACGGCAAAACGACGGACACGGGAAGAGATTCGGCAGATTGTGTCGGAGTTTGCAACTAGCGGCATGCCACAGAGTGAATTCTGCGGCAGTCGAGGGATCTCGCGAAGTAGTCTCGATCGTTATCTGAGAAAACAACGTGCCCAGGATCAAGGAAGCAGGGCAGGCAATCGATTGTTGGCGGTAGAGATAAGGACAGCGAGCGGGAGCTCGGCGAGCACCAGCAGCGGGTTGGTGGTGGCGTTGACCAGCAGACGCAGGATCGAAGTGAACCGGGACTTCGATGCGGCCACACTGGAGCGCCTGCTGACGGTGTTGGACAAGGTATAGGGCGATGTTTGGATTTGGGCCAGCGACGCGGATCTACGTGGCCACCGGAGCCACGGACATGCGCAAGGGATTTAATGGTTTGTACGGATTGGTGCGCGACCATCTGGGCTGCGATCCCGAGAGCGGCCACGTTTTCTTGTTCACCAATGCGCGGCGTAATCGCCTGAAGCTGTTGGTATATGACCATAGTGGATTATGGATATGCTCGAAAAAATTGGACGGAGGAAGGTTTCGCTGGCCGGGAGCAGACACTTCGGCCACGAAGATTGTACTGAGCCACGAGGAACTGGCGCTGTTGTTGGGGGGCATTGATTTGGCTGAGACGCGGCGGCGGAAATGGTATCGCAAGCCGCTCACGGAAGAATCTGATAAGTTACGAACACCAGCATAAACACTGACGATTTCGTTAACTTATCCACAGCCAGATCTGTTATCAAAGAAGCATCGTGAGTGCGAATCCACCGACTGCCGCGATGCCCACTGCTGGCGCCGGGTCCTGTCTCCCCGCCGAACTTCTCGAACAACTGAAGGAGCAACTTCCCCAGGCTTTGTTTGCCACCCTGAGCGACAGGGTTGCGACTTATGAAGAGCAGTTAGGCGCGGCGTCGAAGCAGTTAGATACAACCAGGAGCGAGTTACAGTATGCGCGGCTGAAGATCCAGGTGCTGGAAGAACATTTGCGTCTGCGGCGGATCGCCAAGTACGGACCGGGCAGTGAGAAGTTGAGCGATCTGCAGCTGCAGCTGCTGGAAGAGGAGCCTGGGGTTTCAAGGCAAGAGGTTGCGGCGGAGAGCGAAGGCGAGCCGTTGCCTGCGGCTGGAGGCGACGAGAAAAAGAGGAAGCGGCGTCCGCATCCCGGCAGGCAGACGCTACCTGCCGATCTTCCCCGCGTGGAAAAGGTCATTGCCTGCACGCCGGAGCAGTGCGTGTGCGGCAACTGCAGAAACGAAACCGTGGTGATCGGCTACGATGAGAGCGAAGTTCTCAAGGTGAAGCGGGCCGAGTACTACGTGGAAGTGACCAAGCGCGAGAAGCGGGCTTGCAAGCAGAAGCAGTGTGAAGAGCAAGGGGTGGAGGCCGCTCCGCTGCCGACACGCATCATCGACAAGAGTCTGGTTTCCGATCAAATCATCATCGACACCATCGTGAGCAAATATGCCGATCACAGTCCGCTCTACCGCCAGAGCGCGATTCTGCTGCGCGACGCCGGCGTGGACATCAGCCGGGGGACGATGTGCGGCTGGGTAATGAAAGTCGGCGAGCTGCTCGAGCCAGTGGTGGGCGCCATGCGCAAGGAGCTGCTGGCCGGTAGTTACATCCAGGCCGATGAGACGCCGGTGGATGTGCAGACGCATGATAAGCGCGGCAAGAATCATCAGGCGTACTTATGGCAGTACGGGACACCGGGCGGGGCGACGATCTTCGATTTTCGCATGAGCCGCGGCCGCGAAGGCCCGTGGCGGTTTCTGGGTCAGTTCGAGGGAATTCTGCAAACCGATGATTACATCGCCTACGAGCGCGGCATCGGTGGGCCGAAGATGGTGCACGCGGCCTGCTGGGCTCATCCGCGAAGGCGCTTTGTGGATGCCGTAAAACTCAACCGGCAGGATGCTGCGTCGATACGTGCCGTCAAGCTGATGGATGAGTTATTCGCCATCGACCGCGAAGCCAGCGAGGCGCAGATGGATCACGCCGCGCGCCATCGGCTGCGCCAGGAGAAAGCTCCGTCTCTGCTCGAACAGATCCGGGAACACATCCTGGCAACCAGCAAGACGGTGTTGCCCGAGAGCGCGGTAGGCAAAGCGTGCAGTCACACGCTGGCGCTGTGGAAGAAGCTGGCCTGCTTCCTCGATCATCCGCAACTGGAACTATCGAACAACCTGGCCGAGAACTCCATGCGTCCGGTAGCGATCGGCCGCAAGAACTGGATCCACATCGGCAGCCAGCAGGCTGGGCCGCGTGTGGCCGCCATCCTGTCGGTGGTCGAAAGCTGCCGCCGGCTCAAGATCCCGGTGCGCGACTACCTCGGCGCCATCCTCCCGGGGCTTGCCAACACGCCCATCCAGCGCGTCCCCGAACTCACACCCACAGCTTGGATCCACTCGCGGACACAGTCCTGACAATCTCTAATTAAACTCGCTTCCCGCCCGCCGTCAACCGTGTGTTTGCCGGACGGATACGATCGAACAGTCCTTCCACCAGAATGACGTTGCGAAACTGACGAACCGATTCCCAGGCGAATAAGTTGCCTTTCGAACGGGGCAATAATCGATGGGGAAATGCGTCTCCAATGCTGCGGCCATAGAGGTTGACGATGCGATCCTGCTGGCGGCAGGGGAAAATGACGCGGCGGCAAAAGGCATCTTGGCCTTGGGGG
The DNA here is from genome assembly GCA_963774565.1 of uncultured Acidobacteriaceae bacterium. Lineage (GTDB taxonomy): Bacteria > Acidobacteriota > Terriglobia > Terriglobales > Acidobacteriaceae > Sulfotelmatobacter. Next base: position 115,833 of record CAVZFP010000020.1, on the reverse strand, counting down.
TGGATCAATCCCAGTTCCAGCAGCCGTTCTAAGGAATAACTCAGTTGCTGGAGATGCGGGCGCAGGTTGCCACCGCGCGCGTAGCCAATGCCGAGTTCTTCAATCAGAGCGGCATCGTGCACCCCACGCTGGGCCAGATACTGAATGCCTTCCGGATAACGATGCAGTTCGAGTTGATAAAAGGCGGCGGTGTGTTCGAGGAGTTGCGGGCTGGGCGCCAGTTGCTCTTGCAAGTAGGCGAGGCTCTGTCGAAAGGAGAGCTGCTGAGAAAGCTGAACGAAGCGAATGAGGTCGCCGCCCTGCCCGCACCCGTGGCAATAGAACAAGTTCTTGCGCGGGTTGACGTAGAAGCTGGGGCGAGTGTCCTCATGCAAGGGACAGAGTCCGACGAACTCGGAGCGAACCGCGGCGGGGCGCCCGCTCCAGTGGTGCTGTTGCAAGTACGTGAGCAGTGGAATGCGTTGTTTGAGCTGTTCCAAATCCTCGCCCATGGCGGCCATCCTTCTCCCCAGCCCAAACTACAAACTCGGGGCTCCAGTTCCCAGGCAAGGATGGTGGGTCGCTAATAAAATCTCGTTGCTCTCAGAGGCGGAGCGGCCAGAAGACTTGCAGAAACGGAAACAGGGTCCGCCAAGACAAGCGCAAGGAACCGCACTCGACCGGCTCGCTGCGGGTCAGCCATTGCCCCAAGACTTCCAAGGCAGGTCGCAGAAAGGAAAATGGTCGCGAGGAATCCAAGCTATGGAACCAGCGGCGCAGAGTGGAAGGGTCAGGGACTCGATCCGGATCTTTGAGGTCCGGCACCGCACTTTCCCAAGAACCATGGTCCAGAAAGTATCGTTGCAACGCCTGACTGCGTGCGATCAGACTGTAGTGGGTGTAGGGCAGGGAGAAAACAGGAAGGAACGTGAAAGTTGCTTCGCATCGCGTGCAGAGGCCGCGACGAATACCAATCCAGTCGTGACTCTCGTCATGAGCTTGTTTGCGCCGTCGACCATGGCCAATGATCGTATCGCTCAAACACTTGGGACAGAAGCGAATAATCAGTTCGCCACCAGCCGCCGCCCAGTCAAAGTCTGGCTTGCATTCGTTCCCAGAAAGTGGGATAAAGTGAATCGTATTGCTTGGAGGCTCTCTCACGGCGCGGAACCTTGCCAGGATAAGCGCCCGCAGGAGAGCCTTCTTCCTCCCTTCCCGCAAAAAACCTCAACCGAGGAAGAATAACCCGATTCTCATCTTTTTATTGATTGGTTTCCATGGATTGGCCGGTTAAACACTCAAAATCCCCGTCTCTGGGTCAAAACGTGTGATGGCCTGTATGCGTCACCTATGCCTGTGCGTCTGTCTTGGCTAGTTCTGGATGTTGGCGATAAGATTTTGAGCGTCAATCCCGTGAGGTTCCCTATGAAAAGGCTCACGCTTGCTTTGCTGCTCTTGACGCCTGCTGCGTCATTCAGCCAAAGCCCTTTCGATGGCGGTTGGATTTTTGCTGAAGACTCTGTGCAGCAGTCGGAGAAACCGAAACCAGTGACGTATTTAGTTGCCAAAGGCATGCTTCGCTGCTCTGACTGTTTTGCAAGCCCGGAAATTAATGCGGATGGGCGTGACCAAAAGGTCCATGAGACAAGCTACTGGAACACAGCGAGCGCCCGAATCGTCGATGCCTACACGGTTGAAATCATCGCCAAGAAAGCTGGGAAGATGATGTATACGGAAATCGATACGGTTTCTCCAGATGGAGGTACACTGACCCAAGTGGTGAAAGACACCACGGAAGCACAACCGGTCACAAGTGAAACTCTTAGCAAACGAGTTGAACAAGCACCCAGTGGCTCTCACATCCTTTCCGGCTCGTGGCTGTTTTACAAGAAAAGTAAGTCCAAGGTCGTTCCCAACGTTCCCGCAATCTCGTATAGGTGTACAGCGGATGGATTCAGTGCGTGGACTCCTCTTGGTGAGAGGTACGACGCAAAATTCGATGGCAAGGACTATCCCGTAGAAGACGACCCGGGGCACACGATGACCTCTGTAAAGCTACTAAGCCCTACCGAGGTCGAGATAACCTCCAAACGCAACGGGAAAGTCGTTGGGGTTCTTCACCTTTCCGCTAAGCCCGACGGTAAATCCATTCATGGAGTTTTTGAGAACAAGGAAAACAATACCTCATGGAGCTACGAACTGCGGAAACTAGAGCAGTAACTTGTCGAAAAATCCCCATTACGCTCACCATGGCCTCGCGCTGGGCACTTGGGTGTAACGACCTGATAGCGACAGTTGAGACATATAATGCTTCGCGGGTGACGAAATGCCAAAACCTTTTCACGTCCCGCTGCTTTTTATCTCAGTTGCTAGTGTCCTCGCACTTGTACGTGCGCAAGAGGCTCCCGCTACAAACCACACCGGGAACCTAAAGACTCTGGTGGTCGCAACCGAGGCGAAGTCGGACGCTGCGATTGCTATTCCTCCGATTGCGTCAGTAACAATTAATCTGAAGAACGATAAACACGGCGTTGGCGCGGACGCTGTGGATTTAACAACATGGCTCAGCAAAGAGGCTGCTCTGAACGGGCTGCAGTCCACAGACTTGCAGCCGTGGCACATCGTTGTGACCTACGATCAATTTGATGAGGACGGCGACAACGTGCGCAGTGGCGTGTACGAGGAATACTGGGCAGGGGCAAAGAAGTACAAGAGAATCTATAAGAGCGACAACCTTAACGAGACAGACTATGCCACGGAGAAAGGCTTGTATCGTCTCGGAGACCAGCAATGGCCCGACCGTGCACAGCTCCAGGTTCGGGGCGAGATAGTTGATCCTTTTTCTTACGCCGCTACGCTGGTGGGTTTTCACGGAAGAACTGTCGAGCAAACTTTCAGTGGCTATCAGCTCCAGTGCGTGATGCTTGAAAAAGACTCTGAGATCAGCAATCCAACACAATACTGTTTTGAACCTGATGGTTCGGTACTTCGGTATAGCAAGGGGTTCGGCTTTTCAAGAGGCACAATCGGCGTGACCGCGACGAACACGTCGAACTACTCGACGGTGATCGAGTGGCCCCTTAAATCTCTCTCGAACACTAACTTGGTTTTCAAGAGGCTGGGACCACCTACCACCCACACTCCTTTGATCCCTACCAAATCGCTAGTCTTACTGGCAACTCTGCTGGCACGTTTTGCGGATTACCACGGAAAGATTGAGGTTGCGCCATATAGGCTGTGTACCTAACGTATTGAAAACACTGCTTCTTTCGCGATTTGAAGACCGGGACGATCACCGGACCGCATGCGCTTCCGCGGCGCGACAAAAAAAGCACTTACCTCTCGGTTTCGCCGAGGACTGGCCTGAATCGGAGGTCACTGCGCGTGGCAAATTCTAGTCCACGCGATTTGTTCGCTCAGCTATTTCGGCTGGGGAACGATGCGCAGATACGGCTTGGGCGACTTCCATCCGCCGGGATACTGTTTCTGCGCTTCCTCATTGGAAACGTTGCCGCTGATGATGACATCATCGCCCGGTTTCCAGTTCGCCGGAGTCGAGACTTTGTGCTTGGCGGTCAACTGAATCGAGTCGATCACGCGCAGAATTTCGTCGAAGTTTCGGCCGGTGCTCATGGGATAGCTGAGCTGGAGTTTTATTTTTTTGTCGGGGCCGATGACGAAAACCGTACGCACCGTTGCGTTGTCGGCGGCAGTACGGCCCTCCGACGTGGCGCCGCTCTCGGCCGGCAGCATGCCGTAGAGCTTGGCAATCTGGAGCTGCGGGTCGCCGATCATGGGGTAGTTCACCCTTGCACCTTGCGTCTCTTCGATGTCGGCCGCCCACTTGCTGTGGTTGGCGACAGGATCGACGCTGAGGCCAATGATCTTCACATTGCGCTTGGCGAATTCAGGCTGCAGGTGAGCCATGGCGCCCAGTTCGGTGGTGCAGACCGGAGTGAAGTCTTTGGGATGCGAGAACAGGATGGCCCAGCCATTGCCGATCCAGTCGTGAAAGTGGATCTTGCCCTGCGTGGTATCGGCAGTGAAGTCAGGGGCCGTGTCGTTGATTCGGGGAACGCTATAGGTCTCGGTCGCGGTAGTCATAATCGTCTCCTTGATGAATTTAAATTGCTCACGATTCGGAAAATCTGGCCCAGCCTGGCTACCTGATTGGATAAAAAGCGGATGAAAACGAAGCCCACCCGCTTCACCGGGTGGGCTGGGAAGAATCTCGCTGTTTCCCTACCCACACGCCGGCGCTGGTCGACAACAGCCCAAGGCATTGGCGATGTAAGGTAAGAACATAGTTTTAGGATAGAAGCGCCGTCTGCGACTGTCAAACGCTCCCGGCGACCGGAAACCCCTCTTCGAACTTGTTCCGTTCATTTTCTGCATCGCTACGGGACGACCTGCATCCTTTCTTTGCACGACAATTCGGGGCAGGCTATTCGGGCTTCAGGGGATGTTCATGGGCAAACAAGGGCGGCGTCTGGCGATGGCGCAGTGGGATGTTTTTTCTTCTAAACCACTCGAGGGAAATTCTCTGGCGGTATTTTTTGACGCGCGGGGATTGAGCGACGCAGAGATGCAGTCGATCGCGAAAGAAATGAATCTCTCGGAGACCACATTTATTTGCCCGCGCGATCCGGCGACGGAGCGCAAACGCGGCGTCGGGGTGAGAATTTTCACCGTGCAGGAGGAGTTGCCGTTTGCGGGTCACCCTACGCTGGGAAGCGCTTTCGCACTGCGGGGGGAATCGGGCGTGAAGGAGGTGACGCTCGACCTGAAGGTGGGGAAGGTTCCCGTGCGATTTGAGGAGACAAACGGACAGCCGGCTTTTGGGGAGATGACGCAAGTCGATCCGGTTTTTGGAATGCAGCATGACCGCGAGGCGGTGGCACACGCTACCGGATTGCGGGTGGAAGATTTCGATCCGTCGCTGCCCATCGAGACGGTATCGACGGGAGTTCCCTTCACCGTGACTCCGCTGAAATCGCTGGCCGTCATCCAGAACTTGCGGGTTGATTTGAAGCGCGCCACCGAGTACCTGGAGAAAGCCGGCGGCAAATTCTTCTATTTTGTGGCGCGTGAAACCGTGGATCCAGCGGGACGTTTGCATGCCCGAATGCTTTTCTACAACGGCGAGGATCCGGCTACCGGGTCGGCGGCGGGATGTACGGCGGCGTGGATGGTGGCGCACGGAGTGGCCGAAACGGACGAGCGCGTGCTCATCGAACAGGGCATTGAGATGCAGCGTCCGAGCCGGATTTTCGTGCGCGCGGCGCGTCGCGATAACCGGATAGTTAACGTGCGGGTTGGCGGCAATGCAATTGAAGTGATGCGTGGCGAAGTTTTCCTCTAACCCGGATCACCCAAGCTACCGAAAACACAGAGGCGCACTCACCCGCAAAAAAATCAATAGCCAAAAAGTCCCATTGGCATGGCCGACACTTTACAGCGAGCCTGCCAGAGGTTAGCATTCATCTCGCTCTGACATTCTTCATATTGAGAAAAGCTTTCTGTTGGTTTTGCGACCCGCGTTCGGGTGGCGCCCAAGAGATTGCGGAAGGCTGATGAAACCTAAGCGCACGATCCTGTGTGTAGATGACAACGAACAGTCTCTTTCCCACCGCAAAATCATGCTGGAAACCCGCGGCTACCGCGTGGCGAACTTTTCCCGAGGAGAAGACGCGCTCACCCGATTCATGCAAGGCGGAGTCGACCTGGTGATTGCCGACATGGCGATGCCGGGACTGGACGGGCCGCAACTGATCGCCAAAATCAAAGATTTGTCGCCGCACACGCCCGCCATCCTGATCTCCAGCAAGGTGCGCATTTACGATCATGACTCGCAAGCCGACGTTTTCCTGACCAAGGGAATGTACGCGCCGGCCGATCTGCTGGAACGGGTTCGACTTTTGCTCGTGCGGAAGCGCGGACCGAAGCGCATGCAGTCGCGGCCCCCGGAAATTCCGCGCCACATCGGCGTAGCGTGAGATTCAGCTCTTATCTAGCTTTCGGCCCCGCTCGTTCCCCGAACTGAATTTTGGCTGCCCGTTAGAAATTGAGAGCACGGAGAAGATTCGAGGAACGAAAAGCTAGAGGCTAGGAGCTAGAAGTTGCCTTCCGCCCCGACGCCGATTCCGCCGGCGTCACTCGTGTAAGATTCTTAACAGGCATGGCCGACGCATTCATTGAAGCAAAGAACCTGCGGAAGACGTACCACGTGGGAAAAATTGAAGTTGAGGCGCTGCGCGGCATTTCCTTCAGCGTGCAGAAGGGCGAGTTCGTCAGCGTGGTGGGCCCGTCGGGCAGCGGAAAGTCGACTCTGTTCTATCTATTGGGCGGGTTGACGCGCGCCGATGGGGGCAGCGTGGTGCTCGATGGCGATGACTTAGCAACGCTCTCCGACGCAGAACGAACCCGCATGCGCAAGCGCAAGATTGGCTTCGTGTTCCAGAAGTTTAACTTGCTGCCGACGCTGGACGCGCGCTCCAACATCGAAATCGCGCGCGAAATCTCAGGCAACGGCGCAGGGGATCCGGCGCACTTCAACCGCATTACCGACCTTCTTGGCCTGACCAAGCGGCTGAGGCATCGGCCGTCAGAACTTTCCGGAGGAGAGCAGCAGCGCGTGGCGTTGGCGCGCGCACTCATTAACAAGCCTGCGGTCGTGCTGGCCGACGAACCCACGGGCAACCTGGATTCCAAGAATTCCGACATTGTGCTGGGCATGTTACGGCTTTCGAACCAGGAACTGGGGCAGACCGTGCTGATGATAACCCATAATCCGGAGGCGGCGAAGTATGGCGACCGCATCATTCACATGCGCGATGGGCAGATTGTGAGGCCGGAGGATGATCCCCAGTGGGCGCTGCACTGAGCAGAATGACCACTGACTGGGCGCTCCTGCAGCGATTTGGCTTCGGCGCGGCAGGCGAGGAGGCCCACCGGACAGCCGCCGGGACGGCGGCGCTACTGGTTGCGATGTTATCCTAATTGAAGATTTTCCCCCAACGAGGGTTGTAGCCTTTCATGTCTAATCCAGAAATTCCAGAGAACCAGCCTGTCCCGGAAAAGACGGAGTCGTTCGGCGACATTTTGTCTCAATTCCAGAAGAGCCATTCCCGAAAGACGGAAGGCAGCAGGCAACTGCAAGCCACGGTGATTGCCGTTAACGCCGAGTCGGTGTTCTTCGATATTGGATACAAGTCAGAAGGGATTTTGCCGCTGGCGGCGCTCCAAGGGGAGACTCTAAAACCTGGCGACAAGTGTCTGGTGACGGTGAAAGGCCGCGATCTGGATGGCTATTACGAGCTATCCCGCTTCAAGGTCGAGCGGCCCATGGATTGGACGGGGCTGGAAAAAGCTTTTGCCGACAAGACGACCGTGCTAGGCACGGTGACGGGCGTCATCAAAGGCGGGTTCAGCGTCGACGTGGGTGTGCGGGCGTTCATGCCCGCTTCACGCAGCGGGGTTCGTGAAGCCGCAGAGATGGAGAAGCTGGTTGGACAAGAGATCCGCTGCCGCATCATCAAACTCGACGTCACGGATGAAGACGTGGTGGTCGACCGGCGCGCGGTTGCAGAAGAAGAAGAACGCTCGGCCAAGGACAGATTCTATTCGCAGATCAAGGAAGGCGATACCGTGAGCGCCACGGTGCGCAGCCTTACCGACTATGGGGCCTTTGTCGATGTGGGTGGAGTAGACGCGCTTCTGCACGTGAGCGACATTGCGTGGGGGCGGGTGAATAAACCGGCGGACGTGCTCTCGGTGGGACAAGCGGTGGAAGTGAAAGTGCTTAAGGTCGGGTCAGATTCCGACAAGCGCCGCATTTCCGTGGGTCTGAAGCAATTGCAGCCGCATCCCTGGGAAGCGGTCGCGGAAAAATTCAAGGCGGGCGACCGGGTGCACGGCACGGTGACGCGTCTGGTCGAGTTCGGGGCGTTCGTGGAACTGGAGCCCGGCATCGAGGGTTTGATTCATATTTCCGAGATGTCGTGGTCGAAGGGCAAGATCCGGAAGGCCAGCGACGTGGTGAAGCCGGGCGAGACTGTCGAGGTCGTGATCCTGCAAGTCAATCCGACCGAGCACCGCATCTCGCTGGGGCTCAAGCAGGCGCTGGGCGATCCGTGGGCCGACGTGGCACAGCGCTTCCAGGTGGGTTCCGCCGTGGAAGGGCCGGTCACGAACCTCACCAAGTTCGGCGCCTTCGTGCAGCTTTCGGAAGGAATCGAGGGGATGGTGCACGTCAGCGACATCAGCGTGGAAAAGCGCATCAATCAGCCACAGGACGTGCTGCGGGTCGGACAGGTGGTGAAGGCGCAAGTGCTGGCCATCGATCTCGAGAAACGGCAGATGCGGCTGGGCATGAAGCAACTCGTTCCCACCGGGCTTGACGAATACATTGCGGAGCACAAAGCCGGGGACGTGGTCACGGGCCGACTGATGGACGATTCCGGCGGTCAGGCGCGGGTAGAACTGGGCGAAGGTATCCACGCTACGTGCAAGATGACTACGGTTGCTCCAGCAAAGAACGAGGCTCCGAAGGACGCGAAAGCGGATCTTTCCTCTTTGAGTTCGATGCTGCAAGCGAGATGGAAGAGCGGCTCCGGCGGACCTGTTAAGGCAGAACCGGTGCGGGCGGGACAGGTCCGAAGTTTTCGAATCGTGAGCCTGGACCGGGCGGCGAAGAAGATTGAACTGGAGTTCGCCTAGCAGCGAAACGCAGTCACGGTGGTGACGCTTCTCCAGCGGTAACCGGCGGTGGGAGCGCAAATGCGGTATAATTTTCCGGGCGAGCGGGAGTAACTCAGTGGTAGAGTGCGACCCTCCCAATTCTCTCCTATTCAATACTTTCAACAACTTAACAGGCTAGCGGGGACTGCCAAGTACCTGAACATAGCTGCAGCACAGGTGTACGAGCGGGTGCGAGTGCGGGTGCTGCCAAAAAGTGCGAAGTCGCACTCTGGAACCCTTGCGCGCGTAGGACGCCTCGCTGAGCAAGGTCATTGAAGAGCTTGCCAGGCCCGTGCGTCCGGGTGAACGAGTTCACGGCGATAATCGGTTTTCCATCTGTCTCAGGCCGCAGTTATGCCATCAGCCCCTGAGAATTGGCCGCGGTGAATGCCTGCGGCTTTGTAGGATCAATGCCTCCGAATACTTCTGGGTATCTCCCTGCGGAACATCGGCGCTCGACCCCCCTTGATCAATGACTCCCGATGTCGCTCCACCTGGCGCAAAACCCCGGCGCATGGGTTTTCCGTGTCCAGCAGAGCGGGGCCTTTTCAGGCTTGGCTATTAAGTGTTTTGAATGACTTGGAACGCACGGACGACATCGTAAGTCATTGAAAAGCACTCCAGGTCAAGAGTTTTGTGGGCTTTGTTGTGGGCTTCATCACAGCGCCGTAAGTCCGGTCTCAAACATGCGGTCTGACCTTCTTTTTTCCTTCAGGCGAGGATCGGCAGCCTGCTTGTCACATCTGGACCCTCTGAACCTCACGCGAATCTCCCTCGCCTTCTCATCGACACTCAAATCCATCACAACACTCTCGGGTTCCCGCCTTCGCTGCCTCTCGCTTGCGGAATCGCTGGTTGGCTGGGTTGGCCAGCGAATGACTTGGCAAGGGATTTGATTTGGCATAAGCTGGGCGTACTTGGGCGTGTTTCCCCCCGGCCGGTTGTCGATTTTTTGGGGCTCGAATCTCGAAACTGAATTCAGGAGGATGACCAGATGCGAATTCTGGCGCGGGTTTTGTGCGGTGTTTTGCTCTGCTTGGGCGCGATGGCGCAAGAACATGCCGCGCACATGCAGGCCCACCCGGTCACGCTGGTGGCGGGCTTGGGCGATCTTCACCACCCGGTTTCCACGCATAATGCGCAGGCGCAGCAGTTCTTTGATCAGGGGCTGCGCTTTATCTATGCCTTCAATCATGACGAAGCAGCGCGATCGTTTCAGCACGCCGCCGAACTCGATCCCAAGCTGGCGATGGCCTACTGGGGCGTCGCGGAAGCCATTGGACCGAACTACAACGATCCGGCGGATCCCGAGCGTTACCAGCACGCGCATGATGCGGTGCAGAAGGCGCTGGATTTGTCTGCGGGAGCTCCGCCCAACGAGCAGGCTTACATTCAAGCGATGGTCAAGCGGTTTCCGGCCGATCCGAATTCCGATCTGAAGATGGCTGCCGAGGAATATCACGACGCCATGCGGCAAGTCTCGGCCGAATTTCCCGACGACCTGGATGCGGCCACGCTTTTTGCCGAGTCAGGAATGAACCTGCATCCGTGGGGACTGTGGCATCAGGATGGCACGCCCGAGGCTGGAACCGAAGAGATCGTGACGACGCTGGAATCGGTGCTGAAACGCGATCCCAATCACCTGGGCGCGGTTCACTATTACATCCACACCGTGGAGGCTTCGAATAATCCCGAACGCGCGTTGGCGGGCGCGAACCGATTGGCCGCGCTGGCGCCCGGGGCGGGACACATCGTGCACATGCCCGCGCACATTTACATTCGCACTGGGGACTATGATGCGGCAGTCAAAACTAACGAGCAGGCGGCGGAAGTGGATCGCGCTTACATCAAGGCCAGCGGCGAGCAGGGCATTTATCCGATGATGTATTACAGCCACAATCTGCATTTTGTGGCGATGTGTGGCGCGATGAATGGGCGGTACGCCGAAGCGCGGAAGAATGCGGCCCTGCTGGCCGCAAACGTGGGGCCGCACGTGAAGGAGATGCCGCCGCTCGAAGGCTTCATGACTATTCCCATGGCGGTGGAAGTGCGCTTCCATCACTGGAACGAAATTCTGAAGATGCCGGCGCCGGATGCTGGGCAGAAGACGGTTACGGTTTTCTGGCATTTCGGGCGCGGTCTGGCTTTCGCGGGAACCGGCAAATTGGCGGAGGCGGAAGCGGAATACAAGATTGTCTCGGATGCCGAAGAGGCGACACCGCCCGACGTTATTTTCCAGATGCCGATTAATAACAAGGCCAAGGACATCATGCAAATCGCGAAGGATGTCGTGGGCGCGAAGATTGCCATAGCGAAGAAGGACAACAATGGAGCGATTGTCATGCTGCGCGAGGCGGTGGCGATTCAGGACACACTCAAATATGGCGAACCGCCGGACTGGTTCTTTCCCGTGCGGGAATCGCTGGGCGCGGCCCTGCTTCTGAACGGAGATGCAGCGGGGGCGGAGAAGGTGTTCCGCGAGGATCTCGACCGCAATCCGCGAAATCCGCGGTCGCTGTGGGGATTGCGCCAGGCCTTGCTGCAGCAGAAGCGCGACTACGATGCGGGATTCGTGCAAAAACAGTTTGAGGCGTCGTGGAAGGGTGGACCAGCGGCGCTGAAGCTGGACGATCTGGTGTAGGGACAGCTCACGGAGGGACAGCCGCCCCGGCTGTCCGGGGCGAGAGCGAAGCTTGGCCGAATATATGAAACAGCGTGGACCTTAAATCTTGCGCCTCGCTGCGCTTCGGTCGACAGCCGAGGCGGCTGTCGCTGCATGACTTGTCTTGGGGCGTATGGATTTTCTTCGCGCCTGCGCCAGAGCCACGGATAGTCCTCCCCTCTTTTCACCAGGGCTGACGAACTGGATTATCCAAAATATACGCGACCTTGGCGTCGAGACTTTCCGAGGCACGCAAGACGCGATCGAAGGACTCGGTTTGCCACACATGCCCTGATCGTGCGAGCTGCCAGTTGATTTTCTGCGCGGATGAGCCCTTCATCGCTCCCATGATCTCGGCCAATGAATAGATTGAAAAGCTTACGGAGTTGACCAGCGGCTTGAAGATGACGTGAACAGAATCGGGCATGACAACGGCGACGCAAATCTTCATCTTGAGGCCGTCGTCGTGGAGGCAGCAGCTTAGGGCTATCGAGCGGGCCTCGTCTGGGAGAATCCAACGGTGGTATGTGCAGAATGTTACGAAATGCGGTTTGTCATCGTGCTGCAAGTGCGGAAGATTGCGCCGATAGAATACCCTGGAACCCACGTAGAGACAGCTGCCTCGGCTGCCCGCCGAGAATGAAGCTCAGCCGCAAAGCTAGGTTAGCTCGAATCCTGGTTGGTTGCAGTGACAGAATGAAGAGACGAGGCAATGCCTGCCCGAAATGGGAAGTGCCAACCGGCTGCGCCCAGTCGCCGCGCTGCGCTTGGCTGGACAGCCGAGGCGGCTGTCCCTACGTGGTTTCTTTATAATTTCCTGTGATGAAAGACGTTGAAAGAAAGATCGAAGCTCTGCGCGAGAAGATTCGCCACCACGAGCATCTTTATTACGTTCTCGACAATCCTGAAATCAGCGACGCGGAATTCGACAAGCTGATGCAGCAACTGAAGAATCTGGAGAGCGAGCATCCGTCGCTGGTGACGCCGGACTCGCCTACGCAGCGGGCGGGCGGCAAGCCGCGCGAGGGATTCGTCAAAGTGCGGCACTCCACGCCGATGCTGTCGCTCGACAACACTTACAACGAAGAAGAATTGCGCGAGTGGGAGCGGCGCGTGCACGAACTGAGCGGGCGCAGCGAGGTGGATTACGTCTGCGAACTGAAGCTCGATGGCATGTCGCTGGCGCTCGTGTACGAAGACGGCCGGCTGGGGCGGGGCGTGACGCGAGGCGATGGAACTGTCGGCGAAGATGTCACGCTCAACGTACGGACGGTGCGATCGGTGCCGCTGTCGATTCCGAAGGAGCGCTTAAAGAAGGCGGGGATTCCGGCGGATTTCGAAGTTCGCGGCGAATTGCTGATGCCGCTCGCATCGTTCAAGAAGATGAATGAAGAGCGCGAGAGCAAGGGGCTGTCTATGTTTGCCAATCCGCGGAACGCGACCGCGGGAACGGTGAGGCAGTTGGAATCGCGAGTGACGGCGGAGCGGCGGCTGGACTACTTCTCGTACATGTTTCTGGTGAATGGGCGGACTTATTTCGATCGACATTCGAAGGCGCTCGATGCGCTCGGTGCTGCCGGATTCAAAGTCAATCCGGCGCGGAAGTTGGTTCACTCGATGGACGAGGTTTGGACGTTTATTCGTGAGTGGGAGGGAAAGCGCGAGTCGCTGCCGTACGAGATTGACGGGATCGTGGTGAAGTTGGACCGTATCGCGCTGCAGGATGAACTCGGTTTCACCGGGAAGGCTCCGCGGTGGGCGATTGCATACAAATATGCGGCGCGGGCGGGGATCACGAAGCTGGAAGACATTCGCGTGCAGGTGGGGCGCACGGGGAAACTTACGCCGGTGGCGATGCTGGCGCCGGTTTTGATCGGGGGAACGACCGTTCGCAATGCCACGCTGCACAACATGGACGAGATCGAGCGACTGGGCGTGAAGATCGGCGATTGGGTGCAGGTGGAGCGCGGCGGCGACGTGATTCCGAAGATTGTGAAAGTGATTGACGATAAGGATCATCCGCGCGGGCATAAGACATTTCATATGCCGGAGAACTGCCCGGTGTGCGGCACGAAAGTGGTGCGGACCGAGGGCGAAGTCGATTACCGCTGCGTGAATGCGAACTGTCCGGCGAAGCTGCGGGAGACGATTCTGCATTTTGCTTCGCGTGGAGTGATGAATATTGACGGCATGGGCGACGCGCTGGTCACGCAACTCACGGAGCGAGGACTAGTAAAGAACGTTGCCGACATTTACAGGCTGACGAAAGACGACTTGCTGAGTTTGGAGCGGATGGGCGAGAAGTCGGCGCAGAATATTCTCGACGAGATTGAGGCGTCGAAGAAGCTGCCGCTGGAGCGGGTGATCTATGGGCTCGGCATGCGCTTTGTCGGGCGAGCGCACGGCGCAGTTTCTGGCGGAACATTTTGGCTCGATGGAAGCGCTTGCTGAGCGCCGGGATCGAGGAATTGCAGAAACGTCAACGAAGTGGGGCCGCGGATCGCGGAGAGCATCGTGGAGTTCTTCAGCATTCCGGCGAATCGCAAGCTGATCGAACGGCTGGGCGCGGCTGGGCTGGCGTTCAAGGGCGCGAAGAAGGAGCGCGGGACGAAGCTCGCAGGGAAGACTTTTGTGCTTACGGGGACGCTGGCGAAGTACACGCGCGACGAGGCGAAGAAGATGATCGAGGATGCGGGCGGGCGGGTCTCAGGCTCGGTGAGCAAGAAGACGGACTATGTGGTGGCGGGGGCGGATGCGGGGTCGAAACTGGATAAGGCTAAGGAGTTGGGCGTGGCTGTGATCGATGAAGATGAGATGGAGGAGTTGGCAGGCTGAAACCCACGTAGGGACGGCCGCCTCGGCTGTCCAGCGCAGCGCAGCGAGCCACGCGGAGGCCACTCTCGTTCGGCAGACAATTAGATTTCTTGTGACGAGCCCCAAAAACAAACACGACCGATGTTTGGTATTTGCGGCTGAGCTTCGCTCTCGCCGGACAGCCGAGGCGGCTGTCGCTACGTGGGTCTCATCACTTCCCGCATCCTGTTCCATGTTACTTCCAGCGTCTCCGGCAGGACGCGCGTCTCGCCGATGACGGAGACGAAATTTGCATCCGCGACCCAGCGCGGGAGGACGTGCATGTGGATGTGTCCGGCGATTCCAGCGCCGGCGGCCTTGCCGATGTTCATGCCAAGATTGATGCCGTCGGGGTGGTAGAGTTCGCGGAGGACGGTTTCCATCCGCTGGGAAAGCGCCATCATCTCGTTGGCGGCTTCGGCTGGCAGCTTCTGCAGTTCGTCTAAGTGCGAGTAAGGGACGATCATTACGTGGCCCGGCGTGTAGGGAAAGGCGTTCAAGATGACGAAGCAGTGCTGGCCGCGATGCACGATGAGGACCTTGGCGTCGTCCTCTTGTTTTGGGGCATCGCAGAAGACGCAGCCGCCGGTTTTTTCCATGGAGGAGACGTAAGCGTAGCGCCACGGGGTCCAGAGGTAATCCATCACTGGGCAGGGTAGCAGATGGGCGGGGTGGCGCAAAACTGGCTGGCGTTTCGATTTCGACGACGCCGAGGGCGTGGCGCCCTCGGGACAGCCGGCAAGATGCCGGGCTACGAACTGGCTCTTGAAACCTCGCTGTAACACTCAAGATTTGCGTTTGACACTGTTCGCGAGCGATTGTTATAGTCGAAGAGTTCCCAATGGACGCGGGTTCTTTGTTATAACGTCCGACAGCTGGGATTGTCCAAGCTCATTCGCCAGGGTGGGCCCACCACAACCAAACGACTCATCCAGCAGTCCGCATTGCAGGTCCCGCATCCGATCATCAGAGAGGCATAACCTTGTTCGACGAGACCACCGCCCACAACTCCGAATCCAACTCCACTGTCGCAACCGAAGCCGAACCGACGACAGACCAGCAGCACCAGCCTGAACAGAGTCAGGCTGCCGCCACCACCGACCATTCCACCGAGACGCATGCGGACTCCGCTGCGGACGTTTCTGCCGACGACAAGACCGCAGCCAGCGAGGACTTTGCTTCGGTGCTGGAGAGTTTCACCACCGAAGCCGAAGAAGCGGTGAGTGAAGACAAGGTCATCAAGGGCACGGTGCTCAAGCTGACCGCGACGCACGTGGTCGTCGATGTCGGCGCCAAGTCGGAAGGGATGCTGCCCCTGGCGGAAGTACTCGATCACGAGGGCAAGCCGAAGTTCAAGCCCGGCGACGAGATCGATGTGATGCGCGACAAGGGCCCGGCCGAGGAAGGCTACATTAATCTCTCGCACCAGAAGGCGCAGCGCATTCATGCCTGGGAAGAGATTGAAAAAGCGTACAACGAAAAGAAGCCGATCAAGGGCGTGGTGATTGACCGCATCAAGGGCGGGCTGACCGTGGACATTCTCGGCGCGCACGCTTTCCTGCCAGGCTCGCAGGTGGACCTGCGGCCGATCCGCAATCTGGATGGCATGAAGGGCCAGACGCTGGAAGTCGCGGTCATCAAGCTGAATAAGAAGCGCGGCAACATCGTGGTCTCGCGCAAAGATTTGCTGGAAGGCGAGCAGAATGAAAAGCGTTCGAAGACCCTGGAGCACCTGGAAGAGGGATCGGTGCTTACCGGAGTGGTCAAGAATCTGACCGAGTATGGTGCGTTCGTCGATCTGGGCGGGCTGGATGGCCTGCTGCACATTACCGACATGTCGTGGGGACGCCTGACTCACCCGAAAGACCTGGTGAACGTCGGCGATCAGATTCAGGTGAAAGTCCTGAAGTACGACAAAGAGAAGCAGCGGGTTTCGCTGGGATTCAAGCAGCTGACGCCTGATCCCTGGCTCGATGCGGAGCATCGTTATCCCGAGGGCGCGCATGTGGCGGGACGCGTGATCAGCGTGACGGACTACGGCGCGTTCGTGGAACTGGAACAGGGCATTGAAGGCCTGGTCCATGTCAGCGAAATGACGTGGTCCAAGCGCATGAAGCATCCGTCAAAACTGGTGAACGTTGGCGATCAGGTGGAGTGCGTGGTTCTGAATGTGAATCCAACCGAGCGGCGCATTTCGTTGGGAATGCGGCAACTGGCGGCCAATCCGTGGGACTCGTTGCATGAGAAGTTCCCTGTCGGCATGACGGTCGAGGGACGCGTACGCAACCTGACCGACTTCGGCGCGTTCATTGAAATTGAAGACGGCATCGACGGCCTGGTTCACGTCAGCAATCTGAGTTGGACCAAGCGGGTGAAGCATCCTTCGGAAGTGCTGAAAAAAGGCGATCGCGTGAAGGCGGTTGTGCTAGCGATCGAGCCGGACAAGCGGCGCTTATCGCTGGGTGTGAAGCAGCTGCAGCCGGATGTTTGGGAGTCGTTCTTCCAATCGCATCACGTGGGCGACGTGGTTCACGGGAAAGTGCTGCGGGTAGCGGCTTTCGGCGCGTTCGTCGAAATCGCGGAGGGCGTGGAAGGCTTGTGCCACAAGTCCGAAGCGACCGACGAAAATGGACAGCCGCTGCATCTGGAGCCGGGACTGGAGCACGACTTCAAGATCATCAAGATGAATCCGGAAGAGAAGAAAGTGGGACTTAGCATCCGCGCCGTCGGCGAAGAAGCCTCGCGCTCGGAAGTGGAAGCCTACAAGCAGCCGGTTTCCAGCACGAGTTCGACGATTGGCGAGCTGATTTCGTGGAAGCGCGCCAGCAACGAAAATAACTGAGCGAGATTCGCAGCAGTCTTGAGAGCCGCCTGAAGGGCGGCTTTTTATTTTTCCGTGTTCCTCTGCGTCCTCTGTGGCTAAGCCGGGTTTGGTCCCTCCCGTCGCGGTGTTCTAGAATCATTCGTTTGCCCTTTGTCATCTCTTCTTAGTGAGGATCACTACTTTGCCCGACACTTTATACGACGTAGCCATCATCGGCAGTGGACCGGCCGGATATACGGCAGCGATTCGCGCCGGCCAATATGGCTTGAAGACCGCGCTCATAGAGAAGGACGGATTCCTGGGTGGAACCTGCCTGCACGTCGGCTGCATCCCGACCAAGGCGCTGCTGTTCAACGCGGAACTTTGGGATCACCTGAAAGAGGCCAAAGAGTTCGGCATCGAGGGCGTAGACGCGCGCAAGCTGAACTGGGGCGCAATTCAGGATCGCAAAAGTAAGATCGTAGCCAAACACGCTAAGGGCCTTGAGTTCCTGATGAAGAAGAACAAGGTGCGGACGGTGAAGGGCTACGGCAAACTCACGGGCTCGGCGCAGAACGGTGTGCACTCTGTTGAAGTCACGACCGACGGCAAAACCAGCATTCTCAAGGCGAAAAACGTGATTCTCGCGACTGGCTCCGAAGCGCGCATGCTGCCCGGCCTCGAGGCCAACGACCGTATCTTAACGAACATCGAGATACTCAGCTTGAAGGAGCTTCCGAAGTCGATTGTGATTGTCGGCGCGGGGGCGGTAGGCGTGGAGTTCGCTTCCATCTATCGCTCGTTCGACACGGAAGTGACGATCGTCGAAATGCTGCCGCGGCTGGTTCCGGTGGAAGATGAAGAAGTCTCTAAAGAGCTGGCTCGCGTCTTTCGCAAGCGCGGCATCAACTTCCACACCAGCGCGAAAGTCGACAAGGTTGAAAAAACCAAGGGGGGGATAACCGTCAGTATCACGGCCGAGGGCAAGCAGCAGAAGATCGAAGCCGAGAAAATCCTGATCGCGGTGGGCCGCAAGCCGCGCACGCAGAACATCGGGCTGGAGCGCACCAAGATCAAGCCTGACCGGGAATTCATCAAAACTGATTCCTGGATGCAGACGGCCGAGCCGGGCGTTTATGCTGTTGGCGACATTGTGCTTGGGACGCCGCAACTGGCGCATGTCGGGGCCATGGAAGCACTGGTCGTGGTCGCAAAAATTGCCGGCAAACCTGCTAAGCCGATCAATCCCGAACATATTCCCGGGGCCACGTATTGCCATCCGGAAATTGGCAGCGTTGGGCTCACCGAAACCAAGGCCCGCGAAGCAGGATACAACGTGAAGGTCGGCAAATTTCCGTTCACCGCGAATTCGCGCGCCTCGATCGTCGGCCAGCACGAGGGGTTCATCAAGATCGTTTCTGATGCCGACTACGGCGAGATTTTGGGTGTGCACATTATTGGCCCGCAGGCGACGGAGTTGATCGCGGAAGCTGTCGCCGCCATGGAACTGGAAGCGACGGTGGAAGATTTGATGTGGACCATTCACGCCCACCCCACGCTGGCTGAAGCCATGCTGGATGCGTCGAACAGCGTGTATGGAATCGCAATTAATGCATGAACTTCGTTGCCACGGATGAACACGGATGAACACGGATAAAACGGTAAATGCTGTCATTCTGCGCGCGGCGAAGGACCTATGCACTTCCTCCGTGCCCTCTGTGTTCTCTGTGGTGACAGGTTTCGATCTTAATCCGCGTAAATCCGCGGCGAGTGGAATTTGATCTCGCTCATCCAACTCGGCAGCGTGGATTACGCCGCAGGACTGCGCTTGCAGCGGCAGCTAGTCACGTTGCGAAAAGAAGAAAAGATCGGTGACGTCCTGCTCCTGCTCGAACACTCGCCGGTCATCACGCTTGGCCGCAATGCGAAGGCGGCGAACGTAATCGCCTCACCCGAACTCCTTGCCCAGCGCGGCGTTGAGCTCTTCGAATGCGATCGCGGCGGCGATGTGACCTTCCACGGCCCCGGCCAGATCGTCGGTTATCCCATCTTCGATTTGCGCGAATTCACCAAGAATGGCAAGCGCTTAGGCGTGGTGGAATTCGTCCGTCGCCTGGAAGAAGTCCTGATTCGCACCTGCGCCGATTTCGCCATCCCGACAAAGCGAGTGCCGGGCCTAACCGGGGTGTGGACAGACGCCGGGGCCAGCACTGATCACGTAGCGACAGCCGCCTCGGCTGTCCGGCCGAGCGAATCGAGTCCGCTCGAGTTCGAAGCCAAAGTCGCAGCCATCGGCGTCCACATCTCCCGCTTCGTCACTTCCCACGGCTTCGCCCTCAACGTGAATACGGATCTCAGTTTCTTCAACCTGATCATCCCCTGCGGCATCACGGCAAAGTCCGTCACGTCGATGCAGCGCGAACTCGGCAAGCCGCTCGACTTGAACGCGGTTGCCGAATCCATCTCCCGCAACTTCGGCGTTGTCTTCCAAAGCCAGATTCTCTGGGTTGAAACGCTCGACGCGCTTCTCGGCGGGACCGTCGGCGTTCCCATGAAGCCACCCGCCGAATTCCGAAAGTTACACCAAGAAGACGATACGACCTGGGCATAGCTGCGGGCGCGTTTCCGGACCGTCCCTCGCAGCCGACTGCGAGTAGGTTCTGTAATATCGGGCGAGTAGCCTTCCTTCCCCCACTCGCGATACCATCAATACATCGCGCCATCCGCGCCGCCTTACATGCGGAACAAAAAGACCAAGTCCAAAGCAAGTTCCAACGGCAACCCTCCGCGCAACGGATCGAGACCCACCAAAGCGCATGTGGGAACGGCCGCCCTCGGCCGTTCGGTCGAGCGAGGCTCGACAAGCGCTCCCAAACAGCACCTCCGCACCTACTCCATCCCCGACTACCGCCTCGAGCATTCCGCCCTCACGGTCCGCCAACAGGTAGAAAAAGACCGACAGGGCCAGGAGCACGTTCGCTACGAGGTCGAAGGCGATCTCAACGCGCCTGTGCCGCCGATCCGCGACTCCAAGTATCTCAACAAGCAGCAAGCCGTTGAGATCTATCGCTACATGCTGCTGAACCGCAAAATGGAAATCGCGCTCGAAAATCTCTACAAACAGGGCAAGGTCGTGGGTGGAGTTTATTTCGGACTCGGCCAGGAAGCGTGTTCGTGCGCCTCTGCCTACGCGCTCGATAAAGACGATTGGTTCGCGCCCATGATCCGCAACCAGGGATCGCTGCTGGTTCGCGGCTTCGGCGCCTCCGACACCATGATGCAGTACATGGCCAAAGCCGACTCGCCCACCAAGGGCCGCGATGGCACGTCGCACTTCGGCGACATCGAAAAGCGCAACATGGTTTCGCCCATTTCCATGCTCGGCGACCTCATCCCCGTTATGTCGGGCGTAGCGCTGGGCGCGCGCCTGCAAGGACGCAACCTCGCCGTTATTACTTACATCGGCGACGGCGGCCAGTCCACCGGCGTGACATACGAGGGCATCAACTTCGCCGCCGTGCAGAATCTTGGCCTCGTGCTTTTTGTCGAAAGCAATCTTTGGGCCTACTCCACGCCGTCAGAGATGCAGTACCGCTGCAAAGACCTCGCCGAACGCGCCATTGGATACGGCATTCCCGGCATGATCGTGGACGGCACCGATGCCTGCCAGGTCTACGACGCCGCCCACGAAGCCGTCGAGCGCGCCCACCGCGGCGAAGGCCCCACTCTTGTCGAAGCCAAAATGATGCGCATGAAAGGCCACGCCATCCACGACGCGGCCAGCTATGTTCCGAAAGCGATGGTCGACTTCTGGAAGAAGCGCGACCCGATTGCGCGGTTTGAAAATTATCTGGTGAAAGAGAAAAAGTGGCTGACGTTGAAAGAGAATGAAGCGCTGACCGCAGAGGTGGAGCGGATCATCGAAGAAGAGCGGGAGATAGCCGTGAACTCGCCGATGCCAACGCCGGAGTCCGCCGAAGGCGGTGTGTTCTGTGAGGACGGCTGCCACGAAATAAAGCCAAAGTACGGCATGCCGAAAGTGAAGAAGGGAACCGGCGGCTACAAAGAAACCGAAGCCGCGGTGCATTTGAAGTACAACGAGCTGTCGATTTAGCCCCGGTTTCGATTTGAGTGACGTAGCGTCTGTGAATTTCATGTTCAGTTGTCACAGACAAGCAGTCCATCGTTGTGAGATGCTCCTCCATTGTCATCCCGAGCACAGTCGAGGGACCTTGTGTTCCGCTGGGAGGCTGCAAGTGCGCGACGAATACATTTATTACGTCTACATGACGCAGAGTGCTTCGCGTCGAGCTCTTTACATAGGGATGACAAATAATCTACGAAAGCGTTTCTGGCAGCATAAGAACCATGCTTTCGAGGGCTTCACCGACGATTACAATTGCACGTGCCTCGTATGCTGGGAAGGTTTCGACGACGTAAGGAACGCGATGGACCGGGAGAAGCAACTCAAACGCTGGCGTCGCGAAAAGAAAACGTGGTTGATCGAACAAAAGAATCCCGGCTCGAAGGATTTGGCGGCCGATTGGTTTTTGAAAGAAACGCAGGGTCCCTCGACTTCGCTCGGGATGACAGAACTAACGACAACTTCCAGTGCTCTGGAAGTTGGAACTTTGAAACCTTGAGACTCTGAAACCTGACTTATGCAACTCACCTACCTCGAAGCCATCCGCCAGGGAATCTGGGAAGAAATGGACCGCGACCCAACCGTCTTCTGCCTCGGCGAAGACATCGGCATTTACGGCGGGGCGTTCAAAGTCACCGACGGATTCATCGACCGCTTCGGACCCGAGCGTGTCATCGATACGCCCATCGCCGAGTCCGCCATTGTAGGCGCGGCCTTCGGAGCGTCGCTCACCGGCATGCGCCCCGTCGCCGAATTCCAGTTCATGGACTTCATTGGCTGCGCTTTCAACCAAATCAGCAACATGGTCGCGAAGACGCACTACCTCTGGGGCGCTCCCAGCCCGCTCGTTCTGCGCGGGCCGAGCGGAGGATATGTCCACGGTGGTCCCTTTCACTCGCAGAATCCTGAGATGTGGTTCGTCCACAATCCCGGCCTGAAAGTGATCTGCCCCGCCACGCCCTACGACGCCAAAGGGCTCATCAAGGCTGCCATCCGCGACAACAATCCCTGCATTTTCTTCGAGCACAAATATCTTTATCGCCGCATCAAGGAAGAAGTCCCGGCGGAAGATTACATCGTTCCGATCGGCAAGGCGCGCATCGCTCGCGAAGGCCGTGACCTCAGCGTCATTACTTATGCCGCGATGGTCCACACAGCGCTCGAAGCTTCCGACATCCTGAGTAAAGAAGGAATCGACCTGGAGATTCTCGACCTGCGCACGGTCTCGCCGCTGGACCGCGAGGCCATCGCGCAGACCGTCAAGAAGACCAACAAAGTGATTATCCTGCACGAGCACTCCCGCACCGGAGGTCTGGCGGGAGAAATCGCAGCCATCATTAATGAAGAAGCCTTCGACGATCTTGACGGCCCGATCGTGCGTATCGCAGGGCTGGACTCCGCGATTCCTTTTTCCCCGCCGCAGGAGCATCACTACCTGCCGAAAGTGGAGGACGTAGTCCGCGAAGCGCGCCGCCTGAAGGCGTATTGAAGAAAGGGGAACGAACTACTTAGGGACAGCCGCCTCGGCTGTCTGTGTCGAGCGAAGCTCGACTCGCGCCTTCAGTCTCACTTAACGGCTGACGTCGTCGCAAGCAACTAGCGTCCGCCCCCGCCCATCTGCCACAATAGCCCGTTCGGAGGATTCATGGGAAAATTCATTCTCGGTGTAGTCGTCACGCTCTTGATACTCATTTTCGGAGGCCTGGGCTTCACTATGCTCGGTTTCTTCCCGACTGCCGCCAATGTCGAGCCTCCACGCTTGGAACGCCGCCTGGCGATGGGAGCCGTCGATGCCTCCATGGAACGCCATGCTCCACGCATCACTAACCCGTTGACATCGACCGATCCCAATCTTGAAGACGGCATGAAGCTCTACACCATGAATTGCGCCCTCTGCCACGGAGGGCTCGACCGCAAACCTTCCCCGCTGACCAAGTCGTTCTATCCGCCGCCGCCGAATCTCATCTCGGACCCGCCCGACGACCCCGAGTGGCACATTTTCTACACCATCCGCACCGGCGTGCGTTACACCGGCATGCCCGGCTGGGACAAGGTGCTCTCCGAGCAGGACATGTGGAAGATTACGATGCTGCTCTCACACTTGGATAAACTCCCGCCGGCTGTGCAGGAATATTGGAAGACTAACTTCAACGTCGAGCCCGCGGTTGAGAAAAAAGAGCCAATGAAGGAACACGATCAGGACCACCACCACTGAGCCGGACTCGTGACTCGCGCCACTCCGCGGTTCGCTAACTGTCCAGCGCGTTCTTCCGAAACGCTATAATATGCGTTTGCGTCAGCCCGTGGTTGGAACTGTGGGTCCGCGTGGAAGGAAATCATGCCTACTGACATCATCATGCCCCAGATGGGCGAATCCATCGTTGAGGGCACCATTACCAAGTGGTTGAAGAAGCCCGGCGATAAGGTCCAGCGCGACGAACCCCTTTTCGAGATCTCCACCGACAAGGTTGACGCCGAGATTCCCGCGCCGGCGTCGGGCGTTCTACGGGAAATCAAAGTTACCGAAGGCACGACGGTGGGCGTGAACACGGTCGTCGGTACCATCGCCGTGGACGGCGAAACCGCTGCCGCGCCCAGTAAGCCTGCCGCTGCAACTCCTGCAGCTGAGAAGCCCCCCGCTGCGAAAACGGAAGAAAAGAAATCAAGTTCTGTCCCAACTCCGGCAACACCTGTGCCCGCCGCTCAGGAAGAGGAAGAAGAGGCCCGCTCGTCACCGCTCGTCCGCAAGATCGCACGCGAGCACGGCGTCAGTCTCTCGCAAGTGTCCGGTACGGGACTCGGCGGCCGCATTACCAAACAGGACATCCTGTCCTTCATCGAGAGCCAGGGAACACAACCTGCCGGCGTGGGGACGGACGCGTTCGTCCGTCCCGCCGAGCGAAGCGATGCGCCCCCGACTCCCGCAGCCGCCGCGTCCCGCCCCGCCGCTGCCGCACCCTATCCCGGCGACCTCGTGCCCATGACGAACATGCGCAAACTGATCGCCAAGCACATGATCGAGTCCCGCCGCACGAGCGCTCACGTCCACTGCATGTACGAAGTAGATTTCACGCGCATCGTCAACCTGCGCGCTAAACATAAGGCCGGATTCGAGCAGCGCCACGGTGCTCGCCTCACGTTCATGCCGTTCTTCGTGCGCGCCGCCGTCATCGCCATTCAGCAGTGGCCCATTCTCAATGCCTCGATTGAAGGCGACAACATTCGCTATCACCGCCATATCAATATGGGCATCGCCGTCGCTCTCGACTGGGGCCTGATCGTTCCCGTCTTGAAGAACGCGGGAGACCTCAACTTTCTCGGCCTGCAGCGCGGCATCTCTGATCTGGGCGAGCGTGCTCGCACCAAGAAGCTCAAGCCCGAGGATGTCGAAGGATCGACTTTCACCGTCACCAACCCCGGCCAGTTCGGCGCCGTCTTTGGCCTGCCCATCATCAACCAGCCGAACTCCGCGATCATGGGAGTGGGCGGCATCACCAAGCAGCCGTTGGTGATCACCGACAGGGATGGAAGCGATTCGATTGCCATTCGTTCCGTCGTGCATCTCACTCTCGGCTACGATCACCGCCTCATCGACGGCGCCGTCGCCGATCAGTTCATGGCGCAGGTGAAAAAGAATCTCGAAACCTGGAACGAAGAAATCGGTTAAAGGGGAGCATCCCCAATCCGAGCGTGGAGTTTTTTTGACTCCGTGTTCCTCCGTGTCCTCTGTGGTAATGGGTTTCGCGTTGCAGCCACACAGGTCACTGTTGCGGCCCGGTCATCGTCCCGCCCGCCGTCGACAAATAATTTCCCGCTCCTACATCGGAAATCGACGAGTCCACATATGTTCGCAACCTGTCCCGTGCTCGTCGGCACCGGCACACTGGGCGCGGCGGCGAATGTTTTTGCCCCGCTGATCGTTTCCGTTCCGTCCAAATGCACGACAGCGCTGTCATTCGCTTTCGTCGCCAGTTCGGAATCCACGTACTGCATCGAAACCGGCTGCCCCGCCGTGCCTGATCCCAGCGTCATTCGTACCGCCGCCAGATTCGGCGGCGACGTCGTCGGCACCACCCAATCTTCGCTTCTTACCTTGCCCTGGTCCCAGCTGGTACACTACGGTGTAATACACGCCCGCCGGGATTCGCCCCCGCATTCGGCACCAGCGCCACGTTCAGCGCCCCGCTCGTTCCCAGCGCTACGTTCTTCGTGCCCCCAGCGATCGCTGTTCCGCTCGCAGTTAAGAACGCGGCCACGTGATGATCAGATCCCCCTGCGCTGCCATTACCCAATAAGAAAGCCGCCCGATTGGGCGGCGGCTCGCATCAAATATGGTTTCCTCCATCAATCCCGTAGTGCCCTAATCATCGAAACTCAACCGGAAACATCAAACGACAACCGCGAAAACTTTCCGAACAACAATTGCGAAAGCCCGCCCCGACCCAGCCGCGAAAGGCGACCCTGATCCAGCCGCGAAGCGGCGGCATGAGAAAGCCCGGCACGGAAGTGCCGGGAGGAGCCACAAAAACCTCGCGAGTCCCTCAGGGACGACGCCACGGCGCTAGCTCTCACCCAGCACTCTCTCCCAGAAATGCCTCCACGCTTCGCACATACACGTCCGCAAAATCCGCCACCGGACGCCGACCCTCAATCAACTCCATCGCGTCGTTCAGGCTCCATCCCATCGAGCCCAGCACCGCCAGTGCCATCATCGGCGCCCGGTGGACTCCCGCCGCGCAATGAATGAACAACTTCGCCTCCGTTCCTTCCAGCGCCGCCCGGGCAAAATCCACGCCCCGCTGAAACAACGCCGCAGGCTTCGCCTCAAAATCGTCATCGGTCGGATTCCACAGCACCTCGATACCGTGCGCCGCTCCGAGTGCCGTGTCATCGAACTCGATCTGCATGTCGATGATGTGCGTGATCCCCGCCCTCGCCACCTGCGCCATGTTGTCCGACGTCCAGATCCCACCTCCGACCGCGATCCGGTCGGTCAACCATGTAATATCCATCCCCGTCCTATATGACTTTTTCTGGGTGCCCCGCCCTTGTCGCGTTCTGTGCGACAGGTTGGGAATTTTGATCTCAGGCAATTTTCCCTTCGGCCCCACCCAGACCGCCACCCGCCTATTTCGTTCCGGTGCTTCGCCTCATTCTACGGTATCGTTCACACCAGCGCAGAAACGTGCCTGCGTTCCCCGCCATCCGCCTCAGTACCTTCCGGCTCACCCTCGTTCGATTCCTTCCCGCCCATGTCTTCCCTGCCGCCCGCGCCCGCCGATGGATTCGCGCTCTTCACCCATCATCCCCGTCATCCAGCGCGATCGGCTTGTCGGAAAGGCGCAACCGATCCATCAAACTTTTCGAAAAGCACTCTTCGTCTTTGGTTGTCTGACTTCCATCCGTCGACGGCGGATAGATCTCCGCTACCTTGAACAGATACTTCACTGTGGCCAGTTGCCCTTTCTTCCCCTCGCCGATAACCGCCGCGGCCATCTCAGCCGCTTCGGAATTCACCATCTGCTCGAACATCACCACCCTGTACGCCGTCACCTTCGCCCGAAAGAACTCGCGTCCCTGCAGCGAAGGCAACCGCCCAGTTTCAATCGAGTACCGCATGTACCGCCGTAACATCGCCACTGTTCGTCCCCGGTAAGTGCGCCGCTCCGCCCGATCCTCTTCCTCCCGCTGTCGCTGCTGGAATGAAAAGTCCTCCACCATCTCCTGCGTTGGCTCTGTTTCTTTCACCGGAACCCTTTCTCGCAGAATCTCGTGCGCCGGTAAATCTCTCGCGGGCCCTTGATCCTCCCTCTGTCGCCTCCGCTGCGGAAAGCCAGCGCTCGCCCCCATCTCCGGACGCTCCGCCCCAGCCCCGATCCATGCAATCAGTTTGCTCATGCCACACCTCCCGCCGCATGGAAGTCGTTCAAGTCGTCCACCTCGATCTCGTACTCAAAGTCTTCAACCACCTTCCGTGGTTGGACTGGAAGGATGAGCCTGCCCGCTCACTTCTTCGGAGCCGGCAACTCCACCACTGACGCTTCGCAGTTCCTGCAGTAGATTCCAGCCCCGCACTCTCGCACCCACAACCCTCCACAGTGCTCGCAATACTTTAATTCCACGCCGACTTCTTTTCTCTCTTTGCCCTTATGAT
The DNA here is from genome assembly GCA_963774565.1 of uncultured Acidobacteriaceae bacterium. Taxonomy (GTDB): domain Bacteria; phylum Acidobacteriota; class Terriglobia; order Terriglobales; family Acidobacteriaceae; genus Sulfotelmatobacter. The sequence goes on along the minus strand of CAVZFP010000020.1, from coordinate 88,499 downwards.
CGCTTCTCATTTACTCCTCCAATTTATTTGACTTAGAAATTCGTCGACCCGGAAGCCGAAAGCCGCAAGCTCCCAAAAAAAGCCCTGCGCCGTTCCTCGCTACTTGCGGAAAGCGAACGCAGGGCTCATTTCTCTTACGATGAGCTGCTGTACTGCATTGACACGCTGACGGTAGCGGCTTCAATCCCGCTTGAGTTTGAGATTGTCTTATCTCCATGTGGACGGAACGCTACCCAACACAGTGGTGGCAGGAAGAATTGAACAAGCAGACTGTCCTCGAATTTTACGATCTCTTTACAACCGAAAGAGATATGATGACGCGGTTCTTCTGAAACAGGCGCATGCTATGGAGGACAACATGAAAGGCACCATATCCACCAGGGACCTGAAGGCAAAGCTCGACCGCAAAGAACCGGTCAAGGTGGTTGAGACGCTTGCTCCCGAACGTTACCGCGAGGCCCACCTCCCCGGAGCATTGAACCTTCCACCCGACAAAATCAGGGAGCTTGCCCCGCAATTGTTGCCCAACCAGGGCGTTGAGATCATCACCTATTGCGCCAATACGCATTGACACGCCAGCGAATACGCCGCCCGTGAATTGGCGGCCATGGGTTACACCAACGTTGCGCATTACCCCGACGGCAAGCAGGGCTGGATGGAAGCGGGTCTCCCGGTGGAGAAATCTGCTTGATGCTATCCCGCAGGTCAGCAAGAGGAAGACGAACCACTGCAGTTGGATGCCGACAAAGTGTCCGCTGTTTCTCGTCCCGGACCACTGATCACAGGCCACTGACTTTCCATCCTGCCAACTCCAGGAAAATTCACATTACCCCCGTAACCTGTGGGTGCTGTTACTTTCCTCCTATCATGACACTGGCATGAATTTAACGTCATTGGTAATTTCCTCGGACGACCGAGCCGTGCGCCTCCTGCGTAACGTCCTGGGCGAATTGGAAATTGACGTCGAGCACTGCGCGGACCACATGAGCGCGGCGAAAGAGTTGGGCCAGCGCAGCTTCGGGGCCGTGATCATCGACTGCAAAGACGACCGCAGCTTCGGCCTTCTGAGAAGTGTGCGTTCTGGCCAGCACAACAGCAAATCCATGGCAATAGCCATTGTCGAAGCCGGTACCAACCTGCAGTCGGCATTTAAGTCTGGAGCAAACTTCGTTGTCTTCAAGCCGATCTCGACCGAAAAGGCGAAGTCGAGCTTTCGCGCTGCCCGCGCCCTCATGAAGCGAGAGCGTCGCCGTTCCGTACGCCTGCAAGTGAATATCGCCGGATATTTCCGCTTTCAGAATGGTGAGGGCGAGCAGGTCTCCATCTCCAGTTTGAGCGAGGGCGGGATGGCGGTCCGGCTGGGCGGAGCGCCGGGCAAGAAGAGCGGTCCCATCAAATTCAGCTTTGCGTTACCCGACACCACGACTGTGATCGAAGCCACCGGAACCATTGCCTGGCAGGATTCGCGCAATCATGCCGGCATCCAGTTCGCGGCATTTCCCGACGCCTCTCACCAAAGCCTGAAAGAATGGTTGCGCTTGCAGTCCGGTGAGAAGCACGATCCGCCCATCCGCTGTTCCCTCATGAGCGTTAGCTCTGGGGGATGCTTCTTACGCACCCAGTCCCCTTTTCCTCCCCAGACGCGAGTCGATCTGCTACTCCGGGCCGCCGATCGTTCCTTCAAGACGGAAGGAAAAGTGCTCCTCATGGATCCTGAACTCGGTATGGGAATCGAGTTCCTTCCCCGCACTCCACCGCACCGGGAGCAATTGCAAACGTTGATTCAACAAATGACTGCCAGCCCGGATACCGTTTCTGAAGTGTTGGTTGAACCGGAAGGAATCGATTGGGATCAGGCTGCCACTCAGCCCGCGCCGGCCAACCCACGGTCGCCGCGGGACGAGCCAACCGATCCTCTACTGGAATTGTTCCGCACCGGGCCCTCGCTCACCAAAGGACAATTTCTTATCGAGTTGGAGAAATATCAGTTGGTCGGTTTCTCCCGCCGATTTGTCGGAACTGAATTTAACCGAGCCGGTTGCCTATCAACGCCGCGAACCACGAATCGCCGTCGATCTACCAGTTCAAGTGCGGGCCCGGGATCAGGAGTCTTCCTCCGTGACTACGCACTTAGTCGATGTCAGCCATCGCGGCGCACGAGTCGGCAGTCTGGCATTTCATCTGAAGCCGGGCGAAGTCGTGAATCTCGTTTCCGACGGCTGCGATGCACGGTTTCTGGTCATTTGGGTGGGACAGCCCGGCACTCCGCAGGAAGGCCAAATCGGCCTGCAGAGCCTAGCCACCGACTGAGGAAGTTTTTGAGGGTGCAATCCGAGGATGCCCCATTCCAATGTCGCGCTGTTTGCGACGTTAGAGTGGGGATTTTGACTCTGAGCCGTTGCATTAACGGCTTACTGCTGCGCGTTCAACGATTTCAAATAAGCCACGACTGCTTCGGCATCGCTCTGCTCCATGCGAAATTGCGGCATCGGAGAACGAAGACGATTCCCAGTGGTCCAGACGCCGGTGGTCAGTAGTTTAACCATGTCCCCATCGCTGGCCGGCAACGGAGTGCCGCCAATCCGCGGCGCGGTGAGCGGCCAGTTCGGGTCGGGCTTCGGCGGGTCCCAGGGAACGGGCGCACCTTGCAGCCAATGACTCCGGTCGGGATTTCCATCGCCGTCGCGTGGCGAGTGGCACTGCCCACACATGGCTACGCCCTCCACAATATATTTTCCGCGGGCGACGCCTCCTCCTCCGCTGCCAGCCTTGTTGCGCGAAGGATGGTCTTGGCTCTGAGCCAGCACGAACGTTCCCAATAGCAGCCCGACAGTCGCCCACCCGAAAGCAAGAGAAAACGCCCAACGGTTGCCATGGCTCCACGCTGAGGATCGTGGAACGACGTATTTCGAAGTCATGGATTTCACCTCTTCCGCCAATCTACGCTTTGTATCGCCAGCGCGGTATCGTGCGGAGCCCTACCACCGATGTTTTTTAGAAATCATTTGCACGGCGTGGGAAGGAAGCTTATTTGGAGCTCTGCAGGCGAATGAGACGTTCCCCGATGCGAGACACGACACCTGGCATGTGGCCCGCCATCTTTTGCCGGATGCCAGGTCCAAATTCGTGCAAGAGGTTTATCCCCGCGTCGTTTCCAACCGTGGAACCGAAGGAACTGAGGGGTGCCGTTCCCGAACGCGCCCGGTAGCGGCGGGAGGCATTGTCGGCCGCGACCGAAGTCAGCACTCGCAGGAAGTACTGAGTGTTCAGGCGTCGCTTTCCCGACTGATCGCGCGTGACAAAAATTCTTGATGCGGCGTCGGTCGCCCGTTCCATGACCTTGTCGCTGGACGAAGGCTGATAACGCGAATTCTGCCTGCCCGATGTATTCAGGTACTTGCTAAAAAAGTCGTCCGATCTCTTTGGAGCTGACCCCGTCTTTATGAGAGCTGTTGGGCTCAGGGGCGGTAGGGAAATCACTTCGGTTGCTTGCATTGCGCTCGCTTTCGTCTCGCCCATGGTCAATGGCCAGCGCACTTGGTTCACACTTTGTACCCTGTCCACCGGAACTTGTGCCGACGGGGCGTCTGGCAAGGATTGCGCCGCCACGCGCTCTGCTTGGGCTGAGGTTGCGCCGTCCGACCGCAACTGCGGAAGCGCCCCACCCGCCGGATGTTCGCTCTGGCCTTGCGCTGCGCCAGCTGCTACCAAGCAAAAAGTGAAGATTCCGACAGATGCAATCCGTTTCACCATAAGTGCATTCTGCCGGGCGGTAAAGCCCTTTCCGTCCCCGGCATCCGCAGGATTTCGCTACCACTACAGTTTGAAATTAGCATTTTCCATGCCATTCGTCTGAGCTACTTAGCTCACAAGCATCGATTTATAATTGGTTGAGAAAACGGGTAGTTAGGGTTGCCGGCTCGATAGCTGTGGAAGCCTTAGCAGTGAGTAACGTGGGAAAGACCACACAGGTATTACTTCGTTTTTCCTCAGAAAAGTACCGAGTGTAGTCCCTTATCAAGAACCGGGGTCCGTCCTATTGCCGTCAGGCCGGCATTCGCATAATCCCCAGCAACAAAAAGCATTTAACCGCAGAGTTCGCAAAGAAGGCCGCCAAGGTCGCCGAAAAAGGGAAAATCAAAGGCCTTGCTCAGCGTTCTCCCCGGCTTTCTCTGCGAACTCTGCGGTTAAGAGCTTTTCACAACGCGGCCACTCGCCGTGGAGGTTTTAGCTTAAGGATTTACAGCCAGAAGTCTCGGACCGGGGCGGACGACGAACCCTGGCCCGCGCTTGCGGCGCGGCCCATGCTGGGTTCAACCCGGTTGCGCCCTGCATTCTTGGCTTGATAAAGCGCAGTATCCGCCGCATGCAGCAGTTTCTCGATGTCGGCGGAAGTCTCGCCGATCGCGACTCCCAGGCTCAGGCTGACCTGTACGCTTGCGCCCCCGACGATGATGCTGCAACCGGCAACGTGACTGCGCACGCGCTCAGCCAGTTCCCAGGTCTCGGCCAGGTCGCATCCGGGAGCGACAATCAGAAATTCCTCGCCGCCGCAGCGTCCCACGGAATCGTAAGGGCGGACTACGGCTGCGATGCCGCTGGCAATGATGCGCAGGACGGCGTCGCCGGCGCCATGTCCGCGGCTGTCGTTGATGGCCTTGAAATGATCCACGTCGATCATGATCAGGCCGACGGGTGCATGATCCCGTTCCGCGCGCAGCAGATCGCGCTCAAGGAGGGAGAGAATCGCTTTACGATTCCACAGGCTGGTCAAACCGTCGCGCGAAGCTTCGCGGCGCAGCGCTTCTTTGGCCAGCATTAGGCGGTTTTGCGTGACCAGCAGCCGCGCGCTCGAACACACAAATGAAAGCAGGACCACGAAAGCCGCCAATCCCAGCCGCTCGCGCGCGATGCGCAACGACATGAAGACCACCAGCAGCGGGTACAGCAGATAGAAAATCTCGCTGAAGATTCGCTTCTCATGCCGCGGGGCTTCCAGGAAATGTTCGGGCGCCTCGGCCTGCGTCCAGGAGGTCACAATCAAAGTTGGAATGACCAGTAGCGCGCTCCACAGAAGATCGAACCACGCGCCGGTATGCAGGCCCCGTCCCGGGCCGTAATAGTACAAAGCATCCACGGATCCCGATACGGCGAGGAACATTCCCATCCGCCCGAACAGGACTCGCGCATCTTGGGTGCGACTGATCGCTCCCCGCAAAATGAAAGATAAGGCCACCAGCCCGTAACCGACAAAATAGGGAGCCCATACGGAGTGGGCCATTTCTCCTAATTCCGACTTGGGTATGTAAAAGAAGTACAGATATGCCGCGACGCAAACCAGGACAGCCTGCACGAAGTCGAGTGCGACCAGGGCGTCGAGTTCTCCGCTCTCACTGTCCGGGTCGAGAAAGATTGCCATGGCCAAGGGAGCGAACCAGAAACAAAACAGAAAATTTTCGATCCCGCTCACCACGGGCGATGCGGCGACGTCGTTGTAAACGCTGAAGCCCTGCGCGACGAACCATACCCCATAGGCGAAAGCGGTGAGCCGCCAAAATGAAAGCGCCATGCCCTCGGAACGCCGGCTGGCCGCGACCACGGAACTGATCAGCACAATTCCCAGGGTGAGCTGAATCAGGTCGGACAGAAATGGTCCCGGAGCCTTAGAGCCGAGAGAAGCCACCACAGCGGCGTGCGCCAGCCACAACAGGCCGGAAACGACTACGACGATGTGCTTGCGTGGCAATGCACTCACCCTCTCGAGAATTTTTACAAATGTTTTACAGGGGAGGACTGAACTGAACCACTACCTCTTGGCCGATCAACTGAATCTGAGACCTCACTAGTATCCGGTATCGCCCGGGTCGTTTCACGTAACTATAGTACCTGCGTTTCATTACCGCGAACGGTACTCACTGCCAGCTTTCAAGAAGCTTTGTAAGAATCTCTACCGCTTCGCCGAGCTTCGCCAAGTCTTCTGGAGCAAGCGCCTCTAGATGAGAGGCAAGATACGCGATGCGCAACTCACGTCCCTTGTGGAGCAGGCGAGTACCCTTCGCGGTAGCCCGAATGCGCATGCGGCGGGCGTCCTGCGGGTCGGCGGTAATCTCAATCAGGCGGCTGCTGGCCAGTCCAGCTACAATGCGGCTCATGGTAGGCGGCTTGACCTGTTCGGCGGCTGCCAGTTCGCCCAGTGTTTTAGGGCCCCCAAAAACCAGCACGGAGAGCGCCGATAGGCGAGCCGGACCTTCGCCGGTGGCGACGTCCTGCTTGCGCACGCGACGCAGCAGGTGGATGGCTGCGGAATGCAGCCGGTCGGCGATCGCAAGGACGTCGGGATGTGAAGAGGATTCTGGCTCGGGCACTTGATCTCCGCTCGCCGGCATTTTTCGCTTGACGAGGCGAACGAAATATAGTTAGCTATGCTAACTAAATGACTGTGGGAGGTCAAGCCATGAATATCGCAACCACCGGAATCGGGATTTCGCGCATCGGCCAGATTGCCATCAACGCGCACGATGTGGAGCGCGCCACCGCTTTTTATCAGGACAAGCTGGGGCTGAAACTGCTGTTCAAAGCGGGGCCGGGCCTCGCCTTCTTCGACTGCGGTGGTGTGCGCCTGATGCTGACTCGACCCGAGAAGCCCGAATTCGATCACCCCGGTTCGATTCTGTACTTTGCCGTCCCCGACATCCAGGTCGCGCACGCCGCGATGAAAGAGAAAGGTGCACGGTTTGAGGATGAGCCCCATGTGGTCGCCAGAATGCCCGATCATGATTTGTGGATGGTGTTCTTCCGCGATTCGGAAGGAAACTTGATGGGATTGATGAGCGAGGTGAGGAAGTAGAGGAAATCGGACCTCAGACTTCCGACCTCGGACCGCCGAGTTTCGACCTCATGGTTTTCCTTGCTGATCGGTAGTCGTGGGTTCACTATTAGCCGCGGAGGTCCATCAGGCAGATGGAACGACCCCGGGCCGCAGTCGGTTTTGGCTGGCCATGGTTTGCGTTGACCGTCGCCTTCGCGCTGCACGTTTTCGATGAGGCCACGACCGGGTTCCTGGCTGTCTACAATCCCACCGTGATCGCCATGCGTGCGCGCTGGGGATGGTTTCCCATGCCGACGTTTCAGTTTCGCGAGTGGCTGTTGGGGCTGCTGGTGGGAGTGGCGGTTTGTTTTTGCGCTGACTCCCTTCGCCGCGCGCGGCGTGCGCTGGATGCGGCCCTTGGCCGGGCTGTACGCTGTGATCCATTTTTCCAACGCAAACGGACACACACTCGGAACGATTTGGGCCACACAGTTAGCTCCGTTACGTTTCCGCGTCCGGCGCCAGGATTTTATTCTTCACCACTTCTCTTGATCGGGTCAGTGTGGCTGATGGTGCGTCTGCGGAAAACCGCGGGGACAGAGTAGATCGTGGGTGTTAGGTTTTAGGAAAACTAGTCCACCCTTGACCGCATGAACTACAAACCTACGGGGAATTACAAACGTCGCACCTGAGATTTTAGACCGAAAACCTAACACCCAAGACCCAAGACCCACAACCCCGCCGCGCCCGACATCCCATTGCTGACCCTGCTATCATCGCTGGCGGAGTGATTTTCGCATCATGCAGGATTTCGAAGACGACGAAATACCTATTCTTTCCGGAAGAGGAGAAGCATTCATGGAAGAAGCTCCCGCTACAGGTTCGGGCGCCGCGCGCCGCAATGAAGACATCGCACTCGATCTGATGAAATTCATCGCCATGACCACGGGCTACGGGCGAACCACGTCGTCGGGCGTAGGGTTTCAAGGCTCCGGCTCCGCCGCCAAGCCAGAAGACTATGCCGCCCACCTTCTCGAGCTATACGGAAAGTGCTTGGGGGCAGTGGGCGCAAAGAAATAAGGCACGCACTCCTTCGCCCCGTTTCCGCTCACGGTTCATGAGTTTTGAGTCACTTCGCCGGCACGGGCGTGTATTCAATCCCCAACTGGTCGAATAGAAAGCTGAAGAGGTCAGCATCCTGCTCGATCCGCTCATCGAGAGCGGTACCGATGCCGTGCCCGGCGCTCGCAGACGTACGCAGCAAGATGGGATGGCCGGAACTGTCCGCCGCCTGCACGCGTGCGATCATTTTGCGCGATTGCATGGGATTGACGCGGTGATCGTTTTCCCCGGTGAGCATCAGAATCGCAGGATAGGCCGTGCCGTCTTTCACGTAATGGTAAGGCGAATAAGCGTGGAGCGCTTTAAACTGCTCGGGATCTTTCACGGTACCGAATTCGGTGACGTTGAAGGCGCCGTTGGGATCAAGTTCGACGCGCAGCATATCGTAAATCCCTACGAACGAAACCACCGCTCGAAACAAGTCGGGACGCTGGGTGAAGGCGGCACCCATCAGCAGGCCTCCATTGCTTCCGCCCAGAATCGCGAGATGCGCGGGCGATGTGTATTTCTGATCGATCAGGTATTGAGCGCAGGCAATGAAATCGTCGAAGACGTTCTGCTTGCGCGTGAGGTTGCCGGCCTTGTGCCACTCCTCGCCGTATTCGCCGCCGCCGCGGAGGTTGCTTTCCACTAAAATACCGCCTTGGTCGAGCCAAAGCCGCGCGAACAATCCTCCAAAAGATGGTTTTGTGCTGATGCCATAGCCGCCGTAGCCAATGAGGAGCGTGGGATGTGTGCCGTCGAGCTTGATTCCTTTGAGCCGGGTGATATTGACGGGAACACGCGTCCCGTCTTTTGAGGTGGCAAAGGCGCGGACCACTTCCGCATCGTCGAGTTTTATCGGGGAAGTCTCGAACAAGGCGGTGCGGACCGCTTGTCCAGTGGCGGCGTCAATGCGGTACCAGGCGGGCGGATCAAGATAGGTCGACGTAAACACGAGCAGGCTACCCCCTCCGATTGAGACGCCATCGTAGATCGCCGAAACCGGCGGCAGAGGCGGCGCGGGCAGAGCTTTCTCCTGATTGTCGAACACGCGCACGCGCGATGGGCCTCCCACAATATCGACTACATAAAGATGTTCCCAGGTGGGGATGAAGTTTTCGATGGATGCACGGTCGGATTCGTCGGCGCCAGAACCTGAGCTTTGCGGGACAACAACCTTGGCTTGCGCAAGATCGAGTTGGGCCAGCGGTAGCCGCAGAATCTGTCCGCGCGGTGCGTCTTTGCGGGACAGGAGGTAGAGTGCCTGATCCATGCCGAACTTCACGGAGACGACCGCGTCGTCGAGGCGGGTGATTTGCGTCCACTTGCCGTCAGAGTCCATAAGGTAATGGGCGAACTGTCCGCCATCGCCGTTTGCGACGGCCGCGAGCAGCCAGCGTCCGTCGTCGCTGGTGTGGAGTTGAACTTCGGCGATGCGCGGGAAATCCTTGCCGATGACGTAGCTGTCTTGTTGGGGGTCGGTGCCGAGTTTGTGAAAGTAGACCTGCTGGTAGAAGTTGGCATCCTCGGGCGGACGCTCGTTGCCCTGCGGGTAGCGTGTGTAGTAGAAGCCGGAACTGTCGGCCTTCCACGCGATACTGCCACCCGCGGTGGCGAAGTTCACGCGCGGGACGACGTCGGAAAGTTCTTTGCCCGTGGCGACTTCGAAGACGTGCGCCGAGGCGTCTTCGGAGCCATTTTCGGAGAGCGCGGTGGCCACGTACTTGCCACCGAACGAAGGCACGTAGAAATCCATTGCAACGGATCCCTTCGCGCTGGCTGCATTGGGATCGAAAAGGACCCTGGCGCTCGCCGGCTCGTCGGCGGAGCGCATGACAACCAGCATCGGCTGCTGCTTCGGCGGCTCGTATTTCATGGCGAATAGCATGCCGGCGCGAAATTGCACTTCGTCGTAACTAGCGGAAGTGGCAGCGACGAGTTGTGCGATGCTGGTGCGAAGGGCAGGGCGAGCGGGCAGACGATCGAGATATTCGCGAGTACGCGCGTTCTCGGCGGCGCTCCACTGCTTGACCGCAGCATCATCCCAGTTCTCCAGCCAGCGGTAGTCGTCGGTGACTTTAACGCTGCCCTGGTATTCGTCCGTGACCGCGTGTTTGGGCGTGTCGGGAGGCTTGGGAAGCGACGGATTCTGCGCGAACGCCGAGAGGACAAATAAGCAAATCGAGAGAGAAACCGGCACGAGGCGTTTCGTTATCATAGGCAGCCTTTCCCGTGGGCGCGGGAATTATACACGCGGTTGCGGCAGTCGCACTGATTGCGTTCGGCCCGGTCGTGACTCAATTTGACAGCCATTACCACCAAAGACACGAAGTCCCACGAAGGACGCACCACAAATCAATCCCGTCGTGACCCTTCGTGGCCTTTGTGGCTCATGATTTTTCTCTTCCAACTTCAAACTGGTCCACTACCTTCGGCCCACGAATTACGCGAACCTCAGGATGACAAATAAAATTGAGAGGAAAGAAAAAACCGCGCCCCTGGATCGGGCGCGGTTTTCGATCAGAATGGGAGGCGCTCGGGGCCAGCTTCCGCTTAGCGGCGCCGCTTACCTTTTTTCGCCGCCTTTTTCGCGGGTCGCTTTGCCGATTTCTTCTTCGCGGTTTTCTTAGCGGCCTTCTTTTTCGCAGGCTTCTTTTTTGCCGCTTTTTTCGGAGCGGGTTTGCGGGCCGCTTTCTTTTTCGCTGCGGGTTTCCTGGCACCGCCTCCGCCGCCGCTCGGGGCAGACGGTGTCGGCCTGGGCTTGGGTGCGGGAGGCGGAGGAACGGCGATGGATTCCGGCTCGCTGGTTTCAGGAGACGGAGTGCCGGATTCTTCTTCCTCCTCCTCTTCTTCGAAATCTTCCTCCAGCGACTCGCTATAAGCGCCGCTGTCGCCGAATTCTTCCTCTTCATCACGTCCGTAAAGCGTGGGATCGTAGAACGTCATTGCTCCTCCTGATTTCAGTGGCGGCCGGGTATGGATAGGGTCCCGGCTGCGGGCACAAAGAATTTAAAAGACCACCGGAAACTTCTGCTGGAACGGCGCGCGATTATAGCACGACGTTCCGTGTAGCCTGCAAGGACTGTCGACAGGTCAAGTTCGTTTTATCTGTTATCACAGAGCGCGCACAAAGGAAAGCATAATTCGAGTCGTCATCGCGAAGCCCGGCGCAGTTCAGTCGTGGGAGGATCCGCGCGGAGCTTGATTGTAACAACTCACGATATGCGAGATCCTTTGCTCCGCCTGAAGATCGGCTCCCTCAGGATGACCCCAATGTTAAGGCGTGAGCAAAGAAAAGACGAATCGATCCAGGAAAACGCGATTGAAAAAACGTGGGACCTCGAGCCCAACAAACAGCGGACGTCCCGAAGGACGTCCGCTGTCATTAAACCGGTTTGCGAACCGATTACTAGAATTGAACCGCGGGAAGGACGCTGGTTCCCTCGACGCGAACGGCTTTCAGCAGCGAAGGAGCGAGGCCCAATGCTTTGAGGATGGTGGGGGCTACCTGGGCCGTGCCCACTTCGGCGCGGACCGTCTGAGGTTTGAAGCCGGGATGGGACAGCAGCAGAATTACGTTTGTGTCGTCATGGGCGAACCCGCCGTGCTCTGCCTGTTTAGCGTGGCTGCCGGAGTAAGTAACGCCGACGTTCGGGGTCACTATAATGTCCGGCGTGCGCGGGTCTACGGTTGGGTCGTTGTAGTTAATGGCAAGCGAGGGGCCGTAGTAGAACTGCCCAAGCGCGATTCCGGCGGCGGACGCATTGTCTTCGAGGATCGCGACGCTGGCGTCAGTATCGGCGGAGCTCTTCAACCAGAGCAGGGAGACGTCGTCTTCCGTTGGTCCAATGCCGGAGCCGAGGGGAGATTCCGAGTCGGGAATAAAGCCCGCCATGGCGAGTACGGTTGCGGGTGAAGTGCCGTTGCGAGTCTGAGCGACGTAGCGGCTGGGATCGATGGGCGACTGGCCGTGTTTTGCCGTGATTACGAACAGAGTCGAATCGTACAGACCCTTTTCCTTTAGCTCTTTGACGAATGCCCCAATCGACGCGTCGACGAACTTGAATTCGTCCAGCAGCGCCGCGCTGGGCGTGCCAGCGGCATCCAGATATCCGCCCGTCGTGCTGTTGCTGGCCTCAATGAGCTTCTGGCCCACGCTAAGAGCCTGGAAGTTCATGCCGAAGATGGTGGGAACCTGGGTATTCCTGGTGCCGAGATGGTTCTTCCCTCTGATCTGGTTGAGAATGGCGTCAACCTTCAACGTGTCGTAGCACTGAATGTTCTGGAAGCTGTTGGTCCAGGCCGTCAGGTCTGAGCCGGGATCGCGCACGGTGGCGCAGGAGACGCCTGTGGGGGTTGTGACGCCGGGAAGGCCAATCACGTTGGAGTTGATTTCCGGGGCATAGAAGTCGTCGAGCGCACTCGGTCCGATGCCCGAGGCGACCGAGGAGTAAGCCGGGTGCTTGTCGGACCATGCCGCGTATCCGCCCGCCTGGTGAATGACGCTGAAGATGCTGTTAGCGCGGACGAACTGCCACGGGAAAACGGGCTTGCAGCCATTACTCGGATCGCGTACCAGTCTCTGAGGATCGATAGAGTCGATGCCGCCGTCGGTTAACGCCGCGCTGGGCGCGCCGCCGTTTACTTTGGACTGATCGATGTCGATGCCTTCTTCATACTCGGTTGTGGTACCGGTTGGTGCCGCGCCGGGTATGCAGGGGCCAGCCGCAACGCCGTTACCGGTGGTTTTCGCCGGGGCGTCATAATTTCGGGAATAAGCAACGTCATAATAGACGCCGGTAAGGGCCGGGCTTCCGCCAGTGATGATCGCCGTCAGGCCGGGGAATGAGTCTGAGGGTTTTGAGGTGCTGGCGGCGACGTAGTTGACGCCGGTCTTGCCCAGGGCAGCAATCGCCGGGCAATAGGGTTCGCCGTTGTTGGCGGTGCTGATGCCTTTGGCGCAGTTGGCGAAATCGACCGCATGCATCCCGTCAACGCTGATCAGCAGTACGCGTTGGATGAGTTCTTGTTGGAAGTTATTGTTCTGGGCGATGGCAGTGCCTGCCGAACAGGCAGCCGCCAGGGAGAGTAAAGCAAGCGTTTTTTTCATTGTGACCTCAGGCGACGATAGTATGAAGAGGCGTGTGAACAGAGTGTTACGGCGAGTTGAATTGTTGGTAAAAACGACTCAGGCAGGCGGGGGAAATCGGACGCAGGCGAGCAGCGACCGTTCATTGGAGGTAAATGAAGGGAAATTGTGCGCGTTCAAAAATAGCGCGGGCCTCAGACCTCAGACCCTAGACCTCTGACATTAGACCTCAGACCTTGGGGACGAAAATGCCCCACGGGTTGATGGGCAATCCGTGAGGCGAATGTGATCCTTGCGGGGGAAAGCTATTTTAGAGTTTTTACGAAGGTGGCAACGGCCTTGGCGTCGGCGGCGGAAAGGCCGGCGAGCGCTTTCTTGTGTGGTGCTTTCTTGGCGTCGTCGCCCTTGGTCAGTAGGTCGGCGATCTGGTCCTCGGTCAGACTTGTGCCCTTAAGGGCGGGACCCACCTTGCCCTGGCCTGCGGGGCCATGGCAGGCGACGCACTTGGCTTTGTAAGTGGCGCCACCGTCCTGCGCCTGTGCCGGCAGAACGATTGAGGCGGCTATCGCGATGACGAGAAATACGATTAGCATTTTGGTAATTCGCATGAATTCTCCTTCAGAAGTTGGGATATTAGGGGCCGAGAGTCGAAGAGAATTGTAGTCCTCCAACCGAGTCCTTGCTGACATTGTCAATCATGAAGGTGGGGCACCTTCAATTTCCCTTCGGTTTGCTTAAGGACTAGCGGGAGGATTGCACGATCAGGATCATGCCGGGGCGGATAACGGCGACGTTGCGATTGTCGCGCTTGAGGGCGGCGACGGTTGTGCGGTAGGCGTTCGCAATCGAATAAAGGGTCTCGCCGCTCTTCACTTTGTGGTGAACCACTGCGGCTTGCACGGTTGGTTCGCGGTCGATTTTTGCGGACTTGGTGGCGGGCGGCTTAGTGGTGGCCGTCTCGGTGCTTTTGGAGTGTTTCGACTTCGTTCGTGACGATGCCACTTCTGCGTCACGCGCGCTCGGCGAAATCGGCAGGTGCAGCGCCAGCACTCTGCGTCCGCGCAGGCTGTCGCCGTGAATACCGTTCCAGCGGCGCAGCATTTGCGGCGAGATGCCGAAGTTGTCGGCGACGCTCTCGACCGTGTCTCCGGCGTGCACGTGGTAGCGGGTGATGCGGCGGGCGTAAGTCGCCGTGTCGCTCACTGGATGTTTGCCGGGCGCGATCGGGATCACCAGCTTGGCATCGGCATCCAGTTCGGTGCCTTCAAGATGGTTCTCCGACACGATGGACTTGGCCGTCGTGTGATAGTTCCGGGCGAGGGAAGCGAGCGTGTCCCCGGGATGAACCGTGTGATAGCGCCACCACAGCCGCATATCGCTGGGAATCGAGGCGATCGCGGTTTCATATTCGTCTTTCGTCCCCGCCGGCAAGTGCAGCTCAAATTTGCCCGCGCGCGGGGTGGTCAGGCGCAACAGGCTGGGATTCAAATCCTGCAGTTCACTGGTGCCGGAATTGACGCACTCGGCCACCAACCGCAAATCCACAGGATAGTTGATGGTAACGGTATCGTAATCCGCGGGTTTTTCCATCACGACGGCGTCCAACCCGTACTGAGACGGATTTTTGGTCATGATGGTCACGGCCAGAATAATAGGCACGTAGTTGCGCGTTTCTTTGGGAAGAACATTGCGGCGGTAGAGTTCCCAGAAATCCGCGTAGCCGGTGCGCTTCACCGCAGCCTGCACCGTGCCCGGGCCGGAGTTGTAAGCCGCCATGGCGAGATACCAGTCGCCAAACTGGTTGTAGAGATCTTTCAGGTGGCGGGCGGCGGCGCGGGTGGATTTCTCGGGATCCTGGCGATCGTCGACCCACATGCTGTGCGAGAGGCCGTATCCGCGGGCGCGGCTGGCCATAAACTGCCAGATGCCACGGGCGCCTACGCGCGACACAGCCAAGGGATGGAATCCTGACTCGGCTTGGGCGAGGTAAATCAGATCCTGCGGAACGCCCTCCTGCTTCAGGGTGGAGATGATCATGTCGTGATAGCGTCCCGATCGGGAAAAGGCGCGCTCAAAAGTATCGCGTCCGCGAGTGGAGAAGTATGTGATATAGCCGGCGACCTGATCGGTCATCATCAGCGGCAAGTCGGAATGCATGTTCTTGATTTCAGCCTGCGCTTTCGCTTTCACGCCGGCGTCGGGTGCGGGCGTTAGGCCGTTGGTTTCATCGATGGGCGCGGGCTCCGACTTCTGCTGCGATTGCTGTGCGTCGGTCTCGGTGCCGATGCCTGTGCCGGTAGCGACAGGATAGAGTTCGTTGACTCCCTGCACGATGCGGTCGAATTCCTCTTGCAGGCGCTCGTCGGAGCGGATGTCGAGATGGCTGCTCAGCAAGGCATCAAGCGCATTGTCGAAATTCTGCCGGGCGTCATCCATCTTGCCGGCCTTGTGGTTGGCCAATCCCAGCTGGTATTCCTTCTCAGCCTGCGCGATGAGATCGGCAACGCGGTCGTGAGAGGGTGCAGCAGCTGGATCAGGTGCTGCGGCCGATTCCACGCTGGCGGCCTTTTCAGGCTGAGTGTCCTCTGCCTGAGCCGGAGCTGTCTTTGCTGGGGTCGTTGAATTGGTTGCGGGAACTTGAGTCGGAGCGGAAGCGGCCTGAAGCCCGGGCGCCTTGCCGGGCGGCAGAAGAGAGGCAGGTTTCTGAGCGGTTTGGCAGGCACAAGCCGCTAACGCCGAGGAGGCTAGCACAGCGGTCCGGACATAGAGCTTTGCTAATCGCATATTTCTCTATGAGATACGGTACTTCTCCTCGGGGGCTTAGGTCCGGTTGATCCTACCAAATCGTACTCGGTGGTCTCATCGTGGTCAACGCCGAAAAGGTCCGGGGCGCGGTTACTTTCGGCATCAGACCTGACGGTCACTGCGGGAGAGCCGAAAAGGCCGGACTTCAGACCTCAGTCTTTGGACCTCCGACCTTGGACTTCAGACCTTGGACTTCTACTGACTTCTGAGGTTGGATGATCGGTTTTTTGCCTCGGTTGTCAGCCTCCGCACTAATCTGGACTGCCAAAGGTTGAGGTCTGGGGTCTGGGGTCCAAGATCTGAAGTCCGAGATCCGCCTTTTCAGACCCGCCAATAATCAGGGCGCCACGTCTGGATCGACTTCTTGATGTCGGCCCGTGACAGCTTTTCATTCAGGGCACGCTCGGCCAGTTTCGGAAGCTCGGCGTCGGACGCGAAACGCAATCCGCAGAGCTGGCCTTCGGTCAACTCGGGAATGCGGGAACGCAACGGCTCAGGCAGCAGCCGCATGAGCCGCAACTGCTCTTCCAGGCGGATGACGCGATCCTGCACTTTGAGTGCGTAAAGGCGAACTTTGAACGCCAGGATTAGAAAGGCGGTCGCCAGCAAAATCAGCAAGACGGCGTGGACCTGCTCGTGTAGATCACTACTGGTGATATGTGCAAAAAAATGGACCAGGCTCAGGATCAGACCCAGCACGAAGATGGGGATTACGAAGAAATGAAAGAGCGGATCCCAGCGGGTGTGATTCTGCATTGTCTGAGGTTTTGTTTCGGCCATTAAGGCCTCCTTGGCTTGAGGAAGGTGCAAGTGTAGCAGAGGGCGGCAAGCGGGTGAGGGCAGGATCGAGGAGAAAGCTTTTAACCGCGGAGCACGCCGAGATTGTGCGGAGAGCGCTGAGAAAATCTTTGAGACGGTTGGCCTTGATTCCTCGGCAAGCGATCTTTGTGGCTGGAACCAGGGGAATCTCTGCGAATGCGGAACGACTGCGAGGCTGGCAAAACATGAAAAGGTGCGGGATCCCCAATTCCCGCACCTTTTCTCGCTTGCGTTACCCGACTACTTCAGAGAAGCTACCAAGATTTCTTCGGTAGCGGGCACGTTCTGAGCGCGGATTTCGGCTTCCGCTTTGCTCTCCGGCAGACGATAGGTCGTTCGATCCGCGGCCAGACTAATTCCCGTCAGGAAGTACTGATCTCCATATTTGTGGAAGACCAGGGCATACGCGCTCGCGGGTTTCTTGGTTTCACCGGGAGCGGCCATCGAAAAAAGGCCTACCTTGGCGGCGACGTTGCGAATCATCAGCGTCCTTCCGCTCGCGATGGCCAATTGCACGCTGCATTCGCCAGCCGGGACGTGTTTGTTGGCGACCATAAACTCAAATGGCACTTGAGCCACGATCTTCTGAGAAGAAGTTAGTTGGGCCGTGGCCAGGACCGGCAGCATGATCAGCGTCAGTGCGAGCATTCTCTTTGCGTATTTCATAAAACTTGCCTCCTTGAGTTGTTTTGCTCCATTGGGGAAGCGATTACGATCCTGCGCCCAAGCCGCAAAAACGTCCATGGAGCCAGTCTGAAGCGGTATCAATTGATCTGAAGAATCGGTACGAATGTCTTGACAGGGCTGCAGCGGCGGACAAGAATTGCGGATACCGAAGGGGCTGTGGGCATGCCAGAGAAGAAAGTCCGTTATGGGGAATTCGAACTGGACTTTGGCCGCTTTCAACTCTTCCGCGGCGGACAGCCCGTGCGGTTGGAAGGCCTCCCTCTACAGTTGCTGATGTTCCTGATCGAGAACGAGCGCCAGTTGGTGACGCGTGAGCAGATTGCCGACGCGTTGTGGGGGAAGGATGTTTTCGTCGACGTCGAGCAGGGAATCAATACGGCGATCCGCAAGATACGCATGGCGCTCGACGATGATTCGGCGCAGCCGCAATTTCTGCAAACCGTGGTGGGCCGAGGCTATCGCTTCGTCGGCGTGACCAACGTCGAGGCAGACCAGGGCCGGCCACCTTCTGAAACGCAACCGTCACCCGTGTTCTCCGGCGAGGAGTTGGGAAGAGCGATCATGGCGGCGGCGGGCCTGGACCCGGATGATCCCAAATCATCTCCAAAAGTGCGGGGCGACTCCTAACTGCGCGGAGCAACATCCTTCCAATGTGCTAGATCCGTCTAACGCCCTGACTGGGCTGTATAATCCAGGCGCAAATATTGGGTCACCGTTATGAAAGCCATTCAAGTGAAACAGCCGGGTGGGCCGGAGGCCATGGAACTGGTGGATTTGCCGGTTCCACAGCCGAAGGCGAATGAGGCGGTGGTGAAGCTGTCCGCTTCGGGCGTGAACTTTATTGACGTGTACTTTCGCGAAGGACGATACAAGGCTGTTCCGCCGTTCGTGCTGGGACAGGAGGGTGCGGGAGTCGTGAATGCGGTGGGCACCGACGTCACGACGGTGCGGAATGGCGATCGCGTGGCTTGGACCGGGGTGATGGGATCGTACGCCGAATATGCGGCCGTGCCCGCGGACCGGCTGATGGCGATTCCCGACGGGGTGACCGACCAGCGGGCTGCGGCGGCGATGTTGCAGGGCATGACGGCGCACTATCTCTCGCATGATACGTATCCCTTGAAACGCGGAGAGACTGCGCTGGTGCACGCCGCTGCCGGCGGCGTGGGACTGCTGCTGGTGCAGATGGCGCATCAGCATTGGCGCGCGCGTGATCGCGACCGTCTCCACCGACGAGAAGGCGAAGCTGGCCCGTGAGGCTGAGGCGGACGAAGTCATTCTCTACACGCAATCCGATTTTGAAGCCGAGACGAAGCGGCTGACCGGCGGCAAGGGCGTCGACGTAGTCTACGACTCGGTGGGGCAGACGACTTTCGAGAAGGGGCTGAACGTTCTGCGGCCGCGCGGGATGATGGTGTTGTTTGGTGGATCGAGCGGGGCAGTGCCTCCATTTGATCTGATCGTGCTGTCGCAGAAGGGATCTCTTTACGTGACCCGGCCGACGCTCGTGAACTATATCGCTACGCGGGAGGAGTTGATGGCGCGATCGGGAGCGGTGTTTGGCATGATCGCGGCAGGCAAGCTGAAGTTGCGGATCGCCCACACCTATCCGCTGGCTGAGGTACAGCAGGCACATCGCGACCTGGAAGGACGAAAGACGACGGGGAAGTTGCTGCTGATTCCGTAGGTATTCGTAGCGCCGCCGTCCCGGCGCTACTCTTTGTCGGCGCTCATCAGGAAAATCATGAAAGCTATTCGAGTGCAGCACACGGGCGGGCCGGAAGTAATGGAACTGGTCGAAGTTCCCTTTCCGCAGGCGAAGCCGACCGAGGCCGTGGTGAGGGTCTCCGTTGCTGGGGTGAACTCGATTGATGCCCACTTCCGCGATGGAAGTTTACGGACGCCGTTACCTTTTATTCCCGGGCAGGAAGGCGCGGGTGAGGTGACCGCGGTGGGGGAGCAGGCTAAATCGGTGAAAGCCGGCGACCGTGTGGCGTGGAGCGGGACGTTGGGTTCATACGCTGAGTACGTGGCGGCCTCCGCCGATAGTCTGGTGCCTGTGCCCGAGACGGTGACCGATCAACAAGCCGCCGCGGCGATGATGCATGGGCTGACCGCGCATTATCTGGCCAACGATGCCCACAAATTGAAAGCGGGCGAGACTGCGCTGGTGCATGCGGCTGCGGGCGGCGTGGGACTTCTGCTGGTGCAAATGGCGCGGGCGATCGGAGCGCGGGTGATTGGCACAGCTTCGAGCGAGGAGAAAGCCCGGCTGGCGCGCGAGGCGGGGGCCGATGAAGTCATTGTCTTTACGCGGCAAGATTTTGAAGCCGAGGTGAAGCGTCTGACGGACGGCAAGGGCGTCGATGTGGTGTACGACGGTGTGGGCAAAGCGACGTTTGAAAAAAATCTGAACGTGATGCGGCTGCGCGGCATGCTTGTGCTCTACGGCATGTCAAGCGGGCCGGTGCCTCCGGTGGATCCAGCCAAGTTGTCCGAAAAAGGATCGCTCTACATGGCGCGCACCACGCTGGCGCATTTCACCGCAACCCGCGAAGAACTGCTGGCGCGTACCAGCGCGCTTTTCGGAATGATCGCAGATGGGAAACTCAAACTGCGGATCGCGAAGACGTATCCGCTGGCGGAAGCGTCACGGGCACACCGCGACATGGAAGCGCGGAAGATCGCGGGCAAGCTGCTGCTGATCCCGTAGGGGAATACTCAGACGATTCGGAGCTTGGGGAAATCCTGGCGGTAGCGCGTCGCGTCGAGAGTCAACAAACGGTCGGCGCGCAGAAGGGCATGAGCGGCGATGATGAAATCCGGAAGCAAGCGTTTTGGTGACGAACCGTGAGCGCGGCGCCTGCGGTGAGCGTAAGCCGCGAAGCCCTCCGCAGCTTTGCGCCAGATCGATTCATCTAGATCAAACTCCACAGCGATTCCTGTTTCAGCAAGAAAGCGATCGACGAAGCCGGGCGAGACCAGAGGGTGCGCCAACAATTCAACATAAACGGGGGCGCAAACCACAATGCCGCCCTGCGCGCGTGCACTTCTTAAATCAAGCTGGACGCGTGCCGCCGTGGGCTCGTTCGACCAAAGACAGGACAGAATATTGGAGTCGAGTGCGGTTCTCATCTGCGGAACGGTACTTTATTCTTCGTCGCTGCGCATGTCGTCGATCCAAGCCTTGATGCCCTCTTCGCCCCCGGGAAACGGGCCCAGAATACCTCTGTATTTCTCGAACGGATCTTCCTCCGATCGGGACGGACGAATCACCGTGCGGTCCCCCTCGATGACGAACTCAACGCGGTCGCCTGGAGAGAGACCAAGGCGGTCGCGAATCTCCTGGGGAACGGTGACTTGACCCTTGGTGCTGATTGTGCTGGAATGATGCTTCATCTTTACTTCTTTACCTTATAGTAAAGAATACTGAATTCCGTCCGGTTCAGTCAAGGCTGTTTGTCGCGGCGGACCGCGCTATGGAAGCGCCGAAAGATCGCTGGAAAGCTGGCATTGATGCCATGAGGTAGCATGGTCGTAGGTGTTAGATCTTGGGTGTCAGGCCTTTGGCTATGTGGGGACAGCCGAGGGTGGCTGTCCCCCAAATGCCGATATCCTACAGTTTTCGGCAGTCAGCGCTTGCGAGTGTAGTGACGAGCGTAGGCCGGCACCTCTTTTCCTGCTAGCAATCTCGCATCGTCAATCGGCTTCGCCGCGACCATCTCTAGCGGCACGACTCCAGCCCATGTGGGGAACGAGTAGTCTTCCTCGTCGTCGATGGGCGGACCGACGCGGACCTTGGCGGAGAATTCTTCGATGGGCACGCGCAGTACCGACGTAGCTTTGAGTTCGCGTTCGTTGGGCTGGCGGGCGTCCTCCCACCGGCCGGGCAGGATGTGTTCCGACAGAGTTCGCAGGGCTGCCAGTTTCTCTTGCGGATCATCTACCGGAGTTGCCTTGCCTAGGATCACCACCGAGCGGTAGTTCATGGAGTGATTGAAAACGGAGCGGGCGAGCACCAGTCCGTCGAGCAGAGTCACGGTGATGCAGACAGGTACGCCCTCTTTCGTTTGGAGTTGGCGCAGCATGCGGCTGGCGGCGGATCCGTGAATGTAGAGGCTGGCGTCATGGCGGCCGTACGAGGTCGGGATTACGAAGGGTTGACCGTCGACGACGAATCCGACGTGGCAGAGAAACCCTTCATCCAGGATGCGGTACACGGCTTCGCGGTCATAGACAGCACGATCGGGTTCTCGGACCACACGGGTGCGCGCGGTAGGCATTTGCGATTCAGACATTGGGGAACGTACTCCGGGCAAGCGCCAAGGATGGGTGAAGGAAAAGTGTAACACCGAGGGGCGGACCTCGGGCTGCCGACCTCAGACCTCGGACACGTTACTTCGCATCTCCCAGCGCTTTTTGTAGCGCCGGCATCTAGCCGGCTGTCCCGAGGGCGTCCTCGCTCTCGGCGCGGGCGGGCGCGGACGCCCGCCGGACAGCCGCCGGGACGGCGGCGCTACCTTCGTCGCGGAATACTTACCAGTAAATCTTCATGGCAAACTGGAACTGACGCGGGTCATAAGCGGCGGTGGGCAGGCCGGCGTTGGTGAACAGCGGGCTGACCGCGGCCACGTTCATTTTGTTGGCGATGTTAAACATGTCGACGATGAATTCCGTGTTGAGGCGCTCGCCGAAGTAGATGCGCTTGGAAACGCGCAAATCGTTGAAGACGGTCCAGGGCGTGACTCCGGCATTGCGGCCGAGGCTGCCATCCAACTGCAGCAAGGTCGGTGTGGTCAGAGTAGCCGCGAAGGCCTGAATGCAAGGTTCCTGGAAAACTCCCGTAGGAGAGTATTTCGAAGAGACCGGCGCGAAGCCGGACGCGGTGCAAATCGGATTAGCAAAGGTGTTGGGCCGGCCGGTGAGGCCCGAAAGCTGGAGATTGTCCTGGTTGCCGGTGATGATATTGAAGGGACGACCGGAAGAAACGTCCACCAGCGGGGCGAATGTCCAGTCGCTGAAGACCGCTCGGACGAAGCCGCTGCCAACCTTCCCCGTCTGATAGACCCCGCTGAACACGAAGCGATGACGCTGGTCAAAGAGTGAAGTGGAACGATCCAGGCCGGGATAATAGCTGTCCTGGGGCGTCAGTGTGGCTTGCAGGTCGGTGGAGTCGTCAATGGCATGCGACCAAGTGTAGGACGCGAGGAATTCGTAGTGTTGATTGAAGCGCTTGCGGAGGTTGGCAGTGAAGCCGTGATAGATCGAGCTGCCATTGGAATAGTTGGCATCCATGTCGCCGAAGGGAACGCAGCCGGTGAAGCCGCTGACGGTGGGGGCGCAGGTGGCGTTGAAGCCCTGGCTGGCGAGACCGCTCTCAATTTTTTCTGCGAGTTGTACGCAGCCACCCCCGCCCCCGAGGATCAAGGCTTGGGCGATCGAAGGATTCAGACCACCAGGACGGTAGAAATTCATCAATGCCGAATTGACCCATGGTCCCTTGGGCCCAGTCGGCGAGCATGGAACGGCTCCGCTGCCCACGGTGAACGGGCTAGCCGGTGTTTGTCCGTCGGCCAGCGCAGCGTTGAAGTTGGCCACCATCAAATCCCCTCGAATGGTGTTGGCGTTAATGGGGCGGTTCAGGTGACGCCCGCCGTTGAAGTTATAGGCAAGACTGAGAGCGAATCCGCCGCCCAGATCGCGTTCCACACTGACGTTCGCCTGCTGCGAGTATGCGTAAACGAAGTTTTTAGACTGCGGATATCCGAAGGGCTGAAATCCTAGCGGCAGAAAAGTCGACTGGGCCGGATTGGGTAAGTTCAGATTCAAATAGTTCTGATTGAGAAAAACCGATTGCGGAAAATTGAGTGCCTGAAACTGTTGCTGGTTGGGAAGGTATCCCATGTTGGCGTTCGCCAGAGGGAACGGTGAAGGCGAGCACGCAGCTGTTCCAAGCGTCCCTTGAAAAATATTGAACGCATTCAGATTCCCTGGATTGCCGGGACCAGAGCAGAGTCCCGTGCCCACAAAGGCCAGCTGACCGCTGGAGGACCCGTCCGAAGCATCGCCCAGAAAATACAGCCCCAACAGCGGATGGTCATAGAACATGCCGTAGGACGCACGCACGACGGTCTTGCCGTCTCCCGTGGCATCCCAAGCCAGGCCGACGCGAGGCTGGATGTTATTCCAGTCAGTTTGAATTCCCTTCTGCAATCCCAGCACGTTGTAGGCGGGAAGCGCAAGCCCTTGGGGCGCTTTGAATTTGGGGGGAATCTCCACGTCGTAGCGAACGCCATAGTTCAGTGTGACGTTGGGACTGACCCGCCACGAGTCCTGCCAGAAAGCGCCGATGGGAATGTTCTTGAAAGAGTCGCTGGGACTGCCCAGGCCCTGTATGAAATCTCCGGGCAATCCGGCGCCGTACGCTTGCACGGGAGAGAGGTCGGGGAAAGGGGTGCCCGGAATCGGGGAGACGAAGCCCAAGTTCGAGGAACTGAAGCTGCCAAAGTCGTAGACGCCGCCGTAGTTGACGGTGAAAATTGCGGTGAGCGGAAGATAATTCACGTCCACGCCAAACTTCGTATTGTGGCGGCCAATCGTCCAGGAGAAATTGTCGGTGAACTGGTAACGCTGCTCCACGCGCTGGATGTAGGAGTAGGGTTCGCGGCCGAAATAGGCGAAGCCGGGAATATTTACGGCGGGGTCGGAACCTCCGGGAATTTGGGTGTTGTAAAAGTAAGAGAGTCCGCGGCGGGCATATTGAAAACGAAACTCGTTGACCTTGTTGTTGCCGATGGTCCATGTATCCTGAAACACGCCCGCAACGTCGCGATACGTTTGTTCCGAAGTGCGCGAGTAGGCGTTCTGCCCGAAGGGCTGGTCTTGGCCGCTGACTTCGATGCCGGTGACGGTGCTGGGGCTGACGTTGGCGCGGAATGTTAGACGATGACTGGTTCCCACGTTCTGGTCGAGGCGAAGCGAGTAGAGACTGGTTCCTTCGAAGACGGGGAAATTCCCCTCTTGCGACGCCAGGGTCTGGTAGGAAGCCGGCACGGGAGCACACGGTCCCGGCGGGACACAACTTGTGGGGAAACCTGCCCAGCTTGAAAGAAGCCCCCGGTCAAGCCTTGAACCAGTCCGGTGGGCCATATTCCTTGAACCGCCTGGCCCGAAGATGCGCCTGCGAGAACCAGCGTATTGGCCCACGCCTGCTGCGAAGGCAGCACTCGCGCCCTCCAGCCCGAGGACGCTCGGATTGGTGAGGAATCCGACTTGGGCGGGAGTCAGCTGCAGCGTGCCGAAAGGAAGTCCGACGAGCGTGGTGTCGAAGGGAGACTAAGCCCGAAATTCCCCTGCCCGATGCTGGAAAATCCGGTTTCATGCCGGCGCGTGATTTCGTAGGAAAAGAAGAAAAAGGATTTGTCCTTCTTGATCGCTCCCCCAAAGGCAGCCCCCGCCTGCACGCGCGTGTAGGCCGGATTGGGGATGGTGCTGAACGGATTCACCGCCTGGAAGTTTCGATTGCGGTAGAAGCCGAAGACGTCGCCGTGAAAGTCGTTCGATCCGGAGCGGGTGATGATGTTGACCACGCCGCCGGCGGCGCGGCCGTATTCCGCCGCGTAGTTATTGGTAATGATTTGAAATTCCTGCACGTCTTCCTGCGAGACGGTGGAGCGCACGCCATTCACCGAGTTGTCGGTGGCATCGGCGCCGTCGACATTGACCAGGTTCGAGCGTCCGCGCTGGCCGCTCATGTTGAGGCCGGAGGTGGGAGCGGCGCCGAGGTTGGGAGCGTTGTCGCGCACCACCTGCGAATCGGTCAATGTGAAATTGATGTAGTTGCGGCCGTTGATGGGAAGATTATCGATCCGCCGCTGTCCAATGGTGTCGGTCGTCGAACTGCGCGAGGTCTCCACCAAGTCTGCCTGCGAACTGACTTCGACGACTTCCTTGCCGCCCGCGACTGTCAGAGCGTGACCGGAAGTTCCACTTGTCCGCCGACCGTGATGATGACGCCTGTATTTTCGACCTTGGTGAAGCCCTTGGTCTCGACCGTGACCGCAGTAGGAGCCCGGCGGGAGTTGGCGAATGCTGTATCCGCCCTGTCCGTCGGCCGTGGCGCTGCGCTCCAGGCCCTTCGCCACATCCCGCGCCGTCACGGTTGCATTCGTGACTAAGTTGCCGCTGGGATCTTTGACGGTGACGTGCAGATCGCCGGTGGCAACGCCGCCCTGGCCAAAAGCAATGGCTGCAAGCAGCAGGAAAAAGAAAGACACGAAGACAGCTTTGGCGGTGCGGATCATGAGGTTCTCCCTTGAACTCGCGGAGGCGAGCAGACGGCGGGAACGATCCCCGCGACAGATTGCCGATGTAGTCACGAAATGGTCTGGGACGAATGAATCCCGGTGGTTTTATAACAAAACGGCAGGCGAAAACAAGTGAGCAATCGGGAACGCTCGTTTCCAAAGTTACTACGGTCGATTTTTGAAGTGAGCCGCGCTTGTCCGGGGAAGCATAACGAAACAGCGGACTCATGTCAGGCCTGCGAGCGATATCAAAGCGCTGCGACAAAATCAGAAAGACGCTGAAATGCGAACCGGGGCGGCGGGATTTTGCAGCCGGCCCAGGAGCATCGCGGCGCCATTCAATTGCTCGTAACGCTGAAGCACCGAAGCGGCCGCCAAGCCTGAATTCGGCCATGCCAGGGCTACGTAGATTTTGAGAAGGGCGAAAGCAGCGTTGCGGCGCAGCAGGAGCGCATTGTCCACCAGTTGGCGCGCGGCCTCGGCGGTAGGGGCATCGCCGGCAGCCAGGGCGGCTTGCCCGATGCGCACCAAGACGGCCGCATTTCTTGCGGAGGTTTGCACATAGGCGGCCATGGCGCGCAGCCGCTCCCGGCGGACCACGCGAAACTCGGGAGCGGGCAAACGGCGGCGCAGATATTCATCTTCCGCGGGATCGACCAGATTGCGGAAGGCCTCGACATCAATGGGACGAATTTGTGTTGCGAGACCTGTGCCTCGGGAAATTTGCAAGCTACGAGAGATTGTGACGCTAAGGATAAATACCAGCGCCAACGCGGCGGCGACCACGAGAATCAATGCGAGAGTCATGGGTGTACGAAACGCTCCAGTTCCCGGTTCCAGACGTCGAGATTGTTCTCCGGCAGCGGAACCGCAGACTTCGTTGCAACTTTGTGGGGAACGAGCAGGTAATAGAACCAGATCAGGACGCAGGCGTGGTAGGTCGCCATGTTGACGAAAATCGAGCATGATGCGCGTGGAGTGGGGGAATCCGCTATTGTCGATCATCGCCCATGTGGCCAGATGCATGCAGGCCGATACGCTCAGGCCCAAGGCTATTCCGAAAACCTCGCCGCGGCCATGGGAGATGGAAATATGTAGAGAAAAGAAAAATTAATACCAGAATGCCGCATTCGATGAGATACGTGGTTTGTTCCAGGAGGTGAGCTCCAGAGATGATCCCGAAGGCTTCGCTCTTTGGGGCATACGCAGCGGCCACAGCGGCTGCAAAGACCAGAACGACCCCAACCCCGCGGATAGAATGTCTTTCCCAGTCGCGCCAAAGAAGCATACGCGCCGAAAACCAGAGCAAAAATTTCACCGATCAGCGCAAACTTCAAGATTCCCTCGAGTATTAAGTCTCCCCAGTCCACGGACCAGAACAGTCGGGCCGAGACCGAAGGCAGAATATCGGCCGCATACACGACCAGCTGACCGATGGAACCGAGTATTGCGAAGGCGAAGAAAGGCCGGGAACTGGCGGACAGTACCGCGTCTCCAGAGGACGAAGGCCAAAAACAGCAGAAAGAGGTTGGGCGCGACCCAGAGATAGTGCCAAAGAAATGAGTGCGCCTGCAGCATAGCCGTAGTAGCAGAACTATACAGCGGCTGGCTGCAGGCGGCAATGTCGTAGTAATTCTTGTTCGGTTTTTGTAAGACCGGCGAGCCCGGCGTTCAACTTGCAGGTCTCTCACGCATACTTCAAATCTACGGCTTGCACATGCTTCCCCCACAGCCGGCACCAGTCCCGCCGCCATCGGCGCGGGCTACGGTTGGGATGACTAAAGTGTTGAGGAATAGGACAGCCGCTGCGATGACCATTAGTGCTCGTTTCACGGTGGTTTTCTCCTTGTGACTGCGAGTTAAACCGTGATATTTTCATGCCCGCGGCGGCGATCACAACGTGACCAAAGTACTAATGAACGTTCGGAATTCGTAACTAGATGACTCTCAAATCAGCCCTGCAGGACGTGAAAGAAACCACCCTGGCGGCCGTCTCGGGCTTGCTGGGGAAATTGGCGTATCTGGCGTCTTTGCGTCGATCCCAGGGCCGCCACGAACACTGGGGGATGGAACTCATTCACGGGCCGGAATCGTCCGAACGGGCTTTGAAGACGGCGCATGCCGAGGTTGTGGCGGGAGTTTTACGGGCGCCGCTGGCCTCTCTGGTCGAGGATTTGGACGAATCGAGTCGCAGCTGCTGGAGTGGCAGCGCGCGCTTTTGTTGAGGGCATGCGCGAGCATTTTGATGACTTGCTGCCCGACGAACGCCCAGACTCAGCGGTTGCGGATCACCTTAATTCAGTGCTTGTTGCCCTTTCGAACTTGGAGAAGAATCGAGGGCGTGCCACTCGGTCAATTTCATAGCGACTCCTACGACTTGGCCGAGCACCTCCGCGTCCTGCGGGTGGCGCAGGATCCGAACCGGAACTGGAGACAGCGGATGGGGTTGCAGAATGATCTCCTCGCGGCGCATGCTGCACCAGCAGCAGGTGTGGCCCTCACGGGTCTCCACAAAATAAATCGGACGTTCGTATTCAGAGCGCCACGATCCTTCCATTACCCTATTTCTCGATTCATCGACCTGGATGAAACTGCCGGGCGGCAGGATGGGATACATGGTGAAATCATTGGTGCCGACATAGCCGTAGGTGAAATCGGTGTTGGCGAATTGCGCGAGATAGGCGATGGGAACCAGTCCCCACTGCTCCACCATGCGGCCCAGGTTGGTGGTGCGGCGCTCGTCAAAGCCGGGATCCATACGCACCGGAACCTGCACCGAGGACAGGCCGGCCAGCGCGTCGGAAACATGCGATTTCGGCGGCGAAACCAATCCCAGGTCGGCGGGCATGTTATTCATGTCGACGCCGTACCACGACATCAACTCGCGAAGGTCGCGCCGGTAAATGACCGACAGGGTGTAGAGGCGGTAAATGCTGGGTAAAATTCCTTTGGTTTCGATATCGGAGAGCCGGCTTGGAGGAATGGAAAATTCCTCGTTGCGATATTTGTCCGCGACACGCGCACTCGAGTTTTCGACGTCTCGCATGGTGAGACCGAGTTTCTCGCGCAGCGTGCGAAGGCTTTTTCCCGCCGGTAGCATCGTGTGCCTCCAAAGAAAAGTTGAGGAATGATACCAAAGGCGGGACCGGTTGTGACGGCAATTTGTGCAAAATATTCAGTGGGACGCGCTTGTTACGAATTCCGAACACGCGCTCGGCCTTGTCCGGAGTGCAAGAGCGACGCCCCTCTGTCTCATACCGTGCAGACGGAGCGCCTGCTCTGGGAGCTTGGGTTTCCGATGATTGTTCGGAATTCGTAACATGCGCGACGTAGAATAATGGTTTCCCCGTGCCTTCGCCTGGGGCCCAGTCCTCATTTGCTGGCGAGGAATTCAATCCAAGCATAAATGCAGGATGACATTTGTCACGCCCGCCCCGTGATGGATGGCACTGGTGCGCCCGTTCTTGTTGCTCGATGATGATGCCATCAGACGGGAATAAAAAAGCAATTCTCGCGGAAGACGCCAAACAAGTAGAGAGGACGACGATGATCGCAACGTTAGAGCAACCGCAGCGAACAGATAATTCGAACAGCGATGTAATCGTCGCCAGTCTCGAAGGCGTGAACAAGAATTATGGGAGCGTTCGTGCGCTCCGCAGCGTCGATTTTCGAGTGCGTGCCGGCGAGTTAGTCGCGTTGCTCGGTCCGAACGGGGCGGGTAAAACGACAGCCGTGAAGTTGCTCCTGGGATTGATGCAGCCGAATTCGGGACGAGCGCGCGTTTTCGGCGGCGATCCGACGAATCCTGAAAACCGGAGACGCACCGGCGCCATGTTGCAAGTGGCACGAGTTCCGGAAACCCTACGCGTCTGCGAGCACATCGATTTGTTTTCCAGCTATTACGAGAAGCCGATGTCTCCCGCCGAAGTGTTGGCCGCCGTGGGACTCGAGAAACTGCGGGATCGCAAGTTCGGCGATCTCTCGGGAGGCCAGAGGCAGCGCGTGCTTTTTGCATTGGCCATTTGCGGCGACCCGGACCTGCTTTTTCTCGACGAGCCAACCGTCGGCCTCGACGTGGAAGCGCGGCGCATGTTGTGGGAGGAAATTCGCAAGATGATCGCGCGCGGCAAGACGGTTCTGCTGACCACTCATTATTTGCAGGAAGCCGACGCGCTCGCCGACCGCGTGGCTGTCATCCATCAAGGCGAAATCATTGCCGAGGGCGCTCCGTCGGAGATCAAGGCGAAAACCGCCGGCAAGCGGATTCGCTGCGTAAGCAGTCTCAGCATCGATTCTCTGCGGCAGATTCCCGGCGTGACCGCAGTAAAGGAAGATCGCGAGGCTGTCGAAATTCACGCCAGCGAAGCGGAGTCCGTCGTCCGTGAACTGCTGGCGCGCGATGCGCAATTGTGCGGCCTTGAAATCACCAGCGCGGGGCTGGAAGAGGCGTTCCTGGCGTTGACGCGCGACACCGAGCGCAACGGAAATCATTCCAGCTAACCGATATATAAGCTCGGAGGAAATGCAATGAACACCGCAACCTTGACCTTGAGACGCCCGCAAATTCAGCGTTCGCCGCATCACACGGCGACGATTTATTTGAAAGAAGCAAAGTATGAGTTTCTGAAGAATCTTCGTCTGCGCATGTACACGGCATCGGTGCTCAGCTTCCCCCTCATGTTCTATGTGCTGTTCGGGCTGGTGCTGAATTCGAAGCAGGCGATCGGGGGAACGACCATACCAACGTATTTGATCGCCACCTATGGCACGTTCGGCGTGATGGGCGCGTCGTTGTTCGGAACCGCGGCGGGCCTGGCTTCCGATCGCGGCCTGGGATGGTTGCAAGTGAAGCGCGCCAGCCCTATGCCGCCATTTGCATACTTCGCTGCCAAGGTGCTTACCAGCATGATTTTCAGTGCAGTAATTGTAGTCGCCCTATTCGTGCTGGGATTCACGCTGGGTGGCGTGCGCATGTCGGTCGCTGATTTCGCGAGACTGCTAGGAACGCTGGTGGCGGGTTCGCTGCCGTTTTCCGCCATGGGATTAGCGGTTGGATACTTCGCCGGCCCGAACTCCGCGCCACCGACGATCAACCTGATTTATCTCCCGATGTCATTCTGCAGCGGGTTGTGGGTGCCATTCATGTTCTTGCCAAGCGTGGTCCGCCAGATCGCGCTTGTGCTTCCTCCCTATCACCTCTCGCAATTGGCGCTGGGCATCGTAGGGGCAGGACGTCATGAATCGAGCGCGACGCACTGGGAAGTTCTGCTGGCCTTCACCATGATCTGCCTGGGCGTGGCGCGAATAGGGTTCCAGCGTGATCAGGAAAAAATGTACGGATGATGTGATGGACTTGCAGCCGCCGCCTCGGAAGGAGGGAACGATGAGCATAAATGCGAAGAAATCGATGGGCTGGACAGTCGTGCTTATCCTCCTGGGGATGGCGGCGCTGTACGGCGGATCGAAGTGGCTGAGCCTGCTGATTCCCGCGGCGCTGTTGGTTTGGTACACGGCGAAGCCCAGGCTAGGAACTGGCCGGAATTGACCGCAAGGTTGAAAATAGAGAGATGCCGCTCCTTGGTTCGCGACAAATCGACAGTTCTTCGACGGCCGGGCCGTTCAAAATGAGGCCGCTCCGATCAGTCTTCAAGGACCGGGATCACGGATGGGGTCCTCTGCTCTGGGTGTGCTACCTGGGATTCTTCTTTGTTCAACCGGCGATTGAGCATGTCAGCTTCAATAAATGGCTCTGGGACGGACTTGGAGGCGCGATATTCCTGGTCCTCTACTGGGGAATCTTCTTGCTGGAAAAACCTCGGGGACTCGTCCACGTTGCCGGCATCGTGCTGCTGGGAATCTTATTTCTTCCTTTCAATGCGGGGGCTTGCACATTTTTTATTTTTGCGGCTTCTCTTCTTCCGTTTTCGGTCCCGACCCAGAAGCAGGCACTCATCGGTCTCGGCATCATTGCAGCAATTGGCGGCACGGAAGGAGTACTGCTTCACAAGAGCGTATGGGAACTTTTTTGGGCGGCAATCTTTCCGTTGTTCCTTGGCGGGAGCAACATCTTTCTTGCTGAGCGCAACCGGATGAACTGCCAGTTGCGCAAGGCGAACGAAGAAATCGAGAACCTGGCCAAGGTGGCGGAGCGAGAGCGCATTGCGCGCGATCTGCATGACGTTCTCGGCCACACGCTGTCGGTGATTACGTTGAAGTCGGAACTCGCCGGCAAACTGGTGGACCGCGATCCGCAGCGGGCGGAAAAAGAAATCCGCGAGGTCGAGCAAATTTCGCGGCAGGCATTGTCCGATGTGCGCGACGCGATTCGCGGATATCGTTCGCAGGGATTGGTGGCGGAGCTGGCGCAAGCCAAGACCACGCTGGAAACGGCCGGCCTGACTGTGCAGTGCGATGCTGCCACCACCGTGAAACTTCCCGCGGTGCAGGAAAGTGTGCTCTCGCTGGCCGTCCGCGAGGCCGTCACCAATGTGGTGCGGCACGCGCAGGCTCGCACCTGTCGCATGCGACTGGAGCAGCAGAACGGCTCATGCAAATTCGAAATTCACGACGACGGCTGCGGCAGTTCCAATGGCGAAGGCAATGGATTGCGTGGTATGCGCGAACGGGTTGAGATGCTGGGAGGCACGCTCGATCGCAGCACCGAAGCGGGCACAACGATTACCATCACACTCCCGCTGAAGGAAGTGGCGCCGAAGCGCGAAGGCCTGCAGAATTGAATCCCACAGGAAAAGAACCCGCACGCGACAGCGCGAGAGCAGGGCGCAAAACCATTCGGGTCGTGCTGGCGGAAGACCAGGGGATGGTGCTCGGAGCGCTCGCCGCGTTGCTCGATATCGAGGGCGACATTTCTGTCGTGGCGCAGGCGCGCAACGGCAAAGAGGCGCTCGAAGCCGTGCTTGCCCACAAGCCGGACGTGTTCATTACCGACATTGAAATGCCGCACATGAGCGGCCTCGACGTGGCCGCGGAATTAAAGCGGCGAAGAACGGGAACACGCGTGGTCATTGTCACTACGTTTGCGCGGTCGGGATACTTACGGCGCGCGCTCGATGCAGGAGCGTTAGGCTATCTGCTCAAAGACATGCGCGCCGAGGAACTCGCGGATGCGGTGCGCCGCGTTCATCAAGGCTTGCGAGTGATTCATCCCGAACTCGCCACGGAAGCCTGGGGCGAGACGGATCCGCTCACCGATCGGGAACGGCAGGTGCTAAGACTGGCCGGCGAAGGCATGGCCAGCGGAGATATTGCCGGAGAGTTAGGCCTCTCCGACGGCACGGTGCGAAATTATCTTTCTGAAGCCATCAGCAAGTTGGGCGCGGGCAATCGCGTGGAAGCCGCGCGGATCGCGCGAACCAAGGGATGGCTGTAAAAACAATGGTTAGGGATGAATGCGGGTGATATCTGTAGACCTAAGTAATCTGCGACTTGTCGATTGTCCGATGGCGTCGCACTCGCGATTGCAGACCGTAGAGCCACAATCTTCTTTCATAAAAGAGGCCCTGCAATCCAGGCAGGGCCTCAGGTATTTTTGCAAGCGCGATGGGCCAAGTCTTGCTCAAGGAGCGGGCGTGCAGGCGTGATAATTGTTTCCGTACTCCAGTTGCAGTTCGTACTTCCTGCCGTTGAGAGTCAGAGTGGGATCGAGGAACTGGCCGCTCGAATTACCCAGGGGTTCGCACAGATCTCCGATCTCAGCTCCGTTCACAATCAGGCTCTTAGCGGCGACCCAGCCGTTGGGGGGGTCCGGATCGGTGATGGACTCAATCAGCTCATGAGAGAGCACGGAGTTGGTGGAATCAGCCAACATACCATTCGGATTGGGCGGCGCGGCCTGGCACCCGGGAACATTCTGGTAGGGCTCGACGGAAAGAAGCACGTGGCCGATATCGCCGAAGGTCACACTGCCATGGTACGCGCAGAAAACCCACGTCGACGGGTTGTCGGGCGAGTAGCAGGTGCTAGTCAAATCAAAGCACGTGTCCACGCCCTTGGGCAGGAACACATGATAGACGTGCCCATAACCCGTACCGAGGGCCTTCGCCGCCGTGTGGACGACGGCGAGAATTTCGTCCTCGCCGACCACATTGGAGACGAATAGCGGCACGGTAGCCGTTGCCGCAGTGCTGGGAGGATAGCGATTGTTCGCCGTGGTCCCGACGTATTGATCCGTCAGGTGGATAAACGTGCTGTTACTCAGGTCGGAGAGGAATTGCACGGGATTTCCCCAACATGCCGCCACCGTACCTCCACAACTGGACATGTTCACATAGACCGGATGCGACTTCGTGGTTGCCAACCTGGCGCCTCCGAAGAAAACCAGATCCTCTCCGTAGAAACCAGGTACGGGGACCGAAGAGATGCTGGCAGTAATTGCGTGGGCGTGACCGGTTATCGGCGTGCCGAAATTGCGAGCCGCCATGGCAGCCTTTCCTGCCGCAGTGCCGGCGGGGAAAATGTGATATCGAAAGTTTGAAACGTTGTAAGTAGCAGCCACCTGATCCGCTGCGCTCACATCCAATCGTATCTCGTCTTGCGCGCTCATCTCTGCTATCAGAAATGTCGCCACGATCAGGGCAGTCGACAGTAGGCATCGCAAAGCCAAACTGTGTCGGTACGCTACGGGTAAAGTCATAGTTGTCTCCTTACGGTTGCGAGGGTTTGTTTGGAGGTTATTTCCGGACCTTCGAATTGCACTACGTGCGAGGGATTCTCCTCCGAGCGAGGGAGCGAAGTCAACCGAATTGGAGGCAAGCTCTTAACCGCTGAGTTCGCAAAGAGCAGCCGCAGAGGACGCTAAGAAGGACAAACCCAAATCCCGATTTTCTGAGCGCTCTCCTGCGAACTCTGCGGTTAAAGCCCTTGCCTCCGTCCGATTGGGTGTTGAAATGTGGGTTAGAGGACCGACAACCGAATGACGGTTTGGTACAATTCTTCCCGCTGCCAAGTTAGATCCCAGCCGTTGAATAGGCGATTGCGGCCCATAGGAGCCTGGAATAGTCGAAGATGACTGCCGAGCTGCCCGCGAAGAACTGTATTACTCGCAAATCAGTCGAGCAGGAACGCGCAATGAGCAAGACTCCCCGAAAGAAAGACAGAGAAAGTCTTAGCCTGCCCAAAGTACCCACCGGCATCCAGGGCCTTGACGAGATCACGGAGGGTGGTTTCCCGCGCGGCCGGTGCGCAGCCGCAACCTCAGAGTCTCCAAGAGAGTGCCGAAAAGAATGAACCCGGGCCGAAGGGCGTGTGGGAACTTCGCTTGTACGTCGCCGGGCAAACGCCGCGTTCCATCGCTGCGTTTGCCAACCTGAAAAAGATCTGCGAGGAACACTT
Source organism: uncultured Acidobacteriaceae bacterium (assembly GCA_963774565.1). Taxonomy (GTDB): domain Bacteria; phylum Acidobacteriota; class Terriglobia; order Terriglobales; family Acidobacteriaceae; genus Sulfotelmatobacter. The sequence continues at coordinate 53,530 of CAVZFP010000020.1, read as the reverse complement.
GGCCGGGCGATACAATATCGTAGTGGAACTGGTAAAATACCCGCAACTGCTGCGGGCGATCAGATCCTGGCCATTCCCACCCTGGTGGGAAACTTGCCCCCACCGAGCAATTTGCTGATACGCTCTAGCTAACGTTGCGCTCAATTCCCGCTTCTTCTTTATGAATCGTCTTATACGCCCAGGCCATGCGGGGGGTGTTGTGGGCAATGCCGATATGGCCTTCGGGGTTCAGCACGATGATGCCTCCGTGACCGCTTAATCGCTGCTTCAGATAGTTCATCGCTTCCTGCGCCGACCACTCCGGCAGATTTCCCGCCGCGATGCGGTCGGCGGTCCACTTGGCCAAGACTAACTTCATGATCGGCTCGCCCCATCCGGTGGTGGAAACGGCAGCGCTCTCGTTGTTCGCATAACATCCGCAACCAATCAGCGACGAATCACCGAGGCGCCCGGGAGCTTTGTTCAGGGTTCCGCCGGTGGAGGTCGCGGCGGCGATGTTGCCATTGCGATCGAGGGCGATGGCGCCCACGGTGTCGTGAGAAATCGTCACATCGTCAGTGCTGGGAGCGAATAAATCGTTGCCCTGCTGCGACAAATCACGCTGCGCGGCTTGCGCCTGGTACTCGCGCAGGCGCTCGACTTCTCGCGGGATGATCAAGTCTTCGTTCTTGCACAGCGGGATGCCGTGTTCGGCGGCGAACTGCTCTGCGCCTGGCCCGACGAAATATACGTGCGGGCTGTCGCTGAGAATTTTACGCGCGGCACGCACGGGATTGCGCAGGCGTTCGACGCACCCGACGCCTCCGGCACGAAGGGTCGCGCCGTCCATGATGAGGGCATCGAGTTGGACTTTGCCGTCGCGGTTGAGGAAACTGCCGCGTCCGGCGTCGAAGGTCTCGTCATCTTCCATGATGACGGCGGCTTCCTCGACGGCGTCGAGCGCCGAGCCGCCGCGCTCGAGCACACGCCATCCCGCAGCCAGTGCGTTGTTCACGCCACGGATGTGGGCGTCGACCATGTCGTCGGGCATGGCCCAGGCGCCACCGTGGATGACGAGAACCGGATTAGTCGGCAAGCGTTGTCCTTAGAATTGGTGATGCGACCGGATAGGATAGCAGTTGGCGACGGTCTTTGGCGTTCGGCGGTCAGGAAATGTCCATCCCATACCGCTTGAAAAGCGCCAACGTGGGAGCCAATACAGGACGGTCGCCCGTTGCGCTGCACTATTTTCGCCGCTTGGTTATCCGCCGGGAGTACCGCGTTGAGAGCTTCTTCGGCATGGTTCTCGGTTGCATACAAATCCTGCTGAGGCAATTATGAGGCGGTCTACTCGTACCTCAACGCCACCATGGGATCGACCTTGGCCGCGTGCCAAGCCGGTAGAAACGCGGCCACACCGGCGACGAATGCGAAGCAGCCTGTTGCGACCACAAAACTCAGCGGATCGAAGGCCGACAGCTCATAGAGCATCGAACTCAAAAAACGCACGCATACAACCGCAAGGGGAAGCCCCGCTGCGGTGCCAATGCAGCTAATGAGCAGGCTCTCGCGCATAACCATCCAGAGCACCTGGCTACGTTGAGCGCCGAGTGCCATGCGCGTTCCGATCTCGGGTGTGCGGCGATTTGTCCGGTAAGACAATGTGCCGTAAACTCCCGTCGCCACTAACAGCGCGGCCAATCCGCCGAAAAATCCTCCCAGCCGCGCAAACATCTTCGGTTGTGAGTAAGACTCCTCGAACTGAGCGAGCTGTGTCATTGGCTTTTCCAGCGGAACATTGGGATCGATGTCATGAACCACCTGTCGAAGCGTCGGGAGCAGGTTCAGCGGTTCGCCATTCGCCCTCACCTCGACGTGCATGGTTTCCCCACCGTTCAGCCTCTGGAAGGTGGGGTAATAAGCCATCGGCACCGGCGTCTCACCGACAGCTCTGTACTTGCTGTCCTTCGCAACCCCAACGATGGTTCTGCTATCGTGAAACTTATGCCCAACTGGATTCGTATTGGGTAAGAACTTCTTCACGAATGTTTCATTCACAACGACAACTGGCAAAGAGGACGGGGTGTCAGCCTCGGAAATGTCGCGGCCTTCAAGGAGTGGAACTCCGAGCACGTGAAAATATTCGGGACCAACATTGTTGCTTCGTACCAGCGTCGACCCCCCCTTGAGCTTGGCGCCGTCCAGATCGTCATCATCATTGTTGCTGCTCCATCCCGAGCCGATGCGATTCTCCATGAGGGTTGCGGATTCCACTCCTGGCACTGCGCGAATCCGGTCGAGCAGAGCGCGATAAAACGTGAGCGTCTCCGAGGCGCTGTGAGCCCTCTGAGGAGTGCCTCCAAAAACCAGTAGGCCATCGGCGCGCATACCTAAGTCTTGAGTCTCGTAATTTCGAAGCGTGCGCAGCAAAAGCACGGCCGCGACCAGCAGCAACATGCAGACTGCCACCTGCGATGACATCAGCACCCTTCCGCCGAGAGCACGGCGCCCGTCTTGCATAATGTTAGTTGCGGTGGCCCGCAGAACACCGGAGACCGGCGCCCGCAGTGCAATCCATAACGGCGCAATACCGAAGGTCAGTGCGCTGATCGCTGAAATCCCGAGCGTGAAGAGCAGCACGTTGCGATCCGGCCCGAGTCCAGTCTCAATTCCCGACCAGCCGGCCAGCGCGTCAGTGGCAATCAGCGCGAATAGCCAACCGAGCCCGCTCCCGCAATCACGAGCAGCGAACTTTCGGTTAAGAGTTGGCGGAAGAAGTGCCCTTTCTCCGCCCCAACCGCCATTCGCAGGCTGAATTCCCGCTGCCTCGCCTCATTGCGAGCCACGATCAGCAAGGCAACATTGGAGCAGGCAATCAGCAAAACCAGAAATACCAAAGCCATCAGTATTCGCACCGGCTCGCGGTATTGCTGGTTATAGCCTTCGATCCCTTCGGCCGGATCGAAGTTTAACAACGGCTTCCACTGCTTGGGATCGATCGTGCCGACTCCGATCTTGGCTGCTTCTCCAAATGTCGATTGCAATGCATTTTGCGCCTGCATAGGCGTGACGCCTCGTTTGAGGCGGGCCAGCAGCGGCAGGCACCAGCATTTCGGAGAGTAAAGGCTGTCATCGCCCCCGGAATTACCCCAGGCATTCAGTTCGGTTCGGCTTTGCAGTGAAATCCAAAAATCAGTTGAGGTTGCCGGTTCGAGTCCGCGAAACCCGTGCGAAGCAATGCCCACAATGGTGAAAGGAACACTCTTGATGAAGAGAGTTGTGCCGAGAACCGCCGGGTCTCCCACAAAGCGCCGCGACCAATAGTCGTGGCTGATGACGACTATTTGCGAGTGATCTTTCTCGTCCTTCAGGGAAAACCCGCGGCCTCGAAAAATTCCCGCGGTCAGACCCGAGAAAAAGTTTCCACTGACTTCGTCGCCTTCCGCTGCTTCCGGCGTGTCCCCATAGCGCACCGCGACTCTGCCGATGCCGAGGGGAACGTAAGCAATAACGTCATCCAGGACGTCATTGCGCTGGCGAAGCGCTTAGAAGACCGTTTCTGAAAAGGATGTATCCGAGTTGCCTGCATTGCGTGCTCCTGGCGGCTGGTTCCCGCTCGCTATTTGCAAATAGTAGAGCCGTGCTGGATCGCGCACCGGCAGCGTGCGCAAGAACACTGCATCCATTACGCTGAAAACGGCCGTATTCGCGCCAATGCCCAGGGCTAGGGTTATGACCGCCATGCAAGCGAAGCCCGGCGACTTCCGCAGCATGCGGAAACCGTAACGAACATCCTGGATTAGGCTCTCCATAAGGTCCTTAAGTCGTATCTCGGCGCAACGATGTATCGAACTTCGCGGCACACCGCGCCTGTTCTGCGAACCTGTGGGAGCAAGGCTCTGACCAAATCTACTTCAGGAGGTAACTGATTGACTGTAAGAGAAAAATCGAACACTTTTGTCAGGAAAGAAGTGGATCATTCTGTCCGCCCACGAACGTACTTGTCCGGAAGTGAACAGCAATACTCAGTTCCATAGAGGTTTATGGGGACAGGTTGTAGTGGCGGACAAGAGCATCGGTGGCTTCGCTTCGGACAGCCGAGGCCGCCGTCTCTACGTGATCATTTACGCGGCATGGCCCGTAGTTAGGGAAACGGGTGGGTCTTGGGTGCGGGTCCAGGTGTAGCGCATGCGATGGATTACCGTAATCGTGCTTAAGACTGCGATCACCCACAGCACTGGAGCCATGCGGTTGAAGAGGGCTCCGAGGATTACCAACACTAGGCGTTCGGGGCGCTCCATGAATCCGACGCGGCAGGAGCCAATCAGGCTCTCGGCTCTGGCGCGCGTGTAGCTGACCATAATGGCGCTGATCATGACGAAGGCGGTGAGGACCACATAGAAAAAACGCCCGCCACGGGCGTAGAAGACGAGTAGGCCGAGGAATTGGCTGGCGTCGCTGTAGCGGTCGACGACTGAGTCGAAGAAGGCTCCGAAGCGGGTGACGCGGTTGGTGGCGCGGGCGACCTGGCCGTCCACCAGATCGAAGAAGCCGGAAAAGATGATGACGAGGCCCGCGTAAAAGAACATGCGCTTCTGATTGGAAGCGTTGGCCGAGCCAAAAAGGATGGCGGCCCAGGTGTTGACCACCAATCCCATGAAGGTGAGTACGTTGGGATTGATGCGAGAGAGCGCGAGCCAGCGGACGATGGTGTCGAGCAGGACTCCGCAGGCACGGCCAAAGGCGCTGGTCCAGGACGCGCTCATTGCGGCTCCCGGCTCTTAAACTCTCGTGTGATCCCCGCGAGATTCTTCGCTCCGCCTGAAAAACGGCTACGCTCAGGATGACGCCCTCCGCTATTTTCTCTGGCGGCGGACATTTACGCGCCAGCCTCTTTGGGTTCGTCGGCGATCTCGTCGTGAATCGTGCTCAGACTGAGGATTTCCAGTTCGCGCTTGCCGTTGGGACTGACAACGATCACGGTGTCGCCGACTTTCTTGTTGAGCAGACAACGTCCGATGGGCGAGGTCGTCGAAATTTTACCTGTGGCTACGTCGGATTCCTCGCTGGTCACCAGCTTATATTGCATTTCTTCGTTCTTCGTACTGTCAAAAACCTTGACCGTGGAACCCAAGCCCACTTTGTCGTGGGGGATATTGTTCATGTTGACCATGGACAGATCAGCGAGGCGCTTGCCGAGTTGGCGGACGCGCGCCTTCACGAATTCCTGGCGCTGCTTGGCCATGTGATATTCGGCGTTCTCGCTGAGGTCGCCGAGGGCGGCGGCCTTTTTGATTTCTTTAGGAAGTTCGTGAATTAGCTCGTGTTCGAGCGCGTTGATCTCTTCCTGCAGTTTTCGTTTAATTGCGTCTGTCATGAGATTACGGAAGGGCTCTGGACATTATACGCTGGGCTTCCGGCTTCGGGCTTCCGTCGTCGGGGCGGCAAAATAACGGTTCTTGGCTGTCGATCTGGCCATCTTTCATTCGACGTATAAATAGAGGCGGGATTTGGGAACTTGTGAGGCCCCCTCAAACCGCAGAAAAGGAGAACCAATATGAGAGTCATGGTCATCGTAAAGGCGAACAAGGAGTCCGAGGCTGGGCAACTTCCTGTCACCGAAATTCTTACCAAAATGGGGAAGTACAACGAACAGCTGGTGAAAGCCGGCGTGATGCTCGCGGGGGATGGGTTGCAGGCGAGCTCGAAGGGCAAGCGAGTGCGGTTCTCGGGAGAGAAGCGCACCGTGATCGATGGGCCTTTCACGGAAACAAAGGAGCTGATTGCGGGCTACTGGATCTGGCAAGTGCGGTCCATGGACGAAGCGGTGGAGTGGCTGAAGCGGGCTCCGTTCGATGGCGGGGCTGAGGTGGAGATTCGTCCGGTGTTTGAGGCGGCAGATTTTGGCGAGAACCTCACTCCCGAGTTGAGGGAGCAGGAGCGACGGCTGGCTCGGCAGATTGCAGGAAAGAAATAAAAAACTTTTCGGGCCGCTCGCGTCGATCCGGCAGTTTCTGGTTCGATGTATTTATAGAGCGCGGGAATTCGGCCACAGGCGTCGATGCCCGGCTCGCAACCTAAATCGGTAAAAAGGAGAACTGCAATGAAATTCCTAAGCATTTACAAGACGGCCGAGCGCAACACCCCTCCCACCCAGCAGGAAATGGCGGTGATGGACAAGCTAATCGAAGAGGGTTTTAAAGCGGGCTGGCTGCTCGCAACGGAAGGCTGCCTGCCATCGGCGCTGGGCGCGCGGGTACGGCGGTCCAGCGGCAATATCACCGTGACCGATGGTCCGTTCACCGAATCCAAAGAAGTCGTTGGGGGATTCGCGATTCTGAAGGCTAACTCCAAGGAAGAAGCGATCCAGCTGACCAAGCATTTCCTCAAGGTGGCAGGAGACGGCGAGTGCGAACTGCGCCAGATCTGGGAGCCACACGGTGGTGAGCAAAACTGCGCCCAGAGCGGCGATCGTGCCGAGGTTGCGCTGAAGGCATGAACGTGATGTGATCGGTAGTGTGGGTGCTACCGAGACACATCGCACCATCGAGGCGGTTTGGAAGATCGAGTCGGCTCGGGTAATTGCCGGGCTGACTCGCATCGTGCGCGACGTGGGCTACGCCGAGGAACTGGCGCAAGACGCGCTGGTGGTTGCTCTTGAGCAGTGGCCGGAGTCGGGAATTCCGGAGAATCCGGGGGCCTGGCTGATGGCAACCGCGAAACATCGGGCCATTGATTCTCTTCGCCGCACCACCCTGGCCGACCGCAAGTACACGGATCTCGGTCGCGAAATGGCGGAGCGGGAGATGGTAGTGCCGGACCTGGCCGCTGCCATGGATGACAACATCGGCGACGATTTGCTGCGGCTGGTGTTCATCGCCTGCCATCCAGTGCTGTCAACGGAAGCGCGAGTGGCTCTCACTTTGCGGCTGCTGGGCGGGCTCACGACCGAGGAGATTGCTCGCGCATTCCTCGCGGCCGAGCCAACCATTGCTCAGCGGATCGTTCGCGCCAAGCGAACTCTGACCGACGCCCACGTACCCTTCGAGGTGCCGCGCCGGGCTGAATTCACCGCGCGCATATCTTCCGTGTTGCAGGTCATTTATCTGATTTTCAACGAAGGGTACTCAGCCACCGCGGGAGATGACTGGCTGAGGCCTGCGCTTTGCGAAGATGCGCTACGTCTGGGACGAATCCTCGCTGAACTTGTTCCGAATGAGGCCGAGGTCCATGGCCTGGTCGCGCTGATGGAGATCCAGGCCTCGCGTGCCAAGGCGCGGGTGGGCCCGTCGGGGGAGCCGATTTTGCTGCTGGATCAGAATCGCGCGCAGTGGGACCGATTGCTCATTCATCGCGGACTGGCGGCGCTCAGTCGAGTAGAGCAACTTGGCGGAATCAGGGGCACGTATGCGATTCAGGCCGAGATCGCTGCCTGCCATGCCCGAGCCGCGACGAATGCGGAAACGGACTGGGCTCGCATCGCTGCATTGTATGGAGAACTGGGCGAGATCGCACCGTCGCCGGTGGTGGAATTGAACCGCGCCGTAGCGGTCAGCATGGCGTTTGGGCCGGAGGCGGGATTGGAACTGGTGGACCCGCTGCAGAATGATTCTGCCCTCCGGAGCTATCATCTGCTGCACAGCGTGCGCGGCGACCTGCTTCGAAAACTTGGGCGGACGGAGGAAGCACGCGCGGAGTTCGAGCGCGCCGCGTCGATCACGCGAAATGTGCGGGAGCGGAACTTGCTTCTGGAGCGGGCCCGGAGCTGCGGCTAGGCTGCATCGAAAAAAACTTAACCACAGAGGACATGGAGGACACTGAGGAAGAGATCGGTTACAGTCCGGCTCTGCACTTTGCCAGAATTAGCGTGATGTCGTCGTGCTGGTCTGTAGGATTGAAGCGGCGGACTTCGTCGGTGATTGCTTCTAGCGCGGATTGGCAGGGTTGATCGCGATTTTGACGCAGGCGCTCGAGCAGGGAGTCTTCACCGAATTCCTGGCCGTTATTGTCGGAGGCTTCGGTGATGCCGTCGGTATAGAGCGCCAGAACATCTCCTGGGTTGAGGTCGCACTCTCCGATGGAGCAATCCCAATCCTGGAAGAGTCCAAGCGGCCTGGCGGTGGAATTCAACCGGTGACAAGTGTTGTCGCGTCGCAGGAGCAGGCCGGACAGGTGTCCGCAATTCGCATAATTCAGCCGCCGCGCCTGATCATCGTAGACCGCAAAGAACAGCGAGGCGTAGGCGCTGTCGACGGTGTTCTCGTAGAACATGCGGTTTACCGAGCGCAGAAATAGTTCAGGATGCTCCAAGGCGGTGGCTGACTGGCTGCGCAGGTTTGCCTGTAAGTTAGCCATGAGAAGAGCAGCGGCAATTCCTTTTCCAGAGACGTCGCCTATGACCAGCCCGAGCCGGGCTTGTCCGAGATCGAGGAAGTCGAAGTAATCGCCGCCCACCTGCCGGGCCTGCAGGCACAGACCCGCATATTCGAGAGTCTTCGCCACAGGATGAATTTGGGGAAAGAGACGGGCCTGCACCTGCTTGGCGATTTCCAGTTCCTGGATCGTTCGGCGCTCGGATTCGAACTTCTGGGCGAGTTCGCGGCGTCGGGCTTCAACCCCTGACGTTAACTCGTCGAAGCCGGCAAGGCCGAACGAGTTTCCGTCGACATCTTCGAATCGGGTGTGGATTCCGCCCCACGTCGGCACCTGCGGTGGAAAAAGAAAGTGAACGCCTCGGCTGCTCCATTCGGCGAATTTGGCATTGACGTCTTCGGTGAGAAAGTAAACCAGGGTGTCGCGTCCAATGTCGTTGTAAGCTGGAGAGTCAGGTCTTGCCAGGGCCAGGGCGAGATTCGCGCTGCCGTCTGGAGGAGCAACTTCAATCCAACGGTTACCGTCCGCGAATGTGTGATCGACCACTACGCGAAAACCAAGCTTCTCCACGTAGAAACGCAGGCTTCGTTCCTGATCGCGGACGAAAATCATGATGAAATGCAGGGAGATGTAGGGCTCCCGGTCGAGTCGCAGAAGAGAGCGGTCAATCCCGAAGGCTGCGGGAGAATTGCTCATCGGCGCGATTATAAAGGCGCAAAGGGTGTCAACGCACCGGGCTTTGTTGAGGCGGGAGGAAGCTAGGCTTGGAATTCCGATGCTTCGGGGAAACGTAGTTTGCACTTCGCCAGGGCCGTGGTGAGGATCTCTTCTACCTTGGATTCTTCGCAGTTGCGGGCCATGGCCAACTCGCTGACGAGGAGGTAGCGGGCGCGCTCCAACATCTTTTTCTCGCGAAACGAAAGAGGCTTGGCCTGATGCAGGGTGATCAGGCTCTTCAGAACGCCCGCGACCTCGAGCAACGAACCGGTGCGCATGCGATCCGAATTTTCCTTGAAGCGGTCTTTCCAGTCGCCGTTGCTTCCATTTTCGCTGACGGAAAGAGCGTCCAGAACCTTCTGGATTTCGCCGTTACGAACCACGCGGCGAAGGCCGACACTGCCTGCGTTCTGGCAGGGTACCATAACTTTGAGGCTGCTGGCTTTGATGTGGAGCAGGTAGAACTTCTCGACGGTGGCGCCAATGGAGCGACTGCTAATCTGTTCAATAACGCCAACGCCGTGATTGGGATAGACAACCTTGTCGCCGATATGGAAATTCAAGTCCGTACCGCTCATGTTAAACCCCAGAAAGGCGATAAGTTCGAGGGAAGAAGAGACAGCAACAACCTATTTCCATGCTACTCCCGGGGGGTGCCGAAAGCAAGACCGCCGGACCGGCGAACATCCGACGTGCCGTGGGCCCCAAAATCATTGAAAAACAATAACTTAAATAAGTGGGAGCCGGTGAAAGTGCTTCCTCGTAGAGACTTGGCAAGAGAACTTGGCGAAGGGGGACGGGGGTAGGCCATATAATTCAGGCCGTGGATATTGACCACAACGAACCGCTTTCGGATGACGGTAGTAAGCGAGAACGCCCCGTGGGCCGAATTCTTGGCCTCGACGTGGGGACGCGAAGAATTGGAGTAGCGGTATCGGACTCGCTTGGGATTACCGCGCAGGGACTGGAAACCTTACAGCGTAGGAATAAGCGCCACGACCTTGAATATCTGCAGCGCGTGATTCAGGAATACGACGTCCGGGAGATTGTGGTGGGCCTGCCTTTGCGCATGAGTGGCGCCGAGGGGATTCAGTCCGACAAGATGCAAGGTTTCGCTGAAGACTTGCGCAAACGATTCCGGTTGCCAGTGCATCTTTGGGATGAACGGCTCACCTCGGCGGAAGCTAACCGTCTGCTGCGCGAGACGGATCTTTCGATCGAGAAGCGAGGCAAGGCGGTAGATCGGATGGCGGCGGTGCTGATTCTGCAGGGCTGGATGGAACAACGGGCCGCAGCGGCTTCCGGCTTCCGGCTTCCGGCCTCCGGTTCGGAATAGCAGCGGCTTTCGGCTTCCCGTTTCCGGTTTGGAAAACCTATTTCCCAGAATGACCCGCTCGCGGATTTCTTTCAGTCGCTTTGTGACACTTGTCACAACTTTTGGCCCCTCCCGATGTCAACCTCATCTGTCTTGATCTCGGCAAAACAGGAGGTGTGCAATGAGCGGAACGTATAAAGACTTGGAAGTGTGGCGGGCGGCGATGCAACTGGCGGTACAGGTTTATCGACCTACGGCAGAGCTCCCTAAGGACGAGAGATATGGATTGACGAGCCAGATGCACCGCGCGGTTGTTTCCGTGGCGAGCAATATTGCTGAAGGCAAAGGGCGTTCGTCCGACAAAGAACTCATACACTTCCTGGGCAACTCCTGAGGGTTTCTTTTCGAAATAGAACCCCGACTCACAATTGGAGAGCGGTTGGGCTATTCGACAACGGAAGATTGCGATACGATCCGACGAGAAACCGCTCGAATCGGCCGGATGCTGAATGTGATTGATGAGCTCCGTCCGGCTGCATGCGGCGGCCTAGCGTGCTCCATGGCTGTCCGAAAGCCGAAAGCCGCTTTACCGTCCCCGCATCGCCTGCCGGTACGCCACTACATTCTTGTTGTGCTCTTCGATGCTGCGGGCGAAGCGGTGATGGCCCTGAGCGTCGGCCACAAAGTAGTAGAAGTCGCTTTGCGCGGGATGCATGGCCGCTTCGAGGGCGCTGCGTCCGGGATTGCCGATGGGACCCGGGGGAAGCCCGGCATGCCGGTAGGTGTTATAAGGTGAGGTGAACTGCATGTCCGCATGATGCAACGCCCCCTGATACGTTCCGGCCAGAAGCTCTGCATAGATAACGCTGGGGTCGGCGTCGAGAGCGATATTCTTGGCCAGGCGGTTGTAGTAGACGCTGGCCACCACGGGGCGCTCCTCAGCTACCGCCGTTTCTTTTTCGACGATGGAGGCCATGATGACCGCGCGCTGCACGTCAGAGGGGTCCGTGGGCGTTATAGAGGGGTCGTCCTTCGCGTCGCGGGATTGAATCCTCACAACGACACACACATGTCCGGAGCGGCCCGACCCACTTGCCACTGTTTCGCCCGCCTGTCCTGTGAGGAGCCCGATCTGTTGGGCGACGACGTGGAACTGGCACACCATTGCCTCTGCCATCTCCTGCATACTCATCATACGGGAGAATTCATAAGTGTCGGGGAAGAGGTACCCCTCGAGCGACCGCGCCCCGGGCGCGATATCAGCAATCAGGGCAGTATCGGATTGGGCTACTTTCAGGAAATCTTGCGCGGGGCCGAGTCCGGCGGCTTCGATGGCGCGGGCGATATCGAACATAGTGAAGCCCTCGGGTATGACGACGGTGTGGAAGTAAACGTCGCCGCGGCGCAGGCGCTTCTGTATTTGGATAATGTTGGACGGCTTGTCAAAAAGGTATTCTCCGGCCTTAAGGGAGCGCTTGTGGTGAAAGTATTGCCACAGGATGAAGGCTCGTTCACTGCGGATGACTCCAGCACCCTTGAGTTCGGAGGCGATGCGGTGGGTGGAAAAACCCGTGCGCAGCATCACGAAGGTCTGCCCCGAAGGCGCGATGGGCATCAGCACGGCCCATGCGAACCAGCCTGCAATTCCAAGGATTGCGACCAAAATCAGCCAAATAATCTTGCGCACAGTACCCACAGTTTAGACGATTGGAGAAATGCTGTACGCGCCGAACTGCGGTCGGAGTGTACTTTAGTAAGTGCTTGATTTGCCTTAAGATGTTTACCTGGAAAGCCTCGAAATCCAGCCCATTCTTATTGCGACCTTTCAGGCGCGGTATACTCAAATGTTCAGAGGTTTCTTTATATCTTGATTAAGCGCCGTTCGTTTTTATTCGTCGGGCCTTTGATTCTGGCCGTACTGTCCACAACGGGCTGCATGTTTCGTACCCGTCCGGTCGAAGATAAGTATTCGCAAGCCCCGCTGAAGCAGTCCACCCAACAGGGACTGATCGACAGCATTAATCAGCAGGCCGAGTCCATTCACTCACTGAAAGCGACAGTGGACATCGACAGCTCCGTCGGAGGGATGAAGAAGGGTCACTATACCGATTACAAGGAAATCCGGGGTTACGTGCTGGCTCGCAAGCCAGATGCTTTGCACATGGTCGGACTGATGCCGATTGTGCGCACCACGGCTTTCGACATGGTGAGCGACGGCAAGGACTTCCGGCTTTGGATTCCGCCAAAAAACCGCTTCGTGTTTGGCAAGAACGAAGTGACGACGCCTAACGCCGCCCAGCCGATGGAGAATATTCGTCCGCAGAATATCTACGAGGCGCTGCTGATCCGTCATATTGATCCTGATTCCGAAATTGCCGTGCTCGAGAACGGCTACGAAACCCTGCATGACGCCAAGGCGCATCGGGTTTTGCAGGAAGACTACGAACTGACGGTGATTCGTAAATACGAGAGGGGCTGCACGCAGATGTGTGTTGAGCATCCGTGGCTGGAGCGCAAGATCATCTTCGGGCGCACCGATCTGAAGCCGCATCGGCAGTACATCTACAGCGAGGACGGCACCGTGGCCACCGATGCGAAATATGCTGAATACAAAGACTACGATGGATTCAGCTTCCCATCGCGAATCGAGATCTACCGACCGCAAGAGGAGTACGCCATCACGCTGAACATGCTGAAAGTGGACATTAATCAGCCGCTCAAGGATGATCAGTTCGTGCTGGCGCAGCCATCCGGAGCAGTGGTGGTCAATCTGGATGATCCGCAATCGAGCTTGGTTACGCCGCTGGGGCCACGACAGTAGATCAATTAGCACTCAGCACTGGGCATTCAGCCACCCGGCCCATTGCCGGGTTCGAAGGCAATGCAACACCTGTTGGCTGAATGCTGACGGCTTTCCTATGATGAACAAAATGGTGGTTGCCAACCTGGTGCATCGGCCGACTCGGTCGTTCATCGCGACCAGCGCGATTGCGCTCGAAGTGGTCATGATCCTGATGGTGGTGGCGCTTTTTTATGGGTTGCTGAACGGATCAAAGGAGAGCCAGCTCGGCGTGGGCGCGGACTTGATGGTCATGCCTCCCGGGTCGGCGGGGTTGATCGGGATGTCGGGTGCGCCGATTTCAACCAAGGTGGGAGATGTTTTGCTCAAAGTGCCGCACATTGAGACGGCCGTCCCCGTCATCTGGTGGTTCACACAAAAGCCGGTGGAAATCATTTACGGGATCGACCTAGCGAGCTACGACACGCTTCCTCCGAAGTTTCGCTATCTCTCCGGCGGGCCGTTTCTGGGGCCATACAACGTGATCGTGGACGATTACTTTGCCGGCATGAACCAGAAAAAAGTCGGAGATAAGATCGAGATTCTGGCGCACGAATTCCGGATTAGTGGAATTGTTCCGCATGGAAAGGGAGGGCGCAAGTTTCTGCCGCTGGCGACGATGCAGGACCTGGTGGGCGCCGACGGCCGGGCTTCTGTTTTTTACGTCAAACTCGATAATCCAGCGAATGCCGAGCAAGTCGAAAAGGCGATTGAACAGACGCCGGGCATGGAGAAATACTCGGTGCGCTCGATGCAGGAATATCTTTCGATGATGACACCGGACAACCTTCCCGGGTTCGATCTCGCCATCAAGGTCGTGATCGGCATTGCAGTTGTTGTGGGATTCCTGGTCATCTTTCAGTCGATGTACACGGCGGTGATGGAGCGAACGCGCGAGATTGGAATTCTGAAATCGCTGGGCGCCTCGAAGTGGTACATCGTGAACGTAGTGTTGCGAGAAACCGTGCTACTGGCGGTGGTGGGAATTATCGCGGGGATCATCATCAGCATGGTGACGCGCCGCGTGATCATGATCGAAAAGCCCGTGCTGCGTCTGTTCTGGAGCAACGAATGGGTGCTGCGGGCGACGCTCATTGCGATAGTTGGCGCTCTGGCGGGGGCGTTGTATCCGGCACTCAAGGCGGCGCAGAGAGATCCGATCGACGCGCTGGCGTACGAGTAAGCCTGCGTCGGTGTTGCGAGCCTTTCTAATAACCACATTTGGACACACTGTCATCCTGGGGTGCGTTCTTTGGCGCTTCACTGAGGATGACGATGCGGTTCAGGATGCCAGCGTACGAAGACGCGATCAAATCTACCGCGGGCCCAGGTATTGCACGTGGACGTAGGTGCCTAGCCTCGGGTTGTAGGCGAGATACCAGCCTTCGTGATCTGGATCGTCGTAAATGATGACGTCGTCGTCGGTCCAACTCCAATCATCAACGTAGGCGAGATCGAAGGGAGCTACGCCGAAGTAATATCCGCCGAACCAGAAGCGGCTGGGTCCACCGCCGCCGATGCGCCATACGAAGTGCGGACCGAAGCCGCCCGCGAATCGGCCATGCTCCCAGGGGTGGTCAAGGTGGAATCGCGCATCGCCACGGCCATTGGAGTGGCCGACCCACTCGCCATTTTGGTGGACGTGCGGAGCTTCGGGATGACCGGGGTCATCGCGATAGGAAGCGCGAGGCTCGTTTCCCTGGCGAGGCTGAGTTTCCTGGCGTGGCGCTTGTTGGCGCGGAGCGGACTCCTTTTGCGGTGCTCTCTCGGCCGTACCGCGAGCAGGAGCGGGACCGCGAGAAGGAATGTATCCTCCACCGAAGCCGTGGCTGCCTCCGCCTCCGTGGCTGCCCCCGGCATTATGTTGCGCTAGTGCGGGCAGGGAAAGAGTCAGAGATAAAGCAAGAAGTGCGGGGATTAGTCTCATGAGCGACCTCCGGAATTTTAGCCTCAATCTTTGACGCGCTAACCCGAGAGAACGTTGACATTTCTTTGTAGATTACGCTATCGTAAAGACTTTGGTGGTCGTGTGGTTGCCCGCCTGATGGCCTGGCGTTCCTCGCCGGGGAATCAACGAGCGGTCTTCTTTCGCAGCCTTATTCAATCTGGGAGAGTTCCGATGTCAACCTATTTCCCCAAAGAGGGGGAAATTGTGCGCAAGTGGTACGTCGTGGATGCGGACGGGCAGACGCTCGGGCGTCTGGCTTCGCAAGTGGCGCGCATCCTCATGGGCAAAGAAAACCCGCAATATACGCCGTTTCTTGATACCGGCGATCACGTGATTGTGATCAATGCCGAGAAGATCCGAACGACCGGCATGAAGGCTGAACAGAAGCAGTATCACCACTACACCGGGTATCCCGGCGGCTTGCGCACCGAGGATTACAAGAAGCGGTTAGTGCGCAAGCCTGAGGCGGTGATCGAGTCGGCCGTGAAGCGCATGTTGCCAAAGAACAAGCTGGCAGCGCACATGCTTTCGAAGTTGAATGTGTACAAGGGCGATAAGCATCCGCATCAGGCGCAGAAGCCGCAGGATTTGAAGCTGGAAGTAAGAACGTATCCGGTGCGCAAGGCGGTGGTTTCGTAAGATCCGCGCGAGATCCTGCGCTCCGCCCGAAAAGCGGCTAGGCTCAGGATGACGCCGACGAGATTTGGGAATGGCAGTGATTATTAGGCTCGGCTTTTGGTTAGGCCAGAAGCTAAGAGCTAGAGGCTAGGAGCTAAATGGCAGAATTAGTTCAATACTACGGAACGGGACGCCGCAAGCGGGCGATTGCCCGTGTGTATTTGCGTCCGGGCAGCGGCGATTTCAAAGTGAACGGACGTGCCTTTGAAGAATATTTCGTGACCCCGGCGCAGCGATCGGCGGCGAAGTCGCCACTGGCTTCTTCGGACACGGCAGCCACGTTCAACGTAATTGCCAGCGTGTTGGGTGGCGGCGTGCGCGGCCAGGCCGATGCGGTGAGGCTGGGTATTGCGCGCGCCCTGATGCAGTTCAATGCGGAACTGCGAAAGAAGCTGAAGTCCGAGGGCATGGTCAGCCGCGACTCGCGCGGCAAGGAACGCAAGAAATACGGACAGAAGGGCGCTCGCAAGCGGTTCCAGTTCTCGAAACGCTAGTACCAAGTTGCGCGTACCGGGTACCGAGCCGAAACCAATTCCTCCCCCTCCACTTCGGTCGGGGTCGGAATGACAGAGTTTTCAAGATGTTTTTGCTGAGAGCTGACGGCTGAAAGCTGACAGCTTGTTTTAGGTGTTCAATTCTTCCCGTGCCTGGCGTGCGGGGCGGGAATGGCAATCGGGCAGACAGGTTTCAACGTTTGAACCGTGATCTCCTGATGCAGACTAAAGAGGAGGTTCATTGGCTACTATTACCATGAAGGAGTTGCTCGAAGCGGGCGTCCACTTCGGGCACCAGACCAAGCGCTGGAATCCCAAGATGAAGGAATACATCTTCGGAGAGCGCAACGGGATTTACATCATCGACCTGCAGAAGACGCTGAAGATGTTCAAAGAGGCGTCGAAGTTCGTGCAGGATCTGGCGAATGACGGCCGCATTGTGCTGTTCGTCGGCACCAAGCGCCAGGCGCAGGACGCGATTGCCGAAGAAGCGCAGCGTTGCGGGATGTTCTACATCAACCAGCGCTGGCTGGGTGGACTGCTCACCAACTGGGTCACGGTGCAGAAGTCGGTGAAGCGGTTGAAGGAGCTCGACGAGATGGCCACGGACGGCCGCTACGAGTTGCTCCCCAAGAAGGAAGTCATCAAGCTCGAACGCGAGCGTAAACATTTGCAGGCCAACCTGGCCGGTATCAAGAATATGAGCCGCCTGCCCGACGCGATCTTCGTGATCGATTCGAATAAAGAGCAGATTGCGGTGCGCGAGGCGCGCAAGCTGGGCATTCCCGTGGTCGCGGTGGTCGACACGAATTGCGATCCCAGCGAAGTGGATTATGTGATCCCGGGCAACGATGATGCGTTGCGGGCGATCCGGCTGTTTACGTCGAAGATTTCGGAATCGATTGCCGAGGGCGCGCAATTGATGACCGACAAGCAGGTCGCCGATATGCAGGCGGCCGCCGATGCGGCGCAGGCTGCCACGGAGACTCCGGCGGAAGAAGCTGCGGTCGATGCCAGCGAGGACATCAGCATGGAAGAGGTGCTGGGTCCTGGCACGCACAAGAAGCCGGCCGCCAACGAAGACGCCGAACTACCGAAGGTGGAGAGCCAGACGGTTTAGAGCAGTGGTTCGTGGTCAGTGGCCAGTGAAAAACCGGGCTTTGGAAATCTGACCCGCGCGGGTCGTCCGGCGCGGGTCAACGTTTGTAGGTTCAGGGTTTCAAGGTTTCAAAGACCGGAAGCGCTCGATTACCTTGAAACTTTGAGACATCGAAACTTTGAAACTTGAGGAATCATGGGTACTACTACAGTGAATATTTCCGCAGCACAAGTGAAAGACCTCCGGGAGAAGACCGGAGCCCCGATGATGGATTGCAAGCAGGCTCTGACCGAAGCTAAAGGCGACATGGAGCAGGCGGTCGTCATTCTGCGCAAGAAAGGCGTATCGGTTGCGGCCAAGAAGGCGGCGCGTGTGACAAGTGAAGGATCGGTTGCCAGCTACATTCATGCCGGCGGCAAGATTGGAGTGCTGGTCGAGGTCAATTGCGAGAGCGACTTCGTCGCACGCACCGACGACTTCAAGGAACTCGTGCACGATATTGCGATGCACATTGCGGCCAGCGATCCGAAGTTCGTGCGCAAAGAGGATGTGACCAAGGCGGATTTCGATCGCGAGAAGGAAATCTACCTGGCCCAGGCAATCGCCAGCGGCAAGCCTGCCCACATCGCGGAGAAGATGGTCGCCGGCAAGATGGAAAAGTTCTATGAAGAAGTTTGCCTGCTGGAGCAGCCTTTCATCAAGGACCAGACCATGTCGATCTCGCAGCTTATCGCCGCCAAAGTCGGCAAGCTAGGCGAGAACATTGCGGTGCGCCGATTCGCCCGCTTCAAAGTGGGAGACGTCGGCGAGACCGTGGCCGTCACCAAGCCTACAGAGCCGAAAGGCGAGTAATTTCAGGGCGCCCATTGGGCGCCCTTTTTTTGTCTGTTTTCAGTTGCAAATGCGAGGGCGAGTCGCCCTCGCGACAGCCGGCGAGGCGCCGGCGCTACACTTGCTGCGAGACTCCTCATGACCACCACAACTCCTGCTTTCAAACGCGTTCTGCTCAAACTTTCCGGTGAGGCGCTGGCGGCAAACCAGGGCTTTGGCGTGGAGACCGCGCGCATCCACGAGGTCGCGGCGGAATTGGCCGATGTGCACAAGTTGGGCGTGCAGCTTGCGATCGTCGTGGGCGGAGGAAACTTTTTTCGCGGTGTGGCCCAGCAGGCCAGGGACATGGACCGCGTCTCCGCCGACCACATGGGCATGCTGGCCACCGTCATCAATGCCTTGGCGTTGCAGGATGCCTTGGAGAAGCAGGGCGTCTACACGCGGGTCCAGACCGCGATCGAGATGAACCAGGTTGCCGAGCCATTCATCCGGCGCCGGGCGATCCGCCATCTGGAAAAAGGCCGCATCGTGATCTTCGCCGGCGGCACCGGCAATCCCTATTTCTCCACCGATACTGCGGCCTCGCTGCGCGCCATGGAGATCAAGGCCGACGCGATTCTCAAAGCCACAAAGGTGGATGGCATCTACGATGCCGATCCCATGACGGTGGACGGCGCAAAAAAATTCAACCACATCTCCTACATGGATGTTCTGAAGCTGGGATTGAAGGTGATGGATTCCACCGCCATCAGCCTGTGCAAGGATAACAACCTGCCCATCATCGTTTTCAACCTGAACCATCGCGGTAACATCCGTCGCGTTGTACTGGGCGAGAAGATTGGATCGAGGGTGAGCGCGCAAGGGGCGAGCGCAGGCGAGTAAGATCGGCAGCGGATTTTCGCGAATTCACGCGGATTTTCGAATTCTGATCCGTGACCATCCGCGTAAATCCGTGGCCAACTTTCTTGTTCGGTTTATAATGCAACGTTTTGATCCTGAAATAATACGGAGCTAAAAATATGGCTCAAGCGACGATGGCGGCGATAGCCGGCCTGAAAGAAACTTACGTACAACTGAAGACTCGCATGGACAAAGCTGTGGAAGATTTCCGCAAGGCGATGGCGGGCGTGCGAACCGGGCGCGCGAACGTGCACATGCTCGATAACGTAAGCGTCGACTACTACGGCTCGCAGATGCCCCTGAACCAGGTTGCGCAGGTGCATGCTCCGGAGGCGCAGTTGATCACGGTGCAGCCCTTCGATCCGTCGCAACTGGGAGCGATTGAGAAAGCGATTCGCGCCGGCGATATGGGCTTGAATCCTATGAACGACGGCAAGTTGATTCGCGTGCCGGTTCCACCGCTGACGCAGGAACGGCGCCAGGACATGGTGAAGCACCTACACCGGGTGCTGGAAGAACACCGCACCGCCGTGCGCAACATTCGCCGCGACGGCAATGATGCGATCAAGAGAGCGCTGAAGGACAAAAAGATTACAGAAGATGAAGAGAAGCGCTCGCTCGATGAGATCCAGAAGCTGACCGACGGCGAAATCAAGAAGATGGAAGAAATGAGCAAGGCCAAAGAAAAGGAAGTGCTGGAGCTGAAGTAGTTGTTTTCTGGAGGGAGACTCGCTTCCTCGGAACAGAGTTTGCCGCACGGTACTCACCGCCCCTGGCTGTGAATAGGGCAGGTGCTCCGCCGCTCCACCTGCTCTATGGAAATCGCAAATTGTTGCAACAAAGATGTAGTCAGGTTACTTCCGATTTACTTTCGTATCGTACTATTTCTGACGCATACAACATTTTCCCCACAACTCTGATATCCCCTCCGGGTTTCACCCTTCCGAGTAAACAATCCGCTCCCTCGCGATGACTTGGAGGAGTTCACTTATGAAACGCGCACTGTTTTTTGCAGTTCTACTGGCGTTTGCCGCGACAGTCGGTTGCGGCGGCGCGGGCAGTTCCAATCAGAATTTCTCTCAAAGTATTTCCGGCTCGGTGTTCGTCACCGGAGAAGACGCGCCGGCGTCTTCGGTAGTCGGCTTTAACGTAACCATCGACAAGATCACCCTGAACAATAGCTCCTCCACTCAAGTCGCGCTCTCAACGCCGGAGACGGTTGATTTCGCCCGGCTGATGGGCCTGCGGACGCTGCTTGGTTTCAACACAATCCAGAAGGGCTCTTATGATAGCGTGACTATTGTCTTTGAGAATACCAACCCGGCGCCGGTGATTAGTTACATGGATCTGACCACAAATCCACCTTCGGTGAAGACCATCACCGGGTCATTTACGCAGGCTACGGTCACGATTCCATTCCCGGCGGGATCGCTATTGGGTGTGGGCGCTAATGGGCTTGCGGGTCTGCGCATCGACTTCAATATCGGGGATTCGCTCCAGACGAGCGGTGGCCAGATTACGGGCATCATCAACCCCGTCATCAGTGTCGCTGCGGTCTCAGCTTCGGAAGAAGTCGGCGAGATCAGCGACTTTACCGGCAACGTGGTTTCCATCAACACTTCGACGAATTCGTTCCTGATGCAGGGAGCTTACGGCATGCCTCGGACGATCGATGTGGACGCGAACACGCAGTACAACGGCAGCAATAGCCTGGCCACCCTCACCGCGAACGCCGTGGTTTCGGTGATCGGGCAGATGCAGGCCGACGGCAGCATGCTCGCCAAGTACATAGAGCTGATTACAACTGATAAAGCGTTCGTCTCCGGACGTGTTCTGGCGGTAAATCCAACTTCCGGTCCGGTCACGTCGGTTACCATGTGGATCGGCGAGGAGGTGGGTACGTCGGCTGGGCTTCCGGTGGACACCGTTCAGACGATCAATCTGGGTGGTGTGACGACCTATGACGTTTGCTTCTTCGCCAATTTCCTGACCAACCAACTCTTCAACAACACGTCGCTGGTGGTGGGACAGCGGATCTTCATCGGCGGGACGGTTTCCGGCGGCGTGTTCACGCCCGATTTCGTTTCGCTGCGGCGGCAGGGTGTGGTGGGCGCGCTCGTCTCTGGCAGCGTCAACATCACGGGAGGCACGGGAAGCAACCTGGGTTACTTCCAGATGCAGAACGATGCCTTGATGAGCTATTCTGCTGGCGGGGCTTTCACGGTATACACCGGGAACGCGACGACCTTTGAAAACATCGATGGGCTGGCCGGTCTGGCCACGGCGGGAACGCCAAACCTGATTGCGCGCGGTCTGGTCTTCAAAGACTCGACGACGCTGAAGCCGGTGGTCGTCGCCGGACGTGTACGGGTGCTGCCTCCGCAGCAATAGAATCCAGATGAGAACCCTCGTCGGGCGGCGAAAGCCGCCCGTTTTTTTGGTGTGCCGAGCAGGGTCGAAAATCACCTTGCTATTGGATTACTCGACTGCGAATTCTCTAGTTCGACCCGGTAGCCGAGCTTTCGGAGTTGCCGGACCATTCTGTTAGTTCGCGCTTGCCTCGACTTTTTATTAACCGATGGGCCACGTTCTTCGTAACGAACTCCCTGATGCAGGATCAACCAGATCAGTCGACACTGTCGATGGGCATTCGCTCCGATGCTTTGATTGTGTCCTAGGCGCGAGACGGAGCGGCGGTAGGCAATCTCGAAGATACTTCCTTTGACTTTTACGGCGGCGTTGGCTGCTTGGTTGAGAACGCGCCGCATGTGGCGGTTGCCCTTCGGGGACCGATGGTTGTAGTTCACGCCAGCGCTCTCGTCGTCGCCGGGGCAGGCGCCCACCCACGAGGAGAGTTGCTTGTTCGAAGGAAACGTCGCAGCCGTGGCACCTACTTCGGCAATGATCTGGGTCGCTGAATCCACTCCCAGACCCGGCACCTCCGCCAACCTCTCGACCGCATCTTGATGCTGACGGAGCAGACCGCCGATCTCCTCTGATCGAGTTGGCCGATCTGCTGCTCGAGGAATTGCAACTGCTCCAACACCATCTTCAGCAGCCCGCCGATAGACGGGGTTGAGCTCTGTGCATGCGCCCAGCGCGTCGCACAATTGTTCGGCAGTGGCTCGCAACTGCTTATCGGCCAAGATGGCCAGAGCCGCGGGGTTGGTTTCAGTCATCGGCGAGCGCCTTCAACATGCGCCGGGAGCTGGCGCCCAACAGATCCGAAACTAGGCTGGAGCAACTTCGATATGGGCTTCTTCCAGCAGAGATTCCAGCTGGTTCTGTAGCCGCGCTCGGTCACGCGTCAACTGGTACTTTCTCCGCGTTACCGTTCGCCACAGACGCTGTTCGACGTCAGGAACAAAACTCAGGCGCAGTTCCTGTGCTACCAGCCGCTTGACCAGACGTTCAGCATCGGGAAAATCCCTCTTGCGTCCTCGCGGCCCGCGGTTCGATTGCGCCTGTGCCAGATGCAGCGTCCGGCCTGCGCCTTCGCGCTTCTGCCCAACCGGTTTCCAGTACCGTTCCAGTGCCTCCCACACTGGTTTCCAGTATTGCGCTGTCGATTCCATGAGCTACTTCCTCGACTTCTTGCTGGAGCAGCCATGCCGCCAGTGATCGCCAGTTGTTCGGGGTTGCCACCAAACATCCGCCGCTCAAACTGATACTCCTCGTCGACTTCAACGTCAGAGACAACTACAGCCAGCATCTTCTTGTGCACATCGATTCCCGCTATCCTGTAAGCCATAACGTTTCTCCTGGCAGGGAGCGGAGAGCGTGCTGCAGTTACATTAACCAGGGTCACGGGCTATCGGCCCCTCCCACAGGGGGAGAGAACGACGCCCAATTATTTGCTCAATCACGCACGCTCCGGATCAGACATGCTCACAGCTTCAACTTCTCCAATGCTCGGTCGACCTCGCCGCTCCAAGCTTGGGTATTGTGCCCGACTCTGACTAATTTTCATAAGGTTTTGCGGGCCGGTAGGCCCTAATAGGACATGTTCGACAGCTGGGAGGTGCAAGTCCTCTTCACAACGTGATGGACGTGAAGTGATAGCGAAGCGCAACGGTGAAATCACACTCGCCGCGAGGCGGGGCCGGAAAGAAGCGCGGAGCAAAGATGCGAGCCGATGAACAAGAACCGGATACGAGGCCTACGGTGGCGGGCGAGCGGGCCAATGACTGCGAAGCCCATATCCATCAAGCTCACTGGTGGTAAATCCGGCGGTTGTGCATCGAAGGCGGTCGAACTTACCTCGGGAGATCTGCGGCATGTCAGGAAATCGTGACTGAGGGTGAAGCGATTCATCCGGACCGTGGCGCAGAAGTCAGCAGAGGGCAAAGTAGGTCACGCAGTCGGCGAGGATATTGAGGCACTCCAATGCCGAAAGGCGGAGAAACAGCTAGGCCAAAGCGGGAACGGTGATCGAAGGCCCGAACGGAAGGGAGTGGCGAGTACATCGCGCGATCTCAGGAACGACCCGCGGCCGAAAATCCAATAGCTTGGCCTTCCGGATTCCAGGCGGAGTGAAGCTCCAAGGGGCGTCTACGAAGGGACCGAATCGTTGTCTGGCGACGCGTTCTAGCGAAAGCCCGGCTACCCACATCTAGCTCAACCCGCCGAACCGCCGTATGCGGACCCGCATGTACGGTGGTGTGGGAGGGGAGGACGAGTGATCGCCCCCCTATCCCGATCACTGATTCCGCCATGAGTCCGCTGTTAGAGCTCAGCGAAACACACGTATAATCGAACGAGTCATGAAGCACGTTGTCCATGCCGCGTGTCCGCACGACTGTCCGGATGCTTGTGGGGTGTTGATTACCGTCGAGGATGGGCGGGCTACGAAGATTCAGGGGGATCCGGAGCATCCGGTGACGCGCGGATTTTTGTGCGCGAAGGTGGCGAAGTATCTGGATCGGGTGTATTCGCCGGATCGGGTGCTGTATCCGATGCGGAGGATTGCGGCCAAGGGGCCCGCGGCTGACGCCGCTTGCGCGGGCGGGGGCGCCCGCGCCACACCAACATGGCAGCGGATTTCCTGGGATGAGGCGCTGGACGAGATTGCTGCGCGCTTGCGGTCGCGATCGCGCGGAGTTTGGCAGCGAGGCGATTCTGCCTTATTCCTACGGTGGAACGCTGGGGGCGCTCAATGGCGCGTCGATGGACCGGCGATTTTTCCATCGGCTGGGGGCTTCGCAGCTGGATCGCACGATCTGTTCCGCGGCCGGAGAAGCGGGGCTGAAGTCCGTGCTGGGCGTGAAGCTGGGGACCGAGCCGGAGCAGTTCCGGCATTCCAAGTACATCATTGCGTGGGCTTCGAACATCCACGGCGAACAACGTGCATTTGTGGCCGTTCATCGCGGAGGCACGGCGCAACGGCGCGAAGCTGGTGGTGATCGATCCTTACCGCACGCGGACCGCGGAGTGCGCCGACTGGTATTTGCCGATTAATCCCGGGACGGATGCGGCGCTTGCGCTCGGCATGATGCACGTCATCATCGGCGAGAACCTGCACGATGCCGACTATGTTTCGAAGTACACGCTGGGCTTCGAGCAACTGCGCGAGAAAGTGAAAGAATATCCGCCGGAGCGAGTGGCGCAATGGACGGGCATCGCGGCCGACGACATTCGCAAGCTGGCGCGCGAGTATGCGACGATGAGACCTTCGGTGATCCGCCTGAACTATGGCGTGCAGCGCTCCGAACGCGGCGGAATGGCGACGCGCGCCATCGTCATGCTGCCTTGCATCACCGGATCGTGGAAAGAAATTGGCGGCGGATTGCAGATGTCGATCAGCGGCGCGGTCGATCTGAATACGCAGGCGTTGAAGCGTCCGGACCTGATGAAGACCGCGCTGGGACGCGAGGCCCGCACCATCAACATGGTGGAACTCGGCCGCGTGCTGAACACGCTGAACGATCCGCCGGTGAAGGCGCTATTCGTCTACAACTCGAATCCGGCGGCGGTTTGTCCCCAAGCACAACGAAGTGGTGCGCGGCCTGCTGCGGCCCGATCTGTTCACCGTTGTGCACGAGCAGTTCTTTACCGATACGACGGACTATGCCGACATCGTGCTGCCGGCGACCACGTTTTTTGAGCATAAAGATCTGCAGAAGGCGTACGGGCATTACTATTTGCAGGTTTCGAATCAGGCGATTGCGCCGCTGGGGGAGTGCCGGTCGAATGTCGAACTTTTTCGCGCGCTGGCGCAGCGCATGGGATTCGAGGAGGAGTGCTTCCGCGAGACGGTGGACGAGATGATCGATCGTGGCGCTGGATTCGAAGGATCCGTGGCTGGCAGGGAATGAGCCGGGAGCGGCTGGAGCGGGGGCAGGTGCGGTTGAACTTTGGGGCTTCCGGCTCTCGGCTTCCGGCTTCCGGAGCGGAGTTGCGCTCCGCTGGACAGCCGGGGGCGGCTGTCCCCACACGGCTGGCTCGACAGATGCCCATCACAAGCATTGCTATCAATCCGAGCCGTTTCTTCCGTTCGCGCACGGGGGATTTCGCACGCCTTCGGGGAAGGCGGAGCTTTACAGTGAGGCGGTGAAGGCGCTGGGGCTCGATCCGGTGGCCGACTTTACGCCTCCTACGGAATCGCGGCACGGGAAGAAGGAAAGGCGCTTCCGCTGGAGTTGCTGGCGCGCAAGTCCGACAACTTCCTGAACTCCACGTTTTCCAACGTGCCTTCGGTGCAGGAGATGGAAGAACCGGGGCTGCTGGAGATTTCTGCGGCGGACGCCCGGGCGCGGGGCATCGCCGATGGCGACAAGGTTCGCGTCTTCAACCACCGGGGAGACATTCTGCTGAAGAGCGCGAGTCGATGGCAAAGTGCAGCCTGGAGTCGTTTCCGCGAGACTCAATTGGGCGAAGATGACCTCCGGTTTCCAGAGCATCAATGCCCTGACTTCAGAAAAACTTACCGACATGGGCAACTCGGCAACGTTTTATTCCGTCTTGGTTGAGGTAGAGTTATCCAAGCCATCCCCATGAAGCAACCGCAGGGTCTTGCCGATCGGGTCAGAACTGCCTGATTTGATTCAGAAAGAGTTGCGGCTTGGACGCTTTCCATTGCTCTACCGTATAATGACAGTTTTCTTACATCCCAGAGGCTGAGGTCGTAGCGATTCCTTTTCGCTTTCATTCGGAGAACCTTGTTGTGCCCAAGGGCCCCTGCCTTCTCAGGGCCGTGTCGGTGCCATCTTCTTCATTTCAACGGCCTTGGCCAAGGATGAGGTGGCGTGTGCGACGTTTTGCGCGGTGCTGGCCATGTTCCTGCTGGCGGCGGCAAGCCTCGACCTGGGCGCAGAACGATGTCATTTCGGAAATTAACGTCAGCGGCAACCGGCGCATTCCGGCCGAGACCATCCGGGCCCGCATCTTCACCAAGCCCGGCGACGTTTACGACGCCGCCGCCCTGGAGCGCGACTTCAACTCGCTCTGGAACACGGGCTACTTCGAAGATCATCAAGATTTGCGCGAGCAGACGCCCAAGGGCTGGCGCATCATTGTCCAGGTGAAGGAAAAGCCGACGATCCGCGAAATCGACTACGTGGGCCTCAGTTCGGTTTCGAACAGCGACGTTCTCGACCGCTTCAAGCAGGACAAAGTCGGTCTCGGTGGTGGAGAGCCAGTACGATCCCACGCGGCTCAAGAAAGCGGAAGTTTCCATCAAGAACCTGCTTTCCGAGCATGGCCGGCAGTTCGCCACGATCCGCACGGAAGTGCGGCAGATTCCTCCCGCCGCGGTCGGGCATCACGTTTGTGGTCAAGGAAGGGCCGAAGGTCAAAGTCGGCAAAATCAAGTTCGAGGGCAACAAGAGCATCAAGTCGCGAGTGCTGCGCGCGGCGATGAAGAACCTGAAGCCGATCGGCATTCCGCATTCCATCTTCCTGGAAAATCATCTTCGCCAAGACCTACGACGCCACGAAGCTGGAAGAAGACACCGAGCGGGTGCGGGCCGAGTACCAGAACCGCGGCTACTTCAAGATGAACGTCCGGGCGACGCCAAGACGCGAAATTCACGACACCGGACACAAGGGCTTCCACATTCCCGCTGCTGCAGGCCGGGCCGGGCAAGGCGGTGGACATTACGATGCCCATCGAGGAAGGCGACAAGTACCGCCTGGGCAAGATCACCTTCAAAAACAATAAGGCGATTTCCAACACCGCCGCTCTGCGCTCGCTGTTCCCGCTCAAGGACGGAGACATTTTCAGCCGCGACAAGATCGCCAAAGGCATGGAGGCTCTGCGCAAGGCCTACGGCGAGTATGGCTACATCAACTACACCGGCGTTCCCTCGACTACTTTTGACGACGACAAGAAACTCGCATTCCTGGAGATCGACATCGACGAGGGCAAGCAGTTCTACGTGCGCCGCATCGAGTTTGTGGGCAACACCACGACGCGCGACAAGGTGATCCGCCGCGAGTTGGCGCTCGAAGAAGGCGGCGTCTACAACTCCCGGCTGTGGGAACTGAGCCTGCTCCGCCTGAATCAGCTTTCCTATTTCGACCAGCTCAAGCCGGACGATCCCGAACGTGACCGATAAGAAACTGGACGAGAAAAATGGACAAGTGGACCTGACGCTGAAGGTCCACGAAAAGGGCAAGAACAGCATCGGCCTTAACGGCGGCGTCAGCGGATTGGAAGGAGCGTTCATCGGGCTGAACTACTCGACCAACAACTTCCTGGGACGCGGCGAAACGCTGCAAGTGCAGATCAGCCTGGGAAACCTGGCGCGCAGCGTGATGTTTGGCTTTACGCAGCCCTACATGTTCGATCGCCCGCTGCAGTTCGGTTTCACGGTATTCGGCAACAAGGTCAGCTATAACCAGGCGCGGCAGCTTTCCATCTTCAGCGGACAGAACTCTGAATCTGCCGATGCCGCCGTTGCAGAACCTGCAGAACTATTCGCAGTCGAGCGTGGGCTTTACGACTTCTCTGAGTTATCCGTTGCGCCGCTCGTTCAAGCGCCTGGGCATGACCTATTCGCTGGACCGGTCGACTTTGATCCCGCTCAGCACGGCGTCCAAGAGCTCTTTTCGATTTCATCGCATTCCGCGGCATTTCCGGACCGAACGCGGTGAACGGAATCATCACCAGCAAGATCTTCCCCAACTTCTCGTTCAATACGCTGGATAGCGGAATCTCTCCGCACAAGGGGCACCAGCTGACGCTGGGAATGGAATTCGCCGGGCTGGGTGGCACAGTCAGATCGGTCCGCCCGATCGTTCAGTACAAACAGTTCATTCCGGTGCAGAACCGTCGCAACGCGATCGGCTACACCATCAACGGTTCGTTCATCAGCGGTTATGGAGGCCTGGTGGCTCCGCCATTCCAACGCTTCTTTATGGGCGGCGAGAACGACATTCGTGGTTTCGATATCCGGTCGATTTCGCCGGTGGCGTTTCTGCCCAGCTCCAACGTGATTACGCTGACCAATCCGGACGGAACCCCCGTTCCGAAAAACCCGGCCAACCCGCGGCAGGGGAATTGGACCGTACCGATTCCCGGTCGACCAGATCGTGTTTCCCGGCGGCGATCTCAGTGTGTGGACGAATCTGGAATACCGCATCACGATTGCCGGACCGGTGGCCATGGCTCCCTTCGTCGACACAGGCATCGACCCCATCATCCGGCCTTCCCAACTGCAAATCGCTACGGTGCAATACGACCAGGTGACTGGGCACGCTATTTCGGATGTCCGACGCTGGATGCGGGTTACAACTGCCAAGGTGGGGCCATTCTGAACCCGAAGCCTTCGCAAGATCTTGCAGGTACTGCGCTCGACGAACTGGAAGTGCGTATGTCGACCGGTACTCGAACTGCAAATGTTCCTTCCGGTAGTGAATGCGCCCTTCCGCATCTACTGGGCCTATAACCCGCTGCGGCTGGACCAGTTGGCCAATCCGCCGATCCCGGTGACCCGCGCCATGTTCCCGGCGGGCGCCGCGGGCGATTACACCTATCATCTGGCAGTGAATACGTATGCCCCCAGTTTCATGTTGAGGGAGCCGCGCAAGACTTTCCGGTTCACGGTGGCGACGACGTTCTAAGGGTTGCGGCTTTATCTTTGCTGTTTGACGGGCCAAGAGTGGGGTCTCTATAATGTGAGTGATCCACGCCATATAGTGAGAACAGAGGGTGGACGACACGCCCGTAGGCTCGGCGTGTGATGCGGTGACTTGAGTACTGCCTTTTCCGACGGCGGCCGCTACCGCAGCGCAGACCCCATTCAGTGCGGCCCAGCGTTGACTGAAGAAGCGATCAGAGAGCGATATTCGAAAGTTCATTCCCGGAACTAGGTTCCAAGGAGTTCAACCCATCCAATGAAAAGCAAGTTTTTGCGAGTTCTTCTGGCCGTTGCGGTTACCTTCGCGTTTTCCGCATTGGCCCAAACCGGCAGCGCCGCCACCCCGTCCAGTCCAAGTGCCGCGCCCGCCAATCCCGCTCCTTCGGCGCCTGCTACAACTGGCCCTAGCACCGGAACCAAAGTCGGAGCCATCAACATCACCGAAGCGATCTTCGGCAGCAACGAAGGCCGCCGCGACCTCGAGGCATTGCAAAAGAAGTTCGATCCCAAGCAGGCTGAACTGAAGGGCCAAAACGACGAACTGGAAGGTTTGAAGAAGCAGATGACCACGCAGGAAGGCAAGCTGAATGAAGATGCGCTCGCCACCCTGAAAAAGCAGATCGAAAGCAAGCAGAAGCTTTTCGATCGCTCCGTGCAGGACGCTCAGGAAGAGTTCGGCAACCAGCAGCAGGAGATCGCGAGCCGAGTTCTTCAGAAGATGGCGCCGATGATCGTGAAGTATTCTGAGGAGAATGGCTTCGGCATCATCGTGGACACCTCGAAGCCATGGCCGCAGAGCAATGTGCTGTGGTGGGGTCAGGCGGTCGACATCACCAAGGCTGTCGTCGACGCTTACAATGTGCAGTCCGGCGTGCCCGCGCCACCGACGACGGGAGCCGCAAAGCCGGCCACTCCAAAGTCGGGAGTAGGCGCCACAACGCCCAAGCCCACGACGCCCAAGCCGGCAGAGCCCAAGGCGACGGAGCCGCCGAAATAGTTCATTAGAGGACACCTGTGGTGTCCCGAAAGTTCCAGCCGGCCGTGTGAAAACGCGGCCTTTTTTCTTTGTCTCGGCATCGTCTGCGGCAAGGTTGGCGGTGTCCATACCAGCAAACAGACTGTCGCGCTGGAGGACACTATGTTTGCCGAAAGCCTGCCGGAAACTTCCTGGGGCCAACGTACTCGCCGGAGTTGGACCACACTTACATCGTTCGGACTGCAAGCGCTGGTGATCGCTTTGCTGCTTTTACTGCCGCTGTGGAGGACCGTCGGGTTGCCATCGGTGCGCACCGTTTCCACGCCTATCAGCGCCGGACAGGTCGCGCCAGAACCGGCGTCCCCGCCGCGGAATGCCGGCACTTCAACCGTCCAAACCAATATCCTGCCGGGCCGGCTGATGCAGCCGTCACGCGTGCCTCCGGTCATCAGAATGGGCATCGACGATCCGACGTTGCAGCCTCCTGGCGGAACAGGTATCGGCATCGAAGGCACGGGACTCCCTTCGGGCACGCCAGGGGGACTTCCCCTTGCGATCCTCGGCGGGACCAGACCTTTATTGCCGATTCCGCCTGCCCCAGCGTCCGCACGCGCATTCCGTACTTCGCGCATGCTTGAGGGAAGCCTGATTCGCCGCGTGCAGCCGGTCTATCCTCCGCTCGCCCGAAGCGCCCGCGTTCAAGGCTCGGTCGTTCTGTCTGCGCTTATCAGCAAGGCAGGCACCATGGAGAACCTTCGGGTTCTGTCGGGGCACCCCATGTTGGTGGCGGCAGCAATCGAGGCGGTCCGTCAATGGAGATATCTTCCCTACGTCCTCAACGCCGAGCCGATCGAGGTGGAGACTCAGATCACGGTGAGTTTCTCTTTGACGGGGAACTAGCGGGCAGGGTGCCGGCGCTACACGTGAGAGCGCTACAGGACTCCTCCTGCACGCGGGAGTAGCCCCAGCGTAACGTGGGTGCGCGGGCTGGTCCCGCTATAATCGCAAAAGTGGCGAGCACAGCAGAAATCCTAAGCCGCGTGGCAACGCGTCCCACCTGGGCGGAAGTTTCCTTGACCACGTTGCGCCAAAACTTTCGGACGCGTGCAGAAGCATGTGGGAGCGAAGGTCACGGTGTGCGCCGTGGTGAAGGCCGACGCTTACGGTCACGGCGCGGTCGAGTGCTCGCGCGCTCTCGAAGCCGAAGGTGCGAAGTGGCTCGGCGTCACCTCGCTGGATGAGGCGATCCCTCTGCGCGAGGCGGGCGTTCGCGCGAATATTCTTTTGATGACTGGCTTCTGGCGAGGCGAGGAGAGTGAGATTGTGCGCCTGCATCTCACTCCCACAGTCTGGGAACCTTGGCATATCGAGTCGCTGGATAAGGCGGCGGCCGCGCTGGGAGTCGCGCAGCATCCGGTGCACTTGAAGGTCGACACCGGGATGGGCCGCCTCGGCGTTGGCGTCGATCAACTTCCCGGTGTGCTCGCCGGATTAAAAGCCGCCAAGCATCTTGTGCTTGAGGGACTCTCTACACATCTCGCGTCCTCCGAAATCATGGACGCGCCTTCGGTCGCCGAGCAGGAACGGAGCTTCGACTCTGCCCGTCGCATGGTGCGCGAAGCTGGAATGGAACCGGTCTTTGTGCACATCGCCAATACCGGCGCGGTGATTTCGCGGCGTGAAACGTGGAACAGCATGGTTCGCCCGGGAGTTGCACTCTTCGGTTACTATCTGCCCTTTCAGCGGGCAGGGCGCGAGGTGAGTGGAGGTACACTGCGTTTGCCGGTGCAGCCGATCCTCACGTGGAAGACGCGCATCCTCTCGTTGCGCGATTTCGGAGCGAATCAGGCGCTAGGTTATGGCGCAACTTATGTGACTAAGGCTCCCACGCACGTGGCTGTGCTGCCGGTGGGTTACGCCGACGGGTACAATCGCCAACTCTCCAATCGCGGCCGGGTGATCGTGCGCGAGCACTACGCCCCGATTGTGGGCCGCATCTCGATGGATCTCACTCTGGTGGACGTTACCGGAATCCCGGGTATTGCTGTCGGGGACGAAGTCATCCTGCTGGGCACGGGCGAGGGCCTGAGCGTGGACGCGCTGGAGCACGCTGAGTTGGCGAACAGCACTCCCTACGAAATCCTCTGTAATATTTCAAAGCGGGTGCCGAGAAGGTATAGCAGCTAAACAGCGGCGTGGGCGTGAGTACCGAGTCGCCAGTACCCAGTACCGAGAAACCACGATTTCGCGCTATCTTCTTTGCATTCTTTTGTCTTTCTCGGCGTTCTTCGCGTGAACTCAGCGATCTCAGCGGTTAAAAGCTCTTTGCCCGTTAGACCCCCAAGAGCGCGTGTTCTCTCGGTACCCGGTACCCGGTACTCAGTACTACTTCCTGACCCAAACCAAATTCCGAAACTCATCCCCAACTCGTGATTATCCTGTTTGCCGACCCTTTCTCGGTGACGGATGTCACACGCCCTGAGCATCTTTCTGGAGCTATCCCGTTTAGGGATTAAATGGGGAGTGCCAACCACTCATTGCAACCGTTGAATGGTTCCCGCGTAAGCCGATTCGTTTCCGCTTGCTACACTAGAGAGTTGACCATGCCTTCGCGCTATGCACAGTGGATGTACGACTGGGAACACCGGCTCACGTCGGTGGATGACAACCGGGTGGTGCGTCCGCTGGAATGGGGCGTGGAATGGACGCGGGACTGGCCTTGTCGCAACGGTTACCGGCCCGGCCATGCTCCGGATAATCCTGAAAAATTCATCCTCGATTACAACCGTCGCATCGTGGCAGCGAGCGATGAATTCTATTCCTACGCGCGGCCCACCGACTTCCGCCTGGAGACACGCGAGGTACAGATTTTCTCCACGCGCGCGGTACCCGACCCGAAGCTTGAGGCAAAGGTCCAAGGAACGTTCGGGGAATTCCTGCGATTCACTTCGCCAGTCAAAACGCCTTATC
The DNA here is from genome assembly GCA_963774565.1 of uncultured Acidobacteriaceae bacterium. Lineage (GTDB taxonomy): Bacteria > Acidobacteriota > Terriglobia > Terriglobales > Acidobacteriaceae > Sulfotelmatobacter. Next base: position 20,332 of record CAVZFP010000020.1, on the reverse strand, counting down.
CCGAAAACAATCTGGTGAATGCCCGCTGGTTCCCGGCGCGTGGACGCCGCGCCATTGTTCTACTGCCGCACTGGAATGCCGACGCGATCGCCTACGTCAGCCTGTGCCGCGTGTTGAATCTGATGGGCATCGCGGTATTGCGGCTGACCATGCCGTATCACGACATTCGCATGCCCGCCGAGATCAGCCGCGCCGACTACGCCGTCTCCGCCAATATTGGACGCACACTCGACGCCGTGCGCCAGGGAGTGACCGACATTCGGAGCTGTTTCGATTGGCTTGAGCAACAGGGCTACAACCAGCTTGGCATCGTGGGTACGAGCCTCGGTTCCTGCTACGCCTTCATCGCGGTGGCGCACGACCCGCGAATTCGCGTGGCGGCCTTCAATCACGCGTCTACGTATGTGGCCGACGTGGTCTGGCATGGGCAGTCGACAAGGCACATCCGGCAGGGAATTGAGCAACAGATCGACCTCGATCGCCTGCGGCAAGCTTGGCTCGCTGTGAGTCCAATGTCTTACTTTCAGCAATTTTCACGTTGGCCCCGGAAGTCGCTCATCGTGTATGCGAAGTACGATCTGACGTTTTTGCCGGAGCTCTCGCATCAGGTCGTCGAGGAGTTTGAGCGGCACGGGTTGGATCACAAGGTCGCTGTGCTGCCGTGCGGCCATTACACGACCGGAGAAACGCCTTACAAATATATGGACGGCTGGCACCTGGCTTCTTTCCTGCGCACCGCGTTTTGAAAGGCGTCAACTACGAACGACACCAAAGTTCACCAAGGAAACTTCTCAGTCCGTTCCTTCGTGTGACTTCGTGTCCTCTGTGGTTGAAGTCTGCGGTTTAGAATGTAGCGATGCAGCCTGCGTCAGCTGTCAATCCCGATGCGGTGGTGGAGTCGCGGCGGGGCGAGTTCTCTATCAGCACGGATCGAGCGCGCCTTGATTTGGACGTAATTCACGGGTTCCTGACGAACTGTTATTGGGCGAAGGGGATCCCGCGGGACGTTGTTGCGCGATCGATCGAGCACTCGTTGTGCTTTGGCATTTATGATGGTAGCGGCGCACAAGTGGGTTTTGCCCGAGTCGTGAGCGATTTCGCGACAGTCGCCTACCTCGGCGATGTGTTCGTGCTCGAATCGCATCGCGGACGCGGGCTGAGCAAGTGGATGATGGAATGCATCCTGCCGCATCCCGCGCTGCAGAATTTGCGGCGATGGATTCTGTTAACCCGTGACGCGCATGGGCTCTACGCGCAATTTGGGTTTACGCCGGTAAAATCGCCCGAGCGATACATGGAATTGCACCGGCCCGACGTATACGAAGTCAGGAAAACGAAATGAAAAATTCTAACTCTTCAAAAATGTACCGTCCGCTGTACGAAAGCGATCCGCAGATTGCCGCTGCCATCGACAACGAAACCCGGCGACAGCACGAGGGCCTCGAACTGATAGCTTCGGAAAACTTCGTCAGCGAAGCCGTGCTCGAAGCCGCGGGCTCGGTGTTCACGAACAAGTATGCCGAGGGATATCCGGGCAAGCGCTATTACGGGGGCTGCGAGTTCACGGATGTTGTCGAAAACCTGGCGCGGGATCGGGCGAAGCAGTTGTTCGGCGCGGAGCACGCGAATGTTCAGCCGCATGCCGGATCGCAGGCAAACATGGAAGCCTACGCAGCCGTCCTGCAGCCGGGCGATACGATTCTGGGACTAAACCTGGCGCATGGCGGGCACCTTACGCACGGCCATCACCTGAACTTTTCCGGCAAGACGTACAAGATTGTTCCCTACGGCGTCACCACAGAGACGGAAACGATCGATTACGACGCGCTGGAAAAGATCGCCGAACAAGAACGGCCGAAGCTGATCATCGGTGGCGGCAGCGCCTATCCTCGCATCATCGATTTCGCCCGCATGCGCCAGATTGCCGACAAGGTGGGCGCGCTGTATCTGGTCGACATGGCGCACTTTGCCGGACTGGTAGCGGGCGGCGCGCATCCTTCGCCGGTGCCGCATGCGCACATCGTTACTTCCACTACGCACAAGACTTTGCGTGGGCCGCGCTCGGGGATGATTCTTTCCAAGGCCGAGTTCGCGCAGGCCATCGACAAAGTCGTGTTTCCAGGAATGCAAGGCGGCCCGCTGGTCCACATCATGGCGGCCAAGGCAGTGTGCTTCCAGGAAGCGATGCAGCCCGAGTTCCGCGACTACGCACGCCAAGTTGTAGCCAATGCCAAAGTGCTGGCGCAATCGCTGGCGGATGAAGGCTTCCGCATTATTTCGGGCGGCACCGATACGCACTTGATGCTGGTCGACGTCTTCTCGAAGGGCATGCTGGGCAGCGAGGCCGAAAAGGCGCTGGGCGAGGCCGGCATCACAGTGAATAAGAATGCGATCCCGTTCGATACCAACCCGCCAATGAAGCCGAGCGGCATCCGCGTTGGGACACCGGCCTTGACCACGCGAGGCATGAAGGAACCGGAGATGAGCCAGATCGGCCGCTGGATCGCCGAAGCGCTGCTCCACCGGACCGACACGGCGCTGCTCAGCAAAGTTCGCAAACAGGTGCTCGACCTGTGCGAAGCGTTCCCTCTCTATGCCGAACGCCGCGCTAAAGTCCAGGCCGAGGTGAGGGCATAATTCTTCTGCGTGCCTTAACCTGCACTGAGCCTAGCCGAAGAGAGCCCACTATGGTTAAATGCCAGCGGTGAGAATCGCCATCGACATACGGCGGATGACCGAGTTTGGCGTGGGCACCTACATCCGTAATGTGGTTCGCACGCTCGTCCGGCTCGACCACGAGAACGAGTATTTTCTGATCGGGTCTCCGACCAAAGTCGAAGAGATCGGAGCTCTGCCGCCAAACTTCCAAACGATTCCGCTGCTTGGCGCTGAGCGTTCCCTTCGAGGGTATCGTGAGTTCCGCAATGCGATGAAGCGATTGGATTGCGACCTGGTCCATATCCCCAATCTATTTTCCGTGCCGCGGGGGTTGCCTTGTCCCTATGTGATGACGGTGCACGACATGCTCGAGCACATGTCGCGGGCTCGCGAGCAAAGCGGATTCTGGCGCTCACTTTATTTTCAGACGACCAAACGAGTGCTGGCCGGGGCGGCGCGAATTTTTGCGGTATCGAATTTTACTCGCAATGAAATCGAGAAGCTGTTTGACATTCCGCCCGAGCGAATCGAGGTAGTCTACAACGCGATTGATGAACGTTTCCTGAGCGGACATGCCACTGCGGCCGATCGCGATCTAATCGCCCGCCGCTACCAGGTGACATATCCGTTCCTGCTCTATGCCGGGCGAGTCAGTCCGCACAAGAATGTCGTGCGCATGATCGAGGCTTTCTCCGCGCTGAAAACGGAATTGGAACGAGATCAGGCGTACCCCGATCTCAAGCTGATCATTATCGGAGACGATCTTTCCGGCAATCCTGATTTGCGGCGAACCGTGGTGCGGAGCGGGGTGCAGAATGATGTCCGCTTTCTGGGATTCATACCCATCGAAGTGCTGCGGATTTTCTATGACGAAGCGAAGGTGTTCGTCTTCCCGTCGTTGTATGAAGGCTTTGGGTTACCTCCGCTGGAAGCGATGGCGCACGGAACTCCCGTGGTGACTTCCAACGTCTCATCTCTGCCCGAGGTGGTGGGCAATGCGGCGGTGCTGGTCAATCCCGAGAACGTGTTTGAGATCATGCGCGCGCTGCATCGCGTGCTCATGGACCAGTCTTTGCGCAAGCGCATGAAGGAACGCGGCTATCTGCAGGCCGCGCACTTCTCCTGGGAAACATCGGTGCGACGGATTCTGGAAGCCTACGGCCAGGTCGTAAACCAGGGCCGAATCCCGCCGGCCCAACAGCCAGCCGCCGACTGAAGAGGCTCACTTCACCAAGGGCTGTCCCGGCGACAGGATCGCCAATTTGTGCAGCTTGGCGATGATGCGGGCGCGATCGGCATCGGTCTTGGCAGCGGCCAGGCGCTTGCGCAACTGGACAATCTTTTCTTTGCGGGTACGGCGCCGGCGAATCTCGGGCCGGCGGCTGGGTGCGGACATCAGTGGTTTTCTCCTGCAATCGATTCAAAGCAGCAAACAAGCTGATTCTATCAGAATCCCATGGATTGACCCGCCCTCGGCTGGATCGGCATCGCAGGTTGAGGCGTTCGCCTGCTACAATGCCCGGCCAAGCCGCGCGCAGCTTAGTGTGATCCTTGCACAAGCCTTTGACCGCCAAGATCGCAAAAAGAGGCGCCGAGGTCGCAAAGCAAGGTTGTTGCTGTTCTTTGTGTTCTTCTCGTTGTTTCTTTGCGATCTTTGCGGTCAAAGGCCTGTGGTTTCCGACATAAAATGCTGGCACATGACAGGTGATCATTGAAAGACGACAATCGCAAGCCCACTTCGCCAACGGAAAGACGTTTTACCCGCCGGCGCTTCTTGAACGGTGCCACTCTTGCGACCGGGGCAGCAGTACTGCCCGTCCAGGCTTTGGGAAAATCCTCGGCGGCTGGAACTCCTCAACCCGAATCATTCCAGCGCATGGAACCCGACCTGATTCTCTACAACGGTCATTTTTGGACGGTAGACCCACGCATGCCGCGCGCCCAGGCCGTGGCCATCGACGGCGAGCGATTTCTGGCGGTGGGCTCCAACGACGATGTGCTGCATCTCGCTTCGGTCCGCACTCGAAAAATCGACTTAGGCCAAAAAACGGTGTTGCCCGGTTTCATTGATGCCCACACTCACCCGGCCGAGGCGGGACGGTTGCATCTCCGCCAGGTCGATTGTGATCTTCGGTCGATCGCCGCGATTCAAGCTGCGCTGCGCGATCGTGCGGCGAAAACGGGCGCACACGAATGGGTGTTGGGCTTTAAATATGACGACACCAAGACTTCCGACGGGCGCAGGCTCACGCTCCAGGATCTGGACGCCGCAGTTCCCGATCATCCCGTCCTGGTCACCCACCGTGGCGGCCATGAGGCTTTCGCGAATTCGGCGGCCCTGAAACTGGCCAAGGTAGACGACACTACGCCCAATCCTACAGGAGGACAATTCGATCACGACGCCTCTGGCCATCTCACGGGCCGCATCAATGAGCGCGCAATCGAGTTTTTCGACAACGTGATTCCTCCAACCAATACCCGGGACGACTACCGCGAGGGCGTGAAGCTCATTGCCAAGATGATGACCAAGACCGGCATCACGTCGGTTGGCGATGCTCTCGGCAGCCCGGCGGATCTGCAGGCCTACCAGGACGCGCGCGACAGCGGCGACTTGCTCTTCCGGGTGTATTGCTTCATTCATTCCTCTTCGATTGATCAGATGATCGCGGCCGGCGTACGAACTGGATTCGGGGACGAGTGGGTGCGTGTGGGCGGCATGAAGCAGGTAGCCGACGGCGCAATTTCCGGACGCACTGCCCGGCTCTCGCAACCTTATGTCGGTCATCCCAATGATTACGGAACGTTCTCGGCGACCGAACAAGAGCTTTATGAATACGGACACAAAGCTTACGCGGCCGGCTGGCAGTTAGGCACTCACGCGAATGGCGATGTGGCGATCGAGAGAATATTGAACGTCTACGAACGTCTCAACCGCGAAATTCCGCGCAAAGATCCGCGCTTCCGGATCGAGCATTGCACGGTGATCAACGATTCGATCATTCAACGAATGCGCGCCTTGAATGTGATCCCGACTCCTTTCTCCACGTACGTCTACTACCATGGCGAAAAGATGCGGTACTATGGCGAGGAGCGCCTGCAGCATATGTTTGCCTTGCGCACTTTTATGGATGCGGGCTTGCGTCCGACTCAGGCTTCGGATTACCCACCGGGAGAATTTGCACCCATGATGGCGTTGCAATCGGAGGTGACGCGCACCGATATGACGGGCCACGTTTGGGGCGCAAACCAGCGCATCAGCGTCGAAGAAGCGATCTTCGTCGGCACCATGAACGGCGCCTACGCTTCTTACGAAGAGAATCTGAAGGGCTCGATCGAGCCGGGCAAACTGGCGGATCTGGTTGTGCTCGGCCGCGATCCCTTCAAAGAAGATCCTTCCACGCTCGTCACTATTCCGGTGGAGCGCACGATGGCGGGCGGCAAGTGGGTTTACGAATCCTGATCGCTGTGCTTGCAGCTACTCCACGTCCAGGATGGGGAGGGACGCCTCGACGAGAGTTCCCGGTTCTGCTCTGGAAATGGTCAGATCGCCGTGGAGTTGCTTGACGCGTTCCCTCATTCCACTGATGCCTACGCCCGAGTTTGGCCCCAGGCCGGCCCTCTCTGGGACACCCTTTCCAAAATCGCGAATCCGGACCTTAACCCGGTCTGATTCCTGAAGGATATCGATTCGCGCGTCCTCGCTCCCGGCGTGCCGATAGATATTGGTAAGTGACTCCTGGATCACCCGAAAGATGGCGATCTCAAGCTCGCTGGGCAGGCGCGGGAACAACACCGGCTTGTAATCGAACGAGATTTTCAGCGGACCCCGCGTCTTGAGTCCTTCGAGGTACCAATGCAATGCGGGGAGCAGCCCTGATTCATCGATCAAAGGCGGGTGCAGCAGATAAGACATATTGCGGACTTTGTTCAAAGCACTCTCTGCCAGTTCGACAGCTTGACCGAGATCTCGAGTCGAGGCCCCTGCGGAAGTATTCAGCACGTCGAGTTCGATCTTGAGAGCGGTGAGTTCCTGACCTAGGTCATCGTGGAGGGTACGCGCCATCCGCCGCCGCTCTTCATCCTGCACGCGCAACAACTCCGCCGAAAGTTTCTGTAACTCGAAGGTGCGCAACTCAACCAGACGTTGCGATTCGGTAAGCTCTGCCACCCGCGCCCGCAGTTCCTTGTTGAGCTGGCGGCTCCGTTCTTCCAAGGCACGCCTTTCGGTCAGATCGCGCGTGACTTTGGAAAATCCCTGTAAAACCCCTTGGTTGTCACGAAGCGCGGTGATGACGACATTCGCCCAGAAAGTCGAGCCGTCCTTTCGAACACGCAAGCCCTCATCGGCAAAGCGACCCTCTTTTGCAGCGATTTCGAGTTCGCGCTCGGGCCATCCGCTTTCCTGAGCTTCTCGTGGATAAAATCGCCGGAAGTGCTCTCCAATAATTTCGCGGGCTTTGTATCCCTTGATCTTTTCAGCGCCCTGGTTCCAGGTGGCCACTGTGCCCGTGGGGTCGAGCAGAAAAATCGCGTAGTCGTTGACGCCCTCCACCAGCAGGCGGAAAATTTCATCGCTCTGCTTGAGGCGACCCTCGACCTCTTTGTTCGCCTTGCTCTCGGGCGACCGCAGCTCCAGAATTTTGTGTTCCTGCACTATTGATCCTCGGACACGCTTCCTCAGATATTCCGCATACTCTTTGGAGGTTTAAGCCCCACGAAACAAACGAACGCCCCCTGTGAAAAAGGGAATACTTTATTTTAGTGATAGGGAAAGGCATTCCCATACAGAAATCCCTGTAGAACCGGCCTTTTTCGTAATCGCTTCGTGGGGGAGGCATCGTCAACTCGATAAGGTTCGCGACCCTTTTCAGCGGTTGGGAGGAGAGGGCAGAGTTTCTCGAACTCTGTATCACAAAACAAATGACAAGTGGCAGCCGGACCTGTAAGCCGAATTCGCCGGGTCACGGTGCAATCACGTAAATTGTTGAATCGGAACCCGCGCGGACGGTCAATGACCTCAACTTTGTCAGTGTCGGCAGGTTTTGCGTCAGACCGGCGTCATAAACGTTGATTCTTTCAACGAAATGCTCTGCTCTCTGCCCGGATCGAACCTACCGTGGCTTGGGAGAGGTTTGCGTCCGGAACGCAAGAAGAATCGATAAAAAATCTCGCGGCAGCGACCACTGCGCAGGGTGCTGTTGGTTTCGAGTGGTTTAGCGAGGCAGGCCACGGTGTGATCGGCGATGACTCTCCGCAAATATCCGCATCAGCGAATTTCTTCAGAAAGTCATTACCCATTTCCACGAATCGACCGCGAACTGCCGATGTTGCCGCTCTGCCTAATCTCGTTCGGGTTAAACCACGGGCACACACAGCGTCGGGCAATTTCCTATGACTCTCTCATGCGCGGCGCTGGCGGGGACGTCGATGTGGTATATAAGAGCCCTTGTGAGTGGTCGTTCGCCGCCCTGCCCCCGTTTACTGGGGGTTCCCAAGCTGTATTGCGCAGCGTCCAGAATTTATGTCACAGCGCGAAATCATTGACGCTCTCGAAGAAGAGCTCAGATTAGGCGGCAAGCCGCTAAAGCTCACTGTTTCCGAGGTGAAGCCGGATGGCCCGGCGCTGTTTAAGTTATTCATAGATTCGGCGGATTCTTCTCACGGACTGGACGAGAGCCTTGAGGGTGCTGCGGCGTCTTGGCCGGGGCCGCCAAAGGGGGCAGCCGACGTCCTCTCCGTCTCCGCCGAACACGACCAAATCAACCTCCGGTATCTGAGTGGCCCACCACCCCGAAAAGGCGGCCAGATCGTGCTTCACCCCCCGAGATATCTGGAGGCGCTGCGGGACATTTGGAAGTCACCGCTCTTTGCAGAGGCAAGTCTGGGGTGGCTCGAGAGAGTCACCGCGCTGAATTACTCCCCTCTCCTCGATGTGCGTTCTGTGACAGGTTTTCCCAAGTTGAGGCATAGACAAAGACAGGCATTTGGGCTGCTGGATCGAGAGTTTGGATTCCTGTGGGGACCGCCGGGCACCGGAAAGACCTATACGGTGGGCGCAATGTTGGCCTCGTATCTGCGCCAAAGGCCGCGAGCGAGAATCTTGCTACTTTCGACGACGAACTGGGCGGTCGACATTGCATTGCTGTCGGTCGACCGCCGCCTTGAAGAACTCGAGTGGACTGATCCCGCAGCTCACGGATTGCGCCAGCGGTGCAAACGAATCGGAACGCACTTCATCGCCGGCAACTACAAAGGCCGTGAACACTTATTACCAGTTGTTGATAGCGATCTTGTTAGACGGATTGCTGAGCTTGAAACGCAGATGCCGGACCGAAGCAATGCGGCAGCATATGCCACTTGGAAAGACAAGATTAGCGCTCTTCGAGCCCAGATACCGAAGCCAATCGATCAGGCGCAAGTAGCGGCGATGACCACAACCGGAGCAGCCTTTTCGTACAAAGCTCTACGGGATCGCAAACCGTTCGACCTCATCTTGTTCGATGAGTCCAGCCAGGTCAGCCTACCCCATGCTTTGGCGTTGGCGCCGCTTGGCCAGCGAGTCCTCTTCGCGGGCGACCACAAGCAGCTTGCACCGATCGTGCGGTCAGCGCATCCCGATGCCAAGAAGTGGCTTGGCGTATCAATGTTTAAGTACATGAACCCGCAGAACCGCTGCTTCTTGAATGAACAGTCCCGTATGGCCGAAGAGATTTGTGACATCGTTAGCTACGTGTTCTATGACGGGGAGTTGATCGTCGCCGAAAAGTGCGCAAGCGACGTGGAATGGTGTGCGGAGCGACGTACGCAGTTCGTCCCCGGGATCGGCACCGACCGCGTACACCTCGAAAAGTGCCCTGCGGAAGGCGACTTCAAACAGACGAAATATGGCATTGGCACACGCTACAAGTCCGCCGAGTATATCGGACAGATAGTTCCTTCTCTCACCCGCCAGGTCGGTGAGGAGAACGTGCTCGTCTTGACCCCTTATCGGGCACAGCGGGGGCTGATCAAAACTTTTCTCCGAAATGCTGGACAGACCAAGGTCCCGGTCAGCACCGTGCATAGGGCGCAAGGCAGCGAGTATCACACTGTTATTTTCGATCCAGTGATCGCGACTGGCAAGAGATTGCTGGGGCATCCTGTCGAAGGGCCTCGATTGATCAACGTCGCGCTGAGTCGAGCGAAAGCACGCCTGGTTGTGATTCTGTCCGTCGGCGACTACGCCAATGAGTACCTGCGGCGAATTGCTCACGTGATCTCCGGTGAGGGATAATTGATGGAGCCAGTTGACGTCCGTGAACTTGCATTACAGCCAGAAACTAGAGAGCAGAGCCTCGCTCGACCTTTTCATAAGCAGGATTTTATCCCGGGAAATCGATAGGGTATGACGAAGAAAATCAAGACAAATCAGCAAATGCAAAAATGGATCGATGCACGAAGGCGCCGCCATTTGTCTCACAGCCAGGTACAGATGGCCCGAGACCTTGAGTTGAACCCGACGAAACTGGGCAAGATCGATAACCACAAGCAGGAGCCCTGGAAACTGCCGCTGCCCCGGTTCATCGAACAACTCTATTTCGAGCGTTTCGGCAAGACGACTCCCGACAACGTCGCGTCTATCGAGGAGCGATGTCGGGTCGAAGGGGCGCAAAAAGAGGCGAGGCGAGACGTGCCGCCAGGCAGCAGCGTGCAAGGGACAGCACCTGAAGCACGGTGAGCGACGGCGGCGATATGCGGCGCTGCGGTCCGAGGTGCTGACAGTGCAACGACAAGGGGCGTGACGTGAGGCGAAGTTGTCGCATTGAGGTCGGGTCGGTGGAACCGGAACTGCCGTCCCGAACCAGTGGCGCCTGAGTCAGAGTAAGCTCTGGGCAGAGTCCAAGCTCTATCCAATCGCAAGGTACGTTGCAACCCTTCAGGCAGGTTTCAATTTCTCCTCGACATAGAGTGAGAGCTCAATCATGCGCTCCATCAATTGTTCGGCTGGCAGTCCCCTAAAGTTCTTGAGCACCAACTCCTTGACGTAGAGCCGCACAAGATACCGCAACTGGAGGGCGCGGCTGCGCGTGGCGAAGACAAAATCGCGATGCCCGTTATTCACGACGATCAGGTTCCGCTCGGCATCGAATCGCGAGCGCCACAGTTCCCCAGCGGCTCGTTCAAACGTGTAGCCCGGTAAGCCGCGCGCATTGAGGAGAGAAGGGCCCACCGCCGCATCAAGGCTATCAGTGACCGTGATCAGTGCCTCCGCACTGCAGCACACATCGCGCTGCGAGACGGTGATGGACAAACGCACGAGACCGGGCGACGACGGCGCTTGGAAGCTAACTTCTTGATCAGAGGCGGACGAGAGCATGCCACTTCCTTCGCCGATCTCCCAGCTAAATAGCAAATCCTGCTCGACTCGCCGGTGCGAGCGATCCCGAGGCAGTGCGCGAAAGCGCCGACTTTGGTTCACGGTCAATGTGCTCGCCGCTGGCGAAATCACGACAGTGCGCAAAGGCCCTGCATAGTCGAAGAAATGACGCTGGGCGGATTCGCTTCCGCTCGGTTCCGGAACACCCGGCACGGGCCCCTCCTTCTCCCCAGATGCCTCCCCGCGTCGCTCCGGCAGCTCGCCGCCACCAACCGCTTGCGGCGAGCGTGACTGGATGTCAAACCAATCGTATTCCTCGGGCGGCAGGACCAGCATGGCCTCGCGAAACGCACGCTGGATGGCACGCAGGGACTCCCGGTTCGCCTGTTCTTCCTCGGCGCGGCGCTGCGCGTCGATGAGGCCATTAAGGTGTGCTTCGAGTGGTACGAGAGCTTCCGCAAACGCCCCATAGCGTTCATCGTGGATGACCCCGGAACGGGTGCTGGGTGTCAGATTCAGGTAGGGCACATCGATCAGACCCTGCAAGTAACGAGAGCTCCAGGGCGCGCGCTCCAGACCGGGCAGCGTACCGATATCCTCGATCACCCGCGTGCCACGTCGGGTAAGGGAGACCCGTCCGTTCTCGGCCGGTTCTGTGAGATACAGTTCGGCGTACGCCTCGCCGAATGGAGAGCGAACTGCCGGCAGTTGGTGGATCAGGCGCCCTTCGAACTGCCGCGGTTCGACCTCGTACTGCTTGCGCGCAAGCTTGTCGACCACCGTTATACGAACCTGGGTTGCACGGATCCGGTCGCGCAGCTCCGAGGCCAAATACCACTGGATCTTCTCGCCGCTCAAGCTGCGGATGCCGTTGAGCAGGGGGCTGATCTTGAGCTCGGTGCCGGGGTCGGCAAAAAGCACGCGTCGTGGGTTCACGGTGTAGCGCGGATCCCCTTTGTTCATAGCCATCTGATAGAGGCGTTGATCGGCACCTCCAGAAGTCATCGTGAGCCTCTCGCCCACGGTCCAAAAGCTCAACAGTCCGATGCCAAATTCCCCTTGCAGGCCGCCTCCGGAGCCGTCTGCCTTCATGCGTCGCTTGATCGAGTCGCAGATATGAGTCGCGACGTACTTGAAGTCGGGCAGCCCGTGCGGATCGCGGGGGACGCCGTCGCCATCGTCTTTCACCATCAGATAGTGCTCTCCGTGCTCGCGGCCACGCGTGATGGCAATGGTCTTGGCGTGCGCATCGATGCAGTTCTCGACGAACTCCGCGATGGCCTTGAGCGGATTGCTTTGCGAAAGAGCGATGATACGGATGGCATTCCAATCATCGCCGATCCGCAATTTACCGCTTTCTGATTCCTTCGACTTAGTTGTGCTTATCTTGGCCATGGTGACAAGGAATTCGACGCGTTGAGTGCGACAGAGGGACAACGGTCTCAGCCTCCCTCCGGCACTCACTATACCGACAGCCTTAATGCCGGGCAAGCCGTAGCCCTCACCCTCCGGTACACTTAGGATGCTTGCGAAGAGCACAAGAGGTGAGCTTGGCAAAAACTCGTTTGCTGACCCCCAGCATTCATCGGAGTAGCGGAGACAGTAAGTCTTTGCCTCCTCTCCTACCGCACCGCCGCGCATTTATCCGCAGCAGTTCTAGCGTGACTCCTGCTCTCTTGAACCAGTTTCTCGAGAACGCCTGAAAACAAGGAATAAAGTTGCAGCGCGTGTCGTCGAACGAGAGCCGTGACGTTAGGCCGTTTCTCCAAAAGCAGACGCAACCAGGCCTGTCTCAATTTATTTCCAATATGGAACTATATTTACATACAGTTCTGACGAGGTCATCAGCCTCGACGGTTTAAATTTACCCGTTTCACACCTGGCGTTCGGAATCAGCGAGTCACGTTGGGCGAACAGCTACGATTTTCCGGAGGAATGGCCCTGTTCGGACGCAATGGTGCAATCCGTTGCCACGACCCGAGAGACAAATGATCACGGAGTTCCCTCTCATCCGCGTCGTCATGCGTCGTGGTCAAAACCTGGTCTGAAGGCGTCAAGTTGAGCGCGGGCGTCTTCCTCGAAATGATCCCCGACGCCTCTGGCCCGGACGAAGGACATCCCTGCCGGATTGTCCTCACCCATCGCATCCAAAACGCATGGACAACTACGACCTCCTCGTCCGTGCACAGCGTACGCAAGTCGAGGCCTATCAGAAAGGCAGGCGCGAGCCCCTGGTCCGCGAGCGACGATCATCGGCAGAAAAAGCTAATTTACGCTCGACATGATAAGCTAATATATGATACAACATAATAAGCTAATAATAACACGAGCGCAATAAGCTAACCTGAAGACACTACTCATGCCCACACCGTCAGAAAAGCTCGCACAATCTTTAGAAATTCTAGGCAAGCTCCAGAATTCCAACGGGGCGGCCGCCATACGGGCAAGGGATCTGTCGCGCACCCATCGGGAGCGCCTTCTTGCGAACGGCTTTCTCCAGGAGGTCATAAAAGGCTGGTATATCCCAAGCCGCCCGGATGAAGCGAAGGGAGAGAGCACGGCCTGGTATGCATCGTTCTGGCGCTTTTGCGCTGTCTATCTGGAAGAGCGCTTTGGCAAAGACTGGTGCCTCTCGCCGGAGCAATCCCTGTCCCTGCATGGAGGCAACTGGACGGTCCCCCGGCAGCTTGTCGTGAGGTCTCCCAAAGCCCGCAACAAAGTCACCAAGCTCCCGCACGGAACATCCCTGCTGGACCTTCGCGCCGCACTGCCTGCAGCAGACGACAGGGAGGAAAAGGAAGGTATACGTATTTTCTCGCTCGAGTCTGCCCTGATTGCGTGTTCGCCCCATTATTTTTCCCGCCATTCAACGGATGTCCGTGCGGCACTGCCGATGATCCGCGATGCCTCCGGCCTTCTTGCCCGGCTTCTGGAAGGCGGTCACAGCACGATTGCCGGTCGCCTTGCCGGTGCATTCCGCAACAGCGGACGTGACCGCATCGCGGATGATATTACGAAGACCATGTCTGCGGCGGGGTACGACGTGCGTGAAACCGATCCCTTTACGGACAAGCCATACCTGGCTTTGCCCGCCCGCGAAACATCTCCTTATGTGAATCGCATAAGGCTGTTGTGGCAGAAGATGCGGGACCCCGTCATCGGCCGCTTCCCGAAAGCTCCGGGTTTGCCGCGCAATATCAGCGCCTACATGAAACGCGTCGACGATGCTTACGTGACCGATGCCTATCATTCACTGTCGATCGAGGGGTATCGCGTCACTCCTGAGCTGATTGAACGCGTCCGCAGCGGCGCGTGGAATCCAGAGACGAATGAAGAGGACCGGCAACAGCGCAATGCCATGGCTGCGCGCGGGTATTGGCAGGCCTATCAGGCTGTTCACAAAAGTATCGACAGGGTTCTGCATGGCGAAAATCCCGGCCTGGTCGCAGATGAAGATCACGGAACGTGGTATCGGGAGATGTTTGCCCCGAGTGTAACGGCAGGCTTGTTAAAGCCCGCCGACCTTGCCGGCTATCGCAACGGCCAGGTTTATATTCGCCGGTCCATGCATGTGCCGCTTAACCGCGAGGCGGTGCGGGATGCCATGCCCGCTTTTTTCGACCTGCTGCGCGAGGAAACGGACCCGGCGGTGCGCGTTGTGCTGGGGCATTTTGTATTCGTGTACATCCATCCTTATATGGATGGAAACGGCCGCATGGGGCGTTTTCTGATGAATCTGATGCTGGCGTCAGGCGGCTATCCATGGACAGTCATACCCGTCGGAGACCGCAAGACTTACATGGAGGCCCTCGAAAAAGCGAGTGTCGGCGAGGATATTGTTCCGTTTACGGATTTCCTGGCCGGCCTGGTTAAGAAAGGACTGGCCGGCGAACCGCTGCCTGCGGTCCCGAAGGCTTCTTCATGAGAGAGACGGCGGCGAGAAAGGGATGCGGTTGGATGACTGACATACCAAAATTAGACGAAGCAAACTTACAGGCGACAGGCGACATGTTGGGCGACACCAGCACAGGGCTGTAAACTTGCCTACCAATTACAAGTTTGCCTTGGCCAGTCGGCGCAGGAAGCTCTCCTTGGCGGCGTGTACTTGCCGGATCTTCTCCAGTTCTGTCTGAAATCCTAGCCGAAGTTCGTCACGGAATGGTCGAAAAGTCCCCTAACCCATTCAGAATCAGGTTAGGCAACAGCTGGGTCTACACTACATTTGCGATTGAGCTGAAAACGCTCAGGTAGCTCCAGGCCGAGTTGGTGCAGCAGGGATTTCTGTTCGGTCCGTCGGTTCGGTAATCCGGCGCAGGCGGATCTCGCGTCCATCCGTGGTGGGCAGCACGATGTCGGCGCTCTGCAGACGTGGATAGCAGAGCCAGTGCTTTCATCGGCGATAACGGTTGAGCGTTGTCCACGCCGCTGGCCGAGGGCTGAGGGACGATCGCCGGTCGACGCTGCAGCAGATGCTTCAGCGTCACCCACAAGGCATAACCGAGAAAGGCCACCAGGACGTGGGCCTTCACCCGCGGCTCCTTCTGATGGAACAAAGGCCGAATGGAAAGCTCGCTCTTCAGTGCGCGAAACGAAGCCTCGGCTTCAGTCAGTTGCATGTACATGGACCACATCTGCTCGGCCGAATCCGCCTGTAGATTGGTACGCAGCATGTAGGCGCCTTCCCGCAAGTCCCGCCACGCCTGCCGGTCTTTTTTCATTTCCCACACCAGACGCACGCCGGCGGGCGTGTCTCGCAGAGTGACTTCGAACAGATCGTTCACCTGCGGGTGCCGCGCCTGAATCCGTCCCAGTCTCCGCTCCATCTTGTAGCGATCCTTCAGTCGGCCGCCGGCAATGCTTTTCTCCAGAGCTTCCAGAGCCGACTCCATATGCGTGGAAAACCGTTTCCGGATCGCCTTCTCCTTCTCCTTACGGCCCGCCGTGCGGCACAAGATGTAGGTCTCTTCTCCCTGCGGAATCGCGATCTGCTTGACCTCCACATCCGGTCGCACCTGGGTCCAGTCGTCCTTCAATAACTCGGCTTCAAACCGCTTCATCTGCCGGCGCGGTGTACCGACCAGATACTGTCCACCGCGCTTGCGAATCGCCGCCAGATTCTCCTCACTCACGATTCCGCGATCCATCACCCAGATGCGCCGTGCCTTCCCGTACTTCCGTTCCACCATGCGCAGTATGCTCTCCATACTCGACACATCCGCACGATTGCCATCGAAAGTCTCATAGCTGAATGGAAATCCCTCCCGGTTGACGATCAGTGCGATCACCATCTGTTCGCAGTCCGGGCGATGATCGCGCGAGTAGCCCCGGCCCATCATCGGGTTCTTCTCCGCCGCTCCTTCCACGTAGGTGCTGGTCAGGTCATACAACAGCACATCGAACTCGGCTCCGAATAACTCCCCATAGCGCTGCTTGAGATGCTGTTCCAGCTTCGTCTTGTGCGGCAGAATCCGGTCCAGACAGCGATACAGTCGGGTATCGTTGATCTTGCCTTCTTCGATCTCCAACAGATCATCCAGCGCCGTCGCCGGGTACCAGCGCTCCTCCATTGCCAACTCGCTGCCCGGCGCGCACAGCCGGTTGATGGCCAGCACCGCCGCCACCCGCGACCAGGGTACCTCGGCCGCTTCCTCATCCATCGCCTGCTCAAAAAAGCCATCCAGTCCCAGACGCTTCCACAACTCCCAGCCCAGAAAACAGCCGCCGAACTGACGCGTTCTCTCCAGCCGGACGCGATTCACCAAAACGCGCGCTACTTGCGGATCATCCTCCGGTACTTCCACATGGGAAGGAAATAGTTTCAGTTGCTCGGCTTCGCCCTGTTCGTTAAATACCTCGATGGTCTTCAGCCATCGTGCCTGCGCCGAACCGTTCAGCTCCCCCAAGTAGCAGAGCGTCTTCTGGCGAGGTCCGTCGACCGTTCGCACCGTCTCCACCAACGACCAGTAGATATGCTCCTTCCCGTCTTTCGCCCGGTAGTTCGGTCGCAAGAACATCTCGCGCCGATCATGTCATTCCACTCATCCCTTTTCAAGATGGTTGGTCTACACTACACGCGGTTTTTGACATGCCGCGATTGCAAACACAATACTTCCTTCGCGGCTAGACTTAAAATTTGCCAGATTCGACTCTTCCGCGACGAACTTGGGCTAGCGTCTGGCCGCGGCGGACTGCGAGATCGCCCGACCCGGTTCAACTGCGTCACACCGGCGTCACAACCGGATCCGGTCTCCCGTAAGTGATTGTAAATAAAACCTTGTGGCAGCCGGACCTGTAAGCCGAATTCTTCCGGGCCACTTTTCGCAAATTATAGATGCGTCGAGAGATAGCGTGTAAACTCTTGCTGCGCTGCCGTTCTCGACGAGTCTATATGATCTCTAGAGTCGTCCTAAGTCTCTTTGGTGCCCGACAGACCGGACACCAAATGAACACCAAGCCCCAAGAACGAGAGGGCTCAGGACTTACGGAGATTCCCGAAATGACTGAGACCTTGTCGCGCCGCCGCTGGCGATGATAGTGAATCGGAGTACAGCCTTGCGGGGACCACGTCTTGGCTACATAAGGAATCAAAAGGAAGCCCGATTCGTCAGCAAAGACTAGGTGGGCACTCAGCCGCGCAGCGTTTTTTTTACCCGCGGCCAGTCTTTCTGCTGCCAGCGCGCAATCGCGTCCTCATCCCGCTCCAGTGCGCGTCGTTCCGGTTTCTGTGGGCTCCAGTTCAGACTGTGCATCAAGCGTCCGACGTGATCACGGTGATACTGGATTCCGAACTGGTTCCGAATCAATTCCGCAATGCGGGCAGTGGTCCACAGATTGGTCCGGTAGCCGTGCATCATCGGCCCTTGCAGAAGAAGGTTGACCAAGCGCCGTCGTTGCGTCCGGTCCAACTTCAGCGGCCGTCCTGGGGAGAAACGCACTCGCAATGCCTTGGTGCCACCCCTCCGTCGGGCATCGCGCCAGCGCATCACCGAACTTGGATTGCAGCCGATGCGCCGTCCCACTTCGTTGAGAGACTCACCAGCATCCAGCAACGCCAGCGCACGCTTGCGCCGATCCTCGAGTAGATCGGCACTCCCCTTCAGCCTGGGCATAGGTGTTCCTCAACATCTATTGTATTGCATTATTTATGCAGAGATCAATAGGTGCTGCGGACTAACACCTGTACCGACGGTTCGCACCGTCCGATACCAAATCCGTCGCTCGCACGCAGTGGATGCGTCGTATCTGGGCGGGATGGTCTTATTGAACGAAATGACGCATACAAGTCTTCCATTTTTCGGCTCTATAGCAGAATTTGTGGGTAAGTGAGCTATGGAAAAAGCCGCTGCGTGGAAAAGTCCAAAAGGCGGACTTTCCCACTCCGCTTGGAAATCCCGCAAAAAGCGGCGGTATTTCGCACTTTTCCCACAGCTCCGGCGGCGGTTGGGTTGGATCCAGCCAAAAACGAAATAGCTGATCTCGAGCGGTTCGATTAATCTGCAGTTGTCTAGAAAGCGATTGATCGACCGAGGAGACCAGCTATTCAACTAGAAGTTAAGACGATTCTGAACCGAATACAACACTTTGCGGGGTTTGTTTACCAAGAGGTTGAGCTGCAGTGTCAGAAGGGGCAGGCGCGCACGATCGAAATCCGCTTGGAGCCGCATCGGAGCATGCGCGGTCGATGCTCGCAGTGTCAGAAGCCGGCCCCTGGCTATGACCAATTGGCGGAGCGGTGCTGGCTATTTGTGCCGGTGTGGGGAATCGTGACGTATTTTCGGTACGCGCCGCGGCGGGTGCATGCGCAGAGCATGGGGTGGTGGTGGAACAGATCCCCTGGAGTGAAGGCAAGCGCCCGGTCACCCGGGCGATGATGGGGTTTTTGGCTCGCTGGGCCCGGCGGCTGTCCTGGCGGGAGACGGCCCAGGTGTTTCAGACCAGTTGGGAGGCGGTGTATCGCTCGGTGGAATGGTTTGTGCAGTGGGGATTGGCGCAGCGGCAACTGCAGCAGGTGTGGTCCATAGGCATGGACGAAATCCATTGGGGGAAAGGCAAGCGTGCGGACCAGTTTCTCACCGTGATCTATCAGATCGACAGTCATTGCCGGCGACTGTTATGGGTAGGGCGGCGACGGACGCAGGCCACACTGCGGCGCGGCTTGGAGGCTTTGGGGCCGGAGGTGGTGAGGGGCCTGCGGTTTGTCTGTAGCGACATGTGGCAGCCTTATTTAATCGTGATGGCCGCGGAAGCCAGGCAGGCCTTGCATGTGCTGGATCGCTTCCATATCACGATGCACCTGAACCAGGCGGTAGATCAAGTGCGGCGCGGGGAGAGCACACGGTTGCGGACCGAGGGCAAGGCAGCGGCGCAGAGACTCAAGCACATGCGATGGACGTTGCTGCGTCGTGGCAGTCGGGTGCGGGGGCGAGCCCGGCAGAAACTCCAGGCGCTGCTGGTCAGCAAACTGGCGACGGCACGGGCTTGGGAGCTAAAGGAGACCTTTCAACATCTTTGGCACTATCGATCCCTGCTCTGGGCCAGAACCTTTCTCGACTATTGGTGCGAGCGGGCTATGCGCAGCCGATTCGAGCCCATGAAGAAAGTGGCTCGCATGCTCGGGCCCATGAAGAGTTGCTGTTGAACTGGTTCCGTGCCAAAGGAGAAATTTCCAGCGGCCCGTCGAGGGTCTGAACAATAAAATTCGAGTGGTGACCAGAAGATCGTATGGGTTTCGGACTTATGAAGCGATGGAAATCGCCCTATATCACACGCTAGGACGGCTTCCCGAACCCGAGACCCCCATAGATTCTGCTGACGAGGCCATTTTTCTTGCCTGCAGAGCTTAACCGAGTTATGTGGATATTCTTCGCGTTTGGTCCACGGGCTGAGCGATCGTCATCACCAGGCACGGTGCAGTCCTGCGGCTGGGGAAGAATTCCGACCCAAAGTCCGTGTAGCGCCCGATTATCGAGCGATGAGTACTTCTTGCGTCGATGGCCGGTTTGGTTCGCTGCTTGTAGTAAAGCTGTGTTAACTGGATGCTTAGTTAGGGCTGAGTCAATAACTGCTTTGTATGGAGTTAGATGTGGCAGCCGGACCTGTAAGCCGAATTCGCCGGGCTGCGTTGCAAACAAACAAGTTATTTGAAATCAGTCGCCGAGAAGTGTCGATGATGTCAACTTTGGCAGTGATGGCAGGTTTTGCGTCACACCGGCGTCACAATGGCGGTCAAGACGATTGTTTGCTCGTAGTCGCGATCAGGCTACCTACAAGTTTGCCTTGGCAAGTCGACGCAAGAAGCTCTCCTTGGCGGCGTGTGTC
>CAVZFP010000019.1:0-123267 GCA_963774565.1 uncultured Acidobacteriaceae bacterium | reverse complement strand
CCGACCGCACCATGTGCGGGATGAACGAGCGCTTCTCGAGGCTCGCGCGCTCGAGCTCTTCGTTCGCGCGCTCGAGGAAGTACAGGAGCTGCGGCGTTCGCATCCGACCGTTGAGGTCGAGCGCGTTGAAGTCGAAGTTCTTGACCTTGTCCTTGCCGCTCTTCTTGTCGCTTCTTGTCGCCCGGCCTCTGCGCCGGTGTCGCCCGACGTCCGACACCGGTACGGCCGTCGCTCCGCCGGCGACTCTTGCCCTTCGGCTGCGCGGCGGCAGGTACGGCGAGCGCACACACGAGCGCAAGCACGAGCGTGGGCACGAGCCCCCAGCCGGGGGCACGCAGCCTCACCTGCATTTGACCTCCTTGCACTTGTTCTCGGCGTCCTGGCGCTTGGCGTGACTCGACGGGAGCTTCTTGCAGGTATCGCTCCAGATCCGCTTTGCCGCCGGCCGGATCCTCCATGAAGTCGAGCTTCAGAGTCGCGAGGTTCCACATCGCATCGGCGCGTGGCGCGCTGTGCTTGGGCGCCTCTTTGATCACCCGCTCCCATGATCTTCTTTGCCTCCGGGAACTCCTTGAGCCCGCGATCGGCGACGCCGAGCGCGACCTGCGCGGCGAAGTCGTCCGGTCTCTTTTCGACGATCGCCGCGAGCTCGACCTTGGCTCGCGCGTAGTCGCCGGCGTCGAGCAGCACCGACGCCTTGTTGAACCGCGCGTCGATGTAGTTGGCGTCGAGCGACGCCGCCTGATCGAACCGCTCGAACGCCTCCTGGGCCTTGCCCTGGCGCAGCGCGAGCATCGCGAGCGCGTTGTAGATCGCGGGATCCTTCGCGTCGAGCTCGAGCGCCTTGCGCGAGCACGAGCTGCGCGAGCTCGAGGCGCTTCTGCGCGAGGTAGATCTGGCCGAGCTCGGTGTAGATCTTCGCGTTCGCGCCGGAGCGTCCGCACGGTGTCGCGCAGCACCTCGACCGCGTCGTCGAAGTCCCCGGCGTCGCGCAGCAGCGACGCCAGCCGCGCGGCGGTGTCGCGGCGGTTCGGATCGTCCTCGTCCATGCTCTTGAGCGCGGCCTCGTAGTCGGCGCGCGCCTCCTTCTTGTGGCCCGCGCGGCGGTTGCGCCTCGGCGCGCGCCAGCAGCGACGGGGTGTGGCCCTGGTTGATCGCGAGCGCCTTGCCGAAGTCGTCGATCGCCTCGTCGTCGTCGCCTTCGTTCCACGCGATCGCGCCGAGGTCGTACCAGGCCTCCCAGATCGAGCTGTCGATCTTGAGCGCGGCGCTGCACCGCGCCGCGCGCGGTCTCGCTCGCCTCGGGGCCGCCGAGCCGCATCGCGCGCATCGCGGCCTCGAACTCGCTTGCACGCGGCCGGCTTGACCGGATCGCGCTTCGGCTTCGCGCCTGCGTGCCGCCGCCGGCGACCGGTGCGCGTGCGCGCTGTGCCGCCGCCGCAGCGCGGCGAGCGACAGGCGATCGCGGAGCACCAGATCGCCTCATCGCGCCACCTCCGTCACCAGCTCGGGCTTCGGCGGGCGATCGCCGAGCGCTCCTTGCTGCGCGCCTCGTGCTCGGGCGGGAACTTCTGCGGCGGCGAGCCGGCCGAGCGCCTCGCGGATCTTCGCGGTGTACTCGTCGTAGACCTGCATCTGGATCGCCTTCTGTGTAGCCGGTCGATGAACGCCTGCGACCGCCTTGTCCTGGATGCTGCACGACCTTCTCGTTGATCGCGTCCTGATACGCCTGCACTCGTCGGCGCGTGCAGGCCGGCCGGCGCTTCGCGGCCGCGGTGGCCAGCGCCTCGGCGAACACGTCGTAGATCTGGCCGATCGCGATAGAGCGCGGCGGTCGCCCACTTGAGGTCCTTGTAGTCGACGACCGAGAAGTAGACCTTCTCGGCTTCGGCGAGCAGCTTCGTCTTCTTCGTCAGCGCCTGCGTCGAGCTGCTTCGGCTTGACGTCGAGCGTGACCTTCTCGTAGTCGCGGAAGATCAGCTCGCCCTCGTAGTAGCGCGCCTCGGCGGCCCACGGCTTGCCGTCGGCCTTGTCCTTGCCGGTCGCGCGCTTGCACAGCGCCTGCGCGCGCGCGAACTCGTCCTTGGCGCTGCTTGAGCTGGCCGAGCTTGTACGCGATGCGGCCCGGCGCGCGTGTGCGCCTCGATCGACGCGCTTGCCGGTCGACGCGTAGACGCGCGCGTAGTCGGCGAACGCCTGATACGCGGGGCCGTCCTGGCCGGCGTCCTCGTAGACCACGCCGATGTTGAACGCGACGTCGGGCGCGTCTTTGCGCTCGCGTACTGCTTCGCGTAGTCCTTGTAGTGCGCGATCGCCTTGTCGTTCTGGCCGAGCGCCTGGCGGAGCAGGCCGGCGTTGTAGAGCGCGTCGGGCGCCTTGCTGCCCTTGCCGAACTTGTCGACGACCAGCTCGTACGCCTTCGCGGCGCGGTCGTAGAAGATCGACCTTCTCGTAGACCTGACGCCGGCCGAGAACGCGGCCTTCTCGGCGAGATCGGGCGCCTTGTCGCCGTACTTCTCGGCGAGCTCGAGATAGACGTCGGCGGCGTCCTCGGGCCGCTTCGCCTTCTCGTACATCACGCCGGCGTTCATCATCGCCTGCGCCGCGACCTTGGTCGATCGATGGTCTCCTTCGGCACGCGCAGGTAGAACGTCGCGGCCTTGCTCGAACTTGCCGCCGTCGGCGTACTTGTCGCCGCTCTTCTGGATCGACTCGACGATCAGCTTCGTCGAGGCGCTCCTGCTGATCCTTGGCGGCGAACGACGGCGCGGTCTTGAGCTTGCGCGCCCAGTTCTCGATGTTCTCGTAGTCCTGCGCCTTGTTGAGCGCCGACAGGATGCGGTCGCCGGCGGGCCCGCGTTCGGATCCTTCGGGTACTTCGTGACGATCACGCCGAACCGCTTGATCGCCTCGTCGTACTCGCCGTAGTCGTAGAACATCTGGCCGTTCTTGAAGATCACGCCGACGAGCGTCGGATCGGCGGGGAACAGCGTCGCGTAGAGATCGATCGCCTCGCCGAACTTCTTGTCGACCGGCGCAGAGCTGCTTGCGGCCGGCGGTGTCCTTCGGGCGCGCCGCCTCGAACGCGTCCATCGCGTTGAGCAGCGCGTCCTTGTGGTACTTGCCGACCGGCGCGCTCTTGCCGACCGCGAGGTACTCGTCGCCGGCCTCCTCGACCTTGCCGAGCTTGAAGCACAGGATGTCGGCGCGGTAGTAGCGGATCTCGGTCGCCTTCTCGGCGGCGGTCTTGCCGGTGCCGAACGCGGCCAGGTACTGCTCGTACGCGTCGGCGGCGCGCGTGTAGAGCGCGAGCGATATCGGGCGGGATCGTTCGGCTTGGTCGACGCAGCCGTCGTGCTTGGGCAGCTTGAGCGGCTTCTCGCGGCGCTGCGCCTCGCCGTGGATGTTCGTCGCGGTGACGCGCACCAGCTCCTCGGTGGTCTCGAGCGAGCGCGCGAGCGCGTCGCGGTTCTTCTGCGCCTTGGCCCACGCCGCTGTTCGGGCCGTAGTTGTCGAGCAGGACCTTGATCTCGTCCTGCGCGCGCTCGACATCGAGCGCCGCTGTTCCAGTTCGCGACGATGTCGCGCTGGTACTCGGCGGCCTTGATCGACGTCGGGATCCATCTTGATGAGGAACCGATACGCCTCGTTCGAGCGCTCCCACTCGGCCTGCGCGCCGTAGCTCTCGGCGACCTTGATCAGACGTCGCGCGAGTACTGCTCGCCGCCGATCGACGCCAGGAAGTCGAAGACCTCCTTCGCCGAGATCGAGCGATCCTCGGTGAACACGACGACGAGGTACTCGAGCGCCTCGTCGCGCAGCGACGCGCTGCGCCGGCGCTGCGCCTCGGTGCCGCTGCGCTCGGCCTCGACGGCCTTGTCGAGCACGCGCTTGAAGTCCTTCGCCGCCTGCGTCGGTGTCGCCGAGCTTCCACTCGCACCACGCGGTCTTGAACAGCGCGAGGTCGCTAGGTCGCGGCGTTGTCGGGGATGTGCGTGTACGCGTCCTTGCGCCTTCGGCCACTGGCCGTCGCGAAGTAGTGCTCGCCGACCATCATCCACGAGTCGCCGTAGCAGCGGCGACTGCGGGAACCGCGTCGATCACCTCCTGGAACCGCTCCATCGCCTCGTCCTCGCGCTGGTCCTCCTTCGCGGCGAAGCCGATCAGGTACGTGACGAGATCCATGCGGCGGAACTTCGGGAACTTGTCGTGGAGCTCGCTTGTAGAGCGCCTCGGCTTCCTTGAGATCGATGCGCGGCTCCTTCGGCTGCTCGCACTCGCCCTTCTTCTGCGAGCACTTCTCGAGCGCGCGCGAGAAGTCGTCCATCTTGATGAGGTAGAGCCGGCGCGCCTCTTCCCACAGCAGCTCGGCGAGCTTGAACATGCCCTCGGCCTTGGTCGTCGCCGGCTGCGGGTTGCGAGTCGAGGAACTCGCGCAGCAGGCCGATCGCCTCGAGGCGCTTGTCGTCGCGCGCTTCTCGGTCGATGTCGAGCAGCTCCTTGAGCTCCTTGGTCAGCACCGGCGCCTCGGGCGCGGGCGGGCGCTTGCGGATGTAGAGCTCGGACGGCGGGCCGCGCTGGACGTCGACCTCTGCGCGGCCTTCTGCGCGAGGCGCGACGCGCGGAGCCAGGCGACGAGCGCAGCGCGAGCACGACGGCGTCGCTTCATCGCCACCCCTCGTATTCGTCCGCCCAGTACTCGCCCTGGAACGGCCAGTACTCCTCGTCGTCGCCGATCATGCTCGCGTTCCACAGCCGGCCGATGCAGCTCCTCGGGGAAGCGGCCGGCCGCGAGGTCCTGGACCTCGATGTCGAGCTTGCGCTTCTGGCCGATCACCGCGTCGACCTTGCCGAGCTTGGCCTTGTCGAGCACGCTTGCGCGTGTCGTTGTAGAGGCTGCTCGACCGCGGCCTGCGCGAGCTTGTCGCCGGCGTCGTCGAGCTTGCGCAGCGAGCGCGTGCGACGCCTTGTCGAGCCGGCGCGCGTCGGCGATGTCGGCCTCGATCAGCGGCCGGATGCCCGGCGCTGGCCTGCGCGTCGACCGCCTGCGCGGCCTTGTCGGCGGCGGCGACGCGCGCTGGTCGACCGCGGCGTGCACCTTCGCGTAGCAGCGCGTCGAGCCGCTTGACCTCGTCGTCCGCGGCGTCGGCGGGCATCGTGCCCTCGCGCTTGGCGCGCGCGATCTCGCGAGCGCTGCGTCGACGATCTGCTGCGGCCGAGCCGGCGGAGATCCTCGACCGAGCGCGTTCGCGTCGGCGAGCTGCTCCTGCTCGAGCGTCTTGTCGGTCGACGATCTTGCGCGACCTTGGTCTCCGCGACCTGCGACGCGAGGTTCTGCCACTGGCGGATCGACCTGCGGCGCGCCGTTCGCGAGCTCGTCGATGCCGGTGACCGCGTCGTTGAGGCGGAGGAACTTCGGATCGAGGCGGAGCAGGGCGACCACGTCGTCGATCGGCGTCGTCGCGGCGCTCGGTTCCGACCTTGCTTGCCGTCGATCTCGCCGGTCGTCCTTGACCTCGTGGAAGCGCGTGATCGCCTTCGCGAACAGCTGCTTGCGGAGCTCGGGATCCTTGCGCGCCTTGTCGATCTCGTCGACGATCGGCTGCAGGCGCGCGACGAGCGCGTCGTACCACTTCTGCGAGTCGTCGAACTTGCAGTCGGCGAGCTCGACGTAGCCGGCGAGCAGGCTCGCCTCGGGCCACAGCGGCGAGGTCGGGAACTCAGGCGGCCCAGAACCTTGCGAGAATTCATACGGTACTCCTTTCGATTTGGTGTTGTCACTCAGTCAGGCGAGTCTGGCGGGTTAAGGGACCAAGGCGGCCCGTCGGTGTCTCCGCCACGTCCGGCTTTCCCGCTATCCTAAGGTGTCGAACTTCGCGGTCGGTCAGCCATTAGGTCTTGGTCTACGGGTCAGCGCAAACAATGGTCGCCATGGGCGGCGGCGTGAGGAACCCCAATCCCACACCCCAAGGCTCGGACGGTAAGGTTACCGGGCCGTGGCCGATTCTGAACGGAAAAAAATCTGCGTTACGCGAACCGAACAGGCACCGCAGGCCGAGAGCGTCGTAACTGATACATCTGCCGAGCCTCGTTACAAGACGTTTGCCCCTCGGATAATCCGGCATCGGCCTGAACAGGATTTGAATTTCGGTTCCGGCTTTCGTAAATTCCTGCCCGGATTCGTAAGCTTCGTCGCCTCTTTCGTGGTGAGCCGCGCCCCGCGCCCCCGCGCCACGCTCCCACGCGCTATCCGCCCCTCCTAACATCCACACATCTCGTAGATCATCGCGGAATCACTTATCAGCTGGCAACGTGGTTCATCCCTCACAGCGCTGCACTGGTGCCCCCGTTCTCCACCCCAACTCAAAATCCACACATCTCCACTCCGCGCCCCGACAACAAAGGGATGCCGATTTAGAGTTGACTGTGATGAGGATGAGTTATTCTGAGGCTGAGCAGAGATGAGTTCCCAGTCCAACACGATTTAATATAGGGGGGGCGCTCTGAGACCATCTCTTTCCCTTCTCCCTCACACCGTTTGACCGGAACAAAAGCTGTTTCAGAAATTGTTTCCGTTGATTGTGCTTCCGGCGTTTGCGCTGGCGGGATTCGACTTCCGTTTTGGCTGGTCTCGCGGGCTATGGCCGGTTCCGCTGGCGTTAATTTTCGCCGGACAGATCGCGGCGGCGGCCGCATATTGGCTGGTGTTTTGGGTGATGAGGACGAATACCTTTGCCGGGACCACGATTGAGGTAGAGGCGGAACAGCGAGTGGTGGACAGCGGTCCCTACGCATGGGTCCGACATCCCATGTATTCAGGAATGATCGCTATGGCGCTGGCGACCCCGTGGCGCTGCACCCCGCTGGCACTGGCATCCTACGTGGCCCTGCCCGTGTTCGCGCTTCTCGTGCCGGTTCTGATGTACCGGCTGATTCATGAGGAAAAGACTCTTCTCCGGGATTTGCCGGGCTATGCGGAGTATTGCGAGCGGACCCGGTTCCGGCTGCTTCCTGGGATTTGGTAGGAACCACTCTTCCCCCAGATCGAGTATCCCTGAAGATTCTTGTTAACCGAAGTCTCCCTGGATCGTTGTATGCATAGGAGACCGCGAGGTCTTCACGCACAGGGGAGATTTGAAAATGCATAAGGACCGTTGGTCCACAGGATTGATTCACGCGGCGGCTTTTGCTTTGTTATTCGCGAGTCTAGCCGTCGCACAGAACAAGCCCGCCAGTTCCAGCCAGGAGGCCGCTGCAAGCCAGCCGGTGGAGAGCGAAAAAGAGCTGGATGCTACCCAGGAGCAGTTGGTGAAGTTATTGCGCGTCAGCCCGACACTGACCGAGGTAGTCGCCCGCGATCCGTCGCTGCTCTCGAATCAGGAGTATGTGAGCCGCAACAATCCGGAGCTGGCGAAGTTCCTGCAGAGCCATCCGGAGATTGCGCGCAATCCGGATTTTTATCTGTTTACGAACCTAAATCGCGATCAAGGCGAGCCGAGCGAGGCGCTAGAACGTAAAGTGTGGCCCGATCTGCCTCGGGCACAGAGGCAAGATTCGGCGATGCGCGACTTCATGAGCGATGCCGTTCCCTTCATGGTATTCATCTGCGTGCTGAGCGCTCTGCTCTGGTTGATCCATGTCGTCCTGGAAAATAGACGGTGGAGCAAGATCTTCAAGCTGCAAAGCGAAGTGCACGGCAAGGTGATGGACAAGTTCGCCAGTTCCCAGGAGCTGATGACTTACATGAATACGGATGTCGGCAAGCGCTTCCTGGAAGCCGCTCCGATTCCGGTGGGCTTTGAGCGCAACCAGCCAGTGCCCAGCCCGGTCGCGCGTGTGCTCACTCCTTTGCAGATTGGAGTGGTGATGACGTTGCTGGGCATCGGTTTCTTTTTCCTCTCTCACAGCCTTCCCGAAGACGCCACTCCGATGCTGGTCGTAGGAGTTGTGTTGTTGATGCCCGGGCTCGGGTTTATCATCTCCGCGGGCATTACCTGGATACTAGCGCGGCATCTTGGTCTGATGCCGCAGAACAACGAACCACGCAACTAGGATCACCTCGCTGCCTGACTCCAAAGACCAACAGCGAGGTCGACTGCCCGATGAGGCAGCCCTGAGGAGCACCGTTACGACGGGAGAATACGCCATACCGGGTGTTGCAGCCGCCGAGGCGTTGCGGACTGCCACCGTGCCCATGGACAGCGAGGCATTCGCCGGCTTCTACGAGCGCTCATCGCGGGCGCTGTGGGCCTATCTGGCGCGGGTGTCGGGGGATTCGGCGCTGGCTGACGATCTCACGCAGGAAAGCTATCTGCGGTTCCTGTGCGCGTCACGTCCGGATGAGGGTGAGGTTGCGCACAGGAAGTATTTGTTCCGCATCGGAACCAACTTGCTGCGGGATCACTGGCGGCGGCCGCGTCTCACGCCGATCGACGAGCTTCCCGAGAGCTTCTTTGCCGCAAATTTTGATTCAAGCCAGGTGGATTCGCAAGTCGAGCTCGGCCCGGCGCTTGCGCGCTTGCGTCCGCGTGACAGGCAATTGCTGTGGCTGGCTCACGCCGAGGGTTATTCGCACCGCGAGATTGCCGAGATCACCGGGCTGGCGAGTACGAGTGTCCGGCTGCTGTTGTTTCGCGGACGCCGAAAGATGGCCCGGCTCCTGCGGGAACAGGCTTCCGGAGATCGGAGGAAGAGATGACCAGTTCCTGTTCTCACGGAAAAGAAATCGCGGAGGCCCTCGAGAGCGGGCGCTGGCCTCATGCTTGCGGCACGGAGTTGCGCACTCATGGCGAGACTTGCCGCAGTTGCCGCGACCTGATTTTGGTGACGCAGACTTTCCAGCGGGCACGGCGCTCAACGCCGCAAGCGGCGCGTTTTGATTCTCCGAGCCTGTTGTGGTGGCGAGCGCAGTTGCGACAGAGGAATGCAGCGGTTGAGCGCGTGGCCAAGCCGCTAAGGGTCGCTTACATCTTTGCACTGTTGGTGAATGTCGTCATCATTGCGGGCTTCGTCGCGTGGCAATTCTGGAGCGGGGTGCGGTGGGCTGCGATCTGGTCGGGAGTCTTGCGGTCGCAGACATTGCATTTGGACGCGCCTTGGTCTTTTGCGTCCATGAAGCTGGCATGGATTCTGATGTTGCTGATTCCCGGCATCGGGGTAGCGTCGCTGGTCAGTTTTGTCGTTTTGTACTTCGCTTCCGACGAGCGCTGAGACCGATTCGCGCCTGCTCCCGACGGCATCTCTCGCCTGAGTTATAATCACGCGCACTGATGGCGCTAACTTCTGGGACGAAACTGGGGCCGTACGAGATCCAATCGCCGATTGGGGCGGGCGGCATGGGTGAGGTGTATCGCGCACGCGATACGCGGCTGAACCGCGACGTGGCCATCAAGATTCTGCCGGCGTCTTTTTCCGCCGATCCAGACCGCTTGCAGCGCTTTGCGTAGGAATCCCGGGCTGCGGCGGCGCTGAACCATCCCAACATTCTTTCCATCTACGATATCGGCGAGGAACGCGGTGCGCCCTACGTCGTCTCGGAATTGCTGGAAGGGGAGACACTCCGCGACCGCCTGCGCAATGGCACGCTTTCTTCGCGCAAGGCGATTGACTACGCGCAGCAAGTGGCAAAGGGACTGGCGGCGGCGCATGAGAAGGGAATCGTCCACCGCGATCTGAAGCCCGAAAATCTTTTCATCACCAACGACGGCCGGGCGAAGATTCTCGACTTCGGGCTGGCGAAATTCACCCGTCCCGAAGCGAATCTCGCGGACGACGCTCCGACCATGCAAGTGGCTACCGAAGCGGGAATGGTATTGGGTACCGCGGGATATATGTCGCCGGAGCAGGTGCGGGGCAAACCGGCCGACTCCCGGTCGGACATTTTTTCGTTCGGCGCGATTCTCTACGAGATGCTGTCCGGCAAGCGGGCGTTCCACGGGGACTCCGCGGCCGACACGATGAGCGCAATCCTGAAAGAAGACCCGGCCGATCTGAGCGAGACCAATCGCAACATTTCGCCGGCGCTCGACCGGATTGTGCGGCATTGTCTGGAAAAAAATCCAGCGGAACGGTTCCAGTCGGCTCGCGATGTGGCTTTCAACCTGGAAGCGCTGACCGATATCTCGACTACCAGCCGCGGCGGGATGCGGGCTCTGCCGGAACAGAAGCCTGCCCGTCGATGGTTGTTGCCGCTGGTCGCCGCGTTGCTGGTGGTGGCATCGTGGGCTGGCGTCTATCGATATGCGCGGCGGGGAGTGGCGGTGTCGTCTCCAACTTTCCACGAGGTTACATTCCGCAACGGGACCATCTGGGACGCCCGTTTTGCCCCGGACGGTCAGTCGATCGTGTACGGAGCGGCGTGGGACGGCGGCAATTGGGAAACGTTCTCCACCCGGTTCGACAGTTCTGACTCGCGCTCGATCGGCCTGCCGCCAGCGCAGATTCTTTCCATCTCGTCGAAGGGCGAGATGGCCGTTATGCTGCGCCCGGGCACGGCCAGTGCTTTTGCGTTCTCCGGAACGTTGGCACGCGTCCCGCTGGATGGCGGTGCTCCGCGCGAAGTTCTGGACAATGTTCAGTCGGCCGACTGGACACCCGACGGGCAGTCTCTCGCGGTGATTCGTCAGGGCAATGTACCTGGGTCGGCTCATTTGGAATTTCCAGTCGGCACGGTCATTTATGAGCCGAAGGACTGGGTCAGCCATGTTCGGTTTTCGCCGAGCGGGGAGTTTCTGGCAATCGCCGATCACGTGCAGAACGGCGACGATGGCCGCGTCGTCATTCTTGATCGGCAGGGGAATCGCAAGGCCAGTTCTTCTTATTATTCGAGTGTGCAAGGTGTGGCTTGGGCGCCAAGCGGCAAGGAAGTGTGGTTTTCGGCGGTGCCGGGCGGCGCGGCGCGCTCTATTTATGCGCTCGATTTCTCCGGCAAAGAGCGATTGATTTATCGCTCCCCTGGCGGGCTGACGATCCATGACATCAGCCGTAATGGCGTGGTTCTCCTCACCGCGGACAAGACTCGCCTTGGCATGTATGCGCTCGCGCCGGGAGAAACTCGCGAGCGAAGCCTCTCGTGGTTTGACTGGTCGCTGCTGACGGACCTTTCGGCCGACGGCAAGACGGTTGTTTTCTCCGAGACCGGAGAAGCGACCGCCGGACATTACAGCGTTTTTCTCCGCAAGACGGACGGATCGCCCGCGGTGCGCCTCGGTGACGGCGGGTTTGGCTTTATTTCTCCCGACGGAAAGTGGGTGGTCTCGCGCGATGGTGCCCCTGCGAAGCTCGTGCTCCTGCCCACCGGCGTAGGAGAACCGCGGCCGCTCACCGACGACAAGGTCGATCACTTTAATGTCGCATGGATGCCCGATGGCCAGTCGATTCTGTATTCCTCAGCCGAGGAGGGCCATCGGCCTCGCACCTACTTGCTTGCGATCGATGGCGGAACTCCGCGCCCGCTGACTCCCGAGGGCACGGCCGGAGCGCTGGTGACTCCGGACTCAAGGTTCCTGCTGGCCATGGATGCCAAGCGCCAGCGCTGGCTCTATCCCATCGCCGGAGGGGAGCCGCAGAAGTTTAATGCCGTGATTGAGGCTAACGAGCGCGTTATGACCTTCTTCGATGGCGGCAAGAGTTTACTGGTACGTACCGCGACCGTGCCCACGAGAGTAACCCGAATCGACATCGCGACCGGGCGCCGCGATCCGTGGAAGGAAATCGCTCCGCCCGATCCCGCAGGCGTGAGCAGTCTTCCCTCTCTCAAGTTCAGCGCGGACGGGAAGGCTTACGCGTATTCCGTCGGCCGCCTGATCTCGGATTTGTATGTGGTGGATGGGCTGAAGTAGTAGATCGATGCCATCCCACTGTCCCCTTTCGCTCCTCTTACTCAATCCCGAGTGTCACGTTTGAAGTTGTGATAGCCGCGCGGGCGTGATCGCCTTCATTCCAACCAAGAGCTTCCTAAAGTAGCCGGAGTGTTTATTCGCGAGAAATCGGGTTGCTGCGCGACTTTCGCCGAGCGCTCGGTTTTAAGTCAAAGGACGTCGGCCGCATCTGGAGGCGTGGTATGGGAGTTGCAAGATTATTCATTCAAACAGCAGTGGTGGGTTTTGTATGCACGGCCCTGCTGGCTTCGGCCAGCGCGCAAAGCGTGACTGCCGTTTGTACTCCGAAGATCATCGCGAACACGATCGTGGCAACTGCGGCGCAGCGGGAAGCCGCGGGAGATATCGCTCAGCCTCCGTTGACCGATCAGGCCAATGGTTTTGCCTGGCCCGACACGCCGCTGGGAGTGGTAAAGCTGGACGGCGCGTATGCTTTTTTCGGCAGCGATGGAGCCTTCCATGCGCGGCAGCAATGGCACGGAGCGTGGTATGGCAACGAGAAGTATGGATCGATCACCAAGGTTCTCGGCACCCTCGACGCTCCGCTCGGCACCCAGCCGCCGGTTGACGTGACCATTCATGCCAATCCCGATCCCGCAGTGAATCCGTTTTATACCAGCTACGACTACATGGGGGGCGGCCCGGTTTACAAAGTTCCGGCGGGGATGCCGGGTGCCGGGAATCTGCTGATGGTTTACCACGTCGAGATCCCAACGATCCAGACACAGAGTTTTTATTCGGTGCTGGCGCTGGCGACGTCGACCGATCAGGGCCTTAACTGGACCGACTTGGGAGAAATCGTTCGCATCAACCAGGGATATCGCACGGATATTGACGGATTTGATATCGGCGATTCCACGCTGGTCGCTTCTCCCGACGGACAATATTTCTACATTTTCTTCCCGGACTGGCGTGCGAATGGGACCACGCATTGGGGGAATACGGTGACGTCGATCTCAGTCGCACGCGCCGACATTCGCAAGGTGCTGGTCGCGGCTTTCGGCGAAAAACCGCATGCGGTTGCGTTTCAGAAATATTACGCGGGATGGAAATTGGATCAGGCGCTAGGTGGTTATTCGACGGATCTCGATAAGCAGACGCCGTACGGGGGAAACTTGAACGTCGCATACAACGCCGACCTGAAACGCTACCAGGCGATGATCAACGCAGGAGTGGTTGTCTACTACATGGAGTCGCCGGACGGGCTGAATTGGTCTCCGCTCACCGTGCTGCATGACTTTCGCAATCAGCCGGATCAGCCGAGCGTGTATGTCACCTTTGTTGGAATGGGCGACGATCCGAGTGTCCTCGGCAAAGAGTTTTATGTCTTCTATACCAACTATCCGGGCAACGGGACGGGCTGGAACGGGGCATCGCTCCGGCGTTTCACCGTATCTTGCCAATAAGTAAGCTGGAAATAGAAGCTCTCATCACCAGATCCGGCAGCGATTCTCCTTTGCCATCGGCTGCCCCGCCTTGCAGGAGAATGCTTTTTCGAACTCCGGCATGTTCACCACTAAGCCGTTGACGCGATACTTGCCGGGCGAATGTGGATTGGTGATGGCGTTCATCCGCTGGTTCTCGGGGCGGTCATTCTCGCACGCCCACTGCGCGTTGCCGACGAAGAAACGCTGATCGGGGGTGAGCCCGTCGCGGCTTTCCAGGTGCATGCTCTTGGTCTGATCCTTCCAGGCCATCCATGCGAGGATCAGGCCTCCGAGATCGGCGATGTCTTCTCCTTCGGTGAGCTTGCTGTTGATCTTGACGTCATCGACGACGACGTACTGCGCGTATTGATCGACAATGCACTGCGCGCGGCCTTCGAAGTTCTTGTTATCTTCCGGGGTCCACCAGTCCTTCAAGTTGCCCTGCGCGTCGAACTTGCGGCCTTGATCATCGAATCCGTGCGTCAGTTCGTGTCCGATGGTTCCCCCAGTGTCGCCATAATTGGGGGCGTCGTCCATTTTCGGATCGTAGAGAGGCGGCTGCAACACTCCCGCGGGGAAGTTGATGTCATTCATGCGGGCGCTGTAGTAAGCATTGACGGTGGGCGGCGTCATGCCCCACTCGCCGCGATCGACAGGCTTGCCGATCTTGTTCAATCTGGCGCTTGGACTCGAAGAGGGTGGCGCGTTCGACGTTGCCGGCAAAATCAGTGCGCGAGATGGCGACTGAAGTATAATCGCGCCACTTATCGGGATAGCCGATCTTGTTCACGATCGTGTGCAGCTTGGCCAGCGCGTTCTGCTTGGTCTCTGGACCCATCCAGGAAAGTTGCTGGATATCGATCTGCCATGGCCTGCTCGATTTGTGTGGTCATGGTCAGCGTCTTCTGCTTCATCTCCGGACTAAACGCGCGGCTGACGAACTCCTGGCCGAGCGCTTCGCCGAGTTGGCGATCCACCAGGCCCAACGCAGCGCTTCCAGCGCGGGCGGAGTTGAGGCACTCCGCGGAGCGTCTTGCTGTAAAAATCGAAGTCCTCATTGACGAAGTCTCGAGGACAGATAAGGCGCAGCGGAGTGGACCGTGTGCCAGCGCAGATAGTTCTTGATGTCATCGAGGCTGGCCGCTTCGAGTTGTTTGTCCAGTTCCTGATAAAACGCCGGTTCAGTTACGTTGAATGTGTTTTGTTGCCCGAGTCCGATCTCGCTTGAGGTACACGCTCCAGTCGAAACCTGGCGTGAGCGCCTGCAACTGAGTCAAATCCATCTTGTGGTAAAGATTGTGCGGTTCGCGCCGTTCCACGCGTGTGAGCGAAGCCTTGGCCAGTGCTGTTTCCATGCGCCATGATCCTGGCCGCTTCGCGGTGTGCTGCGTCAGGCTGGTCGCCCAACAGTTCGAGCATCCGCTGCACGTGAGCGACATACTTCTGGCGCAACTCTTCCGATTTCGGATCGCTCTTGATGTAATAATCGCGATCCGGAAGCCCAAGTCCGCCAGCGTGGCAAAAGCGATCACCTGGGTCGAGTCGCCGTAATCCTGGTTCGAGCCGAATCCGAAGAACATGCCGCTGCCTTCGGTCCGCAGATGGATCTGCGCCAGCAGCGCGGGCAATTGTTTCTTCGACGTTAGGCCGTTGATCTGGTCGAGATGGGGTTTCAACGGCGCGGCGCCGAGCTTCTCGACCGCGGATTCGTCCATGCAGGCGGCGAAGTAGTCGCCAATTTTTGCTGGTTGGGATTGCGGTCCGAAGTGGTTCCTGGCCAGATCGTCCAGAATGCCCCACAGGAATCGCTGGTTATCCTGCGCCAGCTTGCCGTAAACGCCCCAGTCGGCCTGGTCGGCGGGAATCGGGTTTTTCTTCATCCAGCCGCCGCAACTGTACTGGTAAAAATCCACGCAGGGGTCGGCGCTGCGATCCATGAATTCCGTGTCGAGACCTGGAGTGTAAGGGAGTGCGGCAATCGGAGTGTCGGCCGCTTGTGGCGCTCCCGATGGATTCGACGGTGCGGCTTGGCCGTAAGTTAGGCCGAGAAGGGCGATGAATAGTAGAGAAACAGAGCTGACCGACCGAACGCGCATTTCTTTCCTCCAAATGAGCGGCGAGTGTAATACGGCGTATTGCGGGAGATCAACCGAAAGGGAACCTCGCAGTCCGCGGCCGAGAACCCGAAACCACGAAGGACACGAAGGTACACGAAGGAAAGCCCAGAATGTCCAACACTAAGGAAGTTCAGGCAGCTCCTTCGTCGGGACTCGGGCCTGTTTGCCCATCTCTCGCGGCCAATGGGACAATAGACTTATATGGCTAAAAAGCTCAACATGATGATTACATTTGTGGCGGCCGGAACGATGCTGCTGGGCGGTGCCCAGGCGCAGCAGAGTCCGGCGGCTACCACCGCTCAACCGACCCAACCCGTTTCCGGTCAATCGACGACCTCCGCTCCAGCAAAGGCTCCCGTGGCAAAGAAACCAGCAGCGAAAGTGGCACCTGCTTTTACCTTGAAAACGCAGAAAGAAAAAGCCAGCTATGCGGTGGGAATGAGCATCGGCACGGGCTTGCACCGGCAGGGGATCGCCGTTCACACCGTTTGACCCTTCTTTTCTCGCGCCTGTAAGATCGAAGGAGCACTCAGCCCCCAGCAGTCAGCAGTCAGGCGAAATCGTCTGTGACGTGGATTTCGACTGGCTGATTGCTGACGGCTGAGTGCTGACTGCTTTCTATGCCGCACGAATTGCCTAAAGCCTACGAGCCGGGCGCGATTGAAACGCGCTGGGCCGAGTACTGGGTCAAAGAAAAGCTGTTCTCCGTGAAGACGCCGCCTGCTGGCGAGACGCGTCCAGTGTTCACGCTGCTGCTGCCGCCGCCGAACGTTACTGGCCGTCTGCACATGGGGCACATGCTCAACCAGACGCAGATGGACATTATCGTGCGCTGGCATCGCATGCGCGGATTTATCACTCTGTGGCTGCCCGGCACGGATCACGCCGGCATTGCCACGCAGATGATGGTGGAGCGGGATCTCGCCAAGGAAGGCAAGAGGCGGCGCGATCTGGGCCGCGAAAAATTCATCGAGCGCGTGTGGGAATGGAAGAAACTCTACGGCGGAGCCATCTTCGACCAGATGAAGCGGCTGGGCGCATCTGTCGACTGGGACCGCGAGTACTTCACCATGGACGAAAATCTTTCGCACGCGGTGCGCGAGGTGTTTGTCCGGCTGTACGAGGAAGGCCTGATTTATCGCGGGAAATATATTGTGAACTGGTGCCCGCGCTGCGAGACGGCGATCTCGGACCTCGAAGTGAAGCACGAAGACGTTGCCGGGAAGTTGTGGGAGATTCGCTATCCGGTTGTGGGTAGGGATGAGTTCATTACCGTAGCGACCACGCGGCCAGAGACGATGCTCGGCGACACTGCGATTGCCGTGAATGCGAAGGATGAACGCTACACGCATCTGCACGGCAAGCGCGTTCTGCTTCCGCTGATGAAGCGCGAAATTCCGATCATCACCGACGAACTGGCGCAGCCGGAGTTTGGCACGGGCGCGGTGAAGGTGACTCCGGCACACGATCCCAACGATTTTCAGGCTGGCCTGCGCCACAACTTGCCACAGATTGACGTGATGGACGAGCACGCGCACATGAACCAGAACGCCGGAGCGTATGCCGGCCTCGACCGTTTCGAGGCCCGCAAGCGCGTGCTGGCCGATTTGCGGGAGCAAGGGTTTTTGGTTGCCGAAAAAGACTATGCGCTCGCGATCGGCAAGTGTGACCGTTGCGGAACCATCGTTGAGCCGCGGTTGTCGGAGCAGTGGTTCATCAAGATCAAGCCGCTGGCCGATCGCGCGAAGGAGGCTGTCGAGCACGGCGAGATCACAATCGTTCCGGACAATTATCGTCAGATTTACCTGAACTGGATGAACAACATCTATGACTGGTGCATTTCGCGCCAGTTGTGGTGGGGACACCGGATTCCAGCTTGGACGTGCGAGAACTGCAAAGAAATGATTGTGGCGCGCGAGGCTCCGACGAAGTGCACAAAGTGTGACAGCGCGATGTTGGAGCAGGTTTCTGACGTGCTCGACACCTGGTTCTCGTCGGGCTTGCTGCCGTTCACGACCTTGGGCTGGCCGGAGAAGACGCGGGATCTGGAAGTGTTCTATCCCACGACATTGCTGATCACCGCATACGAGATTCTGTTTTTCTGGGTGGCGCGCATGATTATGTTTGGCTGCCACTTCATGAAGGGACATGAACAGGATCCGGCGATCAAGAAGGCCAGCGGCTGGGGAGACAAGAAAGACGACAGTGTGCCGTTTCGCCAGGTATACATTCACGCGCTGGTGCGCGATGCCGAGCGGCAGAAAATGTCGAAGACCAAGGGCAATGTTGTTGATCCGCTAGTGGTCATCGAACGTTTTGGGACGGATGCGACGCGGTTTACCCTGGCGGCCATGGCGGCGCCGGGGACTGACATCGCGTTCAACGAGAGCCGCACGGATGGCTACCGCGCATTCGCCAACAAGATTTGGAATGCCGCGCGGTTCATGTTCATGAATGTGGACAGGATCGAGCCCGGCCGGCGGCCCGGCCGCACAGCCGAGGGTGGCTGTCCCCACATGGGTGTTGGTGGCTTCCAAACGGCGACACTCGAGGACCGGTGGATTCTTTCTCGGTTCAATCGCGTCACTGCCGACGTGAATGATGCGCTCGCGACCTATCGCTTTCACGAGGCGGCCAATCGAATTTATGATTTTTTCTGGGGCGAATTTTGCGACTGGTATCTGGAGCTGATTAAGCCGCGTCTGAATTTTGACCAGGGCGCCGACAAGAGCGCTGCACAGGCGGCGTGCGCGAACCTGGTCAATTTGTTCGACGCCTCGCTGCGTTTGTTGCATCCCGTCATGCCATTTATCACGGAAGAGATCTGGCAGGCGATGTATGAAGGCAAGGCGCCCTTCAAATCGATTGCTCTGGCAGCCTATCCCCAGGCGGATGAAAAACAGTTTGATCTCGCTGCCGAGACGGAGATGGCAATTCTGCAGGATTTGATCGTCAGCATACGCAACCTGCGGGCGGAATTAAAAGTCGAACCCAAGGTGAAGTTGCCCATCGAGGTCTTCGCGCATGAACCAGCAATTCGCAAGATGATCGACCACAATCGTAGCGCGGTCGAAAGACTGGCCAACGTCGAGAAGATCACCTTTGTGGACAGTTCCCTCTCTGATCGGGCTGGCGCCCGCAGCACGGCGCGCTTCGATGTGCACGTGATCTACGAGAGGAAGATCGACGTGGGCGCCGAGTGCGACCGCCTGAAGAAGGATCTGGAGAAGATCGAGAAGGGCATCAGCAGCGGTCAGAAGCAGTTGGGAAATGAACAGTTCCTGGCAAAGGCCCCGCCGATCGTGGTGGAGAATCTGCGCAAGCAACAGCAAGAACTTGCCGTGATGCTTACGAAGACGCAAAGTAAGCTGAGGGAATTAGGTTGCGGGTAAATTAAAAGCGCGCGAGCGTTCGGAGCCGGACAGCCGAGGCGGGTGTCCCTGCGTCGTCTGGAACTAACCATTGTTCTTATGGATTGGAATTCACGACGGCTGACGGCGATTCTGGAGAATGCGCTGCTCGAAGACCGGGCGACGCGGGATGCCACCAGCTACGCCTGCATTGACCCTAACCAGCGAGCGTCGGCGACGATCGTCTCCAAGCAGGATTGCATTCTGGCCGGGATCGGCTGCGTGGCGCGCATTCTCGATGTGTACGCCGCGCTCGATGGGGCTGTCACGGCGCACTATGAAGTCACTACGCATCCTGAGATTTTCGATGGCGTTCGGCTGCACAAGGGACAGTCCGTCGCGGTGATCCGCCATAATGCGCGGGTGATTCTTTCCTGCGAGCGCGTGATTCTTAATTTTCTGCAGCGCATGAGCGGGATTGCGACCCTGACTCGCAAGTTCGTGGAAGCAGTCTCGGGCACGAAGGCGCGCATCCTCGATACGCGCAAGACCGCGCCCGGGTTGCGCGTGATCGACAAGAACGCCGTGCGCTGCGGCGGCGGGCAGAACCACCGGCTCGATCTCTCCGACGGCGTGCTTATCAAGAATAACCACATCGCGCTGGCGGGCGGGATTGTCCCGGCTCTGGAACGCGCGCGTGCGCAATCGCCGCGGGTCGCAGATCATCGAAGTGGAAGTGCGTACGCTCGAAGAGTTGGAATTGGCGCTGGCCAACGGCGGCGAGGCCATTCTGCTCGACAATATGTCCGTCGAAGACGTGCGCCGCGCCGTCGAGCGCTGCTCGCAGCCCGATGTTCAGAAGGGCGGGCGTCACATTCCCGTGGAGTGCTCCGGTGGAATTCGCCTGGAGAATGTCCGCGCCTACGCCGAGACCGGTGTCGACTTCATCTCCGTGGGCCTGCTGACGCACTCGCCCCAGGCCGCGGATATGAGCATGCGAGTTGTTCCCGCCTGAAGGAGCAATTGTTGTTTGGCGGCAATTCGCGCATAATCTCGGCATCCCAAAGAACGGCACAACTCGCAAGCAGCCTTCGCGGACCAAAGCACCCGCGGCGCACCAGCCACAGCCTACCGATCTCAGGCTGGGCCGCATCGTCCGTTTGCTGATGGAACACGCCACTGTGGTGGTCAGCGGAACCAAGATCGCCCAGGAGATTTCTTCCAACCGCTCCGAAGTCTGGCGTCTGATTCAGCAGTTGCGGGGCTTGGGTGTGGATGTTGCGGGCCATCCCGCCACCGGATATCAGCTGCGGGCGGTTCCTGACCTGCTGTTGCCGGAGATTCTGCGGCCGCTTGTGCGCGGCACGATCTTCGACACGCATCTTCATCACTTCTACAAAATCGGATCGACCAATACGGCCGCGATGGCCGCCGCGGCGGAAGGCGCGCCGGAAGGCAGCGTCTTTCTTGCTGAAGAACAAACTGCAGGCCGCGGGCGCGGAGCCAATTCGTGGCATTTCCCCGCGGTCGACTGGGATTTATTGCTCGGTGGTGGTGCGGCCCGCTCTGCCGCCTTCGGAAGTGCTGGTACTCTCGCTCGCGGCAGGGCTCGCGGTGCGGGCGGCGATTCAACAAGTCGACTCGCGGGTGAGCGCCGACCTGAAGTGGCCCAACGACGTTCTGATCGATGGCAAGAAAGTCTGCGGAATTCTCACTGAAATGAATGCCGAGGCCACGCGCGTGCGCTACATTGTGGTCGGCATCGGCATCAACGTAAATCAGGCGAGTTTCCCCAAGGAGTTGCAGGCGACTTCGCTGCGGCTCGTGACTGGCAGCGAGTGGTCGCGCGTTGAGTTGATCAGCAGCTTTGTTAAAATCACTCGACCGCGAGTATCGGCAGCTGCTGGAGGATCCCGACGCGCGGGAGTCGATTCTGCAGCGTTTTGCGGAGAATTCCTCGTGGGTGCAGGGCAAAGAGATTCGTATGGAGGAGAATGGCTCGGGCATTCGAAGGAACGACCGAGGGCCTCGATTCGCGAGGGTTCTTGCGGGTGCGAACTTCGCAAGGAATGCAAACAGTGTTGAGCGGAACGGTAAGGGAACGGTAGAGACTCTTGCGCGAGGGCGGTTCGCTCTACACGCGGCGGGCGAGGACGCCCGTCGGACACTGGCGGGACGCCGGCGCTACGACAAACCGCGGGCTACGTTAAGAACATGCTTCTCGTCATTGATGTCGGAAACACGAATACGGTGCTGGGCGTTTTCGCTCGCGTGGCCAAGGTACATCCGGCGGGCGAGAGGACGAGACTCCGCGCTACGAGCGGCTTGTGGCGAATTGGCGCGTCGCCACCTCTCGTACCAGCACGGTGGATGAATACGGAGTGCTGTTCCGCAATTTGTTTTCGATGGCGGGGCTCGAGTCCGAAGGCATTCACGGCATCGTGATCTCGTCGGTGGTTCCGCCGCTCGATCCCGTGCTGCGGCAGGTGTGCGAGCGCTATTTCAATTTGCGTCCTCTCTCCATCGAACCCGGAGTAAAGACCGGAATGCCGGTGCACTACGACAATCCGGCGGAAGTGGGCGCCGACCGCATTGTCAATGCGGTCGCGGCCTTCGAAAAATATGGTGGGCCCTGCGTGATCGTGGATTTTGGCACGGCTACGACATTCGACTGCGTTTCGGGGAAGGGCGAATATCTCGGCGGAGTGATCTGCCCGGGCATCGGCATCTCTGCGGATGCGCTGTTTGAACGCACGGCCCGGTTGCCGCGCGTCGAGATTCGCAAGCCTGCGCGCGTGATTGGCTCCAACACTGTCGGCAGCCTGCAATCCGGACTCTACTACGGATATCTCGGGCTGGTCGATGGCATCCTCGAACTTCTGCTGGCAGAGTTGGGCCAGGAGACCCGCGTGATTGCGACCGGCGGCCTTGGGCCCGATGATTGGAACGGGATCGAAATACATCAAGAATGTGGATGACTTCCTGACTCTCGAGGGCCTGCGCATCATTTGGGAGCGGAACGGATCGGCGCGCAAGGACTCTACTTCGAACACAGCGTCCAAGGCCGTATCGAAGGTATCCTCAAAAGCGGTGCACCCAAAGTCGGAGACATGGTGACGCCGCGCCGACACCTTCGTCCTCACGTTCTGTCCGCTGACCTGCCGTGGAAAATTATTTCAATTATTTTACCGAAATCGAAGAGCGCTTCCTGCATCGCCGCGGCGGAGGTCTGCTGCTCTCGACTCTCGACTGGGCCCTGATTGAAACCTGGAAAGATGCCGGTATCCCGCTGGAGGCCGTGCTGCGCGGCATCGACGAGGCGTTTGACCATTACGACCAGCGTCCATCAAAAACGAAAAAGGTCAACAGCTTGGCATACTGCTCGCAGTTGGTGCTGGCCGCAGCTGAAGACATGAAAGAGGCGGCGGTGGGCGCCGGGGGCGAGTCCGCGGCGCCAGCGAAGCGGCGCGCCGGGCAGGGATTTGAGCCAGACGTAGTCGCGCCTTTCCTGCGTCGCAATGCAGATTTACTGGAAGCCAGGGAGTTGCCGCAGGGGGGAGGGGTTTCCGCCCGGTCCGTCGCCCTCGACGCTGCCAAGACTCTGCGCCATCTTGCCGAAGAGTTGGAAAAGAAACCGGCGCGTATGGAAGATCTCGAACGCCGCCTTACGCTTTTGGAAGAAAAGCTCTTCGCGGTGCTGCTGGCGTCAACTCCGGACGAAGATATCGTCAGCGTTCGCACCGAGGCCGACCGCGATCTTGCTCCATACCGATCGAAGATGTCGGGAGCGCAGATCGACCAACTGCAGAAGCAGTATGTCCACAAACGATTGCTGGAAAAATACAAGCT
The DNA here is from genome assembly GCA_963774565.1 of uncultured Acidobacteriaceae bacterium. GTDB lineage: Bacteria > Acidobacteriota > Terriglobia > Terriglobales > Acidobacteriaceae > Sulfotelmatobacter. The sequence goes on along the minus strand of CAVZFP010000019.1, from coordinate 100,645 downwards.
TCCGCGCCTAAGCCTGTTTTATATGTGATTCCCGTGATCCATTCATTCGACGCACTGATACTTGGCGGCGGCGCAGCAGGCCTGATGTGCGCCATTGAGGCGGGCAAGCGCGGACGCCGCGTCGCGGTACTCGAACGTGCAGACCGGCTGGGAAAGAAGATTCTCATCTCGGGCGGCGGGCGCTGCAATTTCACCAACCTCCATTGCCGGGCGGAGAATTTCCTCTCCGGCAATCCGCATTTTGCCAAGTCGCTGCTGGCCCGCTACACGCCTGAGGATTTCATTGCGCTGGTGGAAAAGCATCACATTCCCTATCACGAGAAGACGCTGGGCCAACTATTCTGCGACCGTTCGGCTCGCGACATTGTGGAGATGCTGGAAAAGGAATGCTCGTCGGCCAGCGTAACTATATTTCTCAACACGAAGATTCAAGAGGTGAAACGGACGGCAGAGTTTGTGGTCCACACCGGGAACGGAGAATTCCACGCACCCGCGCTGGTGGTTGCGACCGGCGGCTTATCGATTCCGAAGATGGGCGCGACTGCATTTGGATACGAGTTGGCACGCCAGTTCGGCTTGAAAATTCGCGAGCCGTGGCCGGGCTTGGTCCCATTGGTGCTGAGCGCGGAGGACCGGTCCCGCTACTGCGATCTGCCTGGTGTTTCCGCAGAGGTGATCGCCTCATGCAAGGGGCAGCAGTTCCGTGAAAAGATGCTGGTTACCCATCGTGGTCTGAGCGGCCCCGCCATTCTGCAGATTTCGTCCTATTGGAAGAACCCGCAGGAGATTCAAATCGACCTTGCGCCGGGCATCGAGATGACAAAAGTTTTCCGCGATCTCAAGACACCCCGGACACTAACGGTGCTGCGATCCGAATTCCGCAAGATACTGCCGTCGCGGTTGGCAGACCGCTGGCTCGACCTGCACGCGCCCGTCTCATGGACGAATACGGCCTTGGCTGATCTCGAGCAGCAGGCGCATGCGTGGACAATCCTTCCGTCGGGAACCGAAGGCTACGAGAAAGCCGAAGTAACCGCGGGCGGAGTCGACACCGACGAACTTTTCGCCAAAACAATGGAAAGCCGCAAGGTTCGCGGCCTTTTTTTCATTGGTGAAGTGGTGGATGTAACCGGCCAGCTCGGTGGCTTTAACTTTCAGTGGGCATGGGCCTCAGGGGCCGCGGCAGGCAGGGCGTTGTAAACTAGCTCGCCAGAGTTTTGGAGGAACACGATGAGCGGAATGAGAAGCACCTTGCAAATAATTCTTTACCTTGCCGCAGCGGCATGCGTCACGAGTGCCGCGTTGGCTCAGACACCATCGTCGGCGCTCTTGGTGCTGGCGAAGAGCGACAATACTGCCGCAATCGTTGATCCGGCAACGTTGCAAGTTCTGGCGCGTCTTCCCGCCGGTCCCGATCCTCACGAAATTGTCGCATCCGACGATGGCAGGCTCGCCTTCATCTCGAATTACGGAGGTTTGGACAGTGCTCTTAATACGATCTCGGTGGTTGATCTTGTTGACCGCAAAGCGTTGCCTCCGATCGACCTCGGCGCGTTACGCTCCACCCACGGGCTGGCATTTGCGGGCGGCAAGCTCTATTTCACAGCGGAGACGAACAAGGTGATTGGCCGTTACGATCCTGCCAGACAGCATGTGGATTGGATTCTCGGCACGGGCCAGGATCGCACGCACATGGTTGGCGTCTCCAACCATCTCGATCAGATCATTACCTCGAACGTTAATTCCGCTACCATCAGCATCATCGAAAAAGTTTCCCAGCCGAACGGAGGTGGTCCGCCGCCTCAAGGACCGCCCGGCGGCCCGCATATGACCTGGAAAGTGACGAACGTTCCGGCTGGCAATGGGGTTGAAGGTTTTGACGTCTCACCTGATGGCAAGGAAATCTGGGCGTCCAATGCGCGCGACGCGACCGTCACCATCATTGACGTTGCTACCAAGAAAGCCACCCAAACTCTTCCCATCCCGGTAAAGGGAGCCAACCGCTTGAAGTTCACGCCGGACGGCAAGCGGGTCCTGATCTCCGGTTTGGGCGCGGGGTCTGGAGGTATCAGCCTGGTTGTAATAGACGCGTCCACTCGCAAAGAGGTAAAGCAGTTGAGTCTCGGAGGCGGCGCCGCAGGGATCCTGATTGCTTCCGACGGTTCCCGCGCCTATGTCGCGGTCAGCACGGCCGACAAGGTTGCGGTCCTGGATTTGAAAACCCTGGAAGTTGTGGGACAAATCGTCGCTGGGAAACAGCCGGACGGATTAGCCTGGGCGGTTCGTAAGTAGGGACGCTTCTTTCCGAAAAGCCTTTGGCCGCTGAGATCGCGGAGAAACAACGCGGAGGACGCGAAGAAAAGCTGGAAGCGGCTCCCGACGCGGTGGTCGTCGTCAATCGTGAGGGCAGGATTGTTCTGGTCAACGCCCAGGTCGAGAAATTGTTCGGCTATCGCCGCGCGCAAGGCTGACTGCTGCTGAGCGATAGCTGGCAGGGCCGCCGGGAAATCGAAAGCTTCCTTTTGAATCGGGAATTCATCCTGACTCCGTCGTAATTGAGAAGGAGACTTTATGAAAAAAGCATTTACGGCTTTCACGGCGGTAGCCGGAGCAGCCACGCTAGCATTTGCAGGATATGTCATTCTTGTTTCGCTTCCAGACGACGTTTCATCAAAATAAGCACAATGTGAGTCGTCAACTCGACGGCCGAAGCGTCCATCGCTTTCGGCCCGGAGGCAACGCCCGAGCCACTCATTCCCGCTTTGCCGGTTCAGAGTTCATGGGAACAACCAGCGGAACCACACTGCTATCCGCCAGAGAGCGATTCAACGCGGGAAGATCCTCTTTCATGACTTTCTGGTAGTCCACATCCACTCCAGCCATTTCTGTTTCAAAGGTCTGAAGTAACTCCAGTTGGGTATCGGTAGGGGCGAAGTCGGCACCACCGGCGACGTCGCCGCCTCCGGTCCCGACCTCCGCGTTAAGCCAGATCAGATTGAGGTAAACCTTATACGGCTCGACGAAGTACTTGTCATCGCTGTTGAGCAGGGCCGGCGAGGCGAGCTTGTATTCGATGGCGTGAAGCTTTCTTGTCCAGGTCTTCTGTGGCTTTCAAGAGTTCTGCTTTGCGTTTTGTCTGAGCTTCGTCCAATACCGGTGGCGGGGCGGGTGCGGTCCCTCACCTTCGTCGTCGTCCTCCTCATCGACGATCGGCTTCTCCTTTTCTTTCTTCTTGGGCGGTCGAAGCATGGTCTCTGATCACCTCGATTTGCTTACGAAGCCATTCGATTTGGTTGACAGTATCGGAAACGCGGTCGATATCGGCGCTAATGCGGCGCAGAGTTTTCACGGAAAGCTCAATGTCTGCATCGGACCCGGGTGCGCGAGGATCACGCAAAATGCGTGAGAGGTTGCGTGTAGGACTGGTCTTCAATCTTCAGGCGAACGGTGTACTTCCCCGGGGCACACGATGGGACCGACCTCGGCCGGTTTGGTTCCCCAATGGGTAATAGGCCGCGAATCGGAATCGCGGAAGCGGGGTTCCTCCCAGATGTGTGGATTGTCCGGGGCGCTGGTTCGCAGCGCAATCAATCGAGGAGATTCATAGCGCAAGTCCCATGACACGCGATTCATGCCCGCGCGACCTTTCGTTTCGAGCTTTCTGATTACCTTCCCGTCCGAGTCCAGAATTTCAAGTTGTATCGGATCCTTCGGTGCGGTCTTGAGTGAAAAGTTGAGCATGGCCTGGCCGCCACGGGTGAAGCGGTAGGTTCGGCGCGGTTCAAACAGGATGACCGCGGCATCAGAGTGATTCTTTGCCAGTTGTTCCGAGCGGCGTAATGTCGTCGAAAATGTAAAGTCCCCGCCCGTAGGTGGAAATCACCAGATCATGAAATTCCTTCTGCACCACGGCCCACGTCACCGGCGCGTGCGGCAATCCCGTCTCCAGTGCGGTCCAGTGGCCTCCGTCATCAAGAGAGTAATAAAGACCACTTCCGGTACCGGCAAACAGCAGGCCTTCGCAATTGGGATCCTCGGCGATGGTACGGACATAGGACAAAGCGTGTTTCGGGAGATTGCCGCTGATTTGCTTCCAGGTTTTACCCGAGATCCGTGGTCTTGTAGATGAACGGATCGCGATTATCCATGAGATGGAAATCAACGCTGATGTATGCGGTCGCGGGATTGAAATTCGAAGGCGCGATGCTCGTGATCGTGCCCCACGGAGGTAGCCCTGGAATATTCTTGGTGACGTTGATCCAGTTCGCGCCATCATTTGTATGCCAGACCTGACCATCGTTGGTTCCTGCCCAGATGAGTCCCTTCTGAATTTTGGAAGGTGCGATCGCGAAAACAACTTCTCCGTAGAATTGTCCGAGGTTATCGCCGACGATTCCTCCCGAAGGCACGATTCGAGTCGGGTCCTGGGTGGAAAGGTCCGGGCTGATGACCGACCAACTCTGGCCGCATTTGTGGTTTTGAAGATCACCTGGCAGCCGTAGTAGACGGTGTTGTGGTCGAAGGGATCGACGGCGAGCGGCGCCGTCCAATGGCAACGATACTTGATGTCGTTCGGTGGTGAATCCAGAGTATGCATCCACGGGCTGACGGAGCGCGCGTGCTTGGTCCGGGCGTCCCAGCGGGTGACTTTATTCCCATAACAAGTGGCCCACACGACATTTGGATCGGCTAAGTCGGGAACGGTGAAGCCGGATTCGCAACCGCCCATCGCGTGATCCCAGCCAGTTTCCCTGGAATCCACGGGAAGACTGGGGCCGCGCATGTTTCCGTCGTCCTGCATGTTGCTGTAGAAGTAGTAAGGGATCTGATTATCGACGTCGACGTGGTACATCTGGCCGATGGGCAAAGTAGCCCGGTGAAAACCGCGGCCGTGCACGGTCGTGATGCTCAGGCCGCCGTCATCGGTGATCACAAAGCGATCGGCGTTGGTGGGATCGATCCAGATGTCGTGGGTGTCTCCGCCCCAGGGAACTTCCTTGAAGTTCTCTCCTCCATCCATTGACTGGTGGAAGGAACTGTTGGCCACGAAAACTTCATTGTCGCTTGCCCGGCGAAACTAGCCAGCCGAATGTAGTAGCCTGCACGTCCAATCAATGCTCGCTGGTAATTGATCGCCTTCCAGTGTTCTCCCGCATCGTCGGATCTCCAGACTGAACCCTGGTCCTTGGTCTGAATCAGGGCGAAGACGCGATTTGAATTTGTTGGCGCAACCGCGACATCGATCTTCCCCAGCGGGCCATGAGGCAGACCATGTTCTTCGATGCGAGTCCACTTGGTTCCGCCATCGTGGGAAACATAGATTCCGCTGCCTGGGCCGCCGCTGAATTCGCCCCAGGTATGCATCTCCACTTGCCACATGCCCGCAAATAAAGTGCGCGGATTGTGAGCGATCCATAGAGAGGCCGGAGCAGCCCACGTTTTCTCCGGCAAAGAGCACACGCTCCCAACGCTGACCTCCGTCGGTAGTGCGGAAGACGCCCCGCTCTAGTTTGCGGCCCGTAGTGCGGCCCAGAACGCAAGCGAAAACGATCTCGGGATTCGACGGGTGAATGACGATTCGGCCGATGCGGCCGCTCTCCGGCAGGCCCATGTTGGTCCACGTTTTGCCGGCATCGGTCGATTTGTAAATTCCATTGCCCATCACGTCGCTGTCCCGGATCATCCACGCCTCGCCGGTTCCCGCCCAGACGGTGCTCGGATCAGAAGGAGCTACGGCCAGAGAGCCGATTGCCGCGACCGGTTGCTTGTCAAATATCGGCGTCCAGTGGTTCCCGCCGTCCGTCGATTTCCAGACTCCGCCCAGACGCAGCTCCCGCATAGTAAGTGCTCGCATCGCCCGGCACGCCAGCCACGGCCGCGATGCGATTCCCCACCTTAGGGCCTACAAAGCGGAATCGAAACTGGCCTTCTTCATCGGAGTCCGGTTGTTGCGCACGCGCGGAAACATGCTGCCCAGGATAGCAATCGCAGCAAAACAGAGCGTCAGTTTTCTCATGAACCATCCATAGTGTCCTCCAGCGGACCATCGTGCATCTTACACGTCTGAAGGGAATGCTGTTTGGAGGGGAACTTGATCTGCCTCTTGAGCGCGTAGAATACAAGTGCATTCGTTTTCAAGAGCCGCAGTTGGGTCAAGGCGCACACGCCGTAGTCGGAATGCGTGCATGCGCGAAAGTGTTCGCTGATCAAGGACATTCATGAATCTTGTGGCCGAAAGCGCACTGAAGCACGCGGGCGTCGCGGGACGCTGGGGGCCGGAGATTCGTTCCGATGCAGAGGTGCGGATTGAATCGCGCGAGCACGGCGGCATCGCCATCGAACTCGAATCGCGGGTTAAGCCGTACTACGGAGACTCGATTCGGCGGCAGACTGAACAGCTTCTCGAAGCGCTCGGCGTGAAGCACGCCCAAGTCTCGATACACGATGAAGGCGCTCTGCCATTCGTGATTGCAGCGCGCATTGAAGCCGCGGCCCGGCGTGCTGGACTCGGTGAAGGCACCCGCGCGCTGCCAAACCAGCTTCCGATTCCCGCTCCTTCCCCGCGCGACCGCATGCGGCGCTCGCGGCTTTATGTCCCGGGCAGCGAGCCCAAGTATTTCGTCAACGCCGCGTTGCATGGGGCGGACGCCATCATTCTCGATCTCGAAGATTCCGTTCACCCCAACGAGAAAGATGCAGCGCGAGTGCTGGTACGCAACGCGCTGCGCGCGGTCGACTTTCTGCGATGCGAGCGCATGGTGCGCATCAACCAGCTTCCGCTGGGGATCGAAGACCTGGAGGAGATCGTCCCGGAATCTCCGGACCTGATTCTGATTCCGAAGGTCGAGACGCCGCGCCAGGTGCTCGATGCCCTCCAGAAGATCGCGGAAATAAAGGCCAATTTCGGTATTACCCGCCCGATTTGGCTGATGCCGATCCTGGAGTCGGCACTTGGGATTGAGAAGGCCTACGAGATTGCGACCGCGAGCGAAGAGATCGCGGCATTAACCATCGGATTGGAAGACTACACCGCTGATCTTGGTGTGGTGAAAACGGCGACTGGTGCCGAGTCGCTCTTCGCGCGGCAACGCGTTGTGAATGCGGCCCACGCCGCCGGAGTCCAGGCCATCGATTCGGTCTTTGGCGATGTTGGCGATCTGGACGCCTTGCGGACCTGGGCCCTGAATTCTCGCGCCATAGGCTTTGAAGGCATGGGATGCGTGCATCCTATGCAGATTGCGGTGATTCATCAGGCTTTTGCGCCGACGGCAGCAGAGATCGAGAAGGCGCAAAAACTTGTCGCTGCCTACCATGAGGCACAGAGGAAAGGCCTGGGCGTAGTGAGCCTCGGCTCGAAGATGATCGATGCTCCAGTGGTAAACCGAGCCGTGAAGCTGATGGCACAGGCGGAAGCAATGGGGCTGCTGACCTGAAGACTTCGAAGGGCGATCTCTGATGCCTGTTCTCGAAGAAACGAAGCTACTCATCAACGCGGTTGGTCGCATGGTCCCGGAGATCGCAAACGGTCGCCGGCAAATCCCCTACCTCGGCATCGGTAAATACCGGCCTCTCGGAAACAAAGCCGGGCCGCCTATTCGCAGCGCCGACGATTATCCCGCGGACGGCGATAAACGCGTGGCGGATCTCGAGACCGCGCTGCGCAAATGCGGGTTGCGCGATGGCATGGTCATTTCATCTCATCATCACCTGCGTGACGGGGACTGCGTCGCCCTGATGGCGCTGGAAGCCGCGGCGAGGATTGGGGTCAAAGACCTCACGTGGTTTCCCAGCGCTTCGTTTCCTTCGCAGAAGGGCGCGATCGATCTCATGGACTCCGGCGTGATCGATCATATCGAAGGCAGCATGAATGGACCGCTGGGCGACTATTGCGCGCAAGGGAAGATGCGCGGCATGGGAGTTCTACGCTCGCACGGCGGCCGCTGGCAGGCGATTCAGGATGCCGAGGTACACATTGATATTGCGGTGATTGCCGCGCCCACTGCGGACACGTTCGGCAACTGTGATGGCTCGCACGGCAAGTCTGCATGCGGCTCTCTTGGTTTTGCGTTGGCTGATTCCATCTATGCCGATCACGTTATCGCCGTGACGGACAACCTCGTACCGTTCCCGTGCATTCCATGGCAGATTCAGGGCAACAACGTCGACTACGTCGCGACCGTCGATTCCATCGGCGATGCCACCAAGATTGTCTCGGGCACCACGCAAATCACCCGATCGCCCGACCGCCTGCGCATTGCCGAGTTGGTGGCGCTGTTCTTGCGGGACGCCGGTATCATGCGCAACGGCTTTTCTTTCCAGGCGGGCGCCGGCGGGATTGCGCTGGCTTTCGTCAGCTACCTCAAGCGCATGATGAAAGCGGCAGGGGTGAAAGCGCGGTTCGTCCGCGGCGGTTCGACCAAGTATCTGGTCGAACTGCTGGAAGAGGGCCTCGCGGACTACATTCTCGACGGGCAGACATTCGATCTCGACGGGGTGCGCTCTATTGCCAGCAATCCGCGTCACGTCGCAACTTCTCCGTTTACTTCGTACAACTACCACGGAAAGGGCACCTTCGCATCGCTGGTGGACGCGGTTATCCTGGGAGCAACGGAGGTAGACACGAATTTCAATGCCAACGTGGTCACTCACTCCGATGGACGTCTTCTGCACGGGATCGGCGGCTGGCAGAATTGCCTGGGTGCAAGATGCACCATTCTAGCCGTCCCTTCGTTTCGCGACCGCATTCCCGTGATCGTGGACGAGGTGACCACGCTCTGCGGGCCCGGTGAGATGATCGACGTGGTCGTTACTGAGCGCGGCATCGCCATCAACCCGGGCCGCAAGGATCTGCTCGAGGCGGTCAAGGAATCGAAGCTGCCCATCCGTCCGCTGGCGGAGATCAAGTCAGAGGTAGAGCGCATTTGCGGAGGCAAGCCACAACGGCCCAAGCGCGGTGACCGCCCGGTCGCGATCATTAAGTGGGTAGATGGCACGGTACTCGACAGCGTCTGGCAGGTTGCCTGAAAGCACTCCCATTCATTCCTCTGGCCTCCAGACTCTTCATTCAAAGCGCAGCGCGGTCATAGGATCGACACGGGTCGCGCGGGAAGCGGGGATCGAGACGGAGAGGAGCGCGACCGCGCAAAGCAGCAAAGGTGTCGCGACAAATGCCGTGGGATCCCAGGCTTTCACTCCGTAGAGAAAACCAGCGAGGAATCGCGTGAGCCCAAAAGCTCCACCGATACCAATCACTACACCGATGACTGCGAGAACCATTCCTTGTCGGATGACCATGTTACGGATGTTTGGCGCCTGCGCGCCAAGGGCCATGCGGATACCGAGCTCCTGCGTGCGTTGTTGTACGGAGTATGCCATGAAGCCGTAGATACCAATGGCGGCCATGAGCAATGCGGATGAGCCGAAGATCGTCAGCAGAAGCATACTAAAGCGCTGCCGCGAGATAGTCGCAATGGCAATCTCATTCATGGTCCGGACGTGGCCGACCGGGAGACCGCCGGTAGCTTCTCGCAAAGCGAGGGCAGTAGACCTTACGAGCATGTGTGGCTCCACGCGGCTGCGAACGATCCACCATAGTGGCGTGATCCGCGAGTTGAGGGCGGTGACTTTGTCGGGCATCTGCGCGATTGGAATATACATGGTGGGAGCCGGGTCCTGATCGAGACCGCCATCCCGCATATCGCCTACGACGCCGATGATCTGACGTGCTGGCTCCACGAAGACCGGACCCATGTTGGCGCCGATGAGCAAACGATCTACGAGCGGATCTGCTTTGGGCCAAAATTGCTTTGCCATTGCCCCATTGATGATGACAACGCCCGGAGCGGAGCCGTCGTCACGCTCACTGAAATTACGCCCGCGCAGGATCGGAACTTGAAAGGCGTCGAAGTAGCTCCATGAAACCGGAAAGTAACCGGCTCCCCCAGTGGAGGGATCGGTTCCTTTAGGACGACCTACGATGTCGAACGGCAGGCCGAGACCACCCTGCAGGGGAAGGCAGCATGCTGCCGCCGCGGTGGTCACGCCAGGGACGGCGTTGAGACGCTCGGTCCCGTCATGAATGATGTGGGCGACGCCGGCGGTTTCTTGAAAACGCTCGCCGTTGACCGACATCGCCATCGTCAGAACGTTGTTCGTATTGAAGCCGGGATCGACGGTCTGGAGATTCAGGAACGTGCGGATGAGCAGCGCGGCTCCGACCACCAGGATGAGCGCGAGCGCCATTTCGCTGACGACAAGCAGCGAACGCACCTTGCCACTGCGAAGACCGATGCCAGAGCGGTTACTGCTCTCGTTTAGAGTTGCGGCAAGGTTTGGGCGCGACGCGCTGATGGCGGGCACAAGGCCGAACAGAATTCCGGTGAATATGGAGACAGCGAAGGTGAACAACAGTACATTCAGATCTAGCGTGACGGCCGAGCCGTTTTCTCCGATGCGCGGGATGCCGCCGGGACTGATGGCAAGGAGCAGCCGGACTCCGACAATGCCGAGGATGAGGCCTAAGAGACCGCCGGTGAGCGAGAGCACGAGACTTTCCGCGAGCAATTGCCGAATGATGTGGCCACGGCCGGCGCCGAGTGCCGCACGAGTGGCCAGTTCACGCTTTCTGGCGGAGGCGCGAACCAGCAGAAGGTTGCCGACGTTGGCGCAGGCAATGAGCAGAACGAAACCGACAGCCCCGAGAAGGACGAGGAGCGACGAGCGGGTGTCGCCGATAATGGATTCCTGCAGAGGAATCACTCCGAAACCGCCCTGCGGGCCGAGCGCGCCGGGATAGGTCCGACGGTACTGATCGGCCGCCAGCTTCAGCTGTGCATTGGCCATTTGTGTCGTGATTCCAGGTTTGAGACGGGCGGCGACGACGAAGTAGTGGGCCATGTCCTGCGAGGTGAGATCGAACTGGTAGGGCAACCAGAGATCGCCTCCGGACTCGGTGACGAACTTGCTCCCCGTAACCCCGACCACGAGGTAGGGCTGGCCTTCAAGTTGGATATTTGTGCCTACGATATTGGCGTTGCCTCCAAAACGGCGCTTCCAGAGTCCATAGCTGAGCACGACAACATGTCCGCCGTTGGGGCTGTCTTCGGCAGCAGTAAAAGTTCGTCCGGCCAGTACGGGCGCGCCGAACACAGAAAAGTAGTCGGCCGTTACGTGGACTCCCTGCACCTGCTCAGGATTGTCTCCGCCCGTAAGATTGAGCCCCGCGCCCCCCTCGTCGTAAGCCGCGATGGATTGGAAGACACCTGTCTGCTGACGCCAGATGTTGAACTTGGGAACATTCGCACCGCCGAACTTTCCCTGCGGTGCCGTGTTCATCAGTTGCACGAGAGATTCTGGTTCGGGGTAGGCGAGTGGCTTGAGCAGGATCGTGTTCACGACCGAAAAAATCGCCGCATTCGCGCCGATGCCAACGGCCAGCACAATGATCGCTGTAGCCGTAAAGCCCGGGGTCTTGGCGAGGTAGCGTAGCGCGAAGCGAAGATCCCGCCACGTTTCTTCGACCCAGTCGCCCGGCGTGAACATCGCTAGAAGCCAAATCACGGAAAGTATTCGAATCATGGATGCCTCGAAAGCTTTCGCTCGGACGTTACCAGAAAGTTCCTCCGAGGTTAACCAGAAAAACGCGCGACCCCTATCGGGAGTTCTCCGAGTCGGAAGGGGTGAAACGCGCCGAGATTATTCTTCGCGCAGAGCCCGGGCAGGATCCAAGCCCGCCGCGCGGCGAGCCGGCAGCCACGATGCCAGCGCGGCAACGAACAGGAACAGTACGGCGACAATAGCGAAGGTCGCTGGATCGGTGGGCTGGACTCCCACTAACATTGCACGCAAAAGTCGCGTGAGCAGAAAGGCGCCAGCCAGTCCTGCGCCAACACCAATTGCACTGAGGCGGAGTCCTTGTCCCACTACGAGGTGCAGAATCTGATCCGGAGCCGCTCCCAGGGCCATGCGCACACCGATCTCGGCCGTGCGTTGTCGAACCGCAGTCGAAAGCACGCCGTAGAGGCCTACCCCCGCGAGCACCCCGGCGATGATCGCAAACACACTAATAAGGACTAGCGCGAAACGAGTGCCAGCTTGCGCATGGGAGACAAGAGCTTCCACCGGTTGCATGCCGGAAACCAGAAGATGCGAATCCACTTCTTTGATAGCGGCGCGAACTGCGCTTCCGTAATTGGCCGGATCGTTGCCGGTTCGAATCGCCCACGAATCGACTCTGCCGGATCCTGCGAATGCATCGGTAAAGTAGACCTGTTCGCGTCCCGGCTCTGCCAGCGAGACAGCATGCTGATGCGCAACCACACCCATGACCTCGACCCATTCCGCCTCGGGCGTGCGAAGGCGGATCAGAATACGACCGCCCACAGCGGGTTTCCCGTGGAAAGCCTTGTTCGCAAGCACGTCATCAATCACCACTATATTCCGGGTTGGTAAGTTGTCGGCGTCGGTAAAAAAGCGGCCCGCCAGCAAACGCATGCGCATGGTTTCAAAATAGCCCGGGAGGACAACCTCATTATCGGTCGCTTGAAATTTACCGGCGTCCGCCAGAGCTTCTTCGGTGCCCCAGCGTATTGGGAAGAAACCTCCGGCAAGAGGAAAAGGATTCGATGCTGTCACGCTCTCGACTCCCGGGATGGCGCGCAAACGCTCCTGGATCTGGCGGATGAGGACGGCTCGCTTTTCAGGCGTGTCTCCGCCGCCATTCCCGGACGCGACCTGAAACGTCAACACCCGGTGCGGATCGAAGCCGGGATCAACGCGCTGAAGTTCGAGGAAGCTGCGGAACATCAGTCCCGCTCCGGCGAGGAGAATAAAGGAGAGAGCGACTTCAACCATGACCACGGCATTGCGCAAGGTGCTTCCGCCGAGAAGTCCGGCGTTTCGGCTGCTTCCGCGCAATAGAGTTGTGACTCCGGGCTTCGAAGCGCGCCAAGCCGGTAGCATGCCGAAAATCACAGTCGCGGCCAGGCATGTGATGGCAGTGAACGCGAGTACGAACCCATCGAGTCGGATCGCGTCGAGGCGAGGCAGATTCTCTGGGGCAAGCGCACGCAGTTGCTGAATTCCGATCCATGCCAGAGCCAGACCCACCAGGGTGCTTATGGCGGTAAGCACAGAAGCTTCGGTGAGGAGTGAAATAATCAAACGCCAACGATTCGCGCCGAGGGCTGCGCGGACCGCGAGTTCCCGTTCGCGCAACGAAGCCCTGACCAACAATAGATTGGCCACATTGGCACAGGCAATCAGCAGCAAGAAGATCGCCGATCCCATGAGCGCGAGAATCGCGGGCCGAACGGCAGCAACCAGATGCTGCCGCATGGGCTCGACGTGGATGTAATATCCAGCGGTTCTCTCGATGAGGAACTGCTTGCGCGCTTCCGAGGCCACGTTATCGGCGGCCGCCTGCGCCTGCTCGACCGTCACGCCTGGCTTCAGCCTGCCCACCGCGAGGATGGAGAAGCCATTGCGTTTGTCGGCATCGTAGCCCAGGCGGTTGGCTATCCAGATGTCCGGTGCGGGCTCCTGGCTGGCGTCCGGCGGGAAGAATAAACGAAAGTGCGGCGCCAGCACGCCGACAATAATCGGACTTGGTTGGCCGCCTCCTGCAAGCATGGGATGACCGAGCACGGCGGTGTTGGCGCCGTAGCGTCGCTGGAAATATTCATAGCTGAGAATCGCGGACAACGGTAGTCCCGGCGGTGGCTGCTGCCCAGCCTGGGGCGGCGGGGCTGGTTGTGGGAGACCGTCCTCATCGTAGAAGTCACGCCCCAGTGCGATCCGGCCGCCTAACAAGCGGAAGAAGTTCGTGGTGACGATTGCCACATGAGTTTGCTCGGGCGTACCGTCTTCGAGAGGAGTGACATTAGGGAATGTGAAAACACCGCCCAAATCCTCGAAAACAGTTTTCGTACCGTCCCGCAGATCGATAAAGTCGGCGTTGGAAAATGGCAGGTCTCGAACATGTCGCTGGCGCAGATCCATTCCGGCGATCACAACCCGGTCAGGATCCTTGTATGGAAGCGGCCGCAGCAGCACGCCGTTGGTAACACTGAAAATCGCGGTGGTCGCAGCGAGGCCGAGAGCCATCGTCACCACAGCCGTCAGGGTGAACAACGGGTTCTTAAGCAGAACCCGGATTGCGATCTTGAGATTGTGCAGCACCATGCTTGAACCCCACTAAGCACGTGTGGCTTTCGATTTCTTGCCCCCATTTATATAACAGAAGGAATTGAGAATCGCTGGTTTCATCGTAAATTCTTGATAACTTCCGAGAACGGGCATTCAGAACGATCCGCCCTTTCGGCCTCCGTGGTCCGGTGGGTTGAGTGCTGTTGCTTTGAGGGTTGTCGAATGGCTTCACTGCGCCGCCTTGTTCTCGCTTGTGGACGGGGAGAAGCCGAAGCGCTCGCGCATGCGTTGCCGGAATCGCTCCCGCTGTTCCGGTGTCATATGCTTGCACCGCTCTTTCATGCGACTGCGGAAACCAGGACGACCGGAGTGGTGCGATCCCAGTCCGCCGAAAAGGATGCGGCACAGTACCAGAAGTCCAAGAGCTTGCCAAAAAGTGATCTGTCGCCAGCCGAACAGTGGCGGCAGCAGCCAATTCCACAGGTGCAGCACGATTTCGCCGCCGATGAAGGTAAAGATCACCATCGCCAGGATTGCCAGCGGAGCAATAAAAAACCATTTCTTTCTCATGTTCAGTTCCTCACGCTTTCGTAAATTCGTCGTAAATGCCTTGCAACCGCTCCCGCAGATGCAGCACCGCATAGCGTTTGCGCGAAAGTAACGTATTCACGCTCACGCCGGTTTCAGCGGCCATCTCCTTGAAGCTGCGTCCTTCCAGTTCATGTGCAACAAACACCTCGTGCTGCTCCTCGGGCAACTCGTCCAGCACCAGCTCCAGCTCCTCCAGAAGCAGGCTGCGGAAGTAGAGAGCCTCCGGGCCAGCATCGGGCGATGGCAAAAGATCTTCGATCTGCAGCATTTCACCGTCTGCGCCCTCGACCGCTGCGTCGCTGAAGGTCTCTGGCTTCTTCTTGCGGAGAAGGTCAATGATGCGATTACGAGCGACTCGAAAGAGCCAGCCAGTCACGTGCTCGATCGGCATCAGCAGGCGATTGGCCTCGACCAGTTCGTAAAAGACTTCCTGCACGATGTCCTCCGCGTCGGAGGGATCGGGCACACGCCGGCGGATAAAATTGCGCAGACGCAATCGTTCTTGCGCGACGATCTCGGAGATGCGACGGTCTTGCTCGGTCATCCCCGCGATCCTCCAGAGCACATCCATCTATTCCTGTAGACGAACCGCGACCGCAAATATTGTAGAGATTGTGAGTCGGGAAACACGACTGTAGCGGAAGCTTACTGGGAACGAGCGGCCGCCCGAAGGCGGCGAATCAGATTGGGCCACGATAGCGGCGCAACCGCACGGCTAATGCGAGGAAGGCCGCGAAGACTGCCAATCCAATCCACATCCCCGGGCTGATCAGATATTGACCCGCAGAGTGGTGTGGGACTAAAAGCGCCGAGATACCCATCGCCTTGGCGTCGACATCTTGCCCGCCACCGCTCATCACGTAACCCAACATGTCGGCGAAATGCGAGGTGTTAAAGGCGATCTTCTCAACGATGCCGATCGCGAACAGCGGCACCGTGGCCCATAGAAATGCCGCGCGCCGCGCCCAACCTGAAACCAGTAGCAGCCAGCCGTAGAATGGCGCATAGCAGAGCCCATGAATGACCAGAAGGTGGTAGAGCAACAGCAGCGACATCTGGGAAAACGACAAAGGCGATAACGTTGCAATGCCTAGACCGCGCCCCAGCAACACCGCGCTGCTGAGCAACAGCATCATGAACCACAAGGCAATGGTGATCGCAACGGTGAGCATGGGAAGAATGACGAGCGGAATCATTGCTTTCGAGAGGACGGTCGTGAGATCGGAGATCGGCAGCGACTTCCAGAACAGGATGCTGCGATCGCGACGTTCGCCGTGCAACGCGTCGAGACAGTAGAACACCGCAACGATAAAAGTGGTCCCCATGAGCAGAAGCGCAGCGAAGTTGTAGGCTTCCTCCAACCACATGTGCTGCTGCATCGGGTTAAGCGCTGCCGCATGCATCTTGGACGGCAGATGAATGACGCTGATCACGAAGCCCAAAAGGAACAAGGCAGCCGCGGCCAGCGGCGCGACGTAAATCGAACGGTTCTCCCACAATTCGCGTCGCACCGACCAGTACATGGGCCGAGTTGCAGACATGACCGCGGGCGTGACTACCGGCGAGGCGAGCGGAGCGTCATGCATAGCGTTCGATTGAGTATTCATTGAGTGGCTCCTCTTGCGTCGCCTGCCCGATTGCCCACCACGGCAACAAATAAGTCGGCGATGCTAGGCGTGCGCACCTCGCCGAGCGCGGCGAGTTGCTGACGATCGGCACCATCGAACAGCAGAATGCTGCGGCCAAGCACCGGACGCTCGTGCATCGGCTTGAGCGCACGGATGGCGCTGAGATGCTCGGGATTCACCATTACTTCCAGATAGCGCGACTCCAATTCTTCCATGCTGCAAATGAATACGATGCGACCGCGGTTGATGAACATGACGTCGGTGAGCACGTTTTGAATCTCTTCCACCTGATGGGTTGTGACCACGATAGTTCGGCGGCGATCGTAGTAGTCGTTCAGCAACGAATCGTAGAATTCCTTGCGATACAGGATGTCGAGGCCAAGAGTCGGCTCGTCGAGCACCAGCAATTTCGCGTCAATCGCCATGACCAGCGCGAGGTGCAGTTGGGTCACCATGCCCTTCGACAATTCCCGGATCTTGCTGTTCTGCCGGATCGTGGTCTTGGCAAGAAAACCTTCCGCCTTCGCGCGATCAAATCGCGGATGCACGCCGGAGACGTAGTCGAGCGCCTGGGAAACCCGCAGCCAGCGCGGCAGCACGGCAACATCCGCGATGGACGAGACATCGCACATGAGCCGGTCGCGCTCGCTCCAAGGGTCGCGTCCGAGCACTTGCAGTTGCCCCTGATAGGGCGTGAGGCCGAGGATCGCGTTGAGCGCGGTGGTCTTGCCTGCACCGTTGGGCCCGATCAGTCCAAGGATGCGGCCCTCTTGGATTCGCAAATCGATGCCGTCGAGCGCGACGGTGGTGCCGAATGTCTTACGAAGACCGTGGGCTTCTATGACCGTCATGGCTTCTTCGCCTCCTCTGCGGCTTTCGACGACCGGCGGCGGCTTGCAGCACCATTCAGCAGTTCTTCAGCGTTCAGGCCGAGGCGCTGAATGGTGGCGTGGACCCTGGGCCATTCTTCCGCAAGAAACTTCTGGCGTTCGCCCTGCAGCAGCAGATTGCGCGCGCCGGCATTGATGAACATGCCGCGACCTCGCTTGCTCTCGACCAGTTGCTCGTCGACGAGTTGTTGATAACCCTTCAGGACCGTGAGGTGATTGACCCGATATTCCGCCGCGACCTGGCGCACAGAGGGCAGCGGATCGCCTTCCTTGAGCACGCCGTCGAGTATCATCGCGACCACGCGGTCGCGAAGCTGGCGGTAAATCGGCTGATTGTCGTTCCACTCACGGTCCATCAGGATTTCCAGATACTCTCACCAAAGATACGCTTCCTGTCATTTTGTCCGCTGCAGGTCGAAGTGCGCGTGGACTGGCTTATCCCCGGGCTCCATGTAAGTCCAGTCCTCGGTGTGATGGTTCGCGTCGATCGCAGTAAAGACGGCATGGTGCATGTGTCCGTACTGGGTGCTTCCGGCGATGTCGAGAAAGTCGAATTCCACCGTCTTTCCGTCCGGCGACAACTTGCCCGCCATGCGAGGCCGATTCCCTGCATCGCAATAATGCGTCAGGAGCAACCGATCCCCGTCCACATACAGCATGGTGATCGGATCGTCGGGTCTCCCCGCTCCCGTCATCTCATGCAGGAGCGCGTTACCCATGGAAGTCGTGCGCAGCGAGACTTGCATGAGCTTGCCTTCTATTTCGGCTCGCGGCGGAAGGCTTGTCACGTGGCCTTCCCAGGAACCAGCAAGAGTTTTCATTTGGTCAAACGACTTTTGCGCGTCGGACTGGGCAAAAACCACAGTGGCGAGCAACATTGGAACAACCAACAGCATTAAACGAAGAGATTTCATATCTTTCTCCTGAACCGGCTTACTGCTGGGTCATGGATCGCCCTCGCGCGGACTCGAGCGCTAGGGCATGTCGTCAAGACCCATGCTGATATAGTTAACTATAACACTATGTCACATGTCAAGCTTTTTCCGGTCTTCTTTCGCTTTTGCGCGGACCGAGCGGCGAGGCTGTAGCGTTTCCAGTCCTAATGCCGGGCTGCGAACAGGAACTCACTAAGGTCTGCTCATCGAAGCGATCCCGGACTGAGATCCCGTGGACGTGCTCATCCCGGGGCGTGAGCCGGATGCGAACAGCGACCTTGCTCTCCGTCGCGCTCGTTGCTTGTTTTCAAGGGACGCAGTACCACGCAGAGTTACAAGGAATTTACGTTAACGTTACAAGTTTTTACCGCAAGCAGACTCAAATTAGGGTTCTAATACTAGATGACCGTTCTGGGAATCTGCTTGGGGCAGAGTGGGAGCTTGATCTTGAATCGCAGGCATCGAACCGAAGCGAGGAGGCACTCCTCGCAAGGTACAGAATGGGGAATCGCATGCTAAACACTCACGACCCGCGAGCAGCCAACTTTCCTCGGCCCTTGAATTCCGAATCCGAAACTGATCCGGTTCAAGCGCGTCTGGCGGACGCATTGGTCGATTTGCACAACCTTCTGAGGGAATATGCGCCCTCTTGGTACACGCTAGAACACCACACGAAAGTAGAGTGCGCCCTACAACTTCTCAAGCGGCACTGAAGGCGCGCTCCGGGATGACCATCCCTCCGGCCTTCGCGTGCCGGTCACGCCTTCAATTTGTACCCTGTCCTAGGTACGGTGAGAATCAGTTCTGGCCGCTTGGGATCCTGCTCGAGTTTCTGACGCAAGCTGGCGATATGGACATCTACGGTGCGTGTGAATGTGCCATCTTCATATCCCCACACCTCTTGCAGAAGCTCATCCTCGGGAAAGGGTGGCCCCAGGATGCTCCATGAAATGCCGCAAGAGCTGGAATTCACGAGCGGAAAGATACACCGCGTGACCATTTCGCGTCACCTCGGTACCGCGAACATCCATGCGGATCGGGCCGACCTGGTACACAGACGGACTGATGCGGCCAGGGGCACGCCGCAGAAGCGCCTCCAGTCGCGCCATCAATTCCAGAGTATCGAATGGCTTGGTGACGTAATCGTCTGCCCCCAGTTTGAGACCAAGAACTTTGTCTACGGTTTGATCGCGGGCGGTGAGCAGGAGAATTGGAGTTGCAAGGCCGGCTTTGCGAATATCGCGGCACACGTCAAATCCGCTGCGGTTCGGGAGCATGACATCCAGGATGATTAAATCGAAGGGCAAGCCGGTTGCCTTGTTGAGTCCCTCATTACCGTCAGAAGCAAAATCCACGACGTAACCTACGCTACGCAGCCGATCGCTCGAGCGTCATACGCAGTGCTTCTTCGTCTTCGACCAGCAAAATTTGCTCGTTCATATTCGAGCTGGTGGTCCTTCCTGCAGGCCAGCCAGCTCCATGCTGGCCTCCGTTACTGGCAAGTGTAGCGTGAAGACGCTTCCCACTCCTAACTCGGTCGCCACCGAAAGTCTGCCGCCCATCGCCTCGGCGAGGCTCTTGGCGATTGGCAGCCCCAAACCTGTTCCGTGAATTTGACCCGCCACGGCTGCCGGGCAACGATAAAAAGGCTCGAAGATATGCGGCAAATCAGCGCGGTAAATTCCCATTCCGCGATCCTGAACACTGATCCGGATCTCCCGGTGATGACGGTGGTCTCTCCCTGCTTCCAAACTGGCCCGCATGCAGATCCAACGGCCCCGGTCCCCATACTTAAGGGCATTAATAAGAAGGTTCTGCAAACACTGCGATAATGCGGACGAATCACCCATCACTCGCGGCAAGGCCGGCGCCACGTGCTGCTCCAGCACAAAACCTGCCCTCTGGATCAGTTCGACGGTGCTGCTAATAGCAGATTCGATGATTTCCCCCACCTCCAAGGGCCGCAGGACATAGCGTCCTTTTCCGTTTTGCGTCGAGGCGAACAGGATGACCTCATTGACCAGATCGTTGATCTGGCGGGATTGGTTTCGGATAACCGCGCTATATTTCGTCAACTGCTCTTCCTCTCGCACCACACCGTCGGCAATATTGTCGGCGGCAGAACAGAGAACCGCCAGCGGGGTGCGTAACTCATGGGATACCGAAGCCACGAAATCCATTTGCATTTTGGCGAGCTGCAGCGCGCTCGACATCTTGCTTCTTTGCAGGACCCACACGAAGACGCTGACCGAAAAGACCGTGCAAAACAGCACGCCGAAAAGCCGGGTCACGGAGCGCCGCGCCAAAGCGGCGACATTTGACAACCGCTGCGACGCCTGCTCGTCGTAGAGGCGCTGCGTCTCTTCCAGATCCTCACGCACACGGTCGAACAGTCGATCGCCCTGTGACAGATCGAGGGCAACCGCCTCTTTCGTGCTGCCTTCGAGAATTGAAGCCAGTACTTCGTCCCGAACACGCAGATATGCCAGCCAATCCTGCTGCAGCCGGTTGCCGACTTCGATTTCGCGGGGCTTTTGCGCTTGTTGTAAGTACTCGGCAATCGCTTCCGTAACGCGTTTGTCGGCTTCGCGCGTTTGATCCGCATATTCGACCTGAAGATTGCTGTTGTCAGTGGTCAGAGCATAGAGAGTACTCCGGCGAGTTTCCTGGGCATCGTATTGCAAATTCCCAATCCTGCGAAGGCCGAGCACCGACCAGGCGTACATTCGCTGGACTTCAGTATTGGCGGAGTGGACATCGCGAATTACGAACTGCACGACAGCTGCTTCCAAGATCCCACGACCAGGAGTAGAAGAGCAGAGCTATAGCGGGAGAGAAGCCCCGGGGATGTCCCCACCCGCGGAACAAAGGATGCCGCTCCTGCCTGCGTCGTCGGCTGGTTTCGTTCGCTCATTCTAAGGTGTCGCCTGCTCGGGGATCCATTAACTGGTATTCTGCTTCGCCGGGGAGGTGGCCGTCGATTCGCAGGACCTTCACTGACCCGTCTACATCCTCGGGGCGCAGATAGCCGATTGCCCCAGGCACGTTGAAGACAAATTTGCGCACGCCGACCGGCGTGGCCAACGTTTTCGGTGAAACCAGGATGTCGCCCGTCAGCAAACCCTGTAGCAAGCGGCGACGCAGATCCGATTCGCCCATTTTGCAAATCTCGCGCAGCACCGCGTCCCGTTCCGGCTGCCCCGGTTCCATCATTACCAAGGTGATTCTGCGTCCGTTGGGCCAGTGACGGCGCTCTCCCAGAAAAACAGCACGGAGTTCAGACAACGAGATCTCGTTGACCGGATTCGACTGATTTACGATGATGGCAAGGCCCTCCTGCTTTGGCCGTGAAGCATAGACGCGAGCCTGCGGCGCCCGCAGCAGCAGCGCTGCAGCGGCCACGATCAGCAGAACGGTTGCCGCACGATGGATCATGGCTAAAACCTTTTAGAAGGTAAACCCTATCTGCAGCGTCAGGCCCTGAGTCCCCGGCTGGTTCCGCAGGGCGATGAAGTCATACTGCAGTTTGAGCGCCACCGACTCGCTCGCATCGAACCGCACGCCCGCCGAGGGCCCCGCCCGCAAGGCTATATCCGGAAAAATGGGCTCATGCGGCGAGGCGTTCTCGTATTGGTAACGGAAGTAAGGCCGGTACGAGCCAAAGCGCCGGGAAATCTGGCTGTAAAATCCCGGCGTCTCATAAACGTGTCCGAGTCCTTGCGGCGCATGCCGTATGACGAGCGCCTCGTTGAGCCACTCAAAGTTGGTCAGTGAGTAGACGGCATGAGCCGCTAGGATAGTCTCACCGACCGCTGGTTGCGCGGCGGGCGTCAGCAAATCCCGATAGATCGAAAAGCCGGCCTGCAGTCCGGGAACTTGTGCGGGACGTGCAAAGATGGCGAAGTTGACTGCTTTGTGGTTGTTTTCATCCAATTCGTTTTGCACTGGCTCTTCCTCCAGCGGGGTGCGGGATGCCCGCCCGTTTCCGACTTCGGCAACATAGTGCAGGCCCAGACGTCCCGAGGGTATTCGTCCAAAAGCTTCCACTCCTATGTTGTGGATCGGTAAAATGCCGCCCCGATCCTCAAACTCAAAGAGCAAGGGCCGCCCGGTGGTCGTTTGCAGCCAAGTGCTGTGGTGATAGGCCGTGTTGTAGTATCCAATCGCCGTGTGATAGCGACCTGCCGCAAGGTTGAAATAGTCGTTGTGCGAATACTGCACCAGATAACGCTCCACGTCCACGGTGAACAAGTTCCGCGTTCCTTCCGGCTGGCCATAGAAGTTGTCCGGTCCTCCCTCGAATACGATTTCGCTCAGAAACTTGAATTTGTCGGAGATGTCAGAGGTGACAAAGAGATTCAGTTGTCCGAGCGAAAACGATGTGGTGTCCCCTTTCTGCTTGTCGCCGTGCAGCGTGACGTCGCCAAAACCGCGGATGCGCAATAAGGTTTTGCTGAGGTCCATTCGTTCCGCCTCAGCATGCTCACTCGGCTCGGCCTCGTGTTCTGGCGCGGGATTCGTCTGCGCAGCGTCGGATGATAGCGGGGCTGGCGGAGCAGGTTTTTGTTGCGGCTCCGCACTCGACGCCACCGAAGGTTGCGCACGCGTCGCTTCCAGCTGTCGAACTCGCGCCTCCAATTGGTCAATTCTCTCGAGCAATCGCTGAAGCGTCTGAGGATCCGGAGTCGCGGCGTTCTCCTGCGCCCGCAATAACCCAGGATTCATTCCCATCGCGGTCGCCAGCACCAAGGCAAAAATCCAAAAGCTGCTGGCGAAACACCTCCGCATGCTGTCAACGAACAGGAAGGCAGGAACATTCATCGTGGCCTCCTTCGGCCCAAGCGAAATATCCAAACGTCCACCCCAGTGCCAGAGCCGGATTCTCGAATCCGGCACCCAGCCATCCATCTGCCCGACGGTGGGCTTGAATCTTGTCGGCCATTGCAATATGGCCTGATTTTTTCCTGAATCTCACCAGAAATAGACCGGTGCAAGGGGAGAAAAAGCATCCCAACTTACCTCATTTTCAGTGGAGTTTCAACCCAAACGACGTTGACTCTTGGACTCTCAGGAACCCGGCTTTGCCTGAGTCATTAGACGCTCTGAGCCAGGCCAGACTGGTCGTTGCAAATCCCGCAAATCGGTTGTGGGCGCATAGGCCTGCGCCTACCGACGCTTACGTGATTGCCTTCGGGTTCATGTTGCTCTTCATTGCCAAAGACCGGTGCGCTATGGAGCCCTGGCCGAGAGCTGTGAAGTCCAGGGCATCGCGCTGCTTGTGCCAGCCAATCGCGCCATCAATAACCAAGGCGACGGCACGCTGTTCGACCGCAGCCAGTTTTACTACGACGAGAAGACCGATACCTTTCGCTGCCCGGCCAATCAGACACTCAACGGCAAACAGCTACAGAGGCGCAAGAGGCGAGTCGTTTACGCGGGGGAATGCCAAAGTATGTGGCGCGTGTGTCATGAAATCGAGCTGCACCAACGCGCCGCAACGGATCGTAAATCGCCACTTCACGATGGGGTTTTGCAACCCATGCAGCCGCGCGCGACGCCAGAGCTGATGCGGTTACGACGATCCACGGTGGAACATCCGTTTGCCTCGCTGAAGTACCGGAGGTTCGGGCAGCCACGCTTTCTGCTCCGTGGACTGCGCGGTGCGCAGGCGGAGATCAGCCTGGCCGCCATGGTTTACAACTTAGCCCATCCTGCAAAGCCGGGGCCTCGTGGGTGGAGATTTAGATTTCGGGTTTACTTCATGTCGTGGTGTTCTCGCGCCCACCTTTCTGCCTCTCCTAGTTCTCTCAATCCCTCTTCAATATGCTTCATCGCCGCAACCCTGTGACCACCCCATTCACCGCCAGCGTGTTCCAAATCTTTGTGGGCACTTTGCAGAGCGTGCCTTGCCGACTCTACTTCGGCAGGAACGTCCCGCTGCGGAGATGCTGGAAGTACGCTGACAGTGGACAGGGTAATCATTAACGCTAACAGTATGACTGTTGCGATTCTCATAGCTCCTCCTCCCGAATACGGGAAACAGACCGACAGCGTAACACTAAAACCCGTTCCTGTGCGCTCGGTTTGCGGATGCCGTCCTTGCCTGTCCCGCCATACCCTGTTCCGCCATACACCCTGTTCCGCCATACAATGACCGGATGAAAGATCTAAAAAATCGAGTGGCTCTGGTCACTGGCGGTAGTCGAGGGATCGGAGCAGCAGTCGCCATCGCGTTGGCTAGGGCTGGAGCCGATGTTGCGGTGAACTACCGTGAAAGAGCCGACGCCGCGAAAGCGGTTTGTGACGAGATCAGCGGAATGAAAAGAAAGGCAATCGCGGTTCAGGCCGATGTGTCTGTCGCTTCCGACGTGAAACGCATGGTCAAAGAAGTTGAGACCCACCTTGGCAGTATCGCCATCCTTGTGAACAATGCGGCAATCGCTCGTCCGCGCAAGCTGGAAGAGATTACGGAGCAGGAGTGGGACGAGATGCTCACCGTCAATCTGAAGTCGGTGTTCTTGGTGACTCAGGCGGTGATCGGAGGCATGCGACAACAGAAGTGGGGCCGCATTATCAATCTGTCTTCGGTCGCGGCACAGACGGGAGGGGCTGTGGGGCCACACTATGCAGCGTCAAAGGCCGGAATCATTGGGCTGACGCATTCCTGCGCCTTATCGTTTGTTCAAGATGGCATCACCGTCAACGCGATTGCTCCCGCACTCATTGAGACGGACATGGTGATCAGCAACCCAAATGCGAGTCCAGCCCTGATCCCAATGGGACACTTCGGTTCTGTGGACGACGTCGCCTCTGTAGCTGTGATGCTGGCGATAAACGAATACATGACGGGGCAGACTCTGTCCGTCAATGGGGGTTGGTACATGAGCTAGTTGGCGATTTCGTAATAGCCGCTGGCAAGCGTGAACTATTATGGATACGAGCTTTAAGGTCGTGGCGGAGAGGGAGGTATTCTACTACAGCCATTTCCAGCAAGTGCCGATGAATCCTACACTTACGCGATAATACTTTGTTGTCAGCCAATGCGCGAAATTGTAGAGCTGGTCGAAGAGTGGCACAGCCAATTCTTCGAATGAGCCATGTTGAATTTCCGCGGCAGACATGTGCACAAATACTTAAACTGCCGGCCAGCTAGTTTATTCCCAGGCGTTGCGGATAATTCTGTTAGGAACGAAGCCCGCCTGGACAGCCACGTACCGTGAAATATACCAGTCAGGAGCGATTGCCACTGCTTAGTTTCCACAGCACATAACATCCTTTTCCGGGTCGCCTTCGAGAGGCCTGCTTACGAGCAGGCTCGCGCTGATATTTCGACGATTTTGACATACCGATGGAATAAGCGTCCGACGAGTTCCGACGAGTACGGTTGTACAGAGTAGGGGCGCGGCTGAGAGAACTCGTTCCCTCTCTGTAACTACCCCAATTCGAACAAAACGGAGCAAAGGCGAATTTATGCGTAAAATGTTGGTCGTCGCTGCGTTCATGTGCGCGAGTCTTCCAGCCCAGGTCACATCGGGCCCTAGGACAAGGCATGAACAGCCTCCCACAAACACAAATCAGTCTGTCAACCCCGTTATCGAGTGGAATAGAACTCTTCTGGTAATCGTGCGGACTCCGGGTGCCCCAGCCGTCCACCATTCATTCGACGCGCAGCTTCGCGATTCTTCACGCCGCGATCTATGGCGCTGTCAATAACATTGCCGGAGAATTCAATCCCTATCTGGTGCGTCTCGCCGATGTGGCGCCACAAACGTCTAAAGTGGCCGCAGCGGACCAGGCAGCGCACGACGTGTTGCTGTCTATTTATCCCGCGTTTCAGGCCACACTGGACGCCGAACTTCAACAGGATTTAGCCCAGATTCCTGATGGAAACGTCAAGAACGATGGCATCACGGTGGGTCAGACTGTGGCTGCTCAGATCCTGGCATTCCGCGCCAATGATGGCTCCGGCGCTCCTCAGCCAGGATTCACATCCAAAAATATTCCGGGATTCTATCGGGCTACACCACCGGATTTCACCCCGGCCGACTTTACGCAATGGAGCGATGTGACTCCCTTTGCGATCGTCAATGCGCGCGAATTCCTTCCCGACCCGCCGCCGGCATTGACCGACAAAGAATACATTCGAGACCTTGCTGAGGTACAGAGCTTTGGCGAGATCGACAGCACAACGCGCACACCCGAGCAAACCTTGATCGGGAACTTCTGGGGTGGGAAGATCCAAAATTACTGGAACGAGATCACCCAGAAGGCAGCCATCGCGCACAACCTGAATCTTGAACAGAGTGCCCGCGTTTTCGCGCTAGTGAATTTTGGAATGGCCGACGCCACGATCTCGTTCTTCGAAGCGAAATACATCTATCACTTCTGGCGGCCGGTGACTCCGGCTGAGCTCACTGACTCCGATTGGCTGCCATTGTCGACCAAAACCGCGCCGGATCCCTCCTATCCCGGTGCTCACAGTGCTACCAGCAGCGCCGCCGCAACAGTATTGGCGTTTTATTTTGGAGACAAATTCACCTTCGATGTCACCTCCGAGGTCCGGCCGGGAGTCACGCGCCACTTCACTAGCTTCTCCGCTGCTAAGCGCGAAGCAGGTTTAAGCCGAATCTATGCCGGACAGCACTTCCGCTTTGATCACTTAGCTGGCCTGCGTCTCGGCAGGGAGGTGTCCCGATCCATTGATGAGACTACGCTGCGTGCGGAGGAACACTAACACAGTGGCCCAGCATTACGATCATTCTGCTGAGCCGGCGCGCCAATTTGGCGCGTCGGCCCTTTGAAGCCAGGAAGCGTCAACCCCCGCATGGCGAAAATATCGCCATACCGCTCATTGACCTCAGCGACCGGGGATTTTGAGTTCCCATGGGCCTGTGTGACGCCTACATGCTTCTTCATGCCCGTGAGGGTCATGTGGAACTTCTTGGCAAGGGCCGTGATTGAAGCGTCTGCACGCCCGAGCTGCTCCAGAACGCCGCGCCGGGTGGCGTCCGCGAGCGAGCCGAACGAGACATCGAAGCGGGTCTGGCAATACTGAACCATACGGTTCAGTTTACAATACGGATTGACGGCATGCAATGTTAGGCTGAGCGCGCCCTGCGTTGCCCGCCATGCACCTAAACTCACGATCAACGGCACAGCATTTACCTTCGCCACCGTCCGTATCTTCGGCAAACCTTACCTTGGGATTACGTCAGGGTTGCCCGTCAGAACGAAGCCGCCCAATTAGGGCGCGAGAGGTTGAGGGGGCCCCCGATGGTCCGCATATCGCCTTCAGTGGATAGTGAATGGACTTTGACCAGGAAGTTCTTGCTCGATATTCAGAATGCGGATGCGCTCAGCACGACATCGGCGTTTCTCCAGGCTCGGTCAAATCGTTCTCGAATCTTCTGAGCTTCCGCGTTCCGGCCCTGAGCGCGCACACTCTGCCACAGGCCGAACAAGGCCCACCCGTTGTCACGAAGATCTCGCAGTTCTTCGCGATACACTCCTTCAGCATCTTTGGCGCGCCCAGCCTCAAGCAACGCTGCTCCCAAGTACAGTCTCATCGATTGCGGCCAGTCGGGAGGCTCATTGAAATTGAGTGCATCCTGCATTCGCACGGCTTGTTCGAACGCAAGAACCGCTTCAGCGCGCTGACCTCGTGCCCTGGCGATTTCGCCTGAGAGCGCGCGATACAGCATTGCAAGAATCGGCCCTGCGGAGTTTGCCCCGGAGAGGACGTCCTTCACCGCCGGATCGCGTGACGTTGTTGCCAGCGCCTCCAGTTCACTCTCCGCTTTCTTGATTTCCCTTAGTCCAGTAAACGCACTGCCACGGAAGTAGTGCCACGCTCCATTCAAGTACACGCGCTCGGCTGGCGGAGCCGGTTCAGCCAGAAGAGCCTGCCACTTGCCAAAGGCCTTATGCACAAGCCACACGGCCGGAAGGCGTTGCTGCCGTGGATTTGCCGCCATCATGCTGTGTGAACCAGCGAGATCGCGTGCCGCTTGAAGCGCGCGGGCGTAATTGCCTTGGAGTATCGCGACGTACCGCAGCACGTCCAATGCGTGCGGTGCGTGTGTGGAGGCGGAAAGATGATAGGTGCCCTCCATGGGAAAGGGACGATCTCCCCATTCCGATAGAAAAAAATGATCCGCGGCCACAGACCGCTCATTGCTGGCGATCGCTTTCTCATACTGTCCCACACGAAGATAAATATGCGAGGGCATGTGAACCATGTGCCCTTCTTTCGGCATGAGAGATTCGAGCCGGTCGGCTTGCGGCAGAGCTCGTTCGGGCTCGGCGGAACTCTCGAACAGATGCACATAGAGATGAACCGCTCCAGGGTGTCTAGGTTCAAGCGCCATGATATGTTCGAGCGCGGCGGCCGCCTCGCGCGTCCCAGGGAGGGCAGAACCGTCTCGCTCCCAGTAGTTCCACGCCCCCCGAATCATTACGGCGTCCGCATAAATGAACCCGGCTTCCAGGTCATCGGGGTACCGGTCCAGAACTGATCGCGTTGCCTCAATATATTTCTCGTCGCGAATCGCCCGATCCGGATACTGGTCATTGTCATACTGGACAGACAGGCTTTCGATAAGCGCCCGCTCGACCGTCGTTGCCCTAGCCAAATGGGCGCGTGCAGTCGTAATTGCCTTTCGTCCGTCACCGTGCGGGTCATCGGGAAAGCTGTTCTTCCTGCTGTTGGGGTTAGGACCCATCGCGAACGCCAGACCCCAGTCGATCATCGGATGATCCGGGTCGTACTGCTGTGCTTCCTCAAACGACGCGATCGCTTCAGGAAAGTAGTACCCATAAGCCAGGCGCAAACCCTGATCAAAGAATTTCTGGGCAAGAGGAGAGGTTGTGGAGATTTTCCGCCCGTAGGTGCCGATATTGTCGACAAGCACCGCGTGCCGGCCGGGCGGTGCCGCAAGGCCTCTCTCGGCTACTGAGTGCGCTGCCAGGAATCCGAGGAGAACCAGTGCCGCGGAAATATGCAGAAAGCGTTTTGAAGCAGGGAGTGTCATTTTCTCCATCCCATTCGTCCCCAGAATCTGCTGAAAGAAAGCCTGTAAGCGCTAAAGCCGCATGGACGAGGATCGCTAGCGTAGCCCGACGAGGCCACGCACTGAATCAATCAGCTTTGCGGGATCGTAACCAACCCCATCCTTAAAAACGATCTCCACGTTCTCGATGTCAGATATTTTGGAGGAAGGGTCTCCGCGAACCACTACCAGGTCGGCCTTTTTGCCGGGAGCTAGCGTGCCAAGCTAATCTTCTTCGTGTAGAAAGCGTGCGCCATTCTCAGTAGCAATATGAATGGCTTCGACGGGCGTGAAGCCGGCTTCCACCAGGAGTTCCACTTCGCGCTGATCACCGAACCCTGCCACAACGCCGCCGATGCCAGTTGCTGCACCAGCATCTTTGAACAAAGCAGCAACCGCATTGAGATAGAGCTTCTCGCGCGGAGACACTTTCTTCGCCGCAAGTCCCTTTTGCACAAAACCCAACGCAGCCGTCTCGTCTGCGGACGAAGGCGCGTCCCAGAAGGGATGGTTGTATGTCATGGCTGCGCCCCAGTAGGCGATTGCACACTCCGGATCAGAGTTTGAGACTTGCTGAAAACCTTCCAGCGCGCGCCGGTACCAGAAATTATGTAGCAGGGCCAACGCGCGGTCGAACTTTGCAGCCACCGCCGGAGAACACGAAATCTCCATGTGTGCGCGTCCCAGACCCTTTTCAGACCCAAGAGAGGCGTGCACGTGTTCCGCTTCTTGTGCAATACCCGGAGCATCGCAGGAAAGCACAATGAGGAAACATACTGCGAAGCGGCAGAAGGATCCCATCGCGAGCTCCTTCCTACGGAGATCTCTCTAAGCGTGCAGTCTCAGAGACGCGCTAATCGTATCAAATCCCAGAGTAAGCCAAATACCCATGTGACCATCGGACTATATCAAGGGAAACGCGTTTACTGGGTGGTCAACTCGAAGTTCTGGGCGGATTGTCGGCAATTGGGAACTTGACTTCTGGATCGCCCGTGATCCGGAAGCAATCCGACGACGATTTACGTTTACACTATTAAGGAGGATTGTGGGTGCAATGTTTCGCCCCCAATGCTCAACCTGCTATCGATTGCGCAACTCCGGAATCAATTTCCGCTCCTCTGCACTCTCTGCAGAGGCTGTCTGCACTCGTCGCCTGACAGGTCTTGCAATACTGCCCGCCTTGCCGAGGGCTCCAACAAATCCTCATGGGCCGCGCCGAAGTACCCCACGGTTAACTCGCAAAAGCCAAAACCATGCCTCCCAAAATTAGAACTACCAACTTCCTTCAAGCGGGTTCGTCGTATCGGTGCAAGGGTCGATGGCACGCTTCAGATTTGCGTATCCGACGGGACATCGATGCGGTTCCGAACGTCCGAGTACGACCTGTGTCCACTACAGGAAAGCGTACTCGACAACCGACGTGAAGGGGGTGCGGAACAAGTATGTGTTGAGCCTTACAGAGCGCGCCCGGTGGCCGAAAACCACCACTCATGGCTGAGGTAGGCCAGTCCATCCACGGGAACACAACATCGGCATAGTGTGGTTTCTGCGAGCAAAGGACTTGCGCGGCCTTCAGAGCTGCATATCTGGCAGGGAACCTGCAAAGGCGTTCATTCAAAGACTCCCTCGATAACGCTGCTTTCCCGGTTAGGTGGGCATGAAACGCAACTTTCTGGTGCCGGTCTTCTCACTAGGATTCTTGTCGGTTCTTTCCAGCGCGCAGGCGGACATTTCTCCTGGGGTGGCGCGCCTCAGCCTGATCCAGGGCGACGTTTCGACGCAGCGTGGCGACACGGAGGAGTGGGCAGCAGCGGCGCTGAATCAGCCCCTGGTCGGCGGTGACAGGGTCTCGACCGGAGACAATTCCAAGGTCGAGCTGCAACTGGACCACGGGAACATCCTTCGTCTCGGCAACCATTCGCTGGTAAAAATCGCAACCGTGGAGCGGGTGCAGAATGAGCGGGCTCAGATTCAGGTTCAGATCTGGCAGGGGCTTGCGTACTACTCGGTCTTCAAGGATTCCGACGCAGAAGTCGAGATCGACACGCCGAATGCGGCCATCCGGCCAACGTCTAAAGACGGCGTTTACCGCATCGAGGTGACTGGTTTTGAGACGCACTTGATCGTGCGCGCGGGAGCGGTCGAAATTGCTACACCTCAAGGGACCGCCCGCGTGGAGATGGGACAGGGCGCGACTATAAAAGGCACAACCCGGCTGGCGGGAAACGTGCTCGGCGGTGCGCCTGCGATGGACAGCTGGGATTCGTGGAACATTGACCGCGACGGAGTGATAAACAACGCTCAATCGTGGAACTGCACGAATCGCTACTACGTGGGGAGCGAAGATCTCGATGTCTACGGACGCTGGGTCAACGTGCCGGACTACGGGCGGGTGTGGTCACCGACGGTGGGCGGCGGGGGCTGGTCTCCTTATCGCGCCGGCCGCTGGGTCTGGGAGCCATACTGGGGCTGGACGTGGGTTTCCCATGAACCCTGGGGCTGGACGCCCTATCACTACGGCCGCTGGTTCCTCTATGGAAAATCCTGGATGTGGTGGCCTGGGCCGGTTGACGGCGGGGGAACCTACCGCCCGGAGTGGGCTCCGGCCTACGTGTCGTTCTTCGGATTCGGCGGCCATCGGGGACCTTCCGTCGGGTTCGGATCGGTGGGCTGGCTGCCACTTGGTCCGGGTGATTCGTTCTATCCGTGGTACGGACGGAACGAATCGCAATTGAAAGAGGCTAGTGTCACCGACGCGACCAACATCACAAGACTCACTCGCGTCGTCGCTCCACTGCGCGACGACAATGAGTTCTCCAATGTAACTCTGGCCGCAGTCGATGGGCGGATTCGCGACGCGATCTCGGCTCTTCCGGCGGATCGCTTTGGCACCGGACTCTCTGCGCCGAAAACTGTGAGCCGACGGGCTTTTCGTGAGGCGCGCATCATCACCGGCAATCTGCCCATCGTTCCAACCAGAGAAATGCTTTCGGCGACGAATCGTCCGGGGAAGGCGTCGTCGGTGTTGAGCGGCGGACGACAAGAGCAGTATTTCACGAAGAGGCAACCGGCAGCGGCTCCGCAGTCCTTCGATAAGGAGGCGGCGCAGATACAGACGAGCATCGCGGGGACTGGCCGGTTGGTTCCGGTCCGGCAGGTCACGCAGCTGAATTCGGCCGACACGGCGCGAACCATGGCCCCGGAGAACGCAATTGAAAAAACGGTCGAGCCAACGAAGGATGCGCAGAGTGAGGACAGATCCAGAGCTGAGCCGGAGGCAGGCTTGCGCACCGCATCATCTTCGGAGGCGTCGAGTCCAGGGATGTCGAGATCGACGCGCGGAACGATGACACCGGCGCCTGCGAATCGTGGTGCTAAGACACGTACGGCGTCGAGGCTGGACCGGAACTCGCATTCCGCGGTGGCGCTGAAGGTTCCGGCGGCGACACCGACACACCGGACGACGAAACTCGCAGCGGGATCTCGTGGAGTTGCGGCGCATGCCGCACAGAGTTACATCGATTCGGCGACCCGACAGATGGACAAGGGCAATTACACGGCGGCGATTGCCAACTACAAACGCGCGTTGCAAGTCGACGGAAACAGCAGCGCTGCGAAAGTTTGCCTGGCGCGCGCCCGCCGAGCGATGCAAGCGGAAAACCAGATCATAGCTAGTCGGAGATAAAAATGTGCGTTACGAAGCTGCTAGTCGCTGGCATATTGCTGTTCATGGTGGGCAGTACGGAGGGCAAGGCAACACGGACACAACACGCTCCCCGGCCCCTTTCGGCCGCCGACGTGGAACACGGTCTCAAATCCGCAGTCCCGAACGCGCGCATGACTGCGCTCGTAAAACAATATGGAGTTGATTTCGAGTTGACCCATACGGTCGAGCAAGAGCTTCGAAGTGCGGGAGCGAGCGACAATCTTATTCTCCAGATCAGGCATTCGCGATCCCGCTTAGCGGAGAAAACCGCAAGGCCAGTTGAACATACGGTCGTTGATCGCGCACACGGGCCGGCAAACACGACCCGAGCGCACGCTGAGACGTCCGCAAAGAAATTACTCTCTCAGGCCGACAAGTACCGGGCCGGTTCCGGTGTGATTCGGAACGAGGGCAAAGCTGCCGAGTTGTATCACAAGGCAGCCGAGATGGGTAACGCGGAGGCGCAGGCCAGATTTGCCGAGGCTCTGTTCGACGGGCGCGGCGTCGCACGCGATCCCGCAGGGTCACGGGCGTGGCTGGAGAAAGCAGCGCGCCAGGGCAACGCTCGGGCCGAGTGCGACCTTGGCGTAATGCTGACTAGTGGTTTGGTTATCGCGCAAGATCGCGCCAACGGGTTGCGATACCTTCAGGCTGCCGCGCGTCTGGGCGATGGGTATGCCGAGGACTACTTGGGTCAATTGGCAGAAAATGGTTTGACCGATGATCCGAGTTCGAGCGAAGCATATATGCATTACCTGAAGGCTTGGGAAATGGGCTCGGCGTGGGGAGCATACAACATTGCGAGAATGCACGAACGCGGCATCGGTGTGTACAAGAATCCAAGTGAAGCATTGCGCTGGTACATGAAGGTCGTATCCATGCCGGGTCCGGATTTGTTGGATCAGTGGAGCGATCTTCGGTCGGAGGCCTGGGCCATAACGGGCGCAAATTTCCGAATTGGTGACATGTATGCCGATGGCAGAGGCGTTCCCAAGGACACGAGCGAAGCGGAGAGGTGGTATAAGCGCGGTGTGGATCTCGCGACCGCCGGTGCACGGGCAGGATGGGTAACGGCGCACGTTTATCTGGCGAATGCATACCTGCAATCAAAGGGCGTGCCGCTGGACTACGATGAGGCGATGCACTGGATGAAAGAAGCGGCTGAATACGGAAACCGGCAAGCTCAAGTAAATCTGGGTTCGATGTATCGCGACGGGCAAGGCACGTCTCAAGATTACAGCGAAGCGATGCATTGGTACCGTAAAGCGGCTGACCAGGGATCGGCAATGGCAGAATGGATGATCGGTCGACTCTATTTTGACGGTAAAGGGGTGATACGCGATTTCACGGAAGCAGCGGCGTGGTTTCGAAAAGCGGCTGGCGAGGGTCTACCGGCTGCACAATGGGATCTTGGCATGATCTATTACCGCGGCTACGGTGTTTCGAAAGATCTGGGGACTGCTCGAGCTTGGCTACAGAAGGCAGCCGCTCGAGGCTACGCCCCCGCAAACGAGATGCTGGCCAGACTTGATGCGGCAGCTGATACGGGCGTCTCCGCGCGCCCCGTGCGGTTGCAATAAACACCCGCACTTGCGGGTCGTGCTTGAACGACTCTTGTCGCGTCTGGCCCTCTTCGCGACCTGCCGCACTTTCTCTTCTTCACTTGAAAGGGTACATCTGAGCGTCGCGGTCGAAACTGTCACCACAGGTGGCGGTTCGAGATTTCGTTTTGAGCCACCATGCGATCACTTCTGGATTGTCGGCTTAACCGGAAGCTATCCAGCGTTGACGGTGGGATTAGTCCTGGTAAGTCGGCATCGCATCAGGAATCCGGAACGCGACGGTAAAACTGATAACAGGATGCTGGCGCGTTTCTCGGTACTCATCGGCCGGACCAAGATGGTAGCTCGTCATCCTCCCAGTAGGACTTTTAGAATTGGACACAGCAGAAGCGGCATCGCCGACGTGGAAGCTCGGCGCCGTACAATTCTGCGCGACCATCAATGCGGATTGGATTTCATAGGCCGAGTTTCGTTCCGTTACTCAGCAAAGACCTACCTTGCGAGCGCGATCATTTCTTTACCAGGTCCAGCCAGTTCGCAGTCACTGTGAAGGGCGCCGTGCTGCCAGGCCCATAGTTGGTCATGTAGATCTTCTGCCCGTCGCGGGAGACGGCGTAGTAGTTCACGATGGGATGCGCGTCGAGTTCGAAAAGGGGTTGAGGGTTCTCTCTGTGAAAGTGGTCGCCGGTAATGCTCACGGCGGCAACCATCAACCTGGCGGCTGAACTGTTGGTAAAGAACAGCTCTTTGCCATCCGCGCGCCAAGACGGCGCTGTCCCACCGCCGTTCGACACCTGCCATTTGCCGCCCGAGATCGATGGAGTCCCGTCCGGTCCAGTCCGAAAAGGTACAACGTAAATCTCCGGCAGACCCGATTCATTTGATGAGTAGGCCAGCCAGCGGCCGTCCGGAGACAGGGCAACGCCATAGGTTCCCATCTTCGCGGAAAACAACGGAGTTGATTTATGTTCGCCGTCGAGCGCAAGCACCCTGACTTCGCCGGGCCCACGGTAGATCAAGTATTTTCCATCTGCGGTCCAGCCCATGGGATACAGTTTTTGCGGCGTGGATTCGCCGCCCAAGTTGCCTCTCTGAAACGGAAGTTTGAACAGAACTTCCTCAGCGCCGCTCCCGGAAACGTCCTTCGAGATGATCGTGTCTCCGTCGGCGTCGACGCGGTCAAAGGCCACTCTCTTGCCGTCCGGCGACCACACGGGAGAGAAGGAGTGCTGGTCGAAGGTCAGCTTGGTTTTGCTCTTCTTGCGCAGATCGAAGACCCAAATGTCCGTCAACTGGCCGGAGGCCAGCCCCAGGGAAGCGGCCAACTGATCCTCTTTCGGGGAAAGCGCAACGGTCTGAATCAGATCTTTTTCCTCAGTCAGAACGGTCGGCTTCCCGCTGCGTCCGTAGGAGACGAGGCGGGTTCCCGCAACTACCGCACCGGTCTGGTAAATCAAAGCGGAGCCAACAACGGAGAAAGCTGCGAAATTGAACTGAGGATCATTTTGCACGTGCTCGGCTACAACCATCGGCTCGCCGGTGAAGTGGAGAGTCACGGGGTCAAAGCCGCGAATCAGCAGACTGTTGTCCAAAACATATAGCAGATGATTGTTGGAAAACATCGCGCTTGAGGTGACGTCTTCCAGCATGACGGCTTTTTGCGGTGAATCCAAGGAGGCGACGAAGGCGCGCGCGGTAGGGATTAGCGGAGCTTGCGCCACAAACAGGAAGTGCTTCTGATCGGGAAGAAACTGCGGAAAACGATGGCTGGTCTCGTGCCGCGCCTCGTCCAGGCTGGTAAGCTGGACGGGCTTGCCACCGGCAGCGTCCACCCGGAACAGCGGGCCGGCGCGTATGCCAACGAGGATTACACCGTCTGTGGACCAGGTTCCCCCACGTCCCTCGAGGACGTCGCAGATGGGAATGGCATTCCCGCCCGACACATCGAGCTTCTTCAATTTTCCCCCGGCAAAGAAAGCCAGAAACTTTCCATCCGCCGACCAAAACGGATAAACCGCTTCCTCTGTGCCTGGAAGGAACCGGGCTTCCGTCGATTCGAGCGAACGTAGCCACAGTCCTGCCGTTCCGGTTTTGCCTGGAGTGAAAGCCACGAACGCGATCTTGCTTCCATCCGGCGACGGAACCGGCGCTCCGGAGAGACCGCGGAAGTTGAAATAGGTGTTCGGAGGCGGGTTCACTTCGAACTGGTTCGCGTGCGCCGGAGCCTTCGACCAGCGAGTGCCCAGCAAAAATGCTGCAGCGATCAAAATCCCCGCCAGCAGCATCCAAAGAAGCTGACTGCCGCGCGGAACGGGCCCGGCAGGTTTAGGCGCCTTCGCCACCCACTCCAGTTGGCGGGAAACGTCGGCGCAGCTTTGCCAGCGTTCCTCCGGATCCTTCGCGATGCAGGTGGCTATCACATGCTCAAGAGCAGGTGGCGATAGGGGCTGCATCGCGCTCAGCGGCTTGGGCTCGGCCGCCACGATCGCGGCAATCGTGCTGGCCGTCGTCTTGCCTTCAAACGCGCGCTTGCCGGTCACCATTTCGTAGAAAACCGAGCCTAGGGCAAAGATGTCACTGCGCTTGTCCGCCTCTTTGCCTTCCAGTTGCTCCGGCGCCATGTACTGAATGGTGCCCACAATGGTGCCTTTTGTGGTCAACGGCTGCGACATGGTAGCCAGCATGTTCGACGCTGACAAGTTCGCCAAGGGAGCCTCTTGCGCCTTGGCCAAGCCGAAGTCCATCAGCTTCGCGCCCGACTTGGTCAGCATGATGTTGCCCGGCTTGAGGTCGCGATGAACCACGCCGCTGCGGTGCGCCTGTTCCAGCCCTCGGCAAATCTCGGCCCCCACGCGGAACACCTGCTCCAGCGGCAGTTTGCCCCTGCGCAGGCGGTCACCCAGCGTCTCGCCTTCCAGGTATTCCATGACGAGGTAGCTCACGCCATCCTGCTGGCCTACATCGTAGAGGTGGCAAATGTTGGGATGGCTCAGGGCCGAAATAGCGCGCGCTTCGCGGTCAAGACGCTGTTTCGCTTCCGGGTTGCTGGAAAGATGTTCGGGCAGAATTTTGATGGCCACCGTGCGGTCCAGGCGTGTATCGCGGGCGCAATACACCTCACCCATGCCGCCCGCCCCCAGCGGCGAGACAATTTCGTACGGACCGAGTTTGGTCCCCGACGTGAGCCCCATGCGTTGCGCCTCATTATAGTCCTCTGGACAGGCGACACTCACTTGGAGCCGCAGAAGCGGTCCCATTCGGCACTAGACTGGAGCCACCGCGCGATAACTCCGGATCGTCGGCAACCCTTACCTTGGGATTATTTCAGGGTTGCCCGTCATCCGACAACAATCGCGCGAACTTGCCGTCGGGAGTTGAAGGGCGCTGAAAAAAAACAAGCGGTGCGCCCACCGCGGGGAGAATGGATTCACCAAAAAGCAGTTAATCAGATTCTCCATCGCGGTCTTGGAGCAAGGGGCGTCTCGCTATTGCAGTCGTGCGTACTCAGCGTTGGCTTGCTTCAGCACTGGGACGTCCAAGTCTGCGTCTTTCCACAACTCGAAGAAGTCTTTGTACGATTTCCTGGCCTTCGCCGTGTCACCCGCGAATACGAGGCTGCGTGCCATTCCCAGATACGGACGGACGCTGATACTGCGCTTCAAGGTCTCCTCAGCTTTCTCGAGCTGGTTCAGATTCTGGTACGCCTCGGCGAGATGCCAATACGCCTGATCATTGGTCGGGTCAAGCTGGGTCGCTTGCAGGAATCGCTCCACGCCTTTCTCATATTTGCCCGTGCCATTTTCAATGGTCCCCAGACACGTATGGCTCTCGGCGCCGGCATTGACCAATTCGATTGCCTTGGCGCAATGTTTTTGCGCCGCTTCAATCCAGTTCTTTTGCTTCGTCAGATCGTAAAGGGACCAATACGTCTCGCCCAGCGTGACGCGCGCACCAATGTGGTGTGATTTCAATCACTGCGTTCATCTTGCTCCTCGCTCAATCATGGGCGACTAAGTTTTTCCTGAGCCATGGCAGAAGAGCGCGAAAAGAGAGCCGCTGACCTCGATCGGGCATCGTTAGACCGCCGCCAGTTCGTCAAAGTCGGAGCGACGTCGTTAGGCGTCGCCGGACTGGGCGCCTGCGTGTTCGGATTCCGTTATCTTTCTCCGAACGTCCTCTACGAGCCGCTCGCCAATCGTCAGCGTGGGCCGGCCTGAACGTTACGCTGTCGGCTCGGTCACGTTGGATCCCCGATTCGGTATTTTCGTGGCGCGCGTGCAGGAAGGCTTCTATGCGCTGAGTGCGGTGTGCACTCATCTCGGATGCCTGTCGACTTGGAATGCGGACACGGGTGAAATCGTGTGTCCCTGCCACGGCAGCACATTTCGGCGCGACGGCACTGTCACCTCCGGCCCTGCGCCGGAACCCCTGCCCTGGCTGAAGGTGTGGATTAGCGACGACGGCAACCTCATGGTCGACCGCTCGACGACCTTGCCGGCACGTTCCGAATACGTTCAGGCATGGAAAGGCATGGCAGAGATCAGCCGATATGCCGCATGCGCCGCACATCCGGAATCCGCTTCAGGCGATCGCCGCTGGCGCGATGATTTCCGGCGGATGTTGTCGGCACGGGTGCTCGACTCCCAACTGGGATTCCGCATCGACCTGGTACCTCGGCGCGCTCACCCTAGGTACATTCACGATCCAAGTCACCACCGGACTGTTGCTGATGCTGTACTACCACCCCTCGATTCCCCAGGGCTACGCCGACATGAAGGACCTGGAATTTGTGGTCTCCTCGGGCGTACATGCTGCGCAGCCTGCATCGCTGGTCCGCCCATGCCATGGTATTCCTCGTCTTCATGCACATGGCCAAGGTGTTCTATCGCAAGGCCTATCAGCCTCCGCGGGAACTGAATTGGATCGTGGGCGTGTTCCTTCTGTTGGCCACCTTGTTACTGAGCTATACGGGGTATCTGTTGCCGTGGGACCAGTTGTCTTACTGGGGCACTACCGTGGGGGCGAACATCATTTCTTCGATTCCATGTCGTGGGTGCGAAGCTTCGTTTCTACCTGCTGGGCGGCCACACGGTGAATGCGAACGCGTTGCTGCGTTTCTATGTGCTGCACACGATGATGTTTCCGCTCCTGGTCATCATGCTCATCGCCGTTCACCTCTGGCGTCTGCATGAAGACGGCGGGATGTATGACCTCGACGAGCAGGGAAAGCCCGATCTTGCCCGATCACAGTCCGCTGGCGATGGCGACTTGTCGAGGAGTCGGAAGAAGAAAAGACTCTCTCGTACCGCGAATTACTGTTTCGAGAAATCATTGGCATCGAGGCGCTGGCCGTCGTGCTGTTTTGATGGCGTTGTTCTGGAAGGCTCCGCTGGATGAGCTGGCGAATCCGCTGCACACCCCGAATCCGGCTAAGGCGCCCTGGTACTTCACAGGACTACAGGAATTACTGCACTACTTTCCGCCCTTTGTCGCGGGAATCATTCTGCCAGTGCTCATCGTGAGCGGCCTCTTCTTCATCCCGTTTGTCCCGTTCTTTGATGATGTGACCACCGGCGGACTTGCGACCGGTGGTTTCGCGACAAGTCCGGACGGTTCATTACGATCGCGACTGTCATGGTCGTCGCTCAGCGCGCTCTTGATTCGAGTCCATGCGTGGGATGCGTTGCTTCCACTCTGGATCGTCGTGACTCTCCTGTGCGTGGCAGGCAGAATCTGCAGACCCGCAAAAAGGATTTCGAAACTGGCTCAGTTCGCGATCGCTCTCATTCTGGATCATGACGCTGTTCCTGATGGAGGCTGTCGATACTCACCTCCGTGGGCACATTTTTCCGGGGTCCGAGCTGGTCCTGGGTATGGCCCTGGAGGGGCTAGGTGAGTTTGGGAAATCAATTCGGACGCGTCGGCGTTTCTTTGTAGGAACAGCGCCGCGTCGCTTTGCCTCGGTGAGCGTGTTGTTGGCGATCGTCTCGGCCATTGCTCCCACGAAAGATCTTTTCAGCCAGTGGCGCCACTATCAGAAGATTATTGCAGCTGATCCGCAACCGTCCGGATGCAGCTCGGTTGCAACGGCGATTTCAAAGCGGCATTCACCAGATATGGATTCCCGAGCAACACGTGGTGGATCGCTGCTCAACCTGCCACGTGGCCTTGCAGGAAGCGAGCCTGCAGGATGTGCGCAAGGAACCCTTCCGTCCGCATCCTGCGATGCCGCACTCGCTCACGGAGTTTGGCTGTGTCGTTTGCCATCACGGGCAGGGAGCTGCCACCACCGTCCAAGAGGCGCACTACAGCACCAAGGCATGGGAGCAGCCGATATTGCCGGCACGTTATCTCGAGTCTTCGTGCGGCCAGTGTCATATGGATGCGCTTGAGGGCACGCCTCAACTCAACCAGGGGCGACGGCTGCTGGCGCGCTACGGTTGCGCTCACTGCCACGCCATCACCCAGCCTGATGGAACGCTGGTCGCTCCGGTAGACGAGCCGCCGTCGCTGGAGCACGTCGCCGAAAAAACGACGCGGGAGTGGATTTTTGCGTGGACCAAGAATCCCCAGGCGTATGCAACATCGGCCACCATGCCGAACTACCGCTTCAGCGACCAGGAAGCGACCGACATCGCGTCTTTTTTGATCGCCCAAAGCACACCCTCAGAGAATTCGGCCAAGGATCTTCCCAAGAGCGTCGCGTCGCTGCCTGGCAGTGATGCGGTACAGGAGGGCACCAGCCTGTATGGAACGTTGTTCTGTGCCTCCTGCCACGCGATTCAGAATGCCGCAGGAAACCTGGTGGGCGGAGAGATGGCGCCCGAACTGACCAGAGTCGGCAATAAAGTGAATCCGGACTGGCTTCGCCGCTGGCTACGGGCGCCTCAAGGATACGATCCGAAGACGCGCATGTCGCGTTACCGGTTCGACGAAAAACAGATCGCTTTGCTTTCCAGCTTTCTGCTCAGCAAGAAGGACGATGATCTGTTGGCCAACGTGCATCTGCCTGACGTCTGATGCGCAGAGCGTCGCCCGCGGTAAGAAACTCGTAAGCGACTACGGTTGTGTAGCTTGCCACCGCATCAACGGAGTGAATCCGCCGGAGAGCTTTGCTCCTGATCTATCTCGGATCGGCAGCAAGCCGTTGTTCCAAGTGGGCTTTCTTCGTGGCATGCCGGAGACTCTGCCGGACTATATTGCAGGCAAGATTCACGATCCGCGTGCCTTCGGTCCCGCGCTGAAGATGCCGAACTTCAGTCTTACTGAGGGACAGATCGAAGCTCTCACCACCGCGTTGCTGGCCCAAACCGATCGCGCAGTCACTATGCCGCCGGAACTAGTCCGATCTTCCCACATGCCGAAATACCATCCGGGCGGAGATGCGGGCCGGCTCATGGAGGACCTCCGTTGCCAGAGTTGCCACGCCATCAACGGCAATGGCGGAGACATGGCTCCCGACCTGACTTTTGAAGGAAGCGCAGTCAATCGGACGTGGCTGCTGGATTTCATGAAGAATCCCAATACCCTGCGTCCGGCACTGATACGGAGAATGCCAAAGTTCAACTTGAGCGACGCGGAGATCAAGGGCCTCTCGGACTACATGTTGTCGGCATATCAGGCGTCGGGTTTTGACTCACAGGCTCTGGACTTGAGTTCTCTGAACTCCGATGCGGCCACTCAGGGGAAAGCAACTCTACTACAGCAAATATGCCTGCCAGTCTTGCCACATCGCGGATTACAAGCAGGACAAGGGTTACGTGGGTCCAGCGCTGGCGGGAGTGGGAGACCGGTTGACTCCGGTCTGGATGTATCGTTGGCTGAAGAATCCCAACGCCCTGCTTCCTGGGACGCCGATGCCGAACTTCAGCCTCAGCGACGACGAAGCCCGAGACTTGACCGCTTTCTTGACGACACTCAAGGGGCATAAGAAGGGAGGTCTGAAGTGAGACGCCTCCCTGTTGCCTGCCTGACTCTGCTTCTTGTTATTCCGCTTGGATGTACGAAGCACAGCAACATGAATCCCTCTCTCTCTTCCAAAGTCTACGGAGCGCAGATTGTGGAGGTGAGCGGAGGTAAGCAATCCGCCGGCGTAGGTTCGAAATTGGTCGATCCGGTTGTTGTGCAAGTGAATAGCGCCGACGGGAGCGCACTCGCGGGCGCGTTGGTCTCACTTCACGGAGACGGACTTGTGTTGATTCCGACCGAGTCTCTCTCCGACGCCAGCGGACAGGTGAGCGTTTCCGTCCAGCTTGGTGGAATTCCAGGGAGCTACCAACTTGTTGCGGACACGCCTAAAACCGCCGGAGGGAGCACGACGATCAACGTGCGTGAGATTGCGCTGGGATATCAGGAGAAGGTAGGCAAGGAAGTAGCCTACAAGTACTGCACTACCTGCCATGATCCTGAGTCCACTGCCGAGCGGGTTTCGAACTTCGACAACCTTGCTCCTCCGCTCCCCCATCAGTTCACGGACGGGAGCACGCTGAATAACATGTCCGATGCTGACTTGATCAAAGTCATTGCGGACGGTGGCCCCGCCTTAGGAAAGTCCCCTCAGACCCCGGCATACCGAAGCACTCTGACACAGGCACAGATCAAAGCTGTGGTGGCCTATATAAGGGCTATCGCTGACCCGCCATATCAGCCTCCCGCCACGAAACACTGACCGCGTTGGTTCTGAATCAACGGGTCTACTCCGATCGATTTAGAGTTTCGGATCGGGCGGAGTTCAAACCGCCGCGACTAGATCGCTTCAGCGAAGCGCCCAATCTCTGGCTTCGTATCCGAGAGGTGCCGACTCACCAAGCTTGGGTTGGATGTCAGCCAACCGAAAGTTATGCACAAACGGGCTTCGCGGAGATCTCCCCGAAGCCCACTTCTGGCCCGCGGCGACGGGAGTCCGTCCTGGCGGACCATACATTCAGAGTTGCCCATCACTCGCTTGCGAACCGTTGCCGAGGCAAAACGTCACGTCTGCGCAGGCGACTACTCGGAATTGCACCCTTAGTGGGGAGTTGGCGACCCAATGACCTTGCCACTTCTGCCGGGAATGCACCCCTCCATCGCTGGCAAAGAACTCGTAGCCATTGCCTGTTTTGACAATACCCATGGGCGTGTCGGGCCAGGCGAAGCCGTTGTAGGTATCGGTGAGCGGCGCTTGCGCCTTATCGCCAGTGGCGAGACGTTGCGCGGGCGAAGAGACGATGATTGGCTTCGTCAGCGAGGGTTGGAGAGGTGGAGAGGTTCGCAGAAGTCTGGTTGGGAGTCTGAGCAGCGGCGGATCCCGCCAAGACAACAGCGGCGAGCGGCGAATGGAAAAGCATGAGGCATCCTCGAGTCTGGATCTGTGCGACCGCACGGGCCGGAGGCTTCTCATCACAGAAGCGTTAGCCCACATCGACTTAGAAACACGAGAATCTGTGGAATGTCGCGGGGCATCAATCCATCAATCTTCGCCGTTGTTTCGAGTGTGTCGTAAACCATTCCAATACGGGGCTAGTGGTGGCTCATCCTTGATCAGCCGCCCCGTGCACA
This sequence comes from uncultured Acidobacteriaceae bacterium, assembly GCA_963774565.1. Taxonomy (GTDB): domain Bacteria; phylum Acidobacteriota; class Terriglobia; order Terriglobales; family Acidobacteriaceae; genus Sulfotelmatobacter. The sequence continues at coordinate 56,603 of CAVZFP010000019.1, read as the reverse complement.
CCGGCAGCAGGCGCAAACCCTCGCTTGACGCAGAAGCTTTATGCCAACTACCATTGCAGGCGCGCTGCGAGAGTCTGGGGTAGCCGCTGCAGCGTCGCATTGCACTGCCCGGTGCACAAACCCTCACAACCTAATCGGGAGGTCCCTCCATGATGTACAGAACAGAAACTCCCATCAGGCAGGCATTATTCAGCTTCCTGCTCTTACTGCTTTGCCTTTCTTACGTCCCGGCCAGTGCGGCTTCCGATCCGCCGATTCCTGCCGGGGAGGTGCGCATTCACTATTTCCGGCCCGACGGCAACTACTCCGGGTGGGCTCTCTACACGTGGAATGCATCGACGGAAAACGCTGTCTGGTGCCAGAGTGAGGTACAGATCACGGGGACCGACAGCTTCGGAGTCTATTTCGATGTGACTGTCAATCCCGCTCAAGGCAACCCAACAGGGGACCTGGGTTTCATTGTCAATAACTGCGCAGCGGGACAAGTCAAGGATCCCGGGCCAGACCAGCATCTCCAGATCACTACGTACAACGAGGCATGGGTAATTCACGCGGACGCCACGGTCTTCACGACCCAGCCGACGCCGCAGCAAATTGCCAACGCCATCCTCAGCATCCAGCAGGCTTATTGGCTCGATCGCACACGCCTGGCAATTCAGTTGCAGTACGTCCAGGGCGGGGCCACATATGCACTCATCACCAGCCTGACGGGCGGTCTGAATTTGACCAGCACCGGAGTCACTGGGGGCGCGCAGATTCCGCTAACCGCCGGTGGAACTCTCTCCCAAGATGAGCTAATGCGGTATCCGCAGTTAGCCAGCTATGCGGTGCTTCAGGTGCCTTCAACCGTGGACCTCGACACGGTGAAGCAGGCACTCAAGGGAGAGATTGCGGTCTCGGTGGTAGGGCAAAATGGCATGCTGCAATATGCCACTGGCATTCAAGCGGCCGGCGTGCTGGACGACCTCTACTATTACCCCGGCAAGCTCGGTGTCGTCTTCCAGGAAAATTCCTACCCTGTGCGGATCAAGCTGTGGGCTCCAACCGCGCAGTCGGTTTCGCTGCTGATCTTTGATCAGGAGACGGACTTGGTACCCTCGGCAACCATCGCCATGCAGGAAGACAACGGAGTCTGGGTGGCGAATGGAACGAACGACTGGAAAGGGAAGTACTACCTTTTCAGCGTAAACGTGTGGGTGCCGATCGATGCGGCCTTGGATACAAACGTGACCACCGATCCGTACTCCATCGACATTGCGCTGAACGGGACGAAGAGTCGAATTATCGACATTGGTTCCAGCGAGACGAAGCCCGCGGGGTGGGACCACCTCGCTTCACCTCCGCTCGGAAGCTTCAACGATATGAGCTTGTATGAGCTACATATCCGCGACTTCAGCGTGAATGACTTGACCGTTCCGTCGGCACATCGCGGCACTTACGACGCTTTTGCCGACCAAAACTCGGATGGAATGCGGCATCTGCGGGACCTGGCCAAAAGCGGACTCCGCGCGGTGCATATTCTCCCGTCGTTTCACTTTGCGAGTGTGAACGAAGACAAGTCCACGTGGAAGACGACTGGGGACCTCTCGCAGTTTCCGCCGGATGGTCAACAGCAGCAGGCGGCGGTAACCGCAATTCAAGGCAGCGATGGGTATAACTGGGGTTATGACCCTGTGCACTATATGACACCGCAAGGGAGCTACGCGATGGTTCCTGATAATCGCGTATCCGAGTACCGCACGATGGTGATGGGGCTACACAAAGCCGGATTACGCGTGGTTCAGGACGTCGTGTTCAATCACACCAGTGCTTACGGCGAGGGGCCAAACTCGAATCTCGATGAGGTGGTGCCGGGGTATTACCACCGGCTGGATGCGAATGGGAATCTGGAGTCGGGCTCGTGCTGCCCGGATACGGCCAGCGAACATCGCATGATGGAAAAGCTGATGATCGACACGCTCGTGCTCAATGCGCGCGAGTACAAGATCGACGGTTTCCGCTTCGACATCATGAGCTTCCACTTCCTCTACAATATGCGACACATTCAGGCCGCACTCCACGCGTTGACGCCGGAAAAGGACGGCGTGGATGGATCGAAGATCTACTTGTATGGGGAAGGATGGAACTTTGGCGATACGGCGAATAATCAGATCGGGCCGCACGCCGGCCAACTCGACCTGTACGGTTTTGGAATTGGCACATTCAACGACCGGATTCGCGACGGTATTCGCGGTGGCAGCCCCTTCACGGATGAGCGGGTGCAGGGATTTGCCACTGGATTGTTTACGGACCCGAGTGACTACACCAATCTGAACCCCCCGCAAGCAGGCCAGGAAAATCAACTGCTGCAGTACGCCGACTGGATTCGCATTGGCCTTACTGGCAACTTGCGCGATTTCAGCTTCACCAACAGTGCGGGTATGACGGTCACCGGGGCGCAGGTGGATTACAACGGTCAACCAACGGGATACACCGCGACACCAATTGAAGTGGTGAATTACTGCTCTGTTCACGACAATCAGGATCTGTTCGATGCGGTGCAGTTGAAATCCAGCTTTAACGACAGTATTGCTACGCGCGCACGCCGGCAGGTGATGGGCATGAGCCTAGTCGTGCTGGGGCAAGGCATCCCATTCTTTCAGGCCGGCGATGACATCTTGCGCTCCAAAGACATGGACCAGAACAGTTACGATTCCGGCGACTGGTTCAACAAGATCGACTGGAGCGGTGCAACGGCAAACTGGGGCATAGGCCTGCCCTTGGCGAGCCAGAATGGCGGGCAATGGTCCATCATGACACCGCTCCTCAGCAATCCCGCCTACACGCCGCAGCCAGAGAATATCGCCTACAGCCGTGCGGCTTTTCTTGAACTTATGCGAATACGCTACAGCTCGGGGCTATTTCGCATGTCGACCTTCGGCGAGGTCCAGCAGAATCTGACCTTCCTGAACGCAGGTCCGAGTCAGATAGCGGGGGTGATCGTGATGAAGCTGGATGCCAACGGCGGTAAGTATGGCCCCTACAAGCATATCGTGGTGATTTTCAATGCTACGAATGAGCAGTTGACCTTTACCGACCGCAGTCTGCAGGGGCTCCATTTGCATCTGCATCCGGTACAGCAACACTCCAACGACGCGCTGACTCGGCAATCCACCTTTGACTCCAAGGAAGGGGCTGCCACGATCGCGGGTCTGACGACAGCAGTCTTTGTGAGCGAGGTCGATTAAGAACGGCAAAACACGAGTGGGCACTGACGCCCGCGCAGTCAGAGTGCCTTGGCTCCACGGAGTATCTTATCCCTAAGCAGGGACGTTCTCAGACGACGGGCTAGAAGAGCGCTTCGCTCGCGGTCCAGACGGGATTCGGGGAGATCTCCCACCCATATTTCGACAGCTGTCCTCGAAGCCGACTTCGGGCTAACGTGCGTTTGAGACCGCGTCGTCAGGCATAACTTCCGGGTTGCTCGTCACTCGACCACAATGTGTGTGGCAGTGAAAATAGTGCAGACTTTAGGCGTCTTCTGAAGTAGTTGCAGATTTTGACGCCCTTCGTGGCGAGGTCCTATACTGACGCAAAAACTTGCCTTTGGAGGAACTGCTATGTTGAAACGTTCGCTGGCTGCTTTCCTGATTGCCGCCTTCGCTCTCGCGATCCCGACTGCCGCTGAGTTCCCAGAAAATCAACAACCCACCCTGACTCCGCAAAACAGCGGTACGATAAACGGGCTGATTGCGGTCAGTCCGGTGAACCCGCAAGTGGTCTGGGCTTCCGGACGCGCGGGCACGTTCGTGGTTACAACCGACGGCGGCAATACCTGGAAGGCTGGCGTGGTACCGGGAGCCGAATTGCTGCAATTCCGCGATGTAGAAGGCGTGAGCGCCAAGGTCGCGTATCTGCAGTCGATCGGTGTTAGTGGCGACCCTACAGATTTCCGAATCTACAAGACGGTCGATGGCGGCGCGACCTGGACAATGCAGTTCCAGAACCAGAATCCGGGTGCGTTCTACGATTGCTTCGCATTCTGGACACCGAAGCGCGGCATCTCGCATAGCGACTCAGTGAACGGAGTCTTCCCTGACTTGCGAACCACCGAAGGAACGACCTGGCAGGACATCAGCAACAATATGCCGCCAGCATTGCCGGGAGAAGCATCGTTCGCAGCTAGTGGTACGTGCGTGGCGACGCAGGGCGGGCAGAACGCCTGGATTGTGACCGGGGGCTCAACGATCGCGAGAGTTCTGGCCACGCGAGATAGCGGCGACACCTGGAATGCGTACAACACTCCGCTGGTGAGCTCGCCCAGCGCCGGCGCATTCACAGTGGCATTTCGCAACCCATGGAAAGGCATTGTGGGCGGCGGCGATTTGGACCCAAGCGATCCAAATAACGCGAGAACGGCTACGTCGAGCGATGGCGGTGTCACGTGGACGCTTACGAACCCGCCTCCGGTGACCGGGGCCATTTTCGGACTGGCTTACTCGCACGGGGTTGGCAACGGCGATGGGAGTAGCACTGTAGTGGTCACGGCCAACGCGGGCGGGGCAGCCTGGACTCCCGATGAAGGAACCACCTGGTTCACGCTACCCGGTGTGACAGGATATTGGGCAGTGGCGTTTGCGAGTCCGAAAGCCGGATGGCTGGTGGGCACCAACGGTCGCATTCTGAAGATCAGCTTCTAACGACCGTGGAAAGTCAGGTTCAAAACCCCCACCCTGGCAAAGAGACGTAGATGCGTGCAACTCAAGTCCTGGGCGGTTTGTCGGCAACCCTTACCCTACCGGATTTGCCCGTCACTCACTCAAAGTCCGCGGCGCGCGCCCAAGCCAGAGCTGCGTCTCGGTAAGCCAATCTTTCGGTTGGGTGAACGCCAACAAGGCCTGACACGTACGGCTAGGAGCGATAATGACACGCTTTGACGCCAACTGGCCATGTCGGAGCCGATCGGACAATCAGCATGGAGTTACGTCCGTCACTTGGTTCCGTACCCTGGAGCCGACAGAATGGATAAGTTGATCGTGGGTTTTTCGCGGTGCGAAAGGCATCAGAGTAAGACTACAGCGCCAAGGATCTCAGACATGACCTTCGCATACCCAGAATGGCGCGCCGTCGGCAGGAAAGCCTGGATAGCCGCTCGCTTTCTCCTCTTCGGTGTTGGCGGACTCTACCTGGTGATGCGGTTCTCGATCGAATTCCTAGTTCGAGTCACAGGCGGGGTCAAGTACGCTGAACAATACATGAGCCCGGGCCTTTCGTTGCTTTTCACCGTCTTGGGCGTATTGATGATACTGTTTGGCGTCGGCGCCACAGACACGCGAGCACAAGTTGCTTCAACTCCTTCACGGGTTACTGTCCGTTGGCGACGGTTCGTCGCGCTGGCATGTCTCGTCTCGGCCGTCTGCCTGGTTGCGGCAACGTGCCTGCGGTTTTCACAGGGCGCTGAGTGGATTCAAACCGTGCTCTTGCTCTCTCCCTTCTGGCTGCCCTACATTTTCATACCTTTTCGTTTGAGGGGCCCGAGGATCAAGAACGGTTTTTCGCTCGCGATGGCCATTGGCGGGGCGGCCTTTCTCCCCGGCGTTGCTTTGATCTACTACATCCACGAGTGGGGGGAGAACGGGTGGATCGAGGGTACTTTGTTTGTAGCCCTGCTTGTGCAACCGATCCTGGCTGTTGCCGCCTTCCGAGGTTTCAAATCCTTGCCCCGAGAGCCCCGCGACAAGCGCACGCTGGCCGTGAGCGGCGCGTACGGATGTCTGCTCTTTGCGGCCTTCTGGTTGGTTGCTCTCGAGGGCAACTTTCCTAGCCCGACTGCCTACAACGAATCGCAAGCAATGGAGTCAATGCGTAGTCTCTATATGGCAGCGGATGTCTACGCAACGGACCACGATGGTGCCTTTCCCGAGGACGCCGCTACTTGGGGTCCGGGTGCCAAGGAAGAATGCCGGGCTTATTACGCGTTGACACTAGCCTCCCACCAGACCGAGTACGGTTATATTTTTGACTATCACGGTGGACCATCAGATAAGCGTACCCACGGGTGCAGAGTGGCGAAGAGTTACACCGCCACGGCCCGCCCCGCTGTCTTCGGAAAGTCCGGACGTCGCAGCTTCTTTGTAGACCAGACGCACGTCATCCGCTTCACTTCAGAAAACCGCGCAGCCACAGCCAGCGACTCGGAACTTCCCGCCGGATCGTTACCACGGCTGTAGCATCGCGATTCTGGCGGGGCGTCGCCCCCACGAGGTATCCCCGGCTATTGATAGGGTCACGCTTGTACTAACCATTCTTCAATCGGCAGCGGTACCAGCTTGTTTTGCCGGTAGGGCATTGGACCCGTTTTGGGTGGTTGGTCGGCCAACCGGAAGCTATCCAAACGGGCATGTGGGAGATCTGGCGCGAGCGGAATTCCCCGCACCACGCTTCCTCGAAACCGACTTCGGGCTAACTCCCGTTTGAAAGTCCGTCGTAGGGCATAGCGTCCGGGTTGCCCGTCATCCACTCAAGTCGCGGTTTGATTGCATAATCCGTTGTATAAGTGGTCGAAGTTCAATGCGGTGGCATTCCTGTCTCCCGTCGCCTTTTGTCCCCTTGCACTTCTACAGCAGCTGGCGTAGCTTCTTGTAGAAGTAATAGGGGAACCTGGGAACCTGATGCCATCTCGATCCATTGATCTTCCGCAGGGCACGCTGGACCTGCTCATCCTCCGCACCCTGTCGCTTGAGCCGCTCCACGGCTGGGCCGTTTCTGAGCGTATCCAGCAGATCTCCAGCGACGTCTTGCGTGTGCAGCAGGGCTCGCTCTATCCCGCGCTGCATCGCCTGGAGCGCCGCGGGTGGATCAAAGCCCGCTGGGGTACATCAGAGAACAATCGCAGAGCAAAGTTCTACGAGATCACCAAAGCCGGACGGCGCGAACTCGAGATCGAACAGCACGCCTGGCAGAAGCTGACGACGGCTGTGAGGCAGATCCTCGAAACTGCCTAGGAGGTCGCGTGTTGCTAAACGACTTATTCTTCCGGCTGCGCACCTTGATGCGGCGCCCTGCCGCAGAGAACGAACTCGATGACGAGCTGCGTTTTCACCTCGAGCGACAGACCGACAAATATGTGAGGTCGGGAATGAGCGAACCCGAGGCTCTGCGTCGGGCCCGGCTGGAGTTTGGTGGACTCGATCAGGTCAAGAATGAGTGCCGCGAAGCTCGCGGTGTCAGCTTTGTCGAGACGCTGGTGCAAGACTTGCACTACAGCGCTCGCACTTTGCTTCACTCGCCTGCGTTTACCGCTTGCGCCGTGCTGACGCTGGCACTCGGAATCGGCGCTAACACGGCGATCTTCAGCGTGGTCAATACGGTTTTGCTGAATCCGCTCCCATATCCCAACCCGCAGGAGTTGCTGGCTGCACGGCAAAATGATTCGCTGCCGAATCTCGAAGACATTCAGCGCCAGACCAACTCGTTTGCGAGCAGCGGTGGAATCAATATCGAGCCTATGGACTTCACGGGCAATGGTGAGCCGGTGCGCGTGCACGCCGCCAATGTTGATGCGGGCCTTTTGGCGACACTCGGCGTCCAGCCGATGTTGGGCCGTTGGATCTCCGCCGATGAAGATGTGAAAGGCGGCCCACGGAATGTCGTGTTGAGTTATCCGTTCTGGCGGGACTTCCTGGGCGCCGACCCTCATGTGCTGGGCAGAGCGATCCGGCTGAGCGACAAAAGTTACACAGTGATCGGCGTGATGCCCAGAAATTTCACTCTACCGAGGGAACTTGCGGACCTCTTCCTTTCGTTGTGGGTGGGATATCCCGAGGCAGCTCCCGAGCGCGGCGTCCATTTCATGCACACCTATTGGCGGCTGAAGCGCGGCGCGCGGCTTGCGCAGGCGCAAGCAGAGATCGCACAGGCGGATCACCGGCTTGCGGAGGAGTTTCCCGACACTGAGAGGGAGCGCGGCACCTTACTGATCCCGCTGCATGAGTGGCTGGTGGGGGATGTCCGCTCAGCGCTGCTGGTTCTGTTCGGAGCGGTTGGGCTAGTCCTGCTGATTGCCTGTGCGAATTTCGCGATGCTGCTGATGGCCCGGGCCGTGGCACGCCAGCGCGAGCTGATGATTCGCGCTTCGCTGGGCGCACGGAATGGCCGCCTGATTCGCCAAAGGCTCACCGAGAGCACCTTGTTGGCGCTGGTCGGCGGAGCTGTAGGACTAGTGGCTGCGAAGGCAGGCACGACGTTGTTGCTGGCCTTGAAACCGGCGGAGCTGCGTCGCTTGGACGCAATTACCATGGACGCGCGGGTCTTCATATTCGTATTCGCCATCTCGCTGCTGACGGGGCTGCTGTTTGGACTTCTTCCGGCATGGTCTGCGTCTCGCGGCGATATCGGGGAAGCGTTGCGGGAGAACGCACGCACCACCGCCACGGGCGTTTCGCGCAGTCCCTTGCGCAGCTTCTTGGTGACCGCGGAGCTTGCCCTGGCGCTCGTTCTGCTGGCTGGTGCGGGATTGCTGATCAAAGGCTTTCTGCGCCTACGATCCGTCGATCCGGGATTCAATCCGGCGAACGTCATCACCATGTACCTTCAGCTGCCCGGAACCCGCTATCCGCAGATTCCCTTGCAGACGAATTTCCGCCGGGAGTTGCTCGCGCGGATTAACGCCTTTCCCGAGGTGCAGGCGGCGATGATCACCGACCTTCCCTTGGCGGGAAATTTTGTGGACCATCGCGTCGTGATCGACGGACAGCAGACGCCTGGGGTGGGAGCCGAACCAGAGGTGCAAACGCTATCGGTCATGGGTGATTACTTCGGAGTCATGCAGATCCCCGTTCGCGCCGGACGCAACTTCAGTGCGATGGACCGCGAAGGACAACCGCGAGTGGCGATCGTCAACGAGGCGTTCGTGCGGCAACTTGTTCCCGGCCAGAGCCCAATTGGAATCCGGATTGACTGGGCTCGTAACGAACCCCACGAATGGATGACGGTCATTGGGGTTGCGGGCGACGTGAAGCATTCCGGGCTGAACCAGCCAGTGGATCCCGCCGTCTACGCGCCGTTCAGCCAGAATGACGAGGCGTGGCGAAAATGGATGACCCTAGTGATCCGGACGCGAGTTCCGGAAGCAGGCCTGGTCGAGGACGTGAAAAAGCAGGTCTGGAGCCTGGATCGCCAGATTCCAGTAAGCGGCATTCAATCCATGGACGATCTGTTGGCGGTTTCGGTGGCGCAGCAGCGCTTCAACATGTTGTTGCTCGGGAGCTTTGCCGCGCTGGCGGTGGCACTGGCCGGAGTGGGCATCTACGGTATGGTTGCGTATCGCGTCAATCAGCGCACCCACGAAATCGGAGTCTACATCGCTTTGGGTGCGCAACAGCGCGACGTCCTGCGGCTGGTGATGAAGGATGGAGTGAAGCTCGGGCTGCTGGGCATCGGGCTCGGGCTTGCCGGCGCGATCGCGCTTACACGGGTGATGGTCAGCCTGCTCTTCGAAGTGAAGCCTACCGATCCCGCAACGCTGATTGGTGTGGCGTTGTTGCTTGCGGCAGTCGCAATGCTGGCGTGTTACATCCCGGCACGGCGGGCCTTGAGCATCCATCCTATGACCGCCTTGCGCCGCGAATAAGGAGCCTAGCACTGGACAACTTGAGGTGATCTGCAGATTCAATCGGTCAGTTGGCGGCTAACCGGAAGTTATCCACAAACGGGCGTCGGAGACCATTACCTTCCAACTGAATCACCATATTGGTGCGGCATAGGAGGCCGCGCGGTATGGCACACAGGAAGACACGGAAACTCTCCAATTCAAGAACAATGCTTCGAATCGCGGACTTGGAGCAGTCGAAGAATGCGGTTCTTCACTCGCTCGGCGCAGCCAGTTCACAAGAATCATACGGCCGTGCCATCGAACGAATTCATCGGATGGTACTGTTCCCAATCGCGCCTAGCATTTAACCGAACTGTCGTCCTTCGCTACCGGTTCTTTCTCGAACAGAAGAACCTTGCGCCCTCCACCATCAATGTGCGTCTCGCCGCCGTGAGGCGTCTCGCCTATGAAGCCTCAGATACTGGCCTTCTCAGCCCTGACCTGGCCGCAGGAATCCGTCGAGTGAAAGGCGCAAAGCGTCTGGGTGTGCGGATTGGGAATTGGTTGACTGTGGATCAGTCTAAGACCTTACTCGGTGGACCACCGGCAGATCACCTCCGAGGCAAACGTGATCGGGCGATTCTTGCACTCTGATTGGCTGCGGCCTCCGACGGGCTGAACTAGTTGGACTCGGAATGCAGGATTTCCAGGTGCGCGAAGAGCTGCGTCAGGGTGATATCGCCTTTCGCCACGCCTCTGCCGCTTTGACTTTGCTGCACACCTTGAAGAACTCCCCGGCTTCCACCACAAATACTGCGCCAGTCTTCTCCTCTCCACGCGCAAAGGAGAGAGTCCTTCCCCTCTGGAAGTAAGGCGGCTGCATGCGTCCCTGGCACAATAGAATTCCCACAGAGACCCCGTAGGTGTAGTCGCCCGCCCAAGGAACGTTTGCATGAAACGTGCCGCCGGGCGCAGTCGTCACAGAAATGTGCGCACCTTTTGGATTACGGAGTTGGCCCACATGGATAAGCTCGACGCGACGTCTGCGAGTGGGGGTGCCGTTCTTGGTCTGCACCTTCCCGCTGATCGGATCTTTTGTGGGGTGGAGCGGCTCGAGCCGGGTTGGAGTTGCGCCGGCATCGAGGTTGCGGCGATGGCAACCGCCGAGATCACAGGCAGAACGCGGAGGTATGTCAGCCCTTTTGTCATAACGGGATTCTAGTAGTCAACACCGTGTTAAAGCTGTCTCATTATTATTTGACAGCGAAGCTTGTCATGAAGTGTCTGTCGAATCCGCCCTCGTGTCTGGGTGTTCGGCTGGTTCCGAGGTTGAGGCTTCGGGCAGGCATCGCCCTCGAGTCGCGCCAGAAAAGGGCTTCTCGGGGACACACTGACCACACGCCGACTGGTGGCCCGGAACCACTTTTAGTCTGCCCGTGATTCGGCAGCAAAGCGCCCGGAAGGAATACGGCACGCGCAAAGCAGGTTATTATGCATGTCGCGTTTTATCCCGCTTTTTGAGGAGCACTCTGCATGGAACCGTACCGCGCTTGGTCGTTGGTATTTCTCGCCTCAGTCTTTGCGCTGGCCGCGTCCGCCACGCTTGCCGAGGACGCAATATTGGTCACCGTGGACGCGACTAGAACGCAGCAGAAACTGCTTCACACGCATTTGGTGATGCCCGTCAAGTCTGGACCTCTAACGCTCTACTACCCGAAATGGATTCCCGGTGAGCACGGGCCGGATGGACCCATTGCGAACCTCACGGGCCTCAAATTCGAGGCGGACGGGCAGACCATTCCGTGGCAGCGTGATTTGCTGGATGTGTTCACCTTCCACCTGGAAATTCCCCACGGCATCAGCCATCTTGACGTCAACTTTGACTATATCGAGCCCGACGGCGTCTCAGCGACCAACAAATTGCTGGTTCTTGAATGGAATGAGGTCGTACTGTATCCCGCAGACATCCCCGCCGAGAAGCTTACCTATGAGGCCAAACTTCTAATGCCGGATGGGTGGAAATTCGGCACAGCGCTTCCCGTTGAAAATGCAGCCGGGAGCCGAGTTTCATTCAAACCGGTCTCTCTGGACTTGCTCGTGGACTCGCCTGTAATGACCGGAGAATTCTACCGGAGCATCGACCTCACGCCGCCGGGCGAACCCATCCATCACGAAATAGACATTGCTGCCGACAGCGCAGAGGCTCTGAACATGAGCCCCGAAAACCAGAAAGAGATGACGAATCTGGTGGCCGAATCGGGCAAACTCTTCGGTGGTCGCCACTACCGCGACTATCATTTTCTGCTCGCGCTCAGCGATCATGTGGCACATTTCGGCCTCGAGCACCACGAGTCGAACAACAGCCGCTTGCCGGAGCGAACTCTCCTTCTGCCTAGTTCCGGCATGTCGCTGGGCGGGCTGCTGGCGCACGAATTTGTCCACTCCTGGAACGGCAAGTTTCGGCGACCCGCGGATCTGACTGTCCCTTACTACGAGCAACCCATGAAGACGGACCTGCTATGGGGCTATGAGGGGCTTACCGACTACCTTGGGCCCATGTTGGCGGCGCGCAGCGGCTTGTGGACGCCCGACCAATACCACGAGTACCTGGCCAGCATCGCGGCCATGCTTGGCCCCGGACGCCCCGGCCGAACCTGGCGCCCCTTGCTCGACACCGCGGTTGGCGAACCCGGGCTTGGCTTCGCCCGCGGCGGCTGGCTGAACTGGCGCCGCGGTACCGATTACTACGACGAGGGCGATCTGCTCTGGCTTGAAGTCGCCACGATCATTCATCGTGAGTCTGGTGGCAAGAAATCGATTGATGATTTCTGCCAGGAATTCCACGGCGGGCCGAATCACGGCTCGGAGGTAAAGACCTATACCTTCGGCGAATTGGTGAAGACGCTGAATGCGTTGGCGCCTTTTGGTTGGGCCGGATTTTTTCACACCAGGTTGACTTCCACTGCTGCGGAAGCACCCCTGGGGGGCATTGAAAACGGCGGCTGGAAAGTCGAGTTCAACGACAAGCCTTTGAAGTTGGAGGGACGCCGCGGCGATGTGAGCGATGTCTATTCGATCGGCCTCCAGGTCGGCAAGGACGGGGTCGTGAGTGACGCGATCGTCGGGAGTCCTGCGTTTGAGGCAGGCATCTCCTCGCAGATGAAAATCATCGGTGTCAATGGCCGCGTCTACACCGAGGAGTTGCTCTCGGACGCGATCAAGTCTGCGAAGGACGCTTCACACCCGATCACACTCCTCGTCGTCGTGGACGACTATTTTCGTACCTGTACTATTACCTACCATGACGGCGCACGTTACCCGCACCTGGTGCGTGATGCTGAGCGACCGGACTATCTCGACGAGTTAATCAAGCCCCAGGCCGCGAGCCATTAAAAGCCGCCGGCCTAATCTCTGATCAGGTTCCAGTTGTGGTGCTGTAGCCTGCGTCAGCGCTGGGTAGATAGGACGATCCTGGGCATCTGGTTGGCAACCCGGAGGTTCGCCATAAACGGGCTTGGGGAGAGCAACGGCGATCTCCTCGAAACCGACCTCTACCCGCTCGGCTCTTCTCGGTTCACCTTCCGGTTTGCCCGTGATCCGCCCAGAATTCCAAGGCCGGCGATCATGCTACCCTCTTGGCCGCGCCACCTAGCGGCAATTATTTGGAGCATATCGATGCGATTCACACCTGGATTCTTGCCTTGGAACGCGACCGCATGCGTTCTCAGCTTTTTATCGCTCGCCACGCCTGTTACTCTTTCGCAAGACGCGGCCAAATCGAAGCCAAGGCCGCATGTTTCTTATGAAGGCCCGGCATTGACGTTTGATTTTCCCGGCGTCAAGATCGGCGTCGCCGAATACGAGGAAGGGCCTACCGGAACTACGGTGCTGTACTTCCCTACGCCTGTCGTAGCCGCAGTCGACGTGCGGGGCGGTGCGCCTGGGACTCTCAACAGCGAGGGCTTGCGGCTGGCTGACGACGACCCGAGCGCGGGCGTCAATGCGATCGTGCTCTCGGGGCTCGTCCTACGGCCTGTCAGCCGCCACCGAAGTCGCCAATGCTCTCAAAGACATGATCAGCGACTCCTGCAATTTTGACGATGTGGCAACGGTTGCGGGGGCTATCATTTTCGATCTCGGCAACCGCCGCTTCAATACCATTACTGCCGACGAGGAACTGGGACGAGCGGCACTCGCGAGTGCGCGGGTCGGCTGGTTTCCGCTAGGCGCACGCGGCGCCGGGCGTTTCGCGATGCAAGGCCTCGGATCGGAGATCCCGCAGCACTCCGGCCAGGGTGTGCATTTCGGCAGTCCGGCGATACCAAGGTGCTGGTCGTCCCCGTCAACAACGGTGGGTTGGTCGTCGATCGCAAGGGTCAGGTGATGCGCTGTTCACACCCGGTAGATGGCCAGTGCGGATTTATCGCGGACGCAATTACCGCTTATCTGGCAACTCTGGGGAAGCCCAAACAAGCGGAGGCCGACTTCGAGCGCAACCGGAGAAACCCACAAGGGCTCACTCGCAACACAACGATTACGATCGTCGTCACAAACAAGTCGCTACCAGTCTGGGCGTTGCAACGCCTCGGCGTGCAGGTACACAATTCCATGGCGCGCGGCGACCAGCCGATGGCGGAGGCCGACGACGGAGACCGCTTGTTCACGGTCACGACCGGAAAGGTCGTGGGTGCGACCATCAGCGATGAAGATATGGATAATCTTGGGATACTGGCTTCGGAGACCGCCTGGGACGCTCTTCTCGCCAGCCTTCCGCAGTTGCCGCCGAAAACTCCGCGCACGAACGTTGTTCTCGCTCCGAAGGAACTCGACAGCTTCGTTGCCAGCTACGCCTTTTCCTCAGACGCCATCGCCAAGGTGCGACGCAGGGGAAATGCACTCGAAATCGAGCTGACCGGGCACGCCACCTCCAGCAATTATTTGTCTGTGGGCAAGCCGGTTTTGCTGACTCCAGTCGCAACCGACGAATTCGAAATTTCCGGGCCGCGAGAAGACCACCTGCACATCGACCGTGACGCAACGGGATCGATTGTGGGGATCACGCTCAACCCGGGACTGTGGGCGGTGCACGCAACGAGGAAGTAATTCGGGAGCCTTCCTCGCCAACTGCCGCTCTGCGAAACGAACGCCGGAGAAGATCATCCGCGAGGTGAGCTTCGCCCCAATCTCGATCGTCTGACGGTGGGCGTGGATCTGGGGACCAATGGAGCCACTACTGCATTCTGGGTTCTGGAGGGGGAAACGCTGGCGGAGGGACAGTTGCGTACGACGCAGCAGCACATTGCCGAATTCTTTCAGGCACTGAATGCGGGGCGAGTGGTTTTCGAGGTGGGGACACACTCTCCTTGGGTGCAGGAAGTCATCTGCGGTTGCGGACACGAAGTGCTAGTGGCCAACCCGCGATTAATGGAAGGATCGAAGCGTCGCAAACGGAAGAATGATCGAATCGATGGCAACAAGTTGGCCCGATTGGAACGCGTAGATCCGCAATCGTTGCACCCCATGTGGCACCGGAGTCGAGAAGTGCGGCAGGGCTGTCCGCCATCGAGGTCCGACTCTTTGCTAAACTGTCCGCCTCATGCTCCTGCCGCGCAGACAAACCCATGAAGTGTTGGTCATCGGTTCTGGCGCCAGTGGCGGATGGGTCGCCAAAGAGCTGACCGAGCGCGGACTCACCGTCGTCATGCTCGAAGCTGGACCGCCGCGCATCCCCACACGCGATTTCACCGAACACATCTGGCCCTACCAGCTGAAGTTCCGCGGTTTTGGCAACCAGCAGCGCCTGCTCGAGACGCAGCCGGTGCAACGCCTGTGTTACGCCTGCGACGAATACAGCCATCAGTTCTTTGTCAACGATCTGGAGCACCCCTACACCTTTCCCGCGGACAAACCCTTCATGTGGATTCGCGGCCGCCAGGTTGGCGGGAAAACGTTCTGCTGGGCGCGCGAGAGCTATCGCTACAGCGACAACGAATTCAAAGCCGCCACTCGCGACGGCTACGGCGAAGATTGGCCCATCAGCTACAAGGAACTCGAGCCCTACTACGACCTGGTCGAAAACTATATCGGGGTCAGCGGATCACGCGAAGGCCTGCCGCAATTGCCCGACGGACAATTTCTACCGCCCATGAATCTTTCCTGCGGCACTCTGCAAGCCAAAGACGTGATCGAGCGCAAGTTTGGCTGGCGCGTCATGGCCGACCGCGTCGCCAACCTGACGGTTCCGCATCGTGGCCGCCCCGCCTGTCACTATTGCGACCAGTGCCAGCGCGGCTGTTTCACCGCTTCGTATTTCAACAGCCCGTCGGTAACTCTGCCCGCCGCAGCCCACACCGGAAAATTCACCCTGGTGAGCGACGCCATTGTCAGCGACCTTCTGATCGACCCCAGCGGCCGCGCCAAGGGCGTCCACTACATCGACCGGGTCACGCACGAGCATCGTGAGGTCTATGCCCAGGTTGTTGTCGTTGCCGCCGGAGCGCTGGAATCGACCCGCATCCTGCTGAATTCACAATCGCCCGCCCATGCTCAGGGAGTCGGCAACTCGAACGGCGTGCTCGGCCATTACCTGATGGACCACTTCACGGTAGAAGATGCCGGCGGCCTGATGCCGGGCCTGCATTCCTCCACGCGCGAAGCGGTCGGTCGCCCCTGCGGGTTCCTCATCCCCAAGTATGTCAACACCGTCGGCAGCGCGGCGAAAGATCGCAACTCCAAGTTCTTGCGCGGCTACCGTTTCGATGGCGATGGCAGCCAGGAGCTTTATGGCCATGCCTTTCTCATGCCGGAACTGGGCGACGCATGGCGCAAGCGCGTGCGCGAGGAGATCCCCTACTACTTCGGCATTGAAGCGCAGGGCGAGTGCCTGCCCCGAGCCGACAACTTCGTCCGTCTGGATTCCACCCGAAAAGATGCTTGGGGCATCCCCGTACTGCACGTCAACGCGAGCTACGGAGAGAACGAGAAGGCCATGGCCGCATCCATGCGTGAAAACATCAGCGCGATTCTCGACGCGATGAAGCTCACCGACGCGACCCCGCCCAAGACTAACCTCAGCGTCTTCGGCAAGAACATCCACGAATGCGGAACCGCCCGCATGGGCTCTGATCCGAAGAAGAGCGTGGTCGACTCCACCTGCAAAGTGCACGATTCTCCTAACATCTTCGTGACGGACGGAGCTGTCTTCACGACCCAGGGATGCTACGAGCCCACGCTGACGATCATGGCCATTTCGGCACGCGCCGGAGAGCACATCGCGCGAGCGTTTCGCCGAGGGGAGCTATGAGCGAAGAACAACAGTCGACCCGCACGGCATCGTCACCAGCCGACGACCTTTCCCGCCGCCAGTGGCTGCTAAGGCTGGGCGAAATGGTCGTTCTCGCCGGGGTGAGCGGACTCGTTCCAGAATCCGTGGCGGCTTTGCTGGGAGCAGGACAAGACGCGTCACCAGCCGCTGCCGCTCTGCCGCCCGGCCTCTATGACGCTTCGCCCGAGCATCTGGTTCACGCGCTGAGCAGTGGCGGCGAGAAGTGGTCTCCGCCATCTGGCAGTGAGACAGATTACGTCCAGCCCAACTCGCTCCCGTTTCAGCCGCGGTTCTTCTCGGTGGAGGAGTTCCGCGTCGTTACCCGATTCGTCGAGATCCTGCTGGGCAACGCGGACGCCACGGCCTTGTCACAAGCTGCGCAGTGGTTCGACCAGTGGCTGTATTCTGGCGCGGGAGTTCGCGCCGCCGCGCAGCACCTCGACCCGCTGCATCGCTTGCTCGCCGTGGCCGTCAACGGAGAAGAATCGGTGCGCGATCTCGAAACCGCCGATCCCCAGTCAGTAGCCCGCGCCGGGCTCACCGCGCTGCACGATCTCTCTCTCCAAGCCCACGGTCAGGAATTCCTGCAACTCACCGCTTTGCAACAAATCGATCTGTTGACTTCCGCCGGCACCGCCCAGTCCGGCAACCCGCTGCGAAAGTTCTTCGAGATCACCCGCGCCCAAGCCGTCCGCGGCTACTACACCTCGGCCGCGGGCCTGGAGGAGCTCGACTACAAAGGCAACGCCTACTACGGCGACAGCCCGGGCTGCGCAGCGAAATCCTGAGCGCCCGTCTACGGATGCGAAGTCCTACAAGTCTTGAAGTCGAAAACTTGAGGTAGATGAGTCAAGTTTTAGGCGGGTTATCCGCCGGGCAATTGTAATCCGCTCCGCTGACATCCTTGTCTCGCCGACGAAGAGACGCCACAAGGGGAACTCCTGGCAGGGTCTCTCGGAAATGAGCGGCAAGGTTACATCGTTCTTCCCAAGGGGCGCCGCGCCCGATCAGGGCGACGCCTGCCGATTCATGCGCGAGATCGAGATTTCGCGCAGCACGCCAACTGAGAGCAGAGATTACCGGATGTCCAAGCGACTGGAGGATCTCATCGCGGATTGACAACAGGCTCTCGCGAAATTCAACCTGCACTATCGTTGTCATGGTTCTTCGGAATCTTTGTCTTTCGGAACAATCTTGCGCCGAGACTCGGCGCAACTTTGGCTCCTTCAGGTAGGAACGCCGAGTTTTGGCCGTAGCGATTGCGTCAAGACCACATAGGCGACAAGGAATGCCACTCCCCAAACCCAATTGGGCATGTTCACTTTCTCCTATCTGCCAACCCCAAGTTTACGTAGGAACGTCATCATCGGGCACCAGTTCGTGAATCCAGACTGAAACAGATTCAGGCCGACAAAAGCTGTGAAGAGGTACCAGTACGGGCTCACATAGTGCCCGAGTGCCAGGGACAACAGGATAAAGCTGCCAGCGATCAGACGAAGTGTGCGTTCTACAGTCATAGCAGTTCTCCTCAAAACAAGTTGGTCCTATGCAATTTCGCATTGCGGTGTTTCGCATTCAGCGACATTTTCTGGCGCATGTGGATGCATGCGTGGAAACGACTCTCCCCTCTGAGAGAGGTAATAAAGAACCGGCACCGCCATTCGCGACAGAACTGTGGACGCAACTTCTCCCGCCATTAACGACAGTGCAAGGCCCTGGAAAATGGGATCGAACAGGATCACACTCGCTCCCACCACCACGGCAGCTGCGGTCAACAGCATTGGACGGAAGCGCACCGCACCCGCATCGACGACGGCGTCCTCCAGCGGCATTCCCTGGGAGCGGCGCAGTTCGATGAAGTCGACCAGAATGATGGAATTGCGGACGATGATGCCCGCCCCAGCGATGAAGCCGATCATCGACGTGGCAGTGAAGAAGGCCCCCATCAGCGCGTGCGCAGGGAGAATGCCAACCAGTGTCAACGGAATTGGTGCCATGATGACCAGCGGAGTGACGAACGACCGGAACCAACCGACGACGAGCACGTAGATCAAGACCAGGACTGCCGCAAAGGCGAGTCCCAGATCGCGGAAGACTTCCACCGTGATATGCCACTCGCCGTCCCACTTCATGGAGAAGCGGTCGGTGCGCTCGGGCATGGCGGTGCCCTTATATTGCTTTACCCCGTAACCGTCGGACAACTTGATTTTGTCGATGGCTTCGCTCATCTTCATGATGGCGTACACAGGGCTTTCTTCCCCGCCCGCCACATCTCCCGTCACGTAGACGACTGGCTGCAGATTCTTGCGATACACGCTGATGTCGATGGTCGTTTGCTGAAGATTCGTCACTTCCTGCAGAGCGATTTGGCCACCGGAGGGCGCCGGCAGCTTCAGGTTGCCAAGGTCTTCGATCCCAGAGCGATCCGGGCGCGCCAGCCGCACTTCGATGGGGATGTCCTCACGGGAACGGGGATCGTGGAGCAAGCCCGCGTTGGCCCCGCCGAGTCCCACCTGCAGAGTGCGCGTCACATCGGCGGGCGAGATACCGTGCAGCGCTGCCTTGTCCAGATCAACTTTCATGTCGTACTTGATTTGCGGGTCTTCGACGTACCAGTCCACATCCACCACACCTGGTGCTTGTTGAAAGATCTTCTTGATTTGCGCCGCCAGTGCAATCTGTCCTTTGTAGTCAGGTCCGTAAACTTCGGCGACCAGAGTTTGCAATACGGGCGGACCAGGCGGGACTTCGGCTACCTTGATGCGCGCACCGAAGGGCACGGCAATCTTGTCCAACTCCGGGCGCAATCGTCGTGCGATCTCGTGGCTCTGCGCCTTTCGATCGTGCCGCGAGAGCAGATTCACCTGGATATCAGCCTGATTGGGCTGATTGCGCAAGAAGTAATGGCGCACAAGACCGTTGAAGTTGTAAGGGCCGGAGGTTCCGGCATAGATCTGATAATTGATGACCTCGGGCTGATTGCCCAAATACTGTCCCAGTGCCTGCGCCACACGAGTCGTGTGTTCCAGTGGCGTGCCATCGGGCATGTCAATGATGACCTGGAACTCACTCTTGTTGTCGAAGGGGAGCATTTTTACGCGAACCCACTTCAATGGGACAAATGCGACCGCCGCCAGCAGCAGGATTACGACGCCACCAAGAAACATCCAGCGGCGGCGGGCGTCGCGAATGAGCGGGTTCATCATCCGGCGGTACAAACGAGTGGTCCAGCCTTCGGTCTCGTGTCCAGATTGTTCACTGCCGCCCGCATACTTCCTCAGCAGCCGCAATGCCGCCCAAGGCGAAACGACGAAGGCCACCATCAACGAAAACAGCATGGCTGCCGACGCTCCCACTGGAATCGGGCGCATGTATGGACCCATCAGGCCGCGCACGAAGGCCATGGGCAGGATCGCGCCGATGACGGCGAAAGTGGCAAGGATCGTGGGATTGCCAACTTCGTCCACGGCCTCGACCGCGACGTCAGACAAAGATCGCCCTCGGCTCTCCGGCAAGCGAAAATGGCGCACGATGTTCTCGACCACAACGATGGCGTCGTCGACCAGGATGCCGATGGAGAAGATCAACGCGAAAAGTGTGACCCGGTTCAGTGTGTAGCCATACAGGTAGAACACGGCGAGCGTGAGGGCGAGCGTCACCGGCACCGCCAGCAGTACGACACCTGATTCGCGCCAGCCCAGTGCTAGCGCGATCAGCAACGTGACCGACAACGTTGCGATTAGCAGGTGTTTGAGAAGTTCGTCGGACTTGTCCTTCGCGGTCTCACCATAGTTGCGCGTGACCGTGATGTTCAGATCGCTTGGAAGCACATACCCGCGCAAAGCGCTGACTTTGTCCAGCACGCGCTCGGAAATGTCGGTGGCATTGGTACCTTTGCGCTTGGCGAGCGTGATGGTCACAGCGGGATAATCCGCGCCTGCTGTCTGTCCTGCACCGCCTCGAGCATTGGCAAACAGGACATAGGTGTTTGCTTCGGCGGGACCGTCCTCAAGCTTCTCCGCTACGTCACGCAAGTAGACGGGGCGTCCGGCGTGAACCCCGACCACAACCTGACGCAAGTCTTCGAGACTCGTGAAAAACGTGCCTGCTTCGACCTGAAACTCGCGATTGTCACGTGCAAAACTGCCGGCTTGGCCGCGGCTGTTCGCGTTCTGGAGTTGCGCCACGATCGCGCCCGGCGTAAGGCCGTATGCCGCAAGCCGTTGAGTGTCGAGCACGACTCGTATTTGCCTAGGCTGCCCGCCGATGATCTTGGTCTCAGAAACGTCGCTGAGCGGCTTCAGTGAATTTTCCAGCTCACCCGCGATTCTCCGCAGGCGATAAGAGTCATAGTCCTTCCCCCACAACGTCAGGGCCATAATCGGCACGTCGTCAATCGATCGGACCTTGATGATCGGTTGTGACACGCCGGGCGGGATACGGTCGAAGTTGGAGTAGAGCTTGTTGTAGGTCTGTACGATCGCATCTTCTTCTTTGGCGCCAACGTAGAAACGCACAACCAGCATGCTCACGCCGGGATGACTGATCGAGTAGATGTACTCAACGCCCGGCACTTCGCGCAGTAACTTCTCCATGGGAAGGCTGACGCGCTGGGCCACCTCGTCAGCCGATGCGCCCGGCATCTGAACAAATACATCGAGCATAGGCACCACGATCTGGGGCTCTTCTTCCCGCGGAGTCTTGAGAATGCTGAACGTACCCAGAAGCAGCGCAGCGACGATCACCAGCGGTGTTAGTTTCGAATCAATGAACGTGTGGGCAATGCGACCGGCCAGGCGCAAGCCATTAGGGGGCGGCATCGCCGATCTTGGACTTGCTGTCAGCCATTACTGGACCTCAATGCGCTTGCCATTCAGGTCGACTGCACCCGGTTTGGCCACAAGCTGCTCGCCATCCTGGAGGCCCGCCAGCACTTCGACTTCGGCCCCGGATGGCTTCCCCAAAGTGATGTAGCGCAGGCTGGCAACCTTGTCTTGGTCCAGCACATAAATGCCCTGCAATTGGCCGCGTTCGACGACCGCAGAACGCGGAATCAACAGCGCCTGCCGCTCGCCACGAGAAAACTGAGCCCGCCCGAACAGCCCCGAACGCAGCCGCGTGTTGGTGGGCAAATCGATCTTCACCAGGAACGTGCGACTCGCGGCGTCCGCGGCTGGAATGATTTGCACAACCTTGCCTTTCAGCCCCGCGTTGTCGAGGGCATCGATGACGACCGAAACCTGCTCCCCTGTTCGTACGTACTGGAGATCGTTCTCGTTGACGGTGGCCTCCAGTCGATAGCGGCGCACGTCCTCGACGGTGAAGATCGGCATGCCAGGTGAAGCCAACGTGCCGGAATCGGCTTTCTTCTCCGTCACAATACCGTCGAATGGCGCCCGAATCCGCGTGTAATCCAGAGACGTTCGTGCCTGGCTCAATGCTGCCTGGGCCTGGGCCTGGCCTGCCTTTGCCATGTCGCGACGCGAGAGAGCCGCATGTTGACGGGCTTTCACCTCGTCGAACTCCTGCGGACTCACGGATTTCCTTTCGAAGAGAGTTTGGTAACGCTGCAGCGTTGATTCCGCGAGGGCCAGTTCGGAGTCTGCTCCGACCAGTTGCTGTTGGGCGGCAAGGTCGGCCGCGGTCGAGCGATCGACTGCGGCTCGCGGCTGGGAGTCGTCGATTACGGCGAGCACTTGACCGCGCTGAACGTGGTCTCCTTCGTGAGCCCGGATCTCAACGATGTTCCCCATCATTTGGCTGGCGGCGTCGCTGGTCTGGGCGGCACGTACAGTGCCTATCGCTTCCAGCAAATCGGGTACGTTAGCCTGCTGCACCGCAAGCACGGCAACGTTCCGCACGGTTTCCGGCGACGGAGAGGTGCGGGTTTGCTCGCTAGAGCAGCCGACGAGGCTAAGAACTGCGGGCAGCATCAGAAGTAGAAATCTGTGTCGGATATTCATACGCTTCATGGCATCACCACGGGAGACTGCGGAGTCAAGCTTCCGCTCGCCAACTCCAGGTTGGCGTAGCTCGTCTGGAAGTGATAAACGGCTTCCCAGTAGTCGGTCTGGCTGCGAAGCGCCGCATCTTCGGCCCCCAACAAATCGGTAAT
Source organism: uncultured Acidobacteriaceae bacterium (assembly GCA_963774565.1). Taxonomy (GTDB): domain Bacteria; phylum Acidobacteriota; class Terriglobia; order Terriglobales; family Acidobacteriaceae; genus Sulfotelmatobacter. The sequence continues at coordinate 33,593 of CAVZFP010000019.1, read as the reverse complement.
CGTGGTCAATCCGCTGTCGTAGCGGTCCTGGTTGATGCGCAGACTCTCCTGTGCCTGGGCGATTGCCGCTCGGGCCACTTCGATCTGCTGCCGGTTGGCATCTGCCTCGTAATAAGCTCGCCTCACTTCGAGGCGAACCGCGTCGCTAGCTGACTGCTTCATCGCCACAACCTTTTCTTCGAGGGCTCGCTGCCGGGAGAGTTCCGCCCTTTTGGCACCGCCTTGAAAGATGTCGAATTGCACTTCGATCCCGCCCAGCCAATTGTTGCCCCCGCCACCGGCGACGAACGTAGGGTTATCCATTTCCCAGCCTGCAAAGGCGTTCACCCGCGGACCGAATGACGACTTGGCCATCGACACGCTCTGCCGCTGGGCCGCCTCCTCGGAGCCGATGCGCTTCAAGTCAGGCCGATTCGTGAGCGCCTGCTTCTCGACTTCCCCCAGCACAGCGGCGGGAAGCGTGCGCTCAGCCAACGCTTCGGTGAGCTGGAACGGAGAATCAAGCGGCATACCCATCGCCGTATTCAGCTGTGCCCGTGCCACTTCCAGAGTGTTCCTGGCCCGGATCACTTCCTGCTGTCGCTCCGCCATGACGAACCTTCGCTGTCAGCAGATCGGACTCGACAGTCAGCCCGCTGTCGAATCTCGCCTGGCTGCGGTCCATGATCGAGTTGGCAGTTTTCGCCGACTGCTCGGCGACTTCCAGTTCCTTGGCTGCGAGTAGAACGTCGTAGTAGGAACTGACGACCCGGAAGACAATCTCCTGATCTGTGCGGTCCAATTGGTGTCCGACAGCCTCGTTCATCTGTTTTGCCTGATTGATTCCGTGCCAGCTAACGAATGTGTCAAATAGGTTCCAGTTCCCCCCAAACCGGGTGGCGAAGTTGCCGAAGGGTAGAGGTGAGTTCAGTTTGTTCAGGGCGAAGTCTGCAGCGGTGAAACGCTGCTGCCGTAGCTTGCTGCCGAACACATAAACCGGGTCATCGCCGCGAGTCGCTGTTTCGGAAAAACTCAAGTGAGGCAGGAGGAACGAGCGTGCCTCACGAACTCCGGCAGAAGCAGCTTTGGTGTCTGCGATGGCTGCCTTGCGCAGCGGGTTTCTCTGCAACGCGATGTTCACCGCTTGCTGCAGCGTGAGCGTCGAAGGCTGGGCCTCTTGCTGAGCCGAAGCCGACACGCAAGCTAGCCACAGCGTGACGATGCTCAGAACCACTTTGGACAATCCTTTCAACCTTGCACTCCCGCGGCCTGAGTCGGCTTCACCCACTCTGTCTTGTCTTCAACGATTTCGTAAGTTGTATGAAAACTCGCGGTCTTCTGCATCATCGCCCCCACCGAGCAATACTTTCCCTCGGAGAGACGGATGGCCTCCTCCAGTGCCGCCACGTCAAGTTCAAAGCCGGTTACCACATGATGGATTCGTACCGCCGTGAACACCTGAGGTGGGCGTTCCGCTTGATCGGCTTCGACCCGCACCTCGTAACCGGTGACTTTTTGGTGATACTTCTGGCGAAGGATGGTGACGACGTCGAACGCCGTGCACCCGGCCAATCCGGCGGCGACGAGTTCGATCGGCTTCGGGCCAGTACCTCCGGCTGCATCGTCCAACAGCAGGTGATGGCCGCTTCCAGTTTGGGCCACAAATTGGCGCTGCTGCTTAAGTGGTTGAGTCAGTACGACTTTGGCTTCGATCATGATTGCCTCCTGCTTAGTTCTATCGACAAAGCACACGAATAAATGCAGGAAGTTGGATTTTGTTACAGAGAAAATTGGCCATGGAACCGGGTGACCGGGTGGCCGTAAGGAGGGCTACTACTTTGGTCTGACCACCGCGAGGGCCTGTTCGTAATTCTTCAGCAGTTGCTTGCGGAGCCGGACCGCCTTTTTACTCGCAGGGCTCTCTGCCGGAGAGGTTCGGCACTGCTCAATGGTCGCTTCAAGACTGGAGAGGAAGGCCTTGCACGGTTCGCAACCGCCGAGGTGCCGCTCCAGTTCCTCACAAAGCGAATCATCCAACTGTTCGTCGAGATAGTTCGAGAGCTCAGCAAACATCGCCTTGCAGCGGGCAGGTCTGGGCTGTTCGTTGCCGAGCTGTTCGTGGGAAGACACACGCGCTGTTCGGGAGCGCGGTCTCAAACCTTTCATCAATTCCTTTCGGACAAACAACCTCGCGCGGTGTAGACGAACCCGCACTGTTCCAGAGCGTAGTCCCGTGATCTCGGCCACTTCTTCGTCGGTCAGCCCCTCCATATCGCGCAGCACCAAAACAATACGGTATTGTGGCGGCAGCCGCTGAATGGCGTCTCGCAACCGTCCCGCTTCCTCACTCCGGATAGCGAACGCTTCGGGGTTGATGCTGCCGTCACTCCCCATCTGCTCAAGTTCTTTCCGATCAGGCATGAGCTCCTCCAGGGAAAGATCCTGCTGGGGAGCGAACCTGCTCCGGCGCCGGCTCATCAGGCAGCGGTTCTTTGCCACCTTATAGAGCCACACCACGAGGGCTTTGGGACTGTCGAATTTAGGAAGGTGCGGAACCGATTTCAGCAGCACTTCTTGCATCGTATCTTCGGCATCCTCGCGCTGGCCGCAGACGCGCATACTAAAGGAGAACACGGTATTTTGGAGCAGAGCCAGAGCCTGCTCCAGCGCCGCATCGTCACCCCGCTGCAAGAGTTGCACGGCCTGTTCTATCTCAGAACGCATTGCCGTAAATGTAGCATGGCGAACTTCAAGCTAGCTTGACTCCGACCCGAACCTAGCGCCTGCAGTTTGTCGCAATCACCTAAGCGCGGGGATGACACTCCTTCTGGCATGCCTTCATCCGGCGAGCAAGGCGGATCCGGTAAGGCTGTAGAGCAAGATTGAGAACACGATCACGGTGAACACCACGTACATGCGGTCCCGCTCCTCGGCAAACCCAAATATTGAAAATGCAACGCGCGCAAGTTGCGAGGCCGAGGGATCATCCAGTTTGGACTCTTACCCTTGCGATCGCGACTCCCGTTGGACGATGGCCAACATCTCTCCAGAATTGCCCGAATCGGCCCTGCTCCATAGAGATACTGGCGGGCGCGGGAAACACGATCACATCTCCAGCCGCGTAGATGGGAAGCGCGCGGTCTGAAAGTGTTCGTTGACAATGAGTTTCCCGCGCCCATATGAATGCGACTCAGCTACTGAATGTTCACGCTTTTCGTGAACGATCCCTATTGTTAGGTCGAATCGTTGTGCATCGGTGCGATCTCTGGCAAAGTACTTTGAGCGGAGCCCACATTTTCCTCACAGTGCTCCGAGGAACTTGAGGACGACACATAATCGACCTCACTCTCCTCAGTAGATAGGCAGGAATCACCATCGACGCTCTCCAATGAGCGCGTCTCCGGTGCCTTTTGCGCCTTACGACGACGACTCATTAACACATCGCAAAACAAGCTTGCGAAAGCCGCCGTCGAACAGAACAGGTAGATTCGATAACGTTCCAGATCCAGTTCCGCCAGGGAAACCATCAAAAACACAAGTAGTAGCACTCGTTTCATATCGTTGCCTTCGTCAATTCCTACGAGTTCGGAACACGCACCGGTCGCGGACGCAGTCCGTCCGGAGCGCGTGCGTACTGCCATTGGAACAACAACGAATTGTGCTGCGAGAGGGGTCGCGTCAACAGGAGGGCGGCGGCCGGTTGAAGAGACTTTCATCCAGAAGCAGGCTTGGAAGTCACAGCCACACAGTCGGCGTGCGCGGAGCGAATGCGGAGGCCAGCAGCGGAGTGAAGGGAAGAATCGGTGGTACCCAACGGGTCGCGTCACGATCTAAGTGCTGGCGCACGGCCTCCGGGAAGTTTGATTGCGCCGCCACACATGGCAAAACCTGGACACGGAATGTACGTGTAACTACGCTGCTAGTCAGCGCGGAAATCGTAAGAACGATTAGTAAGAGAGGACTCAAACGAGAGACCGATCGCGCGTTCTTGCTTTTCTCCATTCTCACACCGTGACACAACAGCGCACAGCTGCGCGGTCCCTTTAGAGATGTGCAGCGGCTCGATATGGTTTCATGAAATGCCACTGCGGGAAAACATTCTTGGAGTGGGGCGGTGACATCTTGTGGCTACGGCTATTTTTTCCCGGGTCATCAAGTCTGGGACGGCTGCAGAGGTGGCACAAGCAAAGGACATCATCCAAACTACGCATCCTCTCCAATTCTCGCAGCACTCAGGGGACGAGGTAGCAGTAGCCGCTTAGTGTTCCTGCAGAGCAGCGATGGCTTGGCTTTCTCGAAAGCCTTGCCATCGCTGTGTATTTCTGCCGAATCGTGCTGACAATTCCATTTGGATCTAAATCGGAAATTCCGTTTTAAGTCACAAGATGAAGGAGCGCCAATCATGAATTCAGGAACATCGCGTCGGGTCTTAACAGTTGCCGCTGTCGTCATCTCATTTTTCACTCTTGCCGGTATCCTCGGGGCAACAGAAAAGACGGTTTCTGTCGAAGGCGTTGTCACAAAAATTGATGGTTCCGCGAAAACCGTAATGGTAAAGGCTACGGACGGAACCGAACACACAATGCATCTCGTGGGCCGAACCGTGGTGCATGGCGGAGACGAGACCTACAAGGGAGCCGAGAAGGCAGGTCGCGATCTTCAGGAAGGGTCCCAGGTTGTAGTGCACTATACAAAACAAGGCGCAGACGAGACCGCTGAGGAGATCGACCACATCGGCAAGGATGGGCTAACTGTACGAGAAGCGAGGCCGCCAGGACGGTCGAGCAGTTCAAGACTGGGAGCAGGCAGAGCACGAGATTCAGAAGGATGAGGCGGGCCGGAGGAAGCCTGCGTCAAAGGCCTCTTAAGCCCCACGACTTACTCGCAGCAGTCCTCGCACTTGCGCCACCGTTTAGGACAAGAGCGTGGCAGGATATTGGGTATGGGGAAAGAGAATCCAGTGCTGGTGCTGGCGTCGGGAGACGATCCGCAGTTCGCCATGCTGAACGAGCTACCACACACAGTATGTGGGGAGGTTGCCGCGTGTGCCCAAGCCGCGAAGGATGCGACGGTGATCTTGCTATGGTCGGGGACGCGGGAGTTGCTGCGCGAATTGTTTGGGATTTGCGGGAAGGTGCGCTGGGTACACTCCCGGGCCGCGGGCTTGGACAACCTGTTGTTTCCGGAACTCGTGGAAAGTCAAATCCTGCTGACCAACGGACGCGGCGTGTTCAGCGCGTCGCTCGCGGAGTTTGTGCTGGCAGCGATTTTGTATTTCGCGAAGGATTTCCGGCGGATGGTTCGCAACCAGATGGCATCTGTCTGGGAGCCGTTCGACGTGCAAGAGATAGGTGGACAGACGGTTGGGATTTTGGGCTATGGCGACATTGGCCGAGCCGTGGCGAGCCGCATGCATGCCATGAGCATGCGCGTGCTGGCGACGAAGCGGCATGTTCCCGGATCGACTGATCCCCTCGTGGATCACTTCTACAAGCCGGAGGAACGGCGGGGGATGATCGCGCTCTGCGACTACATTGTGGCGACGGCCCCATTGACCGAGGAGACGCGGCACATGATCAGCGACGCGGAGTTTGCGGTGATGAAGCCGACGGCGGTAGTGATCAACGTGGGACGTGGGCCCGTCATTGACGAGGCGGCACTGCTCCGTGCGCTAACGGCCAAGCGAATCAAGGGAGCGGGGTTAGATGTGTTTGAGCATGAACCGCTACCGGCGGGACATCTGCTGTACAAGCTGGAGAATGTTTTGTTGTCGCCGCACTGCGCGGACCACACGGCCGACTGGCAGGATCAGGCGATGCGCTTCTTTCTGAAGCAGTATGGCAGGTTTGAGAAGGGCGAACCCTTGAAGAACATTGTCAATAAGCGGCTGGGATATTGAGCGAGGAGGCCCCTGCAGCAATGAAAACGGCCCCAAACGGGCTTGGAGCAATCTCGGCGAAGCCGACTTCTGGTCAGCGGCAAAGTCCGCGATCAAGTGTCGCATCCGCTCCGCCGTGACTCAGGCAGAAGCAGCCATCGCCATCGCCATCGCCATCGCCATCGTTAAACACTAGCCGACTTCTCAGGAGTAATCCGCTCAGTGAAACCCGGATACCTTCCGGCTAGTGCCACCCGGATTGTCTACCGTAATTTGGATTTGGATTGCAGTCCGTTCCACGCCATCCGGTGGAATCAGTTCGTCCATTGCCTTTGGCGACTCTCTGGCGCCGCGATCGAGCCACCATTTCAGAAGTGACAGCAGGTTTCCGGCGAGCGCATGCGAGCGAGCATCCAGTTCGCTTTGAACCAGATGCTTCAGGCCCATGTCCTTCAGATGTCGGGCGATACTGCGAGCGAAGTAGCCCTGCGCAAGTTCGAAAAACGCGTGGATACGTCCGGAATCGACCAGAAGCGCGGTAGAGCTTCTTCGCATCACCGACATGCATAAAAAATTCTGCCACGGGTGCGATGCGGTAGGATTTCTCCTGCTTCCTGAGAAGAGCAGTGCTCCACATTTCCAGGCCGTCCTCTAGCACGCAGAGAAATAGGTCGTCCTTGTCGCGATAATGGAGATAGAAAGTGGACCGGCCGACTGTCGCGCGGTCCAGCACTTCCTGCACCGTGATTTTGTCGATCGACTTCTCCTGCATCAACGCGACCAGCGCATTACTCAGCAGGCTGCGCGTACGCCGGATGCGCAGGTCAGGCTTGCGTCGTTGCTTGCCATTTTTCCTCTGCTTGGCAAGCCCTATGGGTAACGAAGAGCGCTCATTGTTGGACATCGGCCACCTTTTTGTTCAGCAACTCGACCAATTTCACTCACTGCTATCGACTCTGCTTCGTTGCATCGCTACAGTGCACATAGTACGGCAGCTCTCGAGGGCACAAGCAAAAAAGGAGAGAGACCATGAATCGAATTCGCTTACTTGCAATCGGCAGTATGTTGTTGATTGCGCCAGGCATGCTGGCGCAACAAACCGCACCGACCGGCGAGCCCGCAAAAGGCGCCGCCCAGGGCGTCGTCCTGCCAGACGTCGGAGATCAGTTGAAGGTGCTGACCCAGAAGCTTGATCTCTCCGTCGATCAGCAGCCCAAAGTCAAAACCATCCTGCAGGAACTGCATGATGCCTCGCTGAAGCTCATGCAGGACGAAAGCACGTCGCACGAAGAGCTCCTGAGTAAGGTCAGGCCTTTGCGCATGAATGCCGACAAGAAGATCCGCGAAATCCTGAGCGATGACCAGAAGAAAAAACTCGATCAATACTTGCAGGGCCCGCACTCGGAGATGCATGGCAACCTGAGCGGGGCAACGCCTCCCGCGACAGGGAAGCCAAAGCCTTAAAGAGATCGACAGAAGAGGTCCAACTCGCACCGACAACTCGACATAACCGATGTCTTAAACTTTGATCGTCGAAGCAATTCGTGGAATTAATCGGTTTGGGTACCCTTAGGGGAGCATGCACAGCGAAGCTTACCCTGAGATGGCTTCAGTCTGCAACGATTCGTCGCTGGCGTTGAGAATGCATTGGGAAGTAACTTTCTCGGCGCCTATCTTGTCGGCTCGCTCGCAACGGGAGACTTTGATCTCGACAGTGATGTTGATTTCCTGATCCTCACCAACGCGGAGTTAAGCGATGCAGAGGTACGATCATTACAAACAACACATGTCGACATCCATGCTCTCGGATGCTATCCAGCCGAGCATCTGGAGGGGTCTTATATAAGTACGGATTTGCTGAATCGGACTGATCTGGTTGGAGTAGAACCGTTATGGTTCGTAGACAACGGAAGCACATCCTTGGAGCGTTCGATTCACGACAATCGATGGCACGTTCGGTGGATTCTTCGCGAACGGGGCATCACCATCATCGGGCCTGATCCGAAAACTCTCCTGCACCCGGTACCAACTGGAGCCTTGCGGTCCGAGGCCGTCGCTGCGATTCAAGAGCTAAAGAGTCGTTTTGTCGCTGAGATCGATCGGCCCCTCGGATGGTTCAACACGCGATTCGGTCAGTCATTCGCCGTGCTAACTTGTTGCCGGATGCTTTACACATGTAAAAGCGGCACTGTGCAATCGAAGTTTTCTGGCGTGAAATGGGCCGAGCAATCCCTCGACCCCGCATGGTGTGAGCTGATTCGGAAGGCATGGACAGAACGCATGGGTGTCCGCTTTGGCGATAAGGTTCGTCAGCCCGCTCAGACGAGACTGCTGCACGAAACCGCTAAATTCATAGCGTATGCTCAGAACCTCGCTGAGACTTCTCGGGGCGGCTCTGCGGAACTTATGGGAGAATCTGGCCAGTCGAGCCATTCGGCAGAATGAGCAGCCAGCCGCTTAAGTATGATGTTTCGTCTAGTTGGAGCGTCAGTTGTCGCCCTACTCTTCTGTTCGTGGTGGCTTTTGCGCTCAATGTGACGCCCCACGAAATTGTGCATGCAATTACTAGCTATTTGCTGGGATTCAACTCAACGGTTTTTCAGATGTGGCTAAATCCAGACTCAGCAGAAGCTACGCCAAGACAACTCGCCATCATCGCTGTCTCTGGTCCCCTCTTCAGTTTGGCAGTAGGCGCGGTTTGTTGGATGCTTTACCAACGACGGTTTAGAGACAGACCGTCCGGGCTCACGTTCCTGATGATCGCGATGGTGGGTATGTATTCTTTCTCGGTCCCCTTGTCGGCGCGGCTCTTGGAGGAGACTTCCGCACCGCTTTCAGATTTCTCCATATTTGAATGCCACTCGGTTATCTGGCGTCGGCAATCGGTTTCATACTCTTGCCATCTTTTATGTTCTACATGGGAAAAGAACTGCTGCGGTGGGCGCCTCGCGAATTCGGTCGCGCGAAAGCTGTCGCTTGCACGACACTTGCAGCTTGGCTGCTTGGAACTCTTTTACTCTTGCTGGTGAGAGTTGCTCGTTATACGCCCGCGATCAGCGACAAGTGCCATCCACTTTCAGCTTTTCTAGCCCAATCACAGGTGAAAGATGAACGGCAGGTGCGGCCTGAAATCCACATGTCGGTTTCGCCGCTTGTTGTCAAATTCGATTTCGAGGAGAGATGTAGGGACTCTTTTGCTTGACACCACCGCTTATACTGGGTTGCTCGTGACTACTCGCCCCGATGGGTGAACGCTACTCTAGGACCTGCGGAGGAGAATCGAATGGCTACGCCCCGCCGTGATTTCCTAGCCGCAGCAGTAACTGCCGCCGCAGCTGCCGTGACGCCCGATTTCGCCCACGCGCAAGAACATCATCACGACCATGACCACCAGGTAGTACCTTCCGATCCGGCCTTGCGCGTCAAGGCCCTCGAATCACTTCTGGTGGAGAAAGGCCTGGTCGATCGCGCCGCACTCGATGCGTTGATTGATACTTACGAGCACAAGGTCGGGCCGCGCAACGGTGCCCGGGTAGTGGCACGTGCCTGGGCTGATCCCGCTTACAAACAGCGCCTCCTAACCAAGTCGGACGCTGCCATCGCCGAGTTGGGTTATGGAGGGTTGCAGGGCGAGCACATGGTGGTGGTCGAAAACACTGCCCAAGTACACAACTTCCTCGTCTGTACGCTGTGCTCGTGTTATCCCTGGCCGGTTCTGGGCTTGCCTCCCGTCTGGTACAAGTCGGCGGCCTATCGCTCGCGCTCCGTCATCGATCCGCGTGGCGTGTTGCGAGAGTTCGGCCTGGAACTGGCCGACGATGTCGAGGTGCGCGTCTGGGACAGCACGGCGGAATTGCGCTACATGGTACTTCCTGAACGGCCGGCGGGAACGGAGAAAATGAGCGAAGCGGAACTGGCGGCGCTGGTCACGCGGGACTCGATGGTGGGCGTGGCCAAAGTTACCACCCAGCCACAGGGAGGCCGCGTATGAACGGCGTGCATGATCTGGGCGGGATGCACGGGATGGGCCCCGTTCAGGCTGAGAAAAACGAGCCTGTGTTTCACGAATCCTGGCAAGGCAGGGCCTACGCGGTCACGCGCGCCATGGGCGCCTGGCGCAAATGGAACCTTGACGCCTCTCGGTTCCAGCGCGAGCTCATCCCTCCGGCAGATTATTTTCGGATGAGCTACTACGAGCGCTGGATTGTGGGTCTGGTTGAGCTGATGCTCAAGACAGAACTGGTCACGGGCTCGGAGATAGAGAGCGGGAAACCCGATCCGGGATCCGTCAAACAGAACCCGCCGCTCACCGTTGAAAAAGTCCCGATTCTGGTTTCGAATGGGATACCTGCCAGCCGCGACGTTGCGGTGACCGCGCGCTTTCAGCCCGGCGAACGGGTGCGTGCACGCAATATGAATCCCGTGAGCCATACCCGCTTGCCCCGCTACGCACGGGGAAAAAACGGGACCATCGATCGTGATCACGGCGTGTTTCTGTTTCCCGACACCAACGCTCTGTTTCTCGGTGAGAAGCCGCAGCACGTGTATTCGGTGCGCTTCGCAGCGCGTGAGTTGTGGGGAACCCAAGCCGCACTGCAGGATTCTGTCTACGTGGATTTGTGGGATGACTACCTTGAACCAGCCTGATGCACTTCCGCAGCCTGAGAACCTGGCCGCGCTGCCACACTTGCCTCGCGACGAGGGCGGGCCGGTCTTCGCCGAGCCTTGGCAGGCACAGGCCTTCGCGCTCGCCGTCCGGCTGTCTGCGCAAGGACACTTTACCTGGAAAGAATGGGCGGCGGCGCTCGCTGATGAACTGAAAGCCGCCGCGAATCGTGGTGAACCGGACGACGGCTCGCGTTACTACCATCATTGGCTGGCAGCTTTAGAGCGCCTGGTGACGGCAAAGCGTCTGTCTGACCCGGCCGCGATGCTGGCGCGCAAGGAAGCATGGGCCGAAGCATATCGACAAACACCACACGGCAAGCCCGTCGAGCTTGCCAGCGGCTCACGCTGAGCTGCACTTTTGACGGTTCAGGTCAATTTTCTCGGAACTCCGGCGCGGTAAATCCCGGATCGTCGGCTATAACCGGATGTTGATGGTGCGAGGCCAGATCTCACAACCAGCTACCTTGCTGTCCACCCGCCGTCGATGAGAATCGTATCCCCTGTAATAAGAGAGGCTGCGCTAGAGGCAAGGAATACAACCGCACCCGCCACATCCATCGGCTCTCCAATACGGTGCAACGCAGCGATGCGCTCGATCACGTCTGAGCGGAACTCGGGGCTTGCGAGGGCGCCCTCCGTCCCCGGAGTGCGAATAAATGTTGGTGCGACCGCATTTACCGTGATGTTGTACTTCCCCCACTCTAGAGCAAGGCATTTGGTGAGGTGTGCAATGGCAGCCTTCGTCATGCAGTACACCGACTCGCTCGGTAGCGCCACGAAGCCGGCTTGTGAACTGAGGTTGATGATGCGACCACTCCTCTGCCGGATCATTACACGCCCTGCAGCCTGGCTGGCAAAAAATGTCCCCTTCAGATTAACCGCAAGCGTCAGATCGAAGTCCTCTTCGCGCACGCTTTCCGCGAGATTGTCTGGCGCAAGTCCCGCATTATTGACCAGGATATCGAGCCTTCCTAGATGCAGGACAGTGTTATCAACCGCCTGGAATATCTGATCGAGTCGTCCGACGTCCATCTGTAACGGCAGAGCACGTCGACCCATAGCTTCGATCTGATCGGCCAGGTTTCCGCGTGCGTTCAGATCGCGCAGGCCCAGTGCTACGTCGGCGCCGGCATGAGCCAACGCCAGTGAAATCGCATTGCCTAAGCCACGTGCAGCACCGGTTACCAGGGCCACTTGGCCGGTGAGATCAAAGCTCGGAAAAACCATCGACAAGGCCTCCGATCGTGAGGATCAGCCTGCATCTTGCCAGTCCCCCGGCTGATGCGTCTTTCGTTTGACTTGATCGAGTGTACTGCCTATTAACCGAGAAAAAGAAATCAGTCCGCTTCCGGTCCATAACTTCTCGCTTGCCCGTAAACCGCCCGCCACCACGCGAAAGGCCATGCTCTTAACGAATCGGAGATTGAACCTTTCCCCCTCGAGGAAGCAGAAGGCACTGTAAACTCAGCGCCAGCCGCAAAGGCGAGAGACGAGAGAAGAGGCGCGGTAACCACCAACTCCTCGCTGCTTCGGTGCTCCAGGAGAAAGCGGAATATAAATGCAGTCAAGCATGTTAGATTGATCGTCAGACGGCATGCAACGTGCCGTCCGATGAAGCACGCCACTGTGTACGGAGGGCTGCATGAGGGTTTTGATCCAGGATCTTACGTGCGCATTTCGCCAGTTGCGCAAGACGCCGGGCTTCACCATCACCGTCATTCTCACCCTGGCTCTCGGCATCGGCGCCAATGCGGCCATCTTCACGCTGGTGAACGCCGTCCTCCTGCGCAATCTGCCCGTTACCGATCCCAAGACCCTCATCCGCATCGGCGACACTGACGATTGCTGCGTCAACTCCGGCTACAACGATATTGGCGACTACTCTCTGTTTTCGACCGAGTCGTATCTCCTGTTCAAAAAGGAGCTGCCGGAGTTTGACGAACTGGCCGCGATGGAAGCCGGATTCGAATATCGGCCGCTGACAGCGCGTCGCGAAGGCCCGCAGGCCGTCGCAAAATCGGTGATGGGCGAATTTGTCTCGGGTAACTACTTCCGCACCTTTGGACTTCAGCCCGCCGCCGGCCTCTTCTTCACCGACGCGGACGACGCCAAGGGCGCCGCCTTTACCGCCGTCATGAGCTACGACACATGGGCGCACGACTACGGCTCGGATCCCGGCGTCCTCGGAAGCACGTTCCTCATCAACACGCAGCCGGTCACCATTGTCGGCATCGCACCGAAGGGCTACTTCGGCGACCGGCTTACCAGCAACCCGCCCAATTTCTATTTGCCGCTCGAGTCGATGGCGGTGATCCTCAGCGTTCCCTACGTGCACGATCCTGAAGTTGCATGGGCCTACGTCGTCGGCCGGGTCAAGCCGGGCGTCTCGCTCTCCGCCGTTCAAGCGAAGGCCAGCACGCTGCTTCGCCAGCAGTTCTCTACCTTCAAGGCGTTTACCAACGAACGTGCAAAGACATTCCTTGGTCGCACCCATGTTGTCTTCTCACCGGGAGGCGCCGGCATCCAGCAGTTACAGGACGACGCCAAATCGCAACTGCATCTCCTCACCTGGATCGCCGCTCTTGTTCTTCTCGTTGCCTGCGCCAACATCGCCAATCTGCAGCTGGTGCGCAGCATGAGCCGGCGAGGGGAGATGTGCGTGCGCAATGCTTTAGGAGCGCAACGCAGCCACATCATCCGCCAGTTGCTCACAGAAAGCATTCTTCTCGCTGGACTGGGGGGCATCGTCGGCCTGGCCGTGGCGTACGCCGGAGCGCGCATGCTGCTGGCGATGGCCTTTCCCGGAGCGCCGAACATTCCCATCAATGCGGCTCCCTCACCCCCGGTGATCGGCTTTGCTTTTGCCCTTTCGCTCCTCACCGGCATCCTGTTCGGCGTAGCGCCTGCCTGGATCGCCGCCCAGGCGCAGCCGGCAGAAGCGCTGCGCTCGGGTTCGCGAAACGTCGCCTCGGGAGCATCCCTCTTGCAGCGCGGCCTGGTCGTCGTGCAGGCCGCGCTCTCCCTAGTGCTCCTCGTCGGCGCCGGCTTGTTTGCGCAGAGCCTCAACAAGCTCGAGACCTCCAACATGCACCTCGACTCGAAGAACCGTTACATCATTCACATCAACCCGCAGGCCGCCGGATACGCCACAACGCAGCTTGAGTCGCTTTATCGCACCATCGAGGCCCAGTTCCACGGGATTCCGGGCATCGTGAAAGTGGGCATCGCTACGTTCACGCCCATGGAAGACAACAACTGGAGCACCAGCATGCAGGTGCAGGGCGAGCCCGATCCGAACAAGAGCGCGTCTTTTGTCAAAGGCAATGCCGAGTACTTCGACTCCGTCGGCACGCGTGTGCTGATGGGTCGCGGCTTCCTTCCCCGGGACCTGCTTTCTGCGCCTCCGGTGGCGGTGGTCAACCAGGAATTCGTGAAGCAGTTCTTCAAACCGGGCGAGAATCCCATCGGCCACCGTATTGGTTCGCTGGGTCCGCAAAGCGCGGGAGATTTCGAGGTCGTCGGCGTGGTCGACGACACCACATATACGTCGGTTCAGTGGAAAGATCACGCCATGTTCTTCGTGCCCATCACGCAGCGTCCGGCCAGCGACAAGACGCCGATCGCCACCGATATCACGCTCTATGCCGGCGCCATCGTCATCGAAGCCGGTCGCCCGATGAACGACATGGAGAGGCTTGCGCAGCGGACGCTCTCCGGGATCAATCCAAACCTGACGATCGTCAAGTTCCAGACCTTCGACCAGCAGATTGCCGACCGGTTCAACGACAACCGGATGATCGCGCAGTTGACTTCGCTCTTCGGTGGCCTGGCACTTCTATTGGCCACGATCGGACTCTACGGCGTCACTGCCTACACCGTCGTCCGTCGCACCTCGGAAATCGGCATCCGCATGGCCCTTGGCGCCGAACGCACACGCGTCGTCGGCATGGTGATGCGCGGCGCCATGGCCCAGGCGTTCCTCGGCCTCATCGTTGGTGCGCCCGTCGCCATGCTCTGCGTCCGCTATGTCAAGGCGCAGCTCTACGAGATCGCGAGTGTTGACTTAGGCGTCATGGCGGTAGCTATCGTCGTTCTGGTTGTCGCCGCTTGCATTGCGGGTATGATCCCCGCTCGCCGCGCCGCATCCATCAACCCCGTCCAGGCTCTGCGCGTTGAATAGCGCGCAGAGCTCCGTCCAAAACCCTCGTCGTGCCAGTTCCACCACTTGTACGGCTCGCTCTGGGGGTAACCCTCTGTTGAGTCCTCCCCAAGTCTCTTGACGGCCGAGGGGCGTGATGTCGAGATAGCTCCAGGTGGTCCCCATCGCTTCGCCGCCGCGCGCGTTGATGAAGTAGGTGCGGAACACGCGCTCTCTGTCGCGGACAAATACGTTATGGCCGCACCATTCATCGACACCGAAATCCTTGTCGAAGCTGTCCGTGATGGTGTACCAGGGCATCTCCCAGCCCATTCGCGCCTTCAGGCGCGCGATGTCCGCCTGCGGCGCGCGTGAGGCCCAGGCGAGAGTGGTGCCGCGAGCGTTGAGATGGGCCAAATGGGAAACCTGATCCGCGCTCGAAGAACGCGCGATCGACGACCAATTGCCTGCGGCCCTCGAATAAATCAAGCAGGGTAGCCTTGCCCTTGGCTCCGTCGAATTCGCACTTCTTCTCCCAGATAGGGATAAGCGATTCCAAATGGGGTACGGTGCAGACGCACAACCCGAGTTCGAGTTTTTTCTTCAGGGACAGAGGGCTGGTGTTGCAAACCACAAGCCCGTCTATTAGCTTCTTTTCCAGCAATTCCACAATGCTGGCTGTACCCTTTGATTTTGCAAGAAAGAGCCGGGCAGGGATGCGTTTAGAGACGACAATCAATGGTTCATCGGTCCCGGAAGTCGAGCTCATGCTGTGCTGCGCCAGAACGTGCAGCACGCCCCAAATGAGAGTTCGAATCAAGGAGATAACAACTCAGAACGTTGATTGGCAAGGGTTCCTTCAACTCGTCACATCCCATGGGGTAAGGCCGCTGGTTTACCAGACCTTGCACACGACCTGTTGGGAAGCGTTGCCCGAAGCGGCGCGACACGAACTGAGCCACTTCTATGCGGTAAATTCAGCCAAGAATCGATTCTTAGCTGGCGAACTGCTTCACCTACTTCAGCTCTTCGAAGCCGAGGATATTCTCGCAGTGCCCTTCAAAGGACCTGTGCTGGCTGCTGTTCTTTACGGCGACTTGGCCCTGAGGGAATTTGCTGATTTAGACATCCTCATTCGAGAGCGAGACCTTCCGAAAGCCAGGGAGATTTTATCGAACCAGGGCTATCGGTCGAACTTGGCAAACGCGGTTATTACGCCAGATGTTAATGTTGACGAACTGCATTCTGTTTCGACGGGAATTTCAATCGAACTCCACTGGCAGTTTTCGCCGCGGAGATTTGTGCCTAGTTTGTCGGCGGAAGATGTTTGGAACGGCCTAGAACCGGTTGTGATCTTGGGTCGAAGAATTTGGTCATTTTCCTCGCAAGACATGTTTCTATTCCTGGCTGTTCATGGTGGGAAACATTGCTGGTCTTCATTGAAATGGCTCTGCGACCTAGCCGAATTCATTCGATCGAATCCTGAACTGGATTGGCCTCGCCTTTTCAACCGCGCTCAGGCCCTGGGTGCGGCGCGACCGTGTCGGCTGGGGATCCATCTGGCGGCTGAGTTGCTGCAAGCCGAGGTACCGGCGAGCGTCGGCTGTCTGGTCCAACAGGATGCTCAAGTCAGGCGCTTTGCTGCAGATGTTCGACTGCGCATCCGGGAAGCTCGAGACGTGGACCCGCTCGAAGGTCAGATTTTCAACCTGAAACTGAAGGAACGTCTTTACGACAAGGTTCGCTATGTCTTTCTGCAATGCACACAGTATTCAGGCGAGGAAGAGCGCTTGCTGTTACTTCCTTCGACTCTGTCGTTTTTGTACATTTTTGTCCGGCCTATTTGGCTGCTCCGGCGATACGGGTTCTCGGTGTTGAAGCGCATGGTGCGGTAGGGAATCCGGGCGCATTCAATAGATTTTTTCCGCAAACTTCGAGAAAGGGGATTGCAACCCGGGATTCTGGATTGGTATAGTTCTTCGACGACCACTTCAGCGTCTCGAACAAGCTGGCCACTTCAGCGAAGTATTGGGGGTGTATTTTGCCCACTAGCCTCGTTCTGCGGAGAGTTTAGTTGACCCCGTTTTATTTGATCTCTTTCGGAATATCGCTGCTGTCTTCGTTCGTCCTTACCTGGTTCGTTCGCAATGTCGCAATGGGCCGTGGCTGGGTGGCGCCCCCGATTCAGGAACGCGATCTACATGAAACGCCCCTGCCACGCTTAGGGGGAGTTCCCATATTCCTGTCTTTTCTCATCGCTTTTGGGGTTGCTCTGCTCGCGAGTCTGCATTTTCCAGCATTGGCTGCTGGTCTCTCAATTTGGACTCTGCTGACAGTTCTTGTGCCTGGCACTCTTATTTTTCTCCTGGGTCTCTACGACGATATCCATTCCCTTGGTCCGTACACGAAGTTTGCGGTTCAAGGAATTGCTGCCATCATGTTGTTTGCTGGTGGTTTGAGGATTCACGATCTGCCGGTGTTGTTTGGGGCGCGGCACTTGGCTTGGTACATCGGGCTTCCCGTCACAGTTCTGTGGGTCATCGGGATTACGAATGCATTCAATCTGATTGACGGGCTGGACGGCCTGGCCGCCGGTTCTGCGCTATTCTCAACCTTTGTCGTTTTTGTGGTCGCAATCTCCAGTGGTGCGTCGTCCATGTCACTGCTGACAATTGCGTTGGCGGGCGCCATCCTGGGGTTTCTGCGTTTCAATTTCAATCCAGCGACCATCTTTCTTGGGGACTGCGGAAGTTTGTTTATCGGATTTATGCTGAGTGCCTTGGCACTGGCTGGTTCCCAGAAGGCGCCCACGGCGATTGCCGTAGCCATTCCGGTCGTCTCCTTCGGCCTCCCGATTCTTGAGACCACTCTGTCCGTGTTACGGCGCTTGATTGGCGGTCGGCCAGTATTCACGGCTGATCGTGAGCACATTCATCACAAGTTGCTGCAACAAGGAATGTCTCCTCGGAAAGTTGTTATCGCTCTCTATGCCGTTTCGGCCATTTTCGCGCTACTCAGTCTGTTTCTGATGTGGCCGGAGCGGAACACACTTGGCTTGGTGCTGGTGGTTATCGGTTTGGGCATCTGGTTCGGCGTTCAGCATTTAGGATATTTGGAGTTTTGGGAAATTCATCGTATCGCACAACGCACTTTCGAACAGAGAAGCATATTCGTCAACAATCTTGCAATTCGACGGGCTACCGAGGAGTTGAAAGGCGCTAGCGATTACACTCAGGTGTGTCATATCCTGAAGTCCGCTTTTCTTTCTAATGATTTTGACGGGTTCGAATTGAACTTCGCGGATGGGGAGTACGAACCCTCTGCCGGTGGCGACGCACGCCAGCCGCGGAGACTGGGAAAGACTTTACTCTTTGAAAAGCCCGACGCGCCGAAGTTTCGAGACGGTTGGGCAACTTGGCATCTCACGCTGGGGTTGGTCACGACCACCAATCAGTGGCGCGGCTCGATGAAAATCTATCGATTTTATTCGGACCGAGCGCTACTCCTGGATACGAATCTCTTAACTTCGGATTTCCCGGTCGTCCTTGCTGACGCGCTGGATCGCGCTCTCATCCCAGAGCAGGGTGCGGTCCCTGAAGTGACAACCGGTACAGACTTTATAGCAGCCGAGGCTAGTTAACACTCCTCTTGTATTGCCGCGACCTGAGACTTCGAATAGATAGAGAAGGAACATGCGCAGAATCTTGCAGACAAATGGCAATTTGTTTCTACAAAGTGGGGAAAAAGGGTCAGCTAAGACCTTTGTTTCTGTCGTCATGTGATTTTGGCGCATAGATTGCGGCCGGCGTATCAACCTTTCGAACTCCCGCTTCTGGGCGTCGCTGGCGGTGGGGGTCTTTCAGATGCGCAAGCCACTTCGGATTTTGGCGGTCTCGCCGGTACTCTCCTTCTTTCTAGGGTGTCCCCAGAATGTGTTTGCCAATTCCGCAACCTTTGATCTTTTGTTCAGTGGGGTGGGCATAACGAAAAGGGGTACCCTTACGACTAACCTCGTATCGGGAAATGCATATCTCGTAACCTCGATATCGGGGATGCAAAACGGCGCCGCCATGACACCGTTGGCTCCAGGGTCGTACGCGGCTAATGACCATAAGATATTCTCGTCGACCCCACTTCTGAGTATGGGTACCCTGGCCTTCGTTTTGTCCAGCCGGACGACGGATTCCAATGTATATTTCAGTCCGTTTGGCGCACCGAGTTATCTGGAATGTAATAGTGCCGCAAGTCCTTGCAGCCTCAGGGACGGGGTCCCGGAAAAGGTTTCCCTGATCGAGATCACAGAACCAGGTACATTGATGCTATTGGGTTCCGGCTTGGTTGGGTTAGCTTTCGTGGCGCGTCGTAAGCTTTTAGGTTGAGATCTGGCCTCCCACCCGAGCAGCGCAAATGTCAGCGGCTGACCAAACCGAAGCTCAAGCCCGGCGAATGACGACGAACAGGTGGGCATCAATAACCAGAAGAATCAGCGTGACGCCCACTTCTCTACAAATACATTAGCGAGTATCTTCTTCTCTCCCTGCCAACAAAAGGAAGGCTATCGGGGCCCATTTTGTCGTTCCATCACCATCGACCTTGCGCGCAGGTGAGTTTCACGATCATGTTCGGCACGGACGTGCTCAAGCATTGCGCGAGCCGCCAGAGTGCGTTGGTTCCCAATTTCGCCGTTAAAATCTTTGACAGTCTCTGTATGAGGGCAGGCTAGACAGACAAGAGTTACGCCGGCGTTGGTGTTCCTGCGAATGCGGTACATACTAGCGACATTAAAGCCTGAGTCCGCTTGTCAACGTGATCACAATCACACCGGAGTGACCGAAGTGCTCGGATTAATCAGGCGGGGGAGGGGATGAACTATCGGGCGAAATCGGTAAGGTATGATGCGGCGTAAAGTGGAACTGCTACCAAGGCCGCATACGGCCCTGAATATTATCCTGATCTTCCTCGACCACGCGAACGCTAACTCGGCCTCTCAGCCATTCGAGCTGGTTCGTTTGCTGAAGCCTCCGCAGATCTTTCATTTCCGCGCGGACGAGCCTGGCTGCTAAACGCTCATCAATGATCCCCTGTGCACCAACCATCGCCGCCTCGTCCTGTAGGATGCGGCGCGCCGCTAGGTCTTTCGTCTGACAGAAGCGTTCGGCAATTGTCTGTCCCAACATAAGCCACCCCCACTGCGAATCGGCGAGAGCCTGCGTATCGGTCTCATTTCGCCTTTTAGCTAGCTTTTCTTGGGTATTATGCGGCTCGGCTTCCATGCAAGGGGCAACGGCGCCAGGAGTGCCAGCATGTGAACTGTTCGGATTTGATCTCGTATAGTATATTGACGAAAATATGCGAAATAGCAATGGCGTATCTTTGATTCGCTCTTGCATTCCTAATGGCTGAGAAAAGCTACAAGGCCGACGATCACAACACAAGGGAGAGTCGTCGCCCGACAAAAAAGCCTTATCAAGAACCCGCCTTCCGCTACGAACGGGTGTTCGAGACCATGGCCTTATCTTGCGGCAAAGTCAATGCCACCGAGTTTCAGTGCAGATTTCACCGGATGAGTTCGTAGGCTGTTTTCACCTATGCCGTCCACCATGGAAGCTCACGAGGATTCGATGCTGGTTCTTGCGGCCGAGATCCTTCGCCGCCGTGGCACCATGCACCTCAGGGCATGGGGAAACAGTATGCTTCCCTCGCTGTGGCCAGGCGATCTGCTCACGATTCAATGCGCAACGGACGAAGACGTGGTTCCCGGAGACATCGTTTTAGTGCTACGCAACAGGCGTTTCTGTATTCATCGGTTTGTGGAAAAGCAGGGCGTAGAAGGTTGCCTTTCGTTGATCACGAGAGGAGACGCGATGCCCGACCGGGATCCCCCCTCCGCTGCGTCACAGCTGCTGGGCCGAGTGGCGGTTGTTCGCCGCGGCGATCACAGTTTCGTTCCGAAGCGACGAGTCTCGCCGCTCCATTCGGCTGTGGCGTGGACGCTCCGTCGCTGCGACAGATTGCGCACTCTAGCTTTGCGTATTCATGCGGCGCGCCAGCGGGTAGGTCCGATGCGTGCCGAGCGGTTTTCCGCTCGCGGTGCGGAAAGCGCAATTCCCAGCAGCGATCCCTGCCGTATGTTTCCTCAAGGATGACACCCATCCCCCACGCGACCGAGGCTGTATCGATCGAAATCGGTGGAATGGCCATTGCTCTGCGCACCCCTCATGTCTTATTTCGTGGCCTAATCAAGGATCGCTACGCAGGTTTCGTGGGGAATTCGTCGAGTCCGCACTTCGAGTTCGACATTGACCTTTACGAACCCTCGGAATCCACCCCAGCGGACAGGGAACTGGAGGTGAAGATCGAAGCAGGGGAATGGTTGTTGAGGAGAGGAGATTTTAGGGCACGCTGGCATCCCGACACACGCCACGGCTATATCCGTCAATCGTACAGTCCCTACGCCATCGATTGCGTCTTGCGCATTGTTCACTCGCTTATTCTGGCGAAGCAAGGTGGTTTTCTGGTGCATGCCGCCAGTGCGATTTGTGGGGGGAAAGCCTTTCTGTTTTCCGGGGTTTCTGGTGCGGGCAAGACAACGATTTCCCGCCTTGCGCCGCGGGAAGCGACGGTGCTGACCGATGAAATCTCCTATGTGCGGCGCGCGGGCAATCGCTATCTGGCCTACGGCACACCTTTTGCGGGTGAGCTAGCACGAGTCGGCGAGAACCAATCCGCGCCCCTCAGCGCGCTCTTTTTGTTGGAGAAAGGCTTACAGAACAAGATCGAGCCCATCGCTCCAACCCAAGCCGTACAACGGCTGCTCAGGAATATTTTGTTTTTCGCCGATGATGCAGAGCTGGTAAAACTCGTATTTCAGTCGGCATGCGAGTTTGCTAGCTTGGTTCCCATCCACCGGTTAGTGTTTGTACCCGACCAGCGAGTTTGGGACATAATACGCTAGAAGCGACTTTTGTAATGGTTGAAAAATACATTGCGCGAAGCCAAGCGATCGCTGCCCGCATGCTGGGCAGCGAGATGATGATCATGTCGGCGGTGGATTCCACTTTTTTCACTCTCAATGAGGTGGCTTCTGCGATTTGGCAGGCCGCGGATGGACGCACGCCGCTCTCGGAAATCATTAACGCCAAAATCTGCGAGGAATTTGATGTCGATCGAGAACAGGCGCAGCGCGACGCCGACCGCTTCGTCGATCAACTCTCACAACACGGCATTTTGGTGGTATCGGATCAGCCCCTGATTGAATTTTCCCATTCTTCGGAGAGCCGATGAGCCTGCTGGCGGAGATGAATCAAAAGGCGCTGAACCTGGGCCTACCCATCAGCGTTCACCTCGATATCACCTATCGCTGCAATGAGCGCTGTGTGCATTGCTACCTCGATCACGACGATCATGGCGAGATGACGACGGGGGAAATCTTTGATGTGCTCGGCCAGCTGGCCGAGGCCGGTATCTTTTTCCTCACCCTCAGTGGCGGTGAAGTTCTGATGCGGCGGGACTTTTTTGCAATCGTAGAACGGGCCCGGCAATTATTGTTCAACGTAAAGGTGAAGACCAACGGGGTGATGATCCATGCCAAGGAAGCCGCCAGGCTTCGCCAGTTCGGCGTCGAGCAGATCCAAATCAGTGTCTATTCGCATCGGCCGGAAGTCCACGACGCCATCACAAAACTGCCGGGTTCACTGAAGCGAAGCCTCCAAGCCATTCGATTCTTGAAGTCCCAGGGGCTAAAGGTCACCATTGCGAATGTTCTCATGGCGGGCAATTTCTGCGATCAGCCCGGGGTGATCAATCTGGCCAAGGAATTGGGAGTCGCATACACGCTCGACCCTACGATCACGCCAAAAATGGACGGGGACACATCCGTCCTCGCCCTGCGAATTCCGGGATCTGAACTCAAGCAGGTCTTCCATAACCCAGAACTGGTGGGCAACGTCGAAGAATTCTGCGCTCCTCCGCCTCCGGCTGGCGAGGACATCATGTTGGGTATCCCCTGTAGCGCGGGGCACACCGCCTGCTACATTTCTCCTTACGGCGATGTGTTTCCTTGTGTACAATTCCCCCTTCCCAGCGGCAACGTGCGGCGGCAGAAGTTCCTCGAAATCTGGCGAGATTCCGCTCAGCTGAAGGAGGTCCGCTCGATTCGTGCCAGGGACCTTCCGACCTGCTCGACTTGCGCTCACGTGGGAACATGCACGCGCTGCCCCGGCTTAGCCTACATGGAGGGCAACATGCGAGGACCGTCCACCGCGGATTGCGAAAAGTCTTTTCAGAGAACGGGTATACCCTCGGCAAATATGCTGCGCCGGACGCGAGCAGAGCCCGTGGGGCCACTGATTCAAATCCAATCCCTCGCTGACCCATCGCGAAATCAAACGTTCTTGGCAGAAGATCGCATCCCTACCGCCTGACGGAGTGATTGGGATGAGCGGGAATATTTGCGCGTTAAATCCACGGCTGCACATCGGCAACGTGCAAGGATTCGGGTTCCCGAAATGCAAAGGATTGAGAACTCGAGGCAGGAACGATGAAAAGCCAATCCCCTCCAGCAGGCAGGATTGTTGTTGGCCACCACGTTGAGGTGAATTTATGTCGAAGAGCAATGTGATCGAGCCAGGCCTTAGCTGCGGCGGATTTCGAGCCTCAGCGCTGCTGATTCTGCTGACGCTCTTGACCGTGGTGTGGCCAAACGGTTCTCTGGCAGAGGACGAAGGCCATATCGTTGTGCCCACGGACTGGAGCCATCGACACATGGTTTTTTCCCCTCCTCAATCGCCGGCAGAGGCTGACGATCTGTTTCGGAATCCGCGCTATGTCCAGCAATGGCTGCGCCGCAATATCGAAAAACGGCACAGACGACATCGGTCGCACGACGACCTCGATGCGGACTGGAGCCAGAACATGGGCACGGGCGCCACGGTGGGCGCCGGCCAATATCCTGCAAAGTTCTCGTTCAGTGCGACTACCGATAGCTGCACCGGCGATTTTGTGGTCTTCAACACAAGTTTGGCTGGTGCGACGGGACAGGCAAGCATTATCGCCTACAATAATCTGTACGTCGGATGCTCCGGAACAGTCCCGTCGGTGTACTGGGCGTATGACACGGGCGGCGGCACGATTGGCACTTCAGTGAACTTTTCTCTCGACGGAAGCCAACTGGCTTTCGTGCAAACCCAGGCTGGGGTTGCAACGCTCGTGCTGCTGAAATGGAAATCTTCCAGCACTGAAACCGCCGCAGCGCCCCTGGTCCTCTCCGGCATTGCTGTCGGCAGCTACCGACGCTGCGCCGCGCCATGCATGGCGACCATCGCCTTCCACCCTACTGCAGGCACAGATCCCGCACCGACCGATTCGTATTCCGCCCCGTACTACGACTTTACCTCTGGCTCCGATACGCTCTATGTGGGCGATGACGCCGGCTATCTCCACCAGTTCACCGGCGTGTTTGCAGGAGCAACGCCAGCGGAAACCGTAGTCACAACCCCAGCTCCCTGGCCGGTACAGGTGGCCACCGCAAACCTGAGCAGTCCGGTTTTCGACAGCGTCAGCGGGAACGTCTTCGTAACGACTTCCTACCGGACTACCCCCACTGACAGCGGTGGACGGCTGGCAGCGGTATGCGCAACCTCCGCATGCGCCGGAGTCCTCAATGGCAACCCGGTGTGACCACAGTGATTGGAACACCGACGCCGTCACTTGTTCTGGGTCCGACGACAACTTCTGCGGTCGCGTGTCATGGAACCGGCACTTCAGGAAATGGAAGCAACTATGAGGCTGGATGCGCCGATTGTTGATTCCTCCGCCGGCAAGGTCTACGTATTTGTGGGAAATGACGGCAATGGCAACAGCGCCGTCATTCAGTTTTCGACAACAGTTGGCACAGCTACGGGAAACTTCACCTGGCATACTTGTGGCGCGGAATCGACGATTGGCACAGGCTCGACAACGGGAGTTCCGCTTTTCGCGGGCGATTTCGACAACATCTATTTCGGTTCGAGCAGCGGTGGCAGCCCAAGCGGCAACCTGTACGTCTGCGGAAACACATCAGGTAACGCGACGCTCTACCAGGTTCGGATCACATCCAATGCCATAGCCGCGAGCGGTACGAGCGTACTTGCCCTTTCTACCGCGAACACCACTTGCTCTCCTGTGACGGAAGTGTTTAGCGGCAGCACCGACTTGATATTCCTCAGTGTGGAATCACTAGGCTCCACATCGAGCGCAGTGAAATGTCCGAGCAACGCAGGATGTCTGATGTCTTTCTCTGTACCCACAACTCTTGGCGGAGCGCTTCCCACCGGCACTACGGCGACGCTAGCCACGAGCGGCGGTTCGAGCGGGATGGTAATTGATAACACCGTAGCGCCGGGCACGCTGCACACATCACAGGTCTATTTTTCGACGCTTACGGGCAGGTACGGCCGTACAAGCCTCGCAAGCCACATTAAAATAACCAACGCGGGTCGAGGAACCCGACTTTTTCGGGGGCCATGAGGCAGTCTTCTCCGAAGAATTGACTGGATATGTCGGAAAGCCTGGAAAGCTAGGATCAAAGATCAAAGCCCGGTTGCGAAGGCGGCCCTCTCTTCCCAGTCGTCGGGCGGAATCTACGTGCGCGGCATGGCTTACTTGGCGGAGAGGCAGGGCTCTCGGGCGGCTCGTGAGTTTCAAGCCAATCTCGATCATGTCGGGGTCGTTGGAAACGCACCGATGATTTGAGGCGAGCGCAGGACGAAATCGCTCTTTTTTCCTGACAGCAATGTGGTTAAGAACGGCCGCCATCAGTGTTGTGAACAGAATCGTTATTGCCTGAGGAGTCCAGATCGAGATTTTAGGATGAACGGCCTGCTTAGCTGCTTCAAAACAAACATGAAACAGAAAGTAAGCACTGCAGCTCTTAGCGTAAGTATATGGACGCCTAACCCATTCGCTTGCATCGTCCTCGGTTCTCGAACAAGGCGGTTATAGGCTGACATCAGGGTAGGCATGTTCCCGTTGGGCCACGTTCACTCGATTCCGTCCACTTCTTTTCGCCGCATAGAGCGCTTGGTCGGCAGCGGCTATCAATTCTGCGGGGGAACTGCACCTTTCCAGCATGGCTGTCGCGACGCCCACGCTGACGGTCAGGAAAGGGGCGACCGGCGATGCAGGATGCGGCAATTCAAGACCCGCGAGTGCCCGCCGCACCGACTCCGCAAATTGAGCAGCCCCGTTGGCGCTGGTTTCCGGAAGAATAAGGGCGAACTCCTCACCTCCGTAGCGCGCGGCTAAGTCAATCTGGCGCCTAACTATCCGTTTCAGTTCCGCTCCCAGCAACCTAAGGTACTCATCGCCTCGCTGGTGCCCCGCGGAATCGTTAAGCGCCTTGAAGTGATCGATATCGAGGATCAGGAGCGAGAATGCCGAACCGGTCCTCTTCAGGCGAGCGCATTCCATGCTGAGGGTTTGGTCGAAGACGCGCCGGTTCGCCAGCCCCGTCAGCGAATCGACGGACGATAGCCGTAACAAATCCTCATTCACCCGCTGCAGATCGGCCGTTTTCTCATTCACGATCCTCTGCAGCTCCTGCTCCCGTCTTTGCGCTGCCCGCATCCGCAATCGAACGACAAAAAAAACCACCACGCCGGAGGTGAGTGCGCACGTGCCCACAAACCACCACGCCCGATACCACGGAGGCAGGATTTCAAAAGCAAACTCAACACCGTGACCACTCCACGCTCCATCGTTGTCTCGGACTTCTATCTCCAGCCGATATGATCCCGACGCCAATTCCGCAAACCGCAACTCTCTTTGATCCGTCTCCGTCCAGGTTGAATTCGCGCCTTCCAACCGGTAACGAAAAACAACCCCGTTTTCACGGGCAGCATTCGGTGCGGCGTATCTTGCGATGAGAGAGCTCGCATGAAACCCAACTGATGGGTTGAGCTTCCCGGAAACATCCGTTCCTCCCAATACCAGTTTGGTGAAAATGACCGCGAGCGGTGCTTGGTGCGCGCCTTGGGGACGCGGCTTGAAACGCGAGAGTCCACCGCTGGTTCCAATCCAGACTGTGCCATCGGACTCCTCGGCGAACGCATTCAGGTCGCAGTCATCCCATGCCAGACCGTCCCTAGTATCGTAGTGGTTCCAGTGGAAACCATCCCAGGTGTCCACGCCCCGTTCTGTTCCCACCCACAGCCGCCCCGATGCATCAAATTCCAGGAAATATACGAGTCCGTCGCTGCCCGGTCTTTGGACGGCTTTCTCGATAGCTATGCCGCCAGGCCCCGGATGGATACGGTCGATACCGCCTCCGTGGCGATAACCGATCCACATGACGCCATCTGCACCGGCGCCCAACGAAAGCACTTCCTGATTGCTCAAGCCATCGCCTTGTGTCCAATTCTTCCATCGCCCGTCGGAGTAACCGAAAAGTCCGCCGACGCCGCCCGCCCAGATCGTGCCGTCGCTTCCCTCAGCAATTGCCCAAATGCGTGTGGATGGCAATTCGGTAATTCGCGAAAACGTCCGGTACGGCGCTCTGGCCACAAATAGGCCCGCCTCGGTGGCAGCCCAGAGCCTTTGTTCGCGATCGAAGCGCAAGGTATACGCTGCCTTGCCTGAAAGACCCTGCTCCTGACCAAACCATTGCACCCTGCCTGTTCGTGCATCCATGCGGGCGGCGCCACGCGTTTCCGTACCGATCCACAGATCGCCGCTGGGAGCTAGCTGGAGACTGTGCACCGGGAAACCATCCAGTCCTACAACTTTCTTCCACGAGATGGCGAGCTGCCGCCGCGTTCCGCGAAACAGCCCTCCTTCGGTGCCCGCCAGAAGCGAACCGTCAGCCCGCGGCAGGATTTCGTACACAATATCGCTTGCCAGCCCGCTTGCAGGCGAGTAACTCTCCCACTCCCGGTACCCTCGCCACTCGGCGAGTCCCCGGCCCGCCAGCCCAATCCATAGCGAGTGCTGCCGGTCTTCGAACGCGGCGTAGACAACTCCGCGCAGGCCGACTGATCGGTCGAGCTTCTGCCAGCCTTTTTCGTCCCGGATCAACAGCCCGTCGTGTGACGGAATTAGAACCCGCCCATCGGCGTCGGTTGCGACGGTTCCCATTGCGCGGCCTGGAATGGGCGCGTCTGGTCTTCGAAATTTGGTGCGGCCCGCCGGCAACACGAACACACCTACATTCCTCGCTCGTACCCAAAGATTACCGTCGCGGTCTTTCTGGATGGCTAGCAGGACACGATCCGGAAGTCCACTTCTTCGCCCGAAGACGGTTGTCCCATCCCGGTCCATGCGACAAAGTTCGTTTCCACACCCATACCATAGGCTGTCGCCATCCACTGAAATGCCGTAGGCACCCGGCCCCGATGTTCCGGGCACTTGGGGAAACTCTCGCATCGCGAATCCACTTCGCCCCGGCTCGGAATAGAGCTCCACCAGACCGGATTCCGTGCCAATGAAGGTGTGCCCTTTCCCGTCCGACTGGATGCCTTGGGCCCAGCTGACCGTCCTGAGATTGCCTGGAAGCCTTTCAAAACGGTTGCCGGACAGTTGGTAGAGACCGAAGTCCCCCCCCACCAAGAGAGAGCCGTCGGGAGCGTCGCCAAACGCGGCGCCGGAAGAAGACGGAATCCCCTGCTCTGGTCCAAAAGCCTGGAAGCGTTCTCCGTCGTACCGGAAGATGCCGTTTTCCGTGCTCACCCAAATGAAACCCACGCCATCCTGGTAGATTTTCCGGACCGCTAGATTGTTGAGGCCTTCCGCCGTCCCCAAGGTTCGGAAGTTGTAATCCTGAGCGTACGAGACCCCCGATGCCAGCACGAGGAGGGCAAGCACAGCCACTCTTCTGGCGATCAGCAGTTTCGTATTCTGCCCCGAGTTTCTCCTGCCAGATGCCATCGAGATTGCATTCTTCCGGGCACTAGCTCTCGGCACGATTGCATCAAAATTTGAACTTCCGTTCTCTCGAATTGTCATTCGACCTTCCGACTCGACTGCCTATTTGTAACCGAGTTCTGCTTTTCGAAATTGTTCGGCGACGAAATCCGGGAGTATCTGCTCCAATTTCGGTGACAGCCAGAGCTGTAGTTCGGACTTGTGCTCGTCCGAATGGATTCGAAGCGAACTCCCAGGTGCCCCGTCTTCGACCAGCAAATCATCGATTCTGCTAAAAGGGTTGCTTGGTGATCTGGCAGAGTGAACCGAACGCGAACCCTTTCTCCAGAGACCAGCGGAACCTGCGCGCTCAGAGCCATTCCCCCTCCACTGATATTAACGCTCATGCATCGGACTTCCTGCCTGCTTTCCCGCTGGATAATGACAGGAATGGATTCCGGACAACGAAAGTAGCGCCGCCGCTCTCTCAGAATGAGCCCATATGCGGGCTTTAAAGTATTGCGGATTGACTGCGCGGAAAGCGGCCTCTCGTAGGCCGATCGCCGCTGGCACATCTCGACAACTGTTGGGAGAAATTGACAATTCTTCTAAGGCCTGACTGAATTGTTGAATTGCCACTGGATCAGCGGATATCAATAGTGCAAGTCCAACTGCCATAATAAAGTGACCTCCAGATTCGGTCGCCGGTCATGATTGCCCCCCGGTCGTGTGGGCTCGAAATCCCAGTTCCGAACTTTCGCCTCGCAGCTTGTCGGCAACTTTTTCAGCCGCTAAGGGCTTGCTGAAATAATAGCCTTGAATTTCGTCACACCGATGCGCGCGCAGGAACTTCATTTGCTCTTCGTCTTCTACACCTTCGGCAATCACCTTGAGATTCAGGCTTTTTGACATGCTGATAATTGCGGCAGTGATCGCCGCGTCGTCAGGCCTGACAGCGACATCCCGTATGAACAAGCGATCGATTTTGAGCTTGCTGACCTGATACTGCTTCAAGTAGCTAAAGCTGGAATAACCAGTCCCAAAGTCGTCAATCGCGAGCGTCAACCCCATGATCTTTAATGCATGAACAACTGAGAGGGTCACGTCTGCATTGGCCAACAAAAGACTCTCTGTTAGCTCCAGTTCGAGATACTGCGGGGAGAGCCCAGTCTCGTGGAGCACTCTTCGGACGAGATCGCAGAAGCCCTCCTGACGAAACTGAATCGCGGAGACATTTACTGCCACTGTCACCGGAGGAAGGCCTTCGTCCTGCCATTTGCGGGCTTGAGAACAGGCGGTCCTCAGCACCCACTCACCAATGGGCACGATCAGACCGCAGTTCTCAGCGATCTTTATGAATTTATCGGGCGGTACAAGACCCAATTCCGGGTGTTGCCAGCGGAGAAGTGCTTCCAGGCCCGTGATCCTTCCGGAGGCAATATCCATCTGCGGCTGATAAACGAGGAAGAGCTGTTTCTTGGGAAGTGCTAGTCGCAAGCTGTGCTCCAAGGTCAACCGCTCTACGACCTGAGCATTCATGTCCTCGGTAAAGAACCGAAAGTTGTTACGTCCACTCTCTTTGGAACTATACATAGCGGAATCGGCATTCTTGATCAAGGTTTCGCTGTCCGAACCGTGTTCGGGAAAGATGCTGATGCCGACGCTACATCCAATACTGAGTGATTGACCTTGAACAATGAATTCAGCGGTCATTGCATCCATCAATCGCTCAGCGGCTACTGCTGCGTCGGCTACATCCTTTACATGAGTCAACGTGATCAGGAATTCGTCACCGCCTAGACGGGAGACAGTGTCTTGCTCACGTCCCCATTTCTTAAGCCGCGCTGCAACCTCTTGTAGAAGAAGGTCGCCGACCGAGTGGCCCAGCGAGTCGTTGATGTCTTTGAATCTGTCGAGGTCGAGGAACAGAAGTGCGAGTTTATATTTTTGCCGGCGGGCATCGGCGATCGCCTTGGCCAACCGATCCTGAAGAAGAGTCCGATTGGGTAGTCCCGTCAGGTCATCGTAATAGGCTAAGAATCGCACTCGTTTCTCAGCCGCCTTGCGTTGAGTGATGTCTTGCTTGATCGCAATGAAGTATCTATTAGGATGATTGACAACGTCCTGAGTTACAGGTGTGATCGTCATCTCCTCGTTGTAGGTTGTTCCATCCTTTCGCCTGTTGACAATCTCGCCTTGCCAGACCTTGCCTGACGAGATCGTTGTCCAGAGATTGGCATAATAACTATCGGGCTGTTCCCCCGATTTCAACAATCGAAGGCTCTTGCCTAACACCTCTTCCAGGCTGTAGCCGGTCATTGTCGTGAACGCCCGATTTGCCCACACGACGCTGCCCTGATGATCTGTAATGACGATTGCATTGGCAGCCGCTTCTAAAGCGGCTAATTGCAGGCGCAGTTGTTCTTCTGTGCGCCTCTGAACAGAAACATCTCGTGCAATTCCTGAAGTCCCCACGACTCTCCCGGCTCCATCTTTGATTGCAGAAACCGAAAGAGACACGTCGATGATCGAGCCATTCTTTCTGAGACGCTGCGTGTCAAACCGCTCTATAACTTCGCCGTTGGCAATCCTCTGCAGAAAAGGGTGAAGCTTCGAATACTTCTCGGGCGGATAACAAAACGAAATCTGCCGGCCCAGCACTTCGTCCGCGGAATAGCCGTAAATCTGCTCCGCTCCCCGATTCCAGCTAGACACCATGCCTTCCAAGTCTGTGCTGATGATGGCGTCGTCCGATTGTCGCACGATGGCCGCCAGTCGCATTAGTTCTTGTTGGGTAGCTTCCTCGTGCTGACGAATGATGAAGGTGATGCAGAACCCGACAAAGCCTACGAAGAACGTGGTGATGATGTTAGATTTCACCAGGGGGAGGTGAGGGAACAATACCGACTTCGTGATCTCGTAGACAGCCGCCAGACAAAACGCGATGATTCCGAT
Source organism: uncultured Acidobacteriaceae bacterium (assembly GCA_963774565.1). GTDB lineage: Bacteria > Acidobacteriota > Terriglobia > Terriglobales > Acidobacteriaceae > Sulfotelmatobacter. The sequence goes on along the minus strand of CAVZFP010000019.1, from coordinate 2,100 downwards.
CCGCAACGCACGCAGAATGAGAGAATGCTTAGACATGAGACTGCTCAGAGAGAACTTGAAAGCGTTTAAGATGACGCGCCTCATAATCATGAACTAGCCGACCCAGAGCCTTGGTTGATCAATAGGAGGAAAAGCCTTAGATTCATGATAGTGCTCATCGCTTATATCGGTGTGATGTCGATCACACCTGTGTTACTAACGTAAGCCCCCATTGATGCTATTGGGTTCCGGCTTGGTGCTTTCGTGGCGCATCGCCTTTAGGGGCAAGATCCGGCCTCCGATCCGGGGCTAGACCGAACGGGGCGAGGCAAGGATGCAAGCGCCCTCGTTAGTTGCGGGACGCTTTACCTACGATGGGTATAGGCGCGGCGCGAGCTGGTTGTCAGGTTGTCATGCGTAGAATTAGCTTAAATAAGTGCCCTTATTGTGGCAGTTCGGATGTGTACCGTTCCCAACCAAATATCTGGACGGATAGTGCGTGCGTACTTCTTCTTGTCCAGCTTGTCAGGTGCCACAATTGCATGCATCGTCACTACCGTCCGGTCTTCTTTTCGGCTTCCAAATACGTTACCCCGTTAGAGCAAAGAAACCTGTCCAGATCCGCACCGACGATGACAAACTGCGCTCAGCGTAAGATGCGCAACCTTCCAATAGTGCGGAGTGACGTTCAGGGGAGTGAGGCGGATACCCGAGTTTCGGGCCTCGGGTCTGGACGCCAAGGCAGGCCCTGCTGCCACTGAAATGGGTCTGGGCATGGCCTCAGATCACACTCTAGTTAAGTTTGATGACAGCGCTACCGAGCCAGAGAGCTGCAACGATTAAAGCGAAAACAAATAATCCAGTCATGTGCAAATTATAGTGAGTCTTTTCAGAAAGGACGAAGCACCGAAGGGACTAGAACCAAATCCTTGGGAAGTCACGTCTACAAAGCTATCGGTGATCCTGATCACAGGCTGCCAACGAGAGAGTTCGATAACTGTTATTAATAGGCGATAGCGCTCAGTCTCAGGTCAAGCCGCGTTCATCTCCGTCAGGACTTTAGCGAAAGAACGAATCGACTTCCGCCTGTTCTCTCCTAAGCCGCACAGCTCACCCTCAACGAGTCGGCTTTCGTGGCAGAAGTCTCCCAAACACGTGCGTGAGTTACGAATACAGATGCCAATCGTCACCCGGACCCGCGCGAGAAACTGGATCACCTGGCCGATGATAATCCAGCCTGTTCGCCAGCACCTATGGCCAGTTTGCTGACAGCGTTCGCTTGTGATTGCTTCTGCACACAGTTGCCGCGAATTGTAGCGGATCGCGTCCTTGGAGATAGGTCTGTGATCATAATCGCAGGCTACTGAGGATCAACAGACAATACTGCGCCCACTGTTGCATTGTGCCGCAGTTGACGAGCAGAGACGCAATCGATGGGGAACGCTTGAGGGGCGAGGTCAGCATCGAGCCATGCCGGCAGCTCCGCCGACGGCGTTTTGATCCGAGGCGGTGGAGTCGGAGGTTTGACAGGAACGGGAGTCGGGGCGAGGGCGCGGTCGAGCGCTTCGACATTGAGACCTCTGCGGCTGAGTTCGGCTCGCAGCACCTCTCGCGAAATGTCGGTAAGTTCGGCCGCCTGCCGGGCGACCTTTTCCAACTCTCCATCTAGCTGAGCTGGCTGGAGTAGAAATCGATGAGCCTCTGTCGTTTCTGCTCGGGATCAATTTCTCGCCACGGCAGGGAATCATACTGCTGTCCGAATCCGTTGAAGGTCCGTGAGGTTCCTTAGAACCTAGTTGGAAGCCCTTGAAGCGCGTACAATAATCTGGGATGAGAATCGACTAGGTCTTGTTTGCCACGAGGGAAACGGGCGGAAAGCAGATTTCCCAGCAAGGAACACCATCTCGGTCGCCGGGTCGTAGGATATAAGTTGTTGGCAGACCGAGCAAACGACCGAACTTGACCCACTGTCCGCGAGTCAGACTTATCTTTCCCTCGACCGCATCGCGCAGCACCAACTCGGGGACGGGCATTTCATGAGCCAGTTCGCCGTAAGGCAGTTTGAGATAGGCGATGGTTTCCTGCATCAGTGCACTCACATATTGGCCCAGAAACATAGTG
>CAVZFP010000018.1:0-141692 GCA_963774565.1 uncultured Acidobacteriaceae bacterium | reverse complement strand
CCACCCACGTACTCCGCTCCGCAGACGGGAAATTACATCGTGTTGAAGCCGAAGCATTCCCCTTCTATGGTAAAAATGAGGGCTTCACAGATGGTGGCAACCAACTAGATGTGCGCGCCCTCTGCGCTAGAAGAGCTTACCGCCCAGGTTCCGAAGGGCCGGCAACTGCAGGCCGTTTCTGCCGCTCATGATATGCCTGCTCCGCCAGGACTCAGCGCTCCAGCGATTCCAGCGCGATTCCCAAGCTTTGGTGGAACTACGTAATGATCCACTTTTTCGGTCAAGTCCTTCGACCGTATGTATCCGTTGAGGATTTCAACCAGCTCCGTACGGATCAAAGGAAAGAGCCACTGCTGCTGCATCACTCCGCCGCCCAGCACTATGCGCTTCGGCGAAAGCGTGCAAACCCAATTTGCCAGCCCAAGCGCGAGATAGTGTGCTTCGAGTGCCCAAGCCGGATGATCGACAGGAAGTTCGTGGGCTGGCTTGCCCCACCGTTTTTCCATGGATGGACCGGAGGCGAGTCCCTCCAGACAGTCGCCATGAAACGGACAGTAGCCAGCGTAGGGATCACGCTGCCGATCATGTGGAATGCGAATGTGACCGACCTCAGGATGAATCAAGCCGTGCAAAATCTGTCCGTTTACAATTGCCCCACCGCCGATTCCTGTTCCCACCGTGAGGTACAAGAAATCTGAAACAGACTGCGCGGCTCCCCACCGCGCCTCTCCCAGCGCAGCCGCGTCCACATCGGTATCGAACCCGACCGGCACACCGAGAGCGTTGCGGACTGCCCCGGCAAAATCGTAATTCTGCCAACCCGGTTTTGGTGTGGAGGTGATATGGCCGAACATCGGAGATGATGGACAGAGATCGACTGGCCCGAAGGACCCGATGCCCACCGCCTGCAACTTCCGGCCCGAGTGTTCCTTCAGGAAAGTGACAGCAGAACCGATCGTGGCCTCTGGAGACGTGGTCGGCAACTGCGTAACCGCCAGGTCGTCGGGGCCAGTTCCGACCGCGCAGACAAATTTAGTACCCCCCGCCTCAATCGCGCCAAACACGTTTCGCCCACTCCTTTGCGTCACTGAATGTAGGATTCGATTTCAGCTAAGATCAGGCCCATCGTCACGAACAGGCCTCCTCGGGCTTTTTCCGACACCCGCCGAGCGGTTATTATGGCCCTTGTGGCGCAGGCATGAATTCATTCTCAGGTGGACCGAACAGACCCGCTGCGTGTCAAACCCTATTTGCAGTTCTTATGTTGATTACCGTCTGTTGGTCCCAATCGGCTGAACCAACCCCGACCACGCGCAGTGCCCTCAGTATGAAAGTTCAAGCCCGACTTCGCCGCCGCCCAGAAGGCAAAGCAGAGCGGTGATTACCCCACTGCAGAGCATGAATATCAGGCCGTGCTCGTCGAAGCGCCTGAGTTCGCCGAGGTCCACATGAATCTCGGATTAATATACCAGCTTCAGAATCGGACTCCGGAAGCAATGGCGGAGTTTCGCCGGGCGCTGAAGATCAAGCCGACGTTGGCCGGCGCCAATTTTTTTCTTGGGGTCGACTATTGCAAAGTCGGGGAGGGGGACGAAAGCAATACCGTATCTGAAGGCCGCAGCACGGCAGGAACCTAAAAGTCCGGATATTTGGTCGTGGCTCGCAACTGCACAGGAAATCTCCGCTGACACTCAGGCGGAGGTCACCACCCTTAAACACGGCCTGAGCTTTCAACCTCAGGACGTAGATATGCTGTACTTGCTCGGGCATGCTTACGAGCGGCTAGGTAAAGCGGAGGTTGTAAGCCTGGAAAAAACAGCCCCTAGCTCTTCTTGGTCGGAAGAGTTGCTAGCAGAGAGCTACTCGTCGTCGAGCGAGTGGTCTTTTGCAGTTATTCGTTTCCAAAATGCTTTAGCGAGTTCACCCACCCGGCCCGGGCTTCACGTAGGATTGGGTGAGGTTTTTTTGCGAGTGGGGAGACTCGATCAAGCAGCTCAAGAATTCGAACACGAGTTGCAACTCGATCCCCACAGTTTGCGGGCAATCGTCCGGCTCGGGAGAAGTGAAGCTAATCCAAGGCGACTTGGATGGCGGGCTGGAAGATTGGGCGCGGGCGGCTCCATTGACGAGCCGCGCGCTGAGCTGATCCTGGGCATAGGCGAGACCGTTGTTGAGCAGCTTCCCGGTTCCTTGAGCGAGCGGTTGCAGGCCTTTGCTCCCCAGCTTCGAATCCGTCAGGATGCCGCCGCGCATTTGGCACTTTCCTTTCTCGCCGTTCAGAGTGGGAACTCGATGGCGGGAGATGCGGAACCTTCCTATCCTCTCGCAACGAAATCGGCAGCTCCTTCTCCAGACACCTGCGTGCTAACCAAGGTGCGCGAGGCGTTGGACCAAGGCCAGTTCTCCAGCGTTTCACTTTGCCTGCTCCGGCTTTTGAATTCCCGGTCGTCCAGCCAACTTCGCATCGAGCTTGCTCATGCACTATTCGAATTAGGAGATTACGATAGCTCTCTCAAGGCGCTTAGCGGGTTATCGGATCAGCATTCTCCACCGGCATTCTATTGGCGTGCCCGCTGCCTCGAGAAGTTGGCAACCGCGGCGTATTTTCGCCTGTACCAGGCAGATCCGAACTCTTATCGCGTACATCAATTGACGGGTGATCTTGAGGCTGCGAACGGAAACGACGGAAAAGCAATGGATGAGTATCGCGCAGCCGTTGCGATGAAGCCTTCTGTGCCGAACTTGCATTACAGTTTGGGTCATCTGCTCTGGAAAGATCTCAAGACTGATGAGGCCCGCGCGGAATTCGAAGCGGAGTTGGCAATAAATCCCCGTCATGCGGGGGCGCTTCACGATCTCGGCAATACCTATCTACTCGAGCACCAGCCGGAACGAGCTTTGGTGTATTTAACTCGTGCACTGGCAGCGGACCCTGGAGATCCGGATATTCATCGTGATTTGGGCACGGGCTATGCCGACCTTCGCGACTACGAAAAGGCCGAAAATGAATTCAGAGCCGCAATACCCGGGGATCGCGACGGTTCGGTCCACTACAAGTTGGCCCGAGTCTATCAAGCGCGAGGAGATAAGGCGGATGCGGCGCGCGAATTCGCAATCTCCACGTCCCTGAACCGCGAATCACACAGTAGGCTCGAGAAGCAGACTGAGCGGCTCAATGAGATTGAGGGGGCTGCCCCCGAACCCTAAGCGCTAATTTTTGGATTGCAGTAACAGCTCGAATCCCAGAAGAATTTTGCCAAGTCGGGAGCCGAGGATGAACAGATGGAAAGGGCGTACAGCTCTCTATGCCGGGCAAAACATCGAGCAAAAACTCGGATCTCAATTGCTTGTTTTGCTCATTCTGATAGGCCAAGTACTCTTCTTTGCGATGCCCTCGGTCTGGGCCGCTCAGGATGACGGTCTGCAACAGGGCCTCGCTGCTCTCAGTCAGAATCATCTCGAGGTAGCGCTCGATCGCCTCACCGCTGCCGAACGCGAGCACCCCTCCGATGCCCGGATTCGGAACTTCCGTGGGGTCGTGCTGGCGCGCCTTGGACAGGAAACCGAGGCCGCAAGCGAGTATCGAGAGGCGGTTCGCTTAGATCCGACCCTTGAAGATGCATACAAGAACCTGGGATTTCTAGAGTGGACCGAACATCGATCTCGATGGCGCACGTGCGCAACTGACGCGGGCTTTGGACCTTGCTCCAGACGATTCCTTCGCCCATTACTATCTCGGACGAGCACAGCTCGATGCCAAGCTTTATGAGAGTGCGTTTCAGGAACTGGACCGCTCGGGAGTGTCGTGGCCATCGGATGTGGAATTCTTGATTGAGGCGGCAAACGGCTACTGCGCTCTCGGGCAACGGGAGGAAGCCCGCAAAGTCACCAATCGCCTATCGACCATGCCGCTCAAAGACGACGAAATCGTAAGTGTTGCGTGGCTGCTGCTTTTTGTAAATGAGAATGACACTGCTATAGATCTCCTGCAAAGAATGAGCGAACGTCAAAATCCCACGTGCCCGGTGGGCGCAATTTGATCTGGCTTTGGCATACCTGCTGGCCGGAAAATATGAAACTGCCGCAGATCGGGCCCGGGTTTTCCTAAAGGCCTCGCAGATTGTTGCTCCGGTGCCAGCTGAGACCGCATCCGCTTGGTCGTTAATTGGAATTTCCAATGCAAATCTCAATCAGGGAGAAGCCGCGGTGGGGGCTTTTCGCCAGGCCGCGAAACTTGATCCTACACGAGAGGAGCACTGGCTTAATCTGACGCGTGAGCTGATGGAGTTGAATCGTTACGCTGATGCAATTTCCGCAGTTTACGAGGGACTTGAATCAAACCCGAAGTCTTATGCCCTACACTTGCGTTTGGGTGCAGCGTATTTATCAACCGATCGCTACTCTGAAGCGGAAGCCGTCTTTCGCCACCTTGTCGATGCCGGAGACCCACTTCCCACGAGCTACGTTGGCTTGGCGCAGGTACTGCTGCGGACCGGCCGCGCACAAGAGGCTGTGTCAGAACTTGCCGCCGCCGGGCAGAAGCTTGGACCCAACTTTCTCATCAGCTATTTTCAAGGCTTGGCCCTGGATCGTGCCGCGAGACCGGGCGAAGCGGTGTCTGTATTTGAAGATGCCATTCGACTGAATCCCAACAGCGCCGAAGCCCACTTTGGCCTTGGGAAAAACCGAGCTGGCAATTGGTCGAGTGAGCGCCGCGATCGGCTGAACTTCAGGAGAGCCTCGACTCAGCCCAGGCAATGTGCAGGCTCAGCGATTACTTAGTCAAGCATATCGCCGAGCAGGAGACACGCAAACTGCCTCGCGTTATGCAGAAACAATTACAGAAGCGCCGCCATCAACGGAACGAGACCTGCTGGGAGACTTCTTGCTGCCGGAATGGGAGACTCCGCAGAAAGCCAGGCCATAGCCATCGGACTGACCGGACCTTGAGCTTGCGGCTCAGCGAGTTTCAAGCTAATGTGAGGAGCAACGACGAGGATCCTCCGCGTTCCTAACAGGCCGCATCTTTCTCTAGTTCAGTGTCATGAAACCTGCTCCCATCTTCTTTTCCCTCAGTGCATTCTGCTCAGTCGAGCCGTTCTTGCTCTCGCATCTGCTATTGATCTGGTGAAGTAATGCCGCCATTGCCAGACAGCCGACAACCTTTCTTTCGGAAGAAATTCTACGCTCATCGCACATTTTGAAGATATCGCCGAAAAAGCTGGGCTTACGATGACAAATGTTTTCGGTGGGAGGGACACAAAGACTTACATCATTGAAACTACGGGTCCCGGTGTTGCGATCTTTGATTACGACAACGACGGCTGGCCAGACATTTTCGTTGTGAATGGCACTACGCTGGAAGTCACCACGGGTGCGAATGCCCCGACTAACTATCTTATACCGTAATAACCACGACGGAACGTTTACGGATGTGACCGTGAAAGCTGGTCTCGTCGCGACTGGATGGGGCCAGGGCGTGTGCGTCGGCGACTACGATAATGATGGATGGGAAGATCTCTACGTCACCTACTACGGCAAGAATCGTCTCTATCACAACCACAGCGGCGTATTTGAAGAAGTAGCGGAGAAGGCCGGTGTGGCAGTGTCCGGCAAAGCATGGGGAACGGGCTGTGCTTTCGTGGATTACAACCGCGACGGGTATCTCGACCTGGTGGTCGCAAACTATGTTGACTTTGATCTGTCGACTGCGCCTAAGCCGGGAGAACGGGCTTCATGCGTCTGGAAAGGCGTGCCCGTGATGTGTGGACCGCGTGGGTTGCACAGCGCAAAAAATATTCTGTATCAGAATCGCGGCGATGGAGCTTTCACGGATGTGACTGTGAAAGCCCACATTGACCGTACGTCAGGGCATTACGCGCTTGGCGTTGCCACACTGGACTTCGATGACGATGGTTGGCCGGATATTTACATAGCCTGTGATAGTGCCCCCAGCATTCTCTACCACAACAATCGCGATGGGACCTTTACCGACGTTGCGGTGTCCGCCGGTGTAGCGTTTAACGAGGACGGGCGCGAGCAGGCCGGAATGGGAATTACTGTTGCCGACTTTGATGGGGATGGCCGCCTGGATCTGTTCAAAACCAATTTCTCCGACGATACGCCGACTCTATACCGTAACGAGGGCGGCGAAGTCTTTTCCGATGTGACCTTTGCTGCGGGGTTAGGTCTGCACACGCAATATTTGGGGTGGGGCACCATGTTTTTTGATTTTGACAATGATGGCTGGCCAGACCTCATCCTTGCGAATGGGCATGTTTATCCGGAAGTGGAGAAATATCACTTGGGCGGCGAATACATGGAACCGCGAATCCTCTACCACAACAACGGCAACGGTAACGTTCACCGATATATCCGCAACTGCCGGGCCGGGCATCAGCGCTGCATCGTCTTCGCGTGGCCTGGCTCTTGGTGATTTCTGGAGTGACGGGCGGTTTCCGTCGTGATCAACAACATGAATGCCAAGCCAAGTCTGCTGGTGAATTCTGTGCGCTCCCAAAATCACTGGATTGGCTTGAAGGTTGTGGGAACGCGCTCCAATCGTGACGGGATCGGCACAAAGATTACGGTTACCGCTGGCAAGCGAAAGATGATCGATGAAGTGCGCAGCGGTTCCAGTTACATTTCGCAAAATGATCTCCGGGTGCACTTCGGTCTCGGCTCTGCTACCAAAGTGGACCCCGTAGAGATAGGCTGGCCAAGCGGTCTCGTGGAACGTTTCGAGGATCTGCCTGTCGATGCGATCCACACCTTGAAGGAAGGTTCCGGGAGAGCGGTCGCACCAGACTTAAAGAAGTCCTGAGCAGTTGCTCACTAGTGCTGCGTCCGCATATTATCTGTTGTTGAGGCTTCATCTACTTGAAGAACCTGGTCGCCACGCACACTCTGGAGAGTCTGGCGGACGCCGCTCGGCCAATGGATCTCAATTGTTTTAGCAGTTGTGTCCAGCCCGAGACCGAAATGTACTCGTTTGTCACTGGAGGACAAATAACTGCCTGCGGTTGTTACGGTCGCGAACTGTGCGCCTTGCGCGGTCACCACCTTGACCACTGCCCCGATTGCGTCTCGATTGCTTTTATGTCCGACGAGTCGCAGAGTCAGCCAATGGTTTGTTGTCGGGGTCTCGTTGTGCAGCACATGGAGAGGGCCGTCATTGGTGGTCACAACTGCGTCCACCCTTCCGTCGTTGTCGATGTCTCCTATCGCCAAGCCGCGACTGACCCATGGCTGCTCGAAATACACCTCCGGCCTCCTCTGAAACATCCACGAAAGTCTTGCCAGTGTTCCTTGCCAGCAACATGGGTTCGCGATATCGAAGATTGGGGAAGGTCAGCTCGATCGTATCCAAATCGTGCCCCTGAGCGATGAGAAGGTCCTTCCAGCCGTCATTGTCAAAGTCCAGAAATCGCACCCCCCATCCGGAGTGTGTCATCGTCATGCGACCGATGCCCGAAAGGTAAGTATCGTAATTGAATGTGCCGTCGCCATTGTTTCGGTACAGCGCATACATTTGATGCGGCCAGGTCAGTGATAATCAAATCCGGAAGCCCGTCATTGTCGTAATCCGTGAAGTCCACTCCCATTCCAGCATAAGCGTGTCCCTCCCCGTCGACCGCAATCGCCCGAGGCCAGTCCAACTTCCTCAAAGGTGCCATTGCCCTTGTTGTGATACAAGAAACTCTGCCATGGAATCGTTGGCAATAAAAAGATCGATGTGGCCATCCTGGTCGTAGTCCGCAAGTGCGATTCCCAATCCTTTGCCTGGTTTGGCGAGGCCCATCTTCTGCGACACCTCGGTAAAATGACCGTTGCCATCGTTGTGGTACACCAGCGGACTGATGGAACGGAATACGTCAGGCGTGCAGTAAGCTCGAATCCTTCCTTGCGCTTTCGCCGCACCAAATGATCATCGAAATCCCACTGCATATATCGGAGCACTACCAGATCCGAACCGCCCGTCATTGTCCAGATCAACCCAGGCTGCGCTGGTCGACCAACCACTGCCGCCCACGCCTGCTTGTTCGGTGACGTCGGTGAAAGTGCCATCACCGTTGTTGTGGTAAAGCTTGTTGCCACCATAGCCGGTACATACAAGTCTTCGTAGCCATCATTGTCATAATCGCCGACTGCAACGCCCATTCCGTAGCCCGCGCCTTGAAGGCCGGCTTTTTCGGTTACGTCTTCGAAGGTGCCATCCGGCTTCTGATGGAAGAGGCGGTTCCACTGGTCGGGCCGCGTCTTTTGTGGGATCGTCCCTTTTGGCGTCGGGTCGCCTAATGGCGCGCCGTTCAAGCAAAAATATCCAGCCGTCCGTCGTTGTCGTAGTCAAATAAGGCCACTCCCGAACCCATGGTTTCGATCAGGTACTTCCTGGAGGTGTGAGAGGCGACGTGCTGAAAATGCAAACCCAGCGCCGATGTCACGTCAGAGAACCTGGGTTGAACCGCGGTCGTTTGGCTTTAAGGCGGGAGCAGATTGCTGCGCCGACAGCGTTGCCGCAAACGCTAGAAACGCCAACCGGACGATATCATGACCGACCATGGTGAGACATTGATTTTGTTTGCCAATCAAGCGACCTACTTTGAGTCTTGAACCGAGTCGCCACGCGATTCCTGTTTTTTGTCGGGGTTCGATCTAGAAAGATTTTCATACTGGGCGAGTTCGCGGGCACTCGCTTCAGCATTGTGCTGCGCCCGGTAAACTTGGGCCAGCAAATAATGGGGAGTGGCTGCTGTGGGGTCGACCTTGATGGCGGCAACAAATTCGGTTTTTGCGCCTTCCGGATCGTTCCGCGCCCGATAGCACTTCCCCAGCAACAAGTGGATCTGAGGCACATCGAACTGCGCCTTCTGCGCGACGCGTAAGTACGTCAGGGCCTCCGCAAAATGCCCCTGCTGTACCGCTATGTCCCCAAGATACAAATTAGTCATGGGATCATCGGAATTTTCTTTCAACGCAAGCGTGAACTCCTTCTCAGCTCCATCCAGGTGATGCTGAGCCCAGTAGGCGACGGCGATCGAAAAGTGGATTCCCTGAGCGCCGGGACGCTTGTCGAGCGCAGACTGGTATTCCTTGGCGGCTTCGGCATAATGCTCTTCCTCAGCATAGATCTCGCCCATCAATGCATGTAACTGAAAAGAATCCGGGTCGAGATTCTTCAGGCGGTCAATCGCTTGCAAAGACGCACTCTTGTGGATTCGTGCCAGCTGATACAGCGCGTCTGCATCCTTGGGATTTTCAGCCAGAGATTGGTTTAGTTGTGAAATAGCCTCATCGATGCGGTCAGAGGATTGCAGCGCGAGCGCAAGATAGTAGCGGCACCGTTGGTGGGGCTTTAGACTGGCCAATTCCCGCTCGAAGCTTTGGATCGCGCGTGGAAAATCATTCTTTCCGAAGTAGGAAACGCCGAGAAAAAAGTTGACTTCAGGATATTGGGGTTCGCGCGCGAGAACTTGCTGGAACTGCGCAATGGAATCATCGAATCTTAGTTCAGTCTGTTCTAGAACTCCGACGCGTTTCAGAAGTTCGAGATTTCCAGGAGCCACGGTCATCGCTTGCTGGTAGATGCGAGCCGCGCTTGCGTAGTCTCCCGCCCTCTCCGCGACGCGTGCTTGCCCAAGCAGCGCATCCAAGTCGCTCTGCCCTGCCGTTGCGGGCGCTGAGACCATGATCGAAGTGATCAGGACAGCACTGAGCGGCCAGGCCTCGAAGGCCGGGTGCAGCCCAAAACGAAAATCATTTAGCATCCAACGCACGATTCTCGAAGATCTACTCAAGGGTATGGAACCAGCGACAGTTTACTATGACGTAGTCTCGCTGTGAGGTCGGAACGAGCGGAAACTCTCCGAAGCGAGACGGAACTCCACGACATATTAATGAATTCGCCGGACGGCAACCAGTGAGGTCGAATTAGGCGCGCCAGAAACGGTTCGTGACCGAATCAGGGCCTCAAACCAGACATTTTCCGTGAGGCTGTCTGAAACCGGAACTCCGAGGGAGCGCTGTAGTTGGTGCCGATTGTCAGGTTCAACCAGAAACCGGCCTGCGGCTTCGGTGCCCTCCTGCTGAAGCCCCTGCAATATCAGAACACTCCCATCCTGTGTCGTGTTGGGAAGAAGAGCGATGGTCGCATAGTCATCGCCTTCCGTTCCCGTCCACCGCAGGCCTTCGTATTGCTCTTGCTCGCCAGGCAGAGGCTTTGTATTCACAAATGCTTTCACGCTATTGCCGACGGCGGCCTCACTCTCGCGAAAATTTAGCTTGTCCTGGAAAAGTGATACCCACGGATTGGACGCCGGACTTCCGATAAAAATGTAGTTCTCGTGGTCCAAGTCGCGGATTCTTAGATCTCTTGCGGAGCGCACCGAAACTTGCTTCTGGAAGGGCCCGGCTATTTTCATCAGGGAGACAGCATTGGCGACGTCTGCAAAGGAGGTGAGCGTCGAATTGGAAATATAGTCCGCAAAGCGAGATCCAGCCTTGCCGAACTTGAGGGCTGCAGAGTTCTGCGGGAAGTCTCTCTGCAAGTATTGCTCGAGCGAACCACGTTCACCCGTGAGAATCCGGAACATTCCATAGTTGCCGTCTGCAACTACGATCACGGTTTGGTGTCGAGTATCGAAGACCTGAGGAAATGGCCACGGAGGGCTGGTGGCGCGGGCGGGTGTACCTCGAACGCTATTCAGCTGGAAATACAGAAATAAGGTGGCGCAAAGCACAGTCAGCACCCCGCACAAGACCCAAGGCAGAATAGTGCGATTGAACCGAGGCGCGATCGGCACAATTACCGGCGTCGCCACCGGTGCAGTCTGAACCGCTTTAGCGATTCTGAATGTCGGAGCATATGAGCCCTTGGGTATTTCGATGATCAGGGCCTCATCTCGCCCTACCCCATCAAAGTATTCATGCAGCTTCAGGCGGAGCTGCCGCGCATGCACACGGACGGAACTGTCTTCGAGCGGGCGGTATCCCGCAGGCTTGCGAAACAGCGCCTCGCCGATGTGTTGCTCAGTCAATTCATGGGAATAGCCACGGATCGTCTGCTCGGTGATGTATTGAAGGAGATCACGTAAACGCCCGCTTTTCTGAAACGGCGGACTAGCCACTATTCGCTGCACCAGTTGCCATCGCTCGTCGCTCAGGAGATCGTTAATGACTGCGGATTGGCTTGCAGAGGTGCTCATGGAGAGCGATGTGGTGGTGACGAGCGGAAACGAGTGCACGAATCCTACCACACTACAATGCGAAGTCAAATCGTCACGAGATCGTCGCCCTGGGTAGGAGAATTGGCATGTGAATCACCATGAATTCACAAGCTACTCCCTTGTCTAACCGCTTTGATAGTGGTTTTATAGTACAGCGCCACACGTGGGGTTGCCAGTTTCTCCGTATGGGTTTCCGTATATGGGATACGGGAGCTCGGAGAAATTTGCTGAAGGAGGCCGGAGTGAAAGACTTCTTGCGTCTGCTCTCTTTTTCAGGGCTGCTCAGTGCGGTTCTGGTCGTATCGGCTGGGGGACAGACGACAAATGGCAGCATTCAAGGTACGGTGGTCGACGCCGGCAATGCTGCCGTCGTGGGTGCAACCGTGACCGCGAGAAATATGGATACGGGGCTCACGGTGACGGCGACGACCGACTAGCGCTGGTCTGTTTTCGCTACCGAACCTCCCGCCCGGCCGCTACGCAGTCAGTCGAAGCCAAAGAATGAAGAAGTACACCCGAGAGGGAGTGACGGTGGCGAACGAACAGCACCGTAGGGCTGGACGTGCAAGTGCAAGTGGGCCCGACCTCAGAAAGTATAACCGTTGCGGGGGATGCTGCCCAATTGGAGACCGAAACTTCAGACCTTGGATCGAACGTGCAGAATAGCTTGGTTGCCAACCTCCCCTTGGAGGTTTCTGGCACGATTCGCAACCCCGTGCAGTTCATCACACTGATTCCAGGTTTCGTGGGAAGCGTTGGCAACGACCCCGGAAGCAATTCGAGCGATGATTTCAAGGTGAATGGCGGTCAAGAAGGTGGAACCGACGTCCTGGTCGATGGGGTTTCCATTTCGCTGGTCTCTCCTAACACGCAGTGGAACAAGGGCGTTTCCACGGAGGCTGTGCAGGAATTCAAGGTGCTTCAGAGCAATTTCTCGCCCGAATTCGGCGAATCCGGAGACGGCATTGTTAATCTGACCATGAAGTCTGGAACCAATGCTTTTCATGCCTCAGCTTACGATTTCCTGCGAAATCGGGTTTTGGACGCCAACAGCTGGTCGAACAATCGTCAGGGGCTAAAGAAGAATATCAACACACAGAATGATTTCGGTTTTACGGTGGGCGGACCAGCTTATCTGCCTCATCTATACGACGGACGAAACAAGGTTTTCTTCTTCTTTGACTACGAAGGATTCCGCTTTCAGACCGGCGGCAGCAATCCTACGAGTCTGCCAAACGAGGATTTCCGCAATGGCAACTTCGCAGCTCTTTGCACTGAGGGATTTAGCGGCGGAGTCTGCGGCAACACGAGCCACCAGCTTTATGATCCTACAACGCACAACCCGATTCCAGGCAACTTGCTCTCCAACGACCCCAATTACACCGAAAGCACGGTGATGAAGAATGTCTTTGCTCTGCTGCCCGCGACGAACGGAGATCTGCAGAACAATGTCATTGACCGCTCGCTATCGCAAACCCGTGCAAATCTCTGGGACCTCAAGATTGACCTGATCATTTCAGATAAACAGAGAATCTCGTTCGGCTTTGACTACGACAACACAAACACCGGCGGTACTTCAGATCTTGGTCCGATTTTTGGTTCGCACACGCCCCAGGACACGCGGTATGCGCGTTTCGGGCACAACTATGTAATCAGCCCAACGATAGTTAACCAGTTCCTGTTCGGATTCAGCCGACGGTTCAGGGGAGAGGTAGCAAACAGCCTGGGGCAGGGATACCCCGCAAAGATTGGGCTCACAGGAGTGCAAAACACTACCTTTCCGTGTATTAAGTGGGCTGGAGGGTTCAATTACAACGTAAACAATTGCGGCGACTCACAATTCGCTGACAATGTTTATCAGATCAACGATTCGGTGAGCTGGGTCAAGGGAAAGCACACCTATAAGTTTGGCGGCGAAGTTCGGATGTTGCAATTCAACGTGAGACGGCTGACTACGGCCTCCGGTGAGTTCGACTTCAATTCTGCTCAGACCAGTAATGCAGGAACCGGAGGGGACCCGGTGGCAAGTTCGCTTTTTGGTCTCTCTGATACTTCGACACTGAACTACGGTGGATACAGTGGAATCCGGTATAAGGATTTCTCTTTCTATGGCCAAGACACATACAAACTGACGAGCCGTTTAAATCTCAACTACGGCCTGCGATACGACGTGGACATACCAGCTACGGAAGCGCAGAACCGCTTCTCTGCGGTCGACCCCACCCTCCCCAACCCTGGTGCAGGAGGCATTCTCGGAGCGTACACCTACTTTGGCAGCGGGACGGGTCGGAACGGCCGAAAGCGTCCGCAGGATATCTACTGGAAGGCGTTCGGTCCTCGGATAGGATTCGCTTACAGCATTAATAGCAAAACAGTTCTCCGCGGCGGTTACGGAATTTTCTACGAGCCCCTGAAAGAAGGATCGTTTGCCGACCAGGATAGCCTGGGATTCTTCAATCGCCAGACGATAACTCCGACCAACGGCGGCCCCTTACAGATGGACAACGGCGTTCCCCACGTGTTCCCCAACTCTGGACCGTTTACACCGGAAGGGCAGAATGGCAGCAATGGGGTGATTGTGGTACCGGCTAATAGCGGTCGGCCCGCTGACATTCAGTCCTGGAACCTGGATGTACAACGGCAGATCGCGCAGAGTCTCTCGATTAGCGTGGCCTATGTCGGATCAAAAGGGACTCATCTCCCAGCGCTAAACTGGCTTCCCAATCAGACGAACCCTTCGGTTCTTCCACTTTTCTCAGCAATCGGCTCCGATTTGAAAACGGATTCGAGTTGCCTGACGGGCGCGCCGTCCGCCACCCCGTGTCCGAAGGCTATTGCTGCCGGCGTCAAGATCCCCTACGCGGGATTCACCGGACCGATCGACCAGATCTTTCGGCCCTTTCCCCAATATGGCAACTTCAACCTGGAAGACAATTCCTTCACGCCCGATCGCAGCGGGAACTCCACCTACCATGCCATGCAATTGCAGGTGAACAAGCGCTTTGCCCAAGGTCTAAGTTTCCTGGTGTCGTACACGGTTTCGAAGAACATCACCGACGCCGATTCGGCAGGACCAGGTGTTTCGGGATTCATCGGCACCAACAGCTTCGCCGGCGAAAACTCATATAATCGAGCAACTGAAAAGGCAGTGAGCCAACTCGACACACCGCAGAGCCTGGTAGCCAGTTTCTTTTACGAGCTGCCGGTCGGGCGCGGAAAGCATCTCTTGAACCAAGGCGGGGTGCTAGATCGTGTCGTCGGTGGCTGGTACGTTTCTGGTGTCGCTTCTTACCAGTCTGGGACGCCGACAGAGGTATACCAAAATTGCACTGGTACTGCCGCAGACGTGCTCTTCGGTGGATGCGAAAATTATGGCACCGACGGTGCTCGAGTAAATGTCATATCAGGGGTACCGCTCACAAATAGCAAAAGTAATTTCAATCCTGCAACCACAGCGTTCTTCAACTCCGCCGCCTTCTCGCTGGTAAATACAGCAGGGTCAGGTCTTCCGCTCACCTTCGGTAATGAGCGTCGTACGCTTTCTGGGGCGCGCACGTTTGGCGGCCGAAACGAGGACTTCACACTGGGCAAGAGAACGCGACTTTTCGGAGAGAAAGCAAATCTCGATTTCCGAGCGGAGTTTTTTAACATCTTCAATCGCCACATTTTCCAGCAACCCGGCGGTTCGGGCGGATTCGCTACGCCCCTGGGTACGCCGTTCGTTCCGGCAGGGGGTCCGGGATGCAGCGGGCCATTTGCTTGCGGATTTGGCGCGGTTACAAATGCCAGCGGCCCGCGAACCATCCAGTTTGGGTTGAAGATTGAATACTGATCTTTGGCGAGTTCCTGCTGAGGATCCCCTCAGCAGGAACTTGACCGCAATCGTACTCCCCTGATAGTCACATGAGCCTCCTCGATCGGCGCGGCTTCATGAAGACCTGTCTCGCTACGGCCGCGGGAGTCTCGCCCCTTTACGTCGAAGGGCGCAGAGTTTCCCGTTTATTTCCGAGAGAGGCGGAACCTTCCTCATTCACGAGTCTTGAAAGTGGTGACCAGCAACTGCGGGTCTCTGCGGATGGAGCGGCATTCGGCTTCCAGAATTTTCTACGAGTGGAGAACGAGTGGCGCCCTGCCACACTGCCAGGCATTCCCTTAGTAACAGGACCGTCATTTCCCTTGAAAGCTTCACGTGTTTCCAAGAAGGATTCCACACTGATCTACGAAGGCTCAGCGTCAGCCGAAGATCTTGATGGAAAATCCTTCACTTATCGTTGGAATGCCGATATCTCAGCTCGCAGCCGCGTCGGAGATCCCGCGTGGTTTCGTTTTCGCACTACGCTCAACTTGCCTCGCTCAATCAGGCTCCGGCAGAGGAGTCAGGTTGAGCCTCAAATCATCATTTGGCTGAGTTCGAACTCCACGCTTATGGAGGGTCAGTCGGGAAGTTGGAGACGCGTGCTGCTTCAGCAACCGACACGCAACTCGCTTGGCGCGTGGGGTAACGATCTTCCAGCACTCTACCTGCTCGATCAGAGCGTAGGTGTTGAGACCATGATGTATTTTGATGTGAGCGACATGGGCTGGATGGGCATAGAAAACATTCCCCGTTTCCTGATTTATCGCTGCTCGAGCATCTCCCGGATTGAACGCGACGGCACCCAACGTCTCGGTGTCGGCCTTACTGCAGATCAGGCTACGGGAAGTGTGCTTCCCGCCGGCGAAATTCGATTTACCTACTGGCTCCTGCAGAGGCCTCTCGCTGCTTTGCTGACCGAGCAACAAGCGGTCACTCGCTGGATGCAGGCATTGCTTCCGTTGTTCCAGGAGAAGCTGGCTTGGCCTCCGTGTGCAAGTACTTGGGAGGAGTTTGCGGGTGGGACAGTCTCCAACTTGCAAGACAAGGCCGAAACCCAAGTTGAAGCTGACGGGCATACCGGCCTTGGCGCATATGTAAAGGAGAGCTCACAGCTTTGGAAACAACCCGCTAATAATTTCGAACTGATGACGCTTGCAGACGTGCTGTGGCCCTCCCTACTGTATCTTCGCCTGCATCCCTCGCCATCGTTTGAGGCCGAATGTAAACAGCTCACGGACGATCTGCCCAGTTTTTATCACGCGGACACGCATAGCGTGAGCAACGACTTTGTGCGCTCTCCTAACGAACGGGCGGACTCATGGTATCCGTTCGAAAACGCTTTAATTAAGTATCCAATGGTCGGAAGCTTGGCGGGATCGGAGGAAGTCAAGAGTCATTTTCTGGATGCTCTCGCAACTGCGGAAAAGATGGCACACGAGTACGAATACCTTTTCCCGATTTATTACGACGTTTCCACCTTACAAGCCCAAGGCGCGGGCACAAATTACGCTGTAGGCGGCCTATATGCGTGGGCAGCGTTAATAGCTAGCCGTTTGACAGGAGAAGACCACTACCGTGAGGAGGCGAAGCGAGCGATACGAGTACTGTGTACGGTGCCGTCGGAGCGGCTCTTTCATGAACCGCAGGAGCTTGCTTACGGCGCCCTGGCGGCCGCCGAGCTTGGCTTGCACGAACAGGCGAATTATCTCCTGTACGAACAGTTGCGGATGTTCTACTGGTACTCCGACCCGAGTCAGAAAACCCACGATATCCGCGGCATGGTGCAGGCCGCGGCTTCGATTCTTTATCCCGCGTTCAAAGAGAATGTTGAGGCCATTCTGCCTTGGACTGGAATCATAAAAAGGGGAATTGTGATCGAAGGCCTGTTGCGCTTCATGGACCAGCAGCGACGCAACAATTTCAGCTTCTTCGAGAAATGTTCAGAAGACCGCCGCAATGTGGCTATGGGATTTATTCCGTTCGAAAATCTCGGAACGTTGGAACTGGGCGGACAAACAGGAAACGTGGGAAGAGAAATCTACGGTGCAGGTGAATGCATTTGGATGTTTCTCATGTTTGAGGCTCTCGGCCGCGTCAGCGACCGCGAGTTGATGATGGTGAATCTCGATCTGCTCGATGCCTATGATGCGAAGCAGTTCCCCCCTCGCCAGCTCAATTTCGTGATCTACAACCCGACGGCAGAGGCGCGGACTGCAACGATCACGATTCCATCAGTGCAAGGTGCGAAGGTCCATTGGAGCACGGACGGCAAGCCTGTCGCAGAAACACTGAGCCTACCCGGTCGAGCCATGCTGCGCCTGGTGGCGGATTTTTGACATGAAGTGATCTTTCAGACACGCGGAGGTGTTCCGGAAGTCGAGATTCGAAAAATCTGGTAGCGGAAGGAAGGTATAAATTTCATGCCAAATATCTGGATCCGTCCACGGGGTCGTATCCCCTGCTTCGTGCTGGTTGCGGTCATTGCGACGGCGACGAAAACACAAATCCGCGTACCCTTCGGAACGTGGGACCGGGCTTCCGATACTCCCATCATTTCTCCCCAAGGCGAAGGTTTCGAATCAGCAGGAACCTTCAATCCCACTGTCGTGAAAAACGATGGGAAGTTCGTAATGCTGTATCGCGCCCAGGACCATCAGGGTAAATCGTCGCTGGGTTATGCCACCAGTGAAGACGGTATTCATTTCGCAAGACGACCCGAGCCAGTCATGGTCGGTGAGGCGCCTTATGAAATCGGCGGCGGTGTCGAAGATCCAAGATTGGTGAAAATTGAGGATACGTTTTATCTGACTTATACGGGCTACAACAATCAGGGTGGCAGTGGGATGCACGCAGCCGGCCCGATCCATGGCGATGCGCAGCTGTGCATGGCAACATCCACTGACCTGATCCATTGGAAACGGGTTGGCGTCATCCTGCCCGCCTATAAGGGAAAGTGGAATGTTGGTTGGACCAAATCCGGCGCCATCGTTCCGGAAAAAATTAAAGGCAAGTACTGGATGTACTATCTCGCCGATGGTGCCCATCAGCTGACCCAGATGTCAATTGCGTATTCCTCAGACTTAGTTCACTGGACGGACGCGCTTGACCATCCCGTTCTGTCCAGCCGGCCGAACTCTTTCGATTCTCAGGTGGTAGAACCTGGGCCGGCTCCGGTAATCACCGAGAATGGCATTTTCCTGATCTACAACGGAGCGGATGATAACAACGCGTATCGAACCGGATGGGTCCTGTTTGATAAGAACGATCCGACTAAGGTCCTCGCTCGCGCCCAGCAACCAGTCTTTGAGCCGGTGCTCGACTGGGAAAAAAAGGGACAAGTGCCCAATGTTGTGTTTGTCGAGGGGCTGGTCCGTGAAGGCAATCGATGGCTCTTTTATTATGGCGGCGCCGACAAGTACGTGGGGGTAGCGTCCGCAACAGCTCGCTGAGTTGAGGCGAATCGTTTCAAGCTTCTGTTCTCGACGGCACCTACTATCGCAACAAGCATTCCTAGAATGTCGTATTGCAAGTCTTGATTGCCCTATTTACGGCAATTGCAAAAAAGAGGCTGCTCCAGCACATTATGCGGATCTCGCGCCGTCAATTCCTCGCCCGTTCAGCCGCAACTGGCCTCGCGGGGATGGTCTTTGGGCGGGATGGTTCCGCAGCGACGAGCATTCGGCCACCCGACGCCAAGGTGACCTTACGCGCGTCAGGAGATGCTCGACAGGGCTATCAAACAGCTCTTCTCTTCGATGGCCGACCAGTTGCCCAAGGCGGCGACGGCGAATTTTCTGCCATCTTTCAAAATAGCGATCGCACTCTCGAACAGCGGGTAGAAGACTGGCGGGCCACTTCGTGCACAGGCACTGACGATCATCTGCTTCTCGAAGGTGAGTGCAAGCTCACAAATTTAAATGCCACGGTTTTTGCGCAGGTGGAGTATCAAGTGGTCACTCCTCAGGTGCTACGGAAGCAGATTCGATTCCGCCAGGTGGATATGTACGAGTTGTTCTACCAATTAACTAACCGTCTGGAGCCAATAGAAACGCCTGCAAGCTTCTGGAGCTTCAATCAGCTTGACTGTCGAGGGGGGCCTTTGCGAGAGTACTTCCCGGCGGTGGGTTTTCGCACTAGCACCGCTCTTACAGTAGGCCTGCTCACCGACTCCGGCTATCGCAATGGATGGAGCCGCGTCATCCGCCGCGACGGAAAGCCCACAAAACCAGCGCCACGCGAAATCCCCGACGTCAACCTTTGTTATGTTTGCCGCGGTATTGAGCGTGACAAGCGCCAGTTCTTTGTGCAACAGACCTTTGGCGAAGCCCTGG
Organism: uncultured Acidobacteriaceae bacterium; assembly: GCA_963774565.1. Classification (GTDB taxonomy): domain Bacteria; phylum Acidobacteriota; class Terriglobia; order Terriglobales; family Acidobacteriaceae; genus Sulfotelmatobacter. The sequence goes on along the minus strand of CAVZFP010000018.1, from coordinate 122,280 downwards.
TGCGTGATGACAATCAGGTTTCAAGTGCTGTTGTCTCTCTGCCGCCAATTCCCGACTGGCGCAAGCAGGGCGACTTGAGCCTGGAAGAACGTGACGGGACAACCGTGTTGTCGATCCGTAGTTCCCGGGCCGGCGTGGTCATTCCATTTCCTGCGAAAGAAACTGAGATCTACTCGCTGCGCTTCAAGTACCGTTCACCTCAGTCATTTTCGGTCCAGGTTTGGGACGTCAATAAACAGCTGAATCGGCTGGAGAACATTTCGCTTTATAACGATCGTATTCCAAAATCTTCGGCAGAATGGTCAGAATTCCAAGCCGAGGTGTTTTTCCACTCATTGCTCGGAGACGGCGGGGCTTTACACATTTCGATGGCGGAATCCGAGCAAGACATCGAACTGCAACCCGCCGCAGGCACCCTACGAATCGAACTTCGAGAACTCCAACTGAGGCGGTTTTCCACCAGTTTCCAGCCGTATCATCATCTTGAAATGGACCGTCCGGAAGCGAAGACCTCTTTCATCTTCGTGGATGACCGGATTCCAAACACGCTTCGCGATTACCGTCTTGCTTCCCAGCGTCACCTTGCCGATGGTCTTGGCTTCTACGGAGGCGATTCAGAAAAGGTACTTTACTCTGACTTGATGATGCTTTGCTGGTCCGCCAGCCCGGAATACCGTCATCCGATGGTCGCGCCAAGCATTTGGTACTCAGCTGCCGGTGAGATGTACTTGCGCGACAGCTTCTTCGCAACCAACGGTATTCACAATCGCGAATTGAACGAGGGAGTATTCGATCTCTGGGCAGCAAACCAAGGCGAGGACGGCGCAATCAACACTCTGCTAGAGCCGTACATGGCCAATCTTGAGCGCAAATCGAATGACTCGACTCCACTGTGGCTTATGTGGGCGCTCCAGAACCGTACACGCTTCGGAACCGGACTGCCAATGGATAAGCTTCGAAAAGCAGCTGAATATTGTTTGCGAACATACGATCGGCGGCACGATGGTATTTGCTGGGCACAGTTCGTGATGGGACAACTCGACGTTATTGATTATCCCGATGGGACCTCAGAGCTCTGTGAAAACCAGGGCATGTTGGCAGTGACCCTGCGCGCGATCAAGGAGCTTAAGATTCCGGGTGTGAGCGAGCAAATTTCAGAAAACTACATTGAGAAGACGGAGAACGTCTATCGCTCGTACTACGACCCCGTGCTGAAATTTATCCGCCCAACCAAGAAGATCAGCGACGCCATCGGTTTTGGAGAAATCTTTCCCGAGTTCCTTTCCCTCTGGTTGTTCGGACGCAAAATCCTGACAGATGAAATGTTGATCAACCATCTCGAGCGTGTTCCTGTGTTGCTGCCCCGGAAAGACGCTCCCTACCCGGCGGCCGGCGGCACCCTGCGTCCGGTTTTCATCGGTCTCACGAAGGATGGTAAGGGTTGGGATTACTTCACCGACGCCTGGCATCCCATGATCAGCAAAGAACACGGCGCCAACTACGCAAACCACCATATGGACGGCATCTACTATAACGGCGGGAGTTGGATGCGAATTGAGATATGCGGATACGTGGCAGGGAAACTCCATGGATGGACGAAAGCGGATCAAGCCATCGCTAACCGTCTTTGGGCGGAAATTAACATCTCTCCCGACTTCCCCACGAGCCAGGAATATCTGGCCACGGATCCGAGCCATCCATTCTTCGGGTACCACCGAGTGTTTGCCTGGAACGCATTTGTACTGCGGGCGCTAGAGATGGCAAGGCTGCGCACACCGGAAATGGATCCCGACCATCCAAAACACGGCGCCTGTTAATTCGGCGGTGGGGAAACGGCCATGCAGTGAGATTCGCACAGCCGTGCCATCTGAGTCCTAATACGATACTCATCATTCCAATGTCGATTGGCTTTATGGGGGCCACCGTTGTTCGATCAGTTCCACGGTTTTTCGCTTGCGAACGGCATGCTCACCACAGTCGACGTTCCCAACGCCACGTTCACGTGGATCACCGGCATCAGCCCTGACGGAGACCTAGTCGGTTTCTACCTCGACCAGAGCGGCAATCAGCACGGCTTCGTTCAGCGCGATAGCTCGTTCATCACCGTGGAAGTTCCAGTTCCCGGAGCGAATTCCAGCGAAGGCAACGGGATTGACGCGCAAAGCGACATAGTCGGCCGTTACAATTCCGCCGATGGCAAAACGCACGGCTTCTTTCTCCGATGCGTTGCGTGCAGCCATCACAATGCGACCGGTCTGCCCAGCTCGGCGCAATAACTACGAGCGCCGCAGCTTGGCGTCCAGCATTTGTCCTTAAATTCAGTAGTAAATGGAAATTTGTGGTCCCGCGTCTGAAAGTGATTTGCAAGGACTTGCTCTTTTGTCCAGAAGCGATTTGCGGGAAGATGACGGGCTAGCCGGCAGTAATCCGCCCTGAACGAGGGGACGAAGACTGGGCTTTACATACCTTGAACTGCAAGGTATCATGAACGCCCATGGCTGCGCGTGAAACAAATCCGAACTTCATGAATGGGGTTCCAGAGCTCCTCATCCTCAAGCTCCTTCAGCAGGATGAAATGTACGGGTATGAAATCGTTCAAGCGATTCGCGGGCGCACTGGCGCGGTGATCGCCATTGGCGAAGGGGTGGTGTATCCGGTGCTGCACGGTCTAGAACGCGATGGAGCACTCCGGACCCGACGCAAGAAGGTCAACGGTCGCAGCCGCATCTATTACTCGGTGACCGCTAGTGGGTCGCGACGGTTAGCCGATCTGTCTCGGACCTGGGTTAGTCTCACGACTGCAATCCAAGCGATGCTGATGGGAGCGCAATATGGCGACGCAATTCCATGAACTCAGAGAGCGGCTTCTGCGAGCTGGGGGCGCACCCCGGCATGTGCGGCGGTATTTGAACGAACTGGCTGATCATTTTGCGGACCTGACTGAGGAAGAACAACAGGCAGGTCGTAACCTGATTGAAGCACGATCTGCTGCGCTCGTACGTCTCGGGAAAACGGAGAACCTCGCTAAGGCCTTCCTTGAGCAGAGGCAGTTTCAATCGTGGTGTGCGCGCGCACCGTGGGTGATGTTCGGTTTCGCACCTCTCATTTGCCTGGGTGCTGCCTATCTCGTTGCGGGTTTGTATCTCTGGTGTGGGTGGAAGTTTTTTCTACCCGGAGCTGATACACCCTTCGGAACCCTAGGAGCCTCTACCAATAGCCTCGCCAATATGTACTTTCAGGCTGGTAAGTTCTACTACTACAGTGCGCCCGTTCTTGTCGGCTGGACAATCGGAATCGTAGCCGTGCGGCAAAGAATAAAGGCGGTTTGGCCTGCTGTTGGTCTGGTCCTGATTTCAGGGATGGGCGCCACTGCGCGAATCCAGGCAGGTCGAACTGCCGTACCTCGCGGACTTGGACACATTAGCATAGATTTCTTTACCCTCGGCTCCTCCAGTCAGACTGTTTCCCATAGCATGTCGTCGGCCTTCTTAATTTTGATTTTGGCGATACTGCCGTATTTCGTTTGGAGACTACGAAGGGCCTTTGTGCCTCTTTGAATCGCTCGTCCGGGGGTCTGTTGAACGAATCGACTAAACAGCGCGGGCTCATCCGCCGCATATTAAAAGGCATCCTGGCGTTGGTGTTTTTGGGACTGCTTGGGGTCTCGGCGTTGCTCATGTCGTTGTGGCTGGAGCATAGAAGCGAGATCGCGCTCCCCAAACCTACAGGCCAAGTCGCGGTTGGCCGCATCCTTTACGACTGGGTCGACGGTCAGACGTTGGACCCGCTGGCGCCTGCAGGAACCAAACGCGAGCTTCTTGTCTGGGTCTGGTATCCGGCAGCGGCGCCCTCCGCTGAAAAGCTTGCTGAGTACGTGCCCGATGCAACGCGACAGGCGGTCGAACACGATCGTGGTCCGCTGCTCAGGTTGCTAACAAAAGATCTTTCTAAGGTTCATTCGCACAGCCTTCGCGATGCTGACGTGTCCCAGCAACAGCGATCGTACCCAGTAGTAATCATGAGGGCCGGGGCTTCTCTCGAAGTATGGAATTACTCGACGCTGGCCGAGGATCTAGCCAGTCACGGTTACGTTGTAGTGGGCATTGATGCCCCTTACCGCGCGTTTGTCGTGGCGTTCCCTGACGGACGGGTAATTAGACGCTTGCCGGAAAACAATCCGGAACTCTGCATTGGCAGGCTGGGCGAGGAGCAGGCTCGCTGCGTGAACAGGGTTCTGACCGCGTGGACTTCTGATATCGGCTACGTGCTTGATCGACTAGGGCAACTGAACAAATCGGACCCGTCGGGGAAGTTTACAGGACGGCTCGACATGACGCGCGTGGGAATATTTGGTCATTCCTTTGGCGGGGCGCAGGCCGCGCAATTCTGTTCGCAGGATTCCAGGTGCAAGGCAGGTATCGATGTGGATGGTTCTTTGCACGGCAGCGTCGTTCAGTCCGGCATCCCCACACCGTTCATGTTCCTTGGAAGTGGCGAAGGCGATTTTTCGTCCAGTGCCGAGGTCCGCCAGGTCGAAGCCGATATCAAGTCTGTTTATGATCGCCTGCCTCCAAATGGAAGGCTGCGCCTCTCGATTCGTGGTGCGAACCATTTCACGTTTAGCGACGACGGAGCCCTTTTGAGAAGCCACGCCTTCCGTTGGGTCCTGCGTAGGATCGGTAAGCTAGGGATCGACGGCCCCCGGCAACTCGCCGTCACATCGCACTGTATCCGAAGCTTTTTCGATACGTACCTTAAGCCAACGACGGCTTCCGAGCCAACAATTTCATCCTCGCTTTACCCGGAGATTCAAGTCGTTGAATGAAGTCGGCGTTGTTGCGGAAAGCGGTCGATCGGGCTTCCTCCCGTGTATGGGATTTGGATGCCCCATGCGAGAGTACTTTGGAGTTGACAGGGTACGCGCGTGAAAGAAGAGGGATTACTTTGCCATCGGTTGCAACTTTCACGTCCAGCGCAAAGGCGTGGTCCCCAGCCGGAGAGCTGGGATCCTCATACTCTCGTTGGCCCATCCCCCGGGCGGCATTTCGACCCAAGCGAGGTGGGCTTTGACGTTCTGTTCGCCCGGCGTCGATGGAGAGAGTTCAGACGCCGAAAGCGGTTTCCAGTCACCTCCGGGAGCGATCCGGTAAGTGATCTCGCCCATGGGATGATTTGTGCCCGGGGATACAGGATAGAAAATCGGTTGGTTTCCCTGATTCGTGAGCCGGAAACGGACAACGAAGGTTGCCCCACGGGCTGCATTGCTCCCCGTAGGATTGGTCTCCAACTTAGGAGCAACAGATAGATCTATACGGAGGTTCGAAGTCGACTGAGACTGGTTTCCATTTCCCGCCGGGTGAGTTGAAACTCGATTGGCGAGGAAGAGAATGATTGCAGCGACCAAGTAAAAGATTGCGTACTTGAGATTCTGGATCCGGTCCTTTGGATTTCCGGCGAGCGCGTTCTGCTGATTGCGGCGCGTGCCACGACCGGACGCAAAATGCCCAGGGAACTTTTCTATCGTCATCGATCGACTCCGTTGGCCCGTTGCTCTCGACAGTCAACTTCGCGCGCGAGAGGCGACATCGCTATTGCCTCGGTTGCGAGGCATTGCAGGGATGAATCGTTCCCCTGGTGCGTTGTAACTCGGTTAAGGATCTCGGACGTGTGGGCGGCCTCATCGACCGCTACGGCCTCCGCCGAATGCTGAATCACGATCGTGTTTGGAAACAGCCCTCCGAAGACGACGAACAACACAGTGGCAGCCAGGATCCAACGCTCACGCGGCAACGCGTCCGCCATGACGGTAAACCCGGTTCGACGCTTGCCCAGGAAAAGCCGCGAGAACAAGCGAAAGAAGCTCACGGCATTCATCGCCGTGGCAACGGGCAGCAGCAATCCTGTAAGCGGATGCGAAGTGAGAGTCCCCTGGATCAACAGGTCTTGAGAGCAGAAACCCAGCGTTCCCGGCAGACCGACAAGCGCCAATCCGAGGATGGCAAAGGAGACGGCAAGGCGCGGCGCGTGTTCGGCTAGGCCCAAATGCTTGCTCGCGCTCAGATTTTCGCCAAAACGAACCTCCAGCAGTCGCAGAATTCCGAAAAGAGCCTACCGTGGACACCGTGACCACGAACCCAGTGCACCAGGGCGCCAGTAATTCCTTCAGCAGTTCGGCTCTCAAGCCCACTCAGGATGCAGGCGGACTGGCTGAGAGCAAGAAAGGCGAGCAACCGCCGCGGAGAATTCTCTGCCAGGGCTCGTATGGCAACAAAAACCGCGGTGGCCATGGCGAGATAGGAAAGAACCGGGAACAAATGTCCGTCTCCGGAAACAGCGGGCACAATCAACTTGACGACCAACAGCGCCCCGAAATGGCCGTTCAGGAGAAGTGCAGTAGGGACTAACGGGCCACTCTCAGCTGCGTCTGCTACCCAAGATTGGGCGGGGCATAATTCCCTTGCGAAAGATCGCAGCGACGATGAGAAGCGTAAACGCTACAACTCCGCCCGGGCTCTGCCCCTTCAGATGATGAAATCGAAGATGACGCCTGTTCTGGCTATCATGAACCCGATAGCGAGAGCGATGGCGAGGCTTGAGGACAGCAGGCCAACCAGAGGACGCCACTTACGCAGACGAAGCCACCCCGCCCACAAGAATGGAACGATGGACAGAATCCACGCGACCAGCAAAACGAGCAAATTTCCAGTCGAGTAAGCCAAGAGCGTCGAACCCAGGAGAACGAGAATTCCGGCCGATCGTCCCTGCCTCCGAATCACGGCGCGGAAGCAGCACAATCGCGCCGAAAGTGAGGCAGGAAAACAGCAACATCAATGTCTCGGTACAAAGACTCGCTTTCGGGAGCTTCCCAAACCAGTACTGCGCTTGCAATCGATCGGACAAAATGCCGCGATGCAGCCGACGACGCGGGCTTGTCGCCGATGACTTATTACGACGACCGCGGCAAGCCAGGGAGCCGCAATGGGCGCTGGTCAGAAAAGAAGTACCGAGAACCCATCCCGGCACGGACATAGTTGCTCCTCTGAGTTTCGCCGGCCGTCGGAGACCGGCACGATGCGGCCGGGGCGGATTGTAGTCGGGAAGTGCGTGCGGGTGCGATCCTGCCGCGAAAGATAGGCAGAGAGCTGCGAGCAAAGGAGCAATCACCCAACGCTCCAGATCATCGTATCGAGATGGCCGCGGTCGAACGCCCAGCGATAGAGCCATAACTTGGACCCGCTCCGGCAGCAATGCCTCTATTTGCTTGCCGGTAGGCGAGAAGTCTCCTCCGATGGCGGAATGCATCTGGTGATAATCGTGAAGCATGGATGGCGCGCGCAGGTACTGCATGGTGCGAACCGTAGCGTTTCCCAAGATGTGCGCCACCGCGAGCCATCTCCATCCGAGCCCGATCTCGATGAACACGATGCCCACTTGCGTCAACGTGGCATAAGCGAGCGAAGTCTTGGCGTCGGCGCTGGCACGTCCAACAATGGTGCCGTGAATGGCGGTAGCGGCAGACCAATCAGAATCACCAGAGCGGAAGCCAGCACGGATCTGGCAAGCAGCGGTTGGGCACGAAGCAGAAGGTATGCGCCCGGCGTGGATGGAGATCGCTCCGTAGAAAATGGCGCTCGACGGAGTCGGCCCCTCCATCGCGCGCGGCAGCCATCCCGAAAAAGGCACCTGCGCAGCTTTTCCCGTGCCGCAGCAGCAGCAGGAGAAGACAAACGATCGACCGCCCGTGCGCCGCTCAGAGCTGGGAAAGCCGCTGTCAAACGACGCTGTTCCGGCCCAATGGTGCATGGCGAAGATACCCACGAGCAACCCAATGTCACACGCGCGATATATGCCGAACACGCAAAGTCCATTTTCGACGGGAGCGGGCCTCAGTTCGAAAAAACCGATCAACAAGACCGACGTGATGCCGACAACTTCCCATCCCGCGGCCAGCAGGTCGAACGAACCTGCAGCAAACGCGAGTAAGGATCCGAACGCGAACAGGTGCAGCAAAAGGAAAAATCGCAGGAATCCGGATTCACGATGAAGGTAGGTCGCCGAGAACTGCCCGATCAGTCCTGATAACACTGACCGCCAACGCCAGGAAAGGCAACGAAAGCCGATCCACCATCAATACCAGCGGAAAATGGTAGTTTCCGACCGCAAACCAGTTGCCGAAGGTGACCGTAACGTTTGACCCAGACGCGATCTTCCAAACGAGTGCCGCAACTCCAACGGTGCAAGCCGGAGAATGTCAGCCCGGTAATCCAGGACAGGAAGCGTTCGCTCGGGGTCCAACCAAGCAGCCACAGCAACGCAAATACCGCAAACACGCACACCCGGGGCCAGCACCACAAAAATCAGAATGGCTTGCGAAAGACTCATCGTCGCGCGGTCTCCTGTCGCTGTTTGAGGCGTTTGAATCCAAGCCATCGGAAGATGCTGAAGCTTGCCGGCGTACCATTCGTGGGACGAAAGCGCTACCGGAAGGCGCTCCAAAGCCTCATGGAACTCTTCAAATCCGCTATCCCTCCGCACGTGAACACGTCCCGAGGCCGGATCGATCGTCGCGAGTCGAATCCAACGATTCTCGACGAGCTGCTTCAACGAAGCGCTGGCAGTTGATCACCTTCTCCAGCCTGTCAGGCGTCGTCTCGATTACAAAAAGAATTCGGACGGGCTCGTGGATTTCAACCATCTGCCATGGCAACCCGGTGCGCAGATCGCTTGCGTGGCCGTCCATTACCCCCATCAAGCCGGTCACGTTGTGCGGAAGTTTCGTCCCGCATCCGTATCGGTCGTTGTCAACGAACGAAAAGTAGTATTCAAGACTGATCCCGGCGCAGACCGGCACGGCTGCGGCCAGCAATGCCGCAAGAGGCTCGTGATCGCCGGGATCTTGGTTGGCGTCATAGGAAACAAGAAAAGCCCGGCGGTCGAGAAATAGTCCGCGCGTCAAGCTGCGCCGCCCGATGATGCAAACCGAATTCGTGCAATGCCCATACTCGGGCCGCGGCTGCGCGAGATGTTCGCTGCGCTCCTCCACGTGGCGAAGCGCTCGGTCCGCATCCGCATCCGAGTGGGCACGATTCGAATCGCCGGGCACGTTCCAGTGCGTTTTGCGCTCTGGCTTGATCCAAGCGAGTTGCGAATCGAGTCCAAATCTGGCTGATGGGTGGCGGGAACCGCATCGAGATCGAAGAGTTCGCACGTCGTCGCTGCAAGTATCGTGATAGCCGCCGATGAACCAGGTATCCGCGGGAATGTCGATGCCTTCCTCGCCGCAGGCGTTCGCGGACTTCCGGCCGGTTGGCCATTGCAGCAAAAAGCCGCGCGTTCGGTCCGCCGCGACGCCCCCCGCAGGCCCCGCAATCGTGGGCCGACTCGTGCGGATTGTTGAGGCTGGTCGATCCGTGGCCCAGGATCACAACCAGGCGAGCGAAATCCGCGCACCAGGCCAGCCGGACGCAACACGCTGGCGACTCGTTCAGTCTTTTCTTCCGGAGCGAACCCCGTCAACAGACCTGCCACCGCACTTTGGGATTGCTTTGTGTTTCGCATCAAGGTGAGTTCGGTCCGCGGCTCCGGGAGAAACTGCCTGTTCAGCCAATCGCGCAGGAGTGCATAACGTCGAGGCGCCAGGAGATGACCGATCAAGGGCACAGCCGAGAGCAAGCCGAGCGCTGAAGTCGAAAGCCAACCCCGCAGCAATGTCTTTGAAGACACAAATGAATTCCGCATGAGCAGTCCAAGAATTCGCCTGCGCCAACGACGGCTTTCTAGCAGCGCGCTGTCCTCGGGTCTTCGGCCGTTCCATGACGGCGTGCTCGGGTTTGACCACCACGGGGCAGAGCGCCGCCCCGTGGGGATCATCGATTCCCTTGTAATCCACGGCGACGCCGAAGTATCCGGCGGCGCTATAAGTCTCGACCCGCGGGTCGGACTTCTTCGAGAGCGCGCCGCATGGATTCCTCCCGCTCGTCGAGGCAAAAGAACACTTGCGCGGGAGGTCTTTGCGGTTGATCGAACAAGCCGCGGTATTTTCTGTGGCTCGCCAGCCCTCGGAGAATCTCGCGTTCGTGCCATCGTTCATAGGCAAGATGCAGGATTCGCCGGCGCTCCAGCCCATTGAACGCTTTAACTTCGCTCGACAAACGCTCGACCACTCGGACTCCGATAGGCGCTTGACTTCTCCGGCGGAAAGTCTCAACACGCGGGCCGCATCATAGATGCGCGCGGTCCGGCTCAGACGCCTCCTCTCCTGCGTCTTGAGTGGGCTCTCCTCCGGAACGGTCTCCGCGGCTCCTCGGTGCGCGTGCCACCCGGGACATGGTCAGCCGCACGGCCAGAAAGTCCATCAGGGAACATGGCAGGATTTTGTGTGGCGCCAGAGTGGGATCTTCCTCAAGCCTGTGCATCAAGCCCGCCCAGCCTGGAGTGCCAGAAGTTCAGCCTGAAGAATTTCAGGCCATTCAGTCTTCTCGCAGAGACCTGCTGTCCAGGTAATCCAGGACCGCATCCGCTGCCGAAAAGGAAAGATGCTCCTGCCTTCGAAATTCCTCGTCCAGTCCAACCAAGATACTTGGGGAACATTCCGCCGCGCCGGGACAACAGCATTCGGACGCTTTCATAAAATCCCTTCTCGCGGTTTGGCATCGGCCAATAGGCCGTGCCTTGATCCAAGAACACAGAGCAAAGCCGGATCAGCCAAGGATGGATCACCTCGTCTACAGGCCGAGGCGGAGACAGGTTCTTCTTCGTGAGCCACGGCGCGCGCAAAACAGGCATCGAACAGTGCGCGCAGCGCCGCGCGCCGAAAGTCTTTGGCCAGATCGCCCTGTTCGGTGCGCCAAATAATCGTTGCCCCATCGAACTCCCTGCACCCCGGGTGTAATCATGGCTCTGCGCAGCGAACCCCGGCTTAGGCGCGCGAAGATGAGGGAATCGGGTTCCCGGTCAAGCACAGCATCGACATCCACGAGCTGAATCCGTCCCCGGGCCAACTCGGCCCGATAGGCCGCTTCGCTCATGTAGGGCTCAGCGTCCGAACAGTTGCGCCGCCTGCATTACCGCCTCTTCGAATGGGCAGGTGTTCAAAGGCATGCAGCGTGTTGTGGTGAACAAAAACGCCAATCGGGCCCTGCTCGGGGAAGCAGGTGCGCGCCGTGTTCAACTGCACAGCGCAATCTGATCCAGACGCGACAAGTCAGAATAGCCTCGCGGTCGGTCATCGATGTCGTCGCTGAGACGGGATTTCGGCTGCCTCCCTGGCGACTTCCTTCAGCATGTTCACGGTGCTGTTGAGTTGAGCGTAAAAATAGCGGCGCAGGATATCGAGGACCTCGATCAGCGCACTGATCGCGGATCGAATAATAGACCTGATTGCCTACCTTCCGGCTGACCACGATCTGTCTTGGCGCGGAGAACTGCCAGGTGTTGCGAGGCGTTGGCCTGCTCGATCCCGAGCTTTTCAATCAGCTTTCCGGCCGATAAGCTCGCCATCGCGCAAGAGCTCGACAATCGCGATCCGGGTCGGATTTGCGAGCCCCTGAAAGATCTCACTCTTGAACTGTCGCAACGCGTCGCTCATGGCGATATTAGTATATTCTAAACTACGAATATACTCAAACGGCTCTTTAACCAGCCTCTGGACCCATGACCGGTGAACCTACAACTTGACACGCTGGTTCAGCTTACGGCGCAAGTTCGATCTGGAGCTCGCGCATGCTTAACCGTGTTCCACTGCAGGCTCTGATCGCCCTCGGCGCACTCAGCGGCAACTCACCACAATCGCCTTCTTCGTCACAAACAGTCCGATGGCAAATCGTCCACCAACGTACTATGCAAACCTATTTCTTCACAGCTTCCTGACCCCTACTTGCTGATACCCGCCAAAGGATTGTCAAAGTCAAAACCGAACAAATGGGGATTCTCGCCGATGACGGCGGCGCTCACGATGCGGAAAACGTAATCGTAAGTCTCCCGTGGAATCTGATTGCGGTGAAGAGCGAGCAACTGCCAGAAGTTTCTCTCCCGCGGATTTTCCGGCATGCTGCGGATCAACGGGATCACGCGATTCTCGCCCCAGTTGTAAGAGGCCATGACCAGGAAGCCGGACGCCTGGGCATCGGTGCTGTACAGGTCCTTTAAATATCGCACAGCCGCATGGGTCGCTTTGAGGTACTGGTGGCGCTCATCACGCGGATCGGGGTGTCTGAGTTCGACCAGCGGCCCCAGTCGTAGACCGTAAGCGACAGCGGTATCCGGCATCATCTGCCACATGCCTTTGGCAATACCGAAGCGGGTAACCGGACCGCTTGCCATAGGATCGAAGTTGCTTTCTTGCAGAGCCAGATAGAAAAACTGCGGCGGCAAGCCCTGACCGACCATCTCCTTCGAAATCGTACCGGCGTAGCCGTTCGCCCGGGCGGTTTGGAGCGCTCCGGCGAGCCTGCCGGAGGAACGCCAGTCTTCGATGTATTTGTTGATCTCGGCTTCAAAGCCTGGCGGCATGTCGAGCTCGCACTCGCCGAAGATGCGCGACACGCGCAGCATGATGCGCTGCTGTTCCGTCATTTTCGGATCATAGACGTGCAACGAGGTGAGGAAGCGGTCATAGTTTGTTTCCAGTTCCTGGCGCCGGGTCAGCGAGCGGCGAATCGCCTCATCACTCTGCGCATTGCCGGAAGCGGCCGCCGCCCGTTCGAGGTTCGCGATTTCAACATCCAGGGACTTGATGGCGTAGAACAAGTCCTTGGCCATCTGCCTCTGGCGGCGCACCAGGAGATTCTCGTAAAATGCATAGCTGCCTATGGCCACGATCGCCACGAGCAGGGCGGCGACGATTCTCCGCTGTTTCGTGCGCTGCACTTTCTGCACCTGCACGAAGGCGCGGCGCACCTGAATCGTACGTTCGCCGGCGGGACTGGAGGGATCTTGGCCGAAGTAATGTTGGACGTAGCGGGCGATACTGTCGCCCTGCGGCGCATCTTCTTTCTTTTCCTTCGGCAATTCCGGCTCCAGGGAGACCTCAGGGCCGAACTCGCCCAGCCTGACGGTCATGAGCCCGGCTACGGGGACTCGCTCCACCCGCTTGTCATCGAGATAAATGCCATTTCTGCTCTGGAGATCACGCAGCCACCATTGGCCGCCTTCGAACACCATGTCGGCGTGAACGCGGCCGACGTACTCGTGGTCAATGCAGACTTCGCATTCTTCGAGGCGTCCGATGCGGAATGGCTTGCTGAAAGAAACGGTCTGCCGAGTCCCCTGTGTCGTGAAATTCACCCTAATGGTCGGGACGACGCCCACGTGCGTAGTTAGGGAGCTCATGTCGTTGTCCGGGTGAGGCCCGGCGTTTAGCGGTTTTAGAGTGTAGCACCGGCAGGTTCATTTTTCTTGCTCGCCAAGGACCGGGATTGGTTGTATAGTTGCAGCGCTACTTTTGGGTCCTTCGACCGGGCATGGGGCGGGCCGGCGAGTGGTTCCCCTACCACTCAAGAACGTTACGCCGGTCACATTTGCTTCCGAGGACTATCAGAACTACTTTCTCGCCGGGATGTGCCATGGCGTTGACGAAGATTGCTGGACGTTACGAATTGCAGGAGCAGTTGGGTGAAGGCGGCATGGGTGTCGTTTGGCGCGCCCTCGACACCAAGACCGGAAGTGCCGTCGCCATTAAGGTAATTCGGGACATTTCCGACCCCAACGCGGTAGAGCTCTTCACCAAGGAATGGCGGGCTCTGGCGGAGATGTCGCACCCCAACATTGTTGAGGTCCGCGACGTCGACGTCATCGAGGAAAACAGGCATAAGAAACCGTTCTTCGTGATGCCTTTGCTGCAGGGTCAGACCCTGGCTGAACTGATCGCCCATGCCAGCACGCGGCTTACTCTGGGGAGGGTTGTGGAGATCATTGCCCAGGTGTGCAAAGGTTTGCAGGCCGCGCATCAGCGAGGGCTGGTTCACCGCGATCTCAAGCCAAGCAACATCTTCGTAATGGATGACTACACCGTCGAAGATTATCGATTTTGGCGTGGTGTACCTGGCTGGGACGAAGTCCACCACCGGCCAAAAAGGGACCTGGCAGTACATGTCCCCCGAGCAGGCGCAGCTCAAGGAGATTGGGCCAACATCCGATATTTTCTCCCTCGGGGTGGTTCTCTACGAGACGTTGACGCTGCGCAAGCCGTTTGCCCGCGCCACCATCGACGAAACCGTGGAGGCGATCTGCAGGTTTATTCCGCCCCCGGTTTCAGAAATCAACCCCAGCGTGAACGACCAGGTGAGCAAGGTCGTGCACAAAAGCATGGCCAAGCAGCCCATGTACCGGTTCGCGAGCGCGAGCGATCTGGCCGAAGCGCTGAACAAGGCTTACCGCAATGAATCGGTCTTCGATGCGCAAAAGATTCAGCCTCGCATCGAGAGGGCGAAGGCGGCATTCAAATCCGGAGACGACGTTTTTGCGTCGGAGATTCTGGGCGAGTTGGAAGCGGAGGGCAATCTCGATCCGCAGATCACGGTGTTGCGAACCCAAATTGATCTCGCCGCCAAGACGAAGAAGGTCCGACAGCTTCTTGAGAGCGCCCGCGCGCGGATGGAACAGGAGGAAATTCCGCTCGCGCTGGAAAAGATTCGCGAGGTTCTCGAACACGATCCGGGGAACGCCGACGCCCTGGCGATGCGCGAGACGATGGAGAAGCAGCGCAACGAGTCGCAGATCGCCAAGTGGCTGGAACTGGCCCGGACCCATCTCGGCAATCACGATTTCGCCGCCGCGCGGCACGCGGTTGAGGAAGTTCTCGCCATCCGCCGGGGCGAGCCACGGGCTCTGGACCTGATCGAGAAGATCGCTGCCATTGAAGAAGACGCACGCCACGTCCGAGCGCGGGAAGAAGAGCTGTACAATTCCGCGCTCAAGGCCTATCAGAACGACGAAATCGACACGGCGCTCAGCAAGCTGGAGCGGCTCCTGGCTGTGGCCCGGTCGAATCCCGACGCGGCCGTTCCTGAGCGCGATGCGGTCTACCAGACCTTCTACAAAGAAGTCCGTTCCGAGCGCGACAACATTCGCAGCGCCATGGAGGAAGCGCAGAATCACTTCAACGCCAGGAACTTCGCGGAAGCGCTTCGCATCTGCGCGGACGGCCTCTCCCGCCATCCCGGCAACGGCGGTTTTCTTGCTTTGAAGATTCAAGTGGAGGACGCCGAGAGACAGCAACTCTCCGCCTACATCGCGGAAGTGTCGAAGCGAGTTGAGGCGGAATTCGATCTGGATCGGCGGGCGAATATTCTGCGCGAGGCTGGTGAACGCTATCCCAACGAAACGCAGTTCGCGCAACAGTTGAAAGTAGTGCGTGAGCGCCGCGATCTGGTGAACTCAGTGGTTGCGAAGGCGCGGCAGTTCGAAGAGCGCGGACAGTATTCGGATGCCCTCAGCCAGTGGGACATGCTGCGCACGATTCACCCGCAGTACCCCGGGCTTGCATTCGACCTGGAGCAATGCAGAAAGGAGCGCGATCGCCAGGTGCGCGAGGAGGAGAAATCGCGCACGATTCGCGATATCGAACGGCTCATGGAGTCGCGCTTTTTTCCGAAGGCGGTTGATGCCGCCAACTCGGCGCTTAGGGATTTCCCCGGAGATGAAGAGCTGGCCGGCTTGGCGAAGCTCGCCGAGCAGGGCCTGGAGCGAATCAAAGAGTCGCGTCGGCTGCTCGAAGAGGGGCAGCGCGCGTTTGCCGAGAAGAACCTGCCCCAGGCAGCAGAGTTGTTGCGGGACGGGCTGAAGCTCGATCCGCGATTTTCCGGCCTGCGCGATGCGCTGGTCAACGTGCTGACCGAATGGGCGCGCGTCCAATTGCAAAGCGACTGGCGAACTGCGGTGCCTCTGTATGACGAGGTCAAGGGACTCGATCCTGGTCACCCGGCAGTGCGCGCGCTGGGTTCCAGTCTGGCCGAGGCAAAGCGTCAGGCTGCGGTCAGTCGCTGTCTCGCCGATGCCCGTGTTCTGGTCGCGGCCGGCAACGCGAGAGCCGCATACGATATAGTAACGACCGCTCGGGCCGACTATCCCAACGATCCACGACTCGAACAATTCGAAGCGGCGCTCGTGCGCGACAACATAGAGCTACAAGGTCTCGCCCCAGCCAGGGCGACGGCCGAGAGCGTTGTGCGCGTTCCCCCTAAGCCTGAAGCCCCCATTCCAGTCGAAAACTCGCCCCCTGCGGCAGCCAAGACTCCCGCCGAGACGGCCATCGAGCGGACCGTCTCCGAAGTTCGAGTTGCCATCGCATCAAACGCGAGCGCAAAGCAAGATGTCAACAACCTGCGACAATTCGAGGCCACCAAGGTCTTCCCCGTCGTCGCGGAGGAAAAAGCAGCACCAAAGAAAGCGACGCAACCAGAAGCGAAGATCGCGAAAAAGAAAAAAGAAAACCCGCTCGCGCCGCAGGTTCGGGCAGCGCGCGCCGCTGTCCTCAATTTTGTTCGCCCAGGGGGGCGGTGGGCCTATCGGAAGCTCGGTGGTGTGGCTGCCGGAATTGTTGTGATCGCCGCCGTCGCATATTGGGCGAGTCATCGGACACAGCAGCAGGTGAGCACCCCCGTCACGCCGGAGAACGGGCCAGTCCAGGTGGAAATCGCCACGGCCCCGCCCGACGCTACCGTGGTGGTCGATTCCAAGCCTATTGCGGCCAACAAGGTGTTGGTTCCGTCCGGAGCGACGCTTACCGCGGAAGTGTCGCGGCTGGGATACAAAACGAAGGCCGTGCGACTCACCGGCGAACCGCGGCAGGCGATCAAACTCGATCCTGAGCCACTTCACCTTTCCGTCGAGACTGTCGAAAAGGACGGTGCTGTGGAACTGGACGGCCAAAAAATCGGAGTTTTGCTGAACGGCGCTCTGGAGGGCTACGAACTCCCTTCCGATGGGAACAGCCACACCCTCAGCGTGCTGGCGCGGGGCAAGACACGCTTCACGGTGGCATTCCAGGCGCTCCCCGGCGCGGCTCCGCGGTTGAGTCCGCTGGCGGTGGATGATTTCTTTGCCGTATCGGGCCTGGGCGGGAGCGCGACTCTGTATGGTGGGAAGCTGCTGACGAACATTCGGCTTGACGATCGCAAGATTCCCAATGCACCGAACTCAGGCATCGAGCTTCCGCCGCTCACCGAGTCGGTGCACGAACTCAAGTACGGCCCCGCAGGGGAGGAAGGAAGCGTCGCCCTCGGCATCACAACTGCGCCGCTCCTGGTCGTTCACTCGGTCAATCCCGGAGAGCAGTTTTTCATTACTTCGAATGTAGAAACCGCGACGCTGACTCTCGACGGAGATACAGTAAAGCGCCAGTTGCATGGCTGGCGGGTGAGCAAGCCGCCCGGCCTCCACCACTTTGCACTGTCGGCTGATGGCTACAACCCGCAAACCTGGACGATGACGATGCAACCCCACCAGACGATCCGCAAGGATGTCGCGCTCGTCTTGGTGGCACCACGTCCAACAGCCAACCCTCTGGTGATTGCCAACGGAACGCCCGGAGCTGAGGTGCTCCTCGATGGCAAGAAGGTGGGCGAACTGGATTCGGCGGGCAACGGCCAGTATCCGCTGGCAGTCGGCGCTCCGCGGCACGACCTGTTATTGCGGAAGCAGGGATTTGAAAGCCGCACCATCAATTTCCCCGCGCCCCAGCCACCCGCCGCATATCGCGTGGCCAACGATGACGCCAAGTTGACGCAGTTCGGGGTGCTGGCCTTTATCGGCGCTGTGAACAATCTTCCCGTCAAATACCATCGCGCCGGTGAGCCCGAGCAGACCGCAAACTCGGCCGCTCAAGTGCCGGTTCCAGCGGGTAAATACGAAATTATCCTGGACGCTCCGGGCTTCAATCCCCTGAAGACAGAAGTCACCGTGAAATCCGGGCAGCCGACGGCCGTCAACTTAAGCTCCGTCAGCCCGATCCCGGCCGTTGACGATCCGGCGCAAGTGACGAAGGAAGGGCAGTGGTTCAAGGCCAAAGACTCCGGCCGATTCGTGTACCTGAAACCCGGCGCGGTCAACGTGATCCTGGTCTTTTCCAAGCCAAAGTCACTCCCGCTCATTGCAAAGGGAAAAATTCAGTGGAGTATCGTCTCGGCCGACGGCAAGGCTGAGGTGCAATACGAACTCGAAGAGCAGAAGCTGTCGCGGAAGCTGGAGTTGGACGGCAGGACGCTGGACGAGAAGAAAGGCAAGGCAAATGTCGTGTCTGCGTCGCAGAACACATTGCTTTCCGTGCACATCCAGGCGGATCGCTCCCACGTCAGAGTCAGCAATGACAAAGGAGAAACTTTGGATGATTACACCGCCATTGGATACGACCTCTCGAAGGGAAAAGTGGGCATAAAAACGAATTCGCGGTTCGCAATCTGGGGAAACGTTCCCGGAGAATCTAACCACCTTCAGTTGCTTCCCTGACGATTTTGTGCGGCGGCTTGGCTGAAATCCTCCCGCTCACTCTTGGCCGCTTTCTGGTTCTTGACCCGAGCGATCAGTTCGTTTGCCTTGCGTTCTTCATTCGCGCGGCCAACCTTTTTCTTTGCCATGCGGACAGTTTCCCACGGGCCGGACCCGATTGCTAGACCGGTGGATTTCAAACAGTAACCACTACCAACCACTACGACACAACCACTACGAACACAACCACTACGAACGGTTGACAATGCAGTCGGGATCGTGTAGTTTTCTGTCACCCTGGGGCTGTTAACCGTCCTACAAAATAGAGATATCAACTCCTCGGTGCTCTCTTGCGTTCATACCCTGAAGCTGATCCCATGAAAAATTGGGTTAAGCCTTTTCACTGACGGGTTCAGTCCAAGAAGTGGCGCTGTCATGCCCATAGTGGCAAACGCAGAACCATTGTGAAGGACGGTTCATTCGGAAGACTTTCCCCCGCCATGGTGTCCGGACATCAAAGAGCGAATGATTGCGGGAGTATCCAATGCAGTTGCCACTTGTGGTCGGGTTGTGTGATGTCGCGATTGCGGGCGTGGGTGCTACCGCGATCAACCCTCTCTCTGTTTCGTTTCTTCAGTCGTTGGTGGTGTGGAATGGCTGGTGGTTCGTGCTGTTTGTCTTCGCTTTGACCATTGCAACGATCTACCTGGTCAATGGCTGGCGCAAGCAGGAGGAATTCCGCCTGCAGGAAGTCCGCAGCCGCATCGCGACCGATCTGCACGACGACATCGGCTCCAGTTTGTCGCAAGTCGTCATCATGTGCGAGGTGTTAAGCCGCCAATCGCACACCGAACGCGAGGCTCTCCAGGAGATTGCCGGCGTATCGCGCGATGTACTGACCTCTATGAGCGAGATTGTCTGGGCGGTCGATCCCAGCCACGATCATCTCCGCGACCTGACGCAGAGGATGCGTTGGTTCGCGGGCGAAACTTTGTCTGGGCGCGGCATCTCCCTCGACTTCACCGCCCTGGAACCTTCCTCCGAGGTGCGGCTCGAAGCAGAATCTCGGCGGCAGATTTTTCTGATATTCAAAGAATGTGTAAACAACATCGTGCGGCATTCCAACGCAACCCACGCCAGGGTTTTGCTGCGCGTGGCCGGCGACCAGTTGGCGTTGGTGGTGGAGGACGACGGCCAGGGATTCGATATTAAGAAAGTGGGGCAAGGAAACGGATTGCGCAACATCCGACATCGCGCGCGGCTGCTGCAGGCCAGCGTGGAGACTGGGAGCACGATCAGCCGCGGGACGGTGCTGACTTTGCGGGTTCCGCTCGGCTCCTATACCAGAGACTGGCGCTACTTCACCACGAAAGTGCACAAGCGAGCGGCAGGCCAATAGGTGCAAAAAACAATATGCGCGGCGACACGATGCTTCCCCCGGTCCCGATCAAAGTCGCAATCATCGAAGACGAAAGAAAGATTCTGAACGGCCTGGCGCTGCTGATCGGGGGCACGCCTGGGTTTATCTGCACGGGCGCCTATCCTTCGGTGGAAGATGCGTTGGAAGGGATTGAGAGTAAGCATCCCGATGTTGTTCTGATCGACCTTGGGCTGCCGGGCATTTCCGGCGTGCAGGGAATTCAGATTCTGAAGCGTTGCTATCCGAAACTGGCGACGCTGGTGCTGACGGTGTTCGAGGATCAGGAGCGCATTTTCGACGCACTCTGCGCCGGAGCATGCGGCTACCTGGTCAAAGGCACTCCTCCGGCCAAGCTGCTCGATAGCCTGCGCGAGGCGGTCGAGGGCGGCGCGCCCATGTCACCGCAAATTGCCCGCCGCGTGATCCAACACTTCCAAGCGCAGGAAACCACCAAACCCGGCTACGATCTGACGCCGCACGAGTTGCGCCTGCTGCGGTTCCTGGTGGACGGACACCATTACCAGTCGGCCGCCGATCAACTGGGCGTAACCGTGAACACCATCCGCTTTCACCTACGCAACATCTACGAGAAGTTGCAGGTGCATTCGAAGTCGGAAGCTGTGGCCAAAGCCCTGCGCGAGAGGTTGGTGAGATAGCTGCGTCCACCCGCCAGAATTGGGCGTTGTGGCCAAAAATCCCCCACCCAAACATGCGGTGACGAGAGAGCGTGATCTGTTCTACCGTGCGGACTAAGGATTAGCAATGGGAAGATTCGCAAGTGTGAGACGCTGGCAGGAACAATCGCACGGCGAAGATTCTGTTCCGTCCGGTCCTTTCGCCGCTGGCTTGAGTAGCGCAGAATCGTTCCCATCTGCGGCGAATCAGCCGATGTCGAACACACCTCACAACGTCGGCGATATCGCAGTTGCCAGCCCCAGTTTGCGCGGAGCTCAATGCAAGTTGAGCGTCTCGCAACCTTCCGACCCGTTGGAGCTCGAGGCGGATCGCATTGCCGACCAAGTGGTGGGGACAGCCGAGCCGGAGGGCGGAGCGGTCGACTTCGCTTCTCGGTCCCTCCCGCCACGATCCGTGGCTAAGAGCGGAGATGCGGGGGGCGTGACGAGCGCCGTGGACTCGTGTGTGACGCCAGCCATCCATGGAGGCGGCGTGCCGTTGAGCGCGGATACCCGCAGCTTTATGGAACCGCGATTTGGTCACGACTTCAGCCAGGTTCGAGTCCACACTGACGAGGCTGCTTCCCGCTCGGCTCAGGCAGTTCAAGCCCATGCGTACACCCTGGGGAGCGACATCGTGTTCGGGGCAGGTCAATATGGGCCGGGGACGCGGGACGGCGATCGGCTGCTCGCGCATGAGCTCGCGCACGTGGTCCAACAAACCGGAGACGGGGGCGTCCCTACGCAACTGAGCGATTCGCCTCTTGCCTTGCAACGCCAGACCGCAGCCGCGCCTAGGCTTCCCGTTGTCAGCGCGGCCTCTGCCATTCCGGCACAGATCAAGGGCCTGCAGGCGAGCTTTCATGACCGCATGCGGGAGGCAAGCGACATCGTTGAGGGGACCAACTTCCACTACAACTACGTTAACGGAATCTATGGCGGTTGCTTCAATAACTATCAGGTAGTTCTGGGTCAGGCGGCAGAGCAAAAGGTTGAAAGCGCCAAGATCGCGGAGCAAATCTTAGCTCCCCTCGAGTTGGCAGTCATAGTATTTGCGCCTGAAGGGGAGGCCGTCGGGGTTGTGGCTCGCATCTTGCAAATTGGCGAAAAAATACACAAGACTGCCCTCGGGCTACAAAAGACGGTCACTATCTTGGAGGCGCTGGGGGGTAAGGAAGAAACGGAAAAGGAGGGCAATCCGCCACCCGCCTCCCCGAGCGAGTTCCAGATTCTCGGTCTCGAACATGTTGTGAGCCTCGCCCTCGCAGTCGCGCACGTTCACAATTGTGGAGATAGGGTCCTCGACGGCGCCGTTGACCTCAGTACGCAGATTGCAGCCGACGCGCCCGACTCAGGAGCCCTCACGACCGAGCAGACCGCTGCACTAAACGAGGCACTCGCTTCCTCCCAGCAGGTGCTCGCGGAAACGGAGCCTCTCCTTGCCAGCCTTCGCACGTTACGCGATCGTCGTAAGGTGCCAATCCCGAGTTGGGCGGAGACTGAACAGGACATCTGGATTACGTACTTTACATCCATTGGTCGCTGCCTCATGGAGCCCGTAATTGAGAACCACATGGTGGACCTCGGACTCTGGGGCCGCCGTGGTGGCCCACCGGGCGGCCGTTTAGGCGTTTCCGAAGAGGAGGGTTTGGGAGGCGCGCAGGTTTGGGAAGGAACGAAGACAATGCCTGGTCGTGAGGACGAAGAGACTCAGCAAAGCACGGAGCCTCAAACATTCACCCAGATGCAGCTAATACAAGCTGAAGCCGGTCAGCTTCCTGCGAAGTGGCGACGCATCATGCTCTTAACCGATTAGCTTAGCTAACCGCCACCGGATGACTCCAACTCTTTCCGAGAGTGTGGCAGACGTGCGGTTTTGACCGGGGCCTCGATTGGTTGACTCGCAACTGCCCTATGTCCACTGAACTTTCCATCGCCGCCGTTACTGCAGTGTTGAAGAACCTGCTGGGAAATGGTCTGGTCGCGTCGGCCAGCACCACCGGCATTGGCGACGTGAACATCACGGCGTTACCCCCCGACCGTCTCACCACGGGCACCGACGAGCGCAGCCAATTGAATATCTTCATGTTTCGCGTGGCTCCGTTCACGGGGCTCGCTAATCGGCAGAGCTTCGTCCGCAAAGATCGTCCGCACAGCGCGGCCGCACCTCCTCCGCTGGCGGTGGAATTGTCCTATCTCCTGACTGCCTGCGGCGCGGAGGAGTTTCACTCGGAAATTCTGTTGGGAGCGGCCATGCAGTTGCTCCATCAAACGCCGGTTCTCACGCCGGAGAAGATCCGCGCGGCACTGGAAAATTTTTCTCCCAAGAAATCAAAAGTGCAGTCGCAGCCGGTGAAGCTGGCGCTCTCGGCGTCGCAGCTAGCGGATCAGCTGCAGCAAATCAAGATCACACCGCAGTTCCTGAGCTTTGAGGACATGTCGAAACTGTGGTCGGCGCTGCAGGCCCGCTATCGGCCGTCCGTGTGCTATCAGGTGTCCGCGGTAGTCGTGGATGCCGCAGGTGACCGCACCGATCCCATAAAGCGATCCGCATGAGTGACGTAGTGAGTGAAGTCATAGCACCACCAGTCGCTTGGCAAAGCGCGAACCAGCGAGCCCTCGCGGCTGCCCTGATACTGGTTCGCCTTCGTTTGGAAGCCAAGAGCGAGCCCGTGCGCGATCGTGGCCGTGAACTGCAGTCGGCAGAACAGCAACTGCGCGAACTGACTCGCGAAATGTCGGCGGCTCCGGCGTTCGAGTCGGTTGCGAAGTTGTTCGGGTTGTCTCCGTTCTCGCGGACGATTCTGCTCTTGTGTGCAGGCGCCGAACTCGATTCCTCGTTTGGCGCTGCCTGTGCGGGTAACCATGGGAGCCCGCAGCTAACGTATCCCACATTCGGGCTTGCTCTCGCCACCCTGCCCGACGCTCACTGGAGCGCGCTGGCGCCGGATGCTCCGCTGCGTTACTGGCGACTGATCGAGTTCGCTCCCGGCGGATCGCCCGGGGCTCCGATCACGACCCGGCCGCTGCGAATTGACGAACGAATTCTCCACTTTCTGACCGGCATATCTCATCTCGACGACCGCTTGGCGGGATCGGCCGGGCGGGCCAGCATCGAAGGCGAACTCGTGCCTTCTCACGAGCGAATCGCACAGCAGGTTGCTGCCTCTTGGATGCATGCGGCTGTGGGAGCGCGCCGGCCGGTCATACTGTTGTCTGGCCCGAGCGCGCAGAACATACAATCGATCGCGGCTCGCGCGAGTGCATCGACCGGACTCGATCTGCACGTGGTCTCCGCTGACGCGATTCCCATGGCGCTTGTCGAGCGGAACAATTTTATTCGTCTTTGGGAACGGGAATCTGTACTGAGCCGCGGCGCATTATTGCTGGATCACCACGACCATGCCCACGCGGATCCGGTGCACGAAGCGTGCCGTCGCAGACTTCATTCAGAAGATCAAATTACCGCTGATCGTTTCCAGCAGGGAACGGCCACGATATCGCGGACCCAGCGCCGAATTTGAAGTGAAGCCCCCTACGCCAAACGAGCAGGGAAGCGAATGGCGCGCGGCACTCGGGGATCTGGCGCAATCGCTGAACGGTGACCTCGAAATCCTGGCATCGCAGTTTAGCCTTGCCGGCGCGGCTATCCGATCCGCCGCCGCGTGTGCGTGCTCGAAGGGCAATGGCACCCAGCCTTTACTCGATGCCATCTGGGAGGAATGCCGCCGTTTTACCCGCACTCGCATGGACGATCTGGCGCACCGCATCGAAGCCACCGCAGACTGGGATGAGCTGGTTTTGCCGGAGGCGCAAAAGAGCATTCTGCGGGAAATCGTGGCGCATGTTCGCTGCCGCAACCGCGTCTACGAATCCTGGGGATTTGCCAGGAAGGGCGCCCGCGGCCTGGGCATCAGCGCACTCTTTGCTGGCGCCAGCGGAACCGGCAAAACCATGGCGGCCGAAGTTCTGGCTCGCGATCTGCGCTCTGGATCTATATCGCATCGACCTGTCGTCAGGTGGTCAGCAAGTACATTGGAGAAACGGAGAAAAATCTGCGCCGGCTTTTCGATGCCGCCGAAGAAGGTGGCGCAATCCTTCTCTTCGACGAGGCGGACGCCTTGTTCGGCAAGCGCAGCGAAGTGAAAGACAGCCATGACCGGTATGCCAATATCGAGGTCAGCTATCTCTTGCAGCGCATGGAGTGCTACCGGGGACTCGCCATCCTGACCACGAACTTCAAGTCTGCGCTAGATGTGGCCTTCCTGCGCCGCGATTCGCTTCGTCGTGCAGTTTCCCTTTCCCGATGCGGCGCAGCGAGACCGAAATCTGGCGGCGCATTTTCCCGCGCAGCACGCCAACACGCGGTTTGGAATTGCAGAAGTTGGCGCAACTGAACGTGCCGGGCGGCAACATCCGCAACATCGCTCTGAACAGCGCCTTTCTCGCCGCCAACGAAAACAGCGACGTTTGTATGTCGCATATTTTTCGTGCCGCTCGTTCCGAATACGCCAAGATCGAGAAAACTCTTACTGAAAGCGAAACCAGCGGCTGGGAACAATGATTCGCTCGGGGCTGTGAAAGGGAACGGAGAAGTCGTGAGACAGCACAAAAGCCGTCACGCTGATGCGACGGTCGTACCATCGAATGCAACACTGGTAAACGGAAGCGTGGATTCCACCTCGCTTGGAAATCCCGTCCAAACGGACAGTGGTCCTCAAGTCCAAGATGCCTTGACCGCGCAGAGCGCTTTTCCGGAAGGCGGCCACCGATTCAGCGAGATCTCCGTGGAGGAGCCGAAAGCCGAACAAGGCGCTCGACCACCCTCTGGAATCCTGCTGAAGTTGCGGCAGGCAGTCAGCGAGGAGGAGGATACTGAGGAACTGGAGGCTGACGGCATTGCGCAGCGCGTGATGGGTATGAGCGACGAAGAGATCGGAGTGTCATCGATCGGCATTGCAGACATTCGACGCAAGGCTGCGAGCTCAGGGCGAACTGATCATGAGCTGTCATTCGAAGCCGGAGGATCTGCTAACGTTCCGGCGGGTGTGCTTTCAGAAGGAGGACGAGCACTTGACCCTGCGATCCGCGCATTCATGGAACCGCGGTTCGGGCACGATTTCAGCCGAGTGCGTGTGCATACTAACAGCCGCGCAGTTGCCTCCGCGCAAGCCCTTGACGCTCTGGCCTTCACCCTCGGGTCAGACATCGCGTTCGGCGCAGGTCAATACCGACCACAGAGTCCCGACGGGCGGTTGCTAATTGCGCATGAATTGACGCACGTCCTGCAGCAGAAGGTTGCATCTCCGAACATGCGGCAGCGCCAATGTTCTACCGCATTTGCACCGATAATTCAGCGCCAGACTGCTGTACCTGCTCCAGCGCCGGATTCGAGTCAGGGCGGCTCCTGGAACGCTCCCGAGAACTTCGGAGCGATTACAGATCGGGGAGCTGCACGCGTGGTCCTGGGCGAAATGCTGAAGGAGGTCGAAGGCTATAAGGACTTTACAGTTGGGGATGTTCCTCAGCAGCGCCTAGCGACGTACAACGCCATTGACCGTGAGAAGGCTAAGTTGACGGGTGAAGCGGCGCTCACCACAGCCGAAGCGAACGATCTCAACGCGCTCACGCTGATCTTTAATGCGTTCGTTACCAGTGCAAGGGCAGCCATCGCGAACTGGGTGCGCACGGGTCTTGGCGGTCTTCTCAACCCTCCAGGCATGGACGAAGTCTATGCGTCGATTGCTGAGGCGCAACACGCTCTTTTCAAACAACCCGATGAAGACAAGCTCGAGAAAGTCAAGGATGCCGTCGAGAGGGTCAAGGGCATAGCCGGAAAAGCCAAGTGGGTCGCCGATCAGGCTCTGAAGATCACCACCGACGTGGAAAAGGCGGAGAAGATTTTCGAGATTTCGGAGAAGCTGGAGGGAGTCAATGGTGTGCTCGAGGAGCTCCTCAACATAAAACAGATCGGTGATGACCTGCTGAAGCTGGCTTCCCAGGCTGGCGGTGGTGACAGCATCCTCGGAGGTGCCGACGCGGTGGAGGCAGGCGTTGACATCGCGGGGCTGATTGGCAAGCCGTTTATGAAAGCTGTTCCCCTGTTCGGCGATTATTGGGACAAATATCTCGTTCCTCTTACGAAAAAGTGTTGCAGCCTGCTTCGGAAAATCGAAGACATGGCCGACAAGATTAACCGCGACGAGATGGGGGATGCCTTCGACCCGAAACATCCATCTCCCACTCCCCCGGAACTCCCGGCCAGGGTTTATTTAACCTTCGAGGGTGGACGGGAAGTCTTCGAATATCTCTACCTCACACGATTTGCCCAGCAACCGTCGATGAGTCCGTACGTGGAGAAGGTCATCATGAAACATCGGGAAATGCTCGAAAAATCGACGGGCGACGAGGTTGAGCTTGAGGAATCGCACTGGTACAACCCCCTCACTTGGTTCAACCGGAAGGCCAAGGATCTGCCCAGCTGGGTAGCCTCGCATATCACTGATGTGTGGGCGTCTTTCTACGGTTCGGCAGGACTCTGATTACCTCTACTTATTGCGACACGCACTTACTACCCAGATATGCGGTGACACGGCCTACCCGCCAGCCTATTCTCGGCACGTTTGGCACCAGCATGCTCAGTGATGGCCATCAGGCGTTGGGTCAGTTGCTGTACCGCCGGGGACTGATACCCGAGGAAGTCGACGTTCGTTACGAGGCGCCGACCAAGGAATGGGTAGAATCGCTGACCCAGCCGACGATCAGCTTTTTCTTGTTTGATATTCAAGAAAACAAGGAAAAGCGCGAGACCAACCTGCAGACGGTGCGCGGTAACGGACGGGCAGAACGCAGAATGCCGCCACGACGCATCGATCTGCTTTATTCGGTCAGTGCGTTCGCGACCGAGGTGGCCGACGAACATGAACTCCTGTGGAGGGTTCTGGCAACGCTGTTGAAGTATCCGCAATTTCCCGACGATGTGCTGCCCGAATCGTTGCGGCATCTCGATCCTCCCATCAGCGCGCGGATGGGCGAAAAAAGCGACAGCGAGCGCTTGCCGGAGTTGTGGAGTTCTCTGGGCATGCCGCAGCATCCGGCGCTTTGTTACATCCTGACCGCGCCGATGGAACTCGACATCTCGATTCAGGCCCCACTCGTGCTCACGCGCACCGCGCGCTACAAAGAGCCGCTCTCCGAGGCGGTGTATGAAAACGCCATTCAAATCGGAGGGGTGGTGCGTGGGAAAGCGGGGAATCCGATGGAAGGTTTCACGGTACGAAATGGCGCGAGCGCGGCCGAAGGCGCGACGACAGACCTGAATGGCGCATTCCGGCTGCGCGGAGTCACACCAGGACGCATGCGGCTCGAGGTTTTGAAGCAGGGAAAACTGCAGAAGCAGGTTGAAATTACGGTGCCCGCGGAATCGTACGAAATTGTGTTGGACGATTAGAGGAAAGCGCGATGCAAGGCCGGGTCCGGCTCGCAATGGCTCAAAAAATCAAGAGGAACTCGATACGTCACCAAAGAAGAGGAGAAAACAATGGCTGAATATTTGTCGCCCGGCATTTACATGGAGGAGGTCAACACCGGCCCGCGACCGATCGAGGGCGTAGGCACAGCGATGGCAGCGTTCGTCGGGTTCGTGCCCGGTGGACCGGTCAACAAACCCGTATTGATCACCAACTGGTCGCAATATGTCGAGACCTTCGGGGTCGCGGAAAACGGAGGCAAGCGCAACCCTCATATGAAGGGCGCCTACTTGTCCCACGCAGTTTACGGCTATTTCCTGAACGGAGGGGGCCGCTGCTACGTGACCGGAGTAGGCAGTTCGAAAGCCACGGCACAGGCTGCTGCGCCGCTGCAGCTTCCCAGCAAAGCCTCGAAATCAGTTCCCTCCCTCTCTTTGCTCCCCAAGGGTGTTCATACCGGCGACATCGAGGTGGAAGTGAAGCCTCCAAGCGGTGACCAACCAGATGGAACCTTCACCCTGCGTATGCGCGTGGGTTCGGTCGAAGAGGTCTACGAGAATGTAACTCTCGGCAAAGGCAGAGGCGCGAAAAACGTGGTCGAGACTGTGAACCAGACTAGCAGGCTGGTTACGGTCCTGGAGGCCCAGAGCACGGGGACCCTGGCCGAGCGGGCCCCGGAAATCGGCACGTACACGCTCAAGCAAACGAAGCTTGCCAAGAGCACACAGCCCGAGGCTTTGCCGGCAGTCCAGCCGAAGAACTTCAGAGGTGAGGCTGCCGACCGCAGCGGTATTGCGGGGTTGGAGGTTGCTGAGGACGCCACCATGCTTTGCTGCCCTGATCTCATGAGTGCTCATGAAGCTGGGTTGATCGATCGCGACGGCGTCAAGGCTGTCCAAGCTGCCATGATCAGTCACTGCGAGCAGATGGGCGACCGCATGGCCATCCTCGATCCGTTGCCCGGGCTCTCGCCGCAAGAAGTGAAAAGCTGGAGGCAGTCGGAGACCAACTACGATTCCAAGTTCGCAACACTCTACTACCCGTGGATCAAAGTTGCCGGACCCGACGGCCAGCCGATCACGGTGCCGCCGTGCGGGCACATGGCCGGGGTCTATGCGCGCAGCGACAACGAGCGCGGCGTGCACAAAGCGCCCGCTAATGAGGTTGTGAGAGGGGCGCTGGAGACTGCGTCGCAAGTAACCAAAGGTGAACAGGACACGCTCAACCCGGTTGGGGTGAATTGCATCCGTTCGTTCACTGGGCAGGGAATCCGGGTCTGGGGCGCTCGCACCTTGAGCAGCGATCCCGCCTGGCGGTACGTCAACGTACGGCGCTTGTTCAACTACGTCGAGAAGTCCATCGAACGTGGCACGCAGTGGGTGGTCTTCGAGCCGAACGACGCCGACCTGTGGGCCCGCGTACGGCGCGACGTTGGAGCCTTCCTGACCGGGGTCTGGAGGGATGGGGCTTTGTTCGGACTGACCCCTCCGGAAGCATTCTTTGTGAAATGCGACGAGGAGGTCAACCCCCCAGACGTTCGCGACCGAGGCCAGCTGATCATCGAGATTGGCCTGGCGCCAGTCAAACCTGCGGAGTTCGTCATCTTTCGCCTCAGCCAGTTCGCTGGCGGCGGAGCGTGATTCGAAATTCCGTTGTACGAATGCAGAAATCTTAAAGAGGGAGGCACAGAATGCCGGACAAAGATCCATTAGTATCAGCGTGGTTTGGGGTGGAATTTCAGGGTCAGTTCGTGGGCGCCTTTCGTGAATGCACCGGGATGGGCAGCGAGAACGAAGTGGTCGAATACAAGGCCAGCGGGCCGAAAGGCCAGTTCGTGATCCAGAAAGTCCCGGGCAGAATGAAATGGAACAACATTACCTTGAAGCGCGGCATCACCGACGCCGTCGACATGTGGAACTGGCGGAAGATGGTCGAGGAAGGAAAAGTCGACGACGCGCGCAAGAACGGCTCGATCGTCATGTTCGACACGTCGGGCAAGGAAATGGCGCGCTGGGAATTCCTGCGGGCATGGCCTTCGAAACTAAACGGTCCAACTGCGAACGCGGGGAACAACGAAGTGGGGATCGAGGAGCTGGAGATCACCCACGAAGGCTACAAGCGCACCAAGTAAAAGATAACGATCCGCTTAGGGAGAGGTTTTTGGGAAGGGCAGGGCTAAAGCCCTGCCGCCCAGAATCCAAAAGAAATTCGGGCTTTAGCCCCTAAGGGGTGGGTTCGTCAATCTGGGGATGTGTTCTCAAAGCGCTCTCCAGTGGCATCGCCGGGAGTGAGGAAATCCGTTGCAGATCGAATTCGGCTTTACATTGCCGAGGGGCTACGTCGATGAAGCGGGGACGTTTCATGGCGAGGGCGTTATGCGGCTCGCTCGAGCTCTAGACGAGGTAGCCCCTTTCGAGGACAAGCGCGCCAGCGCGAACGAAGCCTACCTGAGCATTCTGCTTCTCAGCCGGGTCATTGTTCGCCTGGGCACGATCAGCCCGGTTCCGCCGGCGGTTATCGAGAAGCTGTTCGCCTCCGACTTCGCCTACCTGCAGGATATGTATGTCAGCGTGAATGAGGAGGCGAACAGGGTTTTCGAAACCCAGTGCCCGGCGTGCGGAGAACGCTTCGGACTCGATCTGTTATCCGAGTTGTCTCGCGCCGATGCCGGCGAGAAGAAAGCGGCATTGCGTGCATGAGGAGAATCCATCCGGTGAAGCCTCCGTCCCCGAAACGTCCTCGGTGAAATCCACGGGCGAGGTGGACGTGGAGAAGCTCGCCGACCGGGTCTACCAACTCATGCTGCGCGAAGTTCGTCTGGACCTGGCGCGCAGCGGCCGGGTGATGAATCGAAGGGAGGCTTGATCGATGGCGACTGCCCCAGTGGGCCCCGCGCATACCGCGTGCCGATTTTACGTAACGATCGAGGGCATCGCCCAGGCTGTGTTCACCGAAGTGAACGGGCTCACTGTCGAGGTCGCAACCGAGGACGTAGAGGAAGGCGGCAGAAATGACTTTGTCCATCGTGTCCCGGGCCGATGCAAGGTCAGCAACGTTGTGCTCAAGCGCGGCCTGACCAAATCCAACGACTTTCTCAAGTGGCACCTGGATGTCGCGCAAGGGAAAGTGAACCCGCGCAGCGTGTCCATCATTGTTTACGACGTAGACGGAAGTGAATCGTTGCGCTGGAACTTCATCAACGCCTATCCCGTGAAATGGACCGGGCCGCAGTTTCGGGCCTCCGATAACGGAGCCGCCATCGAGTCGCTGGAACTGGCTCATGAAGGGTTCAGTCTGGGTTAAACATGCTCAAGCGGCGCCTTGCTCAACACATGTCGCACGGCCGGAGACTGCGGCGCCACTTGGCCCGCCGCCAAGTCGCGGCACGGAAGGTCTATGCGACGACAGCGATGCCGTTTCTGCACAGAGTGGGTATGGTGGCAGCGCCGCCGTTGCGATCGGGACTCGCATACCAGTTGTCGCCAGATCGTAATTTTCTGCCGGTTGAAGATGAAGCAGCCGAACCTTTGATGGAGGCGACCGAATCGGAGCAGGAACTCGGGTTAGCCAACGAGGCTGCGCTCCCTGCTGACGAACTCTCGACAGCCTCGGCTGAAGCTGAGGATTTCTTAGCCGCCGATGTTGAGACCAGGGATGCTGAGGTCGTTCGGCAGCCAACCGCTTCCTCGCGCGTCGGCGAATCCAAGGATCAAACGGCGCGGCGGACCGCTGACGCGACGTCCCCGCCCTCTTCTTGGCAATCACTCAAGAAATCAGTTCTGGCGAAACTTGCGCACGCGGCGAAGCCGCACGCCGAGCGGGTTAAAACGCAATCCGGCCTCGCGGCAGAATCAGGCGAACCCCTTCCTGAACTGGGCACGGCAAAATCGCAGGCGGATCGAACCGTAGTGCAAAGTGAAACGAAAAGCCCAGCCGCTGAGCAGAGTGCTTCCGCGCCTTCCCCAGAAGACATGCTTCCTCCGGTGTCCCCCGATACGATTGACCATTCCATACCCGATGCGATTGACCAATCCAAACCCGATGCGCTTGACCATTCCACCCGGTTGGAAGCGATGTCGAGTCCTACCGTGTGGTCGCTGGCAGTGCCGCAGGATGCGCCTTCAGAAAGCGCGATCGTTGGACCTGAGGCCGATCCCGTAGCTGCGGTGCAACCGGAAGTTATGCTCACCAACGCCCAGCGGCGGCGGGCACAAGTTCAAGAACTGCGCGCGGAACTCAAGCCGCCGACAGCGCCGACGCAGCAGACGTCCCGCCCAACCAAGCCGCAAGGCAAGGCTGGGAATTTTCCGAAGCTGCTTCCCTCGACGCCACCTCCAGAGTCAGCTGTGGCGCAGGATCTGTTTACCCATCGCGAAAATGTGGATCGCTCACCCGCGGCATGGCGCGAGAAGTTGGCGGAAGCGATGCGCGTGGAACGGGAAAACGAGGCGAAACAACCTCCACCCCCTGTTCCGTCGTCTGCTGGGCACGCTTTCCCAAAACTCAAGCCCGACGCAACCAAGCGGGCTGCTCCGACCGGCACTGATCGCCCTTCGTACGTACTCCGCAGTATCAGTCCACAGCCGGGGCGTCTTTCAGAATCAGCGCGGCGCTTTCTCAGCCCGCTGGTCGGGTTTGATCCTAGCGAGGTGGAAGTTCACCAGGGGCCGGCGGTTTCACGGATGCTTGCGGCCAGTGGAGCAGATGCGATGGCGGCGGGCGAGTCGATTCTGCTTGGTCCCGGAAGGGAAACCGAGTCTCCCAAGACCTTGGGCGTTGTGGCGCACGAGTTGACTCACATTGCCCGCGGCCGAGAGGTGCAATTCGTGCCGCCTATAGCGCGGCCGGCGACTGCTCGCCAATCGAAGGCCAGCGTGTCGAACACGATCGCCGAGACGGCCGACGAAGAGGGACTTGCCCAGAGAGTCGAGAGCGAGGTGGTGCAGGCTGCCGAGGCAGCGGCGACGGGGCCGATCGCAGCGGATAACGTTGACCACTCCGCCGGCACGAGGCCCGCGAAAACAGCGCGCCTCGCTGCTTCCATTGCGTTTCCGGCTCCGAAAAGCCGCGAAGACTCGCACGGCGACACAAGCTCGGAAGACTCATGGGGAGGCTTGCCAGCGCCGTGGGAACCGATGCCAGACTGGGTCAGCGCGCCGACGGAAGCGCAACCCGCAGTCGCGGGGCCGGCCGTGGCCACCGCAGTCACTTCCGTTGGCGCTGGAGAGGCTGGGCCTTCCGCTGCATCCGGCGCACCGGCCCGAGCCGAGTCTGGGCGATCGTTGCCCGCGGCGGAGGCGCCGCAGCCCGCCGAAGCGCACGAACAACCCCAAGGGGGAAAGCCCCCTGCTCCCGACTTGGACGCTTTGGCAAAGCAGGTCTACAGCGTGATGAGAAGACGGCTGGCAGCCGATCGACGGCGGGAGTTTATGTGAGGTCTTATGAGCGGATCCGGATTTGCACGAGCACAACTGATGAGAATCGACAAGCAGGGAGCGGCCTGCGACCAGATGGACGTAAAGTTCAATCCGAAGGAACTCACGTTCAACAAACAGAACACGTGGAACCAGAAGAACAATTCCAAGTCCGATATGCCGGATTGCGAATTCGGCGGCGGCGGCGCAGAGAGCCTCAAACTCCAGCTGTTTTTCGATACCTACGCGGACGGAAAGGACGTGCGCCAGGAATATACGGACAAGATCTTCAAGTTCTGCCTGCTCGATGAAAGCCTTAAAGACAAGAAGAGCAGCAAGGGCCGTCCTCCCACGGTGCGTTTTCAGTGGGGCACAATCTCCTTCGACGGCGTGATTACTACAGTGGCCCAGCGGTTCACTCTCTTCCTGCCGGATAGCGGCACGCCCGTGCGGGCAGTCGTGGACCTCACGATTACTCAAGCGAAAGACAAGAATCGTCTGCCCAAACAAAACCCGACTTCCGGCGGGGTCGGCGGAGAACGCGTCTGGACGGTAAAAGCGGGCGACACGCTCGGCTGGATTGCGTTCAAGGAATTCAACGATGCCACCGAGTGGCGCCGCATCGCCGATGCGAACCGACTTTATAACGTGCGGCGGTTGACTCCGGGCACGATGCTCCTGATACCCAATGCCTGAAAACAGCTCACTGCAAAGCCAGGTTTACATCAAGATTGATGGCGCCGACGTGTCGGAGGAGTTCATGCACGCGCTGTTGGAAGTGAATGTCGAAAGCAGCCTGCACATGGCGGATGTCGCGACTCTCGTGCTGCACGATCCCAAGCTGAAGTGGATCGACGACGCCACCGTTGCTCCCGGGAAGGCAGTCGAAATTCACACCAAGGCAACTCCGGAGAAAAGTCGCTCGGACATAGTTTTTGACGGCGAGTTTGTCGAAATGGAACCACAGTTTGGCGACGGTACCCATCATCTGATTGTGCGCGCTTTCGACCGACTCCATCGCTTGTCCCGAGGACGCTTTGTCCGCTCCTTCCAGAACGTCGCCGACAGCGATATCGTCCAGAAACTCGCGCAGGAAGTTGGCCTGCAAACCGACGCGGATCAGACCAAGCAGATTCATCCCTATCTTTTTCAGAATAATCAAACCAATCTCGAGTTCCTGCACGAGCGCGCTGCCTCCTTGGGCTATCTCTTGTATGTCGAGGGAAAGAAACTCTGCTTCAAGCCGCCGGAGCAATCACCCCAGCCGATCGAGTTGCAATGGGCGTCAAACCTCAGCGAGTTCCGGCCGCGTCTTACAACGCTTTCTCAATTCAACAAAGTCTCGTCTCGGGGATGGGATCCGCAGAACAAGAAAGAGATTGTCAGCGAAGTCAATCAGGCGGACGGGATGCGCGACATCGGCCAGCAGAAGCAAGGCGGCGACATGGCCAAGAATGCGTTCAGCATCGAGGCCGCGGATCTGGTCTCGCAGCACCCGATTCGTGAGCAAGGCGTGGCTGACGCCAAGACTAAGGCGGTTGCCAATCGGCATCAGGAACGCTTCATTGAAGCCGAGGGGACATGCGGCGGCAATCCGGCCATTCAGGCTGGTTCCTCGGTAAGAATCCAGTCCGTCGGCGATCAGTTCGGCGGGACCTATCTGGTCACGTCGGTGAGCCATCTTTACAGCGCGCATCACGGATACACCACTCATTTCGGCATCTCCGGCCAGACTCCGTCCACGCTGCTCCGGCTTCTCGCCGGCGATCACAAGAATGGATCGCACAACGGGCTCATGATCGGGATCGTCACGGACAACCAGGACCCGCAAGGGTGGGGCAGGGTCAAAGTCAAATATCCGACGCTCTCATCCGACCACGCCAGCGACTGGGCGCGAGTCGCGACCGTCGGCGGCGGAGATCAACGCGGCATCGAGTTCTTGCCTGAAGTCAATGACGAGGTTCTAGTCGGCTTCGAGATGGGGGACATCCACTTCCCCTACGTGATCGGCGGACTCTGGAACGGGGTCGAGGCGCCTCCGAAGAAGAACAGCGACATCACGGCCGGTGGTCACGTGACGCAGCGGATCATCCGCTCCCGCACCGGCCATCTGGTGATTCTCGACGACAGCGACGGCCAGGCCGGCATCACGCTGCAGGATAAGAACGGCAACAAAGTCATGATCGATTCCAACGCCAACAAACTGACGATTCAGGTTACCGGCGACATCAGCATTCAGGCGGGCGGACAGATCGAAATCAAAGGGGCGATGATCAACCTCAATTAGAAATGAGACAGAGGAAGAGAACGTGGGACAGCCGGCGGCAAAGCAGGGCGATCAGATCACGGCATCGGATACTCACATCGTGCTGGTTCCGGCAGCCGCCGGTGCGCCGGTTCCCACACCAACGCCGTTTCCGTTCAACGGAATTCTGCAAAACAGTTTGAGCACGAACGTGAACATCATGGGACAACCGGCGGCCACCGTCGGGAGCATCGCGAACAACATGCCGCCCCACATCCCAGTGAGCGGGTCGTTTAAGAGCCCGCCCTCGAACCAGGGACGAATCATTCAGGGCAGTGTAACCGTGATGATCAATGGGCAGCCGGCGGCGCGGAACGGGGACCCGGCGATGACCTGCAATGACCCGGCGGACTTGCCGGTGGGGACCGTAGTCGCTGTCGGAACCGTGCTGATTGGATAGGAGGCGTGATCGTGAGTGAGGTAGCGCGTGATTTTCTAGGTTCGGGATGGGCTTTCCCGGTAGGGTTGGATCAGCGGGGGCGGATCGCTTTGGCCAGCCAGGAAACCGACGTCGAGCAGTCCATCCGGATCATCTTGCTCACTCCCAAAGGGCAGCGCATGATGCGGCCCGACTTCGGCTGCCATGTTCACGAACTGCTCTTTGCGCAGAATGACGGCACGACCGCAGGCCTCGCCGCCCATTATGTGACCGAGGCCTTGAATATGTGGGAACCGCGCATTCACGTGCTTGCCGTGAAGGCCTCCCCAGACGGGGCAGATCGATCGCGGCTGCTGATTGACATTGACTACGAGATCAAGGCGACTCTGGACCGCAGGTCGCTGGTGTTTCCTTTCTACACGATTCCGGGTGAAGGGAGTCCTTCACTTTAGCAAGCTAGGAGAGAGGTTTCGGCCCCATGCCACTGCCAACTCCAACACTCGACAACCGCCGTTTTCAGGACATCGTTGATGAGGCGAAGCGCCTGATCCCTGTTTACTGTCCGGAGTGGACCGATCACAACGTCAGCGACCCAGGCATCGCGGTGGTCGAGCTCTTTGCCTGGATGACGGAGATGCTGCTCTACCGCGCCAACCAGGTTCCCGACAAGTGCTACGTGAAATTCCTGGAGCTGATTGGCCTGAAGCTGCAGCCGCCCACTGCGGCCAGCGCGGCAGTGACGTTTTATCTCTCGGCTCCACAACCCGCTGAAGTCAAAATCCCTGAAGGAACCGAAACGGCGACCACCCGCACCGAGAGTTCACCGGCAGTAATCTTTACCACCGAAGAAAAGCTCAGAATCAAGCCGCCTGTGATCCTGGGTGCATATACGCAATCTGCCTCGCGGGGCAAAGATGGATGGGTTCATCACGACCTGAGCCGGCTGGACGATTCCATCACGATCTTCCCCAATCCTCCGCTGCCGAATGACGGCTTCTATCTCGCTCTGCGGGACGATCACAGTCGCCATGCGCTGGCGTTAAACATCGGATGCAAACGCGCGGGAGGGGCGGGTGTCGATCCCAACCGGCCCCCGATTGAGTGGCAGGTCTGGCAGGGCGATGTGAGGCGCTGGGTTCCTTGCCAGGTGGAAAAAGACGGGACCCGTGGATTCAACACTGACGGCGAAATTGTTCTGCACTTGCCAGATATGGCGGAGGGCGAATTCGCGCAGCGACGCGCCTACTGGCTGCGCTGCCGCCTGACGGATGCTCAGATCAAGCCGCCGAACTATGAAGTCTCGCCCATGATTCAGCGCTACCTGCGCCTAGAAGCCATCGGCGGCACGGTCACGGCACGGCACGCGGTATCCATCAAGAACGAACTGATCGGCCGGAGCGACGGGACGCCCGGCCAGGTGTTTAAGCTTCAGTACAGCCCCGTCCTTCCCCGCGATGCCGCGACCGATCACTTGATGGTGGAAGCGCCGGAATCCGCGCCGGTGGCGTGGGAGGAAGTACGTGATTTCGGCGGGTCCGGGGAAAACGACCGTCACTTCATGCTCGATGAGCTCGATGGCTCGATTACCTTTGGACCCTCCCTTCTCCAACCCAACGGATCGGTGTACCGCTTCGGGGCAGTTCCTCCGAAAAACAGCCCGCTCCGCTTCACGCGTTATCAACATGGCGGCGGAATTGAGGGCAACGTGCCCATCGGCGCCATCGCGGTGCTCAAGAGTTCCATCCCATACATTGCCCGGGTCACGAACCGCGAACGCGCCATCGGCGGCCGAAATGCTCAATCGCTCGAAGACGGCAAAGTACACGCGGCGCTCCACCTGCGCTCCCGCACTCGCGCCGTCACCGCAGAAGACTTCGAGTTTCACGCTTGCCAGGTACCTGGGATCGCACGTGCGCGTTGTCTTACTCCAGGGGCACAGCCCGGCGAAGGTTCCGCTATTCCGCCCGGACAGGTCTTCGTGATCGTACTTCCCGAGATCGAATCGGTGGACCGCCCCGATCCGGCGGAACTGATTCTGACGGAGAATCTGCGGACCAGCGTTCTCAAGTACCTCATGGCGCGATCGGTTCTGGGCATTGGAGTGGAGGTACGACTGGCGGAAATTACCTGCGTTTCCATCAACGCCGAGCTGCATTTGCGCGAAGGCACGGATCCGGCTGCCGGAGAAGAAGCGATACGGCGTGGCGAAGAACTGCTCTATCGCTACCTGAATCCTTATACGGGCGGACCCGACGGCAAGGGCTGGCCGTTTGGCCGCAGTTTATATCTTTCGGAAATCTACGGGCTGCTACAGGGAATACCGGGGGTGGAGTTCGTTGAGGCGGTCAACGTCTATGTGAATGAGCCGGGCGAATGGACGCCCTCGAAGCCGGCTCCGCCGAGTTTGCGTCTGCCGAAATATGGTGTTGTCTGTTCGGGAAAGCATCACATTGAGCCGGCACAGCCGGATACTCGCACGTCGCGGGTGGGCTAGGCGTTTCGAAGAATTATGACCAAGCAACCGCGGTTGATCGTACAACTTGGCAGCGAAGTCGTTCAGACCGAGGATCTGCGCGAGCCGATCGTCACGATTGGACGGCTCCCGGAAAACACGATCGTTCTGGCCGGACCGCAGGTCTCCGGCCGCCACGCCCAGATTCGCAGTGATGCACAAGGCGTCGTGCTAGTCGATCTCGGCAGCTCGACCGGAACGTTTGTGGATGGGGTCCGTTTACAAGCCCAGCAGCCGCACACCTTGGCAGATGGATCCCAGATTCAAATTGGCCTTTACCTGCTCACCTACCGCTCCCGCCAGGCTGATCCCGATGAGCAACTGCAGCAGAGTCTCGCGCTCTCGCAGCCCGAGCTCACCCGCCCGGTGCAGGAGCCGGCCGTCCGAATTCCGAAAGAGCCGCGGCCCACTCTGCCGCCGCTACTTCTGGATAGCAATTCTCCCAGCAAGTACCTCGAACAACTGCCCATCATTTTTCACGACAGCGACCTGTTTCGCCGCATGCTGCTCATCTACGAGAACATCTGGGAGCAACTGGAACAACGGCAGGACTTCATCGAGATGTATTTCGATCCGCGCACCTGCCCGGCGTCGTTTCTCCGCTGGCTCTCCAGTTGGTTCGACGTGGCGATCGATCCTCACTGGCCGGAGGCCCGCACCCGTGCGCTGCTCTTAGAACTGATTCAGTTATATCGCTGGCGGGGAACCAGGTATGGCCTAACCCGTATGATCGAAGTCTGCGCCGGTGTGACCCCGGAAATCACGGTGAGCCCGACTTCTCCTTTCGTGCTCAAGATCACCGTGCATCTGCCGAACGGCGAAAGCAACGGAACAGACGTGCAGTTCATTGAGGAGTTGGTCAAAGCGCACAAACCAGCCCACGTGGGCTACATGTTGGAGGTTCGGGCATGAGCGACGACGTCGGCCAATTAGTCGGCAATTTCCGCATCGAAGGCCTGCTCACCACCGGCAACGTCGGAGTGATCTACAAAGCCGTCGAGGTTTCTTCGCAGGAGCCTGTGGCTCTTCGCTTCCTGCATCCGCGGCTGGTCAACGATCCTTCCATAAAACAGCGCGTTCTGACCCATGCCCAGCTGCTCAGCTCTCTGCAGCACCCCAATATCGCCAGGATCGAGGGCTATGGCGAGAGCAATGGCCGCGTCTACATCGCCACTGAGCTTGCCCCCGATGGTCCTCTGGTTTCGAGCGCTCTGACGGCGCCGGGCCGGGCGGTACAGGCGCAGTCAATGTGGCACCGCCTCGACCTGGTGCGCCAGGTGGCCGACGGCCTGCAATGCGCGCATCAGAAGAGCGTTTTTCATCTTGATCTGAATCCCAAGACTCTATTGCTGAAGCGAACCGCCGCCGATTTCTTCCTGGCGAAGATCGTAGACTTTGGCCTTTCCTCCGTACTCGATCATCCCTCCTCGCCCGCTGCATCGGACCTTCCCGGCACTCCGGCCTATCTGGCTCCCGAACAGTGGCTAGCCTCCGAGGTCGACGGCCGCACCGATATTTATGCCGTGGGCGTGATCCTTTACCAGATGGCCGTGGGAACGCTGCCCTTCGTGGCAACTGCACCAGCGAGCGCGATGTACAACCATCTTTATGTCGCGCCTATGCGGCCGTGTCTGGTGCGCCCTGACCTTCTGCCGGAGCTGGAAGGCGTCATCCTGCGCTGCCTGGCCAAGAAGCCGCAAGATCGCTTTGCCTCCGCATCCGATCTGTCGATCGCGTTGCGCAACGTGATCGCGCAGCACGAAACCGTCGCCGCGCCGGACCAGCCGCCGGCAGTGGCAGGGAGCGGAGCAATCGTCGTCCGCCCGATCTCGGTTCCAGTTCCGGTTCCGGCCCCGACTCCGGTGATTACGCCCCGAGTAGAGATAATTCCTCCTCGTCCGGCAGCAGTGTCCGGCCGCTCCGCAGCCGCCACCGGCGTGCCTGCCTTCTACGTGCTCGATCAGCGTGGTGCCGTGCTCCGTCGCGGATACTTGCAAAGTTCGGGAGTGACTTTCGGCGCCGCAGCGGACAATATTGTTGTGCTCGAGTCTCCGGAAATCTCCCAGCACCACTGCCGCATCGATTGGGACGGGCGCCGCATCACCATCACCGATCTCGGATCCAGAACCAGCACGTTTCTCGACGAGCACCGGCTTCTGCCGCAAGTCCCGCAGGAGTGGCCGGGGAGCCAGCAAGCCCGCATCGGGCTCTACTGGCTCATCGTCGAGCAGGCTCGCGACGAAAGCGCCACAAAAGAGACCATTGACGTCATCGTGGACAAGACCTGGAAGACGATGACCCTCGTGCCTGGCAAGCCGGTCGAATGCCGCATCACGCTGGCCAATCACCGAACCATCGTCGATCACATTTCAGTATCGGTCGAGGGCGTTCCCTCGGAGTGGGTGCAGGGAATCGGAGTTGAGTTCGCACTGAACCCTTACGACAAACGCGATGTCGTCCTTTCGGTTCAGGTCCCCAAAGCGTCATCGAGCATCGCCGGCGATTATCCAGTGATTATTCGCGCCAACTCGGTCGCCAATCCCGACGAGCCCGGCGAGGCCAAGGTCCACTGGACGGTCGCTCCTTTCGACGTGTCAAGCCTGGATGTGATGCCCGCCAAAGCCAGCGGGCGGAAAAAGGTGAAATACTCCGTCACCTTGCATAACCAGGGAAATCGCCCGAGCGCTTATACACTGAGCGCAACCGATGATGAGCGTGAACTGTCGTTTCTGTTTCGAACCGAGCAGAATCAAGAAAGCACTCCCAGGCTTGAACTGAAACCCGGTGCGCAAACCACCTTGCGCCTGAGCGTGGAAGCTTCCAAGTCGCATTGGTTTGGCCAGTCTAAGCCGCGTCCATTTAAGATTCACTCCACTCCCGTAGACCACGAAGCTCAGACCCACGACGCGCTGTTCATGCAGTCGCCCGTAATCCCCATCTGGCTCATGATCGTCGCACCGCTGGTTATTGCGGCCCTGGTGATCCTCGTGCCGAAAGTTGCCAAGCCAAACATTTTGCGCGTCAAAGTAGACCATCCGATCGTTGAGGCGGGACAGCCCATAACCGTGTTCTGGGAGGGGGCCCGGATCAAGACCGTTGATATTCAACCCGTCGCATCCGCAATCGTGGCCAAGAACACTGGCAATCAGTTCACGATATTGCAGGGACTTCAGCAAACCACGGTACTGACGATCGTCGCCCACAATTTCTTTGGTGTTGACCAGAGGACCGCCGTGATACAAGTCCTCCCTCCACCCCCCGCCAAAACAATTGACGCAGCCGCGATGGATCTATCCATCTCCAACCCGCATATCCATAAAGGCGAAACGGTCAAAATCACCTGGGGCGTGACCGGGTCCAACCGGGTGACCTTCAGTGAACAGGGTGATGTCCAAGCGAAAGGCGACTACACCGATACACCCCAGCAGGATCACACCTACACGCTTACAGCCTACAACGCAGCGAATGTTCCTACGATCAAATCGGTGATGGTCAAGGTGGAAGATGTGGCGCCGACGGCTCCGCCCAAGCCTCACATCCGCGTGGACAAAACCCTGATTAAACAAGGGCAGGCCGTGCAATTCATCTGGGACGCCCGGGGCGCCGAAAGCGTCAGAATCGACGCGGTCACACCCACGACCTTGATTGGTGATTCCGGGACAAGACAAGCGGTTCTCAAAGGGAAGGGAACGTACACCTTTGTGGTAGTTTCGACCGCTCACGGACTGGAGACGAAGAGCGATCCCGTGAGTGTAAACGTGGAGTGTTCGATGTTTCAGACAGCTACAAAGCAGTGCCACGACACGCAAATTGTGCAGTGGCACTAGCCTTTCGGCGAGACGTTCGGAGTAATGCTACGTGGCGATCATTCAAAGATGATGCACAGGAGGACGAAATGAAAAAGTCTGTTCGGGTAGTGGCGATTTGTGGAGTGGTCTGTGTCTTGTTTTTGGCAGCAGACAGCTTGGTTCCGTTAAATGTGAAGACGGGAGTTTGGCAAATCACCGAGACCATCACCTGGAAGGGGCTTCCCCAGCAATATGAAGCCGTGCTGAAGAATGCCCGGCCCGTGACCTACAAAACCTGTGTCAAAACCAAGGATCTGAGCACCAATCCCTGGGCCGAGGGATCCAGAGAAAAGTGCAAATGGACTGCTCTGAAGTCCAATGGCACAGACATGGATGTGCGCGCAACTTCATGTAGCGGTGACGAAAACCTTATGATCAATGACGTTCATGGCACCATTCACGTTGTGGATTCGGAAAACGGCACCGGAAGGTTCGCGATTACCATGACGAGCAACGGCCAAAAATTCGATGGCAATGCGGCATATACGGGAAAGTGGGTCAGCGGAACCTGTCCTTCAAACCTGAATTAGGGCAGCGTAGCCTGTCCGGAATTGCTGCGTAGCTGGGGAGTGGCGAATCGAGCCTTCCCTAGAGACGCCCAGCAACCTGGCTGGCAAGGTCCTTCAGCGGCTTCTCCGCTGTTGGTCCTTCGTTGAAGCTGATAAAGAAACGAACTTTGCCCTTACGAACATGGATCGAGTGCCGCGGATCGAAATATGCCTCGTCGCCGAGGTCCGCGACCGGGGTGGGCGGGCTGTAAAAGAGTTTTAATTTGGCGAAGAGTTCCTGGGCCGCTGACGGCGAGGGATCGACGTATGCCCTGAACAGCACCTTATCTCCGCGCTTCGTTGAATAGGTACAATCGGTCCCCTCCGCGGTGTTCCTGTATGGACGGGGAGCGACGCTTTTTGCCGGAGCATCAAAGCTTTGTCCTAGAGCCTTGCTCACTTGAGATGCCGATAGCAGGGAACAGAGATCCGAGGGTGGGTCCGCTGCCCTCGCCAATGGAACCCAGCTGACCGCAACGAATAAGAGGGCGACCAAAGACCGTTCATGAAGAGTCATATGCTGCCTCCCGACTGTATAGCGCAGTATTCTACAGCAACCCAACGTCAGGCCTGAGTTTTATGGGCAATCCCGATCTCTTACTTCAGTTTTGAGCCGCGAGCGACATTTTCCATCGCAGCCCGTGAAAGTCCGCGCCCGGCGCGCCGGAAAAAGGCGCTGATCCCGGCGCCAATCAGGACCAGCAAGATCCAGGCGCCACCGAGCAG
Source organism: uncultured Acidobacteriaceae bacterium (assembly GCA_963774565.1). Classification (GTDB taxonomy): domain Bacteria; phylum Acidobacteriota; class Terriglobia; order Terriglobales; family Acidobacteriaceae; genus Sulfotelmatobacter. The sequence continues at coordinate 78,562 of CAVZFP010000018.1, read as the reverse complement.
GATCACACTCGTGCGGGCTTGCTCGGGGAAATTGCGAGTTCCCTGCTGCAGGCGTGCAATCCGGGGATTTGCAGCATCGTAGAGGATGTTCACGCTCTGTCCTTGCTTTAGTTCGGGCACGCTGCCCACATCCACTTTGTCCACCGCTTTCACAGGCGTGTCCATCCCCGGCGGTACGAACTCCACCACGACCATTTGGTAAGGGTGCAGCAGCGGCATGCTTTTGTTGTCAGACCTTCCGCCCAGCGTCTTTATCGTTGCTACGCTGTGAATCGTAGCCGTGGCCGAAACCGGGTGCTGGGGTGCAGGTTCCACACGCGGAAGTCCAAAGTAGGCGAACGCAAAGGCTAGCCACAGCAAAAACAGCCAGACGAAACTCTTGATGCGCAATAGTCGCCAGAGAAGCAGAATGACCAGAAGAGGCGCAAACGCGATTACAAGCAGCCGGGCAAGTGGTGACTGCAAACCGAGAGAGGCGGTGCTCCCGCAAGGCGACAGATCCGTAGCCGGGATAAAAGGCTGCTGCAGCAGGGCCGCGAAATAATGCACCGTTAGGCGGTTTCCGACATGAAGCGAATCATAGGTCTTTTGGTCCACATCGCACCCGGCGCGATGTTGCACAATCTGGCCGGGAATAGGATACGTAGCGATCACTTCAAAGCGGTGGGTCCAATTGTCTCCGAAGATGTGGATGTTCTCGTATTTCTCCGTAATCACGCCGGATGCTGCCGTGCCGTGCCGGTCGAGGTACTTCGGCCAGCCGAAAATGATGAACAAGACGAAGCAAAGAATGACGGGCCCGACAACCATGGAACAGCCACTGCGCGCCGTCTTTGTGCCGGGCGGACTCATTGGGCAATGGGACCTTCGGTTGTGCAATGCTATGGAGCGCCGGCCCCGGAGTCAATCAGTTAGTGGATTCGCCGGCTCCGCGCGCATAGCCGATTTTCGGCGCTCGCCAAAGGCTAAGCCTTCGATGTATAGTTCGCAGATTCCCGGACGGGCGTGTGGGGCGCACACTCGATGGCTACGCCGAACTCCGCCAATATGTCGTCCGCTGGTCAGCGCTACGCGCCGGCGGTCCGTGAGAGCTTCCTCGATGCCCAGCAGCGCAATCGCCGCGCCACGTGGCGGCTCTCCGCCCTGTGCGCCCTCGCTGCCGTGGTGATGGGCATTCCGCTCGCCTTGGTCGTCACCCCGCTGATTTATGCGATTGCTCTGATCGCGGCCGACATCATCAATTATTTCTGGAAACTGCCCCCATTCTTCTGGCAGTTCGCCCGCGAAATCGCCCGCTTCGGAATGGTTGCGCTGAACTGGCTGCTCGAGCGCCCTCACACGCACGTTGATCCCAACGCACTCGCACTTGGCATCACGGTGATGCTGCTCCCGAGCGTCTTGCTTTCGTTTGTATTGTGGACAGCGATCGGGGCGCTTTTCCGCCGCAGCGGCGTGGGCGGAGCGCTACTGGCGCTCAAAGCCAGGGAGCCGAATAAGGCCGAGCTCAAAGAGCTGCAGCTGGCCGATGTAGTCCAGGAAATGGCCATCGCCGCCGGCCTGCCTGCTCCCCGCGTCATGCTGGTGGATGCTCCGGGCGCCAACGCGGCGGCCATCGGCACTTCTCCTGATGACGCCCGCATTGTCGCGTCCCGCCGTCTTCTCGATGACTTGAATCGCGACGAACTCGAGGGCGTGCTGGCCTACCTGATCGCGTCGATTGGCAATGGCGATCTGCGCATCGCATTTCGAATCACGGCCGTGTTTGAAACCTGTGGGCTGTTGGTCGCCCTCATCAACTCGCCGTTCGGTCCGGAGTCGCGCCGGGTGCTTTGGCGGATCCTGCGTTACAGCTTGTGGAGGTCATCGGCAGACAGAGGCAGCCAAGAGGTTGCGGCCATCGCCGCTATGCTTACGCGTAGCGCGGAGGGTGAGTCGGACGACATCGACCGATTCTTCGATACCACGAAAAAGTCCCGCGTCCGTTCCTTCCTCAATTTCGTTTTCTTTCCAATTCTCTTCACCAACCTTGCTATCAAGCTCTCGATCTGGTTCTTTTCGGGTGTTCTCCTCGGCCCTTGCTTGGCGCTGCTCTGGCACACCAGGCAGTATCTTGCGGACGCTTCGGCGGTGCAGCTCACGCGCAACCCTGACGGCCTCGCATCGGCGTTGGAGAAACTGAAACAGGAACCGGGAGAAATTCCATGCAGCGACTGGGCCGCGCACCTGTTTGTCGTCAGCCCCAAAGCGACCGGCCGCGCGCCCGCCCCCGACTTGCGTCAAAAGCAGCTCATCGTGCAAGCTTGGGCTGCCTCCGAACCGCGCGCTGCCGCAGGCAATCCGGCCGTTCCCGCGTTCCCCGCGATGCAGGAAGAACTTACGACGACGATGCGCGCGGCTTTCGCCGGAGATGCGCAAGCCATGCAGCGGCTGCGGCTGCTGTATCAGAATGTGGCTGCCGCTGATCCTGCCTTCGCTGCAAAATTCCCCAACCCCGACGACGTGTTCGCGGCCCGCCGCGGCGACATGTCGGCCATCGCCCGCATGCGCGTCACTCAGAACACACCCGCCTCCCAGCCTCAGCCGTCGCCGGTTTCGAGCGCCTCGGCTTCGAGTCTTTCGTCGGTGAGCCTGGTCGGGTTCCATTCCGCGCTGACTCGGAGGCTGAAAAGGCTCGCACGCATGGGCGCGCACCCGAACCTCGAACCGCCGGACCGTAAGGGGACGATGGTCGCCGTCGTGATCTATGCGATTTTTGCGCCGTTCGGAGCGCTGATCGCCGCGGGATTCCTGCTTCTCATCTCAATTATGACGCTGACCAGCCTCACATTTATCGTCTTGTGGCTGGCATTCATTCATAAAGTATTTACGCTCCTGGGACATGGATAAAGACGCATGAGGGAGACTCTCGCGCGTGGAGAATTTCGCGCGTAAGGAGAAGGGCAGGAATGTCGACCGGGTTAATCGTGATCGCAGTCGTATTCGTGTTTCTGCTGTGGATGGTCTCAACCTTCAATCGTTTAGTTGCGTTGCGCAATCGCGTGCAAAATGGGTGGTCGGATATTGATGTGCAGCTGAAGCGCCGTCACGATCTGATTCCGAATCTGGTCGAGACCGTGCGTGGATACATGCAGCACGAGCGCTCGGTGTTGGAAGCGGTTACCCAGGCGCGCGCTAGCGCAATTGCCGCCGGCAACAACGTGGTGCAGCGCGCAGCCGCCGAGTTCGCGCTGACTGCCGCACTGGGAGGCTTGTTTGCGCGGGTCGAGAACTATCCTCAGTTGCACGCAGTCGAGAGCACTCAGTTGTTGCAGGAGCAGCTCACGTCGACGGAGAATCGCATCGCCTTCGCGCGTCAGTTCTACAACGACGAAGTGATGAAGTACAACACGGCGCAAACGAGTTTCCCGAGGAACCTGGTTGCTGGAATGCTTGGATTCTCCCCTGCATCGATGTTCGCCGCGGCCGATAGCGATCGCGCCGGCGTGCAGGTAAAGATTTAGGCTTGGAGAACCACGAAATCGTCAGCGCGGCCCGACGCTGAATTGGCAATTCTGGTTGCTCGGTTATGGGCATGGGCTTCTCATCCCTGATTTCTAGGAGTCCTGATGGGATATCGCGTGAAGGAAGATCGCGTGAAGGAAGATCGCGTCTCTGTTGAAGACGTGTTCCACAGCGATGAACGCGGGGAACTTCTAGAATGCTTCGGAACCGGAACAGCAGCCACGGTGTCGGTGCGGCGTATTCGCTACCGAGATCGGACTCTCGAACTCCCGCCGGTCGAACAGCGCAAAGTCGGACCTGCGGTCCGGGAAAAACTCATTGCGATCATGACTGGAAGAGAGCCTGATCCGCACGTCTGGGTTGAGGCAATCGAGTAAGACGCGCGGCCAAAAGTAAACGAAGGAGAAGAGGGAGGTGCGAATTCAATGCATTATCTTTTGTTCTACGAAGTTGGTGAAGACTACGTTTCGAAACGCGCTCCGTTTCGCGACGCGCACCTGGAAAAGGCCTGGAAGGCGAGTGAGCGAGGAGAACTCATCATGGCGGGCGCGTTAGCGAATCCGGTAGACGGCGCTGTGCTCTTGTTTAGAGGCGATTCGCCCGAGGTCGCAGAGAAATTTGCCAAGGTTGATCCGTACGTGACGAGCGGCGCGGTCAAGCGATGGTATGTTCGAGAATGGACGACGGTCGCGGGACAGAACGCTGCGACGCCGATCAGGCCTCAGGCGGCCTCCGCAGAACCGAGCAACTCCTAGCCGCCTGCGCAAGCCGAATCAGGCATCCTTTCGTGTGGGGATGGAAAATGATTTTGCGAATGTGGCGAGGGCAATCGACCGTTGAGAAGGAGAATGAATACGTGCGGCATGCAATGCGAACAGTTTTCCCAAAGTTGCGAAAGATCATGGGCCATCGCGGGGCATACTTGCTGCGGCGCCCGGTTAATGGAGGTGTCGAGCTCGTTGTGCTTACGATTTGGGATTCAATGGAAGCAGTCCAGAGATTTTCGGGCGACGCCGCCGATGAAGCTGTTGTTGAACCGGAGGCACAATCAGCGCTGAGTGGATTCGACGACTTTGTGACGCACTTCGAGATAGTTGTGGGTCCAACGTGAAGGCCAACGCGCAACTCAACTCGACTCTTTTATTGGAGGCGCCGTCGGGGTGAATTGTTCAAACCGGTCCTTTTTCGGAGGCTAGTCGGCCCACACTTTTCCTTTTTTAAAAAGAAGGGGAGAACCGCGCCTCCATGAACTCTCCCAGCTTGGCCGTAGCCTTGAATTGAGGGACAGGCTCGAGTGCCTTGAATACCAAGGTGAACGCATTCGGGAGACTCCAAGTGGTCCGTGGTTTGAACTCGTCGTACTTCGGTTCGAAATACAGGTCGTTTTCGCATCGGCTCAACGTTGCGCTACATCCGATCCCCGCCCATCGAGATGCAGTCGATGAGCGAAAACGACTTTGAGTGTTTCCTAGAACCGGCGTGAACACACCTAGGACAATTTCTCCAAATTGGCTAAGACTTTGCATGGTCCGACAGAATGTGAACAGGGCTCGTTGCTCGGAGCACTAGATAAAGTGTGCCCATCCCCATGTTGCTGACATCCTCCTTATTATTATGTCCTTTGAAGACCGGCCGTCGCACTCGCGCTTTAGCTCATAAACCCAAAGCTTTGACTTGCTCTTCAGTTTCGTAGCCGAGCCAGTGGGCAACCTCATGCCACACCACCCGTTTCACTTCGACCCGCAAATCTCCTTTTGAACAGCGCAGAATGGGGCCACGAAAAACAAATATCAAGTCGGGGGCATACCTCAGCTGGGTGTACGATTGTTTCGTCCTAAATATGCCGCTGTACAATCCCAATAACTCAGTTCCACGGCGCCATTTCTTCCTGTTCGATATGTCTTCCAATACGTCTGCCGGAGGCTCGTCAACCACTTGAATGCCGGGAAAATCTGGTAGGTCCCTGATCTTCTGGGGCAGGGTGCTGTATGCCCACTCCACAATCTCCTCGAAGCTTTGGGGATTTGGCGTGTCAGCCATGAGCCAACTCTACCACCAGCACAAGCTGCGAGATCGCGGTTCGCGCGACTGGTGTTTTGGGTGTCTTCGCCAGTGACGCATGGTGGGGCCTCGCGTGGCTGAACGGCTGGCGGTCACAGGCCCATTACTTTCCCCGCAAGAGGCCATGCAGTGTGGGCTGGTGGATGAACTCGCGGAACCGGACCTCGTTGTGGGCCGCGCGGTTGAGTGGTGTTAGCATCTTGTCTCTTTATCTGAAGCCGCACTCTTCACGCGCCGCGAGGCGCGGGGGGACTTGATTGCAATGTTTAGCAATGATCTAAGGTCCGAGCAGGCGAGGTTCACTGAGTCCTGGTTCAGTCCATATACACAAGAGCACATCCACGCCTTTGTTGAGCGGTTGGGAAAAAGCGTTCACGCAAGGCAAATCGCATGGCGCAACCAAAGCGCCTAATCCCGACAGGCGCGACAATTCACCATATTTGATTCAACAACAGACACCGCTCAAAGATTTGATGTAAATCGCGCCGCCGAGTATGAGACCCGAAGCCGTATCGCTCTCGCCGGTCATATCGCCTGCCATGAGTTTGCGGCTTGCCTGCTTGCAGCCGTCGGGCGGTTGGATAATCCAGTCAACGCGTTTGACCACTCGTTCTGTACGGGGGGCGGTACTACATCTTATATGTCGTTCGATAAACCCAGCATCCCACTGCCCGTCAGCGTTTCCCGTAGCCCAATTTCTTTTTTAGCCACTCCCGTTCCTCGATTTCTTCCTTGCCATATTCAGTAAGTTTATTGGGCTGGGTGATTCCAAGTTTTTGGTTAAGTTCATCCAGCCTCTTTTCCTTCCCGGCCTTACTCATGGCTCGCAGGCGTATCGTGGTTTTTAGTTTCATAACGCCTCCGATTGGTGCATAAGAACTTCTTTATGGCTACGAAAGACGCGCGTGAGAGGGGCAAAATAAGGCACGGCTACTTGACTTGGTGTTTGGCGAATTCTACGGGCGTGTATTTGCCGGCCTTCACGTAGCTCTCGTTGAGTTCCGTATATTGCTTCCACTTCTCGGGAAGATCGTCCAGCGCAAAGATCGCTGACACCGGGCAGACTGGGACACATGCGCCACAATCGATGCATTCCACCGGATCAATGTAGAGCTGGGGAACGTTGTCGAACGTAGGGCGACCGTCGTCATAAGTCGTGTTCTTCTTGGGGTGGATGCAATCCACGGGACAGGCGTCGACGCAGGCGGTGTCTTTGGTTCCGATGCAGGGTTCGGCAATAACGTAGGCCATAGGCCACCTCCCCCTATTAGGATTTACGGTATGCCTTCTGGAAGGAAGATTCAAGCTGAGCCGAGGTAAACTCGTGGCGTATGATGCCGACGATTGAAACAATTTCTGCGGTCACTCTTCGGGTTGTGAACATGACGGAGTCCGTGCGGTTTTACAGAGATGTTTTAAGCTCCTTTAGGCGAAAAAACGGTATCTTCCATATTTATGGCACATATGAAATAATCATGTTTATGAAGCAAGAATCGATTCGGACGACAGTGGACATTCCGGCGCCCCTTTACCGGAAATTAAAGGAACAGGCTGCGGGAACTGGTTCTTCGATTCGTGAACTGGTTCTTCTCGGTGTGAGACGTGTGGTCTTGCAGGCACAGCGGCCGAGGCCAAAGCGGGTCGAATTTCCTCTAATTGTTTCCGAAGGACCACAGGTAGACCTGACGAATGAGCAGATCTATGAATACGTTGAATTTCCTTGATGCCAATGTCTGGCTGGCGCTCCTGTGGAGCCGGCATATACATTCCGAGAGAGCCAGATCCTGGTTTGAGCAGGCCGGACAGGAGCAATTCCTTTTCGGTCGGTTCACGCAAACCACTGTTCTTAGGCTTCTCACAACCGAACCGATCATGGGAGTGGACACAAAATCTATGGCGGAAGCCTGGAGCCTGTGGGACCGGATCTGGGCCGATGATCGAGTTGTTTTCGTGCCCGAGCCGGAGGATATCGAGAAGGAGTTCCGCGCGCGCTCTCGAATGCCTAGGCGCTCTCCAAAGGTCTGGGCAGACGCGTACATGTTGGCTTTCACGGCCGTGGCAGGCTTGAAGTTGATCACGTTTGACCGCGCTCTGAGGTCGCGCGGCAACGACGTGCTCGTGCTATAGGACAGCTAAGCGGATGCGGCTGTGCACCGCCAGAATGTCATCGGACGAAGATGTCGCGAGTCTCTTTCGCCAGCCGCGACCTTTAAGCCCGCACTGGACCAGTCATTCCATCTGCAGAACTCGCCAGTCGTTGATCCGCACCGCTCCCGTTTCGCCGTACACGCTGCTCCATTTCTGAAATGATGCCCGGCCATCCCCGTCCGCGAATAAGTTTGAAAGTGGTATGGTGTGCTCATATGATGGTCGCTTGACGCAGTTGCCACCTCGGAGTGTCCTTCACCGGTGCTTTACCTACGTCTCGCCCCAAGCCGGCGATGTATCCCTGCTGGAGACTATGCTTCAGGAATTTACCGCATTCGAACGTCTTCACCTCACTGTGACCGAGGCAGATCTTTTGCGCGATATACAGATTCACCTCCCTGTGAATGAATCCGATTTCTTGCAGTCGAGAAGAGCAGATTCGCGGAGCCTGCAAGCATCGACCGGATCGGTCTCTTGAGTTGGAGACACGCGGTGTGCTAGGTGGATGGGAACGACGCTCCAGGATAGCGAGGACGCTCTTTTGAAGAAAATAACCGTGGCCAATTACCGACAGGATCCATACTACGCTCGGATTGTGAAAGCGGTTGAGGGTCTTCTTCGGGAAAAGGGATTCGTTGCTCCGTTGGAACTCTTTATTCGTATGGATCTGCTTTCCCCGGAATCGGTGGAGAACTGGAGGCGCGGCCGGATTGCGTATCTCGAGAGGGTCATAGGCTGCAATTTAGGCAAGGCCAGCCGAATCTTGCGTATTTTGCGGATGCACGCGCACGATCTGGATCTCAAGCCCTCGCTCACCGTGTACAAACGATGGACCAAGGGCTCTCGCCCCCTCTTGCGGTTTTCAAAGACAGGCGACCACAATATTGAAGACGCTTACGCTCGTCACTTCGTTTCTCCACGTAAAGGCTCTTTTGGAGCAGGAGTGAAGGATGTTCTCGTTGACTCTACGGGGACTCACATGACGGGGGACCAGCACGCGACGAGAGATTAACGTACCAGTCCAAGGGTCATGGCAACGTCCTGAACGGCGCAGCCGGAGTAGAGATTGATGAACAACGTTGGAGCCTTGCAAGATAAATAATGGGGATGAAACCGCCTTAGGCTAACCGACAAGGCCAGTTTCTCGTCTTCATCCACCATTACACGACGCTGCACAGACGCCCGCCCGCAGAGGCGGAGATGGCGAGGTTCTTTCAAGTTACCCCTCCGAGCGTGCATTCGACAATCCTGACTCTCGAACGGCGGGGTTAATCACGCGCGCGCCGGCCAGGCGCGGAGCATCGCTCTGCGTCTTCCACCCCAGGAACCACCGCCCCTTTACGGCAGCTACGCGACCACGAACATTCCGCCACCTGCGCGCCGGGATGACGGCCAACAACCCACAGACACGGAAGCAGCCCTGCTGCGTCTCGGCAAAATGCAGCTTGAAGACTGGTTTGCACATAACGACCGGAATCCGCTCGACGACTCGGAGTTTGTTCCCCATCATGGACATGCTGATCGAGTCCTTCGTTCACGCCGGGGGGGTGCCCTCATTCGCGCTAACTTAAGGAACAGGTTTTAACGGGCGTCGACCTATGCTTGGTGAATGCGTATCTCTGAAGAAGACTGGAATGTACTCGCATCCTTGCTTCCCCCAGGATGGCAGCAAATGGCGTGCCAGTCGGGTGCGCTGCAGCGATTGCGTGGGTTTCCATCGCCCGACGTGCTGTTGCGTACGCTGAGGCTACATGTGGCAAGGGGCTACTCGTTGCGAGAGACGGTACTGCGCGCCAAGCTGGCGGATTGGACCGACATTTCAGATGTAGCTTTACTCAAACGCCTGCGGAACAGCGAGGAGTGGTTGCGTTTCTTGTGTATTGAATTGCTTCGGGAAAACGTCGCGTACCGTCAATTCGCTAAAGTAGCTGAAACATCCGGATAAGGGGCGGAATCTATGGGAATGTCGGCGGCAATTGTTGTTCCCTTCCCTGGGGAGCTCTGGAAGGAAAAAGAGCCACCCAGCAACCTTGCTCTTTCTCGCATGCTAACCAGGCCCAGTCCTGCATCTTTGGACGGTTGCGCCGGATCAAACCCGACACCTCGATCTGAGATTTGCACCAGCACGCGTTGGCCGGCACGTGCCAGGTACACACAGGCCTCTCTCACGCCTGCATGCTTCCATATGTTGTGCAGCGCTTCCTGAGCAATTCGGTAGATCCCGAGTTGTGTGTTGGCGGGGAGGTTATCGAACCGGCCTTCGGCCAGGACCGTTGCGTTCACTTTGGTCAGTGACTCGAACTCGGAGCAGTATGATTCCAGTGCGGCGACGAGCCCCGAGTGTTCGAGAATAGCCGGATGCAACTCATGTGATAGATGACGGATACCTTCACCGATCGTCAACAACTTGTCGTAAGCCCGCTCGGCCTGTTCACGAGCTTCGCGCTGATCTGCCGGAACCTGGCGCTTGATATTGCTGAGTGCGATGCCAAGGCCCGCGATTTGCTGGCTGAGGTCATCGTGTAGCTCGCGGGCAATCCGGGTTCGTTCCTCTTCTTGCGCGGTGATCAGCCGCTCGCTCAGACGAACAATCTCCGCTTCGGCGCGGGTCCGTTCCGCCAATTCCCTCATCAATTGACGGTGAGCGACCATTAGTTCCAGCTCCGCGCGCTTGCGGTCACTGACGTCTACTACCATACCAACCATATACTTTGCCGGAGTACCGTCTTTGTTCTTAGCCTGGGAGACGGTCAATTGCCCCCACAAGAATCGGCCATCTTTCGTGATATACCGTTTCTCAATCTCGTACTGATCGCGTTTTCCAGCCACCAGTTCGCTGTATAGCTTCCAGTCGAGGTTTATGTCGTCAGGGTGGGTAAATTCGGTGAACACCATATTGCTCAGTTCGCCCTCGGTATAGCCGAGCATCCTCTGGAGAGCCGGATTGCATTTGACAGCGTGCCCTTCCCAGTCGACCAGCGCAGCACCGACTCCTGCATTCTCGAAAATCGTGCGAAATCGTTCTTCACTCTCGCGCAACAACTCCTCAGACCACTTGCGCTCGGTGATGTCTTCGACCATACCAACCGTATATTCTGCTGGTGCACCATCTTTGTTCTTAATCAATGAAACAGTCAGGTGCCCCCACATCAATTCACCATTCTTCTTGATATAGCGTTTCTCAATCTCGTACCTGTCGCGCTTCCCGTCTACCAGTTCGCTGTATAGCTTCCAATCTAGGTCTATATCATCGGGATGGGTAAATTCGGTGAACGCCATATTGCGCAGTTCGCTCTCGGTATAGCCGAGCATCTTCTGGATAGCCGGATTGCATTTGATAGGGCGTCCGTGCCGGTCTACGAGCGATGTACCAAGTCCTGCATTCTCGAAAATCGTGCGAAATCGTTCTTCACTCTCGCGCCGCATTTCCTCAGTCCGCTGGCGCTCGATCGCAACAGCGGCAAGGTCCCTGGCCACTTCTACAAGGTGCATCTCAGCCGGGCTCGGGCCTCGTGGTTCCGGGTAGTACATCGCGAACGATCCCAGAACCCTTCTGTCCGTAGACAGAATTGGAGTCGACCAGCAGGCGCGCACGCCTTGCGCCGCCGCCAGATCGCGATAGTCTTCCCACAGCGGATCCTGCATCACATCGATCACGATAACCGGTTCCCTCCGGTACATCGCCGTGCCGCAGGATCCCGCTTGCGGCCCGATCGCGGCCCCGTCGATGGCCTTGATATATGCCTCTGAGAGGCTTGGAGCCGCTCCGTGCCGCACGTGCAATCCATCTCCGTCGAGAAGAACAATCGAACCCACCATACCGGTGCGCAATTCGATCTGGCGCACCAAGGTCGTCAGGGTTTCTTGCAACGGCATCCCCTGGGCGACCATCTCGAGGGTCTCCTTTTGCAGCGTGACCAGTGATTCGGCCCGCTTGCGGTCGGTGATGTCTTGCACAACGCAGATCGAATACGGGGCGCGGGTATCCGGAAATACGAACACCGCACTGATGCGTGCCCATACGACTTGGCCGTCTGGACGGACGTAGCGTTTCTCCAGTTCGCAGATACCGGTCCGCCCTGACCTGACTTCTTCCAAGTAAGCTTGCGTTGCCTCGCGATCTCCGGGATGTGTGATTTCCGTCGTCGTCCGTCCTTGCAACTCGTCTTGCGAGAACCCGACAAGCTCACAGAAGCGCTGGTTGGCGCGGATGACTCGCCCTGAAGTATCGCCCATGACTATGCCGGCGGCGCTTTTTTCGAATACCAGCCGGAATTGCTCTTCGCTCTCTTTCCGGGCTGCTTCTGCAAGCTTCCGGTTCGTAATGTCAATCATCACGCCGGTCAGCAGTTGGGGACCCTCCGGCCCACCCCGTACACTGACCACATCGTGTATCCACACTGTCCGGCCGTCTGCCGCGATCATGCGGTATTCGAATTCGTGGTCCCGCCCTTCCTTTGTAGCCTGTGTGAAGAATTTAGTGCACCACTCAACGTCTTCGGGATGGACGTGCTGAGCCCAGAACCCAGGCGCAAGCCACTGTTCCCGTGGGTAGCCGAGCATCCGCTTCACCTGCGGACTGACAAACGTGAACTGAAAAGTTCTGGCGTCCGCCTCCCATACAATGCAATCCAGAGAGTTGACGAGGCGGGAGTAAAGTTGTGCTCCGCGCCGCGCATCCTCCTCCGCCATGCGGCCCGAGTCTACCGTCCGCAAGACCGGCGCAGGCACCGCGCGTGCAGCGCTCCGCGGTTGATTTACTTCTGTCTTTTGCTGTCTAAGTCGTGGTTTCATGCCCCACTCCGTCGCCCGTCAGCATGAGTCGGCCCCCTATGAAACGAGTTTGAGCCGCAGGGCGTATTGGATCAGTCCTGCGGTTGTGTCCACGCCCAGGCGTTCCATCATGGCGTATTTGTGGGTCTCCACTGTACGCTGGGAAATGTTCATGATCGACGCAATATCCTTCATGGTTCGCCCCTCAGCAATGAGCTGCAGGACTTCACGCTGGCGTGGCGTCAGTTGAGATTTCCCGGCTGCGGGATCACGTTTACCCTCTAACAATACCGTGATGAGGTCCTTTGAAATCAAGGAAGACAGATGCACTCTGCCTTGTAATGCCTCGTCGATCGCTCTGACCAACTCCTCTCCGGACGACATCTTCAGAAGATAGGCGGAAGCACCCGCACGGAATGCCTGCACGGCCAACTGAGGATCGCCGTGCATGGTGAGCACAACCACCTTGGTCTTGGGCAGCTTTGCTTTGATCTTACGAACGGCATCAAGGCCGTTCAGCAGAGGCATGGAAATATCAGTGACGATGACGTCAGGCCGCAGACGATCAGCCGCTGCAAGCAGCGCACGTCCATCATGAACCGTTCCTACCAGCTTGAACCGATCCTTGAGAAGCCCCTCCAAACCTTCGGCAACAATGGCATGGTCTTCGGCAAGAAGCACAGTGGCCAGGGCCATAACAGCACATCCTATTTGCGGCCTTTTCGCAGGGGAGAGAACGATCATACATCCTTAGTCCAGCGAGTGGGAGGGCCAATAGCTCGCGAGACGAATACTCCTCCTTGTAGTGCTTCCTCAATGGCAGGGATGAGCTCTTCCCCGGCTGTCGCTTTGAGAACGTAGCCCAGGATACCGGCGTCCAGCGCGCTTTTGATCAGGCGCGAATCGTCGTACATCGTCAAAAGAACGACGGCCTTGCAAGTCTTCTGTTGCAGGATGGCACGTGCAGCGTCGATTCCGCTGAGCCCTGGCATGCGAATGTCAGTTACCACCACGTCCGGCTTCAGAGCTTCTGCCATCTTGACCAGTGTCAACCCGTCGCCAGCCGTCCCGACGACGTCGAACTGGATAGCCACCAATTGTTGAATTTCCTCCAACAATTCCGAATAGTCGTCCGCCAGCAACAGACGCCTTCTCGATCCCCGCACAGTGGCCCCTCTCTGGCTCTGACATGTATCCCGAACGAATTAAACACGTAGGCTGCGCGCTCGTGAATCCGTAATTTTACGGAGACCATGGCGAGGGATTTCCGAGAGCCGAACCCCGTAGTTAATACAACGCCAAGTCCGAACAAACCCGGATGGTGCGACGTCCGGGGCCCGGCTATTCTGACTGAGCCTTCGCTGCCGCAACTGGGTTGCCAGGCTCGAACGCGCTGGATGGCCGCTCCGATCTCGAAGAGTTCCGAGACCGTGGCAGAACAGGGAGGATCGGTGGCCGCACTGGTTTATAGCGGGGATACAAAGTCGGTGGCTGGCACGAGGAGTTTCGAGATGCCGGCGAAAGTCGGGAGCCATATGCGACGAGGTCCCTCTCCTATGGAGCGGTTAGTGTGTGCGCCATCAACTTGCTGTGAAGACTAAAATCCTCCCCATCCGTGAGCTGCTTGAGGCGGCGCCAGACGCGATGGTCATCGTCAATGAAGCAGGGGAAATCGTCCTCATCAATTCTCAGACAGAAAAACTGTTCGGATACGACCGCGAGGAGCTAATTGGTCATTCGGTCGAGCGACTGATTCCTGCCCGCTTTCAAGATCGACATCTAGACCACAGGGCAGCATATTTCAGGGATCCCCGCGTACGACCGATGGAGGCAGGCCTGGAACTCTACGCTATTCGCAAGGATGGCCACGAGTTTCCCGTCGAGATTAGTCTCAGTCCGCTAGAGACAGAAGAGGGAACCTATGTAACTGCCGCGATACGCGACATCAGCGAAAAGAAACGCATAGAGCGCCAGATTCACAAGTTAAATTTGGAACTGCAGGCCAAAGAGCAGTTGCAATTGTTGCTTGACTCCACGGCGGAGGCAATTTACGCCATTGATGTTGATGGAACTTGCACACTCTGCAATGCTGCGTGTCTTCGGTTGTTGGGTTACAGTCGCGACTCTGAACTGCTTGCAAAGAACATGCATGCGGTGATGCACCACACCCGGCCGGATGGGCGCGCCTATCCCGTAGAGGAATGCAAGATTTTCCAAGCTTTCCGGCAGGGGAAGGAGACGCACGTGACGGACGAAGTTCTTTGGCGCGCGGACGGAACTAGCTTCCCCGCTGAGTACTGGTCTTATCCCGTACGCCACAACGGTCGGGTTGTAGGCAGCGTCGTCACTTTTTTCGATATTACTCAGCGCAAGAAGTCCGAGGAAGCTCTGAGGCGATCGGAATCAAGGTATCGCTCAATTATTGAGAGCGCACCTTATGGCGTTTTTCGGGTTGACCAGAATGGTCGCATCGCCATGGCAAATTCAGCCTTCGCCAGATATGCTTGGGTACCAGTCTTCAAACGAGGTGCTGGGCCTCAATACCGGTGCGGACGTTTATCTCAATCCGATGGAGCAGCAACGCGTTCGTGATTATGCATCCGAAGATTCCAGAGTTGGTTACGAGACCAAGTGGAAGCGTAAAGATGGAAAAACGATAACAGTGCGACTCGGTGGGCGGCGCCTGCCAGATGATGACGAGCTTCCGGGCGGGTTCGAAGTCTTTGTTGAGGATATTACCGAACATCGATCTCTCCAGAAGCAGTTTGAACACGCCCAAAAGATGGAAGCCGTTGGCCGATTAGCGGGCGGAGTTGCCCACGATTTCAACAATCTGCTCATGATTATCAGCGGGTACGCACAGCTTCTGGACGAGTCCTCTGCTGACCCTAAGAAGGTAGTTGAATACGCCACCCGCATCCAAGATGCTAGCTCCAAAGCCGCGACGGTGACTCGCCAACTGTTGGCTTTCAGTCGGAAACAAGTGCTCGAACCAACTGTGCTCAATCTGAGCTACGTAGTGAAGGATCTGGCGAAAATGTTGCCACGTTTGCTGGGTGAAGATGTCGAAACAGTGATGGAGCTCGATCCTCAGGTCGGTACAGTGCGGGCTGATCGAGGTCAGATTGAGCAGGTCATCATGAACTTGGCGGTGAACGCAAGGGATGCCATGCCACAAGGTGGGCGTCTCACCCTCGCGACGAGTAACGTAGCACTGGACGCTTCTTACTACCAAGGGGTCGAGGTCCCGCCGGGGCAGTACGTATTGTTTGCGGTCAGCGATACCGGCACCGGCATGGACGCCGAGACTCAGGTTCATATTTTCGAACCGTTCTATACGACCAAAGAAGCAGGAAAAGGCACGGGGTTGGGTTTGGCGACGGTCTACGGAATTGTGAAGCAGAGCAACGGATTTATCTGGGTTTACAGTGAACCGGACAAAGGCAGCATTTTCAAAATTTATCTTCCCCGTGTCGACGCTGCTGCGGATTCCGACGAGGGCCTCCCGCTGGTGCAAGTGCCATCCGCAGGGACTGAGACAATTCTCTTGGTGGAGGATGAAGCCGTCCTTCGCAACCTATGCCGAGTGTACTTGGAATCCAAAGGTTACTCCGTGTTGGAGGCCGGCAATGGGAAAGAGGCGATGAAGATTTGCCAGACCCATGATCGCCCGATTCACGTTCTAATCACAGACATCGTGATGCCTGGCCTGGGAGGATTGGAACTGGCCAAATCCGCATTGGAACTGCGGCCAGCGCTTGCCGTCGTTCTCGTGTCCGGATACACGGACCACGAGTTAGACCGCGAGGCGATACGCTTCGGAAAATTCCTGCAAAAACCATTTAGTTTCGACGCCTTGGCTCGTACCGTCCGATCGCTTTTCGCTCGGTGATCCTTTCACAGGGTCTGATTCTAACGGTTCCCCTGGGCGAATTACGGCTGGCCGCGCAAAACTCTCACCACGACGGCTCACTGGAAAGCGTGCGACCCGAGAATATTGTTCGCGTGCTGCGTGAAACCGGCGGAGTGCTGGCTGGGCCACGGGGAGCAGCGGCGCGGCTGGGTCGGAAAAGGACAACGTTGTATTCCAGAATTAAGAAGATGGGAATTTCCCGCGAAGAGTATGAAAACCAACAACGCGATAAAGAGGAGGGAAACTAATCGTCCCTTCGAGGAGGAAGCTTTTCAAGTGGAGGTGTGCGCGTGCACAAAATCCTGATCGTGGACGATGATAAGGCGATGTGCGATCTGCTGCGAGCCTGCTTGCCCGAAGGCTATGGGTCATCGACACGGTAGACCGATGAACCGCAGGATTCACTTGCTGTGCGCTTTCGGCAGGTCGTCGAAGTAACCGTATTTTCAGTCGTCATGGCATTGACGGCTGCGGGGCTCCCGAAGATCCGAACGCCGGGTTGGTGGGTCGCAAGTACGTTGAACAAACCGGGCCCCGATCTTAATCTGGGCCTGTTCATCATGTCAGCTATCGTGTGGACTCGGGCATATGCTTTGCGATTCTCTGGGGAGGATATCTGCTGTGGATGAAGGTTCGACGGAAGGCTACTGGGAAAAATTGGGAAGTGGAAAAGTGATTGTTGGGAAGACGATTCTTTTATACACGGTGGCGGTTGTGCTTGTGCTTTCCCTCGTTCCCGCAGTGTATGCGCAGACGTTGCTGCAGATCACTTCTCCTGCCAATCAGTCGTCGACCCGTCGACCTAGACGTTGCTCATAAGATCCCCGCCGTTCGACAGTCGATGGTCAGTCGTTCGGAGACCCGACCTGCGGTCCAGAAGCTGGCTTCTGCGAAACTGGCACTGGCACCTTCCAAGGCTAAGCCTCTTAAGTTAGCTTATGGGGGGTACCCCATAAGCGCTTCGTTGGGACCGAGCCTGTCGGGGAACTCACCGAAATACTTGGCGAACTCGGTCACCACCCGCAGGTATTTGCGCGTGGTAATTGCGGTAGTTGCGACGCTGGAGTTCTTCCAGCATCATTTTGCGTAAACGAGTCACAGGAATCTCCTTTCCCGATGACCCACACTATGTCAGCTGCTCCTGAAATCTCTCGGCTCACCCACGCGGTAGCGTCCGCCGCGCCAGCGGCTTCGTCCAAGTCGGAACCCTTACCCTACCGGATGACGGAAGGTTTGCCCATGATGGGGAAACTACCCAGCCCAAGCGATTTTCCTTGACACACAAAGCAGGTGAAGCGAAGGAGCCGTGCAGCAAGATCGCAAGCGCTGCATGGATTCTCATCGTTGTTTCTTCTTCTCAGCCGCCATTGAGATTGCACCTTAGCGGTAAGACATTCGCAGAATTGATTCAGGAAGGCGCTCGCCCTGAATTGGGATCTTGGACGCTGCCGTATTTATCTCATCAAGATCGTCCGACGTCAGCTCGACTGAAGCGGAGCCGATGTTCTCTTTTAGCCGATGGATCTTCGTCGTTCCTGGAATCGGAACGATCCAAGGTTTCTGCGCGAGCAACCAGGCCACGATCAAGAATGCGGTGCATTTCTAGACTTTTGGCATTGCACCGAGGAATACAAAAACGCCCGGAGGTGTCGCACAGAAGAGTAGCCCGGCTTTGAACTGAAGGAAAGCCTTCGCGCTATACTACAAAGTACCCTTCGTCGTGAGACTATGCCGATTACCTCGAAAAAACCCTCCTTCCCTTCAGACGACAAGCGTTGGCGAATCGTAGTTGGAACAATGAGGCGGCACGGGTTTGCCCGCGAGGCCCTTATCGAGACGCTGCACACCGTTCAGGAATATTTTGGATACCTTGACAAGCCATCCTTGAGATTCGTCGCCGCGTCGCTGCGCGTACCGTTGAGTCAGGCGTACGGGGTCGCGACGTTCTATCACTTCTTCACCTTAAAGCCGCCCGGCAAGCATACCTGCCTGGTGTGTTTGGGCACGGCTTGTTACATCAAAGGGGCCGGCCAACTTCTTGCCGCGGCGGAAGCGTCGCTAAACGTGAAGGCAGGGGAAACCACGTTGGACGGGAATGTTTCTTTGTTGACTGCACGCTGCATCGGCTCCTGCAGCATGGCGCCGGCTTTTATTCTTGATGGAGAAACCGCCGGCAATGTCAATGAAGCCGCTCTTCAAAGCAGGCTGGCGGGATGGAAAAACTGATGACGCTCGAGGAACTTGAACAGATTGCGAACGAAAGGCGAGCGGCGAAAGAAAAATCTCCACGCGCGTTGAATATTTGCGTTGCCGCGGGCTGCTTGTCTCTGCACAGCGATGCGATCAAGTCGGCGCTGGAGAGGGAAGTGCAGCGCACCGGAGCGAATTGCCGCGTAGCTGGAACGGGCTGCATGGGGCTTTGCTCGCAGGGACCGCTGGTGAGCGGCGAGCCTGATGGCCACCTCCTAAAGAACGTAGCGGAATCAGACGCGGCGGAGATCGTGGCAAAACTGGATAGCGCGATCCCCGAGCGTCTGCTCTGCTCTCGCGAGCAACCTTTCTTCCAACGGCAAACCGCCATCGTGCTGGAAAACTCGGGCCGAATTGATCCGGAAAAGATCGACGAGTACATCGCCGCGGATGGCTACCAGGCGCTAGTTCACGCGCTGACGGAAATGACTCCGGCGCAGATTGTGCAGGAGGTTTCAAGAAGCGGGTTGCGCGGGCGCGGCGGCGCGGGTTATCCCACGGGGCTGAAGTGGGGCACGGTGGCCAAGACGATTGGGACAACGAAGTATGTCATCTGCAACGCCGACGAAGGGGACCCGGGCGCATTCATGGATCGTAGTGTGCTTGAAAGCGATCCGCATCGCGTGCTGGAGGGAATGATCATTGCCGGCTACGCGGTGGGAGCGAGTGAAGGCTACATATATGTACGCGCGGAATATCCACTGGCCATCAAGCGGTTGCAAACCGCAATTCGCGAAGCGCGGCGGCTGGGATTTTTAGGCAGTCAGATCTGCAGCGCGAAGTTCAGCTTTGACATTGAAATCCGCATCGGCGGCGGGGCGTTCGTGTGCGGGGAAGAGACCGCGCTCATCGCTTCCATAGAAGGCCGGCGGGGCACGCCGCGGCCGCGGCCGCCATTTCCCGCACAGTCTGGCCTGTGGGAGATGCCCACGCTGATCAACAACGTGGAATCGTTCGCCAACGTTCCAACCATCCTGAGGCGAGGCGGCGAATGGTATGCCTCGCTGGGCACGAAAAAAAGCAAAGGAACAAAAGTATTTGCGCTCTGCGGAAAAGTGCGGAACGTGGGGTTGATTGAGGTGCCGATGGGCACGCCACTGCGGCAGATTATTTTTGAAATTGGCGGAGGGGTACCCGGAGGGGCACAGGTTCAAGGCAGTGCAGACAGGCGGGCCTTCCGGTGGCTGCATCCCAGAGCAATTTCTTGATCTTCCAGTGGATTACGAATCGTTGAAAGAAGTTGGGTCGATCATGGGCTCGGGCGGGATGATCGTGATGGATGACAGTGCCTGCATGGTGAACGTGGCGCGCTATTTTATGGAGTTCTGCATGTCCGAATCGTGCGGCAAGTGTATTCCGTGCCGCGCCGGTACGGCACAGATGTTCGAACTGCTGACGCGCATGACCAGTGGAACGGCTACGCCGCAGGACTTGGAACTTCTGGAAGATCTCTGTGACATGGTCAGCAACACGAGCCTGTGCGGACTGGGTCAGAGCGCACCGAATCCGGTACTCAGCACGCTGCGCTATTTCCGCGAGGAATATACCGAGCACATCGTGGACAAGCATTGCCGGGCGGGAGTGTGCGAATGCAACAAACTGGCGGAGGTCTCCGCATGAATCCGGCGCCCGCTGTAAAAACCCTTGTGATCGATGGCACAGACGTGAGCGCAAGCAGCGATCAAACGATTCTCGACGCCGCGCGAGAAAATGGGATTTCGATTCCTACGCTATGCCATCTGGATGGACTGACGGAAGTAGGAGCCTGCCGGATGTGCCTGGTCGAACTGAAGGGTTCCACCAAGCTGCAACCCGCGTGCGTGACGCTGGTGGAAGAAGGTATGGAGGTCACGACCCAGACGCCGCGCCTGCAAAAATACCGGCGCATGGTGCTGGAACTGCTGTTTGCCGAACGGAATCACGTCTGTTCCGTGTGCGTCGCCAACAATATGTGCGAATTACAGGATCAGGCGAAGGCGCACGGCGTGACCCATGTCCGTTTTCCCTACCGCTCTCCGGCGCTGCCTGTGGATGTGTCCCACGAGCGCTTCGCTCTGGATCACAATCGCTGCATTCTGTGCACCCGTTGCGTGCGCGTGTGCAACGAAATTGAGGGCGCGCACACCTGGGACCTCCTCGGCCGCGGTGTGAATTCCTTGCTCATCAGCGATCTGCATGAGCCCTGGGGCGAGTCTGACACGTGTACGAGTTGCGGCAAGTGCGTTCAGGTGTGCCCCACCGGTGCATTGTTCGACAAGAGTAAAGTTGGCGGTAAAGTGCGCAAGAATCCCGACTTTCTTTCTTACCTGAACGACATGCGGGAAGGCTCAGCGATGAGCAAACTGACGCTCGCGACGGTCTGGCTTGACGGATGCTCCGGCTGCCACATGTCGATCCTGGATATGGACGAACGGCTGGTGGAACTGAGCGAACAGTTCGATCTGGTGTATTCGCCGCTAGTGGATTACAAGGAATTCCCTGCACAGGTAGACATCGCGCTGATCGAAGGTTCGGTGAGCAGCGATGCGGATGAACACAAAATAAGGCTCGTGCGGGCGCACACTCGCGTCTCTGGTTTCGCTTGGCGATTGCGCAGTGACGGGAAATGTGCCCGCGATGCGCAATCCCATCTCGGTGCCCGAACTGCTGGACTGCGTTTACAAGGCAAAGTGGTTTGCTGCAGGAGCAGGTGCCAGCAGACCGCCTGCCCTCCCTGTTGCCGCGTGTGCGGCCGGTACACGAAGTAGTGAAAGTGGATGTGTTCGTCCCAGGCTGCCCACCTTCTGCCGACACGATCTTCACCGTCATCAGCGAGTTGCTCGCCGGCCGCGTTCCGGACGTAGCGGCCTTGTCTCGCTTCGGGGTTTAGCTGAGGCTGGGCTTGAGCTGGGCCTGAGAAAGACAGGAAGAATGTCCAGGACGATCACGATTGATCCGGTTACACGGATCGAAGGCCACGCCAAGATCACGCTGCAACTCGACGAGCAGGGCGACGTCTCCGAGGCATATTTCCACGTCACCCAATTTCGCGGATTCGAAAAAATCTGTGTCGGGCGCCCGTTCTATGAGATGCCGTACCTCATGGAGCGGATCTGCGGGATCTGTCCAGTGAGCCATCTCCTGGCTTCGGCGAAGGCGTGCGATGCGCTGCTGGCCATGAAAGTTCCGCCGTCGGCCGGGAAGCTACGGCGCATTCTCAACCTGGCACAACTGATTCAATCGCACGCGCTGAGTTTTTTTTATCTTTCGTCGCCGGACTTTCTCATTGGGAATGGATGCCGACCCCAAGGAGCGCAATCTTTTCGGCGTGATGCGCAAGCATCCAGAACTCGGGCGGGGAGGAATCCGGTTGCGGCAGTTCGGGCAACAGGTGATTGAGACGCTCGCCGGCAAGCGCATTCATCCGGCTGGGTGGTTCCGGGCGGAGTGAATGAGCCCCTCAGTATCGAGAAACGCGACAAGCTGTTGGCGCAGATACCGGAAGTGATTGCAATCGCCCAGAAGGCCCTGGCGTGGTTCAAAATCGAATTCGAGAACTTCCGCGAAGAGATTCGAACCTTTGCGAATTTTCCCAGCCTGTTCATGGGGTTGGTCACCCCGGATGAGCGTGCAGGCTACTACGAGGGCAAACTCCGCTTTACCGACTCCCATGGAAACATCGTGGCCGACAAACTGGAGGCTGCGAATTATCGCGGATTATCTGGGCGAAGCCGTCGAACCATTCACCTTCATGAAGTTTCCCTACTACAAGCCAATGGGCTATCCCGAGGGCATCTATCGCGTAGGCCCGCTGGCGAGGACTCAATCTGGTGGAAAACTGCGGCACGCCACT
This sequence comes from uncultured Acidobacteriaceae bacterium, assembly GCA_963774565.1. GTDB lineage: Bacteria > Acidobacteriota > Terriglobia > Terriglobales > Acidobacteriaceae > Sulfotelmatobacter. The sequence continues at coordinate 56,084 of CAVZFP010000018.1, read as the reverse complement.
GGCCCAGCAGGAATGGGTGGAATTCCGCGCACTGGAACGCGGCGCGGTGTTGAGTTCGTTTCATTATCACTACGCGCGCCTGATCGAGATACTTTTTGCGCTCGAGCACATGGAGGAATACCTGCTCGATCCGATCATTACCAAGAGCCACGCCCGGTATTCCGCATCGCTGAATAATCTCGAGGGAGTTGGTTGTTGCGAAGCGCCTCGCGGCACACTGATCCACCACTATCGCGTGGATGAGCAGGGGCTGATCATCTGGGCCAACCTGGTGATCGCTACGGGGCATAATAATCTGGCGATGAATCGTGGCATTCTACAGACCGCACGCCATTTCGTGCGTAGCGAAAAACTCACTGAAGGCATGCTGAATCGCGTTGAAGCGGTGATTCGCGCATTTGACCCCTGCCTGAGCTGCTCCACGCACGCGAATGGGCAAATGCCGCTGCAAATCCGGCTGGTTTCCGCTGACGGCAAGTTGTTGGACGAAACTTGCCGGGGATGATTTTCCGGGAAACATGGGTAAGGCGGTGGTGCTGGCCTGCGGAAATCCTCAGCGGGGCGACGACGAGGCGAAGATACGGTCCTAGAATAACCGTGCCGGGTTCAAGGCAGGCTTCAGTCCGCCACTCGTCGAAGGAGCACGCCATGCGAACGAGACCTGCGCTCTTCTTTCTTTTGTTTCCAATTGCAGCTTTACTGGCAACACAGCAGACGGCAGACGTGCCTGCAATGGACAGAGGTTTGGCTGTCGGCCATGTAATCTGGCAGTACGATAGCAGCGGTTGAGTGTTCTCGACCCCCGCGGTCGCGGGGGATATGTCGCTGATCGGATCGTGTGCAGGAACGTTTTATGCGTTCGACAAACGAAACGGGCATACGCTGTGGAGCTACAACATTCACCAAGACGGAAACCAGACTACTCTCAAACAGGTACAAGCTGTCGATTGCCCGACTTGTGGCGCGGCGCCCGGCAAAAAATGCGAACTCAGCACGGGACACCCCGTATACAGCCGCATCGTGGTCGACGCTTAATTGCAGCGGATTGAGCGTCGTGCTTACCTTCTCAAACGACAACTAACATGCATCTTCCAAACCTCAGACCTTGTGAAGGAGTTGGGACCTGACGCTTCGTACTCCAACGTACCGACTTTCTGCGCTTAAAAGCGTAATATCGCGAGCCATGCGGCGGTCCAATAAATTACCGCACACGATCAGCCGCCTAATCGACAGACTTGAGGCCACTCGGGAAGAACTGCACGCAATCCAGAGGTCTCTAGAGGAATTTGAGCCTATCGCCCAATCCCTGAAGATCGTTTCCCGGCGCAAACTCACTCTGCCCATCCCCAAAAAGCCCTTACCTTAATTGTCAAAGAACATTGGCGACTGCATTAGATCATTACGCCTCCCGCGACTCACGGTATGTGATTTGAAGCTGGCGATGCTAGAAGACAAATAAATGACAAGAGGTAGTAAGCGAATGTGACAGCGACATTAAAACTCTGTGTGGCGAGGTGAGGAGTGGATGCATTCACTCAGCAACGGGTCTTGGTCCTGAGACAGGAGATCGCAGCCCTTCAGCGCGACAATGAGTCCTTCCGATGTCAAAAGCGCCACACTGCGTCAGAAGATAATACGAACGAGTTGAGAAGGTTTCGTCTCCTAGCCATCAAAGAAGAACTGCTCAGAATGACTGAACAACCCTCAAGGGGAAAGCGATGAATCTATTCCTCTACCCACGCAGTGTCGAGAAGCGAGTTTTGCACAGTTGGGAATGCCTGAAGCGGACAGCAAGAAGCCCAAGGCCCAGCCCGCAAAGGACGGAAAGTAACAACATGCCTGACCTATATTGGTTCGTCGTCACGATTCGTTTTGCCTGTCCCGCTTGTCATCGGACAAGTGCTGAACAGTTGGCATTGAGTACGGACCGCCCCGATCCTGCGTCCGTAAATCAGGTCATCAACTGCCAGAAAATGACTTGTCAACTTTGCAAAGTTCCTCTGCCAAGCGGGACGGAGGTAAATTTTCGCGTTGAGCCCGGAACACCTGAACGCCTTCGACGATTAGGCTACCCTGTGCCTCCCGCAGATTGATAGGTGAAAACGCAGCCGTATTGCCACCCGTCTTCCAACGGGGAGCTGTGGCCGCTGATCAGGGGGATTTTTCGCCAACAACCACGTAGGATCCAATTCGGCCCGGCAGGGAACCGCTCGTCTGCCGTTTGAGACTGTGGCCTGTTTGTGGTTAAATACCCGCCATAACCCGCCATCTTCGCTTCGGAAGGTGCGCCATGAAGATTGGTTTCTCCCTCCCTAACATCGGCCCGATTGGTACCGCGGAAGCGATCACGAAGGTTGCGCAACGCGCCGAGGCGCTCGGGTACAGCAGCTTATGGACGATCGAACGCCTGCTTTATCCAGTCAAACTGCAAAGACCCTATCCCGGCACACCGGACGGACACCTTCCTGAAATCTACAAGCAAGTGCTCGATCCGCTCGACGCGCTCACCTATGTTGCCAGACGAAAAAGATCAAGCTGGGCACGAGTGTGCTCGACATGTACTACAGCCCCGTCATGCTAGCTCGCCGGCTGACCACGCTCGACGTTCTTTTCAACGGCAGGCTATGCGTCGGTTTGGGGCTGGGCTGGAACAAAGACGAAATGGATGCAACCGGCGCCGACATGACGAAACGAGGCGCTCTGGCCGATGAATTTCTGCCCTTGCTCAAAGCCATCTGGACCACGAATCCAGTCGAATTTCACGGAGAGTTTTTCAACGTGCCCAAGTCTTATATCAATCTCAAGCCCGTACAGAAGCCGCACCCCCCGATCTACCTGGGAGCGTTTGTCCCAGCCGCGCTAAAACGCCTGGCAAAACTGGCTAACGGATGGAATCCGGTTTTCCTTCCCCTGCCGGTCATGGCAGAAATGTTCGGCAGCATCAAGCAGATGGCCAAAGAAGCCGGGCGTGATCCGTCAACTTACGGCGGCGACCGTCATCGCCCTTTCGCGGAAGACGCCTGTTCAACTTCCTTTGCCGCGCGCATGACGGTCTTCTTCATGCGATTCTCCCCGGCCCAGTAGATGCTGATCTCGTGGCCATCGGGATCGTTCAGATAGGCGTGACGCCAACCCCATGGCATCATGCGCGGCATCTGCGTAATGTAGAAGCCCTTGGCCTGCAGTTTGCGGCAGAAGTCGTCAACTTCGCGAATCTCGAAGTACAACCGCACGCCGTCACTGGCAAGCGGCGTCCCCGGCCCGGCCAAGTGCAGCGCGATCGTGCCGTCGCCTCCAGGCGCGCGCAGCCGCGCATACACGGGTATATCTTCGTGGCGGAATTCGTCCACGAGTTTGAATCCCAGCAGGTCGCGATAAAAGCCCAGCGCGCGTCGCACGTCCGCAGCATAGACCATTGCATGGTTAAAGGTCAGCTTCTCGCCACCGACCTCCGCTGCCCGCCGTGGCGCAGGTACTTTTTTCACCTGACGGAGGGCCTTCTTCGCCTTCCTTGGCGGGGATTTCTTCGCTTTTTTGCGGGGATTCGATTTTCTCTTTGCGGACATTCTTGCCATGGCCGGCCTCGCAGGTGCTCGGGAGACATTCTACTCGGGAGTTCGCACATCAGTTGACGTAAGCAGGCTATAGCGCTCAGTGAAGTTTTCGAGTTTGTGATTTGGGCTTGCATATAGGACAGTCCTGCAGTCGGTGCATGAGCCTTTTCCACAACGGCCAGCCTTGCTTTTCGATCTCGTGTTCCCATCTCGGTCCGAATACCTTCTTTTGAATCTCCGGATTGCTGATGCCCATGGTCTTACTCCGACGTTTGCTGGCTTGGGAACCCAAAAAAATGCGGTTCCGTCCCCGTGTGATTCCGAGCTTGCATGCGAGCCGAGCTTTACCGTATTCCGACTGCTGCGGCACTGGAGGCCGTCGTCATGGGCAAACCAAGAGTCAATCCGAACTATCGTGGCCGAGTGCTCCGCCTGCCAGACCTGGATCATTGTAAAACGACAGTTCTCAATAGCCTGGGCTCGCTAGCTTCGCGCCGAGTCTACGAGTACGCCATCGACCAGTTCATCGCCTGGTACTGCTCCGAGCCTCGGCTGGCCCGCTGCGACTACTGCAAGCAGCCCTTGGAACTGGAAAGCGCGATGTCCGATGAGAACGGACGGTCCAACCATGGGCAATGCTACCTCACCAAAGTTGTCCTAAGACGCTCTGAATTAACTGAGTAGCTTCTTAAACAGAGACTTTTGCAGCGGAGCCAAAACTTCCCGCTGGGACGCAAAAATAGAGTAACATCCCCCTGAACTCTACTCTGTGTTTGCGGTGCAGCAAACAGAATTTGACGTGCCCATGCTGTTATAGGATGAGCAGGAAATCTTCGAGACGACATTCCCGTCGTACCGTCGCTCCCTAGGGACTGTATGTTGATTTTTTATATACGTTCGACGATTTGGAGGCTTAGTTTTCTGGGCAAGGATGCGAGGCAACGCGAAGAGCTTAGATTTGGCTCATAGCACAAGTGAACTCGGTCGAATCTGACCGATGACCCAGTCGATGCTATGAGCAGGCTCTTGCCTCGGGCTTTCGACTCGCTACTTAAGTGGAAAAAATCTCATCGCTCGTCACGAGCCTTCATACCAGTCTCTTCTAATGTTGTCGAGGGCCAAGCAGGGGTGAGTCATGTTTGGGGCGGGGGGTCTGCTTAGTCTGATTGCGGTGCTGTTCCTCGGCGTTTCCGGAGTCGCGGGAAGCGCGCAGGCGCAGGCGTCCGGTGGTACGCACAGTCCGCACGGGAGTTTGGACGTTCCCTGTCAGAACTGCCACGCGACGTCCGGATGGAGGCCGATCCGTGCGGTCCCTGAATTCGATCACAATCAGACGCGATACCCGCTACGCGGCATGCACAAGGCGGTGAGCTGCACCCAATGCCACGTCAAGCCAGTGTTCAGAAATGTCGGACAACGATGCCAGGACTGCCACGCGGATATTCACCGACGGCAACTGGGGGCGAACTGCGAACGGTGCCATACGGTTCGCGGCTGGCAGGTCTCAATCCAGCAGATTCAGCAGCATATTAACCGCTTTCCCCTAGTCGGGGCGCACGCGGCGGTAGACTGCGATGCCTGCCACAAGGGGGCGGCCATCAGCCAGTTTCAGACCATGTCCACGGCTTGCTTTTCCTGCCACGCGGCGGATTTCCAGGCAGCCAGCAGCCCGAACCACGTCATCACCGGGTTTCCCACCACCTGCGAGAGTTGCCACGGAACGGATAACTGGCTCAACGCCAAGTTCGATCACGGCTCCGTCGGATTTCCCCTGAGCGGCGGCCACGCCGTGCCGCCGCGGCTATGCGCCGACTGCCACGTCAACAACAACTACAACATCACCAGTACTGCTTGTGTTACTTGCCATTTGAAAGACTATCAGGGGACCACAAATCCGGATCACGTCGGCGCTGCGTTCTCCCAGACCTGTAATCTCTGCCATAACACCGCATCATGGTCGAATGCCTCGTTTAATCATTCGCTGACAGCCTTCCCTCTTAGCGGCATGCACACCGTGCCTCCCCGTCAGTGCACCGATTGCCACGTCAACAACAGCTACAACCTGACCAGCACGGCCTGTGCCACGTGTCACCTGAAGGACTATCAGGGAACAACGAATCCAAGTCACGTGACTTCGAACTTCCCGCAGACCTGCGGCTCGTGCCACAACACGACCTCCTGGCTGAATGCGACCTTCAACCACAACAGCACCGGATTTCCGCTGACTGGATCACACACCGTGCCACCGCGGCAGTGCACCGAGTGCCATATTAACAACAACTACACGCTGAATAGCACATCGTGCTACTCGTGCCACCAAAAGGACTACAGTGCCGCGACGACTCCCGTTCCCCATACGGGGTTCCCGACGACCTGCGAAAACTGCCACGACGCAGTACTGTGGACCGATGGTAAGTTTAACCACTCGGCCACAGGCTTCCCGCTGACCGGATCGCACACGGTGCCGCCGCGGCAGTGCACGGACTGCCATGTGAACAATAACTATGCGCTGAACAGCACACTGTGCTACACGTGTCACCAGAAAGACTATGCCGGTACGACCAACCCGGCGCACGCCTCGGCCGGCTTCCCGACCACCTGCGAACTGTGCCACGACACCACTGTGTGGACGGACTCCACCTTCAACCACAACAACACCACATTCCCGCTGACGGGCTCGCACTTGGTGCCGCCACGGGTTTGCGCCGACTGCCACGTCAACAACAATTACACGACCCTGCCCATCACCTGCATTGGCTGCCATCAGACGGACTACAACAACACGACGAACCCCGGCCACATGGCGCAGCCGCAGTTCTTCCCGACCACATGCGCGACCTGCCACAACACGACGGCGTGGACCGGGGCCACGTTCAATCACACGCAGTACACGCAGTTCTCGACGAATCACGGCAACGCGAATAATGTGTGCTCCACGTGCCACATTAATTCGACCAACTACGCCGTCTTCCAATGCACCGGTTGCCATGGCGGCAATAACGCAGCCAATTTCCACCACGATAATGTGTCGGGGTATGTCTACAACAGCATTAATTGTTACCAGTGCCACCAGAGCGGTGGCGGTGGATAAGAGACTGCTTTTGGGTGCTCGCCGGGATCGACGGTCAGGTAGAAGTAGGAATTGCCATGATTCGCACCATCTCTGCGCCAATTGGCAGTCCTTCGTCGGATTCGGCGCCCACCATCAGTCGGCCGCTGCGCACTTCACCGCTGAAGCCGGACGGTCTTACTACTTCACGGTCAAGAACACCTGGCTGCGGGAAGTGATGATCATGAAGATCGCTTTGGAGCCGCTCGACAGCGATGAGGGCCAGCTTCTGGCGAGCCGGTTCGCGTTCAGCAGTTCGCGTGCGAAGTAAACCGTAGAGCAATTCGTTGCCGCGTTCAATCGAATCGTATCGCCCCAAAGGGCCTAATTTCCATGTGTTCTCTGACCCAGCTTCACTGCGCCGGGCGGATTGGCCTCCGATTGACCGCTCAGGCCGCGGATTAACAGAACAACTCCGATACAGAGGGAATCTCTCATATGGGATTCGGCTCCCCGTCTGTGAACTATGTATTCTACGTGATTGGCGAAAAATCCCGGATTACGTTCATCGACCAGGTTTCAAGCGTAGTGGGCCTGATCGCATCACGTAACAACTAGCGCCGCTATGCGGCGTTTCCTGATGCCGCACGACGCCACAGAATCTCTTCGTGGTGCCGTGCAGTTGCCGGAATTTCTGCACCTCAGCGTCGTCCAGCACTTCTCCACGAGCATGCGCGAGTACGCGAACCATCTCCTGCTCCAACTCCTCGGCTTGAAACTTCCGACGTGATGCAACAGGAAAAGCCGCCCAAACATCGGGCGGCTCACCTGTGATCTCGGGTGGGTGCACTTAACCCTCTGGATCGTTAGCAACTCAAGGAAGAATCACAAGGCGTGCGGCCGCCTGAGCTCTTTGCCTGGTTGCAGACCTGCATTGGGCGGCCTCGCCTGCTGGCTACTGGTCGCAGGCATCATGCGCTGTCTCGGCGGTTTCAACGTCGTCCCCGAGATATGGTCGAACGGCACCGTCCGTGCAAACGTTGGCAGGTTGTGGGCGCGTACCTGCGTCACCGCCTCGAAGCCCGAGGCCAGCTTGATCAAGGTCGGTTCACTGAACGCTGTCCCGAAGAAGCTGATTCCCATCGGCGCACCGAACACCATGCCCGCCGGCACTTGCACAACCGGGTAGCCCTCCGGCGCCGCCAACCCTGATGTTCCATAAATAAAGTGGTCGCCGAAAATCAAGTCGGTGGCCCACGCGGGGTTGTCGGTGGCGGTAACCACCGCATCGAGATTGAACTGGCTGATCGCAGCGTCGATGCCGTTCACGCCAAAGTCCTTGTCAGCGGCAAGCGCCTGATTGTAAGTCATGCCGCCGAATGCCGGCTGCGGATCGTCCGGTCCGGTCGGCATGGTGGCAATCAAGTCCCAGATGTCCTGATTGAAGAATGGCATCTCGACATCGGCGTGCGCAGTGTTGAACGCGATGGCGTCGTTCAAGGTCTTGCCCGCCATGGGTACGCCAACGCGCGTGGCGAAATATGCCTGCACATCATTTCTGAAATCGAAGCATAGGATCAGAAGCTCACCAGGGCCCCCGCCGCCATTGGGCCATGTGAAACCCGCGGCATCGAGGTCAATGACGGTTGCGCCCGCATCGGTGAGCGCCTGGAAAGCAGCCTCGAACGCGTCCACCACCGGCTGAGGCGTGGTGACGTTCGTGTATCCACTCAGCCCCAACCGGGTTAGGCCGAGACGCGCCCCTTGTAATCCATGCGGGTTGAGAAATTGCGTGTAATCCGTCGGGATGTTCGTCGGGCGCGTGAACCGGCCCTGCCATCCCAGCGGCACGCTGCCGGTCGCCGGATCGCGGCCATCGAAGGTTCGGCTCTGCACCACACCGAGTGCCACCGCTGCATCCGCCACAGTCCGCCCATGGGGTCCGAACGTGTCCTGGACGTGCGAGATCGGCACGATACCGGCGCGGCTGGTAAGGCCAACCGTCGGCTTGATAGCCGCCACGCCATTCGCGTTCGCCGGACAAACGATGCTGCCGTCCGTCTCCGTGCCAAACGATACGGCGGTGAAGTTCGCCGATACGGCCGCGGCCGACCCTGAGCTCGACCCGCAGGGATTGCGGTCGATGCCGTAGGGATTATTCGTTTGCCCACCGCGACCCGACCACCCGCTGACCGATTCGAAGGAGCGGAAGTTCGCCCACTCCGACAGGTTTGTTTTTCCCAGGATTATCGCCCCACCCGCGCGCAGGTTTGCCACCACCGTCGAATCGTGCAGGGCTGGCTTGCCGAACAACGCAAACGATCCCGCGGTAGTCTGCATCATGTCGCCCGTGTCCACGTTGTCCTTGAGCAGCACCGGAATGCCGTGCAGCGGCCCCAGCACGATGCCGCGCTTCCGCAGTCTGTCGGTGTTGCGCGCCAGCTCGAGCGCGTCAGGATTCAGTTCAATCACCGCGTTCACTCCCGGTCCATTCTGATCGAGAGCAATAATGCGAGCGATGTATTCCTTCGTCAGTTGCTCCGAGGTGAGCTTGCCCGAGGCCATCTCGGCCTGGAGTTGGGCTACTGTCCATTCGTTGTGTTGGGCTGGAACGTCGGCTGACTGCGCGGCAAGTCGGACCGGGACCGCCAGCACAGCAAATAAGGCCATCACGGTAAACAACACCAAAATCCTGGATCTCATTTGGTATCTCCTTTGGAAATGCGTTTCCCGAGAATTCTGGTCATTCGCCTCAGGGGGTGTGGGCCTTTCAACAGCGGGAACGGCTCTTCGGAGAGGCGAGAGAATCTACGGCGCGGATTCTACTCCTGTTCGACTGGGGCCGCGAAGAAAAATGATCGCAGATACGCTTTGCCAATGTGCATAGACTTGCCCACGGGCCAGACATGAATCCCCCATAACGCTCAAAATGCCCGGAGCAGGGATTCTGAGTGTAACCGCCCTGTTTACGACAGTTAACAGAGCGGACAATTCCCCCAACGCCAACTCCCTCCGAGGCTCTTAAAAGCTGTAAAAAATGAAGCCAGGCCGATGGGGCGGCCTGGCTTCGTAAACCAACAGGCTTTCTACTACATGCAACCGAAGTTCTGCGGCGCCGACAGTTGTGGCAACACCGTGGCGTCCGGATAACTGTAAGCTCCGCCCACTGCGCTGGATGGAGATTCGAACTTAAACCACTGCTGCAAGGCTTCGTTCTGCGGATGGTACAGGAAGGCGTTCAACATGACCGGGAAGGTTGCGTGCGGCAGACCTTCGATGACGTCGCCGGTCTCCAGGTCGTCCTGGCAGTTTCCGTTAGGTGAGAGCCAGAACGGCGTCAGATTGTGCACGTTGTCGCTGACTACGAATGGATCGTTATAAGTCTCGGAGATTTCGTGGCTGAGTCCCGTAACGTCGACGAAAGCCGTCCCGAAGAGTCCGGGGCCGATCCAGCTCGAATAGTTCACCACCCAGCGCTGTTCCGGATCGGTGCCGGGCTGGAAGAAATACGTGTGGTAGCCCAGAACGCAGCACTGCGTGGTATCTCCGAAGAAGAGATAGACGTTGGGATACAGGAACGTGGAGATATCTTTTGTGGTGATGGCATTGTTGGTGATATCGGCGACTACCACGTTGGCCAGACCGGTGTCGAAGACGAAGTCAGGCGGGTTGTCGTTCACCAAAATGTAGCGACAACACGTTCCGTTCGCGTTGAGCGCAAAAACATAGTTACACCCGGCGAAGTTTGGTCCGGTGGGACAAGTTGCCGATTGTTGGATGTGTATGGTGAGGGCGGGTTGCGGTGACGGTACCAGCAGCGTGTGCCAGTCCGGTTTCATCTTGTTGAAGTACTCGGCGCGCTGAATGGCATCGGAGAACTGCGTCGGATCGGCGCCGCTCGAGTAGGTGAAGGTTGAGAATACCGGGGATGCCAAGACGGGCGCGACGAATTGAGTCGCATCCGAGATCAGCGGATGGCCATTCACGACCCGGAGATTCCCGTTTTTGTCGTCCAGTTCGATATTCACCGGCTGAATCGGGGCGTTGATCAGCGTCGTCCGGCCCATCTGGGGCGGATTTCCGACGGTGTTGGTGTACCAGTGACGATTCGGATTGCCGTTGAAATCGAATCCATCCGCAAAGAACTGTCCGTTGAAGTTGGGGATGGAATCGATGCCGTGAATGCCGAAACGAGAGTGTGCGTTTCCGTTGGTCAGATCGTGCGGTGTGGCGTGAAAGTGTTTGCTGTGGGCGTTTGCCATAAAAGACGGGTCAACTTGGTCAACTTCTTGCGCAAATGCTGCCCCGATTGTGCAGGGCAGCACCAGCAGGCAGAGGACGACGGTAATCTTTCGCATCGGAATCGGTTCCTCCTGATTTGGAGCGTCTAAGTCCTACATACGGTGGGAAATCGCAGAAGAATTGCAGGGGCAGGCGAAATTCCTCTTGGATCCCCATGAAGGCGGCGACGTGCAGGGCCGTCTTCAGGTAGGGAAGGACAACGCCAAGGGAAAATATGTGAATAACACCACTGCCGTCAAGTGTTATTTTCTGGGTTTGAGAGCAGATTGAGCCATGGGTACGGCTTTCGGCGTCTCTCATCTCAAGAAGTTCAAAGTCACCAGACGAGGCGATCAGGGCCGATAACTAAACTGGGTCCTATCGCGGTATCAGTCTCGGCGGGTGCAATAACTGTTGAAACATCGCGATTTCATTGACCCAACACATGGAAGGGCCGGTTCGTCTGCCAGAGTTCGTATAGATGGCCGTCCGGACCGCGAAAATACGTCCAAGCCTCTGATTCACTCCCTTCAACATCAGCTACGAACGCCACGCCTCGCCCGGCAGTTGTTCTGATGGCAGACCGAGAGCCTTAGAACCTCGTTAAAGAAATGTGCCGCCGATTTGAGATCGGAAGTTCGCACCCCCGCCCACGTATACCCCAGCACGCGCATCGGAACTCCTTCGAAGAGAAGAACCAACCGAAGTTTACGCCGTGTGGATTGGATGGCGAAACATCGCTCATTGACCAGCGGTTAAAACGTGTAATCGCCTGCGATCGACAGCTCTGCCCAGCAGGTCAGTCCTTGGGATGCGAAGTACTGAACTTCGACCAGGCAACGAACCACCTTCCCTCGTCCGAGTCCAACTGGTCTAGTTGAAAAACGAACACGCCGCCAACGATCTCGAACATTCGAGTTCTGAAATAATAGCTACCGCCTGGTTCTGCCTTCAGTGAATGCACCGAAACTCCAGGGCCTCCCGGTGGAAGAAGGGATTGCCGCCTCGCGCAGAGATGGTGTTCACCGGGTTCGATTGGCAGGAAGAAATATCTTCCAGCGTTGACGGCCCCCACCCACTTTCCGTCAACTCCGAAGACGCTAGTGTAGGGCGCGGCGGGCACTGGGTGTCCGTCCACGACGAAATAGATCACCGCCTTGCCCTCTTCCGGAATGGGTGTAGGATGTTGCGATTCGTCGGAGTTCACTTCGATTTTTTTGTCGTGCGGGCCGCAGCCTGCTTCCGCTGCAGATACCGCCGCTTGATCCTGACCGAACGCACAGCACGACAATAGAAAGATCGCGGCGATGGTCTTCATAGGACCCTCCACCGTTCCACACCTTAGGCGAGCCGTAATTCACCCTCTCGATTCTAGAACTTCCAGCCCGAGGAAAAGCGTAAAGAGTTGGTAAAGCTCGGTAAATATTTGGCGATACTCGCGCTCGTGTCACCCGGCAGTCTGACAAAACTCATGTTTCGGACCAATGGGCTTTCGGGGTTGGAGAGCTATTCGTCGAAGAACGGGAGAATAAGGACCGATTCGGCTTTAGCTGATGAAAAATTTCTATTTCACTCAGCGAAGAACGAAAACTCTAGTCCTTCTTCACCGCTGCGGAAGCGCCAGCACATTCATGACAGTTGAACTCTTCCCGCGCGGACTGCTTTCGAGCCGTCGGCTTCTCTAGAGGAATCTGACGAGGCTCACCTAACCAGCCGCACTCAGAACACGCGGGACGTTTGCGATAAACGCCGCGAGTTTTTCCAGAGACCCAAACCAATCTTCTCGCCATCTCGGCAGCAAATTTATCTCAATCAAAGCCATCGTTGTTGAAAAATCCCCACAGCACTTTGACCCGCCCAGGGGGTTTTGAGACGAGAACTCCATTCACTCGCACGTGCGACCTGAAGGGGCTTCCACTGGAGGACTCCTGCTATGCCGAAAGGAACATACGAGCACAGTCGCAGGAACCGGGAAGGTGTGTTGAAACGAAGAGCGATTAAAAGGTTATTCGCGTTTTGCGCGATGTCGATTGCATCGGCGACCGTCCGGTTTCACTGATTTGTGTCGGTCAGCATGGGCTTGGTGGTGATCTGGCCGTCGTCGGAGATGGCGATGGAGCGGGCTGGGGCGGCCGGCTTGCAGACGGGGTTCTCGGCGAAGACGAATCCCTTGGCGCGATCCCACGACAGGTGTTTGGCGCAGACCTTGCCGGGAGCCTGGTCGGGAACTTCTTCGGTCGTGTCAAGGCCGCCGTTGCCGTCGGTGATGTGGAATGGCTCGACTTCGATGGTGGCGTGGAAAGCCGCGCTGGGCGTGAGATGATAAGCGGCTGCGTTCTCCTCCTGCACGAACCTGTTGCAGTGGTAGTAAGGCAAGGCGTCGGTCGAAAGGCGATAGAGGTCGGCGACGATGGGGCCGGATCTCTGGTCGACGCCAACCCAGTAGATGGCGTGAACGTCGCCCTCCTTGACCGTGACCTGAAGGATGAAGAAGCTGTCGTCGCCGTAAATCTTTTTGACCTTGTAGCTGATGGGCGCCCCGCCCCCGCGTGAGGTAATGGGCGGAGGCTCGGCCTTCGCGGTTTTCTCACGCAACCGATCGGCATCCAGGTAGGTCATCGGCACAAGAGTGGAAGCGGTGGACGGCCGCAGTTCGACCGCGACGGAGGGCCGGTCGGTGAGGGGATGCTCGGCGAGGAAAAAACGCTCGTCGAAGGAATTGCCGCTGGCGAAGGCCATGTGCAGGGCGGGGCTTGAGCCGCGGGCGGCCATCAGATAGAGCTCATGGTTGCTCTGCTTGAGCGAGAAAATCTCATCGCTGTCTCCCAGCCAGCGAACAAGAAACCGCTGTCCATCGGGTTTCCGGCGGTCCATGTGATCGGGAATCCATTCGATCGTATTGACGGCTTCGGGAGGCGGTGTGTAAGCGTCTTTGCCGGAGAGCAGAAAGTAGGTGGCGTCGCTGAAGCGCTCGCCCCATCCCGTGCTGAGGGTATCGCGCTCGTTGCAGAGGTAATCGGTCTTGCGCCACTCGCAGGAAACCGAGCCGCGTGGGCCATAGCCTGAGTCGGGTGCAGTGCAGACGCCGCCGCCCTCGCCGTGTGTGCATTCGAGCTGTTTGGCGACCGCCGGCGGGTTTGAGCGGAGGTCAACAATGAAGATGTGGCCATAAGTGCCGCCAGCGTTGGCGCCCATCCAGCGCGAGCCGTAGCTGATTTGAAACAGCGGGATGGCGGGATCGGGGGTGAAGATGTCAGCCGGGTCGGAGGAGGGCGCCTTGTTGGACAGCGCTTCCTGATTTGCGTTCTGGTCGTTTGCGGTCGAATCGGCATCGGCGGAAGGGCCGTCGGCCTTGCTGACAGTGGGATCGTGCGGCTGGAACTCGTACCAGCGCTTATCCTTCGCTGTGAGTACGCGCAGGTAAAGATGCAGATCGGTCTCGGTAGCCATCGACCCCCCTCCGCCGCCGGTGAGGAACTGGTAGAACTCGACCGACAAACCGTCAGGCGGAAACGGCCCGGAAGTGCGGGGCTTCACAGCGGCGGGAAGGTCTTTGGGCGCGGCGTCCAGTGGAGTGAGCGAGACGCCGCGGTACTGGTCGTCGACTGTTGAAAAATCGGCGACGCCTCTGCACTGGAATTTTCCGGCACTGGCGCTGAAGGATTCATCCTGCGCCTGCGAGAAGGGTGGGACCAGGAGGAAAGCGAGGGCGATCGATACGAGTCCACGTCTCATGGTCGCGACCTCCGCCTGGAAGCCACATGACACCGGAACGAGCGGGTCACCTGTTTTCGGGGTCGGAACAAGGCAAGCTCCAACCCCGCATTATACGTCGAGGGCAGACCTCGGACCCTGGACCTCGGCGTGCCGCTTGCATTGACTTGAGCGTAAAGGCCTAATTACGACAGTCACGACTCACGCTGAGAGGGCTTCGTTGCCGAACCGTCAGAGACTACTGGGAGGAAACGGGTGAAGACCAGTGAGCGTCGCGGAACTGCCAGCGTCCCTCGCGATACTGTGCAAGTCCGGTAAAGTATCCCGTTTCGGTAACGCTGTGCCCGGCGGTATCGACTTGAATCTCGCGCCATGAGACCGCGACCACGGCGAACTCGCTGGTGAGCGGATCGACGCGCAAATCATCTCCCCACTTCAATTCGATGTGACGGATGGTTTGGGCGAACTTGCGAGTACCTTCCTGTGCGGCGGCAGTATTCGGGAATGCCATCTGGCCGTTGACGGCCATAAAGAATGCGGGACTCGCATCGAAATACTTGATCCAAGCCATGGGGCCATCCTGAGTGACGGAATGGGAGACGGTTTGCATGAACGCGCGCACGGCTTGGTCGACCGAGGCAGCTCCGTCCGGGGTCACGGAGTGGGAATGGCTCGCGCCAGCTCCAGAAGGAACGCAGGCTGCCAACGTGATCGCCAGCAGCAGAGTACGGATTCGCAACTTGCGCGAAAGGAACAGAACAGGAAGAACGCGAGTCGAAGACGACATAGAAAACCTCTATCGACCGACGAGCCGGAATAGCGAGGTATAACAAAGGGAATCTAGTGCGTCAATTGGCGAAAAATCCCCATTACGGTGCGCCGGGATAAACCGGCGAAATTGTCTTGGTTGCGCCAGGAAACTTCAGAGACACTCCCGCAACCCTCGATAGCCGGGAGTCCCTGACTTCATGCGCGGGGATTTTTCACGGAACCATAGAACCTGCGGAACGCGTAATGAAACATTACGGTCGAGACGACGACGGGGCACCGGGGGTGACAGATGCACGATCCGTCGTGGATGGACACCTTTCTGGCAGTTCACATCACCGCCGGTGGAGGAGCCTTTGTGCTGGCTCCCCTAGCGCTGGTCACTGAAAAGGGCGGCAAGGCGCATCGCCTGTGGGACAGAATCTACTTCTGGTGCATGACGATCGTCGCCTCTACGGCGCTGGTCATGGCTGCCTATCGGCCAGTCCTCTTCCTCGCGCTGGTGGCCATCTTCAGCTTCTATGCGGCCTTCGCAGCCTACCGCGTGCTCGGTCAGAAGGCATCCTGGAAAGGCGTTCCGGTCGTCCGTGGACTGGACTGGGTTGCCGCCATCTTCTGCTTCGCAGCCAGCCTATCGCTCTCTGTTTTGGGAGCCATCCGGCCGGAACTCGTACAGAACCTGCGCATCCCAGCGATTGTCTTCGGAGTCATTGGGATACGCATTTCGGGCAGATCCATGTGGCGCTTCACGCATCCGCCGGCGAAGAAAATGTTCCGGTGGTACGCTCATCTGCAGGGAATGATCGGAAGCTACATTGCTGCATGGACGGCTTTCTCGCTCGTCACAATCGGCCCCCTGCTGCATGGAGCCTGGTGGCTGTGGCTGCTGCCCGTGTCGGTTGGCATACCCGCCATCATCGCCACGACGGCGTACTATCAGCGAAAGTTTGCTCCTAGGCCAAAGGCCGCCCTTACATAAGTGGCCAACGGAGCGAAGATAATTCGGTCCACCAAGACAGATGGCGCACAATAACCGCTGGTTTTATCGCCCCAGGTAAATTCGGAGTTAGTCATACCTGTCAGTTGACGATACTCCCCATTACACTGGAGCAGCCGATAAGGCAGAGAATCTAGTGGGGTGTAAGTCCCCACACCACCAATTGCCTGGGCAGGTGGTTAGCATATCCGATGCATGCGGAGGCAACGAAGCATGTTCAGCTCGGACGTAAAAGCCTCGGCTGCCCTGCGGCGATAAGCTGCGGCGGTAGGAACGATCGGGGAGGCGAGCAAACCTGGGGGCCTGAACATAACGAAATGGCTGCAGTCTCGAAAAGGGGATCCGTCATGAAATCGTTTTGACGGATTAACGCGGGAAGCCGACCTCGATAGTATACGGGAGTAGGCCGATGACGCGGAGGAAGAAACAGGCAGATGCACTCCACGGGACCGCCGTGACAGGGGCCCAGGCAAGCAGGGAAGGATTCTCAAAGATAACGTCGGGAGGTTCCCGCCAGCAGCAGGGGCTTTCGTAGGTGGTCATACGCAATGATGACAACCTACACCAAGAGGGGCGCCCTTTTATAATGCGATTACGTCACCTAGCAGCGTGTTTCGCGATGAAGAGACCTACCAAAAGGTGCGAGGGTCACTCGCACCTCTGCTTGTCTCGATGTTGCCACCTCACGACAGCGCCCATACTCCCGTAACTGCCGCTACGGCTGCACAACTTGCTTGACCGACGCTGAACTCTTCGCGATGTTTGAGTCTCCGTTGTAGGTTACGGTGACCACATCCGAGCCCGCAGGCAACGACGAGTTTGTGAACGTTGCCTTGCCGCCGGCAAGCTGAGCCGTCCCCAGCACCGTCTTTCCCATCGCGAACGTAACTGGGCCGGTCGGCATCACGGTTGGCGACGTAATCTTCGCACTGAAAGTCACCGCCTGCCCGACTGTGGAGGGATTCGGGGACGATGTAATCGTGGCTGCGCTCGTGGTTTTCAGCACAAGCTGATTCACCACCGGCGATGTGCTGCCCACGTTGTTGACGTCGCCGGAATAAACCGCCGTCAGCGGATACGGATCGGCGTTGAGATCTGACTTGGTCAGCGTGGCCACGCCGCTGCTGTTAAGCGTTGCAAACCCGATGGTGTAAATCCCTCCCCAAGTGAACGCAACCTTGCCGGTCGGCGGCAGTGCGCCCTCCGTGGTTACCTTTGCTGTGAAAGTTACCCTCTGCCCGTAGATGGATGGATTCAAAGAGGAGGTAAATGCAGCGGTTGTGAGAGTTCGCCCCTGAGAGTTATTCAGCAGTACTCCCACGAGGCCCTCATTATTCTTGTAGCCGTACCAGTTCGCCACAAGAACGTCCGCCCTACCGTCCCGATTCAGGTCCGCGGTGGCTACCGACACAGGGCCGGGCGCTCCAGAGGCATAGGTGGCTGCGGGTTGGAAGGTTCCATTGCCGTTCCCCAGCAACACGCCTATGGTGTCGTCGCCATAGTTCGCAATCACGAGGTCAGCTTTCCCATCGCCGTTCACGTCCGCCACGGCCACTGACCAAGCTGCGATTCCTCCCGAGCTATAGCTGACAACAGGCTGAAATGTTCCATCGCCATTGCCTAGGAGTACACCCACTGAACCGTTCTGACAGCTACTGCACTCGAACTCATTCGGCACCACTACATCAGGGATTCCATCCCCGTTCACGTCAGCAACAGCAACTGAGTTTACATACAGGCCGCCTGAATCATAAGTTCGCGAAGGTTGAAAAGTCCCATCGCCCTTACCGAGCAACACGCCTACGCTGTTGCCAAAACATCCCGCCACTAGGTCGGGATTGCCGTCCCGGTTCAAATCGGCCACCACTACGGACATGGGACCGCAAGTAGAATAGTTCACCGCCGGCTGAAAGGTTCCGTCTCCATTGCCGATTAGTACGCCTATGCTGCCGCTGCCACCATTGGCGACGATCAAATCCGGTTTGCCGTCGTGGTTCACATCCGCGACGGCAACTGACATGGGGATGCTTCCGCCCGAGCAGTACTCTCTAGCGGGTTGGAACGTTCCATCACCATTGCCGACTAGGATGTCCACTGCACCGTTGGGGCACGATGCGCTACCTGTCTGGTTTGCCACGACTAAATCAGGCTTGCCATCCCCATTTACATCGGCTACGGCAACTGACATCGCCCAACCTCCGCCCGATGGGTAGATCACAACCGGCTGGAACGTTCCGTTGCCGTTGCCCAACAGCACGCCCACGATGCTCACGAGCCACTCTGTGCTCCCGTATATGTTCGTGACTACCACGTCAGGGTTGCCGTCACCATTAAGGTCTGCGACCGTTACTGATGACGCGTACCGCCCCCCGGTGTCGTAGGTCGCCGCGGGTAGAAAGGAAGACGGAAGGGAAGAGTAAGAGAGTGCATTCTGCTGCCTCGACTTTACCGGCTCGATATGCCGTTGACCGGCCTGAGAAACTTGAGCAAGCGCCGCTGGGTTAACCACAACAGGAGCGACGGTGAGAACTGTGAGAATTGCAACAAGCCGAAAGACCATACGAAAAATCTCAACCTTAGTAGTGGGTTTGCGGGTCATGGGAGACCTCCTTGGACTGCGAACGAGGGGGCAGCGGGCGGTCGTCGGCTCGTGCCGGGAGAAGGTTTACAGCTCAGTGATTCACTACTCAGGGGGAACTGGGAAGTAGGATCGCGGCTGATGATGTTTTCGCTCACACTATACGTCAGAGCGCCGATTTTGCAGTGACGCGGGTCACAACCATTCGAACAAAGACGGGAAATTGTCGGCGGAGAGTGGGGAGGAAAGGCCGTTGATCAAGGAGAACGCTGGTCAACCTAACACGTACCCGACGCAGAGCGGGAAGGGCGTGTCCCAAGGGCTGGCGGGCGTGCGGAAAGCAGCAAGGGAAAATAAGGAGATGGAGTTCACCGCCTTGCTCCACCATCTGACAGTCGATCTGCTGCGGGAAAGCTTTTACTCACTGAAGAGGAAGGCCGCACCCGGAGTAGACGGCGTAACGTGGCAGGAGTATGAACCCGGGCTGGAAGATCGCTTGGTCGATCTGCATAGCCGGGTGCATCGCGGAGCATACCGAGCGACACCCTCGAGAAGAGTGTACATAGAGAAAGCGGATGGACGACAACGTCCACTGATCCGGCTCATACAAAAGAACGGGCTCTCTCCTCTAGAGACCCTACGGACCGCTACAGTCAACGCGGCGGAGGCGATGGGACGTTCCACTGAGTTCGGATCGATTGAGCCTGGAAAACGCGCGGACTTGATTCTTCTTTCCGCGAATCCACTTGTCGACTCCTCGAATCTTTCTCGGATTGAAGCGGTGATTGTTCGAGGCATCGTACTGAATCGCGAGGATCTAGACAATATCGCCACGGGTATTCGGGCAATCTACGATCCTCAACTGACCCCTTCGTCACGGACGACCGCAACCAAATCGGACATTGAGCAGATGATTCAACGCGTGGAGCGACTCCATCGCGATTGTTTTATCTTCCGCACTCACACGCTTAACCGGATCGAACAGCTTCTCCAGGAAGATGGTGAAACTGCCGAGGCTGCCAGATTCGCAAAGTTGCACTAATCCCCCAGGCGGACCGGAGCCGAGTTCAAAAAAATAACCAGTCCCAACACAGAAATCGAATCACCGTTCGATCCTCTTGGCTCCAAGATTGGAGGGATACAAAATGTCTAGGAAATCAAAAAAGTCGTTTGTAGGGCATCGTAGAGCAATTTTATTTCTACGAATTTCCGGCGAAGGAGTTTTTCAACTGCCACGCCTGGTTTCGCCAACAACTCCTCAATGCTCGAAGTGCCCATTCCGTATTTTTGGAGTTTTGCGATTTTTGCAGTGCACGCGATCTAGTGCTCACATGCGTCGCTCACAGAGGTCAACGCGCCGCCGGACGCGGTGATCATCCGGTCCCAGCACGCGCCGCGGTTATCCGTGAAGACGAAGTGTTGTGTGCTGGTCTGGTTCTCCGGAAAAGTCGTGCTGCCGAAGACCAGCGTGTCCGACGGCGTGTCGGTCACGGTCAGGTCGCTGACGTATGCCGGTCCGCCACTGCCGGTGTCCACCTCATGTTGCCTGTACTCCTGCTGAATGCTGGTCGTCTGGTCGGCGGAGCCGTCGGGGTTTACCACGAAGGAGTAGTTCAGCGTTAGCGGCCACTGCAATTCCCTGGTCGTGACCTGAATCTGCCCCGCGCTCGTCCGCCTGGTCAGCGATCCGATCTTGGTCGACTGGGTGATGTCCTGCACGTACAGATTGCCATCGCCAGTAATGTTGAACTGTTGGCTGTTGGAAAAATCGATGTGTTGCACCACTTCGGTCGTCACCGTCCCGTGCGACGTATTTGCGAAGCCGGTGACCTTGAACTGACGCCCGGAGGTCACCGACACCGTCCCGGTGATGTTGCCCGAGCTGTCAGTGCTGACGTTCTCCGTCACGGTGGGATTTGCACTGCCGACCTTGTCCGCGCTGAGCCCGCCCGTCACCTGCGCCGCGCCGTGGTCCAGATACAGCAGCAGCGATGCCGTGGTCGAGAAGTACGAGTCAGCGTTGAACACGCTCAGCGAGACCGTATGCGGATTACCGTCGCTCAGAATGCCCGCGAACGGCGTCAGATTCACGCGGTAAGGTGCGAAGTTGAGGGTCTGGACACCGGGGATCGGCCGCCACAGGTACGGATCGATGCCACCAGTATAGATCCAGGGGTACGCCGGCGCCACGCCTGCCGGCCGGCCATCGATCGAGATCTCGGACTCGCGGAACGCAGTGGCGCCGCAGCTCTGAAGCTCAGCGGCCACGTTGTTGGGGACGCAGGTGTACCAGAACTCGTCATTCGATTGGCTCTGTGCGAGCACGTCCAGGTACACGCGTTCCACATTGGCGGGCAGGCTGAAGGTGCGGCTCAGCGTGTCACTCGGTGAGAACAGCAGCACGCTTCCGCCAGTCGGCCCGGCCGACATCGCCAGCACCTGGTCCGCAGTCTCTGGCGCAGCCCCGCCGTTTGGAACCGGATAGAACAGCAATTGCGCGCTGCCGGTGAGCACGCTGGTGTAGGTGCTGTTGACCAGATTGTCGAGGTCCACCTGCCCTGCCTGCGCCGCCGTGAACAGTGGGCTGTAGTCAGTCAGATCGCTCTCGATATGCCATGAACGCCCCACCGTGTGCGACGGCTCCGCCGTGGTCCCGAAATATACGTTCACCCCACCGATCCAGATGTTGGCCGTTCGATCGAACTGTCGACCGGCATTGATGGAGAAGTCAGCTTCCAGCACCACCATCGCCCACGGTCCGGGACACGACGGTGGCGTGTAGGAGAACGGTTTGGGCGAGAAATCCGCAAATGTAAAGCCGGTGAACAGTGGCACCACGCATGGAGTCGTGCTCGGTCGGCTCACCGGAGGGTCGGCGGTGACCGTGTTCTGGGAGCCGATCTGGGGATTGCTCGGTGCGGTGTACTTTTGCCCAGCCGCCAAATTAGTGAGCAGGAAAACCGACAGACAAACGACGGCGTCGCGAACGAACGGGGAAAGGCACTTCATAGGAGACTCCTTAGCGAAGATTCCCTTGTTCCAAAACGGAAACACAGCATAGTCCGTCGAGCATCTCAGTTCAACGGGAATTTCTGGCTTCAAAAACAGCGCGATAGCACACCGATTCCGCCTGTTCGCGACGGTGTGAAGCGAGTTTTCACGATGACACTTATTGACCGTAAACCGTTGCCCGGAGGCAACACTTCATCACATTGTCACTGAACTAGTACGGTCAACTGAACCATATAGATGAATCCGGTAAAGAACATGGCCAGAGCAAAATACATGAATACATGAATGGAGCGACTATTAAAAACTCTCGGCGCTTCAACACCTTGCTTCCCGTTGCTTCCCGCTCTGTCGTAGAGAACGCTGAGCATGAAAAGGGTGACCACAGAACATCCAATCGAGATGCCAGAGCGATTACGCCGCTTCGTATTGCCTCAGCCCATCCAGACGGTGCATTCTCCGGCTTGAGGGCGGTTGAGGTCACTACTCGAATGGTAAGTCCTGCTGCGGTAACTAGCGTTTTTACAGAATCTAGGTACCGCGCTCGTTGGGTGTCATCGGTTCTATCCTCGTCTGATGTGAAAAACAAGATTGCCGCAATGTAGAGAGCGGGTAATACCCACGCGCCGAGGGTAATCCAGCCCAACAGCCCAACGCAGTTGTTTTTGCTGCAACGGATGCAATGAAAGCCATCCAAGATGCAACCATTCCGGAAATCGCGTCTGACTGCATTCCTGTGTTTGGAAGGGGTATCGGAGCGGGTAGCTCCGATCTTTTTTGTCAGGCGCATCACTAACAGAAGAGTGAAGAAAATCCAAAATCAGGTAGCTATCGAGAGGAGGAGCAGCCTGGTTGCCTCCTTAGAGTTCTTCGGATTTTAGCGCAAGTCGGTAAGAAGACGGTGCACAACTGCAGCAAAGGTGAAGGGCGGCCAGCTTATTGCCACCACGATCGAAGACGCCCAGAGGACCCCAATC
Organism: uncultured Acidobacteriaceae bacterium; assembly: GCA_963774565.1. Classification (GTDB taxonomy): domain Bacteria; phylum Acidobacteriota; class Terriglobia; order Terriglobales; family Acidobacteriaceae; genus Sulfotelmatobacter. The sequence continues at coordinate 33,157 of CAVZFP010000018.1, read as the reverse complement.
GTGCCTGGTGGCATCTTTCTGACCCGTCATTACACCCTCCGACCTGATGGCGGCGGGGGCAACTAGGACGCCTGGCAGCCCGTGGTATAAGGAGCGTTTTTCAAATGAGGGGGGGAGGGCCCGTGTTCTCTTCACTGGAAGAGGAGGACGCGGGCTATTCTTGCTACCAACTACAGCTTAGCTCCTGGGACAGGAAGACATTCTTTTGATGAGGATGGGTCCGACCTTCCGAGAGGGCTATTGCTGTTGAAACATCACCATTGCACTCAAAACCCTGACCATCCTCGTTCTTCGGAAGGTACAATTCTGCGGTGCCTACGATCGTTGAACACGTTGAGAACTGGTACGGGAAGCGTCTTGACGGCCTCAAGACCCATTGACCCAATGGGCGGCCACCAGCATCCGATCATACAAACATACAAAGCTCCTGATTCGATCCACGGCAAAGTAGAAATCAGGGCGGAGTCTGCATCTGTCGCTGCAAGCTGCAAGCGTCACGTTCTGGAACTCGGGCAACGTGATTGTCCTTCGACTAGACTTGCCGGCCAAGCGCGACTCCGTCATCGACGACTGTAAACTGTCACCTACGGAGGACGTTGAGCTTTTGCTCGACTCCTATTTTCGTCAGCTCGCATCCCATGCGTGATAGTTGACGTAACATCTCTATGTCGCTTATTGACTGTTTTGAAGCGTTATCACCTTGTTTCGTCAGTTATTATCTTCTCGCTACAGACTGATGATGCCTAATACCAGTTGCTCCGGAAGAGTCAGGTCTGTGGGTTGGCTGGCCGTCGTTGGCAACTCATTCGCTGCGCTCGGTCTGTTGATGTTCGACTACCAATCGGGTGGACGCGGTGAAATGGGAAGTTTCTATCACGGCAACATGATCTGGTTCCTTGGCTTTGCAGCCTGGGGCTGCGGCACCGGAATCGGGTTGTTGCGAGCATGGCGCTGGGCGCGTATTTCGACGCTGATCTTCAGTGGACTCCTTGCAGCATTTGGCATCCTTGGAGTGGTGGCGTTTCTGCGCATGCCAGCAGGCAATATCTCCGGCGGCATGGTACTCGCAGCCAGAATCTTGCCGACGTTGCTTTTTGTGATCCCGATTGTGATTGGGTACCGCTGGCTGGTTTTCTTCAGCCGAACGGAAGTGAAGGCATATTTCGGGAGGACCAGAACGGAAGCCAATTAGGGCCATGCATCCATTCTGTTGAAACATCCCCATTTCACTGATTGTGACTCGTTCCCGTGACTGGCAAGCAGGCGGTTGTACAAACCATGGGTTTCCGAGTCAAAGCAAACAAACACGACCTCCACGCCCTGTGCGTGTTCATGCACTTCGCGAATGGCGATTTTCGCGGCACGCTCGGGTGGGAACCCATAAATTCCGGTGCTGATTGCCTCCGGTGCGGATGTGGAGCACAGAAAAGTTCGAAAATCGTCTTCTGGGGCCGACCATCAGTTCGTTCCTCCGGGTGGGCATGCCTTAGCCGGCCCTTGGAATGTTCCGTTGGATGAGAACTTGCCGCCCGCGCCGACCGAAGGAGCGCCGTCTTCGTTGAAGTACCAGCTAAAGAAGGCGAGTTCTTGCATCTGGTACTGTTTTCCGTTCATCGTGATCGGTGGCATCAAGATTCCCGAGAGGGGGTCGCCCACTTCCCAGTTGCCTTGACAGCCGGAGACCTGCCCAACGTTTCCCCACGGTGGGGTGGCATTGTAGGCTAGTGGATCGTCCATCCACTCTCCGATTTCATGGCTGGCGATGGAGACATCGGACACGCCGCTGAAATTCCCTGATGTGTCCCAGTCGATGGTTGCATACGTTTGAACCGGGGCTCCCACCGCGCTGTGATAACCCAGAATGCAACAACTTGCTGTGTCAGGCGGGTCCGAGTCAGATTGCACGGTGTTCTTGAAGAGAAACAGCACCACTGCAGTGGGCGAAACGACGCCGGAGGAGATGAGCGCGGGAAGAACAGTGCTCTGCAGAATCCGGTCGAGCCAGTTTGTCGACAAGATTCCGATCTGCGCACAGCCATTACCGGCCGTGGTCCCATGCGCAGCAACCAGAGCAGCAGTCAGCGTGTACGGACTGGCAAAAGAATAGTGCAACTCATTCTGATAGTCGGGGGAGCCTTGAATGGTCGTCCAAAACTCAGCCCGGCGCTGACCGTTGATGAACTGCACATTGCCCAGGTCAACACCGTTCATCGTGAGATCAGGAACATCGTTCGCAAGCGGTGACTGCCGAAACCGGGTCAATGCGGATATATTGGAGTCACAGGAATTCGGTACCGTGGGATCGAATGTCGTCGAGCCGATCGTCACCTTCAGGGGCACGACCACGGCATTGATCGTGGACCCGGTCAGCGGCTGAGAGAATGGGCTGGTCCCGACCACCACACTTGTGTAATTCTGACCATCCTTGGAAGCGGTGAAGGAATACTGCGCTAAGGGAACGGTAGTGCCCGCCAGGGCCATCGTCATCGCTTCCTGGCGCCCACCCTGTTTCCACGGGAAGCGCCGGTAGTAGCCTTGCAGGTGGAGGTTCTGGCCGACGATTTTCTTTGCGGTTTCGTTCTTGATCGGCCTTCGCCTACACCCTGCCTGGGTCGCGATCAGGGTCGCGCCCGCCATCAGAACGAGAAGAATTCGTTTCTGCTTTTTCATGAGTACGTCCTCCGTTGCCAACGCGGATGTATTGAAACGCGAACAGAAGCCAAATCAAGCTCGGAGTGCTCACAGGGTAATTTCAGGACAGCCCAGAGTACATGCTTTCTTCCTCTATCACATCGCATGCAAACTGAAACGGCGCTTCACTCACGGGGTGAAGCGATAGGCTGACTGTAACCTTTCTCCCGACTAGTTTTGCGTACAAACCCGCAGGCTTCGCGGGATTGATGCCGTCCACTTGCCTCTAGCTCGATCGTTGCTGTCGTAGAGAAACGACACGTCGCCTGTTGTACTTCTTGATTGCAGACTGTCGTCCACACGGATTCTTCGGCCTCAGACAGGTACTGTAGCCGTCCGTCGTCGGCAGCGACTAGAGCGGGGAACGCGACAGCTTGCAAATCCATGGATCGGCTGGCGAGATTATAGCCCCACTGATTCGCGATTCGATGGAGCATCAAGTCAGTTGTTGTAACATCCCTATTGCATTGACCCGGTGGGCGGTGAAAGTCGGAAAACGGCGACAGAGCAGACCAACCGTTTCCCGTCATTCAAGCCTCCCAATTGCAGAGGGCGTTGGTGGCCAGTGAACCAGGGCACCGTACACAATCTCCCGCAGCCCTCGCCGATACAGCCCTGCCTCCACGAACGGCATCTGCAGCATCATCAGCGCGTACAACTTCTCCTGCGGATCGATCCAGAAATAAGTCCCCGCGGCTCCTGCCCAGAAATAGTCGCCCAGCGAGCCGGAGACTGGAGTGTGTCCTGCCTCCGTGCGAACCGCGAAGCCAAGGCCAAAGCTCTGGCCCAACTCCGGAACCGGCGTGAGATCCTGCGTGACTTGCACCATTCCAACGCGCGACGCACCCGGAGGCACTTGATCCGAGGTCATGACCGCCAACGTCTTCGGCGACAGAAGGCGAACGCCGTCCAGTTCGCCTCCATTCACCAGCATCTGGCAGAAGCGCGCGTAATCCGATGCCGTCGAGAGCAAGCCACCGCCGCCGGAAAACCATTTCACTTTCTCTTTGGTAAGGTCTCCGACTTTGCCAAACTCGGGCCGCTTGCCGGTGGCGGCGTCCAATTGCGGCTCGGCCATGCGCGAACCTTTCACTGTATCCACATAGAACGCGGTGTCGTGCATCCCCAGCGGCTTCGTGATGCGATCTTCGATGAACCGGTCGAATGGCGTTCCGGAAACCACTTCCACGATTCGCCCAAGTACATCCACCGACATGCCATATTCCCAAACCGTTCCGGGTTGGTGCGCAAGCGGCAACTTCGATAACTTCGTCACGAACTCCGCCAGCGTTTGGCCATTATCAAATAGGTTGGCCTGGTTATAGGCCTGATGAACGAGCGAGTTGCCGAACGGCCCATACACTATCCCCGAAGTATGGCGCAGCAAATCCTGTACGGTCATGGGGCGCGCGGGGGCCTCAAGCGAGAGCGTGGGCTTTCCGGTTGCCGGGTCCATCTTCTCAACGCCGACTTTGACATCCTTGAATTCAGGCAGGTACAGCGTCACCGGCGCCATTACATCGATCTTGCCTTCTTCCGCAAGCATCATCACGGCGACGGTCGCGATCGGTTTGGTCATCGAGAAGATGCGAAACAGGGCGTCCGTCTTCATTGGAGTCTTCTTTTCGCGATCCTGATAGCCGATCGCCTGGCGGTAAACAACCTTGCCGTTGCGTGCTACCAGCAGCACGGCTCCCGGAATCGCTCCCTTGTCGACTTCACTCTGGAAGAACTGTGTAATGCGCCCTAAGCGCTCCGACGAGAAGCCCGCCTCTTCGGGTCGACTCAACTTCGCCAGGTCCTGCGCCGGTGCTGAAATTACACAGCAGAGAAAAAGACAGACGGTGAGCGTTCGCCGACGCCAGTTCATTCGAGTCCTCCGATTCGTTGCGACTGGGCATTTTACTCCCGCGCGGATCAAATCCGTCGCCTCAGTGGAACCTTTTGAACGGTGGCCACTCCAAGCTCGATCTCTTCACCAACGTGGTTGCGGGTGTGATTCAGAGCCAAGGAAATCGCCTGAGTCTCGACCGGATCGTTGCGCAAGCTACCTGGGCGCCACGGTTCCCTTGGCTAGTTGGCGTAATATCCCCATAGTACTCAGGATGGTCCGGGCAAGGGATTTTGAGCGCAATCGCTTGATTTCGTCAGTCACACCTTTGCCTCTCCAGCAGCCTGTGCGAACATCGCCTGTGCCAAAAGCGCTAATCCGTGAAGTGACGAAGGTTGTCACTGGAATCGCTGCCGTGGTTTTTATCCTTGCTCGTTTTACAACGACAACAGGGGTGCTTCTGTTCGCGGGTTCAGTCGTTGTGCTATTGGTTTGCTTCGGCGTGCTGAAGCTGTTGGAGGATGATGATAAGAACACTGGCTATTGGCCACATGATCCGAAGCAATGATGGTGCTACGGGGACTTGAGTGTAATGGCCTGTCTACGACAGTTATCGTCTCGAATGCAAGAAAAAGCCGCCCATACGTCGGGCGGAGTAAGAAAAATCAGGTGTGTTTTGAGGGTTCGGCTTTTCGTCAAGTGAGTGCAGCCACTGACTTTAAGATCCTTCATCCCAGACAGATGGCAACGGACGGTATTACACGTGCCGTCCGTTGCGCACCCGCAATGCGTCGAAGCTCTACTGTTGACAGGATTCGCTGACCATGCGGACGTCGGTGACCTTCAAGTGACCGTGCTCGGCATTGTTTTTCTTCATGCCGGCGTCTGTCGCTGCGCCTTTCGCGTCTTCCTTCATGTTGTGCATTTTGGTATTCGAAACCACACCTTTGGCCTTAATGGTGTGACCGAGATGACTCGTCAGATCGATTGCGTTGTTGTTGTGTACTTCCCATGTGCTGCCGTCGCTGGCGGTCAACAGAAACTCGTTGGCACTAGGGCCCTTAGTAAGGCATCCGGTGATGCTTCTCACCTCGCCCTTTGATTTGGCGTCTGTGTCGGAATCCTGCGCGATTGCCCACGCCGTAGTCAGACCAGCAAGAACCACACACAATAGCAAGCGACTTAGTTTTTTCATTAGGGTTGCTCCTTTGTTGGCTGTCCCTAAAAGATAGAAGGGTCTAAAAGGGTCTTTTATGTTGTCCGTCTACCCATAACAATGCTGGATGACAGAGATTACTGCGAGGCTCGAGTAACAAGTGGATCAGTCCGCCCGCCACATGAAACACAGTGAAGCTATCAGTAGTACCACGAATAAGATCGCCCAAAAGGTTGGCCGAACGCTAACCCATGCCCGCCCTTAAAGGACTGTCTGCCGTTCTGAAAGCGATGCTTCCTCAACCCGAATAATACGTCACAAGAAGACGGCGGACTGTTCAAAATTGCTCACCGTTCGCAATTATCTCCCGTTGCTCTGACCGCTATCACAAAGCGTGGCGGGGGGAGTCTCAGCGTGAGCTGTCGTCGCTCCGGTTATCTGTTGCAAAGTCCCCATTGCGCTCAAAACCCTCTCGCCGCAGCGGCACGCCCTGCGCTTGGGGCGAACAGGCGGCGCAAGCTTGTGTAACGGCCTGACGATCACGGACTTTTTCAACACCCACGCCTGTTCTCGACAGTTTGCCGCCTCTAATCTCGTGATATGGCTGAAAACAGAGAGGGTTCTCCGCCCCGAGCGCCCGTCCGGGTCCGCGCGGGGGGTACCGCGTAAGCGGGTATCCCTACCGCGATCTCATCTTCCCCGGCGACTTATTAGGAAGTACATTACGAAAGGAAAGGAGAGGCAATGAAATGTCGTTTGCGACTGCTAGGAATGGCATAGTATTCGGGTATTTAGTGGATTGTTTCATTGCTGCTCGCCCTCAATTCGCGCCCTGAGGGTCCACCTGGCCAGCGTCTATCGTCTGATAATGCAAGGGGCCCTGATGCGACGTGTACCTCATTCCTGGCGAGAAGCCTACGAATTGGCGTTGATAGAGTCTGATCCCAGCAAATTGATGGGGCGGACTGAATACGCACTTTACGCCCTCGAAAGACGGTATTCAGAATGGGGAATCGATCCTGGAACGCCAGCTGAACTGACGGCAATCCAAGAGTGTATCTCCGCTCTTGAACGCCTGATGAAGCAAAAACAGTTTGGGAGGCATAGCGCTGTCCTCTTAACAGCGAAACCTGCAAGTCGTCAATCGGCATAAGATCCCCATTACGCTCAAAATCTCCAAACCAAGGCGAACAGACGGCGCAAGCTCGTGACATCGCCTGGTTACAGCAACTATCGTCTAAAATCCAATACTCGCAGCCTCCTCGCCCCCAAACTCTGTCTTTTAGATTGACAATACTGGCGACCAAGACCAAGCTGGCCGAGTAATGAGGAGTCAAAGATGAATCGTACACGACTGTTGGTGATTGGAGTTGTGGCGCTGGCCCTGGGTACGGCTTTGAGCTTTTTTGTGTATCAAAGCCTACAGGCCAAGATGGCACCACCAAAGGTCGGCGTGGATGTCGTCGTGGCTGCCAATGATATTCAGGTTGGCGCGAAAATCGAAGATAGTGACCTCAAGATTGTGAAGTACCCTCCCGAAGATTTGCCTCGCCGTGTCTTTCATACGAAAGCGTCCGCAGTCGGGCGCGGCACAGTGCTTCCTATCGGGAAGGGGGAATTTCTAGTGGCTGACAAACTAGCGGCCGAAAATGCGGGAGCAGGCTTGTCGACGTTGATCGCGATGGGGATGCGTGCAGAGGCAGTGAGGGTCAACGATGTTACAGCAGTAGCTGGCTTCGTCGTGCCGGGCACACGCGTCGACGTGCTCGTCACTGGCGATCGTACCGGATCGAGTGAACCTCAGACCTTAACTGTTTTGCAGAACGTGACCGTGCTGGCAACCGGGCAGAGGACCGAACGCAGTGCGACAGGCGAACCTCAGAATGCCTCCGTCGTCACGCTGCTGGTTTCCCCAGAAGATTCCGAGAAGCTGGCGCTGGCCAGTCTAGGACGCATCCAATTAGTTCTTCGCAACCCGCTCGATACCAGTCAGGAGAGGGCGGCTGTGATAACGCACGCAAACCTGTTCGGCAGTGCCAAAGTGACGCGGGTAAAACGTGTTCTGATTCCGCCTTCGGCCTCGGAGCCTGTAAAGCCCCTTGAGATAGAACAAATCGAGGGAAGTCACAGGGAGACTATCCAGCTAAAGCAGTAGCCTTGCTTGGGCGGATGCCTCAGCCACCCGTTTCGCAGCCCCTCCGCCCTCACTCCCACAGGAGAGAGACTCGGTTGTACGGGCGCATGCGTTGTCAGCTGCCGGAACATCCCGATACCGAGCGGTGCTTCGATTTGGTACGGACCCAGCCTGCCACCTGAGGTCAACGCCATCCGTGCGTGGAATTATACGGTAGAGTCGCTGAAACGGATAGCGCTGATTGTTGTTAAATTCCAATGCGCTCATTGACCCCGAAGGGTTCTGGCAACTGACCGAAGCGTGCCCGCTGGTGGGGCTAAACTCCTGCGTAGAGGACATCGTTTGGCAGTTCACCACCGCCACAGTCAAACTCGCTAAAGCCCCTTGCAAACGTCGCATAAATAAAGCCCCTGGCGACTATTGAGCCAAACTGGAGGCTTGTGACTGACGTAATCTAGCGGGTAATCGTGCCTCCCGAAGATCATCAGAGAAGCAGTAGGAGACACAATGCAGATTCTGCGTTCGGCTCGTTGCTTCTCTTTTGTCTTGCTGATGCTGGCCATAGCGGCCCCATCTTTCGCAGGAATTTCAGTCTCGGTCACGATCGCCCCACCGGTGCTGCCCGTTTATGAGCAGCCGCCTTGTCCCGGCGACGGTTATATCTGGACGCCCGGCTACTGGGCCTACGGTCCGGACGGCTACTACTGGGTGCCAGGAACATGGGCGACGCCGCCTACGGTCGGCCTGCTCTGGACGCCTGGCTATTGGGGTTGGCACGAAGGCGTCTATCTCTGGAATGCGGGTTATTGGGGACCGCACGTCGGTTTCTACGGCGGCGTGAATTACGGATTCGGCTACGTTGGCACGGGCTATGCGGGCGGATACTGGAGGGGTCGGAACTTCTTCTACAACCGCAGCGTCAACAACGTCAGGATCACCAACGTTCACATCTACAACAGAACTGTGATCAATAACGTCACGGTGAACCGTGTCAGCTATAACGGAGGCCATGGCGGAATCGGTGCTCGTCCGACTCATGAACAAGAGAGATGGACTCGGGAACGCCACTTCGAACCCACAGGCGTGCAAATGCGGCATGAGCATGAGGCGGGCAGCAATCGGGCCTTCCTGGCTTCCGAGAACCATGGGCGACCAGCAATCGCCGCCACCGCGCGGCCCGGAGAATTTCACGGCCGTGAAGGCGTCGCCGCGCACTCGGGCGATGCGCATGATCGTCATGGCGACAATCGCCCAGTGTCGCATCAGCAGAATTATTCCCATGAGATGGAGCACCCGGTAGGGCACCAGGAAACGCATGGAAACCGAGGTGCGCAACCAGAGCACGAAACTCGCAGGCCAGAAAATCTTCGCGGCTCGCAACCCAGCGCCTATCATCCCCAGAGCGCTCGTCCTCAGCAGAACGCACCTCAGCACGAGACTCATTCTGGTGGAAGTCACGACCAGAAGCATCATTAATCAATCACGAATCGCTGATTGGGCTGGCGAAGAGCCAGCCCAATTTTTTGTGTTCCTGAATACGGTCGACTGGCGTCGCGCCGTGCTTGTGGTAGCTGCTCTCAATTGCGCGCACGGCGAAATGACTACTTTCTGACTGCGGCCAGGATTATTCGCCACGGTTTCCAGCCAAGAGTATCGAATCCTATTACGCTCATTAACCGGCCAATGTGCACTCATTTTGGGGAGAGGCGATCGAGTTCGTGGTCGATGTTCAGGAGCCGTTGTGTGAGTCGGCGAAGTTTACGTTGGCCCTTAGCCTCCAGCTGAGGCTGGAATAAGTGGAGGAGATGTCGGGTAGCGGCGATAGCTTGGCGAACAGTAGTGAGATCGACCCGCGCAGGAGTTGTGGAGGATGGCAGAGGGAGTTGGGGAATGGAGTGGAGTACGACAGGGTTTTGACGGGCGCGGTGAAATTCACGTTGTAGGTCGAGCTGAACCACTTCGACATAGCGCATGGTCATGCGGATGTCTTTGTGCCCCAGCATTTGCATGAGCGCCGGTAAGCTGACGCCGAGACGCAGCTTGGCCGAAACCGCCCGGGAGCCCCGAAAGCCATCAAAGCCATGGCCCGTTATCTGGCATGCTTGGTCTATCGCATGCTCACAAAAGGACAAGATTGGGTTGACCGTGGCGCTGCTTATTACGAGCAACGACGGCAACAACGCGAATTCATCCACTTACAACACAAGGCCAAAGCTCTGGGACTTCAATTGGTTCCTGCCGAGTAATATTAAAACAACCTCCCAAGAACGGAGGCAAATAGCAGAAGTTTCCAGTGAGAACCTAACCAGTTTTCTTTTGAACTGCATCAACTGGTGCTTCGATAGTGACCTCGACCTCAGCACCGGGCTTCAGTTTCACTTTCTCACCATCGCGGTCTTGGAGTTCGTTGTCAATGCGAATCTCCTTGTACAAATCTTCAGCTCCCTGTACTGCGATCTGCGCCTTTTCGGGGTCACTTGGTGCGACTGGTTTGACGATCTTCTCCACGACTCCGGGAAGCGTAACGGCGGGCTTTCCGCGCGCAGCGTTCTTACCCTTATCAACAGTCTTTTGCTTGTCCGGTGGTTTGGTCACGCTGCTACCTCATTTCGGGCCGGAGGCTTCACAGTCACCACAATTGTACGCTCGTGTGAAGGCTGTCACGCCGAGCTAGAGTCAAACAGATGGCGATAGCTAGTATTGCTGGCGAAAAATCCCCATTTCGCTCATCTTCATTTTTGGGCAGGGTGGCGCGTGTGGAGGTAGGCCTTCGGTAACATCTACACGGGCATTTCTCGTTGCACAATGAGTTCATGGGTTCTGCAAGGTTCCTTCCTCTCCAGGTGGCGGCTGTCTGCTACCGAAAGTGTGGTGACTCCTTCGAGTTTCTGCTGGTCAACACTACCAGTGGAGACAGGTGGATTTTTCCTAAGGGAGCCACTGCGCGTCGGCTATCGCACAGCCAAGCTGCTGAGCGCGAGGCCTTAGAGGAGGCCGGGGCAGTTGGTGCAATCGAGCCGCAGCATTTTCACCTCTACCTTCAGCCGAAAGGCGACTCCAGGCTGCGCAACGGTATCCAAGAATTCGTCGTCAAGGCCTTCCTCCTGCAAGTCAGTCACACCCAAGCGCCCCAAGAACAATATCGCAACCCCACCTGGTTCAGCGTCGAAGACGCACGCAGCGCTCTGGCAATGGGACGCGAGGAGAAGTACGCCGCCGAACTTCGCACCGTTATCGACCGCGCCGTGGAGCACTTGTCAGCTGAAGAAAAAATTGTCCCCGATTACAGCGGGGCGCCTACCTATAGCATCTGGCGATCTCTCCTCAGGTTACTCAGGTTAAACTTCCTTTAGGGGACCGAGGAGACCTGGGGCGTAGCTTCCTCGTAAGAGCCAGCGCCATTATTTGACGGGATGAATGGCGAAAGATCGCGATAGCGCTAATCGTGCCCCGGCCCCACTGCACTTGGGGTTATCGTCACCTGCTGCAAGGTTGTCCTCATAGTTCGTCGCGTTGTGAGCTAAGCTCGCAATGGATTCTCTAATTTCAACTCGGTTGCGACTGTTCATCGTCAGCATCGCGGTGATGCTGGCGGAGATGATTCTGATCCGGTGGGTCGGCACCGAGGTTCGGATATTTGCCTATGTCCAGAACCTTGCTTTGATCGCCTGCTTTCTTGGTTTTGGTCTCGGGTGCTATCAGATGGAGCGACTCAAGCCGTTGTACGTGTCGCTGGCCTCGATGCTTGCCTTGGTGCTGGTCCTGGTGCTCTATATGAGGTTTACACCAGGATTACTTGCCCACATCTCCAATATTCTCTCGCTCTCCAACGATGCGGCGCTGTGGGGGCTGGGTGGCTATGCCAGCGGTGCACTGAGAATCACGCTTTTTGTGATAGCTGTTTTGACAGTAGCGCTGTTCGTAACGCTGCTGGCGATGACAATGGTACCCCTTGGTCAGCGCGTGGCGCTGTATCTCGCCGCTGACAGTGACGTCATCGCTGGCTACTCCATAAATCTGGTTGGCAGCCTGGTTGGAACTTGGCTGCTGACGTGGATGTCATTTCATTATCTGGCGCCGGCATGGTGGTTTGGACTTTGCGTTGCACTGGTTGTGTGTGCCAGTGAGAGCGGGGTTCGCGAAATCGCTATCAGCAGCACGATTGGTGCTGCAATCGTACTATTGCTGATTTTTGGAACGCATAATTCGCATACTAATGTCTATTGGTCGCCATATCAGAAGCTGAGTGTGATTGCTCTTTCGGAGCAGAATTTTGAAATCGACGTAAACAATATCGGGTACATGAGGATAGCCAACGTCACCCCTCAGTACCTCCAGCGCCACCCCGATTTCGCCCAGCAATATCAAGGGAGTTCCTACGACAGCCCCTTTCGTTTTGCTCAACAATTAGATCGTGTTTTGGTGGTTGGCGCCGGCGCAGGGAACGATGTCGCCGCCTCGCTTCGCAATGGCGTGCAATCCGTAACTGCAGTTGAGATCGATCCCGTGATTCTGTCCTTGGGAGAACAGCTTCACCCGGAAAATCCCTACAGATCCCCTCGTGTTCATGCGGTAGTGAACGACGCCCGCAATTACCTGCGCACCAGCCGGGAGCGCTTTGACGCGGTTATCTTCTGCCTCCTGGATTCTCATACCGAGTTTTCTGCCTACACGAACATCAGGCTCGACAACTACGTGTACACGAGGGAGGCGATCCACGATGCACGCTCGCTACTGAAACCGGGCGGGATTTTGATTTTGAAGTTCGAGGTTCGCGCACCGTGGACCTGGATGGGGCAACGCTTTTACGCGATGCTGGAGAATGAATTTGGGCGAGCGCCCGTGGTTTACTACGCCCCGATGATCGGAGCGTTGCTTCCCGCATCGGTGTTTATCGAATCTGATTCGCCGGCACTTTGGGAACGCGCATCCCAAGCGGAGTTGAGCAAGTTTGTAGGCAAGCATCCCGCGCATTTCCCTCTGACATCGCAAGGCGCGCCTCCTTCCACCACTGATGATTGGCCGTATGTTTACCATTCTGACCACTCGATTCCGCGTACCTATCTCACCGTTTTCATCATTGTGGGCGGACTGGCGTTCCTGCTGCTCCGCAGCAATTTCAATCTGCGCGAACGCTCGACTTGGGAGTTTTTCCTTCTTGGAGCAGGATTTCTGCTCATGGAAACACAGCTCACCAACCGGTTGGCGCTTTACTTCGGTGCGACATGGATGGTGAACTGCATAGCTATTTCCGCGGTTTTGACCACCCTGGTTGTGGCAAATGTGGTCGTGTTACTGGAGAAGAAGCAGAATCCAAACCGTTGGTATTGCGTTCTGGTTGCGGCGATTCTTGCGAACTATGTATTTCCGTGGAACCGGCTACCGCTGGGTTCACGCGGAGTCGGAATCGCGCTGAGCATCGCTTACGCAATCCCCGTCTTCTGCGCCGGCATTATTTTCGCGACTATCTTCCGCAAAGCCGTCTCAAAAGCGGACGCCCTTGGCTCCAATATTTTCGGGTCGGTCGTGGGCGGACTGATGCAGAATCTTTCATTCATCTTTGGGTTGAAGGCGTTACTTCTGGCAGCAGCGCTGGTCTATGGAGCGGCCGGGTACATGAATCTGCTGCAGATGTATCTGCAGAATCAAGGAAAGAACCAACGTTCGATCTGAGTCCCTGACTCCTGACGTTAAACACTGCTCAAACCATGATCTTTTTGGCTCTCGTCTATTGAGCGCTTTGCGTCACAGTCGGTTATGAGAGCAGTCGTCTCAGAGTATCACTGGCGTATCGAACCGACGGCGCACACTTGCGCTAGCGCCTGCTGAACGCCAATTATGGACAACCACCGATTCACTTTCGAGAGGGAAGTGGAGTGGCGGTAGAGTCTTTGTGATGGCAGGTGGCAGTGATTATGCTTTTCTTAGGCGTCAGAGGCGGTCCTTTCATTACAATTCCAGCGGGTTTCTACACGCAGTGGCATTCGATTGTTGTTTAACAATCAATGAGTTACCTCTGAATTGGATTTGGTCGGTGGTTTGCTTCTACAGGCTCGCCTGATCTCTGTCACCGTTGCGTGCTGTCGAGCGTCGCCACCTGTCACTGCAACTTACATTTCGGGCCGCCGCGCCGGCAACTCGATCCCAATGATGGCATTGCGCTCCGAGTGAGACCTGGAGGCTAATTATGGAGACTCTGTTTCAGGATCTGCGCTATGGCTTGCGTATGCTGGTGAAGAGTCCCGGCTTCGCGGCGGTAGCAGTCGCGACTCTGGCGCTCGGCATCGGTGCGAACACCGCAATGTTCTCCGTGATCAATGGTGTGTTGTTAAGCCCGCTGGCCTTTCCTCGCCCAGATCAGTTGGTGACGCTACATGAGAACAAGCCAAACTTTGAGGGTGGTTCAGTCTCCTATCCCAACTTTCGTGATTGGCAGAAAGATAACCACACATTCTCTTCTCTAGCCCTTGCTCGAACATCCGCCTTCAGCCTGACCGGCATCGGCGACGCTGAACAGGTGAGTGGAGAGTTTGTCTCCTCGGATTTTTTCTCGGTTCTCGGTGTGAAGCCTGTAATCGGACGTACTTTTGCCGAAGATGAGGAGCGGATCGGTGCTGGGCCCGTCGCGCTCATCAGCGCGGGACTGTGGCAACGCAAGTTCAGCTTGGCGCCCGACATTTTGGGAAAGAACATCACTCTCGACGGAAGAGACTACACCATCGTCGGAGTGATTCCCGCCGACTTTCACCTGCTGGTTCCAGGATTCCAGGAGAGTCAGATCTATGCGCCCATCGGTCAGTGGAGCAATCCGTTGCTGCTGAAACGCGGCGCTGGCTTGGGATTCCATGGGATCGGCCGGCTCAAGCCGGGCGTGACCATAGAACAAGCGCGGGCCGACATGGAAGGCGTTACACGCAGTCTCGCGGAAGCCTTTCCGGACGCGGATAAAGGTATCACCGCCAAACTGACGCCACTCAAGCAGCAGATGATCGGAAATGTCCGGCCTCTGTTGCTCGTGCTTCTGGCTGCGGTCGGCTTTGTGCTTCTGATTGCCTGCGTAAACGTCGCAAATCTGTTGTTAGCTCGCGCCAGCAAGAGAACCCGCGAATTCGCCGTTCGCGCCGCTCTGGGCGCAACCCAGGCGCGGGTCGTTCGCCAGTTGCTTACGGAGAGCATTCTGCTTGCTCTGGCCGGCGGCGGTTTGGGGTTGCTCCTGGCGGCCTGGGGAACACGGGCAGCGCTGGGAGTGCTGCCCGCGGCTCTGCCTCGCGCCGAGCAAGTCGGACTTGACGCCCACGTGCTGATCTTTACCGCCGGCATCTCGTTGCTTGCGGGAATTCTTTTCGGCCTTACGCCCGCGCTCAAAACCTCGCAGTCGGATCTGCACGAAACCCTCAAGCAAGGTGGCCGGGGAGCGAGCGGAACCCGCCAGCGCATGCAGAGTGTATTCGTGGTCGCCGAAATGGCGCTTGCTCTGGTGCTGTTGGTTGGCGCGGGATTGACCATCCGCAGCCTGGCCAAGCTGTGGGGTGTTGATCCGGGTTTCAACCCGCACAACGTGCTTACGTTCGGACTTTCGCTTCCGCCCTCGATGGTGCACGCAAAAGCGGAAGCGATCCGCGCCGCGTTTCGTGAATTCGATGACATGCTCGCTGCTGTCCCTGGCATCGAGGCGGTCTCCCAGACCTGGGGCGCAGTTCCCTTCAGCGGCGATGACGAGCAACTCTTCTGGCTCGAGGGCCAGGCCAAGCCCGCGAACGAGAACGACATGAACTGGGCCATCGACTACATCGTCGAACCTGGCTACATGAAGGCCCTGGGCATTCCGCTGCTGCGCGGCCGCTTCTTTACTGCGCAGGACAACGAGCACGCGCCGCTGGTTGTCGTGGTCGATGAGGTGTTCGCGCGGAAATATTTTCCCGGCCAGAACGCTGTGGGCAAGCGCATCAACCTCGACCGGTTCGACCGGCCGGCGGAGATCGTGGGCGTGGTGGGCCACGTCAAGCAGTGGGGCCTGGACACGGATGATCAGCAAGCGCTGCGATCCGGCCTTTATATCCCGTGCATGCAGATGCCGGACGATTTTATTGCGATGTCTCCAATGGGCTCGGCGGTGGTGGTGCGAACGGAAGGAAACTCGGCCGGGCTGCTAGATTCCATTCGGCAGATGAACGCGCAGATGAGCAACCAGCAGGTCATTTTCGGCGCGCAGACGATGGAGTCGCTGATTTCCGATTCCCTGGCCTCGCGGCGGTTTTCGATGATCCTGCTCGTCGTATTTGCGGTGCTGGCCCTGTTGCTCGCGAGCGTGGGCATTTATGGCGTCATTTCTTATGTGGTCGGCCAACGCACGAATGAGATCGGCCTGCGCATGGCGCTAGGAGCACACCAGCGGGACATTCTGCTCCTGATTTTGAGCCGTGGCGGAAAACTTGCCGGGCTCGGAGTCGCCATCGGACTGGCCGCAGCCCTGGCCCTCACCCGGCTCATGGCGAGTCTGTTGTACGGAGTCGGCGCTACCGATCCAGCTACTTTTGGGGGAGTCGCCGTGCTGCTGACGATGGTCGCGCTCGCCGCGTGTTATATCCCCGCCCGCCGCGCCGCCAAGGTTGATCCCATGGTGGCGTTGCGCTACGAGTAGGCCACCTCATGATTGCCTGAGCAAGCTTGTATGCACAGGGGTTGTGTTTGGTCTTATCTCTTGGAACACAAAGTCAGGCGAAGCACTAAGTGATCGTTGTGCCGGTTCAATTGATGGAACCAGGCGATAGCACAAGCTTGCACCGTCTTTTCGCTTCTCCCCGATTGGGACTTGAGTTATCCATGGGCCTGCGGCTCACCCACATGTGATGAAAGTCGCATTGCTAGGGTTCATTGATTCCAAACAGGACGTTCTCCTTTCTGGGCCCATGCCCTTTGTCAAAACTCGCGGCGGCGGAGTCGACGATCGGGAGAATCGGACCACTTCCATCGCCCGTGTGAATGCCGGGGGGACTGATTCCCTGAGAGTCGGCTTATGTAATACTTCCCACAGCACGCTCCATGCGGATCAGATCTGCAGCGTGTATGGTGCTGAGAAGCTGGAAATTGCGGCTCGCCGAAGTGCAAGGCGTGAAATTGAAGCTAAAGCGCGTACCTATTCAGGAAAAGTGAGGAGTCGCCAAGGCGCGACCACAAGAGCTGGACATGCATGGCAACGCTACACTTCGACCGCTTTGGCACACCTTTCGAGTCGATGCCTCCGTTAATAATCAACGAGGCATTACAGGCATTGGACTGGTCCTGCAAGCAACCAATAAGGCCGGTCGAGAGGGTGCAGTCGTGGCCAGATTCTCTGAAGCATATATGGGGGTGCCGATCCAAGCAGCTGAACAATTCGCCGTGCTTCGCGCCTTGGAAATTGCTACCGAAAGAGGCTATCGTTTGCTTAGGGTAAGATCCGACTACAACCAGATGCGAATCGTCCTGAAAGATGACTATCGAGCTGGGGTTGTTCCGGTTGTTCAGGACGAGCACAACCTTCGGGGGATGATTTTGCGTCTGGCGCGAGAGTTTGATCAGGTAAAGTTCGCATGGATACCGCGCCGCAGGAATCAGGAAGCTCACTCTCTGGCTCGCAGAGCGATGCTCCAAGGCGTGCCGGTCATCCGCGGAGATGCTCATTGAGGGGGTTTTGAGCAATGGGAGGATTTAACGATTTAACAACAACTTGGTTTGCGCCGACTCGCTCAATCGGACGGGGAGCTAAGCTTCATCGCCTCAATGGCAGATTGGAAAGCCTGCGGATTCGGATCTCGTACCGAAACGACCAGCATAAAGACATATCCGTTCGCTTCTGACACGTAGCCGATTATTTTGGGCACGGTCTCCCCCTGCATACCGGCGGCCTGTCGGTATGCAGATTTTCCGTCTAATTTGATGGCTGAGCTACCGCCTATCGGCACCAAGTCGCTTCCGCTTCGCACACTGCCTTCCAACATAATGTCGGCAAACTCGCTCAAGGGATGACGCTTCCGATTCAAGTATGGCGCCGACAGTTTGTATCCGGCCAGACGAACCCTCGCTGCTGGAGTCGAATCAGCTTTCGTTCTCAGAATTAGGTTAATTTCTGGATTTCCACATAACGGTCCGCTGCAGTCAGAGGGAGGTTTGGATTGTGTTGGTACTGCTCGGCCCAGTTCCCATGTTCCCGGCAGAGTAATTCTCATGCCAAGGGCCGCATTGACGTATACACTCCCTCCAACAAGACTTCCCTGCAGGGCACTTGTTGGATCGTCGTGCTGCGCATGACCGAGCCGTGTCAGGCATACACAAAGTAGAAAGGGTATAAACGTCCTCGACGGTTTCGACATTTTGCGATAGTAGCTAACTCACCAGTTGATTGACGTTAGCAGGCCACTCAAAACCTCAAAACCGCAATTCGCAGTGAAAGCACCAGCAGTGTAGTGTGCGCGTCTCTAGCTGGTGCGGCCCCCGAGTTGCTTCTCTTTTTTAGCGCGTGCAAGGTTCAGCTGCTCGATTGCTGATGCCATGCTGTTACGAGCATCCTTCGCATAGTCTCTCAAAAGATCATCCGTCTGGAGCGGTAGAACCTCACCGAGACACTCTTCCAATCGTCCCACCAACCAGTCAATCAGTTGTATTGAACGGTCACCGTGCTGGACCGTGGGATCATCATTAGGAAATGCCATTCTCTGTCCTCCCCTGCAACGATGGCACCCAAGGACCTTTACACTCAAAACCCCTGGACTAAAGCGCCGAAGGAAGGGGTTGTGCAAGGTGTGGTTGACGAAACTCTCACGTCACAGCGGAGCCGAGAGCACCCGGAACGACTCCGCATCCAAAAGGTTAAGCCCGCCTCTTTCCTTGAGAGCGGGCCTTTTCTTTCGTATGGAAAGCGAACAAGCCTGCTAACTCTTCTTAGTAGCCCTTACCTTCGCCCATCTCGCACGTTGCGCGGCTGCGATCCTCTTGCGGGCCGCTGCGGACATCGTTCGCTTCGGTGCTGCGGTTCCAATTCTGCTCTGAGTTTTACTCGCTCTCACTTTCGCCCAACGCGCTCGTTGAGCTGCTGCAATTCTTGCCCGCGCTGCTACTGAGAGTGTTCCCCTCGTCGTTGTCCGTGTCCCATGTGAGCCGTTGAGCGCCGCAAGTGCCGCGTTGAGCTGTTCGACTTCTCGTGCTGCCCGATCCCGTTCCGCTTTCAACTGCTGGACTACACCAGCTAAGTTTGCCATTGGTTCCCCCTCGTGGAGATTGTAGCAGGGCGACAACACCTCGGCTCCATCCCACTCTTAACTCGGGCGAGGCGAAAACAGATGTACAATCGCTGGCATTCTCGAAGTCCCAGAAGGGGAAAGGGTGGACGAACGCATGAACTGGAAAAGCAGATTTGTTCTTGGAGTACTTACTGCTCTCGCAATGATGGCGGGGACGTATCTCCTACCTAGAGGAGGCGCGCTGCGGGACGCCTCTTTGGCGCAGTTTCCCATGACGGTCGGGGTATGGGCGATTTTCGTGTTGCTCTTCGTGAAACTCAAATAACACTCTGCTCCAGACTTCATCGATTGGTCTTCGCCGTTGGTCGAATCGATCCTCAAAGAATAGCGCCGGCGGGGACGCCAAATGAAGACCTCACAGGAGAACTATCTACTCTTTTTTTAACAAGAGGCTCGCTTGTGAAGGTAAACGCGAAAAGCTGCGCTCTACCAACTGTCGCACGTCCCGTTAGCGATCGCGGCCAATCCGGCAGTCAGGATCGAGGAGCCATCGCACGGTACTGATTCGCAGAGGCAGGCAGCGGAGCTATCCCTGTGCAGGGGGGCGAATAATTATCTCGTTCACATCAATGTCGGCGGGCGGCTCAATGGCGAACGCGATGGCGCGGGCGATCGCATCGGGCGGCATCGCGAACTTGTCTCGGGACTCGGCGAGTTGAGCCTTCATCTCCGGGTTTGTCACACCGTCCGCGAAGTTCGTCCGGACGAAGCCCCGGCGAAATGATCGTCACTCGCAGCTTATCGCCAGCCTCCTGGCGCAGCCCCTCGGAGATGGCGCGTACTGCGAACTTCGTGCCGGCATAGACCGACTGATTCGACACAGTCTTATGGCCCGCTGTAGAAGCGGTGTCGACGAAATGCCCGAAACCCTGCTGGCGGAAGGTAGGCAGCGCTGCGGCGATGCCGTACAGAACGCCTTTAAGGGGGATGCAATGCTTTCACGCGGCGAGCCAATCGTCGAGTTCGGCTCTCACTGCTCGCCGTTTCCTGGCTTCCGATAGCCTCTTCCTATTGCCGCCCAGGCCGCTCCCAACAGATTTGCTTCGCCCCCCAACCGGCTAACCGTAACCTTCACCTTTTTTACAGCAATCGGCTGCGCTCGTTCCTTCATTGCCATACGCAGTGTGTCCAGAAACAAATCGCTCGCACCCGCCAATCCTCCACCAATGACTACTATCTCCGGATCAAACAGGCTCACCAGGTTTGCTACCCCATATCCGAGCAGCCGCCCCGCTCTTCGATACACCTCGATCCCAACCATATCGCCGCGTCGCGCTGCCTCCGCCACTTTGTACGCGTCGATCCTGTGCGCCGGAATTTCTGTCAACAACCCGCCTTTGTTTCGGGCCAACTCCCTTTGCGCTGCGCGCGCAATCGCTGGACCGGCCGCTAGCGATTCCAACTGGCCCAGGCGTTGCCCTTTCGGCGCGGGTTCGTCCGTGACCACCATCCATCCGGCGCACCCGGATAACTCATGCGCACCCCGCACCAATCTCCCCCCGCTCAAAATCCCCGCGCCAATCCCCGTCCCCAGCATCAATACGATCGCATCGTTTGTCCCGCGTGCGGCCCCGCGCCATGCTTCCCCCAGCACAGCCGCATTCCGGTCGCTTTCTACCACCACGGTTACTCCCAGCGCGCGTTTCAGGCGCCGCGCCAATGCCATTTTCTTCCATCCCCGCAAATTCGGCGCCCACACCCTTCCATCCCGCCGCACAAGTCCCGGTACCGCCACTCCCGCTGCCGAGACTCTTCCTCGTAAACTCTTCCCGCCCGCCAATTCCCGGGCCAATGCCACGATCTGCTTCACTGGGGCCAACGCGGAGCGCCCGTCCACTTGCACGCTCTTCCGCACTAACACTCTTCCATCGGGGTCCACCAGCGCCACCGCCAGTTTCGTTCCGCCCAAGTCCACCGCTAATACGCCGTTCGCCGCCATTCGATTTTTCGCTTTTTTGCTAACCATATCCTCGCTTCTCAGCCCACAAAATTCTTCCCGCCAAAGCGCAAATCCCGGCAGCTCCAGCGAGCGGCACCACCATCCCGTAGCGCAGACCCAGTCCTTGCGAAAGTTGTCCCACCGCCCACGGGAACGACATTCCGCCGATGAGCGCAATTGCAAACAACAATCCAAACACCGTCCCCGTCATCTTCTGGTAGGTGTCTCCGGCAATCGCCAGTGCGGTCGGAAACACGCCGGCGTAAGACAAACCTAGCAATAGCACTCCCGCCACCAACATCCCTTCCAATCGGCTCGTCAACAAAATTGCCGCTCCTGCAAGCGCGCCCAATCCGCTTCCCAGCACCAGTTGCCGTTTCCCCACCACCTTCAGCAAGCGCGCTACCAACAGCCTTCCCACCATCAATGCCGCCCAATATCCCGCCAGGACCAATGTCGCAGCCCTCGCTCCCAGTCCCGTTTCTGCAACATACGTCGACGTCCACCCGCCGATGCTCGCTTCGTTGCCCGACTCGCAGAACAACAAGAGGCCCAGCACCAGCAGGCCGGGGAATCGCGCGACCCTGAACACGTCGCGCCACGAAAAACCCTGGTTCCCCCGATCCCCACTCGCTTTCGGAAATTGCAACCTCAACAACAACATCGCGCAAGCTCCCGCCAACCCCGCGCAGATTAGCAGTTGCGACGCAATCGGGAGATGTCCTGCGATTACCGCGGCCAGCAATGGAATGCCGAGCGCGCCAATCCCGTAGAAAATTCCCAGCACGTTCAACATCGGCCCTCGATCCTCGCCGTACAAATCGGACACCAGCGCGTTGGTCGAAGTGTTCAGTCCTCCGCCGCCTACTCCCAGCAGGACCGCTGGTATTGCGGCGCCCCCAAACGAATGGGCGTACGCGAATCCCGCCATACCCGACGCCACGAGAACCGCCGACGTCACCAGAATGACCTTGTTCCCAATCCAATCAATCACCGGCCCAGCGACGAGCGTCGCTAGCAGAATTCCAACATAGAGCAGAAGGAACAAATTTCCTTGCTGCGCCAGGTCGATCTTCAATCGCTGGCGCATCTCCGGCAATCCAAATAACGTCCCGAGGACTGCCATCACGATGCCAAAGACAAAGATCCCCGTTGCCGCCCCGCCGAACAGAAGCCTGCGCCGATTGTTCATCAACACGCTTTCACCCTTTTCAAATTTCCGCTTAGTCAGCTGGTAATTGGCGCCCCGGAAATCTGCGGATTACGTCGTCAGAGAAATGACTCCTCCTAGCGACATCCGGACGAAGCAACAGTGCGGAATGTTGCATTTGAGACGAAAGGCACTTCGTGGAGAATATCAACAGAGGGCGTCGCTCCTCACTACGGCGTGTGAATATGCTGGACACGTTGCTCCGCGGACGACATCAATGCGACGGCGCGCTTAAAATTGCTCAAACAGCCACGCGCAACCGCGACGCTGCCATAGTAATCGTTGTACCGGAATCCGGTTTCGCCCCGCCACATCGGAAATGCGCTACATGCATTGAACCACCGGTCGAATACGGAAGTTATCTCCAGATAAGTGTCCGCGATGAAGCCCGTCGCATCTTCCCAATTGTCGGCAAACAGCAACTTCCTTACTTCATGAGCAGGTTCTTTCCGAACGAGGCCAGGCAGCCCAGCGTAGAAGATTGCATCTTCAACGATGTCATAGCAGGCCCGATGATCCTTATGCCAACTCCCTTTCCAGTGGGTTACGATGGTCAAAGGCTTGTATTGTCGGATCAAATCACATACAGCAAACTTTGCCTCGTCGTTGACTGGAATTTCTCCATCGGGATAGCGGAGGAACAGCGCTTTTGCGCCGAGCATCTCCGCGGCTTTCTGCGCCGCTTCCTGTTGCGATGATCCGTATTGTTCGGCGGGAATTGTGCGAGAGCCTTTCTCTCCCAGGGAAAGACTTAGCAAGGATCCGTGTCCTCCGAAATGAGCAGCGACGGCCACGGGAGCACCCATGGCAAAAAAAGCGTCGCCGGGATGTGCGGCAATCGCCATGACATGGGAAAAGTTTCCCTCTTGCCAACCCGCAGTCTCACTGGTTGATTGTCCTGGCACTTGAGCGGCGTTTAACAAGCCAGGTTTCATTGAAACGGCTGCCATACCGCCCCCAGCTGCTGTTAAGAAGTGGCGCCGTGTAGTGGAAAACGTCATCCGCTCTCTCCTTTCGCCTTCACCGTTTCAATCGTCGCTCATATTCTTCGTAAACCCGGTTGGTATTGTCCGCCGGTATTCCCGGCACGTTAGGGGAAACAAAAACCGGTGGTGTTTGCCCCTTGGCCGCCAGGTTCGCCGCCACCTGCGCGATGATCGACATTGCGATCGTAATACAGGCCACCGTCGAGCCCGCAGCCACCGGCGCTTTCCAGCCCTCAATCGCCACCAACGCATCTTCCGCGGGCGTGCAGTTGTCGATCACGATGTCCGCCACATCCGCCAGCTTCTTCCCTGAGGAATGCCTCGCCTCTCGCTTCCGGTAATTGTCCATCGAGGTTACGCCCACGGTTGTCAGCCCGCGCTTCTTGGCCTCCATCAATACTTCAATGCCGGCTGCGTTTAATCCTCCGTGAGAGAACACGAGCATCACGTCACCCTCGCGGATCGGTTCGTTCTCAAACAGCACCTGCGCATAGCCTTCTCGCCGCTCCAGCCAGAGCAATCCCTTCGCGCCGCCACTTCCAATCACGTTCGTCCACATCAGCCGCATGTCCATTAGCGGACGGAATCCTGGAAACGCGCCATATCGCGGAAACATGTCCTGCACCGGCAGCACGGAGTGACCGCTCCCGAACATGTGCACCAATCCACCTTTCGCGATTGTCCCAGCCATCACCGCAGAAGCCTTCTCAATGTTTTCCATCTGGGTTTCCCAAATTTTTCCCAGTACTCCCCCAATCCGCTCCCGATAGACCCTGGCGCTCACAATTCCCTCCTATGATGTTCTTTTGCTGCTCTGCCAACGATCTAGCAAACACTGCCGGCAGGTGCTCGTACTTTTGAGATGGGCCGGTGAACGTCATTCTCCTCTGCGTTGGAGCCATCTCTTCTGTTCTCAATAATCAATTCTGTAAATTCTCACCCCCAGTGCCGGGACTTCCGTCTTCACCGCAAATGTTTTCCCCTCCACTTTTCTCGTTTCTCCATGCACGATTTCCCGCAGGTTGCGGGCCGGGCGCTGCAACACATCCGTAAACTCCACTTGCGCCGTCTTCTCTCCATGATTGAAGAAAAACACGAATCGGCCTTTCTCTCCGTCCATCTCCCGCAGTTCCACTAAAGCCGGAGCCTTCAGTGAGGGCTCCGTCAGACCTGCCCATTTCACCAGGATGCCTCCCAAGGGATGCATGGCCGCCGGCTTCGCCTGGTTCGATTGACCGGCAAACGTTCCCAGCAGGATCGCGCGACCTTTTCCGTACGTGTGTTCGTAGCCGGCCGGCGTTCCATCCGCAAATGTCGCCACCGGCTTCGCCTTCTCATCGAGCACACTAAAGTGCTCCGCGAAGCTCGTTCCCGTAAACTCCTGTGCGCCCCACTTCACCTCGACTTGCTTCCCAGGGTCGATTGAGCTTTCCCGCACGCCGAGCATTTCCGTCCATCCAAATCCTGGCACGGCATCCTCTGCGTGTCCGTCCTCGTTCACCCATCCGGGCCGCGCCTCCACGAACAGGTGGCCGCCGTTCTCCACATACGTCTTCAGCGCTGCCGCTTCATCCTTCGTCATCATTAACGGATACGGCAGCACAATCAGTTTGTAGTGCCGCAAATCCTGCCCCGTCAGTTCCCGCGAACTGAGCACATCCACGGGCAAATTCCTCTCGAAAAACATCCGGTGATATCCCGCCAGCGCTTTATGCATCGCGTTTCGAGAGTTTTCTTCGTCGTAGCCGCCCAGCAGCGGCACTAGCGGGCTGAACACAATGGCCGCTTCCGCCTGCTTCGGTTTCGCCTGTAACAACAAATCTGCATTCGCTGCAATTTTCTTCGCCGTCTCTCCCCCGCGCCGGCTTCGCTCCGTAAGCGTCCCATCGAGCTGGATCATCCCGTAGCCGCCACTCTCATAACCCGCATTCATGGGGTAGAACGCGTAATAGTTGATTGCTCGCGCTCCGCGCGACACCATTCCCCATGTCCACAGTTCCAAGTCGCTGGGTGTCACTTCCGATCCCATGGTTGTTCCATGCACGCCGAACCCGCTCTGCAATTCCCCTACGTAGAATCCACGTCCTCCGGTCATCGCTGCCGTCAGATCCATCGCCAAAACCCGGCGCTCAAGGTTCCAGTTGTGCTCCGCAGCCGTCAGCTTCGGATAAAAGCTGGTGCCGAAATAATCCACCGAATCCTTCATCAGAAAATCGTCGGTAGGGTCGTATGGATCCGCAAGCGTGCGGTCCATTGGCGAAGGATTCGGTGCGTGACTCGTTGTCACATGAGTGGCGTCGATCGCTTTCACCGCATCGTTCCTCATCTTCAGGTCTTCCGCTAGTTTGTAACCGTAATACACCCGCCAATCCATGAAATCCGTGTATGTCAGTATCGTTCCATACCGGGGAGGTTCCACCTGTTTCCAATCCGTGAACGTCCGGTGCCACGCCACGTTCAACTTTTCCAGCGAGCCGTATTTCATCTGCAACCACTCGCGAAACCGGTCCATGCTCGCGGGGCAGTAACAAAACATCGGCTCCGATTTATATCCCAGCCGAGCCCAGTTCAACGCCGCTGGTTCGCTCCACAAGTCCCATCCGTAAAAGGCCTTGCTCTTTTCTGCGTGCCGCGCCACTTGCTGAAAAAACCCGAGCACTGCCTGACGCACGTTCTTGTTATCAAAGCAAAATCCTGGTGCGGCCTGCGACGGAATCGCCAGGCCGTCCTGTGCCACATACCTTCCCTCAGGAAATTTCGCTCCCACCCACTCCGGAGCCGAATCCACGTACACCTGGACAATCACTTTCAGGCCGACTTCATCTGCCAACTGCAACAGCAAATCCAGATTTTCCAGGTGATATTCCCCCTCCCGCGGCTCGCCTACATTCCATTCCACCCAGGTGCGCACCGTGTTGAATCCCAGCCCTTTGATCTTCAGCAAATCTCCTTTCCACAATCTCGCCGAATCCGCGTTCACTTCTTCCAGCATGGGGGCTCGTGCTTTGCCCCCGCTATACCAAACCGAGACCGGATAGAAGTCGGACCGCGTTTGAGAGCCGTCCTGCGCCGGCATCGCCGCGATCAACGCCAAAACTGCAAAGACAATTCGGAGAAGTTTCATACGTATGATCTCTGCGGTATCGCACCACTACCAAGGGGATCACCGAACGTTACCCCTCTAGAAACTCCGAAACGAGGTAGTGGACGCCAGCCCCGGCCAACAGCAAGAATGAAAAGCAGGTTCGGATTGTCGAGCGCACATCGAACAAACCGCTGTAAGCGAATCGGCATCATTGGCAAAGAAGTCAGGCAGAGTCTTGACCGCGATCTTTCGGTCAAGACGAGTATTGCGAGCATGAATGCCTCGCGGGTACCCCCGGCCTTCAGCGGCGCTTGGATTCCGTAGGGACCGAGTCTCTTGCCAGAGGTGAGGACCATCCGTGCGCGCAATTATAGACTGCCCAGCATTTCCCAGCGGACGCGCGACAATTCTTTGCGGTTGGTCGGCAACCCTTACCTTTACCGGATTATGTCAGGGTAGCCCGTGACTCGGCCGGAATCCCAAAATCGGCCTGCTGGAGCCCAGGATTATTCGGTGGGGCATCGGCGATTTGGCTTCAACAATTCGAGGAGTGCAAATTTCGCGAATGCTGCCTCATTCAGTTCGCAACGCCTGCATCGGATCGATTCGCGACGCCCTCCATGCCGGAACCAAGCAGGCGAACACCGCCACCACCACCAGGGTTGCAGCTACTGACGCAAAGATCGCCGGATCGAGCGGCCGGGTTCCATAGAGCATCGACTGGATTAGACGTACCGCTCCGACACTGGCGGCGAGCCCAATCGTCAGCCCATAGAGCGCTGGACGCAGGCCGTCGCCCAGCATCAGGCGAAGAACCTCCTCGCGTTGTGCACCGAGCGCCATGCGAACGCCGATCTCAGCGGTGCGCTGCGTGGTCAGGTAAGAAAGGACTCCGTACAACCCTATTGACGCCAATATCAGGGACATCGCTGCGAAGCCGAGCACCAGGCTGGCACTCAGGCTGACGTTGCCCAATGACCGTTCGATGATCTGCTGTACGGTGAGTACATCGGAGACCGGCAACTCCGGATCGAGTTCCGCAATTTTTTTCTGGATTGGAACGGAAAATGAGAGCGGATCGGACGCTGTACGCACCGCCAGGGTCAGCCCCTCCTGGACCTCCCCGTTCAGAACCGGAAAGTACATGGTCGCCCTGCCCGGCTGACCCACCTGATACAACGTGTCGGTGACGACCCCGACGATTTCGTAATCGGCGTCACCCCGCGCAGCGACGTGGAGATGCTTGCCTAGCGGGTCTTCGCCGAGGAAGTATTGCTGCGCCAGCTGGTGGCTGATGATAACGGTCTTCGGATGGCCAGCTCGGTCCTCGCGAGTAAAGAAGCGCCCGTTCAACAGCGGTATCTGCAATGTGCTGAAGTATCCGGGGTCGGCCAGCCGGGACAGCGCGTCGGGCAGCGCCGTGCCGGGCGCGGTCGGTGGATGCTCGGGAATGGTGAAGGAATCGTCACCGGCGGCTCCTGCTCCGGGCACGATCGACCCCAGCGCTGCCGCTCGCACACCCGGCATCGCGCGTACCTGCTCCAGCAGGGTTTCGTTGAATGCGTTCATCTTCTCGGGACTGTCGTATTTCTTGGCGGGCGGGCTGTAGCCCATCGTGAGCACGTTGTCCGTCGCACAGCCCACATCCGTCGTCCGCAGTCGCCAGAAACTCTTGAGCAGAAGTCCGGCGGCGATTAACAGGACCACAGTCGTTGCAATCTCTACCGCAAGCAGCGTCTTGCGCAAGGCTGTGCGCGCCTGGCTACCTGCCGCGCTCCGCGACGAGGCCTGTAGCGCCGCGATCCCTTCTTTGCCTGTCGATGAGATGGCTGGCAGTAGGCCCGCCAGCAGGGCCGCTGAAATGAAGAGCGCGCAGGCAAACCCAAGTACTACGCCGTCAGCGTGGACACTCCGAGCGCTGGGAAGATCCCTCCATGTGGTAACCAGCCACTTCGTTGCCGCAAGGGATAACAGCACTCCGGTGATGCCGCCCGCAAGAGAGACCAGCAGGCTCTCCACCAACTGTTCCCGGATCAAAGTCATCTTCCGTGCCCCCAGTGCGCTCCGGACGGCAATCTCCTTCTGTCGTGCCGCCGACCGCGCAACAGTTAGGTTGGCCACGTTGAGACATCCGATCAGCAGCATGCAAGTGACAGCGCACAGCAGGATGATCAATGGCTTCTTCACATCTTGTGCGAGATCCTGGATGAGAGTCCGGGATGCCACGTCTTCGGCCACCGGCGCATTCAGGTTCTGCAAATGCAGCCGGTACTGCACGGCCTCCACCTGGCTCAGGGCGTTTGCCAGGCTGAGGTCCGGCTTCAAGCGGGCTACCACACGGCTAAAGTGAAAGTCATGATGCTGCAGAATTGCTGGCGGCAACCCGGACTGGTACGGAACCCATACCTGAACCTTCGCATCAGGATAGATGAACCACTCCGGGAGCACACCGATGACCGTGTATGGCTTCCCGTCGAGATGGATTTGCCTGCCGACAATCGATGGATTGCCGCCGAACCGCCGCTCGAAGAGATTCCATGTAAGCATGGCGGCGTTTCCGTCCGGACAATCTTCGCTGTCGGTAAACGTGCGTCCGATGACCGCATTCACCCCAAGCAGCGGAAACAGGTTCCAGGTCCCGCCCCGTGCGCTCACCTGTTCGGGCAACTCTCCGCGCTCGCCCGTCAGGGTAAATTGCCAATAACGCCACGCGGCCATGTCTTCAAAGCCGTGGGTCTGTGCGCGCCAGTCGTAGTAGTCGGCGGGAGCAACGGCGTTGTAGTTGAACCGCTGCGCATTCATGCTAGGGTCGCGGAAATGTTCATAAATCATCTCCAGCCCATCCGGATCACGGAAAGGAAGCGGCCTAAGTAGGACCGAACGCACCACGGTGAATAGCGATGTTGTAGCGCCGATGCACAACGCCATTACGAGAACGGCAATGACTGAAAACCCAGGCGACCGGAAGAGAGAGCGAACGCTGATTCTTACATCGCGAAGAAGATTGTCCAGCCTGTTCCAACTCCAGACAGCGCGAGTTTGCTCGCCAATAAGAGTGGGATTGCCGAAAGAACGCAGGGCGGCATAGCGGGCCTCTTCCGGCGGCACGCCGTGTTCCCGCTGCTCTTCTTCTTCCAGTTCAAGGTCCGATTGTAGTTCCCGCTCCACGTCGGCATCCCGTTTCCTGATCTGCCACCACGTCATCTCAGCTCTCCTCAGCCGCGGGCCACATTATGCGTGCGACAGCTTCCGCCATCCGCTTCCATTGCGATTCTTCGACCACGAGTTGTTTTCGGCCCTTCTCCGTAAGTCGGTAATACTTGAATTCCCGATTGCGATCCGGAGCCGTCTCCCATTTGGAGGTGACCCATCCTCTTTGCTCCAGCCTGTGCAGCGCAGGGTAGAGCGAGCCATGCTGCATTTGCAGAAAATCATTCGTAGTCCGCTGAATGTGCTTGCCGATCTGGTGCCCATGA
This sequence comes from uncultured Acidobacteriaceae bacterium, assembly GCA_963774565.1. Taxonomy (GTDB): domain Bacteria; phylum Acidobacteriota; class Terriglobia; order Terriglobales; family Acidobacteriaceae; genus Sulfotelmatobacter. The sequence continues at coordinate 3,370 of CAVZFP010000018.1, read as the reverse complement.
GCAGGCCCATAAAGAAGCGTTCGCAAGATCAGCATGTCAAGGGTGCCTTGAAGAACGTTCGCGCGTTGCTGTGCTCTTTTTTCCATGGAAGACCTTCTACCCTAGCTTCCGTTTGATGGTAGACATCCGACCGTAACATGTCAAGCCTGACGCGAATTGAAAGAGATTCGAAGTTGCGAGGACCCTGCTAACCGAGGTTGCGCCGGTTCCGGGTTAGTTATCGGCCATCCAGAAAGTGACCCCGTGCCCGCTCACCGCGACCAATGCGCAGCGAGTTTCGGAATGTCAAACGTCATTGGACCCAGAACTCGGAAACATTGTTACAGGTGTGTTGACCGTGTGAACGCAAAAGGTAACTCGGGCCAGTATTGGGCTCGAGCGGTTCATCGCTGGCCGAACTCCATCGTTCGAATCGGGCGAAGAGGCAGGCATGGGAATTGAATGCCGGATTGTGATCTTGTCTCTGGCTACGAGGATTTCCTTTACTAGCAGGCGTAGGACTCTCTGGCGCTCGCTTACGTTGAGGACGTTGCCTCTGGCGCGCAGTCGTGTGTAGAAGCGGTTGAGTGTTTCGACCAGTTGTAGATTGCTGGTTTGGTCGTTAGCTGTTATTTCCAGCGATTGCAATTCGGCCTGGATCGCCTGATGCTGCTTGCGGAGATCCGGCATGCGGAGCGGAGTTGCTCTAACTTGCTCAGGCTCTCCTGGTAAGCGATCAATAGGCGATCCATGCTCTTCGTCAGGCGTGCCTGGTCGCGGTGCAACTGGTCTTGCCGCCGCTTCAGCGGATCGGTGGTTTTGGCAGCTTGCAGCCGGCGATCTAATTCCTCTTGAATGATGCTGGGGTCTTCCAGCAGCCGCATAATTTCCTGCCAGACTACCGCATCGAGCTGGTCCTGGCGAATCGGCTGATTGTTGCAAACAGCTCCCTTGAGATGTCGATAGGCGTCGGATCCAATACAGCGATAGTAGTAGAGCGTGCGCTCCGAAGTTTGCGTGGAAGTTCGATAGAGTCCGTAACCACAGCGTTGGCAGACGAGCATTCCCTGTAATAAAGTCGGCTCGATCGTGCGTCGCGGTGAATACCTTTTATTTTTCTCGAACTGCTCTTGGGCCAGGGCGAAGGTCTCTTCGCTGACCAGGGCGGGGACGGCGATTTCGATCCAGTCCTGGCGAGGACGTTCCTGATAGGAGCTGTCGCGGCTGGCTAGGCCACGCTGGCGCAACGGCGTGTGATTCGCTGCCGCGGATGAAGCTCGGTTTTGCCATAGAAGGCATGCCGCCGCGTAAGCCGGGTTATGCAGCATGCTCCAGACGGTCGATCGTTCCCATCGCCTCTGTCGCCTTCGCGTCGGGACCTCGCGTTGGCTGAGTTGGCGAGGCGATCGCGTTGATGCTGAGGCCTTGCGCGTGTATGCCTCGTAGATGAGGCGCACGACGTTGGCTTCGGCGTCGATGACTTCGTAGTAGGCCGCCGTAGTATCGGTCTTTCTCACGTAGCGGTAGCCGTAGGGGGCGCCGGACAGCACGTTGATCGATCCCTGCTGAGCGCGATGGCGCTTGCCACGGCGAGAACGCTCGGCAATCTGTGCGCTTTCGTCTTCCGCGATCATGCCCTGAAACTGGACCAGTAGTTGATCCTCGGCTGTAGCGCCGGAAGGGGCTTTCAGAAATATCAATTCCATGCCGTAGCGAGCGAACTCCTCGGCCAGCAGGACCTGATAAGCGTATTTGCGACTCGAGCGATCAGGCGAGTATATAAGAACGATTTCGATCTGACCGGCTGCCGCGAGATCCCGCAATGCTTCCAGGCCAGGCCGAGGGAAAGTGGCGCCGCTATAGCCATCATCCTGGAAGTGCCACTCGGGCGGGACCATGTATCCGTTGCTCTCGGCGTATTGCGTCAGCGCCACTACCTGGCTGGAGATCGTGTGGTTCTCCTTTTGGCGGTTGGAGGACACACGGGTGTAAATCGCAGTGGGTTTCTTCATTTAGAACCTCCTGGCATCTTGCGGGCCGCAGTCTTGGAGCGATCGACCATGGACGGGTCCGATGCGAGTAGTTCGTACGCCTGAGCCAATTTCTCCGGTAATAATCGATCGAAGAGATACTCCGTTTGCAGGGTTCGTGATGACGGGGCGTCCGGTCAGCCACGACCTCCCCCGCGATGCAGGACCGCCGAGAAGGCACGGCTGGCGATTTCGCTTAAGGTTAAGCCGGTGGAAGCAGCGTAGATGCGGAGTCCTGTACCAAGTGTGGGAAAGCTTCACGGTGAAGGAGACTTTGAATCGCCGACTGGAACAGGGTGCTTGAGTCGCTGTGCCAGCTCGAGGTAGCGATAGGCCTGGCGCTTGGAAATAGAGCAATTCCTGGCGAGTTGCTGGGCAGCCTTGGGCCAATGTGGATACCGCTGCAGAAGGGTGCGAGCCAAGTTGAAGCGTTCGGCCTTCTGGATATCGCTGGCGCGAGGCATATGACATATAAATACGCCTATTTACGTCAAACGTCAAGTACTTCTGGAGGTTGGTCGTTTCATCCCTGCCGGTACCTCACGGTGCGTTCAAACTGAAAATTATCTTTTGCGTTACGGCAGTGTTCACGCCGGTCCTGGCCAAGCACTCGAAATCATCGCCCAGTTGGGTGAATTCCTGAACGCGGTTCTCATAATTGTTCCAGCCATTAGGCTTGCCTTAGGGCGGCGGAGGGCATCAGGTTTAATCGCGCGTCTCGCGACTTCCAACGAGCGAGAGTGAGGTGGCTGCCGGGATCATCCATGGGCAGTGAATGTAGTCCACAATTTGCTCGATTTCTTGGCCATCAGCCTCATACGAATGACCGAGTATGAGGTCCATGTGTCAGCCCCGCGTTGGAGAAGAATGAGCACCGGTTCCCCATCCACCTCGCCCAGCGCGAGTTTCCAGGGCCATGGCCAGCGGTCGTAGTTGAAGAAGTAGGGAGCATCGGCAAACTTCCCTGCAAACCTATCGAGAACGTTGAGCCGGGCGTCGGCGCTGATCAATTCGCGCCCTCCGTCCCAGTCGCTCGATTAAAGCGATCCACATAAAGTCGCATGATTTGTGCTAGCTCCGGATCCGCACTTCGAACTGAAGGCGACGAAGGCGGAGACGAAGCTAATTTCGTCCGGCCGCGGTTGAGCGCTGCCTTAACGCCCCCAACGGTGGAATCGACAAGTTCTGCAATCTCTTCCAGCGAGTAATCAAATACGTTTTTCAGAAGAATGCATGCGCGCTCCTTCGGAGGCAGGGATGCGACGAGGTGTTCCACTGCTTTGCCGATCCCCAGTGTGGCCGGTTCGGCCGGTGAGACTGCTTCGGACATGGCAGCGGACGCCTCAGCTTCGTCCCGCACT
>CAVZFP010000017.1:0-51054 GCA_963774565.1 uncultured Acidobacteriaceae bacterium | reverse complement strand
TGAATTTCTTGGTCCGAGGCGTCATTGGTCAGTGGTTCCTCGGGCAGCGATCGACGGTGGTAGTCATTTGCCACGTTGCGAGCGATGGCTGCCAGCCACGCGCCAAAGCTTGCGGTCTCCCGCAGGGTTGACAACCGACGGAGTGCCCTCATGAACACATCCTGAACGAGGTCATCAACCTCGCCGACCGGGACCCTCGCAAGCAAAACTCCATGGACCATGCGAGCGTAGCGCTCGTAGAGATGCCCAAACGCTGCCCGGTCGCCGTCCTTCGCCGCAGCCACCCACGTTACGTCCTCAGAGATTTCGGACGCGAACTGCTCCCTCACAGGCCCAGGGTCCCAAGGCTGCCGCGAGCAGGTCGCTTCTGTTGCCAGACCTGGCCATTCGCGCAAAATCCCCACAAGATCATAGACGTTCGTTGGGAAAGGAGTGTTAACAACTCCCGGATTGTTCCGCACTGAATTTCTTGGTCCGAGGCGTCATCGGTCAGTGGTTCCTCTGGCACCGATCGACGGTGGTAGTCATTCGCCACGTTGCGAGCGATGGCCGCCAGCCATGCGCCAAAGCTTGCGGTCTCCCGCAGCGTTGACAACCGATGGAGCGCCCTCACGAAGACATCCTGAACGAGGTCATCAACCTCGCCGACCGGGACCCTCGCAAGCAAAATTCCATGGACCATGCGAGAGTAGCGCTCGTAGAGCTGACCAAACGCTGCCCGGTCGCCGTCCTGCGCCGCAGCCACCCACGTTACGTCCTCGGAGATTTCGGACGCGAACTGCTCCCTCACAGGCCCGAGTCCCACGCCTGCCGCGAGCAGGTCACTTCTGTCGCCGGACCTGGCCATTCGCGCAAAATCCCCACACGATCATAGACGTTCGTTGGGAAAGGAGTGTTAACAACTCCCGGTAATGGTCGGCTACTCGGAAGATACCGCCCAAAAGCTGGCCGGCAGGGTCAAAGCCCTAAGCCCATCGCGCTTATGAGGACAGCCCTCGCCTGTCCGGCGGAGCGAAACTCCGCAGCCGCGAGGCCGCCGCCCTCATAACCCTCCGTCGTTGCACTCAGTTTTCGAGCAAGTGAAATTCACCCGAACTTGGGTCTCGACCTCAGCCGGCTCCCCATTCAGCAAATATGGCTTGTACTTCCATTGTTTGACCGCGTCAATGGCGGCTGGCGCGAGCAGCGGGTGTCCGCTGATCAGCTGAATGCTCGAGACATTGCCTTCCTTATCGATATCTATCCTCAGCACAACTGTGCCCTGAATGCGGGCCCGTTTAGGAACAGCAGGATATTCGGCCGGCACTTTACTAATCAAAAGCTCGGCCATCTCGCCCTGCGCCACGCGCACGACTCCGGGACGATCAGGATCCACCGGAATGTTTGACCGGAGCGCTGATGGCGCATCAGGCAGAATTCCTCCGGGCGCATCCCCTACAACGCCTTGCGACGGGTGCCTCTCTGGGAGTGTGAAGTTGACCGTCACTCTGGTTTCCACCTCGACTGGCGCGCCGTTCAGCAAGTACGGTTTGTATTTCCAGCGCTTGACAGCATCGAGAGCGGCCTGCGCGAGCAACGGATGCCCACTGAACAGCTGCATGTTCTCGACGTCCCCCGACTTATTGATCAGTACTTTCAGGATGACTGTGCCCTGGATACGTGCCTGCCGCGCAAGCGGTGGATAGATGGGCTTGACCTTGTTGAGGATCAATCCCTCCTCGACGCCCTCGGAGACGCGGACGCGTAGCGGGGGGCTCACTTGCGCGGCGGCCAGCGACAATACACAGGTCAAGAAAACGTAGGTTGCCAGCAAACGCAATGACATGCGTGCCTCCGAATAGGGCAAGAAGCTCGGAGCCTTCGAGTCTCAGACTCCATCACCAACCAATTTGTTCCCACCGATTTGTTTCACGAACCTCGCAATTGCAGCCCGCACCGTTTCAGGTTGGTCGCGCTGCGGCGAATGCCGGCATTCGGCGAGCGGAAGAATTTCAACCGGCCCGCCGGACTGACGAGCGATTGCCTGCACCTGGGCCATGGTTCCGTACTGATCATCGAGTCCCTGGATAGCGAGAATCGGGCAAGTAATGCGCGGCAGATATTCTTCGATATTCCAGCGCCGGAAGTCGGGATGGAGCCAGATGTCATTCCATCCCCAAAACGTGCGCGCCGCATCGCGATGATGGCGGCCGAGTTTCTCGCGCAGATTTGTGGTTTCAAAACTTGTCTTGGCGTGGGCGATGCTCGTAACGCTAAGCTCCTCCACGAAAACATGGGGAGCGAGCAGCACCAGGCCGCGCACCCGGTCGTGTGCCCCAGCGTGGATGAGCGCGATGGACCCACCGTCGCTGTGCCCGACCAGAATTGGATTCTCGATCTGCAGCTCGCCGAGAAGATCGGGCAGCGTGCGAAGCCCTTCGTCGTGCATGTAGCTCACAGCCCGTGGTTCGGTCAGTACATCGGAATTACCGCACCCATACCGCGAGTAGACCGTCACCGGACACCCCGTGGCGGCCGCGACCTGCGCCGGAAAATCTTTCCAATGCGACACCGAGCCCAGACCCTCGTGAAGAAAAACCAGTTCTGCAGCACGCAAGTTGCACCCGGCAATACGTTGAACCTCGAGACTGCGCCCTCGGATCGTCAGGTGGAAGGTATCTTTTTGGTTGCTCGATTTGTGCTTCATGTTGAAGTCTGCAGAGTCCGATCGACGTGATTTTTCGGGTACCGGTTGCGTCCCACATGCATCGAATCTAGAGATATCGTAAGCTATAGTAGACACGAGGAGGATTCGGTGCGTTGCCCTCGCTGCGGGAATGAGAATTCGGGGGAGAACCGCTTTTGCGGGATGTGCGGGGCCAAGCTGTCGTCCGCGCCGGTCGAAGTTGCGTCTGTGCCCGCTCAAGGCACAGCGCTGCGATCATCTACTACGGTCTCGCCTGCCACAGCTCCCTCTCCCATTCCAGTGAGGCAGCAGCCAGGCCCCGCTTCTCGATCATTGCCGCCCCAGTCCGAAGAAGTGCCGTCCATCAGTGGCCCGTCCTTTCTCGGCTTGAACGATCCTGCTCCCCGGAAGCGGGCAAATTTGAACTCCGATTCGCATTCCCGTTCCCGCAACCTTGATTACTTGCTGGATGATGAGGAACCCCGCCGCGGCGGCGCCGGAAAATTCATTTTGATTCTGTTGGCGCTGGCGTTAGCCGTAGGTTTCGGATATTTGCGGTGGAAGAATCAAGGAATCCCGTGGCTGCATGCAAGCCCGAACAAACCTGCGGCAGCGGCGGAAAATTCCGACGCCACGGACACCAGTTCGAGCACAACGCCAGCTGCGAATAGCACGACCGCGGCACCGACGCCGGTAGCGCCGGCCGCGTCGGCGCCGCAGCCCGCAGCGGATTCCTCTGCCAGCAATCCTCCCGCGAGCACGCCTGACGCCGGAAATGCGCCGCCCAGCACACCACCAGCAACGGCGGCCGCTCCCGCGGCAAGCGACGCCTCGAACCCCGCCCCAACATCGTCAGCCCCAAGCGAACCTGCCGCTAAGGATCCATCTGCAGAGCCGTCGGCAGCGGCGTCCGATAGTCCACCTGCGCCGAATCCGAAACCCAAAAAGCCGGCGGCCTTTCCCGCGCCGAAGCCTCATGCCGGAGTCATGCCCACGACGTTGGCCGACCCAGTGAGCGAAGCGCAGAAATACATTTACGGGCGCGGCGTGAGCCAGGATTGCGAGCGTGGCATGCGGCTTCTAAAACCTGCGGCGGCACAGGCGAATCCCAAAGCGATGATTGAGATGGGGGCCCTCTATTCGGCAGGATTGTGCACTCCGCACGACCTTCCGACTGCATATCGCTGGTTCGCGATGGCCCTGCGGAAGCAGCCCGACAATCAGTCGGTTCAAGCAGACCTGCAGAAACTGTGGGGTGAAATGACGCAGCCCGAGCGCCAACTCGCGATCAAGTTAAGCCAGTAATCACTTGCGCCAAACCCGGGCGGAGGAATATCTGCGCACTGGGTGCCCATTTCTCGCCCTTTGCGAGCAGTGGGGATTTTGACTTTCCGGACGCTCTAGCGCGTCCTAAACTTCATCCTGCTCCTGCAACCTCGCGATCACGCCAAAATCTTCCAGGGTCGTAGTGTCGCCCTTCACGTTGCCGTTCGTGGCCAACTCCCGCAGCAAACGCCGCATAATTTTTCCACTGCGCGTCTTCGGGAGCGTATCTGTAAAGCGAATATCATCCGGCTTAGCCAACGCCCCGATTTCTCTTGCCACCCACTTACGCAACTCTTCCTTGAGTTCAGCCGTAGGCTGTCTTCCCTGCTCCAGCGTAACGAACGCCGAAATGGCCTGCCCCTTAAGATCGTCGGGACGCCCCACCACCGCGGCCTCCGCCACCGCCGGGTGTGCCACCAGGGCGCTCTCCACTTCCATCGTGCTGAGCCGATGTCCGCTGACATTGAGCACGTCGTCGACGCGCCCCATGATCCAGAAATATCCGTCCTTATCTTTTCGCGCACCGTCCCCGGTGAAATACATACCGGGAATCTGCGACCAGTAATTCTTCACATAGCGGTCGGGATCGCCGTAGACGGTGCGCAGCATTCCGGGCCACGGACGCTTGATGACAAGGAATCCGCCGGAACCCTCGGGAACTGGCTTCCCTTCCATCGTAACGATTTCGGCGACAACGCCAGGGAACGGCCGTGTAGCCGATCCCGGCTTGGTTGCGATCGCACCCGGAAGCGGCGCAATCATGATGTGCCCGGTCTCCGTTTGCCACCAAGTGTCGGTGATGGGGCAACGGTTGCCGCCGATGGTTTCGCGGTACCACATCCAGGCCTCAGGATTGATGGGCTCGCCCACTGTGCCCAGCAGGCGCAGGCTACTCATGTCGTGTTTCTTCGGCCACTCGTCGCCCCATTTTATAAAGGTACGGATCGCCGTGGGCGCGGTGTAGAACACACTCACTTTGTGGCGCGCAATGATCGACCAGAAACGGTCGGGCTCCGGAAAATTGGGAGCCCCTTCGTACATCAGGCTGGTGGCGCCGTTTTGCAGCGGACCGTAAACAATGTAGCTGTGACCTGTCACCCATCCGATGTCTGCCGTACACCAATAGGTATCCTGTTCCTTCAGATCGAAGACCCACTTTGTAGTGAGATATGTGCCGACAGAATATCCACCCGTGGTGTGAACCACGCCTTTCGGTTTGCCCGTGGTTCCCGAAGTATAGAGAATGTAGAGCGGATGCTCCGCATCGAGCGGCTCCGCTGGGCAAACGTCGGAAGCCTTTGCCATCAACTGATGCCACCAGTGATCGCGTCCGGCCTGCATGTTGATCGCGGTTCCGGTGCGCTTGTAAATGACAACGTGCTTCACACTCGGGCACGACTTCAGCGCTTCTTCGACGGCCGGGAATAATTTCACTTCCCCGCCCCGGCGATAGGAACCGTCCTGCGTGATCACTGCCGTGGCTTGCGAGTCGTGAATCCGATCGACCAGCGCATTCGAAGAAAATCCACCGAACACAATCGTGTGGGGCGCCCCGATGCGCGCGCAAGCCAGCATGGCAATGGGCAACTCCGGCGTCATCCCCATGTAAATCGCGACGCGGTCACCCTTTTTCACGCCTAGGGATTTCAGAACGTTGGCGAACTTCTGCACTTCGCGATGCAGTTGCCCGTAGGTGAGAGTGCGGACCTCGCCCGGCTCGCTCTCCCAGATGATCGCGGCTTTATTCTTGCGCCAGGTTTCCATATGCCGGTCCAGGCAGTTATAGGACAGGTTGATCTGGCCGCCGACAAACCATTTCGCCCACGGGCAATTCCATTCGAGAACCTTGTCCCACTTCTTGAACCAGTGCAGTTCGCCGGCAATCCGCGACCAGAATTTGTCGGGATCGTCGACGGATTCCTTGTAGAGATGCTCGTATTCATCCAGCGTCTTGATGTGCGCCTGTTTGCTGAACTCGGACGGAGGCTCGAACTCGCGCTGCTCATTCAGGATGGAATCGATGTTAGGGCCCTGGGTATCGACCACAGCCTTCTCGGCCATTATGAGAACCTCGACGCGGACGAATTGTGTCTGCGTGCGGCAAAAGCCGGCACGAGATCGCAGGAGCTTATTCTACACAGCGCGGGGCGGGATGTGATTAGGATCACACGGCAAAGCTGTCGGATCGATGTCATCGAGGATTTGCCTTCAGCCCTCGTGGTGACGTATGTGCCGCCGATCACGAAGAAGCAACTAAGACCCGGGATTAGAGTGGCTCGTCCGGACACTCTTCCTCTTTCGCCCCAGACGCGGGACACACAAAGCGTCACCACAGCCTCGGTACAAACGCCTGTCCCTGCGCGGGTCATGCGCGGGTCATTGACACACGCCTCTAGGGGACTACTCTTTTTCAATACTGGTGGCGCCCTAAACAGCCCGACCGGAGCGGATTCCGCCCAATCAACCACGCTAGCTCTTGAGCCTCGTTCTGTCGCGCACGCCCCCCTGACCCGAGGCCCGTAGAGTTCTATTCAACTTCCAGGAGATAATTTATGCGATCCCTATCCTCGTCGTCCGTGTGGCGGTTTTTACTCGCCGCAACGCTGGCCAGCTGTTTTGCAGCCAGCAACCTCCATGCTCAAAACTTCGATTACGTCACCGATCCCCCGCACCAGCTTGCCTTTGCGGCAGCATCCAAACCAGCGGCTTTCCCGTCCCCGTCACAGTGCGTGGCCGCTTACGGGCTGGCGTGCTAAACGCCTCCTCTGATTCGCACCGCCTACAACGTACCTTCTAACCTCGATGGGACCGGACAGACGATCGTGATCGTGGACGCCTATGGCAGTCCCACCATCCGCCAAGATCTGCACGTATTTGATCAGGCATTTGGATTACCCGACCCGGTGCTGAATATCATTTATTCGGGCGGAAGCCCGGTTTACAACCCCTCCAGCACCATAGCGAACAATCGTGGGCCAACGAAACCAGTCTTGACGTGCAGTGGGCGCACGCCATTGCGCCGGGTGCCACCATTGACTTGGTCGTCGCCGCCAACAACGGTGGGAACGTCCTCAATAACGCTGTCCGATATGCGGTCACCCACCATCTGGGAAATGTCATTTCGCTGAGCTGGGGTTCACCCGAAGCTGCGATCCGAGGTCGTGGCAACAACACTCAAGTGATGCAGGCTCATCAGAATTTCGAAGCTGCGCAGGCGGCCTCGATCTCGGTGTTCGCATCGGCCGGGGACTTTGGCGCCAGCAACCAGTACTCGTTTGCCAATGCGCTGTATCCCGCATCCGACCCGCTGGTCATATTTGTGGGCGGCACTAACCTGTTCATCGATGACTCTGGAAACTACCAGAGCGAAGACGTATGGAATGACTCCGACAAAGCGCTCTGTCCGTTTGGCTGCACGGATGGAATTTTCGGGGCTACGGGGGGATCGCCCAGCCTGATTTTTTCTGCGCCGCCATTTCAGCAGTCGGTTTCGGGCAACGCCATGCGGTCCACATCTGACGTGATTTATAACGCCAGTGTGTACACCGCAGTTCTGGTGTATCTCGGCTTTGGACCTCCCGCCCAGCAAGGCTTCTACTTTTTCGGCGGCACCAGTGAAGGCGACCCGCAGTGGGCGGCTATCACTGCATTGGCCGATCCGGCAGCTGGACACGCGCTCGGTTATCTCAGCCCGGCGCTATACGCAGCCCCCTCAACTGACTTCCAGGACATTACCGTCGGGGAGAATGGCTTTTTCGGGCCCGGTTTTCCGGCGGGAGTTGGATACGATTATCCCACCGGTCTCGGCGGCCCGAACGTAGCCAGTCTGATCACGACCTTGACGGGCAAATAGGTCGGGTTGATCCCGTATTTCCCAACGGGCCGGGGCGCTCTCCACGCGTGAGCGCTCCGGCCACAGGGACAAATTCGGCTATGCAGGGAGTGCACCGTTATCTCGTAGGAAGGCCTCTTTTCAGTGACCTCGGGCCGTAACGAGAAGCTGTGCGACATCGCTGGTTCTGTCGTGACCTTGTTTACACTTGTAACCCTGCGGTTATGAGTGTGTGGCGATATTTCAACAGCTACGAAGAAAACTCTTGCCCTCGCTCATTTCCAGTTTACAGGTGACGAGTCGCAGCGTGTCCGACGAAAAGGTGACGTGCAGGATCGACGTGAGCACCATCCGCAAGCATGATGAACTCGTCTCCCATGCAGCAGCCGGAACTGAAATCCAGTTGAGGCGCACTCTTGGTGGCGATCTTCTCGCCGGTCCTAATATCGTATTCGTCGAAGCGATCAGTGACGTGCGGCCGCTCATTTCAGTTTACGGGTGAGGAGTCGCAGCGTGTCCGACGAAAGGTGACGTGCAGGATCGACGTGAGCACTATCGGCTAGCATGATGAACTCGTCTCCCATGTGCAGCCGAACTGAAATCCAGTCGGAGGCGCACTTTTGGTGGCGATCTTCTCGCCGGTCTTAAGGTCGTATTCGTCGAAGCGATCAGTGACGTGCGGCCTCTCGTTCGTTTGCCAATCGCTCGAAGATTTCGGCCTTGCTCTTGAAGAGCTTGTAGGTAGCGGTGGAGTAGCCGATTTGGTCCGTCGACTCAGTCAGCCGAGTCTATAGCGGCGCGGGCCATGCGAGTTAGAGTCGCAAGGATGGCTCCCTGGGTGTGTCCGGCCCTGGCCAGCGCGTCGTAGCTCTCGAAACTGGTGAGCATACTGAGAACGTCCGCGGTCAGGCTCTGTTGTCCCGTAGACAGCTTCTTCTTCCCCCCCAAAACGGTTCGTCTGATAATTTCGCGAACCGCCTGCTGGCGGCGCGCGTCCCGGGCGCGGATGCCTTGATCAATCTCGGCGTCGAGTGTCGCCATTCCACGCAGCCGCCGGATCACGACCGGATCGGAGGACCAGAAACCGACGAATATGCTGACCAGCTTGTCCAATGCACTCGAAGGATCGTCTTCGTGAAACACTTCAGCCATGCGTCGCATATTGCCTCGTATGGCAAGGTAATCATAAAGAGCCTCCAGGAGACCAGGCCGCGACTTGAATTGGTAGTAGAGGGTGAGCCGGGAGACATCCGCTCGGCGCGCGATTGCCTCCATGCCCAAGTCGGTTTCTGATTCATTAGCAAGGAGTTGACGGGCAGCTTCGAGGATGCGCGCACGCGTGTCGTCAGCAGCCGCTTTTCGCTTACCCAGACGATAGGGACGTGGGACATAGTTTTCTCTTGTATATTAATCATACAGTGTGTATAAATAAATTGGCAAGGGTGATTCCTCCTCGGAGTAGAAGGCTGACGCAATGTTCTCTTACCTGCCTCTTGTTCTTCGAAATGCTTTTCGCAATCGCCGCCGCACGGCTTTGACTGTGGCGAGTGTCGCCGTATCGCTTGCCCTGCTCGGAGTACTCCTTGCCCTTTACCGGAGCCTTTTCTATGGCGGCGATACCACGCCAGGACAGGCCATGCGATTGGTGGTCCACCACAAGATTGCCCTCACCCAGGAGTTGCCAGTGGCTTATGAAGAGAAGATTGCCCAGATTCCGGGTGTGCGCGCCGTAACCAGGCTGCGCTGGTTCGGCGGTACATACAAAGACGCCCGCGATACCAAGAATCAGTTCGCCCAGTTTGCCATCGAACCGCCGTCCCTGTTTGACGTCTATCCGGAATTCAGGATTACAGAGAGCGAGAAACAAGCTTTTCTTTCGCAGAAGACCGCATGTCTGGCGTCCAGGGTGCTGGCCGAGAAACTGGGCTGGAAACCCGGAGAGAGGATCACCCTCGTCGGAGTGCCGCCGGTTACTCTCGAATTGACGCTGGCGGGAATTTTCGATGATCCGGCTCGCAACACGGTTCTGTACTTCAACTGGGCCTATCTCCGCGACAGTTTGCCCGCTGGTGATGGTCACCGCGACATGGCCCAACAGTTCTATGTCGAGACCAATAGCAAAGAAGTTGTATCCGACGTTGCCCGGCAGATCGATAGCAGCTTTTGCGGATTCTCCGTATCCGACGAAAAGCGAGCCTGAGCAAGCCTTCTTTCTGAGCTTCGTTTCCTTCCTGGGGAATCTGAAACTCTTTCTGGCTGCAATCTGCGGCGCGGTCACTTTCACCATTCTCTTGGTTTCCGCAAACATGCTCTCCATGTCGGTTCGTGAACGGACACGGGAAGTGGGAATTCTGAAAACTCTGGGTTTCTCCTCCGGAGAGATCCTGGGCATGGTCGTCGGTGAAGCGAGCTTGATCGCCGTTGCAGGAGGCGTGCTGGGCTGCGTGTTAGCAAGCGGTCTCTGCGCGGCGATTGCTGTTGCCATGAAGAATGCGCCAGGATTTGTATCGGCGATCAAAGGGTTGAGCCTTTCTCCCCTGATGGCGGCGTTGACACTGATCAATCGCTTTACTGATCGGCCTTGCCAGTTCCGTGGTGCCGGGCCTGAACGCGGCCCGGACTTCGATTCTCGATGCCCTTCGTTACAACGGATGAGATATGGCGATACCCATTTCATACAACTTGCGGAACCTGGCGGTACGGAAGACCACGACGATCATGACCGCTCTTGGCATCGCATTGAGCGTGGCGATCCTGGTCGCTTCCCTCGCGCTAGTCAACGGGCTGAGGACGGTTTTCAAGAACACAGCAAATCCGCTGCAACTTCTGGTACTGCGGAAAGGCGGGAACTCGGAACTGAGCAGCATCGTCTCCACAGAGGCGTTTGCCACCCTGCGATCGCAGGCAGGCATCGCCGTGGGCCAGCGCGGCGAACCGTTGGCATCGCAGGAGTTGGTCAATGTGATGAATTTGCCCAGCGTGGATAACCCAAAAGGCATGAACGTCACCGTGCGCGGACTGAGCACGACGGGAATCGAGATGAGGAAAGTGCGACTGATCGACGGCGGTGGTTTCAGCCAGGCCAAAGAGAAATCGTGGTTGGCAAAGCGGTCGCCAAGCGGTATCCATCGGCGCGGATCGGCAACCGGATTCGCTTCGGCAAAGGCGACTGGGAGATCGTCGGGGTCATGGATGGTGGCCAATCCGCCCTCAACAGCGAAATCTGGGGCGACTTCAACCAAGTGAGCGGGGACTACAACCGGCAAGACAGCCCAAGCTCCGTGTTGTTGCGGGCGACCGACATAGTCACGCTCGACGCTCTGAAGCACTCGATTGAAGACGACCGTCGGCTCGGAGCCCAGGCCATCAAGGAGGAAGACTATTACCAGAGCCAGACGTCGTCGGGCGCCCCGCTGGAGTTTTTGGGAATCTTTGTCGCCGTGATCATGGCCATCGGAGGTGGGTTTGCCGCCATGAACACTATGTATGCCGCGGTGGCGCTGCGGGCGAAGGAGATCGGTACGCTGCGAACTCTTGGCTTTTCTGAAACCAGCATCCTGGCCAGCTTTCTGATCGAATCAATATTGCTGTCGGTCCTCGCGGGAATTCTGGGATGTCTGCTGGCGCTGCCGCTCAACTGGGTGACAACCGGGGTCGGAAATTTTGCTTCGTTCAGCGAAATTGCCTTTCAGTTTCACACCGGCACGGCCGTTATGTTTAGCGGCTTGACTTTCGCGATTGTGCTGGGCGCGCTGGGAGGCTTCTTGCCGGCGCGAGCGGCGGCCAGGAAAGAAATCCTAAGCGCGTTGCGCGATGCATAAATAGGAGAGGTTATGGAAATCGTCATTCAAGCCAAGAAGCTGTCGAAAGAGTACGTGCGCGACGAGAACCGTGTAAGCGCCTTGAAAAACGTTGACCTTGAGATTGCGGTGCCGGGACTTTTTGGCGCTCATGGGACCCTCCGGTTCGGGCAAATCAACACTGCTCCACCTGATCGCAGCCATGGATCGGCCAAGCAGCGGAGAGGTCCTCGTTCTGAAGCAGGACCTTGCCTCTTTGAACAGCCGCGAGCTTGCGCGTTGGCGGAACGCACATGTTGGATTCATCTTCCAGTCCTTCAACCTCATTCCGGTTCTGACTGCCCTGGAGAACGTTGTGTTACCTCTGAAACTGACAGCGCTGAACGCCAAAGAGCAAAGCGAGCATGCGACGGTCGCACTGAATTTGGTTGGGCTCGGAGACCGGTTGCATCACTTCCCGCGTCAGCTTTCTGGAGGCCAGGAGCAGCGGGTCGCGATCGCCAGGGCGATCGCGACCGACCCCGACTTCATATTGGCCGACGAACCTACAGGCAATCTCGATGCAGCATCGGCAAACGATGTTCTGACCTTACTGTCTGCCTTGAACAAGGAACACGGGAAAACAATTCTTCTGGTTACGCACGATCCCCATGCGGCGCACTATGCCAGCATGGTGCGCTATCTCGACAAGGGGCTGCTGCTGCCGGAAGGACAGTTGCCGCCAGACTGGATCGCCGCAGCGGCACCGGCCTCGTTCCAGTCCAATCCACAGCTCAGTTCTGAGGCGTAGCTCTGACATTCCGTTGACCGGTAGCGGACACTGCCTATGGGAGAAGTAATTCTGATGAGGACCTTCCTCGGATGTGTGATGATCTCGAACGCAGCACTCTTCTTCTTTTGGGGCGCTTCAGCATGCCGGCATTGCCATCGGGCGATTTCATGAGCCGCGCATCGTTCCTGCCACAATTGTCGAGAGTATGTGCGGGCTGTCATTGCTATGGGGACTGACCGCTGTATTCGGCCACTCACCGGTTGCATGGCGCACCGCGCTGATTGCCAACCTAGTGCCGCTCGGCGGAGTCTTGTTAGGAATGGCTGCGCTTGCCGCGGGCAGGGGTCCGCGCACGGCAAGCAACGACCTGTACCATCACATAATGCTGGCACTGATTGGCGCCAGCCTACTCATCCTGTTTTTCGCAAGGTCAGCCCTGAATCGAAGCTGAGATATTACGCCGATGAAGCCCATAAATTGGAAGACTTCAAGAGTCCACATTTCCAGAGATTCCTCCCAAGATTCCTCCCAATCTTGACTCTGGTAATTCCAAGATGCATACTCGTTGGTATGTTGGCTATTAGAAAACTATCGCGACGCGGGCGGACGACCTCGCGGGATCCAGAGCGCACACGAGAACTCCTGTTGCAGGCTGCATTTCAGGAGATATACCGCTCTGGCTATCGGAGCGCTGACCTGGATGCCATCCTGACGGCAGCGGGCGTCACCAAAGGCGCGCTGTACTACCACTTTGACAACAAGGAGGCCCTCGGCTATGCGGTGGTGGACGAAATCATCGCGAGTAATCTTCACCGGAAGTGGGTGCAGCCTTTACGCAACGCCAAGAACCCCATCGACGTTCTGGTCCGCATTATTCAGTCCGAATCGCTGAAAAGAGAAGACGTTCAGCGTGGCTGCCCCTTGCTTAACTTGTCTCAAGAGATGTCAGGTCTTGATGAGGGATTCCGCAGAAGGACGGCAAGAGTCTATAAGGACTGGCACGACGCCATGGCGGAGGCACTGCGCGAAGGACAGAAACGCAGGGTAGTGCGGAGTGATATAAACGCGAATGAAACGGCTACCTTCCTGATCGCGGCGTGGGAGGGGTACGTCGTTTTAGGAAAGAATTCGCAGGATCCTCGGATGATGGAATCAGGCCAAAGAAGGGTGAGCGGCCACCTCGAGTCGCTGCGCCCGGCACGAGGCCGGACGCGAGTGACACGCCACGGATAGCTGCCCTTTTGTTGAGCCGTGAAGACTTCCTGACATGCACGCCGGTTGCCATGATTACGCAAAACCAGATCGCGCGAAACCTGTCGATTTGGGCCATTTTGTAGGGGAGGTCAGTCATCTTTGCGGCGACTGGAGTTTTCGCCAGCAATGAGTCCTCGCAGCCCTTCCCAGCGTTGCGACTTGTTGCTATAACATACATACTCGTCGGTATGATCGGTGGCAACCCGCAAGTGGAACGGCCGCATCCTAGTAGTTTGATCGGCCCAAAATCCGCGCCGAAGGGGGGAATTAATGAGCCGAAGGATATTCAAGATAATCGGATTAGCAAGCTCCATGCTTGTGGTCGCACTGGGTGCGAGCTCGCAAATGCAAGCACAATTAAAAACCCCGTATCCCAGCATGGCTCCGCTTGATCAATATCTGATGGGGGATCGAAACGCCGAGATTGCCATGGCTCGTAGCGCGGCTCCAGAGGCATATCTCGCGCGATGCCGATGTCCTCGTCCTCGGACGGCATGGCTACGAAACCGCCGTCAAAGGCAAGAACGGTTTCGTGTGTGTCGTGGAGCGAGGGTGGATGGGCCCATTCGACGGTGATGGTGCTGTTAATTTTTGGAACCCTAAAATTCGAGGTCCGGTCTGCTTCAACCCCCCGGCTGCCCGCTCCATCCTGCCGATGACCTATAAAAGAACGGAGATGATATTGGCCGGTCAATCCAAAGCTCAGATCATCGACGGCATCAAGACATTCATAAAGCAAGAGCTGCCGCCCCTGGAGGCTGGAGCCATGTCCTACATGATGTCGAAAGAACAGTACCTTACCGATGACGACCACCACAACTGGATGGCTCATCTGATGTTTTACACTCCACTCATAGACGGTGCCGTTTGGGGTGCAGATCTGTCCAACTCTCCCGTCATGCTGAATCCACAGTTCAGCGGCGCTCCGGAACCAATCGATGTGTTCATGGTTCCCGCGGGCTGGTGGTCGGATGGAACGCCGGACCCAGTCAGGGTCAGGTAGGGGACACAGCGCAATGCGACAGAGGCCGATGTCTTCAATCGTGGGTGCCTGTCTTGCCGCTATGGTTTCTTCTCTGCCGCCTTGGAGGCAGCAGGATGAACTGTGAGTAGAGGCCAGTTGACGGCGCTGCAGGGGTCACGATGGACTTCGGGCTAGGAGCAGTAACGAAACCGGTAACGGAGGTCTTTTGGATAGCGGCAATCCACAGTATTCGTGAAGTGGTGAAGGCCGCTTGTGAAGACCTGGGGCAGCCCAAGCTGCCTGTCGTTTCCGGCAGGGCACACCGTGAACATGCGATTGCGGCTTTTGGGAAAAAGGCGGCTGATGAGGCGATCGGACCCTCGGACGAGTGCATTCGTGGGCCGCTCACCGCCGGGTTCCGGCAAAACCCACCAGGGCAAACAACAAGACTCAACAAAGCTATATCGCAGACACGGTCGCTTGCCATGGGGAAGTCTGCCCGGATTGCGATCAAAGCCAAGGGGAGAATTCTCTTCATCGATGCGGCGGACGTTATCGCAGTGGAAGCCAAAGGCAATTATGTCTCGTTATTGCACACTTCAAGTTCGCACTTGCTGCGAGAATCTATCTCAACCTTGGAGGAAAAGCTCAATCGGCACGGGTTTGTGCGAATTCATCGATCTGTGCTGGTGAACGCGGCATTGGTGGAAGAGATTCATCCACGGTCCACGGGCGAGTATGTACTCCGCGTGCGGGGAGGAAAGGAGTTCACAGTCACTCGTACTTACAAGAATAATCTGCAACTGCTGGCGCAATTGTGGATCGGTATGGAGGGTTTTGCTGCCAAGTAGGAGTTGTTATCCGTCTTACTGTCGCGCGGGATCGCGATCATGGGCATGCGCAACTAACCAGACGGGCTTCAGAGACATGGATTCATGATCTCCCCGAAGCCGACTTCAGCCAATTAGCCACGGACAGAGCATCCTGAATCTTGGCTCTGGTGTCGAGAGGCTCTTGACCTTGAATGGCCTTTACTGCTTTCCGCCGGAATCGATTGGCTCCGCATAGATCCGTTGCAGCAAAAGAATCCATGCTGTGTCGGCTAACGGATCAGAAGGCACTTGGAAGTCCACGCCCCGATGTCGGAGGTCCGCTGTGAAGATCGACATAATGCGATTCAGAGTCAGATTGCCGGTTTTCGGTTGCCTGTCCCCAATTGCGGCTTTCCAGAGAATGGAAAAGCGAATCGCGTGGTGTGGGTACGTGGCGCGGACTTCACCACTTTCGAGAATTGACCAGTTGCCATTGTCGTTCGAATGAATCTGCGCTGCGGCCGAGATGCGGGGTGGCGCCGCATCGGGATCGCCGATGGGGCCGATGCGATGGTACATCCGGTCAGTGTCCGCGCAGAGAGCGATATTTCCGAAGGGCGGCTGCTCGCTCCGCATTGGCCCATCAAGCCCCTCCGGCCAGTAATCGAAACTGCCGCCAGAGCCTTCATAAAACCAGGAGAGGGTGCTGGCGCGAACCACCCGCCATGGCTCGAACAGCCCGGAACTACCCATCACTCTCAGGAACGGCAAAGGATAGTCGACGCGTGTTGCGCCGTAGAAGGATGGGTTGTCGATGTGTGTTGTGCCTGCCGGCATCGGTCCATTAATGTTGACGGCAACGAACTCAGGATAGACGAGTGGAGTACCGAAGGCGGCTTTGGCGGCCTCCAGAAAACTCTTTTTGTACAGGATCGCTTCGGCGCCTTCGACGAGGGGCTTACCGTCCAAGGCCCAGTCTCCGCGGAACCACGGAAGAACCGGATGCTTGGCTTCCTCGCGCGTTTCGTCTTTAACGCCTTCAGGAGCGTAAGCAGCCAGTGCTCGATAGGGAGCAAGTCGCTCAAACATCTCGCGAATCCGCTCGCGGTCCTCGAACGCCGGCTCAATGCGAATAGGTTTAGCAATGAATGTCATAATCCCTCCGGTACTCCTCTACATACCTGTTTCCAAGGCTACGTCGGTCGCGCCTGGCGGTTGATCAGGAGCAGGCAGGGCTCGCTTGTGCAAGACAGACGCCAAACTCGCTGAAATAAGGTAGAAAACTCCAGCGCAGATCAGGCCGTAGTAGAGGTTGCCAGTCCTCTGTCGAATGAGGCCTACGGTGTAAGGCCCTACGAATCCGCCGAAGTTAGCAACCGATGTGACAAGCGCAATCCCCGCAGCCGCCGGGAAGCCGGTCAGAAATTCCCCAGGCACTGAAAAGAACACGGGCAAAAAACTGTAAGCTCCGATGGCCACGGCTGAAAAGAGCACGACAGAAAGGAGTGGTGAGCGAGGCGCTCCAAGCAACAACATGGCGCTTCCAGATAAGGTGGCTGCCGTCGCCATGTGATATCGCCGCTCCAGCGTGCGGTCGGAGTGGCGAGACACTAAGATCATCACGATCAGGCCAAGGAAATTGGGGATCATTACCAGCATCCCAATCACGGTATTGGACTGCTCGCCGACTGCCGCCTTCAAGATCTGCGGCAGCCAGAAGCTGAAGGTGTAAGTAGCAAAGGCGTGGCAAAAACCGATACATGCCAGGTGCCAGACTCTGGGATGAATCAGAGTCTGTGCGACTGAAAGGGTTCGCGCTCCCACCTTCTGCTGATCTTCTTGCTGCAGTTGGTCGGCGATCCAAGCTTTCTCGTGGCTGGTGAGAAATTTCGCCTCGGCGGGTCGGTTCGGCAGCACAAGATACGTCAAAAATGCACACGCTACGGCTGGCGATCCTTCCAGAATGAAGAGCCATCTCCAACTGCTGAACCCGATCCAATGCCCATGATCGAGGATAAGACCTGAAATCGGGCCGCCGAGCACGCTCGCCAAGGGTATGCCCATCAGGATCAGTGCTATCGCCTGTGCTTTTTCCCGTTGCCGAAACCAATAACCCAGATACAGAACGATGCCAGGGAAATATCCGGCTTCTGCCAGCCCAAGCGCAAAGCGGGCGATATAGAGTTGATTCGCGGACTGCACAAACCCTGTCAGAGTTGCAACGGTTCCCCATGTGATCAGGATGCGGGCAATCCAAACACGTGCCCCGATCTTGTGGAGCATGAGGTTGCTGGGGATTTCAAAGAGGAAATAGCCCCAAAAGAAGATTCCGGCGGCGAAGCCGAACTGCTGGCTGGTGATCACCAGTTCCCGATTCATCGTCAGCGCGGCAAACCCCAGGTTGATTCTGTCGATGAAGGCGACAACATAGAGTGCAAACAGCAACGGCAGCAACCGAATCCTGAGTTTCCGGATCGTCGTTGCCTCGATCCTCGAACCTTTGAACCGGTTCGAAGCAGTTCTGGCGCTGCTCACCATGCGAATTTCCTTTCCCGCACGTCCTCGCGAACACCTGCAGCTTAACCACGATGGCAGAAATGACCATAGCTTGCACCTGACCAAAATGTTGACAGGCAAATCATTGAAAGCAAGAATGTTCGACAGCCATGAACGTGCGGTTCGGAGTATTTGAGGTCGACCTGGAACGCCGCCGCCTGTTGAAGAGGGGAATCCCAATTACCCTTCGAGAGCAGTCGTTTCAGGTGCTCGCCGCCCTCATGGAACGGCCCGGCGAGATCGTGACCCGCGAAGAACTACGCCAGCGGCTCTGGTCATCGGACACGTTTGTGGACTTTGAGGTGGCCTTGAATTCCGCGGTCAGCCGATTGCGTGACGCGCTGGGAGATTCCGCCAATTCGCCCAGCGTCATCGAGACAATCCCGAAGCGCGGCTACCGATTTGTAGTCCCAATAGCCAAGCGGCCTGCCGTCGCTGTGATGCCATTCGCGAACCAAACGGCGGATGCCAAGGATGACTACTTCAGCGATGGATTGGCCGACGAGTTGATCCGCGTGTTGTCGCGGATCGACGGATTGAGGGTTACCGCGCGGAGCGTGGCATGTCGCTTCAAGGGGCAACCCTGGGATGCCAGACAAGTCGGCCGTGAACTCGGCGTCGAAGCTGTGTTGGAAGGATCGGTTTGGAGGTCCGGCGACCGCATTCGCATTACCGTCAACCTGGTCGGCGTTAAAGATGGATTCAATCTGTGGGCACAGCGCTTCGACGGCAATTTGGGAGACTTATTCGGCATCCAGGATGAGGTCTGCGCGGCGGTAGCGGAGGCGCTGCACGTTCGCCTTGCGGTTCAGGTTCGAGAAAAACGCCCAAGCGACATGAGCGCGTACGTGCAGTACTTGAAGGGAGCACACCTCCTTAAGAAGCGACGGCCCGACGATGTGCGCCGCGCTTTCGAATACTTTCAGGAGGCGATCCGGCTGGACCCCGGTTTCGCGGATCCTTATTACGGTGCAGCCATGTTTTACAACGTGAGCGCAGCGTACGGAGCGTTGCCTCCCCAGAGTGCGCTCCCCAAGGCGGAAGACTTGTTGTCGAAGGGGCTGGCGCTGGACGAGAACTCAACACGCCTCCACAGCACCTTGGGAATGCTGCGAGTTTTTCAGTGGCGCTGGGCCGAGTCCGAACAGGCGTACAAGCGAGCGATCCGCCTGGAACCTACGAATGCGTTTCCGCACATGGCGTACCCCATTCTGTGCAGCTTCCTCGGCCGGCATGAGGAAGCGTTGTTTCATGCCGGCAAAGCGGTCGAACTCGAGCCACTGGATTTGATGACGAATTTCCGTCTGCTGCAGGCCAACTACTATTCGCGGCGCTATGACGAGGCCGTCCGTACAGGCCGTATCGCCATCGAACTGACGCCAGACTCGCCCTACACCTGTCTCTACCTTGCCTTGTCTTTGGCAGCGCTAAGCCTAAAAGACGAAGCTTGGAGCACGGCAATGAAGGGCAGAAAGCTCAACGACGGGCTGCCCCTTGGCGAGGGCTACTTTGGCTATGTTGCTGGAGTGCTAGGGCGCACAGTCGAAGCCCGCAGCGTGATCGAGGAGTTGCAGGCCCGCCGCCAAAAGCATTACAGCCCGGCATTGCCCATTGCCTGGACTTATCTTGGATTGCGTGAAGCAGCGTCCGCCCTCGAATGGTTGGAGACAGCTCTGGCCGAACACGATCCGTTCTTGGGATCGGCAATGGTATTCCCCGCTTACGACGCGATCCGCGACCAAGCAAGATTCATGCGCCTGACACGCGAACTCAAACTTTCGACCTAGGGGGATTCCCGTCCGCGAACAATGTGCGGGGAGACCTTAGGCCAGTCCCGCGTCGTCGGCAAACCGGAAGCGATCCAGAAACGGGCGTGTGGTCATTGACGGCCGACTCCCGGACTATCGAATCCGTCTCGGTCACGAGTCGCTGGACGTGACACTCCCCATCTCAAAGGCAAGGATGCAGAGTCCGAGGAAGCTCAGGAAAACACAAACACCACCAGCCTGGCGCTGTAACACAAATTAGTTAACTTAAATCGCAAAAGCCTCACAGATGGGGGATCCGGGCGGCCGCAAAAAACCGAAACCACCGTTAAACAGAGATCGCAGTCTGGTTGCGGCTAAACACCCGCACTCCAGACCCGCGATCTAAGTTGACTACGCGCTCTTCTTCAATTCGCGAACATTAGGTTGGTAGGATCCCGCAACGTTCCGAAAAGCGACGTTGAACCGGTTCCAGACGTTGATCTGAGTAATGGCCAAGGTCAGGTTCACGAGTTCCTTGTCGGTGAAATGTTTCTTCGCCTCCTTGTACACTTCATCTGTCACGCGGCCGTCGGCGATTCGTGTCACTGCCTCTGTCCATGCCAGGGCGGCTCGCTCACGATCGCTATAGAACGGAGCGTCCCACCACGCGCTGACTTCGTACAACCGCTGCTCGGTTTCTCCCAAAGCACGCGCATCTTTGGTGTGCATATCGATACACCACGCGCAGCCGTTGATTTGAGAAGCCCGAAGATAGACCAGATTCAGCAGAGTGGGTTCCAGGCCGGAATGATTATTGATGTAAGCAGAAACTTGCAGGACAGCTTTGAGAGCGTCGGGGGCAACTTTATCTAATTCCAAACGTGGATGCATGATGTTTTCTCCTTCTGAATGCAAAAGCATTCTGGTTATGGATTAAGGGTGATAAACGATTTGTCTATTGTCGATATCTAGATTGATTACACGCACGCGGAAGAGATTCGGGAAAATGGTCAGGAAAAATTACCCTATATCAAGACTGGTTGACAGCTTGACAGATACTCTCGTAAAGCTTTGCTGGCGCAGAATTTTGCGTGGCGTTATCCAAGCTCTGGGGCGCTAATCCTGCCCACAGCCAGGGGCCGATCGTCGATGGCCGACGATCCGTGCGGCAGGTCGGGTTCACATCAGAAAGCTTCGGCCACTGCCGGACGGAACTGTGCGCCGCGCACCGACCTTTCGGGAGTGGATGCTCGGTAGGCCAAAAGATCTGCGGGATGCTACCCCCAATCAGCGTCGGCTTCGCTATACTATCCGTTAACGGTTTGGATCACTTGCCTTAGTTTGGCACAACCTCAATCTCCCATCCCCGTGGAGGTTACGAAATGCGTGACGACGATCCGCGAAAGACCCAAGTGGGTGACACTCCCAAAGAACAAGACCATGCAGATCATTCCGGCGTCTCGCGACGCGACTTCCTCAAAATCTCCGGTATCTCTGCAGTGGTTCCGCTGGTGACTCGGCCCAAGATCGTCATGGCCTCGGGGCAAGAAGTTCCCGTGCATGGTCCAGGCAAAGTTCCGATGGAGTTCTCTATTAATGGCAAGAGCTACAAGGCGGAACTGGAGCCCCGGGTCACCCTGCTGGATGCCCTGCGTGATCAATTCGAACTGACCGGCGGCAAAGCGAGTCTGCGATCGCGCCGAGTGCGGCGCCTGCACAGTGCTGATGGATAACAAACCAGTTTATGCCTGTTCCGTGCTTGCCATTGAGGCACAGCACAAGCCGATTACTACCGTTGAATCTCTGGTGGCAGATGGGAAACTGCATCCGATCCAGCAGGCATTTGTTGACAATGACGCTTCCCAATGCGGCTTCTGCACGCCCGGGTTCATCGTCGCCTGCAAAGCGTTTCTGGACGCGCATCCGAATCCCACGCCCGAGGACATTCGTCGGGGACTCAGCGGCAATCTTTGTCGCTGCGGAACGTATGCGGGCATCCGCCAAGCCATCGCGCAGGTTGCGCAGAAGGGAGCCTGATTTATGCCGGATTACGCATGGCCTGATGCTGAACACCGCACCTTAATCGGCAAACGCACGACGCGTGTGGATTCTCCCGTCAAGGTTTCAGGACAAGCGAAATACACCTACGATGTGCATCGTCCCGGGATGCTTTATGGCAAGGTGCTGCGTTGTCCTTACGCGCACGCCAAGGTCGTGAGCATTGATACCAGTGCGGCGGAAAAAATGCCCGGGGTCAAAGCGGTGCACGTCGTGCAGGGACCCGGTTCGCAACATTCACTGGGCTGGAGATGAGATCGTTGCCGTCGCTGCGGTTGACGAAGGCATCGCGGAAGATGCAATCCGCACCATCAGGGTGAAATATCAACAACTGCCGCATCTGGTCAGCGATGCCGAACCGCCTGCAGGCAGCGCGCAGGAGCAAGGCCCGCTCAGCATGGACGATATCGGCGACATGCTCGACAATCAGGTGCCCACGCGGGAAATGGTCAGCCAGATTCAGCGGTATGGCGTCACGCAAAAGCCCAGCGAAGATGTGCTGAAGGAATTGAAAGAGGATGGCGCTCCGGATGAAGTATTGGCGGCGCTGCGCAGTGCCACCGCACATCCCGAAGCCGGAAACAGGCCTCCATCGAACTACCAGAAAGCGGCTACGCAAACGACGGGGGATCCGGACAAATCGTTCTCGGAAGCTGAGGTTGTCTCCGAGGGATCTGTATGGAATTCCGGTCATCACGCATTGTTGTCTCGAAAGCCATGGCTCGATTTCGGAGTGGACCGATCAGGATCATGTGTTCACGCACATCTCCACGCAAAACGTTTCCGGCATCGCGGGACAGATGGCCGAGCCGCTGAAAATTCCTGCCACCAATATTCGCGTTCATCAGGACAATGTCGGCGGCGGATTCGGCAGCAAGTTCTCTCCCGATCGCTGGGGAATCTTCACCGCCGAAATTTCCAAGAAAGCGGATGGTAAGCCGGTTCGCTACATGCTGGAGCGCGACGCGGAACTGAAGGTCGCCGGGGCCCGGCCTTCCGCCTATGCTCGGGTCAAAGTCGCCGCGAAGAAGGACGGCACGGTGACCGCCTGGCAATCCAACTCCTGGGGAACCGGCGGTCCCGGTGGCGGCGGAATGCCGCCCATCCCTTACGTCTTTAGCGTTCCCAATTCGCGCCTCGAACATACCGCGATCCGCAATAACATCGGCCCAGCGCGAGCCTGGCGCGCTCCCAACCACCCGCAAGCGGCCGTGCTCACCATGTGCGCGCTCGATGACCTCGCCGCCAAGTTGAACATGGATCCGGTGGAGTTTTTCGGCAAGAACCTGAATCTCACCAAAGCTCGCGAGAACACATATCGGGAAGAGTTGGCCATCGCCACCGAACTGATGGGGTGGAAAGAGAAGTGGCACCCGCGTCCCCAGAAGGCCGATGGTGTTGTGCGTGGCGTTGGCGTGTCGTTTCACACTTGGGGAGGCCGCGGCCACGCCAGTGATTGCGATCTGACGATCCATCCTGATGGCTCTGTCGAACTCAAGATGGGCACGCAGGATCTAGGCACTGGCACGCGCACCTGCATTCTCGTCGTGGCGGCAGACACTCTCGGAATCCCGATGGACGCGATTCAGCTTTTGATCGGCGATACGAATTACCCGCCCTCTGGAGGATCGGGCGGCTCTACGACGATTGGCGGCGTGAGCTCCTCGACTCGTCGCGCGGCTGTGGATGCTCGCGACGCGCTCTTTGCCAAAGTTGCGCCCGCATTAAACGCTCAGCCCGATCAGTTGGAATGCAAGAATGGCCAGGTGAGCGTGAAGGGAGATTCCAGCCGGGCGTTGAGTTGGAAGGAAGCTTGTTCCAAACTCGGCGCGATGCCGATCACGGTGCGAGGCAAGAATCCCGACCGCAGCAAGCCGCCTGACCTCACCAACAGTGGCGTGGGCGGCGTGCAGATGGCGGAAGTGGAAGTCGACTCCGACACTGGCATCGTCAAGGTCAAGAAAATGGTTGCGGTGCAAGACTGCGGCTTGATCATCGACCTCAAGACAGCTGAGAGTCAGTGCTATGGTGCCCTGATCATGGGCATCAGCTACTCGCTTTTCGAAGAGAAAGTGATGGATCCGACTACTGGGCGCATGTTGAATGCCGACATGCAGTTCTATCGCCTGGCCGGTTTAAGCGACATCCCTGAATTGGTCGTGCACATGATGACCGGTAAGGGATATGACGAACGCGGCGTAATCGGGCTGGGCGAGCCCCCGGTAATTTCGCCCGGGGCCGCGATCTCTAACGCTGTCGCCAATGCCATCGGAGTAAGAGTTCCATTCCTTCCGCTCACGCCCGACCGTGTTCTCACGGCGCTCGAGCAGAAAGGACGTGCATGATGCGGCCTTTTGAATATGTAAGCCCAAACAGCAGAAGCCAGGCGATCAGCTTGCTCGGTGCAACCTGGGGAAATACCGAGGTCCTCGCCGGCGGAACCGATCTGCTGGCGCTGATGAAGGACGATGTCGTCGCACCCAAACGGCTCGTCAATATTAAAGACATCGCGGATCTCCGGGGGATTTCTTCCAATGCGCAAGGCCTGCGCATCGGCGCGCTCACCAACCTCGGCGAACTGGCGGACGATGAGAACGTGAAGAAGAACTATCCCGCTTTGTCAGAAGCATTGCTCGAAGCTGCCAGTCCGCAGATTCGCAATATGGCCACCATTGGCGGGAACCTCTGCCAACGTCCGCGTTGCTGGTATTTCCGCAATGGATTGGGTCTCTTGCCCAAAGACGAGAGCGGGAAAGAATTGGTGGCAACCGGCGAAAACCGCTATCACGCAATTCTAGGCAATCAGGGCCCCGCCAAGTTTGTCAGCCCTTCGACGGTGGTGCCGATCCTGATTGCCTATGGCGCCAAGATCCATCTGGAAGGACCGAAGGGAAAACGCGAACTTCCGCTGGAAAAATTCTTCGTGATTCCCAAGACCGAGAACGAGCGCGAACACGATTTGCGGCCGAACGAGATCGTGACTGAACTCGTAATCCCTCCCGCGTCGGATTTGAAGGCCGCCCATTACGAAATCCGGCAGAAGGAAGCTTTTGATTGGCCGCTCGCCGTCGCCGCAGTGACGCTCAAACTGCAGGGCTCGAACGTGCAATCCTCCAGCATTGTTCTGGGATTTGTCGCTCCCGGGCCGTGGCCCTCTACAGAAGCCCAGCAGGCACTATCCGGCAAACCGGTGACAATGAGACTGCGCAAAAAGCGGCCGACGCTGCGCTTGCGAAAGCCTCTCCACTCAGTCACAACGCGTACAAAGTCAAGCTTGCCAAAGTTGCCCTTGTTCGAGCCATCTTGAAAGCTGCGGGAGGTGCCGCATGATCAAAGAGTCGGAGCGCTTCAACACCAATAATCCGAACCTCTGTTCCGGGTTGCGCTGGAAGGGTCAATTCATCCTTGCCGAGCCCGATCCCACGGTACCGGCTTGCAATGAGGGCCTGTTCTGGTGCTTGCACACGCAGACCTGCATTGGCCCCGATGGCGAACTGGCCGAGCCGGGCAATTGCAGCTCGAAGAACCGCGCCTGTCATGGCACCGGGAAATGCGGATAGAATCGGACCGAGTTTTTGCGCGTCCTATTGCTGGGGGTTAGCATCAGAAATGGAGCACTCGACATCTAGCCGGTGCAGAAGTGCTCGCTGAGTGCTGAGTGCAACTTCTGAGGAGTTCATTATGCGATTCGCAAATTTGTTAATGGTTGCGTGTCTCGTGGGATTGTTTCCGATCTCCATGGCGGCGCAAGAGATTCGCGGCGATTATCTTGGAGACCCGGAACGCCGATGTTTACACTGGCCAATGTTTTGCTAATGGCGAGGTAAACTTGGTCGGCAATGAGGCCATTCTGGCATGGCATGTTCGCAGTGGAAGCTGGGACAGCATTTCGCTTGAAGGATTGACGGTGGCTGCAGCCGTTCGGGCGAATGGAACGCTAGGCGACCCCTATGAGAGCCCGTATCCCGCCAAGGCAGTGCTGCTGGTGGACGATCAAGCCTCCGCACAGCAACGGGCGGCGCTAGTGCATTTTGCCCAGCACATGGGTGGAGAGCTCTTGAAAAACGTGGCGCAAGTGATTCCCACCCAAATGGAACTGGTAGTGAACGCCGAGCACCATGGAGCCGCCATGCTGCGGGCCGGCAGGTTCGCTACGATTCAAACGCGAGGCATCGGCGACAAGGACCATCTTTGCGGCAATGAAGTAACCTTCTATCCCCCCTTGACTGAAACTGCGCACTCCATGCCGGCTGTGGCCTTGACCGATTCTTATTCCGGTCCCGGCCTAGGTGCGTCGTGGGACCTTCACGGCAAGCGCAGCGCATTCGTGGGCACATTCGCTCGATAGCAAATAGGACGCAAATTGCAAAATCGTAAAGCGTCGCTGGCTACGACTGCTGTGCTGATGACGCTCTCCTTGCTGTGCTCTGCGCAGAACGGCAAAGTGGAGAGCGTCGGTCCATTGACCGAGAGCGCCGTTTCCGAGCAGGTGCGGCAGAGCCTTGAGCCAAAAGGTTATCGGCTCACGCTTGATGATCCCAAACCTTCCTGCGAGCTCTGGCTTCGAAAGAGTGTTCCGGCGCACGCTAACAAAAGCACGGAACTGGTCTACCCACAGTTCGCTGAGTCTACGTTGCTGGGGGTAATACACTTCCCCCAGGCAGCAGCCGATTTTAGAGGACATCCAATTCCTGCTGGCTTCTACACGATGCGCTACGAACTTCTTCCCGATGACGGCAATCACCTCGGAGTCGCTCCCAATCGGGACTTCGTGTTACTCATTCCTGCGCAATCGGACCCCGACGCTAACGCCGCATTCAAGTTTCAAGAACTGGTGAACATGAGTGCAAAGACGGCGGGCACAAAACACCCCAGTCCGCTCAGCTTGCCTCCTGCAGACAAGCTCACCCGGAACCGTGAATAAAGATGATCAGGACCACTGGATTTTCTCGGCTTCTTTGAAGCTCGCGCCAAGCGACGAAGAACTCCCCTTCGCGCTCATAGTGAAAGGGACTGCCCAGCAATGACTCGCCGCCGCCCGCGAGTTTAAGAGCCGGAGAGGACGGGGTTATGCTTCCCAACCTCGAAGGTCTGGCTCTCCAACCATGTGTTCACAATTCCGCAAGTCGAGAGGATGAGAAATGAAAGGCGGCAAGTTAAAGGGCAAAGATTTCTTCGACGTCGAGCAGAATCCGTTGATAACGTTTCACTCAGACAAGATTGTCCAGACCGGTCCCACCACCTTTGATTGCCTGGAACATTTACCATTCGCGGGGTCTCTACGCCCGAGACTCTGACGTTTACGCTAACTGGCAAGGGCACAGGTTCCGGTGAAGTTAAAGGGACAATGGCTTTCGATCGTAAGGATTACGGGATGAATAAAGGCATTCCCTTCGTCAAGATCGCCGACCGTGTCGAGGTGACTGTCAACCTTAAGGGCAAGCGGGTGAGCGGACCTCTGTTGGTCTTTAAGCAATAGGCAGGCTGCAACGCTGCAACTCCGGCTAACCGCCGCTGCCGCGAATACCTCCTTGGCTGAGTCACGCATCAAGGCGCTGCTCAGAGATTCTTCCACGGGCCTCCCGCGCGGAAGGTTCTTGCGACCTGTTCCTGTCGCAAAATCGCAATTACAACTTTGGGACTTCCCAGACTCATCTTCATAACTTCCGGTCAAGGGCCCCTTCAACCCCTTCAACTTCAGTAATTTTGAAGCTGCTTCGAAACGAGTATACTCATCAATCTACGGGGATTAAAATGCGTGTTCAATTCTTGCGGCGCTAAAGGGCAAGATCGGTGACTCACACACGTGACGCTTGCTCGACGGCCGTCTGTGCCGTCTAACTGAACTTACGGGGTAGTCGTCACCAGAAATTTTAACTGGAGCGAGGTTTTTTGGCTTGGCGCATACCAATGACCCAGATCACCGTGCAGCTCGAGCCAAGCTTGAGAACTGGCCATGATGCCGCTCGCCGCCGATTCTGGTTCGCGATGTCGGGGTTTGCCATGGCGATTGCGCTGCTGCCCTTTTCCTACAAAGTCGAACGTCGCCTGGAGACAGTTGTTCACATCAAGGGCGGAGAATCCGAAAAAGTTGACCTGGAACTGGCGCAGCGTTTCCAGTCTCCGTTCGCCCACCGCCTGGTTCTGGTGATCAGCGGTATTCCCGATTCGGATTCAGCCAAAGGCGCAGATGCAGTGGGCTTCTTAACCAGTTCAGTGCGTAGTGTGCCAGGAGTGTCTGGTGCCGTCTCGAGTCTGGACTGGCCGGACGCTCTGTTCACTGGGAACAATGGCGGAGCCTTGATCATCGTCGGGTTGGACCCACACGATGAAACGGTCGAGGCATTGGTCCCCCAACTGAGGGCAAGAGCAGACGGGATGGAAGGTCAGCTCAGACCGCAATACCCACATATCAAACTGGAGATAACGGGTGAAACGCCACTGAACTTCGATCTTCGCAAGGTCAGCGCAGATGACGTCACCCATGCCGAGGAACGAGCGATGCCGGTGACTCTCTTGCTGCTCTTTCTGGCTTTCGGCAGCCTTGTGGCCGCGCTGTTGCCGCTGGGAGTTGGACTACTCTCAATCTCGATGGCGATGGGTGCGGCTGCGATACTCGCGCATTATCTGCAGCTGTCGATTCTGGTGCAGAATCTGGCAACGATGCTCGGCCTTGGCTTGGGCATCGACTATGCCTTGCTGATGGTGAGCCGGTTTCGCGAAGCATTGGCCGAGGGATATGATCCCGGCTGGGCTGCCGATATTGCTGCCGGGCAAGCGGGGCGGACGCTGATAATCTCGGCCGCGACAGTTGCGATCGGATTTTCAGCGCTGCTGACTGTGCCTATCAGCGAACTGCGCTCCATCGGGATAGCTGGCCTGCTGGTAACCGTTTTGAGTGTCATGCTGTGTACCTTCATTCTGCCTTGGGTGCTTGGTCTGCTAGGGCATCGCATCGATGCCGCCGGAGTGCTTCGTGCAGCCAGACGATTCAAAACGCGGGACAGCCTGTGCGCGGCGAGTGAGCGGTGGGTGCGGTGGGGCACCCTCATAACCCGCCGGCCCTGGACAGCTCTGCTGGTCGCGGGGATTCCGCTACTGATCCTTGCATTCCAGGCACGGAAAATCTCTCCCGGGGTTCCTGACCATGACTCGCTCCCGGCCGCAGCCGAGTCGGTGCAAGCACTGCAGACCCTTCAAAGCATGGGGCGGTCCGGTATTGTACAGTCCCTCCGAGTGGTCCTGGAGTTACCGCCGCAGTATCCGCTGCTCTCGCCAGTTGGCTGGCTTGCCGTCAATCGATTGACGAAGAGCTTCCAGAGCGATCCCAGAGCACAAGAGGTCTTATCTCTTCCGACCCTCACGGGAATGTCCGACGCTGCGGATGCTGTCGACGAGGTGCCCGAGCCAATCCGCAAGAGTTTTCTTCGCAGCGATGACCAAGCTACCTTGATTGAGTTGCTGCCCACTGCCGCTCTTTCGCCCAACGAACAGATACGATGGGTACGAGAGGTGCGTTCCTCTGACGTCGCGGCGATAACCGGCGTGCCCGGCGCTGTGCTGCGCGTCGGCGGCATTCCCGCACTCGAAGCAGATTATGACTCGGTAGTAAAAGAGCGGTTGCCGAGGGTGGTCCTTGGCGTCATATTGGGGAGCTTGCTGGCGCTCCTGATTGGGCTACGTTCTCTATTTGCGGCTGTCAAAGCAATTCTGCTCAATCTGCTCTCCGTTGGCGCTGCATTCGGCGCGTTAGTTGTCGTTTTTCAGGAAGGCCACGGGAGCAAATTCTTCGGGCTCCACGGACCGACCGGCTTCGTATACCCGATCGTGCCGATTCTCTCGTTTGCCATCGTCTTCGGATTGAGCATGGACTATGAGGTCTTCCTGGTCGCAAGAGTCCTCGAAGAACGACGGCGCGGTCTATCCGAGAGATCAGCGGTGATCGAGGGCCTGGCGCGGACGGCCGGGCTCATTACGAGCGCCGCGGCAATTATGATTGCCGTCTTCACCGCATTCACCGTGGGAAGCTTTCTTGTCGTCCAAATGCTGGGCTTTACGCTCGCCGTGGCGGTGTTCATTGACGCCACAGTTGTGCGGATGGTGGTCGGGCCGGCACTCTTGCAACTTGCCGGCGATTGGAATTGGTGGCCCTTTGGCCTTTATGGAGCCCCGGCGACGTCTGAAGACGCCTGAAAAGGAGCTTGTCGCATGACGGCAAGCACCGTGGATGCTCCAGTGACAGCATAGGGCCTTGCCAGAGCCTGATTGAGCGATGCGATTTATTTCACTTTCTCTCCTTGAGCGCGGGACTGGCCGATAGCAAAGTCCTTGCGTCCTAGATTTGCCCTTCCCGAGCCCGATTCGATGGCAAGAATCGAGGAGCCGGGCTTGCCCTGCAGCTTTGCCTCCACTTGCGACGCAGACCAAGCGCCGCCGATCTGCCGCAGCCCATAGTAAATGAATTCCTTATGCAGTCCCGTCCCCCGAAGCGTCTTCACCACATGTGCGGGGTACAAAATGCCGCGGTCAATCCAGGATGTTACCGAACCATAATAAGTCCGGTCTTCAGAACCGGACACGCTCTTAAGGACAAAGCAATCCCGTGCGCCGTATTTCTCCGGTGCCAGGAGTTCCTGATGCTTCCAGAAGAACTGGCTCTCTACCATGTCTTCATAGGAGAAATCTGTTCCCACGAGTGGGTCGTTCCAACGTTCGAATGGCAACACGCTAGCGGCCTTATCGCCAGGAAGTACCGCCTCGATGGTCACGTGCCCACTCACCGTCATATGCAGAAGAACGCTCGTCTTCTCTGAGCCGGGCCCCGAGACCTCGCATAACAGCCGCAGACCATCGGGAAACCAGTGAGCCTTGGCGGCAAACTTGTAGCTCGTGCGCTTGCCATTGCCTTCTATCCGTGTGAGTCGCCCGGTCGCGCGGTAGTCCAATTTCTCAATACGCTGGCGCGAGCCAGTCAGCGCAGTCTCCAGATCAGAATTCGCCGCGAAGGCCCGCGATAGATGCCCCAGCGACAACAGCACTAGCACAGCTATGGACACTTGAATCGCCCCAAGGGTGCAATTCGCCCATCTGGCTTCCGGATACCGGCCAAACTTGCAGCTGCGAGAGAGCATTAGGACGCGGCGCCGGAAAGTCATAGCTATGTATACAGCCAAAGTCCGTGTCGCGCCCATCCAGGGCGTCGGGTAGTGATCCTCGAGCGGTGGTATACAGCCCATTTCAGAACCCGTCAAACCGACACGCATGGCGGTGACGGTGTTGAGATTTGTAGTGTACTGCCAATTGTGGATACTAGACGAGTGGTCGGCTAACCCACAAATTCCGGCGATAGGAGCTTGCGGTTAACACAAGTGAGTTTCGTACGCACGCCGGACTTGATCATGGAATGTGCAAGCTCCGGCGTGGGTGTTCCCCACACCGGGAAAATTGGCTGCAATCCGGAATTCTCTAATTGCTTCTCGCGGTAAACCCGTATGTCTGCTAACAAAAGGTCAGGCAATGCATTCGATCCCCGACCTTTGCACGCCTCCTTCATGATGTTCTCGGAATTGGCATTGGAGAACGGTCACGGCAAATCTACATTCCATCGAGGAATGCCTGTCGCTTTTGCCTGCGCCTCGACGAGGCTACCACGCACAGCTACCCGGTTCGCCGCCTGATTGAACGTCGTTAGCAGCCCGACAATTTCGTACTTACTTTGCTGCCCGAGAAGGTGCAGGCTCCAAGCACTGTCTTTTCCACTGCTCCACGAGACCAACGTCCGTTTCATCTAAATGCTGGCTCCGGTTTTGGGGCAGCACATCAGGGGTCTTGTTACGTGCCCTCAGGCATGCATCGTGGGCTGCTCGAAAGGCCAGGCCCGACCCGCCTAGCGCGTGAATAAGGTTTCCGCGAAACTCTGCTTTACTTTAGGAGTTGGTTATAACATTATTGTTAAGCTATTGCGTCCTCTCCCGCATATTCCGAATGGAAATGGAAAGGTTGGGATCATGGACCGCGACCTCTCGCATCAGGAACCAGTCCCAGCGCACAATTGCCAGGGCTCCGCAGTTGCTGACATTGTGGCGATCCTTCCTAAATCGTGGGTAGCCGCATGTTAGCCACTCTGCAGCGACGCCTCCTTCTGATCCTCACGATCGGGTTAATCCTCACCCTCGGAGTGGTTGCGTACACCTGCCGAGCCGCCCTGGGTTATGACAAGCTGAACGATCAGGTTCAGAGAACCCATGAGGTGAAGGAAGAGCTGGGCGCCGTTCTTGGCCTCGTGGTCGACGCGGAATCAGGCCAGCGCGGCTACTTGATTACGGATGATCCGGCCTACCTAGAGCCGTACCAGGAAGCGACCTCTCAGATCGAGGCCCGAATGGCTAGGCTCGACGATCTCACGAAAAACAGCGCTCCTCAGCAGCAAAAGATGCGCGACCTTCGACGGATCGAACAAGAGGAGCTCGCCGTCCTGCAGCAAACCGTCCAACTGGACAAGGAAGGCCGAGACCTGGAAGCGGGCCAACTCGTGCTCTCCGGCGTCGGCCGGCAGAGGATGGACGAGCTTCGCCATGTCGTAGCTGATATGGAGCGAGAGGAAGATCGAGTCCTTGCGATGCGGGCGACCCTTGCCAACCGCGGCCAGTGGACCATAGTGTTCGCGTCCTTGGCGATTGCAGTTCTGTCCATCGTCGTGTATGGGTTGGTTGTGCGCGTGATGCGTGTCGCCGCAAGAAGCAGACAACAAGCTCGCACCGAAGCGGAAAAGCGGCTTCTCGCAGAGGAACAACTTCGCGCCGAGTCAGAAGCTGCCCGCGAGCGCAAGCGAGCGGAGGCAAAGTTCCGGGGACTGCTAGAGGCGGCACCAGACGCGATGGTGGTAGTCAATTCTGCGGGCAAGATCGTCCTGGCCAATGCCCAGGTGGAGAGACTGTTCGGTTATCCACGGGAGGAGTTGTTGGGACAAGAAATTGAGTTCCTAGTGCCGGAACGTTTTCGCCGCATGCATGCGGGACACCGAACCGGTTTCTTTGGCGAACCGCGAGTGCGATCCATGGGTGCGGGCCTGGAGCTATTTGGCTTGCACAGGGATGGCCGAGAATTCCCGGTGGAGATCAGCCTCAGCCCACTGCAGACGGATGAGGGCACGCTGGTTACGAGTGCCATCCGTGACATCACCGAAAGGAAACGGGCAGAAGAGAGTTTACGCCTCCTTTCTGGCCAACTGCTGCAACTGCAAGATCAGGAGAGGCGGCGCATCGCCCGCGAGCTGCACGACAGCGCTGGTCAGCTACTCGCTGCCCTAGGCATGAACCTGTCGTTGGTGGAGTCTGAAAACGGCAACATTGCTCCCCGCGCCGCCAAGGCGATCCGGGAGAGTGTCGAACTGGTACAGGAACTGTCGCGAGAACTGCGCACCATCTCTCATTTGCTTCATCCACCGCTGCTCGATGAGGTTGGGCTCGCCTCGGCTCTGCGTTCGTACTTGGATGGGTTTACAGAACGCGGCAAGATCAGAGTCGATTTGGAGCTGCCAGAGAATTTGGGCCGTCTCCAGCAGGATCTGGAAACCGCCATTTTCCGGATCGTGCAGGAGTGCCTCACGAACATTCACCGCCATTCAGAAAGCCCGGTCGCCAGAATTCGTATTAGTCGCTCTGACAGCGAGGTCAGTCTGGAAGTGGAGGACAGAGGCAAAGGCATACCGCAAGAGAAGCGGGAGGCCATGGACTCAGGTGGCACGCCGGGAGTCGGAATCCGGGGAATGCGCGAGAGGATCCGGCAACTGGGCGGCACCTTGGAAATCAATTCCAACGGCACGGGAACGGTCGTAGTAGCCCGGCTGCCGGTTGCCGGCACTTCTTTGTCCGTCGCCTGAAGGAGACGTTGTGAGAGGTCACCAAGACGAGTTAGGCAATCTGAAAGATGCCCTTGCGTTTAGCGACTGGCGTCAGGTTTTCTGCAAACGCTTGTCTTTAGCTTTCAATAGCTCGTTAATCCGGAGAATAAGCTGGAGCAGTTCTCACGGGATTCAAACCCAACTTGCAACTGGTCCATGCCCGTCGGACTTTCGGACAGACGAGGTGATTAGCTCAGGCGATTCGACGCGAGTCCTCGAACAAACGCGCAGTGGCAGCTCCGAAGATAAAGCCGCCAATATGCGCCACGTATGCCACGCCCCCGGTCCGCACGTGTGCCACAGCACCGGCGTGAAAGAGTTGAGTGAGAAACCAAAAACCAATTAGGAGCGCCGCCGGGATGAACCTAATTCGCGCGAACACGAATATAAATAGAAGCGTGCGAATTTGATCACGAGGATAGGTAACCAGAAACGCGCCCATCACCGCTGCGATTGCTCCGCTCGCGCCGAGGTTGGGTACCGTGGAGTGTGGGTCGGCTAGAACCTGGGCAAGCATGGCCACGAGCCCGCCAACCAAGTAGAAGACAAGATATCGGCCCCGGCCCATCGCATCTTCGATTTCGGGGGCAAAGGCCCATAAGAAGATCATGTTGCCGATGATGTGCGACCAACTGCCGTGCATGAACATCGCGGTCAGAATCGTGATCCAGTGATGGCCGGAAACAATTTGCGCTGGCACCGCTGACCATTGCATCACGAATGTTTCGCCACGCATCAGCTCCAACACAAAAACCCAAGCATTCACGAAGATGATGAGGGCAGTAACCAGGGGAACGCGTGAGGGGCGTCGCGACGCGTCGCCTAACGGAACCATGCCTCCCATGCCGTGTTCCTCCGTTCAGCTCGGTGAACGCCAGATTTCGGCGGGCACACTGCCCAAGGCGATCGCGTCCTTGCTGGCGTCGCTGAGCCAGTTCTCCGTCAAATGTTGCCGCGACCCACTAAGCAGCCAACTTCGACGCGATTGTGTCCGTTGGCTTGCGCACTGCCAAGGACAGCATCACGCGCGTGACGCCGCTGATGATCATGCTGACGCCAACCAGCGTGCCTATCGCCCAAGCCGAACTCGACGGCCATTGCATGTAGATCATCAGCCCCAATAACAGCGTAACGATCCCGTCGATCAGGAACCAACTGGATCCGTGCGCTGAGCGCACCTTAAAGAAGAGACCAATGTTCAAGATGCCCTCAACCAGAAAGAGCGATGCCAGTACTAAAGTGAGCGACGCCACACCCACTGCTGGACGCGCAATCAAGTAAACACCAAAGCAGACATAGGCGAGCCCTACCAGCAGTCTCCAGATCAGACTGCCCGCTTCGCGTGTGTGAAAAGCGACCGTCAAGTGGACCACACCTGCCAAAATGATGATCCAAGCAATTGCCACATTGACCGCGACGGCGGCGATGAACGGCGATCCCACCGCCAGCATGCCCAAGATGATGAGCGAAACGCCCCACAGGATAGACAATGTCGAAGCCTGCCGCACAATGCCGGACGGGGTTTGCTGCGTCATAGAGACCTCCTCAAAAGGGACGGATAGGTATCTTACGGAGGGAGTCTATCTCAAAGAAATACAAGAGCGCTACCACGCGCTCCATGATTCGATCTCTTAGAGCGAGTGGGAACTAGAGATCTTCTAATTATCTGGTTGCTTCAGCAAGGCCCCATAGGTAGTGTAGGGGGGTGCCCCGACCTTCGTTTCCCAAGACGCTTCGCCAGTTTCAGTCCGACTTTGCCACCGAGGAGGCCTGCCAGAAGTATCTGGCGGCTTGTCGCTGGCCAGATGGGTTCATCTGCCCTCGATGTGGACACGAAAGGTCCTACGAATTGGTGAACCAACGGCGCTACCAGTGCGCCAAGTGTCGGCACCAGATTTCGCTGACGTCTGGGACCATTCTTCACCGCACGAAGATTCCGCTCACCCATTGGTTCTGGGCGGCGTATCTGATGACCACGGACAAGCGTGGCGTACCTGCCCTGCTTCTGCAGCGCCAACTGGGTCTGGGTTGCTACGAGACCGCGTGGATGATGCTTCACAAACTCCGCCGAGCGATGGTGAATTCGGCTCGGGAACCCCTGCGCGGCGAGGTAGAGGTTGATGACACGTGGGTTGGCGGCGAGCAAGCCGGACTCCGGGGGAGCCGACAACTTAAGGAACGGCGGGCGGCTCTTGTCCTGGTGGCTGTGGAAAAGCGTGGCCAAGCTTCCGGTCGAGTCCGCATGAGCGTGATTCCCGACTTCAAGGCCGCCACGATAATGCCATTCATCACCCAGAACGTCGCACTCGGTTCAACCATCTATACGGACGGCCTCAAGAGTTTCTCAGGTCTGTCGGAGGCCGGCTTTCAACATGTCGCTCGCAACCAACCCCTCCGATCGGAGTTGCGGAAAGGCGCGATGTCCGCTGTACCGCTTGCCGATCGGGCGATTGGCAACCTCCAACAGTGGCTGATCGGCACCTACCACGGAGTGAGCAAGGCCCAACTCCAGGTTTACCTCAACGAATTCGTGTTTCGACGCAACCGTCGCAAGACGCCCGCAGCCGCATTTCAGACACTCCTTGGGCTCGGAACCAGCCGCAAATCAACCGAGTACGAGCAGATTCGGGGAGCGAGGGATCTCAATCCCAACCTATTGGGGCTTGCTGAAGCAACCAGATAATTAGAAGAGATCTAGCATCCAATTTACAGTTGGATAAATACCCACCGGAGGAATCCCGAACGCTGGGGTCTAAAGGCTCTTGTGGTTTTCCGCCCCTGTGCTAGCGTCGAACCTACGCGTAACACTCGCTAGTAAGGAGGGGCGGTGGCCGGCCGGACCGCCCGTGGGCTAGAACGATTGTGAGAACCGGGCTTCCAGGAATTCACTCAGCTTCGCTGTGGCTCTGAAGTGCGGGATGGGATCCAGTTCCTTGAATGCCGACGTGAACGCGTTGGAGAGACTCCAGATGGTTCGCGACCGGAATTCCTCGCAACTCGGTTCGAAGTAAAGGTCATGTACGGTGCGAGCCAAGTGTTTCGGAGCCTCCAGTTTGCCCTCCACAAATGCCTCGTAGATGACAACCTTTGCCGTGACGTCGGTCAATTCACTTCTCTGCCAGGCCTCTACCTGCTTTCGCGCGGGCTCGAAGTTTCGCTGCATCCGGTCTACCAACCGAGATGCAATCGATCAGCGAGAACGATTTCGAGTGTTTGGCCAACACCGGAGTGAGGTCCCCGGCAAACGCCACGATCGCAGCGGGCACCGATTATCGCGTCGTCATGAAAACGGGAACTCGCTGGACGCGGAGATCGAAAACTCGAGCAGCTCGCCGTTGGCCGAGAGTTTCCCGATAGGTTCACGCACGGTCGCCAAGAGCAACACCGACAGCGTGCGGGATCTCTTCGCCGACATCGCGGTGGCAAAGTGCGGGTCACGGAGTAAGGATGTGATCGCACCGCCGACACACAACCCGTAGTGTATTGGCCGAGATTCGGGGTCCACGGTGCTGTAGCATCAGACTATTGCCCTTGGGGCGGCGCATGTTCCACGGACAAAGTAGAGAAAAAACATCAGCAACTTATGCGAGATTAACAACATGCCGTTTGACATCCGATGTCGGCGAGAGTAGCTTTGCAGTACTTTGGGGTGGGGTGGCCGTGAAGCGACACTGTCGGAGCTTGGTTCTGTTCCTCGTGACAGGAGTCTTGGGTGGATTCGCTGTACCACCAGTGGACCTGCCTGAGACCAGCTACGATGAGTCTGATTTACCCATGAACCTAGCTCCTCCTTCGCAAGCTACGCTCAGCAGCGTGCGTCGTGTTGGCGACCCACTCCTGATGCCGGGCTTGCCATCCTGCCGTCCGGGGTGCCTTGTCAGTAGTCTGGTGCTCCGAGTAGCAGCCGTGCCGAGGCAGCTCCATCCACATTCTCTCCAAGATCTCCTCTGTACGTTTCTGATCTGAAGGCTATCCCTCACTCAGACTGAATTCCTGAATTCTCAACGCTGGACATACGTCACAGTGCGTCTCCGTAAATTGTCTGTCGATTGCCGTGAGTCGACTATCGGCAATGGGCACTTAAAACCCCGGCAGGAATTGCCAGGAAGAGCTCATCGAGCTCGGAAGGACATTTTGTATGAAGACTTTCAAATCAGTAATTCCAGGAATGGTCTTGCTCGCTGCGCTAGCTGCGATGGCACAAACGTCTTCCAACGTGTCGGTTTTTGCCACGGGCTTCAACAATCCCCGCGGTCTGAAGTTCGATCCGGACGGCAATCTCTATGTTGCGGAGGGTGGTGCGGGAGGCTCCATGTCGACCGTGGGACTGTGTACCCAAGTGCCCGATGTCGGCCCGTACAGCGGGGGATTTACAGCGAGAATTTCGAAAGTCACTCCAGATGGAGTCGTCACGACGCTGGCAGATCATTTGCCGTCAAGCCAAATCATCCCCGCGCAGGGCAGCTTGGTGAGCGGAGTGGCCGATGTAGCGTTCATGGGGAACACGCTGTACGCGATCATTGCTGGAGCGGGCTGCTCGCACGGACTCGCGGGAACCGA
Organism: uncultured Acidobacteriaceae bacterium; assembly: GCA_963774565.1. Classification (GTDB taxonomy): domain Bacteria; phylum Acidobacteriota; class Terriglobia; order Terriglobales; family Acidobacteriaceae; genus Sulfotelmatobacter. The sequence continues at coordinate 12,805 of CAVZFP010000017.1, read as the reverse complement.
TAATGGCGTGCTACGTGTGAACCCGAATGGCACCACCAGCATGGTAGCTGACCTTTCTGTGTTTCAGAAACGGCACCCGGTCGCCAATCCGAATCCCGGCGATTTCGAACCCGATGGCACCTGGTACAGCATGATTGCCGTGCGGGGGACGTTTTACGCGGTCGAGCCGAATCACGGCGAACTGGATGCCATCTCGATGGGCGGGCACGTCCGCAGGATCGCGGATATCTCCAATGTGCAGGGGCACATTGTCCCCACGGCATTGGCCTACGATGACCATGATTTCTATGTGGGGAACCTGGACTCGTTTCCGATTAAAGACGGCTCGTCGAAAATCATGAAGATCACCCCAGGAGGAAGCATCACGACGGTGTTCATCGGCTTCAGCGATATTTTGGGGTTGGCGTTTGACTCAAAGGGCAGACTCCATGTGCTCGAGAACACGACGGGGAATCCGTTCCCGACGCCCGGAACAGGAAAAATTCTGCGAGTCAACGGCAAGAATGATTACACAGAGATTGCAACTGGACTGATGTTGCCCACCGCCATGACTTTCGGACCAGATGGGAACCTTTATGTTTCAAACTGGGGGTTTGGGCCGCCTCCGGTGGGAATGGGACAGGTGTTGAAGGTTACCGTGCCGAACGACTGACCTTGGGGCCGTGGACGTTTTGCTGGCGAGAAGACGGCCACGGTTTGTGACGAGTTGCCGGGGGCACCTCGTAGCCTCACCCTAGATAAAAACGAACAGAAGAAGTGCAGTCGTGCACTTCATTATTGTTTGTAATTTGTATAAGGAGGAAAATCCGTGGCAATCACAAATCACTTTCGTTCAGCAATACGACCTTTGCCGTTGATGGCCCTGCTTGCGGGCGTGATAACAGGCAGTCCTATCTTGGCCGTCGCTGCCGCGCCTGATCCGGTGCTGCAATGGATCGAGATTATGAACAACACTGTGCTCACTGCGAATTCCAGTCCCCTGGTAACCACTCGAGTGGTCGCGTTGGTCTCCGCCTCCGTTTTCGATGCGGTGAATGGCATACACCCGGGCTACAAACCGCTATATGTCAGACCGAATGCACCGGGGTACGCATCGCAGAGTGCCGCAGCCGTTCAGGCAGCATACGTGGTCCTGAATACTCTCTATCCTTCGCAGGCCGCGTCACTCGGGGCGGAGCGGGATGCGTCGATTGCGGCGCTCGAAGCTACCGAGCGTGCTAAATCTGTGCAAGCAGGCATGGCCTGGGGGCAGACAGTTGCAAGCAGCATTCTGGCTTTGCGCTCGACGGATGGATTCGCACCTCCGGTGCCGCCATTCGTGGGCGTGCTCGGCATCGAAACATCCCCGGCAGCAGTGGGCGTCTGGCGCCCGACACCGCTGCTCAATGCCTCCGGAGCCGGTCCGCAATTCGCAACCATGACACCCTGGGTGTTGACACGCCCATCGCAGTTCCGTCTCCCGCCACCGCGCCTTCTCAACAGCCCTGAGTATGCGTCCGACTATAACGAAATCAAGACAATGGGCATCTTCTCACGGTCATCTCGCTCGGCTGACCAATCCGAGCTGGCGCTGTTTTGGGCAGGCAACTCGGCTGTATTTTGGAATCGGATTGCCTCGCAAATTTCCGCGAGCCGCTCCTTGAGCATGGCCGAGAACGCGCATTTATTCGCTTTGATGAACGTCAGCATGGCAGACGCGGCGATAGCGTGCTGGGATTCTAAGTACCGGTACGTTTTCTGGCGTCCCATCACGGCCATACGTTTGGGAGACACGGATGGGAACGACAGCACTGTCCCAGACCCAACTTGGGTTCCATGGTTGGACTTCTTCCCCCCCGGTACGCCACCGCATCCAGAGTACCCCTCAGGCCATTCGACCGTAAGCGGCGCAGCAGCGTTTATCCTTAGTGCCGCATTCGGTGACAACACGCCATTCACCGTCACCTCCGACGTCCGTCCGGGTACGCGGGCATTTTCGAGCTTTTCGGCGGCAGTTGCCGAGATCGCCGATGCACGGGTATTCGGTGGCATTCACTTCAGAATATCGTGTGTGCGTGGGAACGTGCTCGGTCAGTTGGTAGCTGGCTATGTATCCCAGCACGCCATGAGTCCCTTGAGCGAAGAGTAGCGTGAGAGTGAAAGGGCCAGCCAAAATCCTGGCTGGCCCCGCACTCGACCCAACCCCCAATAGCGGTCGCTGAATAACGCCCAGCTCCTACTGTCTATTCAGGAAATCGAAATTCGCAGAGCACCACTGCGACTGCATCTCACCCTCCGCTTTCTCTCGCCGAACCTTCCCTCACGGCTTGGCAATGAGTGTCGTTATCAGGCGTTACACTCAAATTTCGACCTCTTTCGATTCACTTCACATCTGAACCGTTTGAAACTAGGGTGCCGCTCGGTTAGATACCCGGCCTGAATCCTTAGATATTGAGCCTTGTCTCGGGCGCGATGGAGCTTCTCAAAAAACCGAGCCTCGATTGCTGGATTCCACTCTTTATTACGGAACCAGTCGTCAGTAGACATGCGCAGCATTTTATCGAATGTTTGCGATTCCGCATCAGTTGTTGCAAAATCCGCGTTACACGCATTGTCCGATGGGTTGGTATTTTGCCTTTTCGCAACTCGTCCAGTAATATCTCGGTGCTTTCCGAAAAAGGAGGAAACATGCCGATGAAGCGAATTGTAGGCTGGGCATTCGTCGTGATGTTGTGGGCGCTGGTCTCGATTCCGGCGCTGGCTGCCGACAAGTCGGATGTGGCGGCTCGCGCCGCGACTTGGGAGAAGGAATATAACGCGGGAAACCTTGCGGCTGTTGTGGCCCTTTACGCGCCCGATGGCTGCCGGATGCCCCCCAACCAGGAAGCCGTCCATGGCAGAGATGCGATCCTGGCACAGCTCAAGGCCGGCAAGGATCGTGGTTTCGCCCAGGTCAAGATCGCCGTCACTGCCGCAGACAGCAGCGGCGACATCGGCTACGGCACCGGGACGTATGTGGTCACGGGCGCTGACGGTTCCCATGTTGACCACGGCAAATGGATGCTGGCCTCGAAGAAGGTAAACGGAAAGTGGGTGACCCAGTGCGACATTTTTAATTCGGACATGCCCATGCCGAGCGGAGCGATGAAATAGTTTTGACTTGGGCACACTCGCCATGCCCCGAAAAGACTCGCGGGTGTGCCGCTTCAGCTCCGCGCCTCGCAGGTAGTTGGCGTAACATCTCTATTACACTCGTCATGCTGCCGCAGGGATTCTGAGTGCTTTGGCCTGATTACGTCAGTTGAGGGGATGGTGGGGCAGAGCGGACAGTCGCAGTTTCGTGGATTCAGAACTTGTAAACCATGTAGGCAATCGACAGAAGCAGCACCCAGATCACAATGCCCATTACTCGCAGATACTTTAGATACCACGGTTTCGACGACGATATCGGAAATACAGCCTCAACTCTTTCCACGCCTGCTCGCGCCGCCGGACTCCATTTCAGCTTCTCCTTCATCGCCTGAAGGCACGCCACGTACTTTTCTGGCCACACAACCCACAGGGTAGCGAAGGCGGCTATAACTATTGGAAACGCGAGATTCAACCTCGAAGTAGGCAACTCCATGATCCACCGGCCCTTGAGTATGCCACAAAACATCAAGTGTTGAAACATCTCGGTTACACTCATCATGCCGACCAAAGGGTTCTGAGTGTAAAGGCCTGGTTTCAACAGTTATCAGTTATTGAAGTGGCCGCTTGCCACAGCGCCATAGGTATAGACACTTCGCCGAGCGGAACTTTGCAAACGAGATTCTCTCTGCCGGATCGCACGTTGCATATGGCCGTCCGCGAACCGTAATGACGCCCTGCGATTGACTCACCTCCGTGTCTGGATTGACATCGTAGATACCGTAGCCATTTGCATCTATTCCTTTGCAGTAAAGTGGATCGCCAAGCTCGAACTGGTACGTCATGCGATAAGACGTTGAAGGCTCACGACAGTCCTTGCACTCGAACGCCGTCTTTTTCGCGCTTTCCTTTGCGGCATCATTGAGCATTGGATGGCCGCTGAACAGAGCTACCGAATCAACGCTTCCGTCAGGACGGACAGTCACGTCAAGCACTACCGTGGTCGCAATCCGTGCCTGTAACGCTAGCTTCGGATAAATGGGAGGCGACAGTCTGCTGACTACGACCGTTGGTTTTGGGAGGCTCTGGGCGATGGCAACTGATGCTAGAGCCACGAAGACGAACAGGCCAAGCCGACTCATGCCGACAGTCTAGACGGTCGAGAGGAATGAAGGAAGAAGGGATTAGTTGGCGTAACATCCCCATTTCACTCATCTGGCCTTGCGCAGGGCACTTGAGTTTAACGGCCTGCTTACGTCAACTGATGTGCGGACTCCCGAGTAGAATGTCTCCCGAGCACCTGCGAGGCCGGCCATGGCAAGAATGTCCGCAAAGAGAAAATCGAATCCCCGCAAAAAAGCGAAGAAATCCCCGCCAAGGAAGGCGAAGAAGGCCCTCCGTCAGGTGAAAAAAGTACCTGCGCCACGGCGGGCAGCGGAGGTCGGTGGCGAGAAGCTGACCTTTAACCATGCAATGGTCTATGCTGCGGACGTGCGACGCGCGCTGGGCTTTTATCGCGACCTGCTGGGATTCAAACTCGTGGACGAATTCCGCCACGAAGATATACCCGTGTATGCGCGGCTGCGCGCGCCTGGAGGTGACGGCACGATCGCGCTGCACTTGGCGGGGCCGGGGACGCCGCTTGCCAGTGATGGCGTGCGGTTGTACTTCGAGATTCGCGAAGTTGACGACTTCTGCCGCAAACTGCAGGCCAAGGGCTTCTACATTACGCAGATGCCGCGCATGATGCCATGGGGTTGGCGTCACGCCTATCTGAACGATCCCGATGGCCACGAGATCAGCATCTACTGGGCCGGGGAGAACCGCATGAAGAAGACCGTCATGCGCGCGGCAAAGGAAGTTGAGCAGGCGTCTTCCGCGAAAGGGCGATGACGGTCGCCGCCGTATTCGGCGCCTATCGTCCCTCACGATGAACCGGACCCTGGGTTAATGAGTGTAACGGCCTGATTTCGACAGTTGTCGCACTGTTCTGTTGGATTGTTGCGCGCGTCTGCACTGATGGCATGTGCGCGACGGCATCATCCTGTGCAATACGCGTTTAGCGAGTTACACTTTGGCGTGGTCCGCATCGGGTCCATCGCGGGTTGGATCGAAGCTCTGGGGCAGGACCTTCGCCACGCGGCTCGAGGGCTGTGCAAAGCGCCAGCCTTTACTCCGGTAGCCGTGCTGACGCTGGCCCTTGGAATCGGCGGCACCACCACGATTTTCAGCGCTGTCGATGCGCTGCTTCTGCGTCCCCTTCCTTATCCCGACCAAGATCGGCTCGTGGCGCTATCGAACAGCTACGCGAAATTTCCGCGCGAGCGCGGCCCGGTCTCGGGGACGGACGTGGCCCACTGGAGAGCCGACAACCATGTGTTCGAGCAAATCGAGTGCGTGTCGGGGCCGGACATGGTGGCCATGTCGAGCCCAGGCTATGCGGAACGCGTCGGTGTACAGCACGTCAGTGTGAGGCTATTTTCGCTGCTGGGTATCAAAGCTTTCATGGGCAACGTCCCCACGGATGCCGTGTCAGAGAAGCGGGGATCGGACGGTGTCGCAATCAGCTATGAATTCTGGCAGCACCATTTCGGGGGCGACCCGAATGTGCTCGGGCGCAGTCTCTTCGTCGACACAGCGTCAACAACGGTGATTGCGGTTCTGAATCCAGGATTCAACCTCTTTGGCACAGGAGTCCCAGAGGCTTACTTCATCCACGGCATGGCAGATCCGGCGGACTCCGGTATCGATGATGCCCGATTCCTGCTTGGCATTGCAAAATTGAAGCCAGGTGTGTCCGTGGAGCAGGCTCAAGCTGCCATGAATGTCACGGCCCTTCATCTGGCCCAGATCTTTCCCAAAGTCTACAAAGGCGTGGGAGTAAAAGTTGAGCCCTTGCAGAAGGGCCTGTTCGGCTGGTCGGCGGAGGTCTTCTACTTGCTCTTTGCGGCAGTTGGGTTCGTTCTGCTGATTGCGTGTACCAACGTCGCAAACCTCTTGCTGGTTCGTGGGGACGGACGGCGAAGGGAAATTGGAGTGCGCGTCGCGCTGGGCGCGAGCCGGAGAAGCCTAATCCAGCACCTATTGACCGAGAGTGTTCTACTCTCCCTGGCGGGCGGGGTGGCTGGTCTGATTTTGTCTTTTGTGGGCGTCCGGATCCTCATTGCTCTGTCCACTAACCTGCTTCCAACTGCAGGAGTCTCGGTGAACGGCCGGGTATTGTTCTTTACGTTTGGCGTCTGCGTTCTGACAGGCCTGGTGTTCGGGCTGATCCCGGCTTACCGGGTATCGAAAAACGACCCGAATGAATGCTTGCGAGAGGGAGGCCGGAGCACGGCCACCAAGTCGCGCCATCGCACGCGAAATATTCTGGTGGTGTCCGAGATCGGGGTGGCGTTGGTGTCGTTGATTTGCGCGGGGCTGATGATCAATACGGTGACTCGCATCCTGCGTACGAGCCCTGGTTTCAATCCCGACCATTTGCTAACGGCGGAAGTGCGGCTGACCGGGGAGAAGTACATGGATGCCACTGGTCAAGATAAAACCGGGTTTAATGTGATCCAGCCGGGAGTGAGAATTTTCTGCCGGCAGGTGCTGGAGCGGGTTAGAGAAATACCCGGCGTCGAAAGTGCGGCCTTGGTCGACTGGCTTCCGCTCGCCGATAACGCCCAACATGCTTTCCCGGGCTTCACGATTGTAGGCCGGAGTACGGATCTTTCGGCAGAGAAGCCAACCGTCATCCTGGATGGTGTCAGTGCGGGTTATTTTCAGTTGATGGGCATTCCGATCGTGCGAGGCCGCGGCGTCACCGAGCAGGATACGGAGACATCTGCGCCGGTGGTCGTGATTAACGAAGCGATGGCGCGACAATTCTGGCCCAACGAAGATCCCATCGGACGTGAGATCACCTTCGATTCCTCTCCGGAGGAACGGCCTCGACAGATTGTCGGCATCGCGGGAAACGTGAAACAGTTTGAGCTGATCCGCGAGTCGCAAGCCCAGGCGTATGTCTCGTATCTGCAGTTGCCAGCGCATACGGTGCCGGGTTGGACGGAAAGCCGGGTTCATAAGAGTCTGGTCATTCGTACCCATTCCACTTCCGCAGCGCTGATCGAGAGCGTGCGGAGAACGATTTCGGGGCTGGCGCCAGATTCAGCCGTGTTTGGACTTACGACGGTGGAGAAGACGGTCTCGAACTCGGCGCGGCCCTGGACTGTTCTCTCGCAAATGCTGGGACTGTTTGCTGCGATGGCCCTGATTCTCGCCGCGATCGGGATCTATGGGGTGATTTCCTATTCCGTCAGCGAGCGCAGCCATGAGCTTGGCCTACGCATGGCGCTGGGAGCACAGCGCGGACACGTGGTCAGACTGGTGTTGGGGCAGGCTATGATGCTTTCGGTGGTTGGCGTGATTATTGGCGTGGCCGCATCTTTTGCCGCCGCGCCCTTGCTGGCGGAATTCCTCTATGGTGTAAAACCGCACGATGTGCTGACTTTAGTTCTGGTTTCATCGCTTCTGATTGCCGTGACGTTTCTGGCCAGCTACATCCCGGCTCGCCACGCTACTCTGATTGATCCCATGGAGACGCTTCGGCACGATTAGGTGGCGTAATATCGCCATTACACTCGTCGACCAACAGGTTGAGACTGTGGGCGCTTGATTACACTTCGTTGCTGCTTTGTTCTCGCTCTAGTACGTCAGAACACAGGCAAAAGCCAAATCAAACAGGTCAGCGTCGTGCAGGGAAACGACCCTCTCGCTAGACTTGAGCAAATCTTCTGTAGGGCACCAAACAGACAATTGTTTACCATATGTGTTAATGTCTCCGCGTTAATGTCCCGTGTCCCAGAGGTGCCTTATGGCACGTCCCACGCAGCCAGAATTTAATTGCTCGATCTGCAACATGCCTGTCGATCTTCGAACATGCAAAACCGACGGTTTTGGTAGGCCGGTGCATGAGGAATGTTACGTTCTGAGAGAAGCGCTGAAAAACGCCACACAACCATTAGTCCGAGGGGGCCGGATGACTCCTTAAGAACGTGAGCAGATGAACCGGCTTTGCAGAAACCGAAGTCCAATTAATAGTCCTTGCTTTCGGAGCACCTCAAATGCGCCGGGGCGGAATGTGCTTGTTCACGAGTGCGCGCACCGTCGCGATCGTCTTCGCACGATCGGCGGGGAGTGAGGCGATGTATTGCGCTGGCGTCTTGACGTTCGATGGTGGTTTCATAGAACTTAGCTGACTCAATCTTCCAGACGGCGTCGATGGTGGGATGGGTGGTTGTCGCTAGCCATAGCCACCCATCACACAATCTTCAATCCCTCGGCACGAGCGGGCCGCCATGCAGGCAAAGATGTGGCGGGCTGGCTCTCTACGGGTGCTTACTTGGATACCGCTTCTTGCTCGATCACGGCTTTTGAACATCCCGCAAAGTCTTCCGGCTCGAACATCTGACGAACTTCAGTCTCGCCCTCCCATCCTGGCCAGTATTTCTTGTGAAGTTCCATGAAGCGGACTGCCGATTCGATCGCCTCCTCTTTCGATTTCAACTCAAACTGGGCGTAGCCGCCAATAACCTCTTTGCTCTCGATAAAAGGCCCGTCAGTTACGGATACGCATCCTCCGGAAAGCCGGACGCGAGCACCTTGGGCGGTTGGCCCCAAGCCACCATTTCCCAGCATGGTTCCGGCTTTGACTTCCTCTTGCGCGAGAATTGCAATCGCGTCCATCAGTTCTCTGGGTGGCGGCCCCTGCTTCTCGGCGTGCTTGACTATCATCATGAATTTCATCTTCCTGTCTCCTTATTTCGAGTTGGGAGCCGGCTGTTTCAACATGTAATGGATACCCGGCTCTATTAGTACATCGAACGAGCCACTGCAAAATCGACAAGCAGCACGATTATTTTTTCCGCCCTTTGCTTGCGCAAGCTTTCCGGGGGATTTTGAGTGAAATCGCCTGGTTACGACAGCCATCGAGCAACTGCGCTAAAATCCTGCCATCTTGCAACTAACACCACAGACACGAGGGAGATTGACCCTTGCCGGATTGGCAATCCTCTTCCTTGGTTTCAGGTGGTGGTATCCCGAACACCTCCGATTACTATTTGCTTCGGTCGTGGCCTTCTACGCTCTGCTTTACATTGCTGGCGGTGGCAGGGTCCCTTGGAGAATCAAGTTTCGCGATTACCTCAATTCTATGAATTTCTGGGACACGTCTAGTTCTTCAAGCCGATGCGGCCGAGCAGATTCTGGAAGCGAGGATCGGGGCGCAAGCCATCCAGAGTTAAATCCGATTCCAGCCAAGCCGGAAGCGACATCGATTTCTTCGCATATGCTTCTTCGAGGAACGCGAACGCTTTGTCGGTTTTCCCGAGACCGGCATAGATCGTGGCCATCGTGTAAGGCGAAGCAGAATTCTGTTTCGCCTTTCGCTCAAGGTCGTGAAGGATTTTCTGCGCTTCCGCTTTTTTGCCGAAAGCGGCATAGGCGTGAGCCAGAGCTACAAGGCTCTGAGAATCCCCGGACATCTCCACCGCTTTCTGGTACTCAGAGATCGCCTCCGCCAGCTTGCCCGTACCTTCGTAGCCGGCGCCGAGGCGGTAGTGTGCAGCCCAGTCGCTGGGATCCAAAAGCAGGGCTCTCTGGCTGGCGCCGATGAGAGCGGGATAATCGCGCAGCTCAAAATAGGCGAATGATTCAACACCCGCGGGTACTGGGCCGTAGTCGAGTTGGTCGATTTGTTTGATCTCCGCGAGCGCATCGGCGCGCCGGCCAATCAAGGCCAGAAACATGGCGCGATCTTCATGCGCGCAGCTGTAGCTCGGCGCTAGAGCGATGGCGCGGCTGAACTCCCGATCGGCAGCATTCCAAGCCCAATCAAAGGAGGAATCCAGCAGCCCGAGCGTGTCGTGGGCTTCGCCGATGCGTATCGTCTAATTGCAACGCCTTGGCTACGGCCACCTTGGCCGACTCGGTAGGCCTGATCGCGCGGCATGGCTCCCGCAAACGCCAGATAGACGTAAGAATCTGCCATTCCGGCGTATGCCAGAGCAAAGTTCGGATCCTGCTGAAGCGCCGCTTCGAAGAAATGCTGCGCCTTGCTGGAGTGAGTCGGGATTGGAGAATCCGTTGACAAAATAAAGACGGCCTCTGAGATAGGCGTCGTACGCTGCCGGGTTCACCGCTGCGCCCGTCGAAGCTGAGACTGCTGGTTGGCAGTGAGTTGTGCGCGCACTTGCTGCGCTATGGCGTCTGCCACCTCGCCCTGCAACTTGAGGACATCGCCCAGATCGCGGTCATAGGTATCAGCCCAGAGATGTTGGTCCGATCTTGCCTGAACCAGTTGAGCGGTGACGCGCACCCGTTGCCCCGAACGAATCGACCGATCCTTCTACGATCGCATCTACATTCAGTTCGCGTGCAATCTCTGGCAAGGGCTTTTTTGCGCTCTTGTACTGCATGACCGAGGTTCGCGAGATGACGCGCAGCGACCCGATTTGAGCGAGATCGGTGATCAACTGGTCGGTCATGCCGTCGGCGAAGAATTCCTCCGACGGATCTCCCGATAAATTGGCGAGAGGCAAGACCGCGATAGAGTGTATGGGCTGAGCTGCTGCTTTCGCATAGACATAACGCCGAACGGTCCAAGCGGCGACGATCCAGTACAAGAACAGCGCACAGGATCAGGATCAGGACGAGACTCGGATTCCGCTTTCGCAGCGGAGCGGGTGTCACATCCGGTTGGTCTGGCGCGGCTCCTCGGCCGAGAGCGGCGTTTGCAAAATCTTCTACAGTACCAATGAACCTGTATCCGCGGCGGGGCAAAGTTTCGATATAGCGCGGCGTTTCCGCCGAATCGCCCAGCACTTCGCGAATGCGGGCGATGGCGTTGTGCAGCCCGTGATCGAAATCGACGAAGGTGTCAGCCGTCCAGATTTGCCGCTGCAGCTCTTCGCGGGTCACGACCTCGCCAGCGTGCTCCGCCAGGATCTCGAGGACTTGCAACGGCTGGCCTCGCAGGCGCAGCTTCACGCCGCCTTTTCGCAGCTGTCCCGCACGAGTGTCGAGCTCGTAGTTATCGAAACGGAGTGTGCGGCTGACGGCCGTGGTGGCCATGGCAGGCTTCCAAAAACTCGGCAAAACTTTATCACAGTTCCGGCCTGCCGAATACGGCCTTAGGGTGCGGGTGAGCCCGGCGCCGGAATCCGCAGCTCGATGGGTCGCCGGCCGGGGGCGCCGCCACTGACCGACACTAGCTGGCCTTTTTTTTCAGTAGGTTAGCCATGGAGAAAACTTTGGGGAGGGTTGGAGGCACCGACCATTGACCGTATTCGTGCTTTCCCGCCAAAGTCCCGATCAGAAATTCTGGCGCTCGAGCACGAAGCGGCCGTCACAACCCCAGGAAGGCCAGTCAACCGTGTCGTGCCGAACGCACAATCCTAGATTCGCAGCAGGAGATCACAATGAGACCGACAGCAGTCAAGTTCTGTCTAGGCGCCGGCGTTTTGACGGTTGCCGTCGCCATGCTCGCGCTGGCGCAAGGTTCCCCGAACCCCGACTTGGGACGCCGGGATGCCAGAGTTGCCCAAGTCGTGGCCCTCGACGAATGCGACCCAGCCACTTTCAATGCGGCGCTGGGGCCGGACTTTTGCAAGAACGTCGCCTTAGGAGCATCCACCACATTGGCCAATCTGCTTGCCGAGGCCGCCGCTGGAACTCCGGACCCCAACTGGGATTTCGAGCCAGACACGCTGAACGTCAAGGAAGGAACGGTGGTCAGCGTCACGGATCAGGGCGGCGAGCCACACACGTTCACCGAAGTTGCGGCCTTCGGCGGCGGTTTCATTCCCCCGCTCAACAATGGCCAGGCAACGGTTCCGGAATGTGCCGGGGGTTTTGGGAGCGTGGCGGTGGCGAGGACGCGCCTTCTGCAAGGCAGCACGGTTCAGGTCGTGGGGTTGTCAAAGGGAGTGCATCACTTCGAGTGCTGCATTCATCCCTGGATGCGGATGGATGTTGTTGTGAAATAAGATCCGGCGGCTCGGTACGGATCCCATCAGCACTCTGGCGGAGCGCTCGCCAATAAGCCGCGCCAAGCCTCGGCGCCGGCTTCGCTCCGCCAGACAGCCATGGGCTTCATCGTTCTTAGCGACCGTCGCTAGGGAGCAGACCTGTCTAATTTTGTCTTCCAAGCGGCGGGAGGGCAGGATATAAGGTTTTAAATGCCTCGGCAGTAGAGTTGTATACGCAAAAAGCTGTATTTGTAGGGTATCCTACACCTTCTGTAATATATCAGGCGGCAGTGTGAACTTGGCTTCCATACCATGCGACGGGATTGTAGCTGATGCACAATCCCCATTGCACTCATTGCGATGGATCGGCCAATTTTTCGATCGGGTCAAGGCTGGCTTGCTTCTTTTTCTTTTTTTGTACCACGGGAATCGAGGCTAATATGTTCCTTCGCCGCTTTGGCGGAGATGGCCATCTTGCTTCTGCGCAGTCTTAGTGCGATGACGCCGATCGGCGTGCCGACCGCCGCCATTTCTCTCAGTGTCCAGCAAGTCTTCCTCGGACCATGGAGCCGGTCTGCCTCTGCGGCTCATGGCGCACCTTTTCGGATTCCGTTGCGCAAGCGGTACTTCGTCGACACGGCCATTCATTCTAAAGGCCCCGTTAGATAAGTGTTGTAATATCGCTA
>CAVZFP010000016.1:0-735963 GCA_963774565.1 uncultured Acidobacteriaceae bacterium | reverse complement strand
CCCTCGATCCTTGCGCCCGCCGCCCGGGCCGCGCCGCCCCCCCGCAGCTTCTCGCTTTCGATCAGGAGCTGCGCGGCGGTCGAGGCGGCGATCACCGCCGGCTCCTTGCCTTCGATGCCCGGCACACCGATCGGGCAGACGAGCCGGCCGAGCAGGCTTCCGACAGGCCCGCGGCGCGCATCTGGCTCAAGAAGCGCGCGCGCTTGGTCGCCGAGCCGATCAGGCCGACGAAGCCGAAGCGCTCGGCGCTCCAGCGCCGCGGCGACGATCTCGAGATCGAGCGCGTGGGAATGGGTCATCGACCACGATCAGCGCGCCGTCGGGCGCGTCGGCGAGCTCGGCGGCGGGCTCGGGCGCATGGATCAGCGCGACATTGGCCGGCGCGTGCGCCGGAAACGCCTCGCGCCGCGAATCGATCCAGCGCACCGCGAACGGCAGCGGCGCGAGCGCCAGCGCCAGCGCGCGCCCGACATGGCCGGCGCCGAACAGATAGACCGCGCGGGCGCTCTCCCGACCGGCTCGGTCCAGCCCTCGCCGTCGGGCGGCGCGCTCGTCAGGCTCCTCGCGGCCAGCGCGTGCTTCGAGCGCCCGCTCGACCCGCCCGTCGGGCCGAAGCGCGCGCGGACCGTCGCCGCGCCGCCGGCCTCGGCGATCGCCAAAGCCGAAAGTTCGTCGACATCGCGCGCGTCGAAAGTCTCGATCCGCCATTCGACCCGGCCGCCGCAGCATTGCGCGAGCTCGGGCCCCAGCGCCAGCGAGCGCCGCGCCGCGGGCCCGCGGCCCGCCTTCAGCGCCGCGAGCGCCGCGTCGAGCGCCGCCCATTCCAGCGCCCCGCCGCCGATCGTGCCATGGAAGCCGCCGGACGGCCGGACCACCATGCGCGCGCCCGCTTCGCGCGGGCTCGATCCCTGGACCCGCGCAAGCGTCACCAGCGCCGCCGAGCCCTCGGCCTCGATCGCTTCGATGAGGCGGCGGAAGGCCAGCATGGCCGCCCTCTCAGGCCGCCCCGTTCAGCGAGCGAGATCGCGTTGAGGATCGATTCCGGCGTGCACGGCGCCTCGAGCTTCGGCTGCCCTCCGGGCTTGGTCGCGTGGACCGCGTCGAGGATCGCCGAATAGACGGAGATGCCGAGCATCAGCGGCGGCTCGCCGACCGCCTTCGAGCGATAGATGCTCGGCGTCGGATTGGGCCGCGTATGAGTCGCGTGTTGAAGATCGGCGGCATGTCGGAGGCGACGGGGATCTTGTAGGTCGCCGGCGCGTGGGTGGTCAGCCGGCCCTTGGCGTCGTAGACGAGCTCCTCGGTCGTCAGCCAGCCCATGCCCTGGATGAAGGCGCCCTCGACCTGGCCGATGTCGAGCCCGGATTGATCGAAGAGCCGACGTCATGCAGCATGTCGGCGCGCAGCACCCGCATCTCGCCGGTCAGCGTGTCGATCGCGACTTCCGCGCAGGCCGCGCCGTAGGCGAAATAGAAGAACGGCCGCCCTTTCGCCCGGGCCGGTCCCAGTGGATCTCCGGCGTCTTGTAATAGCCGGCGTGCGAGAGCTGCACGCGCGCCAGCCGGCAGGCCTTGGCGAGTTCGCCGAACCCCATCGAGTCGTTGCCGGCGAAGACCCGCCCGTCGCGGAACTCGACCGCCTCGGGCGCGACGCCCCACGCGTGGGCGGCGAAAGCGGCCATGCGCTCCTTGATCTCGCCGGCGGCGATCTTCGCCGCCATGCCGTTGAGGTCGGTGCCCGAGGAGGCCGCGGTCGGCGAGGCGTTGGGCACCTTGGCGGTGTTGGTCGCGGTGATGCGCACGAAATGCAGCGGCACGCCGAATTCCTCCGCGACGATCTGGCGCGACCTTGGTGAACAGCCCCTGCCCCATCTCGGTGCCGCCGTGATTGAGATGGATCGAGCCGTCGGAATAGACATGCACCAGCGCGCCGGCCTGGTTGAGCGGGATCAGCGTGAACGAAATGCCGAACATCACCGGCGTCAGCGCGATGCCGCGCTTGAGGATCGGGCTCGCCGCGTTGAAGGCGGCGATCCGGGCGCGCCGCGCGCGATAGTCGCTCGACGCCTCGAGCTCCTCGATCATCGCCGGCTGCGTCTCGAAGTCCTCGACCGTTTGGCCGTAGGGCGTGCGTTCGCCGCCCGCGCGCAGCAGATTGGCCTTGCGCACGTCGAGCGGATCGAGGCCGCGCTCGCGCGCGATGGCGTCCATCACCCGCTCGATCGCGATCATGCCCTGCGGGCCGCCGAAGCCGCGAAAGGCGGTGTTGGAGACGGTGTTGGTCTTCAGGCGGCGCGAGTGCGATCGCGACGTCGGGCAGCCAATAGCCGTTGCCGGCGTGGAACATCGCGCGGTCGACACGCCGGGCGACAGGTCGGCCGAGCAGCCGCAGCGCGCGTTGAGCATCACGTCGTAGCCGGCGATGACGCCCTGATCGTCGTAGCCGACGCGCCAGTCGGCGCGGAAATCGTGGCGCTTGCCGGTCAGCACGAAATCGTCGTCGCGGTCGAGCCGGACCTTGCAGGGCCGGCCGGTGACCCGCGCGGCGAGCGCGGCGATCGCCGCCCAGGCGCAGGCCTGGCTCTCCTTGCCGCCGAAGCCGCCGCCCATGCGGCGCGTTTCGACGGTGACGAAGGCGTCGGGAATGCCGAGAATGCGCGCGACGATATGCTGCACCTCGGTCGGGTCCTGCGTCGAGGCGTGGACCGTCATCTCGTCGCCTTCGCCGGGAATGGCGAACGAAGCCTGGCCCTCGAGATAGAAATGCTCCTGGCCGCCGATCGCGAGCTGGCCCTCGAGCCGGTGCGGGGCCTTGCGATCGCGGCCGCCGCGTCGCCGCGGCCGAATGCGTAGTCGGCCTGCACGCGCGCGCCGGTCACCAGCGCGTCGGCGACGGTGATCGCCGGCCTCTTCGCCTCGATCTCGATCTTGGCGAGCCGCGCGGCGCGGCGCGCCTCGTCGCGCGTGCGGGCGACGACGGCGAACAGCGCCTGGCCGTGGAACAGGATCTCCTTGTCGGCGAACAGCGGCTCGTCGGCGAAGACGGGCGCGATGTCGTTCTTGCCGGGAATGTCGGCCGCGGTCAGCACCGCGACGACGCCCGGCGCCGCGCGCACCGCGGCGAGGTCGAGGCTCTTCAATCGTCCCGCGGCCTTGTCGGCCATGCCGATGGCGACATGCAGCGTGCCCGCGGGCTCGCGGATGTCGTCGACATAGGTCGCCGAGCCCTGCACATGCAGGCGCGCGGAATCGTGCGGCAGCGGCTTGTGGACGACCGCGGTCGCGAGAGCGAGATCCGGCGTCGTCATTCAGCGGCATGGAGCGCTCCGATCCGGGTCGGCGCGCCGGCGCCGGAGATTTCGATCAGCGCCTTTTCGAGAAGATTGGCGGCGACCGTCATGCGATAGGCGGCGCTCGCGCGCATGTCGGTCAGCGGCGCGAAATCCTGCGCGAGCGCGGCGAGGCCGCGCGCCAGCTCGCGCGGCTCGTCGAGGTTCGCGCCGACCAGCGCCCGCTCGGCGTTCGCGGCCCGTTTCGGCGTCGCCGCCATGCCGCCGTAGGCGATGCGCGCGCCGGCGATGCGCCGGCCCTCGACGTCGATGCGCGCCGCGAGCATGACGGCGGAAATGTCCTCGTCGAACCGCTTCGAGACCTTGAAGGCGCGATAGTGCTGGCGGTCGGCGAGCCGCGGCGCCTCGACCGCGAGCACATACTCGCCCGGCGCGCGATCCTGCTTGCCGTAGGCGATGAAGAAATCCTCCAGCGGCAGGACGCGGGTCGTCGCGCCCTTGCGCAGCACGACCCTGCCGCCGAGCGCGATCAGCGCCGGCGCGAGATCGCCGATCGGCGAGCCGTTGGCGATATTGCCGCCGACCGTGCCGCTCGCGCGCACCTGCACCGAGCCGAAGCGGCGCATCATCTCGCCGAGATCGGGATGGAGCGCGCCGAAGCAGCGGCGCGGCGTCGGTCAATGTCACGCCGGCGCCGAGCGAGAGCGCGCCGTCGGCGCTTTCGCCGACGCGTCGAGCCCGGCGACCCGGCCGAGCCAGATGACCTGCCTGAGGTCGCGCAACTGCTTGGTGATCCAGAGCCGACGTCGGTCGCCCCGCCGACCAGGGTCGCGTCGGGATAGCGCGCATAGAGCGCGGCGAGCGAATCGAGGCTCGCCGGCGCGGCGAAGAAGGCGGTCCTCGTCGCCGACGAAGAGATCGCTCGTCGTCGGCGAGCGCGGCGAGCGCCGCGATCCGCTCCCCAGCCGTTGCGGCGAACCGGTCGGCGGGCGCGCCGTCGCAGGTCGCGAGCGCCGCCTCGAGGATCGGCCGGTAGCCGGTGCAGCGGCAGAGATTGCCGGCGAGCTGGTCGCAGAGCCCGGCGTAGGTCTGCGGCGCGCCGGAATGATAGGCGGCGAACAGGCTCATCACGATGCCCGGCGTGCAGAAGCCGCATTGCGAGCCGTGCTAGTCGACCATCGCCTGCTGCACCGGATGCAGTTCGCCGCCCTCGGCGAGATCCTCGACCGTGATGAGCTCGGCGCCGTCGACCTGGCCGAGCAGCAGAATGCAGGCGTTGACCGGCTCGTAGGCGAGCCGGCCGCCGCGCGAGCGCGCCAGCACCACGGTGCAGGCGCCGCAATCGCCCTCGCCGCAGCCCTCTTTGGTCCCCTTGGCGCCCGCCTCCTCGCGCAGCCAGTCGAGCACCGTCGCGCGCGGCGAGAACCGGTCGAGCGCGACTTCGCCGCCGCGGAAACGGAAGCGCAGGGCGTCGCGCGCGCAGGCTCGTCCGGCCTCAACGTCATCATCGCTCCTCGAACTCTACGCGATGATGGAGCTTTTGCGGGCAAAACGGAAGCGGCGGAAAAGATGACGATTGGGCGCAAGTCTATGCCGGAAAGGCGCATAGGCCTATCGCTTCGGCAGCGCGCTCAAAAGGTCGGTGCGACACAAGCTGCGGCCGGCAGAAGGCAGCCAAGAACTACGATGCAAAAGACCTGGGAGACCGGACATATCGGCGCCGTCACTTCGGCGACACATCCTCGACACGGAAATCGCGGCTCCGCGCCGGACCCTCGTGGCCTTATGCATCCCCACGAAGTCGCAGCCTCTCAAGGGTCGCCTTGCGCTCCTGCTCGGCCGCCGGCCGCAGTGACGGGCGCCAGCCGCACGACCGGACGCCCATGACGCGTCAGGACGACCTCAATCCCTGCCTCCGCGCGTCGAACAAGATCGGTCAGATGCGCCTTCGCTACGCTGATCGGAATATTCATGCTCTGTCGAACCCCTGCCCCCCATGGGCCGCGGCGGAAATCTTGGTCTAGACTTTCGTCTAAATCAAGCCGGTGGATTTGTCCTGCTCGGGCGCTCGCCGCGCTCATTCCCGCAGGTCCGGCGGCGCGGCCTCGCTCGCCAGCGCCGCGATCGCTTCCTCGGCGCCCATCGTCGTCTGCGCATTGGAGCCCAGGCGGCGGAACGACACCGTGTTCTCGCCCGCCTCCTTGCGTCCGACGGCGATGAGCACCGGAATCTTCGCCAGCGAGTGCTCGCGCACCTTGTAGTTGATCTTCTCGTTGCGCAGGTCGGTTTCGACCCGCAGGCCGCGCTTCTTCGCCGCGGCCGCAAACCGAAGCGCGAATTCGTCGGCGTCGCTGGTGATCGTGCACACGACGATCTGCACCGGCGCGAGCCACAGCGGCAAATGGCCGGCGTAATGCTCGAGCAGGATGCCGATGAAGCGCTCCATCGAGCCGCAGATGGCGCGATGCACCATCACCGGCGTCGTCTTCTCGCTGTTGGCCGCGATGTAGAAGGCGCCGAAGCGCTCGGGCAGATTGAAGTCGACCTGGGTCGTGCCGCATTGCCAGTCGCGGCCGATGGCGTCGCGCAGCACGTATTCGAACTTCGGCCCGTAGAAGGCGCCCTCGCCGGGATTGATCGCGGTCGTGACGACGTTGCCGTGGCGCGCCTTGATCTCGTCGAGCACGCGGCTCATCACGGCCTCGGCATGATCCCACATTGCGTCGGTGCCGACGCGCTTCTCGGGCCGGGTCGACAGCTTCACCACGATCTTGTCGAAGCCGAAATGGCCGTAGACCGACAGGATCAGCTCGTTGATCTTGTGGCACTCGGCGGCGAGCTGCTCCTCGGTGCAGAAGATATGCGCGTCGTCCTGGGTGAAAGCGCGCACGCGCATGAGGCCGTGCAGCGCGCCCGACGGCTCGTAGCGATTGACCGCGCCGAATTCGGCGAGGCGCACCGGCAGCTCGCGATAGGAGCGCAGGCCGTTCTTGAAGATCTGCACATGGCCGGGGCAGTTCATCGGCTTGAGCGCATAGATGCGCTCGTCCTCGGTCTCGGCCTCCTCGCCGGCCGGGCGGGCCATGAACATGCTCTCGCGATACCAGCCCCAATGGCCGGAAATCTCCCACAAGCGCTTGTCGAGCACCTGCGGCGCGTTGACCTCCTGATAGTCGGCGGCGAGGCGCCGGCGCATGTAGGCGATCAGGGTCTGGAACAGCGTCCAGCCCTTCGGGTGCCAGAAGATCGAGCCCGGCCCCTCCTCCTGGAAGTGGAACAGGTCCATCTCGCGCGCGAGCTTGCGATGGTCGCGCCTCTCGGCCTCCTCGAGCTGCTTGAGATAGGCGTCGAGCTCCTCCTTCCTGGCGAAGGCGGTCGCGTAGATGCGCGACAGCATCGGCTTCGTCGAATCGCCGCGCCAGTAGGCGCCGGCGACCTTCATCAGCCTGAAGGCGTCGCCGATCTTGCCGGTCGAGGTCATGTGCGGGCCGCGGCAGAGGTCGGTCCACTCGCCCTGGCTGTAGAGCTTGACCTCCTGATCGGCGGGAATCGCGTCGATCAGCTCGACCTTGAACGCCTCGCCCTTCTTCTCGAAGAAGCTCTTGGCCTCTTCGCGCGAGACGACGGTCTTCATGAACGGCTTGTCGCGGGCGATGATCTCGCGCATCCGCTTCTCGATCGCCGGGAAATCCTCGGGCGTGAACGGCTCGGTGCGATAGAAGTCGTAGTAGAAGCCGTTCTCGATCACCGGGCCGATGGTGACCTGCGTGCCCGGCCACAGCGACTGCACCGCCTCGGCCAGCACATGCGCGGCGTCGTGGCGGATGAGCTCGAGCGCGCGCGGATCGTCGCGCGAGATGAACTCGAGCTCCGCGTCCCGTCGACCGGATCGGCGAGGTCGACCACCTCGCCGTCGCGGACCACGGCGACCGTGCGCTTGGCGAGCGAGGGGGAAATGGATTTGGCGATATCGAAGCCCGGATTCCGGGCTCGTAGGCGCGCTCGGCGCCGTCGGGGAAGGTGACGTGGATCATGGCGGCTCCTAGGGCTCACTCGCCGAAACCAATCGGCGTAAGCATGGGCCAAGCCTATAAAGGCGTTCCGCGAGAGTGACAATCGGAACGTTCGGCGCGCCCTGGGCCTTGCGGTCTGAACCCGGGGATTCCGGCCGCCGGGCTCAAGCGCGCGAACGGCGCCGTCATTTCCGATAAAATGTTTAAAGAACGGCAAAGTCCTAAATCTTAAGCGGCGAAGAGGTTTATTCGGAAGGTGGAGTCGATGCAGGCTCTGAGGCGTTTCGCGGAGGAGCCGCGTGCTTTGTCGACGCTGCAGGATGTTGTAGCCGTTGTCGTCGGATGACGGCGAAGTCCGAGCGCCGAGGCGTCTTCTCTGGTTCGGCATCGGTCTTCGTCGAAGGTCTCGACCGAGCGTCCATGAAAGCTCTCGGACGCTCCAATGAGCGCGGGTTGCGGCGGAATGGCCTTCGGGTCCGGGTCGAGGGACGTGATGTATAGCGGGTCTCGCGGCTTTCGCCCCGGTCTTCTTATCGATGCGCCGGGCAGTGACGGCGGCGATGGAACGCAGACCTTTCCAGTCGGGATGACGTTCAGCGAGCCGCTCCGCCTCGGCGGCCGCGGCATCTGCGCTCTTCGATCCGGCCGTGACCGGCGTCAGTATCCTGCGTGCGCGCGCAACTTGCAGCCAAGACGGAATCGGCGAAGAACAGCGCCACGTCCTCATGCAGGCTGGTCTGATCTCCTTTGAGCGCGAGCGCATCATCCACACCTTTGTCGACGATGCGGCGGCGATCTCCATCTACATCCCCATGGCGTCGATCGACACGATCGCCCCCTTGAGGTTGAGCATGTCCAAGAGTTCCGGATCGCCGTGGTCTCGTTGGACTTCCCATCAATAGCTTGTCCGCCAGCCCGCACCCCGCCTCGGTGGCGTAAGCCGAAACCAGATGCAGCGCCTCTTTCCCGTCGGGCGACGTCTTTGAGCCGCGCAGCGTCTTGCCGTCCACGGCGATCACTTCGCGCGCCTCGGCGCGCAGCGAGGCCGCCCACGCCGCCAAGCCGCGCTGCAGCGCCTCAGTGTCCAGCAAACGGAACACCTTGCGCAAGTCTGCGCCGTCGCGATGCCGTTGGCAAACGGCGGAAACCCTCCCAGCCAGTCCGAGGCCCCGGTCGCAACCTCCTCCACACCCTCCCAGTCGTCCGCTCCGCACACAACACCAACGAGCGTCGCCAGCAGCACCTCGTCCAAGGGATAGGTCACCATCCCCGAAATCCGGTGGTCAGGCACAGACCCGCATATGATCCTAAAACCCAAGCGACATGGCATGGTCCTCCCACGCCTTTCAATCCAACTTGGTTAACCAGACGTTAGCGATTGAGGATTTCCCTGGTTTAAAGAATGGCATTATCAGATAAGAGAATCATGGCATGATGATCACATCGCTGGATGAAAGGCGCTCTCAACACGCCCGACGGAAAGCGGCCGCATCCGCATCGCATGGGCAAAACGGAAGGGAACATCAAGAGGCAGGGGTTCAAGAGACACTCGCGGCATGAAGGGCTGGCGCCCGTCCGCTATTCCCAAAGGCCCGAAACCGGTTCGGGCCTTTTGCGGGCGAATTCTTGCCGGACATCGGATCGATCGGCCTGTCTTTTCCCGCGCGATCCCGGTCCCCGTCCCCCCCTTCGGGATCCGCGGACCGTGGGTTTCCCTTTTCGCGCCCATCGGCTCTGCGGCCGCCGAGTCGGACAAATACGCCCGAGCGTCCGCGATAAGAAAAAGGCGCCAGCCCTTCGCTTGCTTCGTGAGACCGAGGAACCCGAAACAAAGACAAGAAGGAACGATACGAACCCGGTCTTCCTCGCCATACTGTCATTCCCGGCAGACCGCAGGTCTGACCGGGAATCCAAAGTCGCTCCAGGTCAAGCGGATGCGGCTTATGGTTTCCCGATCGTCCGCTTTGCGGCCGTTGGGAATGACACGCGACCGCCCGCGGCCTCCTTTGAGCGGGAAGCGGCGCAGAAATAAAAAAGGCCCAAAGGCCCTGGGGGGTCGGCGTAACGCCTTGATAGGGCTCAATTCGGCGAGGGGAAATCCAAGGATTTCTTTTGCGGGATTTTGTCCGGGCTTTGCTGGATGAGGCCCGGATTTTGCGTGGGTTTGGATAAAGCGGCGACGGGCCGGGGGGCACGCGCCACATGATGGAGGAAGTCCGAAAAGCGGGGGGCCGGGCGCATTGGCTCGACACCACAAAACTGTGGGGCTGACCGTCGCCGTCATTGCGAGAAGCGATAGGGCGCCGCAAGATGCCCCGTCTTTCGACGGGCTATGGCGACGAAGCGGACGAAGGCCGCCCGACGTTCTCGTGGATTGCTTCGTTACGCTCGCAATGACGGGCGGTCGCGCGCGTGAGCGCCGAACCTTCAGCGTGCTCGCGCCCAACGCCAGATCGCCCATTGCCGCCTGAGTGGGGAGACCTCGCCAGAGGGGTCGAACGGGCGCTCGGCGTTGCGGTCGAGCCGATCGAGATCGAGACGCAAGGCGCCAAGCGGAACAAAGGCCGGCAGGATCGCCGGCGGCGAGGCTTTCAACCGGCGCTCCGCCTCCCGAAGCTCTTCGCGCGCCAAGCCCCGCAATTCCGCGCAGGCCGCGACGACGCCCGGGCTCGCCCGGCGCGCGTCGAACTCCGCGCTCGTTCCGTGGCGAGCGGCGACGTCGGCGGGAATGAGCGTCGGCGCCGCTCCGGCCTTGAACGGCAACTGATAAAGCACGCGCGTCAGCGCCAACGCGATTCCCGCCGGCGCATGCGCGTCCGCTTCGTCAAGATCGTGTCCGCCGGCCGCGATTCGCGCCGCCAGACGCAGGCGCGCGCCCTCGCTCTCGCCGGCGAAAGCGTGAAAAGCGGCGAGGTTGAAATCGCCCTGCGGCGCGATCTCCTGAAGGCGCGCGTCGAGCATCGCCTCGAGCCAGGCGCCAGGCAGAGCGTAGGCGTCGATCGCGGCGCGAAGCGCAAGCGCGACCGGACTGCCGGCCGCTTCTTCGCGCCGCTCGCCGACGATGACGCCGCGCCACCAGGAAAGTCGCATGGCCGCGAGGCTGGGATCGCGCGCACGCGCGAGCGCGCGACGGATCTCGACATCGAAACTCGCCAGCGCCAGGAGAGCGTCGCGCACGGCTCCGCTCGCATAAAGCGCGCCGAGCCACTGATCGCGGGCATGGGCGCGCGCGAGCGCCGCGCAATGCCGACTGGCGTCCCCGAGCGCGTCGGCGCCCGGCGGACGGCGCGCGCTCACGGCGCCGCGATGAGCGCCGCCGCGACGCGGCGATTTTCCGACTGCATGGCGTTGTAGACCCGGAGCGCCGGGCCCGTCGCCATCGCTTCGAAGCCGAGGCCGGCTCGGCCCAAAGCGTCCTTCAGCGCTTTCGTGATCGGCGCCATCCGCGCGCCCGTCCCGATGACGAGAAACTCGATCGATCCGGGCACCTCGAGACATTCGACGAACAGCGGCGCGAGCGCGCGTTCGTCGAGGTCCTCGACGCCACCAGCCTCCATGATAAGTTAACGAAATCGCCAGTCTTTATGCTGGTATTCGTAACTTCTCGGATTCTTCCATCAGCGGCTTGCGATACCATTTCCGCTTTCGCGTCTCTGCCAAATCAATACCCCCCAACAACATTGCCAGTTCCTCGTGGCTCAGTACGATCTTCGTCTCCGAAGTGTCTGATCCCGGCCAGCCAAACCTCCCCCCGTCCAATTTTTTCGAGCATATCCATAGCCCGCTATGGTCATATACCAACAACTTCAGGCGATTGCGCCGCGCATTGGTGAATAGGAAAACGTGGCCGCTCTCCGGATCGCAGCCCAGATGGTCGCGCACCAAACCGTACAAACCATTAAATCCCTTCCTCATGTCCGTGGCTCCGGTGGCCACGTAGATCCGCGTCGCCGGCCCAAATCCGAACATCGCCCTATCCCTCGCCCAACACCGTCAGCAAGCGCTCCAGTGTCGCCGCATCGAAGCCCCGGTTCACTTCCATCCTGCGTCCGCTGGTCAACCCCACCACCAACCCACTGCTGCTGCTCGCCCAGCTCCCGCTTGCTGTCCCAATCTCTACCGCCAACAATCGATTGCCTGCCCTGCTTCCTTGATCCTGGGCACGTTGTTTTCTCAGATAACGATCGAGACTACTTCGCGAGATCCCTCGACTGCCGGGGAATCCACTCTGTGGCATGCCGCTGGTTGCAAACTCCGATACAATCTGCCGAATCTCTTCCCGCGTCCGTCGTTTTGCCGTGGCTACGTTCGTCTGATGATCCATCGCGTCATTTCAACACGGCCTCTGCGGCTTGACTAGGTGGGTTGCTCGACCGCTTACCGTCAAGGTAGCGGTGCAACGGCTCGACAGCTAGCCCCAGTTTACCAGGCTCAGAACAAAAATCTGCTGCAGAGCCGCTGTTGACGCGGGTGCGAGAAGGTTGGGAACGCATGCCTATGCTGCGACAGCGCCAACGGGCCGTCCGGGTGGAGCTCCAGGCGATAACTGACCAGGCGAATGATCGCGCCGCATTCCTGCGTTTAGCAGAAACTCTGACAGCATCCTACTCGCTTGCGTAGTGCTGCCGAAAGTCTTAGTGTCATGGAACGCCAAAAAATCGTTCGCCTGCTGAATAAAGAAATTTTGGTCGGCGAGGACACCATCACCATTCGTCACAGCATTCGATTCCTTCAGCTCCGCCACAAAACGGGGGCTCCAAAGCCCTAAACGGTCAAAATTACCTTTTGTGTAAGGGGAGTGGTTACGCATCCTTGGGGGAAGAAGCGTCGGACTTCATAATTCCGACAAGTCTTTCGATGCGGGAGCGTAGCGACGCAGAAGTGTAATGGAAACCACAACCACAAGGACCAGCAGACCCAACAGACCAAGTTCGATCATCGAAGAGTGAAAAATGCCGCTTGAACCTTCGGTCGCCCATGCCCCTTCTTTGGTGAGCGTGGCTGCTTCCAGGGTAATCACCAAAATGCGGCGAATTGAGGCAATCAGTCCGACGATCAGAAAGGGCTCTGTAACCAGAACATGGGAGCGAATCGATATACGTACCGTGTGCAGAATCTCCACCAGCATCAGCACAATGAGGAGTTGGTTCAATACCCTCAGAGTCTGGGCTGCAACCGTCCAATGACGGAGACCTGCCCACAGTATTTGGCCCGCGGTTGCGATGGTCACAAAAGCCGTGACGGCTAGCAACACTGCGAGAACGGAGTAGATGACTATCTCGATTTTGCCCAGATAGTAGTCAAAGTGGTGGCGTAATCTGTCTTCGACCATATCAGACTCAAGTTGAATCGAAATACGAATTCGTATCGCTATGAAGGGAGCGCAGACCTGTCGCTTCATGGCTTTGGCCGTTGCTTCCAGTTCGTCCCCTGCTTTCCGCTGGCGATTAAGCTTATCGTCGTCGAGTAGACGGATAGACTCCTCAACCTTTCCGGCGAGGAAGCTCTGCATTGCTTGAGACAGCAAGTTTTCCCTTTCTCATGATGGTGTACCACGTAATATAGTACAGACGTGATTCCGTTTTGCGTGCAGTTCCGGTCGGGCGTTTCTCTTTTACGAGCAGATCGTGTACGCGGCAAAGAAAGCAATGATTTCTGGGCAGCTGCGTGCCGGTGATCCGTTTCCTTCGGTGCGCACACTCAGCAAGGAGCTCAAGATCAACCCCAATACGGCCCATAAGGTAGTTGTGCATCTGGTGGCGGCCGGCTACTGAAACCCTGCCGGGGATTGGTACTGTGGTCGCCGCGCTGCCAGAGTCAAGCCCCAAGGAACGAACTCAGCTGCTTGGACAGGAGATTGAACAGCTCGTCGTAGAGGGCAAGAAGCTCGGGATCAGTCTGGAAGACATAGTGGCGTCAATCTCGACGCACTGGAAGCAACTGGGAGGCCTAGATGGGCCGGGCGAACTCAAGCCGCGGAGGGCGCAGTAGGTGAATACCGCAATTCGAACAGAGCACCTTGGTAAGAGGTTCGGTCACATCGAGGCGCTCAGCGACCTCAATCTCGATGTCCCAACAGGAGCGATCTACGCATTGGTCGGTCCAAACGGTGCGGGCAAAACAACCCTGATCAAAATCCTGATGACATTTTTCCCGCGACATGCGGGCGCGCGGAGGTCCTCGCCACAGACAGCTCGGAGCTTGCTGGACAGAGTTTCACATCCATAGGCTACGTCTCAGAGAATCAGGAACTCCCAGACTGGATGCCGGTGCGCGATTTCTTCGCATACTTGCGGCCTTTCTATCCCCCCTGGGACAGAATATGGAGAACGCCTTGGTCAGGCAATTTCAGTTGCCGCTGGACCGCGAGCTCGGAGAACTCTCACGCGGTATGCGCATGAAGGCAGCTTTGGCGAGTTCCCTCGCGTATCGCCCGAAGCTGATCGTTCTCGACGAGCCTTTCGGCGGGCTGGATCCTCTGGTGCGCGACGAGGTTGTTGAGGGACTGTTGGAAAGAGCGCCGGAATCAACCATCTTTGTCTCCTCGCACGACCTGGCAGAAATCGAGAACTTGGCCAGCCACGTTGGGTATCTTCAAGACGGGTCACCTGCGAGTCTCGGAGGAGATGACGACCTTGTCCGAGCGCTTCCGCGAAGTAGGACTAACACTTGATGAGCCATCGACTCCACGACAAGACCTACCGACAACCTGGATGCACATCAATTCGTCGTTGGCGGTTCTGCGATTCATCGAAACTCGTTTCGATGAAGAACGTACCACCGCGGAAATTCGGCGACTGTTTGGAAACGTGCGGCACGTGAGCTTCACTCCTATGTCATTGCGCTCGATCTTTTGGCGATGGCCAAAGCTGGGCGAGGTTCCGCCTGATTCAGGAGACATGATGGATCAGATCCTCCCATGTGTTTCGCAAAGACGTCCGTAGGCACTGGCGTGAGATTGTGCTGTCGATTGCAATTCTCACTGCGTTCGCTTGGAATGAGCCGAGTCAATGGATGCCGCAGCGCTCTCCCGAAACCATTTTGCGCATGCTCCTTCACCAATGGCTGACACCGATGATCGCCATTTCGTGGTTATTCCTCATCGTGCGCGTTGTGCATGGGGAAAGCTTGGTCGGGGAGCCGCCAATTCTGGGTCACGCGACCGTATCAATGGAAGAAACTGCTGACTGCCAAAGCAATGTTCATAGCGGTCTTCATAAATCTTCCGCTCCTTGTTGTCCAGATGAGCTTACTGTGGAAAGGGGGCTTCGCGACCGCGGGATACGTAAGGGGTTTGCTTTGGATGCAGTGCCTGTGGTGATGTTTCTCATCTTGCCGATGACAACAATCTCGGCGGTCACTTCAGTTTTGGGCAAACAGTGCTCGTGTTGTTGGGCGTTCTGCTGTCTTTGATCGGACTCGCGGCGCTTTCATCCGCCATCCCAGACATCGGATTGCCCCTCGCCCAACGGATTCCCGAGTGGTTTCAGCCGACCATTCTTCTCGGTGCATGTGTGGTCGTGATCTTGTGGCAATATGCCTGGCGTAGAACACTGCACTCGCGCTTGCTCCTGGCTGTCGCCGCGGCAATAGTCCTGTAAAATGACGGTGACGCCGCATCAGTCTTTCGATGCCCATGCATATCCACAAATTTCATCAGGACAACAACTGCCGGTGCTGTCAACCGTCGATCCTGTCAAGTCAACTGCGGCTGGCGGCGCCCAGATCGAGAAGAACAAGGTGTACGTCCAGGTCCCACTGCTTGTCTCTGGAATAGAACGGGACTCAGTTGTTGTTGTTGATGGGATGATCGTCGAGATCGAAACTCCAAGCGGGCTCCACTGGAATTCAGGGTGGTTGAGATCTTCGTTGTTCCTGCTCCTGCTCAGACACGTGCTGACGCATCGTTCGGTGTAGATAAGACCTTTTTTCGACCAGGTCAAATCAAGTTCAGCCAAGCTTCACATCTCATTTGCTCTGACAGCGTTTCAAGCCAAAGAAACTCGGCGTATTACAGTTGGGGGCGGTGAGTTTACTGCGCCGGGCAACGCCTGGTGTTCCATATATCCTGAAATCTCTGGCCTTCAGTGCCGCTCACCGCTGAAGACACCGTTTCTGCTTGTAACCACGCTTTCAGAAGAATCGACGTGTCCGCTCCAGGAGAATGAGAAAACCGCGACTCCCGGCACTATCTTCTCCCGCATTGAACTGGAATCGGGCACGGCTCCGGCCGAATTTGGAATCAGTCCGGTTCCAGACAGTCTGGTCTGCGCTTTTCTCGTAGGGCTTGCAACCAATCAGGGAGCTTCGCGCACAGGCCGCGCCCGGAATCCGTCGGTGTTCGGCCTTCCCGAGAGAAATCCACAGCGAAGCACCAATCGACTACTATCGAGGGGTATCGAACTTATCGACTATCAACTCAAGTATTTCTGGTCAGGCGACACTGCAATCGGCATCGCCGCGCATTGAGCAATCTCAAGAACAATTGGAAACATGACGATCGCCCAAACAATAAAATCTACGTTGATTACTCTCAAGAGAAATTGAGTTGAAGGGAATAGCGATTCCGTGGCTTACCCGACGTTAGTTGGCCAACAACAGGATCCGCTAGTGAGGAGAAACATATGGTTATCCGCAAGAAGGTCGAAGGCCGGGTTGATTACAACGATGGAGAGTTCGCTGAAGGCCAGACCATCGGAATTGAAGGAATGGAGAAAGATCTTTGGTTGGGCCCTTTTCAGATCCACCGCGAAAACACACGCAATACGCCCGAAGAATTTCGGCACAGGTTTTCGGTTGGGATTAGCTTCAGAACGCTGGATCGCCACACGAATACTCGGAGGTTTGGGTGGGATTGTATTCAGATTTTGGGATTCACCAATTTGCAAACTCCCTGTGGTCCAAGAAAGTGACGCCGCTTGCCATCGCGGTTTGATGAGCTGGACCGTTTGCGCTTTCCTCTTCCGACATATTTGCCAGATGCACTGCGGGTCAATCGCTGGCGAACTGTTCGGACGGGTTCTGAGTCGTCCATTCAACGTAGATGAACCGACGGTACCATGGCCCGAGCTCGTACGATAAAGGGCAGGCGGTTGGAAGCTCGGGCCCGTGCACCTTGATCTTCGGAAATTCTTTTCATGCCTTGCTTTGGCAAAACGGCAGAGCAATCGATCTCGGCAACTTGGGAGGCGCGACGGGAAACATCGAGGTCCAGATCAACCGACTCAAAGTTATCAAGCGTCAGATGTACGGGCGTGCTGGCTTCGAGCTTCTGAAAGCTCGAGTGCTGCCCTTGTCGGTCTGACTCTTGCTGAACTGCATGGCGGCTCAGGTCATGTGGCGCGTTTGATTAGGGGGAGGCTGCGTTCGCGGATAGGCGCCACTGCTCCTTGATTAGTCGCGAAGACCAAATCCCTGCTCGCGAAGGGAGGCACAATAATAATGATGATGACATCTCGACTCAGCCGTTGCCATCAGACGCCCGGGCTGGTGGCGGCCAATGAGTCTCTTTTCCAGCGAGCCCGCTGTGTCTCCGTTATGGTGCGCGGGTAAAACTTCATCCGCCGGTTCGCAAAAGGTGTACGCCGATTCGCCTGCACCGAAAGTGCGCAAGAACCCCGCCCACGACAACCATCGCGTTCCACCAGCAAGCGTCGACTCATAACCGAACATCAGCGCGAAGCCGCAATCAGACGAAAGATATGCGCCCCATACTTCTTAACAATGCCGGCCCCAATGCCCTGCACAGCCAGCAATTCCGCTTCATTTCTCGGTGCGGTCGCAGCGATACTTAGCAGCGCTCGATCGCCAAAGATCCGAAATGCCGGAACCCTCCTGCGCTTGGCCTCATTTAAGCGCCATGCGCGCAACGCTTGCTCTATGCGGTGCTGATCTGACCCTGATACGGACGCTGCGCTTCCTTTCGTGCCAGATTGCGTTCGAGCGGCGGCTGCTCGAGACCCCTTAGATTTCCTGGATTTCTTCAAGAGCTTGCGTTTGGAACCTGGGCTTGCCGCATCCTTCATGACGAAGAGCACCGGCGTGGTCTCATTGATCGCTCGCCCGGCTGGAGTCAGGCTGACGGTGTGGTAGGGAATCTGTTTGCCTTCCTTTTCGAAGACGGCATCAGCAAAGCTCAAAAGTTCTGCCCGGGCCATTGCCCCCAAAATCTCCTCGAAGTTGTCGCGGCTGATTTCGTTACCCGGGTACAGCTCCGCATACAGCTTGCCCGTCGATCTGGTGCGGATCGATCGCATCGCGCTCAACACTCGATAGAGAGCCGCTCGTTCAACATCCGTTGCGGTTCGAAATCTCTGGGCGACGCACTTCGCCGGAGCACAGAAATCGCACACACCACAGCCGGTAGCGCCGTCCAAGTTATCGCCAAAGTGACGGACCAGCGACAGCATGCGGCACTGGTTGCTTTCCGCAAAGCGAATCATCTGATCGATCTGCGACCGCTTTTGCTCCCCCTGGGTCATATAGGAAGGTCGCCATGATCCCTCTCCTTGGCTCACATTCTCCGCGAAGTCCAGCACAGCACCTTTATGGATCCAGAGCTTCTCGATGATCTTGTCGAAGAGTTCTTCCTCAATGGCCAGGGTTTTACGGAGCCTCTCCTTAGGTTGAGGCTCTGCCCGAAGATTTGTAAACACTCGGTCCATTAACGAAATATCCGGGTAATCCCGACTGAAGAAAAAGTCGTGTGTATGCCGGTCTCCGTAGGAATGCATAAGAATGGCGCGACTCGGATTTCCGTCGCGCCCGGCGCGGCCGATCTCCTGGTAATACCCTTCCACACTGCCCGGCAACGCGGTGTGGATCACGGTGCGAACATCCGGCTTATCGATTCCCATCCCGAATGCTATGGTTGCCACCATGACATCCAGCTTGCCTGCCATGAATCCTTCTTGGACTCGCTGCCGCCGCTCGGCATCCAGCCCGGCATGGTAGCTGGCCACTTTCAACTCGCCGGCCCATTCTTCCGCCAAAGTCTCCGCTTGCTTGCGGGTCGGAGCGTACACGATCGCCGGCCGGTGTTTGGCTTCGATCAATATCTCCCTCGCGAGCGAAGGGCGGTGTGATGGCAGAGCTTCCACAATCTCGACACCGATGTTTTCGCGGCGAAAACCATGGATGAAGTGTGTGGGCTCGATTAGGCCGAGCTGAGTTGCAATGTCTCTCTGAACCAGAGGCGTTGCTGTGGCTGTGAGTGCCAACACCGGAGCAGGGCGAAGGCTTGGCAGATACTGGCCGAGCATTCGATAGTCGGGGCGAAAATCGTGTCCCCATTGCGAAATACAGTGCGCCTCGTCGATCGCGATCAGCGATGGTTTGCGCTTGGCTAACATTTCGGGGAAGCCTGCCACCCGAAGTCGTTCTGGCGCAATGAAGAGGAACTGCAGCTTGCGACTCAGATACTCGGAACAGACACGGCGGGATGTTTCGCGATCGCGGCCTGAATGGATGCACTCGACAGTGAAGCCTCGCTCCTTGAGTTTATGAACCTGATCGTCCATCAATGCGATGAGTGGACTAATCACAAGAGTCGTTCCACCTCGTGCCAATCCTGGCAATTGGTAGCAAAGCGACTTGCCCGAGCCGGTCGGCATGACGAGCAGTGCGTCCTTCCCCGCCGTGACCGCTTCGCAGACGGCTTCCTGGTTGGGCCGGAACTTGGAGAAGCCGAATGCATTCTGCAGAAGCTCGGTGAGAGTTGTGAAGGTTGGAATCTTCGCTAAGCTTGTGAGATCAGGAGAATCGGACTTCATGGAGGTTTCGGAGACCGAGGCTCGCCGAACCGGTGACGTTTGGCCAACCTTGCTGACTACGGAGCGGACGTATTGACTGATGCCATCCAGAAATGGTTCCAGCCGGGATTCGCCGAGTTGAATCTTCTTGAGAAATGCTTCCCACTGGCCGGTCATTGCGGGACTCTTCACCTCGGGATGAACCACTTCAATGAGATGGATACCCTTTTCTGTTGCCTCCAGGTTCTTTCCCGTACGGACGATGAAGCCTCGCTTCAACAACACTTCGATCGTAGCTGCCCGTGTGGCGGGCGTGCCCAGCCCCGTCTCTTTCATCGCTTCGGATAGTTCTCTCTCATCCAGGCTCTGGCCCGCCGTCTGCATTGCAGTCAGGAGTGTGCCCTCGGTGAATCGTTTCGGGGGCCGGGTCTTCTTCTTCTGGGCTTCAATATCAGTGACGTCCTGGAACTGCCCCTTGGCGAGCGTTAGAGGAAGGACCTGCTCGGGACTTTCCTCCCCACCACCGCCTCTTGTATCTCGCCGTCGCTCTCCTGCTCCAATATCGAGGACCTTCCAACCCATCTGTTGCACAAGGGTTCCCGTGGTTCGATAGCGGTCCACAATCTCTCCATTCGTGATTGCCGTAATCACCGTCGTCACCGCTTGGAGGTAATCGTCATGCCACATCATGAGGAAGCGCCGGCAGATGAGGTCGTAAATCTTGTGCTCGTCCTCCGCAAGGTGGGCCTTCTCAGGAGAGACTGCTGTGGGGATGATGGCGTGATGGTCGCTCACCTTGCTGTCGTCTACATACCTCTTGCTCAAGGGGCGCGCTCCCGTACCGGAAGCCAGTTGCAGCTTGTAGCTCGTCGAAATGGCAGCAACAATCCCTGGAGCTGTAGTGGCAACATCGGCAGACAGATGGCGGCTATCGGTCCTCGGATAGGAAATTAATTTATGCCGCTCATAGAGAGCCTGGGCGAGGTCAAGGGTCTGCTGTGCGCTAAAGCCGAACAAACGATTGGCATGCCGCTGAAGTTCTGTAAGGTCGTACAGCAGAGGCGGCTGCATCCGCTTCGTCTCGGAAGAGAGCGACTCGATGACCGCTTCCCCCGTTCGACCGCGCAGGACGATGCGGTTGGCTTCCTCGCCATCGGCTGGCAATCGAGATGCCTTTGTCAGGGAGTCGTTGTCGTTGCCCGGCTTTGCTTGGGAACGGAACCAGGTCCCTTGATAGCTTTCCTTGTTCGGATTATTCCGTCCCTGAAATGTTGCAACCACCTCCACGTAGTCCTCGGGGACGAAGTTGCGGAGAGCAATTTCCCGATCAACGATCATGGCCAGGGTCGGCGTCTGCACCCGCCCGACCGAAAGCTCCTCATTGTAGACAATCGAATAGGCACGCGAAAGATTCATGCCGACAAGCCAATCAGCTCTGCTTCGGCCGCAGGCGGCGTCCGCCAATCGATCGTATTCGCTCCCCGGACGAAGCTTGTCGAACCCGTTGCGGATGGCGTCCGGAGTCAATGAAGAAATCCAGAGTCGGCTGACGGGCTTTCTGCACCCCGCCGCCTCATAGATGTAGCGGAAGATCAGTTCTCCCTCTCGCCCGGCGTCTGTCGCACAGACGATCCGCGACACCCGTCCGGACGTCAGGATTTTTCGCACCACTTCGAACTGGTCTTTGGTTTTCTCGTAGACAACCAGTGGCCATTCGATGGGCAGGATCGGCAGCTGATCGAAGCGCCATTGCCGCCATTCAGGTTTGATCTCGTGAGGTTGAGCCAGGGAAACCAGATGCCCAATCGCCCAGGTGACAACGTAGCCGTTCCCCTGGAGATAGCCTTTGCCTCGCTTGTCGGCTCCGAGGACACGGGCAATGTCCTGCGCGACTGAGGGCTTTTCGGCAAGGATCGCAATGGTTCTGGATTCGCTTGCTTCCATCGGTAACCTCAGTCTACAGCGGCCCTCTGTTTGGATTGCCTTACACGGAGACCGCAAGTGCTGCGGAACCCCGGTGGTCACCCTGGACCTGCCACTTTGCAGGGCCGAAGACGTGAACGTTTCACCCGGCGCCATCTGTTTGTCAGATGCGTTTGGAAAATCGGAAGCGGATTTGATTTTTGAGGTTTGCCGGTGGTGCGAAACAGGCATGCACCAGTAAACTTTCCTTGTTCTCATGCGCGCATTGCGACTCCCGCCTTCGACGAGATAACAATATCAATGACCACGGAACAAGAACTCCGCCAGAAGTTGCGTAAGATTTCCGCGCTGTTCGAGGGAGCCACTACCGCAGGAGAGCGTGACGCGGCGGCGGCGGCAATCGACCGGGTGCGGAGGGCACTGGCTACCGCAGAGCAGATCGAAAAGCCGGTAGAAACGTACTTCAAGCTCGTCGATCAGTGGAACCGGCGCCTGTTCACCGCGCTCTGCCGCCGCTACGGGCTCAAACCCTATCGGTACCCGCGCCAGCGCCGCACGACGGTTGTAGTTCGGGCGCCGAAGTCGTTCATCGACAAGACACTCTGGCCCGAATACCTTCAGATTGAGAAGGTATTGGATGAGTATTTGAATGAGGCAACTGAACGGATCATTCGAGAAGAAGTCTTTGGCAATTCTGATGAGGCAGAAGAGCGAATGGGATGACACACGGCTTCGGAGCTTCCTTCTGTTAGGGACCGTTTGGATCTTGGGGGTGCGAGCGCGCTACGGTCAGAATCTAATGGTTAGTGGTTTTGGAGGCTACGACCGGAGTTCATCGTGTGGGTCGGGCACCCCTTCAAAAAATCGATCTCCAGCGTCTGTTGCCCGATCTTGCGCTCCAGTTCGGCGATCCGCCCTTCCGACCAGCGCCGCTGCCCGTGTCCGGGAAAGGCGTTGCCCGGCCCCTACCGGAACTCACTCCGCCAGCGATGCAGCAGGTTGGGGTTGACTTCCAACGCTCGCGTGACCTCGGCGATGGAAATGCCCTGTTCTGGCCGCTGGATCGCGGCCAACTTGAACTCCCGAGTAAACCGCCTGCGAGACAATCCCATGACTCATTTTCTCCATTCCATGGATTTTGTCTCTCAACCTCTTAACCGGTTGTCTCATTTTTTGGGGCGAGTCCAGTTCGCCCTTTAATCGAGACGGGCTGGACCCGTCCTTTTAGATAGGACTCGTAGGCTACCGGATTGACAACATTTGCCCTTCTTCTAAGACAGCCCTGTTCTTCTAGACAATTAAGTCATTGCCCAGAGATATCGCTCCTAAACAGCGTCACCTGAACCACACTATCGGTGGCGGCGTTTGGAACCTCTCGGTCACAGGCTATTTCAAGAACGTTATCGCCATGACCACCACCACCTGTTGCGATCCTCAGTCAGACCGCGCTTATTCGTAGCGTAGCGACTCGATCGGGTCAAGATTCGCGGCCTTCCATGCGGGATAAATCCCAAAGACCAGCCCGATCAGCGCGGCAGAGCTAAACCCAAACAAAATCCAGAATACGGAC
The DNA here is from genome assembly GCA_963774565.1 of uncultured Acidobacteriaceae bacterium. GTDB lineage: Bacteria > Acidobacteriota > Terriglobia > Terriglobales > Acidobacteriaceae > Sulfotelmatobacter. The sequence goes on along the minus strand of CAVZFP010000016.1, from coordinate 713,418 downwards.
ATGCGTGCCGGCAGCGACGGCCATGCTATGGGGATTACCCAGACGAGGAATGCGCCCGTGAGGATGCCGATCGCGCCGCCCATCGCGGTCAGCATGATCGCTTCAAGCGTGAACTGCAGAAGGATATCGCGCTGGCGCGCGCCGATCGCCTTACGCACTCCGATCTCCCGCGTCCTCTCGGTCACACTAACCAGCATGACGTTCATCACGCCCACGCCGCCGACGATCAATCCGACGCTTGAAATCGCAAACATGCCGACGAACAATCCGCCGGTGATCTGGTTCCAGACCTCGGTGATCGATTCGGTCGTGAATATGGAAAAATTGTCTGGCTTGTCGAAAGCAACTCTCCGCCGCCGTCGTAGCACCTCACGGATCTCATCCATTGCTTTGGGCATGTCCTCGTGAGAGGTCGCTTTGACGACAATCCAGTGCTGCTTCAACTCCGGGTGCAACGCCTTGAACGTTCGGAGCGGGAACATGACGCGGTTGTTGATTGGATCCTTTCCGCCGTTGTACACCGATTGGATTCTGCCCAGCGTGCCGATGACTCGAAACAACCTGCCTTCGATGTTGACCTCTTTGTTCAATGGGTCCTCGTTCCCGAACAGCTCGTCCTTCGTGTCACTGCAAAGAACCACCACCGAGGAACGATGCTCGTCGTCGAACTCGCTGAACCATCGGCCGCTGGCCAGGGGCAAATCCTCGACATTGATGATCGACGCAGTGTTTCCCTCCAGAAGCGTGTTCTTCGCCTTCCGGCTCTGATATTTCACGACGTAAGTGCCGCTCCCGACCTCCGGACGAAACAATCGCATCAGCGCCGATACCGCTTTCACATGGGGCAAGTCTTCGAGCGCTTCTGCGTCCTCCATCGTGAGCTCTCGCCGGAGCCGCATCTCTTCCGACATTCGGCCGAAGGTAAAAGGATCGATGTGAAAAACGAAGATGACATTGGGGCCAACGGTGGCGAGGCGGTCACGGATGTTGTCGTCGAGTCCGCGGCCGATCGACGAGACACCGATCACGACGGCCACACCGATGACGATCCCCAGCACCGTCAACCCCGAACGCATCTTATTGGTGCGGATCGTTTCGGTCGCCATGTGGGCGATCTCGCCGAATTCACTTCTGGTCATCATGGAAGCTTTCGTCGATGCATTCGGCGAATGCCCCAGATTGCATCACAGGACAGGAACGCCCGCGAAGAAGTCTATCGCTCACACTCTGGGGGTAAAAAGATCGTACGCGTGCAGCTCGACATCGAGCCTTCATTCAAACACCAGCGCGTCGTTGACTGCATTCTTCAGATCCTGTTCCGACCCCAGATAAAGCAAATGTGCTGCAGCACATTTACGCTATCTGGACGCCAACCTCGCTATCAAGGAAGAGATCCTGGCGAAGACAACTCCTATTAACGCCAAAAAGAAAGGTCGCTATCTGCCTGACGATGACCTGTTGACCTTCCTGAAAGGCCTATAAGTACCTCCCGGCTATGCCGAATCGTCTTGGTCATCTTGGTGCGCCAACTCAGCGCCAAATGCACATCCTTCATACTCGATTCGGCATAATCCGGGATTCGGCATAGCGCCGCAGATCATGCGGCGCCAGCTCGCCGATCCCGATCTGCGCTGCGTACTCACGCACCAGCTGCCACACCGCGCGCTCAGTCAACGCGTCCTTGCCCACTCGGCCGTTCGCGAGCACGCGCCGGAAGATCGGTCCTTTCTCTATCCCTGCCACGTCCAGCCACCCATCAATCTCTTGCTTCACCCACAGCGGCACGGCCACCGATCGCGTCTTGTTTCCCTTCCCCTTGAAATCGAGAAACACCCAGCGGCCGTCGCGCATCACGCGCAAGCATCTGCATATCGATCATGGCTATGACATGACCAGCTACTCCAGCCAGGGGCAGACTGCCGACCGTGTCCTGATTCACGTGGACACTGAGTTGGGCGCTAAGGATCTGCTCAACAGCCGCATGGCCTATGTCTCGGTCTCACGTGGATGCTATGACGCGCAGATTTATACGAATAATGCGTCGACGGTCGGGCAGGAACTCAGCCGCAACGTATCCCACTCGCACGCAATTCATCAGGAACCGGTGGAGCAAAAGATAGAGCCACAACCCGCACACACGAATGAGATTGTTCAGGGTTTCGGTCTTGGCCTCTGATGCTGCATTCTCGAACAACATCCCCCGGATAGCCAGAGCGTAGCCGAGGCCCGGTCTGTGTCAAGACTCTGCGACCGCGTTACGCGGCGGGCTTCGCCCGGTCTTGACGCAGACCTCAGCGGCCTCGGCTTATCATTCCTCTATCCGAGGGATGTCAGATTCTCATGGAACACCATCAGGGCAAATTCATCTGAGTTCAGTCACCGGTAGCGCCCGAAATCCATTCGCCAGCGGAAAGCCGTTTGGTGCGCGGCAGACGACTGCACCGGCGGCCACCCGTGATTTACCCACCACGTTGCGTACGAAGTCGAGATTTACTGTATCGCCGGCATCTGGCAGTTCCGTCCACTTCGCTTCAAACAGTTCCAGGCGCCCGCCCCTGTCCACGACAAAGTCAACTTCGCGGGTGCGGTCGCGCCAGAAGAAGAGGCTGCCCGTGCGCCCTCCGCGGCGTTCCCGATCACGAAGTTGGGCAAAAACAAACGTCTCCCAGACTGCGCCTACGGCCGGCGACTGCCGAAGCGCTTCCTCGGACCGAATATTCAGCAGAGCGCAAAGTAGGCCGGTGTCAGCGAGATAGAGCTTGGGGCTCTTGACGATGGACTTGGTCCGATTCGAGAACCAGGGCTCAAGCAATACGACCTGACCGGAAGCTTCCAGCATGGACAGCCAATGGTTCGCTGTTGACGGGGCAATCCCGACATCGCGCGCCAGATCGGCCTTGTTCAACAGATTTGCAGAGCGGAGTGCACAGGCGCGCAGAAATCTCTCGAAGTCGCGCAGGCTGCCAACATTGGTCAAAGAGCGCACATCGCGTTCGAGATACGTAGCGAGATAGGAATTGTAAAAAGCCACGGGGTCAATGTCTAGGTTGGCGTACAGCTCGGGGAAACCTCCGCGTACGATGGCTGTTTCGATCCCAGTTTGGGGCAATGCGGCTTGAATCTCGGCAAAGGAAAGGGTTTCCAGCTCCACGATGTCGGCCCTGCCCGCCAACGATTCGGAAACGTTCTTCATCAGAGTGAACTTCTGCGAACCAGTAAGCAGGAATTGCCCATTGCGTGTCCGGTGGGCATCCACGGCCACCTTGAGGTGCCGAAACAAGCCGGGCGCATATTGGACCTCATCAATTAAGACCGGCCGTGGATGACGTTGGAGAAAACTACCTGGTTCCTTCTCAGCCTGCTCAGCTTCAGCGGGAAGGTCGAGGGAGACAAACGCGTGTTTCGGGAACAAACGCAGAAAGGTGGAGGTTTTGCCGGTCTGTCTGGCCCCGGTTAGAACGACCACTGGCCGGGTCTTGGCGGAGCGCAGCAGGCGGGGTTCAACCGCGCGTGGAATCCACATATGCAGAATATACGATATAATCGCATATTTTGCACTCGCCATCTTTATCGTTGGGGCGAGCGTAACCGTTCGGAGGAAAGGACCCCGACTGGGGAATGAAGCGAGCCTAACGCACTGCCCCTGTGAGCCGCGGCCGCAACGAGGATCGACTTTAGCATTTCAGTAATCCTCTCACGATGCTGAGCCATTCCGCATCGAGTGGTTCTCGGCACACAGGCTTCCCCGCCCGTCCATACCAATAGGCTGCGTTGCTCTGATCGCCTTCCTTGCGATGGAGGTAGGCATGTACCCAAGATCCCTCGGGGCCTTCGTCCTGCTGCGCCGACTCGTGAGCCCGCTTCCAATCACCTTTGCCGTCCCACCATAGTCCGACAAGCGCGGGCGAAAGTTGTGCAGGTGGCTCTGCTGCGGTGAGCGATTTGCGAAAATCGTCCAAGGTCATATTGGGTACCGATGACCACCCAACTTACATGTCGGGATACTCAGAGCTAGCGCCCGCACCGGGCGAGGACAATACAGTAACTACTGTAGTCACGCTTAGGGACAAGGCATGGCAACGGCGTCCTATCAACATCAGCGAGACAGCGAACGCGTCGCGCGCGCAAGCCCACCGTGCAAGAGATCGTAGGCTTCTGCGAATCTTCTCCCTATCGCCATCATCATAGTGTTTATGTGGGTGTGATTTAACAGGAGAGAGAAAATGAAAATTAGGGCTAAATTCACCTCGATTCTTGCGGCGGCGTGCATGTTGGTTTTCTTGAGTCTGCCCGCGTTTTCGCGACCATCGCATCCGCCTCAAGATCAGCGGACCTCCCAAACGCGATCCGTGCAGAAGGGCGAGAAGCAAAGGGTTGAGCCTAGCTCCGGCAAGGAGATCGGGAAGGGCGGTGAGGACATCGGCAAGGGTGCTGGCAAGGGGGCTGAAAGCCTCGGCAAAGGCACTGCAGGAGCCGCTGGCAATCTCGTTACCTTGCACCCCGGCAACGCCGCCGCTGATCTGGGCAAAGGCGCGGGTGGCGCGGCCAAGGATGTCGGAGTCGGCACGGGAAAGGGCGCGGCCAAGATCGCTAAAGGAAGCGCAAAGGGAATAGGGAGGTTGGGCAAGAAGATCGTGGGCAAGGGCAACAAGAACAATAAGGAATCCGATGCGGCGGATTGATTACATTTTCCACAGATTCAACGCTCGCCTTGTCGATGCGCTAGACTCCGATCATGGATACCCGCAAGCTCCGCATCGTAAAGCCTCCGTTGCCAGCCATCGGCATCTGCGAAGCCTGCAATTCTCAGTTCAAGTCCACCAAACGTTCACGGGATGAAGCGGAGAACGAAATCAAGGCGGCGTTTGACGCCCACGAGTGCAATCTGAGGAACAGCAGTCAGAACACCCAGCGAATCGTGCGCGGCTACATGGAAGAGACGTAGCCGCTCATTGGTTCGCGTTGGACTGGCGGCGAGCCATATGCTGCCAGTGAAGGTTGAGCCTAGTCACCACAATCTGGAGTGCCCAGCGCGCCAGCGCACCCAAACCTATAACCGTCGAAGTTCGTCGGGAATGGCCTAAACGTGATGCCATCCAGCACGGCGGTGCCATTCACTACTAACAGTGAGGGCACTACTCCGTAGTTGAGCAGCACTTGGGGGAGGGCTGATCGACTGAGCGCCTTGTGACTCAAACCGAGTCCGGGGCGTTTTGTTTTGTGCCAACCTGCACAGTGTTGGCAATTACTTCTGTGCCCCCACACCTCGGGGCCATTCCATACGCTGTTCGTCCGATGCACACTGAGAACGAAACGCTTTTGCTCCAATCGGCACAATAAAGCGGTGACAATCATGTGGATGAGATCATGTGCCATCTGCAAGGCACTGCTGAGGAAGGCTCGATTGTGGGATTCGGTTCGTTGCCAGTGCGGGTGGGAATGGGACGGTCACGCAGAGAATCGTGGGAACCTGATTGAGTTAACCCCACCGACAAAGAAGTCTGCCTAAGAGTAACCGCCTTTGAAAAGCCTGCGAAGGCAGCCTCACCTCCCGCTGCCGCCTCCGCTGTCCAGATCAACCACCACGGGAACATGGTCGCTGAGATGTCCCCACTCTCGGAACGACCCGACTTCCACTAATTTCAGCCGCCAATCTTTCGGGACAAATACGTAATCGATGTGGAATGGCTTGTCCTGATGGCGGTACAAGTAGTAGGTCGGGTGCGTTTCGGCTCCTTGCTCCTCATCGTGATGAGTGTGGTACGCACTGATCAGACCGTGGTCTTCGAATATACACACTACGTCGGTGTGGTTCCGTCCGGGGCGGTTCGCGTCCCACAGGACATTACTGTTGAAGTCTCCAGCGGCGACAACGGGTGTGTCAGTGAACCAGCGATGATGTTTCACAAGGCATCGATGAACCTCCCCGATGTAATTGTCGGCACGCTTGGTCCCGACTGGACACGCCCAGACCGCAAGCAGATTGAAATCTACCGCCCCATGAACTCGAATGGGAACGACCCACCTGCCGAACAGTTTGTCCACTGCCTGAAGCGTCAACCCCCCAGTACAAAACACCGCCAATCCTTTATTCGGATTAGCGCCGAACCAAAGCCCGGAAAAACCGTCGCTGCGGAGAACATCCAATGATTTCTTGGAGCATTCCTGAATGATCGCGATGTCCGAGTGCAGAGCCAAAAGACTCGGCGCTTTCCTCACCAGAGCCATTCCGCAATTCCAAGTTACGATGCGCACGTGTGATGCCCTCAATTTAGTAAGCGTAACTAAGAATACCGGACGGGAACTGGGCACTTAAAGGAAATCACCCGTCGCGATTCGTTCGCCGCAATTGTGTCCCGCCAACGGAAGTAACCCAGCCTGTGATTGGGATCACAGATGGCAAGCCAGCCTGCCGCCATAATGGTTGTGCCCGCCTTCGGACTGCCAGAGTGTCCGAAATCACGCGATTTTGATTGGAGGGACATGCACTGCAAAGCAAACGACTGGATCGAACATAATGCCTTCGGCTTGGGACGTGTGAACGCAGACCGGGGTGACAGGCTGGACATCGAATTCATCAACTTTGGCGCGAAGACCATCCTAAAAACCATTCAACTCAAGCCCGCGCTATCGCCTCCGGGTTTCCAGTTCCCCGAGGAAAAGAGCAAATCCCGCAGACCTTCCCAGTTCAAGGTAGAGCGTGCACAGCGCCGATCCCCGGTAGACTTCGATCATCTCGTGGAGTGCTTTGTCCGATTCTTTGATGGCGGCTTTGACGCGGAGGATTTTGAGGAGAGAGAACGGAAGTACAAGGCAGACGCGGCAACCGTACTCAAGGACAAGCTGAGCAAGGATGCGTTTGCGGATTTGCTTCGTGGCGGACAGTACGCCGAGGCCTGCGGCATTGCAAAGCACGTTTTGCGAAGCACCAATCTCGTTTTCCGGATCGAGAAGGCCAAATTCGCTGGTGCGGTTGACAACGTGACGAATCAGGAGCGTCTTGCGAAGGCTCTGTTCGACGTGCTTCACGGCTCCGGCGAAATGGAGCAGCGTTTTACCAACTTCTGCGGTCTGCTCTCGGCAATCGGCGTGAACAAGTGGCCGATAGCCACATACTTCCAATTCCTTGCGTCTGATGGAAAATGGATGTTCATGAAGCCCGCGATCATGAAACGCATGGCCGAGTCGCTGAAGATTTCGCTGAACTACAAGTCGGAACCGAATTGGCTCACATATTCCAAACTTCAGGAATTGGCTGATCGGGCAGAACTGGAATTACAGAATCGAAAACTGACGCCGCACTCTAGGATCGACTTGCAGGGATTCATTTGGGCATCAATTGAGATTGAAGAGGGCACCTACGGTAAGACCGAGTAGCTGTCGCCCGACACTCTTTCCAGCCCTTTCCCTATCACCCAAGTGACGCCAATCAGAGGTCAATCAAAGCCCATCAGTTACAATCCTGTGCCGAGGGGGAACCAATGGGAAATTTATCCGGAGTGGTAGGGCATTTGAAGAAAGAACTGAGCAGAGCGCAGCAGGAAGTCCAACGGTTTACTGCGGCACTAGCGGCTTTGGGAAGCTCAAGCTCCAACGGACGGCACAGTCTGTCGGCATCGTCTCGCAAACGGATCAGCATCGCACAGAAAAAGCGATGGGCGAAGACCCGAAAGGGATCGCAGCCAGCAGCGGCACCTGCTTCGGCTCCCGTGAAACGCACCCGAAAAATCTCAGCGGCAGGCAAAAGAAGAATCGCGGCTGCCGCACGTGCACGCTGGGCAAAGTTCAGGGCGGCGAAGAAGAGATAGACGGATTGTAGGTTGGGGAGCCTATTGCGAGGCGTGAATGCGTGAGCGTGAGTTGCTGGAGATTTACAACAAGACAGCCGGACATTGCCACTTTTGCGGCGACCGGATCAAGTTTGAAAACCGTGGCTGGGATGAAAAGCCCGATGGACACTGGGAGGTGGATCATGTCATCCAGCGTGATAAGGGCGGCGACAAAGACCTCTGAGAACTGCCTTCCGGCTTGTACGCGCTGCAATCGGCTGCGCTGGCATCGCACAGGCGATGGCCTCCGCGATCTGCTTTTGTACGGGGTGATCGCGGTGAAAGAGATAAAGGGTGGTACTTGCATCGGAAAGCAACTAAGGCGATTTGAAAAAGGCGCGGCTAGAGGAAAATGACAGGTGGCGGCCAAGCGGAAGGAGCACCCAAGGCCGTGACACCTTGGTGCGGCAAAGATTGCAGACAGCGCCCACCGAGTCGCATTGCCCGGTCATCGTCGTTCCTATATTATATAGGTTCGCTGGTGTGGCCCCAAAGGCTCCCAGCGCCTCTGAAACGCCCGATCCGACCCAACTCCCTCCCGACCGCCTAATTACCGCAGAATCGGCTTCCTGAGGATACCCCAAGCCCATCTCCGGCCTGTTTTACACTTCTAGTCTGGTCGGGACCTTCACATTCCCGTCACATTCCCTTGCTACACTATGATTCGCTGAGATTCGCTGCGTTCTGCAAGTCCCGCTGCTGATCTGGGAAGGTCAACCGCGCCAGGCGTGCCAAGCTCACTGGGGCATGGACTCAACGCAGCGCTTTGTCTCCGGTTCGCCATCTCATCCCATCACTACTGCGAACCTTCAATCTGGCAAAGCATACCTTTAAGATCATCAATCATGGCTGCGAGCCTGCTGCGCGCGGGTTCGGGAATCACGACCGGATCATATCGTGCGAATGGAATTGAAAGGTGCAACGCATCTTCGAGCTCACAACGGGCATTGGTTAGTTTCGCAAGGACTTTGCTTCTACGCTCGTGGCCCAACATCAGTCTTCCTGTTCTTGGGGGAAGGAAGTCTGTAGATTTGTTGCACGACGGTAGCAGGTTCGCCGATGCCGTTCTGTGCGCATGGTCACAATCGAGGTCGCCGAATCCGCTTTCTCATGAGGCATCACACGGGGCAAGAAGCTGGTCGTCCTGATCGGTCAGAAGAAGGCGCTGGTATCCCTGTCCGCAATGACCGCCCCCCAGAGGCGGTATCCGGGGCTGCCAGCGAGTGTAAGGAGAGACGGGCGGGCAACAATCACGGCTACTGCGCCCGATGGAACACGTAGAAGAACACAGCCACGCTGAAGCAGCCAAACGCATAGATGAATGACTGGAGCAGCGTTACCGCAGGAACCAAGTCCCGTAGGACATTGAGGAAGGTCAGGACGAATGTCCACACCAAGAGAGCCGTCATCAGAATCGTGCCGATCAGAGCCAGCAAGGCCGCATTTTTGAGTGTCATCGTCCGAGTATGAACGTGGGGGGTCGGGCACAACCGGAATGCCTCCACCACAACGACGAAAACGGCCTCTGCTTCCCCCGCTTGAGAACACCAGAAGCGCACAGAATGAAACGAACCACCAACGGCGGCGTCTCCTCCAATCATTAACCACTCAACCATGGCGCACAGGGCAAGGAAGGGGGGCCCTGCCCTATGGGTTGTCGGAAATTTATTTTTTGGGCTTCCCTGGCGCTTGTGCTAGGTCGGATGCGATGGGCCCACGGTCGCGTTTTGGGGTTGCGCAAGTAGGACTGGCACTGTCAAGTTCGACCGGTCGACTTGCTTCATGTGGGTGGCTGCGGGCTCTGCTGGAGACCAAGACTACTATTTCGAGCAGCGACACGAGCACACTCAATCCCGGGGCCGCGAGCTTCATCGAGAGGGTATGGGTATGCATCACCACGAGACGGACCCAACGGCTGCGGGCTCAATCGGCCGGTTGGAAGTACGCCTTCTTGGTGATGATTCTGAGATGTCCAGCATGGTCTCTGTCATCGAGGTTCACCCTAAGTTTGTGCCACTTGCCATCGTGAACCGCGTGCTTTGGATAATATCCAAGAACGTATTCGTCGCGTAGTTCGCGGTTGATTTGAGTGACCGCTCGCAGAGTATCTTCTCTATCCCGAACAGAAATCACGCGGCCCCCGGTAACTGAAGTCAATTCGTCCAGCTCCAGCGGGCCGAGTTTTTCTTCTCTCCGCGTCGCGAATGGATTGTAGAGCGCAACTGCATACACTTGAACCCTTGCTTCCTTCAAAACAGATTTCAACTCGTGCTCAGTCGTCCGGCTGCGGTTATCGCCACCATCGCTGATTACGACCATGGCTTTCCGTTCGTAAGCCGAGCTGCGTAGTTCATTGAGACCAGCCATCATGCTGTCCCACAGGGCAGTCTCTCCGTCTGGTTGTAGCAACGCAACAGTTTGCTGCAACTGATCGGAAGAATCGCCGCTCGAATCGCGTGCAAATCTGGGCGTGCCACCCACGACAACAATGTGAAATTCGTCCTCTGCATTGGAACTAGCGATCAGTTGCTGGGCGGCGTATCTCACGTCCTCAAATCGTTTTGCCATGCTCGCACTGGCATCGACGACAATGGCGATTGCGAGCGGCGCATCGTCATGCGAGAAATAGCTCACTGTCTGCGGGGCCTTGTCTTCGAATATCGCAAACTGATTGCGCGTCAGACCAGTAACGGTTCTTTCGTCCCGGTCCAATACCGATACGGTGACCGTTACCAGATCAACGTTTGCGTGGAACAAGGGGGCCGGATTGGGTGAGGAAGCGAGCGTCTGCGCCGAAGCACTGGTGGACTCGATTTTAAATATTGTGGCGAAGAGAACCGCAGACATCAGGCAACAGAGAAATTGACTCCTGGGCAAACCCATTTGCGGCTCCGGTCCGATCAAGGGATGATTGCTCCGTTGCCCTCGATCCATCTACGGTCAGCATAGGAAAACACTCATAAAAAAGTCATAAAGCAGGCACAGAATTCACGCCCCACAAAATAACGAATGAACGCGCCTGAGAGTTATGAATCGTGTTCACTGTTCTAGCAAGCTGCAGAGACGAACAGGAGCCTTTTCTGGGGGAGCAAGGGTGATCATTGTGCGGAACTGATAATCAACCGTGTTGATATTGGGCGCTCTTTGCCGTGAGCAATGTGTTTCAAAAGGCCGCCAAAAAGATTGGATAGTCTGAAATCGAAAACTGGCAATGCCAGGTTGAGGAGATCTGATGAAGTTGGTTAGGTTTGAAGATATTCAAGGGAATGAAACGTTTGTGAACGCGGACCGCGTAAACTTCATTTCTGATTTCGGGAGCGGAAAAACCGAACTCAACTTTGGGGGAAAGGAAGCGACCGTTTACGTCGAGATGTCCGTCGCAGCGGTAGCTAAGACACTCTTGAAAGCGGCAGTTGATAAATGAGAGACGACTCCAGCCACTATTTCTACGCTGCTTGATGGCTTTGACGAAGCAGCGAATGCAGGTCTGGACAAACAGCACTTACTGCCAGAATACCTGCAAGACAATAGCCCACCTCCCTCCTGAGCTGCTTCGGACCCGGGCAGCTTGGCCCGTGGTTATGCGGCCACTGCATCCGACAATTCTCACTGCAACAGATGCTCTCGAAATTTCAGTCAACCTAAGAGGCGTTTACACTGCACGTTTAGACTCTGAAGGCGTAAAGTGCAGGCGGGACTGTTAGTCGACGCACATCTAATTCATCCTTCAGAAGAGCGGGCAGGATTTAATCAATGTCGCAGAACACGAATGAAGCCGTGCGCGAACTGCTAACGGCCGGCCGCATGGACGAAATGGTCGCTCTCCTGCGAAGGCTTCGCCCGGAGGCAGCTGCCGATGTGCTTGCCAAAGCTCCGTACGAAGATCAGCAGGCGGTCTTTCGCGCAATTCCCATCGATCTTGCCGCGGCAATCGTGAGCCATTTCCCTTATTACCACGAATATGTTCTGCTGCACAGCCGCCCCACGAAGGAAATCCGCGCGATTATCGAAAGCATCGACCCAGCTGAGCGAATGAGGTTCCTGGACGAGTTACCGGAGGAAGCCTGGCAACGGCTGATGGACGAACTCGCTGGGACAGCAGTCGAGACACAGGTTCCACCAGAGCCCGCACAGGTTCGAGAAGCCCCTGTCGCACTTAAACCGGCGCCTTCCGTTGAACACATCATAGAGGCACGAGGAGTCGAGAAGCGCTTTCAGCAGCCGGACGGACGGGAGATCCAGGTCATCGCGCCTCTGGACATTTCTGTCGAGAGCGGTGCAATCATTGCTTTGCTCGGACCGTCGGGTTCGGGGAAATCCACGCTCCTAAGAATCCTCTCCGGGCTTGCCCCGGCGTCCGCTGGTGCAGTGCTTTGGCACGGAAGACCGTTGGCTGAAGCGCATCCTAATGTGGCGATCGTCTTCCAGAGCTTTGCGTTGTTTCCGTGGCTTACGGTGCTGGAGAACGTCGAAGCACCGCTCATGGCCCGCGGTGAGGAGCACGCGGTTCGGCATCGCCGCGCAATGCAGGCGCTGTCCTCCGTCGGCCTGAAAGGTTTCGAAAACGCTTATCCCAAGGAACTCTCGGGCGGGATGAAGCAGCGTGTGGGATTTGCGCGTGCACTGGCGGTGGAACCGGAGGTGCTCTTTATGGATGAGCCGTTCTCGGCTCTCGACGTGCTGACTGCCGAGAACCTGCGCGGTGAGTTGCTGGAACTCTGGCAGAAGCGGCGGATTCCGACCAAGACGATCTTCCTGGTTACCCACAACATTGAAGAGGCGGTGTTGCTGGCGGACCGCATCGTGGTCCTCGGCACTCATCCTGCAAGGATCAGGGCCGACTTCCGCATTCCCCTTTCGCAACCCAGAGACCGCAAGTCTGCCGGGTTCCTAGTCTACGTTGATTACATTTACAAGGTCATGACCCAACCAGCGCTTGAGTTGGCGCCGCCTGAGAGTGTCGAGCGGCGTGCCAAACCTCGGTACCAACTGTTGCCTCACGCTAGGCCTGGCGGAATGGCAGGGCTGCTGGAATTTCTGAACGAGCGCGGCGGCCAAGAAGACCTATACCACCTTGCGGAAGATCTTCTGATGGAGGTGGACGACCTGTTTCCGATTGTTGAAGAAGCCGTCCTGCTGGGCCTCGCGAAATCGCGCGAAGGCGACGTGGAGGTCACTCCAGAAGGCAAAGCATTTGCGGAAGCTGAGATCGAAGCTCGCAAGAAGATGTTTCGGGACGCAATCCTCAAGAACATACCTTTGATGCAGCAGATCAGTACCGTCCTCGACAAAAAGGCGGACGGTGCAGTGCCCTTGGAGTTTTTCCGTGATGTGCTAGATGAGCATTTTTCGAAGAATGAAGTCGAAACGCAGATCGAGACGGTGTTGGACTGGGGCCGCTATGCCGAACTATTCGTCTACGATCCGGAAAACGATCGCTTGTTACGGCGTGACAGCCCAGCCCTTCACGATCCTGAGCATCAGGGAGTTCCTTCGGAATGACGCAGAGAATCGTGACGCCGAGTATCCCGTGGGGACTTCTACCGCACCGCACCTGGCCCATTCTGACGGATATTCCGATCTTTGCTCTCGGCCTCGCCTTGTTCTATTCGTTTGTGGTACTGGCCCGCTACTGGGCCAGTCCTTTCACGCCCGAGGTGCAAATCTCAAATAGCCCAGGCGCTCTTCCGGGCTATGCCCTTTATTCGCTCTTACGAATTATCGTTGCATATCTCCTGAGCCTGATCTTCACACTCGCTTATGGCTACGTCGCCGCTTACAACCCGAAGGCAGAACGGTTCATGGTTCCTCTGCTGGACATTCTGCAATCGATTCCTGTCCTCAGTTTTCTTCCGGGTGTCATGTTGGCCATGGTGTCAATGTTCCCGCGGCATCAGCTTGGGGTCGAGTTGGGCGCAATTCTGCTCATCTTTACCGGGCAGGTTTGGAACATGACTTTCAGTTTCTATTCGTCTCTGAAGAGCATTCCGACAGAAATGCAGGAAGCCGCCCGGATTTACCGGTTCACAGGATGGCAGCGCTTCACCCAGATCGAACTGCCGTACGCGGCTCTCGGACTGATCTGGAATTCCATGATGTCGGTTGCGGGTGGGTGGTTCTTTCTGATGGCTTGCGAGATGTTTGTCCTTGGCTCGCGCGACTTCCGGCTTCCTGGGTTGGGCTCCTATCTGCAAACGGCGGCAAGCGCAGGAGACACCCGCGCGATCCTGTGGGGCCTTGTGGCCATGGTGGGAGTCATCGTCTTGCTCGATCAACTTGTATGGCGCCCGGTGATTGCCTGGGCACAGAAGTTCAAATTCGAGCAGGTGGAATCGGCAGAAGCACCGCGTTCACCGATTCTCACGCTGCTGCGCAGGTCGAACGCTCTCCGAATCTTCAATGAGCGCGTCAGTCGGCCGTTCGGCGAGCGGACCGCATTGTACTTCGCCAGACGCACTCGAGAGTCACGGGTGTTCGGTTTAGGCGCGAAGGTTCGAGTCTGGACGATCTGGGCAGTCGGTGTCGCGGTAGCCATCGGCATCATGGTTGCCGTTTTCGATGCTATTCGGCTTCTGAGTGGATTGACCATGGCCGATTTTCAGGCCCTGGGACTCGGAGTTGGCGCCACATTCCTCCGTGTACTTTGCGCCCTGGTCATTGCGGTCGTATGGACGGTTCCGGTTGGCGTAAAGATAGGGTTCAATCCAAAAATGGCGCGTATCGCTCAGCCCCTCGCGCAGATTGCGGCCTCCGTTCCCGCTACCGCTTTGTTCCCCGTGGTATTGCTGGGCCTGATTCGCATCGGTGGTGGACTTGGTTTTGGATCCATCGTTCTTCTGCTGCTCGGAACGCAATGGTATGTATTGTTTAATGTCATCGCCGGAGCCATGGCGATCCCGACCGATCTCAAGGAGGCAACCGCCATCTTTCGTTTTGGTCCACAAGAGCGGTGGAGGCAGCTCATCCTTCCTGGCATTTTCCCCTACTTGGTCACCGGCTTAGTCACGGCGGCTGGCGGAGCATGGAACGCCAGCATCGTTGCCGAGTACTTCCACCTGAAAGGACAAACGATTTCGACTGTTGGACTGGGAGCAACGATTAGCCGCGCGACTGATTCCGGCAACTTCACGTTGCTGCTAGCGGCCACCATCTTGATGGCTGCAGTCGTGGTTACCGTAAACCGCGTGCTTTGGCGACCAATGTACCGTCTGGCAGAGACACGCTACAGGCTTGAGGCGTGATAGATAATTTCTTTTCGCACTCTGCCCAGAAAGTTCGATGGCTGCCGCAGACTGGGTCGATCTTATGCGCCACCTGATGGGTCATCGGAAGCTGAGGGCAACTCCCTGCGTCCTGACTACACCGTAGGGGCTTATATCACCACTCGAACCTGCAAATTTCACAAGGCCGGCGTGCACCTCCTGCTGGATGTTTGGGTGTGACGTTTAACCAGAATCTGGAGATGATATGACTACCAGCTTGTGCACGCTCGTCTTAGAGGGCACACTGAAAAGGCTGGATGATTTGGCGAAATATTCCGTTCGCGCTGCAGGATATAGAAAAGCGCGGTGCTTTGTGTCGAGAGCTGCGATTCTGGGCACACCCCGGGCACCCTGCCGATGTCTTGTTGGCATCTCATTGATTCTGTTGTGTCGCGCATGGAGTAAGCTGGACGTTCAAGTTGTTGTTACGGTTTGACTTGGCGACCCTTTTAAGGCATGGGTCGCAGGTTCGAGTCCTGCCGCGCTCACCATTTCAAAAGCCGCTTTAACGGTCCTCCGTGCGTGGAAGCGCCTTTATTTTCTACCAGCAACGTACAACCACCTATCGATCGCAAGAATGCGGGAAAGGTTGCTAGTCGTGCTGGCTACTGAAAACGATAACCCGGCTTAGGGGTGCATCGATAGATCCGCCCTTTCTCGACATTGGCGCCGGCATCACAGGTAGCCCAACTCAAGAAAAGTGTCGGCCCCAGTGGAAAAATGATGGTCTGTCCATCAAGGTCCGCCTCAATGCTCACACTCTCCGCGGCGGACGGCAAGGTGAAGGAGAGACCTTCGCCGAAAATAACCGGATAGGACCAGTGTTCCATCTGACTAATCATCGGACGAAAGACTTCAGCCTCTAATAGAAAAGTGGCCGTGTCGGACCAGTCACGGGCCACGAGCGTGAGGATCCGGCCGCCCTGCGAGGTACGGTTGGAGTCAATTCTTGTGAAGGGACAAGGGCCCGCAATGCAAGAAGCGCGATCGTTGCGAAATTGATTGCCCGTCCCCGCATCCAAAGTAACGGAACCCACGTTCGCCTTCCATCTGCCGTCGGGCGAGCAGGGACGCTGACCCTGGCAAGGCATGTCTCCCTTGTTCTCAACTTCAAAGGTCTTTACTGCACTCCCCACATTGAGGTCCGTCATCGCCTTGATCGTATATCGTATTCGTACGTTGGCGACCTTCACTTGGGGTTGATTCGACGGAGTAATCTTGGTGGACAGCGGAACCAGATGGGCTACGTAAAGCTTGTTGCCCACAAATTCGTGCTCGACCAGCGGATGGTATTGCGGGTGCTGAAAATTGAGCACAATCGCGTACCCGCGGCGGATGGGCTTGCGCAAGCGTAAGAGCGAAATATCCGGAGGAGTCAGTCTTGACCTCGGACACCGCAAGATCGCCAGCGGAAACCTCAACCCCCGCAATCGGCTGTTGTTTTCGGGGGTCCGCATCCTGGATGAGGACGGCACCCTGCAAGGAAATTGTCTTTTGCTTCTGCCACCGGATCACCACGACAGTGCCAGCTGCCAGTAGCAGCGCGACCAGCAAGGCACTCCAAGCCTCAATTTTGTGAGTTCGAGTCATTCCGGCGTTCTGCAACAGTATCTATATTATCTATATGATGACCGGTTGCCATGAACGTTTGCAACGACGCAAACAACAGTGGCATCCTTAGATATTGCCGTAAAGATACAGAGTGCTGTTCTTTCCCATGGTGCGGACGAGTGTTTGAGCCGGGTTCCACCTTAATAAAAGTTATCATGATTCTTGGAATACAAATGCATGACTGATGGCGAACGAAGACTGCTTTCACGCCGGCAGATGCTGCGTCAGGTCCTGGGGACGAGTCTTTGCCTGCCCTTCGCAGATGTCCTGCCAGCCCTGGATATACAGACGCAAGCCACCACCCCATCGGCCAATGCCGAGCCATCCGCCTCTATCTACCGAAGACGATCAGTTTCTGAACGAGTTGGAGAACGCCAGTTTCCTTTTTTTCTGGGAGCAAGGCAGCCCCAACACGGGGATGGTCAAGGACCGCTGTAATGTTCACAACAACAATCAAGGAGGCGCGGCCAGCATTGCCGCGACCGGCTTCGGCCTTACGGCTCTCTGCATCGGAGACCAGCGCGGCTTCATTTCCACGAGCGGCTGCGCTGGAGCGCGTCTTCGCCACTCTGCGCTTCCTGTGGAAGAAGCTGCCCAACCACCGCGGATTTTTCTACCACTTCGCCAATCCCGAAACCGGAGAACGCATGTTCGACTCCGAAGTGTCTTCCGTGGATACGGCGATTCTCCTATGCGGGATTCTTACCTGCCGCGAGCACTTCCGTCATCCCGCAGTCGCACAACTTGCGAATCTGATCTTCAACCGCGTGGATTGGACCTGGCTGTCGGAGGACACTTCCCTGCTAACCCATGGGTGGACCCCAGAAATCGGATTTCTTCCCTCGCGGTGGGATTACTACAGCGAACTGATGATGATGTATCTGCTGGGCATGGGGTCGTCCGCCCATCCGCTGCAGCAGGAAACCTGGAACGCATGGAAGCGTTTGACGTTTGAATATGACGGCATGCGGTATATCGGATCGTTTGCGCCGCTGTTCGTGCACCAGTATTCGCAGGCGTGGTTCGATTTTCGCGGCAAGCGCGACAAATATGCAGACTATTTCCAGAATTCTGTGACTGCCACGGAAGTCCATCGGCGTTTTTGTGTTGAGTTGGGGAAGCAGTTCCCCGATTACAGCGAGGACCTGTGGGGAATTACCGCCTCCGACTCCCAGCACGGCTATGTGGCCTGGGGCGGGCCTCCTGCCATGGGACCGATTGATGGCACGGTTGTTCCCAGCGCAGCCGGCGGGTCGCTTGCCGTTCCTGCCCGCGGACACCATGCGCGTTTTGAAGACCATCCGAAACCGCTACCCGTCGGCCTGGACCAAGTACGGGTTCGTAAACGCATTCAATCCCCTCAAGAACTGGTATGATTCCGATGTGATCGGCATCGACACCGGAATCATCTTGTTGATGGCTGAGAATCTGCGAACCGGGTTTGTCTGGGACACCTTCATGAAGACCGCGGAAGCGCAGCGTGGAATGGAGCGAGCAGGTTTCCATAAATACTAGGCGTCAGCGCTAGGATCGTTGTTTCCGGGGTTTTGTCATCGGACCAACCGTAAGGGCTGCTTTTTCATCCAACCCTCGTTTAATAGCTTCGCTCAGCCAGCTTTGTTTGCCTGAAATTGATTCGGCTGCTCTCCGAGTAACCGACAGTTCGACTGACGCCTGGGTCGAGGCGTCTGCCGGAAGAGATTCCTTCCGGCCGGGTGTGGGGATTCAGTTATGACGGGGGAACCTGACTTTCGGGGCGGGTGGCGGGAGCGCTTCGCAGCGCTTCGCAACGTTCCTGCGGTTCTACGTTTTGTGTGGGAGTCCGGGCGCACCGGTCGTAGTGCTGGGGCTGATCTCCCGGGTGATTGCCTCCCTGGTCCCGCCCGCCCTGTTCTGGGTTTCCAAGCTCATCATCGATACGATCTTCCGCCTCGTGACTACCCATCAGCCAGCGGGAGCGAGGCTCTGGTGGCTGGTCGCGGCGGAGTTCGGCATCGCCGTAACCGCCGGCGTACTCGGTCGAATAATCGACTACCTCGATGCTCTGCTCGCGGGCAAGTACACGCACCACGTAAGCGTTCGGGTGATGGAGCACGCGGCCAGATTGGATCTCTTGGCCTACGAAGATCCTGCGTTCTATGACCGGTTGGAGCGAGCCCGGGTTCAGGCAACAGACCGGCTGTACATGATCCAGGCGATCGGACGCCTCATCCAGCAGGTGATTACCACGATTACGTTGTCGATCTCGATCATGCTGTTTTCGCCTTGGCTGTTGCTGCTGCTGATCGTCGGCGTCATTCCAGCGTTTGTAGGAGAAACTCACTTTGCGTTTCTGGGATATGCCAAGAACTTTCGACAGACTCCCGTCCGGCGCCAACTCGACTACCTTCGCATTCTGGGGGGCAGCAAAGAAGCAGCCAAAGAATTGAAGCTGTTCGGTCTGAAAGACTTCCTTACCGGCAGATTCAAGGTGCTTTCAACCCGGGTTTACAACGAGGACGTCGCTCTGGCGCGCCGCAAGGTGACGATGGGCTCGGTTCTCTCCGCGATCGGCACGGCCGGTTACTACACAGCGTACGTATTCGCGGTCTGGAAGACGGTCACCGGCGAGTTCAGCTCTCGGCACGCTGACGTTCCTGGCAAACGCTATTCGTGATGCGAGTTCGAACCTGCAGCAAACCTTTTCGACGCTGTCGACGATTGCCGATCAGGCTTTATTCCTAACGGACCTCATCGCATTTTTCGAGATGCGTCCCACGATCCGATCGAAGCCTAATGCTTTGCCGGCGCCGCGCCCGATCCAGCGTGGATTCGAATTTCGCAATGTTTCCTTCCGATATCCCGGCAGCTCGCGGCTGGTTCTCAATGGATTGAATTTTCATTTGCGACCTGGCGAGCGGGTGGCGCTGATCGGGGAAAACGGAGAAGGCAAGACGACCATCGTTAAGCTACTGACGCGCCTGTACGATCCGGCGGAAGGCCAAGTATTGCTGGACGGAGTGGATCTGCGGGAATATAGCCTGGAAGATCTTTATCGCGAAATTGGCGTAATATTCCAGGACTTTATGCGGTATGAGATGACCGCACGAGAAAACATTGCGGTTGGCCGGATTGAGCAGATCGACAACCTGGCGTTGCTGCAGCAGTCTGCGCAGAAAAGTATGGCAGACGAGGTTGTGGCAAAACTCTCCTCTGGATATGAGCAGATGCTAGGCAGGCGGTTCGAGGGGGGAGTCGATCTCTCGGGAGGCGAATGGCAAAAAGTTGCCTTGGCCCGAGCTTATCTGCGCGACGCGCAGGTACTGATCCTCGATGAGCCCACTTCGGCGCTGGACGCGCGGAGCGAGTATGAAGTGTTTCAGCGTTTTGCCGAGTTGACCGCCGGGAAAATGGCCTTATTCATCTCGCACCGATTTTCGACGGTGCGGATGGCCGATCGAATCGTTGTGCTGGAACATGGACAAATCGCGGAAGAAGGAGATCATGACGCATTAACACAACTCGGCGGCCGCTACGCGGAGATGTTCGAACTGCAGGCCGCCAGTTACCGGTAAAAGCGCGCCCGTTCAAAGATGTGCCGATGAAGTGTTACGCAAGCATGGTTTGCTATGGTTCCTAAGACTCAAACCCGCAGCCTTATCGATGAAGAGGAACAGCCGCATTCGTCAACCATCGATGAGGCCAGGCTTCGGACAATGCGCGTCGCGGGGAAAGACCTCGCGGCGCGGGTGGGTTGGCTGCCGGGAGCGTCCACCGATACATTCTCGACACGTTGCCGCAAGGTTGGAGCGGGTTTCAAGGCCATCTTTGAAGGTGTGGACGAGGCCTTCGCCGAAAGCCCCAACTCCGAAGATCTGCTCTGGCTGCGGGACAATGCTCAGCAACTATCCTCAGAAATGCGCGCGGTTTCGAACGACCTTGGGCCACTAACCCGCATTCCCCACGTTTCGACGAACGAAGAGCTTCTGCCCCGAGTTTTGGTCATCGCGCAAACTTTGTTCGACGAAACGGATGCCAATTTTTCTGAACAGCAATTCACGGAATTCTGTCTGGGCTTTCAGGAGACCGCCCCTCTCGAGTTTCACGAGGTTGGCGCTCTCGTACCGGCTCTAAAGTTAGTTTTACTCGAGAAGATCGCGAACCAGGGCGTCCGCCTTGTGGACGATCCGGCGACTAAGTCCAACGAACGCGTTACTAGGTTCATCCGAACTCTTGAGGCCGTTAGCCGAACGTCGTGGAAGGATGTACTTGAGCGGCTCATCGCTTTCGACCCGATTCTGCGCAAGGATCCTGCGGGATTCTACGAAGCAATGGACGTTGAGAGCCGAAATGTGTATCGCGAAAGAGTGGCGAAGGTTGCTCAGCACTCCGATCGAAACGAGTTGGAAGTCGCGGAGGAGGCGCTCGCTCTGGCCCGTCAGGCGCAAGCGAGAAGATTCAGCGACGCCAGGATTAAATTGCGGGAGTCCCATATTGGCTACTATCTCGTCGGCGAAGGAGCGACCGTTCTCGGCCAGAGGGTGGGCTCACACCCCAAGTTTGGCGAACGCCTGCGGGAACTGTTACTACAGCATCCGGCCGAATTCCTGCTTTTGGGAGTGGCGATCCTGACTTTCGTCATCACCACGACGGCGGTTTGGCTTTTGACAGCCGCCAGTACTCCGTTGTTCCTCGTTCTGCTATCGATGTTGTTCTTGTTACTGCCGGGTTCTCAGGCGGCGGTGCAAGTGATGAACTATTTGACCACCAACCTGCTGCCGGCGTCTTCGCTGCCCAAGCTCGATTTTTCGGAGGGCATTCCTGACGATTGCATGACCTTGGTTGCCATTCCGACGCTGCTGCTCAATGAGAAACAAGTGCGAGGACTTGTAGAAAAACTGGAAGTACGATTCCTGGGCAACCACGATCCCAATCTGCATTTTGCGCTGGTCTCCGATCTGCCAGATTCACCCAAACCCGCGCCGGAAGATGATGCGCTGATAGACCTGTGTGCGAAACTGATCGGCGAACTGAATGAACGATACTGCGGGAAAAATATAGGCTCCTTTTTCCTTCTCCATCGCCATCGCGTGTACAACCCGCGAGAGAGGGGATGGATGGGATGGGAGCGCAAGCGCGGGAAGTTGCTCGATCTGAACCGGCTGATGCGAGGAGAATTCGACAGCTTCCCGGTGAAGATCGGTGAACTGTCAATCCTTTCCAAGGTTCGATACGTCATTACGCTCGACTCCGACACTGAACTACCTCGCGGCTCGGCGCATCGCATGGTGGGAGCGATTGCACACCCGTTGAATCAAGCGATCATCGACCCCGTCCGTAATATCGTGGTGGCCGGATATGGCATTTTGCAGCCCCGCGTCGATGTGAGTGTGCAAAGCACGGCGCGCTCGCGACTGGCGGCCATTTTCGCTGGCGAGAGTGGCCTTGACCCTTACACCCGCGCCGTCTCCGACGTTTACCAGGATCTGTTCGGCGAAGGCACATTCACCGGTAAAGGGATCTACGAAGTGGACACGATGGCGCGCGTTCTTTTCCGGCGTTTTCCCCGGAATGCGTTGCTGAGTCATGACCTCATCGAGGGTGCCTATGCGCGGGCCGGACTGGCCACCGACATCGTCGTGATCGAGGACTATCCTTCCCACTACAGCGCGTACGGTCGCCGGAAACACCGATGGCTTCGTGGTGATTGGCAGATTGTGGAATGGCTGACCGACAGGGTGCCGGATGAGTCGGGCGCGCGCGTTCCCAATCCGATCTCCCTGGTTTCACGCTGGAAGATTCTCGATAACCTGCGCCGCAGCCTGGTCGAACCGGCAACTTTTGCGCTGTTTTTGTTTGGCTGGTTCGTGATGGACCATCCTTTCCTGTGGACCCTGGCTGCGATTTGTATTCTGTTCGTTCCGGCATGGGTTGAGTTTGGCTTCGGGTTGACTCGCGCGGTCCTGGCGGGCCGGGCAAGAATTGCTCGCGACGCTCTAGGCAATCTCTTCGCAACCAACTTTACTGTCTTTCTGACGCTGACCCTACTGGCTCACCAGATGCTGGTGTCGCTCGACGCCGTTGGGCGGACGTTGGTCCGGCGCCTGGTTACGCGCGAACGCCTGCTCGAGTGGGAAACAGCCGCCGAAGCGGAACTCGGTGAACGTCGCACTGCGATTGACCGCTACATCGACTGGATGCCTCTGCTGGCGATCGGCTTGGGCGTGTTGATTTGGTTTACCCGGCCCCATGCACTGTTGGCCGCGGGCCCAATTCTTGCGCTGTGGGCGTGCAGCAAGGGTTTGGTTCTGTGGCTCAATGCCTCTCCCATCGAATCGGCACCGGAGACCACGCCCGGGGATTTATGGCTGCTGCGCAAGTCCGCCTTGCATATTTGGCGATACTTTGCAGAATTCTCTAACGAAGAGCACAACTGGCTGGTGCCGGACAACGTCGAGAAACCGCGCAAGGTCGCCGAAAGCGTGTCTCCAACCAACGTGGGGCTTCTTCTGAATGCGCGGCAGGTCGCGAACGAACTCGGCTATATCACGGTTCCGGAGTTGGTGGAATTGACCCAGAAGACATTGGGCACGATTGTTCGCCTTCCCAAGTACCGCGGGCACCTGATGAACTGGTATGAGACGCGAACCCTCAAAGCAAAACCGCCTTTTTTTATTTCTTCGGTCGATAGCGGCAATCTCGTAGCATCTCTTTGGACATTAGATCAAGGATGCCGGGACGTCTTGCGTCGGCCGCTTGTTTCAAAAACAGTAGCCGATGGCATGCTGGATTACTTCCGAGTCCTAGTAAACCTGCGTGCCCTGCCAAAACGAGTATGGTCGCGCTGTGAGTCGGCCTTCCAGGGTGAGGAGTGGCTGACCTCCGTCTTAAATTTCACAGAGGACGATTTGAACCCCAAGAAATCCCGCCCAGAAGGCGACCTCGCCGCCGACCTTGCGTGGTTCCGCGAGCAAGCGCGTTTGCGGGTGCGACAAGTCCGCGAACTGGTGAGAGCTTATATGCCCTG
The DNA here is from genome assembly GCA_963774565.1 of uncultured Acidobacteriaceae bacterium. Lineage (GTDB taxonomy): Bacteria > Acidobacteriota > Terriglobia > Terriglobales > Acidobacteriaceae > Sulfotelmatobacter. The sequence goes on along the minus strand of CAVZFP010000016.1, from coordinate 689,710 downwards.
GATGCTCCCTGAATTCGCGGCATTGCGAAGTGAGCTTGTCAGTGGCGGAGCACCCATTGACGATGTGCCGTTGCAGCAACTGCCCGACCTGATTCTGGAGCTCGAGAGACGCCTCGATCTCACGCTTCAATCGGTGCGAAATGGAATTGGTGCAGCGGAGCGTCTGATGCCGATGCTGGCAGAAGCGCGGCAGAGTGCTGTCCGTCTGATCGAGGACCTGCGGCAAGCGAGCGAACAGGCACGCAACCTCGCGAATGCCATGGACTTCACCTTCTTGCTCGACAGACAGCGTCTGTTGCTGTCGGTAGGCTTTGACGCTCAGAGCGAGGAACTGCAGCCCTATTTTTACAACTTGCTGGCGACAGAGCCGCGAACTGCGGTGTTCATTGCAATTGCAAAGGAAGACATCCCGCAGGATTGCTGGTTCCGGCTGGACCGGCCCTACACACGCGATCGCGGCCACACGGTTTTGCTCTCGTGGACAGGAACGATGTTCGAGTATCTGATGCCTTCAATCTGGATGCGCGTTTATCCCAACACCTTGCTCGACCGTGCGAGCGTGGCGGCCGTGCGATCCCAGCAGGATTATGCCACTCTAAAAGGGATTCTCTGGGGCATTTCTGAATCAGCGTGCGCGAAGCGCAATGACGCGGGAGACTATCATTACGAGGCGTTCGGCGTCCCCAGCCTTTCGCTGAGAAAAGACGGATCCCAGCCCATGGTCGTTTCACCGTACTCCACTTTTCTAGCCTTGAATGTTGATCGCGCCGGCGCACTGGCAAATTTGCGCCGGATGGATGCTATGGGTTGGTTCGGCTCCTACGGATTCTATGAGGCAGCCGACTACAGTCGCCCTCGTGGCCGGCTCTTCGGCGCCAAGTATGAACTCGTCCTATCCTGGATGGTTCACCACCAGGGGATGAGTCTGCTTTCATTGGCCAACTTTCTTTGCGGTAACGTGGTGCAATCTTGGTTTCATTCCGACCGGCGAGTGCAGGCCACGGAACTGCTCTTGCAGGAGAAGCCGGTCGCGCAGATGCGCGCCTCGTAATTCGACTGCGGACTAATCGAAAAAAACGATGGCCGCCTTGAACAGGCGGCCATGGTTCTAAGATTGAATGTGATCACGGCCTTTCGCACCGTGCAATTTTACTCAGCAGGCGAAATCCTCCCAAACGTCCCGGCAAGATTGTTGGCTGGCCCTGCCGTGAAGAACAACTGGTTGACGGCTCCGTTTTTGCCGGCCCCATCACCGAATCCGATTCCCCACAATTGATCGATCACGATCGACTTCCCATCCTCATTTCTCACAGTTCCGACGAACGCACCATTCGCGGGGTTGAATGCGTTGATCGTCCCCTGGTTCGTGTTATTGGAAATCAGCAATGTATTGCTCAGCCGGCCAAAGTTCCCGGGCGCTACCGCAATTCCCCAAGGCTGGTCCAGCGGCAGGCCGTGGATCAATGGCCGCGGCACTCCGGAGGCGGGCGTCCCATCTTCATTGAACACTTCGACGAATCCGCCATTCGCACCACTAGAGCTGGCAAACATTACATACACTTTTCCATTGATGTCCTGGATACCGAATGGGGCAAAGTCTGCGGGTATCGCGGGATCGCTGAATGCCCCCGCGGCCAGCTTTACGGGGGCAAAGGTCCCGTCGTACACATCTACCTTCCCATTCATCATGTCAGCTGCAAATAACAAGTTTCCCGAAGCCTTGCTCGTGATCGCCAGCCCGGTGTACACCGCCGGATGTGGATTCTTATTGGCCGTAGTGTCCACTGCCAATATCGCCTGATTAAAGTTGGTCTGCGGCGCCCAGCCGCTGATGGTGCCGTCTAGAGTCGCAAACAGGAAGAGCGTCGGCCATCCTCCCAACTGGAAATCCGGCGATCCGTTAAAGACAATCCCCGTCGCTGAACCCGGGCCATTTAATCCCCCCGGTGAATCCGGCCCATTTCCCGCCGTCGGAATCAAGACCTTCAGTCCGGAATTCGGCGTTCCCTGGCCATCGTAGAGAGTCGACCACCCTGAACCGTTGTCACTGACCCACCAGGGTGATCCGTGAGCATGTACAAGTCCCCAGCCGTTTACCAGCAGCGGATCGACGTTCTTCACATGCTTGACTTGGTTGGAAGCTAAATTTGTGAGTCGATACTGCGCCATGGCCGCGCTGGAAACGAAGATCAGCGCAAGCCCAAGCCTAAGTGGGAGTGGAATCGTGCGACGCTGCATGTGGATCTCCTTTGTGCTAACGAAGTCAGTTCAGGGCAGTGACGGCGCAAAGTGGCTCGCACGCAATCACCATTCTCTGATCAGTCGTCCGAATGCTAGCGCGCTGAGAAACCGGACATTGTCAGCGCCGTGTCACAAATTTGTACATTTTCCGCAGGACATCATCGGCATGGTGGACGGGCGGCGATTTAACTCGCCAAGGAGTTCGATCTCGACAAGTAAGGTGCCGGCCCCCCCGGGTGGCCTTTTCTGCATCCTTGGGAAACGGGAACGATCCGCACCAGCCGCGCAGCCGAAACCACTGCGCCCCTCGCCAATTTTTTTCAAAGCCAGGACCAGCGCCCGCGCATTCCTCCCCGTCTTCAACTACACTTTTCTGAGAACTCGTGCACCGGGAGGAACGACTCTTGTCTGCCATTCGCGCCATCTTCTGGGACGTTGGCGGCGTGCTGCTCACCAACGCCTGGGACCGCAAAGAACGCGCTGCAGCGCTGGAGCACTTTGGGCTCGACCAGGAGGAATTCCAATCCCGTCACGAGATGGTCGTCTCGTCTTTTGAACGGGGAAAGATTACCCTCGAGGAATATCTGGATCGCACGGTCTTCTATCGCCCACGTCCATGCACGCGCGACATTTTTCGCGACTACATGTTCTCGTTGTCCCAACCGTTTCCCGAAGTATTGCAGTTCGCCCAGGCGCTGGCGGACTCTGGCAAATACTTCATGGGCACGATCAACAACGAATCACGAGAGCTTAATTATTACCGGATTGAAAAATTCGGACTGCGAAAAATCTTCCGCCTGTTTGTAAGCTCTTGCTTTGTCGGATTTCGCAAGCCCGAGCGCGACATCTATCGCCTCGCGCTCGAGATCACGCAGATTCCCGCAGAACAGTGCTGCTTTATCGACGATCGTGCCCTCAACCTCGAATGCTCGGCCAAGCTGGGAATGAAGACCATCCAAATGCAGGACTTGGATCAGTTGCGGAGCGACTTGGCAAAACTAGGAGTGAGTCTGTAGTTGCGTTCTGCCCGCGAACTCACAGGTTTTTGCGCGGTTGGTTGGTCTTGATTCCTGCACTCTGCGGAATATCGGATTCCAACATGGTGAGCGTCAGATCGCTGGACCAGCAGTCGGCGGCTAACTTCCACTCGCCATTGCCCTGCCGCGCACAAACCCAGAGGTACTTGCCCCGTTCTTCGCGGCGCTTGCCAGTTGCGCTGGGAATTAATGCTTTGCACCGTCCCGCTTCGTAAGCCAGGTCGCCCACGACTTCGACACGCAGAGGTTCTATTTCGACTTCTCCCAGTCCGGCATCCAGCGCGCCAAAGAAAAACTCGCGAACCGCGGCTGCCCCTCGAATTGGAGGACAGTTGGATCGCAACACCAGCGCGTCGGGAACGTAAAGGTCGAGCAGATCATCCAGGTGCTTGGTGTTACAGGCCAACACCCACTCATGCGTGATGCGCCGAACCGCAGCCTCGGCGCGGCTCAGATCGCCTCTCAGCGCCGGAGTAGGTCGCAGTTCCCGAGATGGATCAATGCGAGTCGCATCACCACCGGGCCTCACCCCGAACCCTTCCGCTCCGCCAGGAAAATAGTGGTGATGATAATGGTGATGGTAATGATGGGTTTCTTGTGCCGAATTCCGGAACGGCCTAGGCCTTATCTCGGGTTCCGGCTCGCGATCTAAAAATGAATTCGGGGAATGCGAAAGGGGGCGCGATGGCGGACGCTCCGCTTCCGCGGCAGTTGCGGATTCTGGCTCTCCAGGTTGACCGACGCTGAGTCCGCACATCCCGCAGAACTTATTCCCTTGTCGATTACGGTATCCACAAATGCGGCAAATGATCGTCGTGGAATCGTCGGTGAGTTCCTGCGCAGTGTCACCGGCAGCCTGTTCCGCGTCCACTTCCGCAGCCAGACGTTGCACTGCCTCGAGCGCCGCTGCCATGGCGTCTGGACCAGGTTTGGGACGGCGCATTTCAGGCTGCAGCCCACGGTACAAGTTTTCCAATTCAGAACCGGCCAGCGAATCCGATGGCAAAGGAGACGGTTTAGGATTTCTCTTGTCTTCGTCCACGAATCGAATCACTCCACTGCTGGAGCCATTCTAGCCCAGCGGCTCAAATCAGGGCTATCGGCTGGAGAACTCGACCTTGCCTTCCGTCTCCGTCGGCACGCCGTTGCACGTTGCCGGGCGATATCTCCACGTGCGCACGGTTTGCAAAACGCGGCGGTCGCCGGCGAGTCCCGCACTCTCGAAGAATGAGCGGGCTGTGAACGCGCCCATCGGTTCCGATGATGAAACTAACTTTTACTCTCTGTCCCCGGGCCGCGGCCGTGTAAAGCGGATCAGGCGTAGTCAAGGGCTCTGGGGGGTGGACCTCTGCGCAGACGGGCGACGAGCTGATGTGGGCGACGTCGACGAATTGCGAAGCGCGCGTCAGCGTTCTCGAAACCTGGCTTTCACGCCGCTCGAATGTTGCCGATCGCCGGATAGGTCGCGGGCGTAGCCACCGCCAACGCAATCGCAGGCAGTATCACCAAAAGAAACGCAGGCCAGATGCGACTACGCACGCATTCTCTTTGTACAGTCTCCTATAGCAGACTTGAAGTGGCAAATGCACGGCCAATCGCAAGGTGCGAACTTCCTTGTTAATGAATAGCTTACAGGTGAGACCTCGCGGATACGCTTCTCCCCAGGTGAAAGGGACTGCATAAAAGCGCTACGCGGTCGGCAGAGGGGCGCAGCGTCAGGAGGGTGATTTCGGGAGGGCAATTCATGCGGACCGGAGCTCGACAGTGCCCAAGCCTGGATTGGTGTAGAGAGTGAGGCCGCCGATTTTGTACAAACCCCAGACGTATTTCTTGGCCAAGGCCGGCAGATAAAGGGGGCGGAAGAAATGGCACCCGCACCTGGCCTCCGTGAGTGTGTCCCGAAAGTTGCAGATCCACGGGATAGCGAGCGACATGGTCGGCATAGTCCGGCTCGTGGGCCAACAGAATCACCGATTCACTCGCAGGAATTTTGTGCAAAGTGGCATCGAGATCCGCATTCCTTTCCAGAACATCGTCCACGCCGCCCAGCCAAAAGCGCGCTCCTTTGGCTTCGATGGGAACCGATTGGTTGGCCAGGACCTGAATTCCCACGCTACGAAGCGAGTTTGTAACTCGGTGCGAGTCAGTCAAGACGTCATGGTTTCCCATCACCGCCCAGAGCCCATAACGGGCCTGCATTTGCCGCAACAGTTGAGCGCACGGTTCTGCCGCAGAAGCCGCCTTGGCACGGTCGCCGAAGAATGGCTCGGAAACGAAATCTCCAGTCAATACGATCAGGTCAGGATGCAGATCGTTGACCATGCCGATCGAGGCTCGAAGGGATGGACGGAAAAATAAGGATCGTAATGGAAGTCACTGAGGAGCGCGATGGTGAAGCCTTCCAGCCGGGCGGGCCAACGCCGGAGCGCGATTTCTTTGCGAACGATCCGGGGACGGTTGGGCTCGATCAGTGTGGTGTCGGCGGCAAGGGCCGCCACGCCAGCGGTGGCTGCGAGGCGGATAAACTTTCGTCTGGTGATGGGAGAAAAGGCAATCGATTTTCGGGCGCTTGCGCAACTGGGCTTACGCAGGATACGTCTCGCATCTTCCAGCATAACCCGAATTCGGCAGATTCGCTGGGATGCCGCGAGCACGATGCCATGAATCAGAAACTGAATGTGCCTGCAGTTCTATACGGCGGTTGGCCGCGCTCCCAGGAGAGAACGGACCTCCTTGAAGAGCATTGGGAACATTAAACAGCCTGGAGCCCAGAACCGCGTTTGGATTCGCCACATTCACGTTGTTGAAGACGTTGCGGGCATTCACACCGAGGGTGAGGTTGTAACGGCGGTCGGAATTGGCCGACGAGAATCGATGGGCCGCCACCGAAGAGCGGGCCGCCTCGGCCTCCGCCGCCTCGCGGGCCCGCGGCCTGGTCCACCTCCGTCTTGCCCTCGACCGGAACTGGATTGTGCCTTGGCGCCGAATCCAAAGGTTTTGGTCAGGCGCAAGTTCAGAACAAAATGCGCCGGACCAGTGCCATAGTTGATGGGAAGAAGTTTACCGCCTCCCAGCACGTCGAAAGTACCCAACGTTGTGCAGTAGATGTTGCCCTGTGGACCCGGACGTGGGTGGCGAGCCGGGGCAAGTCGCGGTGCGATATGAGTCCGGGACGATCGTTGTAGATCTGGTCTCCGTTCACGTCGATGGGCGATGTGATGTTAAAAGGCGAACCGGACTGACCACCATGAACGGACTCAGGCGAAACAGATAGGGGAACGCAATGCTGCCGCCTAGGAATAACCGGTGACGCATGTCAAACGAAGCCCGGCCGTAATCCTGGCGAATGTTGTAAGAGTTCGATGCGAAAGCTGGAAATACACTGATGCGTCGCTGTTGGCATAGTTCAACGAGTAGAAACCGAACAGTTGGACTTTGGAACCGATCCTGCACGTTGCTGTTCACCATCAGCTGGTTCTGCTCGAAATTACCTTCGGAAACGTAGCGGTAGATGTTGCCTCCGGAAATCGGAGGGCAATTCGGAGCGCAAGGTGTTCCCGGGAACGGTGCATTTGCGTTGATCGAGAACGAACTGGTCGAAACCCCGCGAATTCAAGTAAATGACGGAAAGGGTGGCCGACTTTGGTGACCTGACGCTCCACACCAAGTGCTCCTTGCAGACGTGTAGGGCGCGTGCAACCTGGGGCTGATCTGATAGACGTTGGGCTCGGAGAAGTTGGAGCGCCGCAACCGGAGAAGCTCGCGAGCGGCACGTCGATTCCCGGGAAGCAAGTCGGATTGTCGACAATGAATTGCTGTTGCGTGACGCCGTTCAGGCGATCAGCCTTCAAGATTTGCGTGGTCTGGAAGCGATCGTAAAAAATTCCGTAGCCGCCGCGGATCACCACCTTCGGAGCAGCATGCTCCTGCCGCCCACGCCCCAAGCAAATCCGAAGCGCGGCGCCCAGTCGCCATGATCGTGAATCGTCGTTTTGGGTCTCGAAGCGAAGGCCCGCAGCTCAGTGTAAGGTTCGGCTTTACCCGCCAATCGTCCTGAATGTATGGTTCAACATCGTAATAAGTGACCTGGCTGGTTGGGATGCCGGTCGTGTAGGTCAGTTGGGTCGCATAGGGAGTTCCGCCACCACCGTTCAATTGCTGCTCGGCGTACAGATAGGAAATGGGACACGGCGGATTTTGGGCGAGTCGCATTGCAATTTGACGGCACGTTCGTGGATGTATTCAACGAAGAAAACGTAAAGCTGCCGTTGAATCCTGAAGTGGAATAGTTCGTGTCCTGCGTAGCGCGTACGCGCGCCGCCGAACTTCAGGGTGTGATTGCCGTGAATCAGCGACGTGTAGTTCTGCACTCGTAATTGTTCTCGCTGATCGTCTTGATTGCCTGACGCGGAGCCGCCGCCCGTGAAATTACCGAGCACGGTCACTGCCGGATTATGTGTCGATAGCGTTCTGGAGGGTGTCATCGCGGATGTACTGAAAACGCGTCTCGTTGATGATCTTCGAGCCAATCACCTGCGTGTCGCTGATCTGGAATGTGTGTTCGGTTACTTTGCGATAATAACCTTGCGACGGAAGGATGAGAGCGCCGACGCCATTGTTGGTTTCGGTGTCGCGATAGTACTGATAGCGGGCAGTCAGGGTGTTGTTCTTCGTCAGATGCCCAATCAAAGCGAGGGCTCGAAGTTGGTGCGCTGGCGCGGATTGGGAATCGATTCGACCAACGGAGTTACTGCCAGCGACGGGGTCAAGGACGACCGCATTAACGGCGGCCAGTTCGTTGATGTTCCGGCGCTCGAATATTGAAAAAGAACGAAGCCTTCTTGCCGAGCGGACCGCCGACATTTCCGTTGTACTGCGTCGAATAGTAGGGTGGCTCCTCTCCCGCGAAGGGATTCGGCGAATTGAAAGACAGAATCATTGCCCAGCACGAAGAATTGCCCGTGGTATTTGTCGGTTCCAGGCTTGGTGAAAATTTCGATGCGGCCGTAACCCAGCTTGTCATACTCGGAAGAAAACGGATTCTGGTTGATGCGAATTTCGCGAATGGACGATTTGGGAGGAAGCTGGCCCGCCGTGAAGCCGTCGATGTACATCTGTCCGCCGTTGGGACCTGCCGACGGCCCAGCCAGCGCTTCCAGATCCGACTGCAACTCATCGGGATCGTCGGGCAAGGCTTCCAGTTCTTTGCCAGAGATTACGATGGCGCCGGCATTGTTCGCGGGATTCACATCGATTGTCGGGGTGGTGTCAGAAACCTGCACTTTTTGCTGTTCCACTTCGATCGTCATTGGAACATTGAGCCGCAGAGGCTGATCGGCAATTACGACATTGTCGTTCTCATAGAGCGTGAATCCGGGAGCGGCCACGGTCAGGGTGTACTTCCCTGTCGACAGATGCCTTAAACTCATACATCCCCTGGCCATTGCTCTTGACCACAACCGGAGATCCAGTGGCAGGAGTCATAATCACGCTGGCGCCAGCAATAGCCGCCCCGGAAGGATCGGCAACCTGACCGCGGAGAGATCCCGTACCGGTTTGGGCCCACAACGCACTCACCGACAGCAAAAATAAGAACGCGATGACAAAACAATACGCGTATTTCTCAAACTTCATTGAAGCTTCCTATCTTCTTCTGACGTACGAATCGACAAGGCAGTGAAACGATTTTTTTCGTGGTAGTCACTACTATTGATTTGCGTCGCCACCGGGCGCGCCCCCCAAACTCCAGGGCGCTAACATCATTGCCTGACTGCCATTGGGAGCGGCCTGAAGAATCGGTTCCACTCCGCTGAACAACTTAATGACCGTGCTTCCGCCCGAGGGCGTTCCTTGGGTTGCGAGGATCGCTATGGCGTCTCCCTTGTGCAGATCAGCCAGTGAAACTGGAGGCGTTTGGTCCAGCAATCGCTGGAAGTCGAATCCACCTCCGCCTGAGCGCGTGCCGCCGCCCGCTCCTCCGCCACCACTTCCTCCGGGGCCTTGAGCCATACCACCGGACGGAGCACCGGCCTGTACATTCGCTCCGGCAGATGGAGATGAACTTGAGGTGGAGTTTGCTGCCGCGCCGGGCATTCCGGGGGGTATGGTGACCTTTAGTCGCATGGCAAACCGCTGTGCCATTTCGGCTGGGATTTTATGAAGCTGTGAGTCGGGCGTGATTCTCAGCTGCACTGTTTTCTTGCTCACCACATCTTGAACGCTGATCATTCCCGAACTTGCGTCGACCGACTTGATCAGACCTGCGATATTGGGGAAGGTACCCGTGAATATCTCCTCAGCGTCAATTCGACGCCGTCAGCACTGCGGTTGCCGCGCGCGCGCAATTGGTCGCCGGCGTGGACTTCCTGCAGCGTACTCAGCTTCGCATCTTCGGGTTTAGCCGAGTCGGGAGCGTAACGCCGGATTATGGTGCTCTTGGACGTGTGCACGACGACCGTCTTTTTGGCGCCGAAGCTAGAGATCGAGATGGTCACTGTTCCGGCAGTTGGGTCAACAGCGCTGATCGGACCAGCGATTCCGCGTTTCTGCCAGTCCTGCCGAATTTGGTCGCTGACCGCCTGGACGGCGGAACGCGTGATGACAATAATCTCCAGAGCCGCGATCGATTTGCCGTTGTCCGATGCCTGGCCGCGGGCTCGAATAATATCCCCCACCTGCAAATCCTGTAACTGCACGGGCGCAGCGTTCTTGAGATCCTTCTCGCCCGGCGCAATCCTCAAGATGCGCGCGTTCGGCTGAACAGTCACTGCGACGTCGGGTCCAGAGTCGGGCGTCAATGTAATGGCGTTCCCGTTGATCGTCTTGATAGCACCAATTCGTCTAGCGACCGCCGGTTGGCCAGCGACCTGTTCCTGGCCGACCACTGATGCGAGGCACGCCGACAGGAACCCTGTGCCGGACACGCCGACCACAGAGAAGAGCAACGTCGCGACGATTGTTTGCTTAGCGTTCATGCGTCCCACCTTCTAATTTACATCTCTCGCAGCCATCGTATTCCACGGTTTACAAAGTTTTACCCAGACACAAGAAAGTATTACAAAAAAGGCGGGCCTCGCAGGCGAAACGTGGAAGTAAAGGCGGGAAATAAATCTTCAAACGGCCGGGTTACAGAATTCTTTCGTGCGTATAGCCGGCGGAAACAAGCGCCGCAAGAAGCTCCGCAATGTGATCGGGACCTCTTGTCTCCATGGTGATGTCAATCGCAGTATCGCCAAGATTGACCCCGTGATAAGCACGGTCATAGGCAGTTTCAACGATGTTGGCGCGGTGATCGGCCAGGATGCCGGTCAGCCGGTGCAGAGCGCCGGGATAGTCGGGTAGGTGAACGCGCAAGCGCACGAGGCGTCCATCTTTCACCAGACCGCGTTCGATAATGCGCGAAAGTAGGGTCACGTCAATATTCCCGCCACAGACGAGCACGGCGACTCGTTTGCCCTGCAAAGGCAGCTTGCGATTCAGTACGGCAGCGATGGCGGCGGCCCCGGCTCCCTCGGCCAGAGTTTTCTCGCGCTCCAGCAACAAGAGAATGGCATTTGCGATTTCTTCTTCTTCCACCGTGACGATGTCGTCCACATATTTTTGCACGAGCGGCAAAGTGCGTTCTCCGGCGCGCCGCACCGCAATTCCATCGGCGATCGTTTTCGCGGACTTCAGAGTGACGGGTTTGCCCTCGGCCACCGCGGCTTTCATGGAAGGAATCCTCGCAGGCTGAACTCCGAAGACCTGCACCGCAGGATTGGTTTCTTTGACCGCGCAGGCGATTCCGCCGATGAGCCCGCCGCCGCCGATTGGCGCTACGATGACTTCGATGCCGGGATGTTGCTGCAGGATTTCCAGTCCCAGAGTTCCCTGCCCCGCAATGACTGCATCGTCATCGAAGGCATGAATAAGAGTTAGTCGGTCGTGCTGGCTCTGGTCGACTGCCTTCTCGTAAGCTTCGTCGTAGTTGGCGCCGTGCAGCACAACCTCGGCGCCGTAAGCGCGAGTGGCTGAGACTTTGGTGAGAGGAGTTGGAAGCGGCATCACGATATGCGCGTGGATCTTGTGGCGTCCCGCGTGATATGCGACGCCTTGCGCATGATTGCCGGCGGACGCGGCGATCACACCGCGGGTACGTTCGTCAGGCCTGAGAGTGAGAAGCTTATTCAAGGCGCCCCGCTCTTTGAAAGCACCAGTGCGCTGCTGGTTATCGAGCTTCAGGAAAATAGAATTATTGGTGAGGCCGGAAAAAGTTTCCGAGTGCGTGCAGGGAGAGATGCGAATGTCGGCGCGAATTCGGTTGAGAGCGGATTGAATGTCCGAGAGTTGAATCATGACTCTGCCATGGGCACGATGCTCCATCTTAGCTGGTACCGCGGTCGGTTTGTCGCGATTACGAGGCGATTTGTCGCGCAGTGGAAGCCAAAGGGACAACAGGTCGGATCGCGAGTTCCTTCAGATAAGCATCGACAGCGGAGGCAGCTTTGCGGCCCTCGGAGATTGCCCACACGACAAGCGATTGCCCGCGACGCATGTCGCCCGCCGCAAACACCCCGGGAACGGATGACATGTAATTCTGATCGGTAGCCACGTTGCCGCGATTGTCGAGTTGAACACCCAACTGCTCGATCATCCCGTTGCGCACCGGACCGAGGAAGCCCATCGCGATCAGGACGAGGTCGGCGTCCATCGTGAACTCGCTGCCAGCGATGGGTTCGAACTTCGGAGGAGGGCCAACCCGTACGGCGTGCAACTGCCGGACGTTACCTTTTTCATCACCGCTAAATTTGCTCGTCGCTATACTCCAGTCACGAACGCCGCCTTCTTCGTGCGCCGCTTCGATGCGCAGTTGCATGGGCCAGAGTGGCCACGGCGTTTGCGGCGAACGCTCGTCGGGCGGCTTTGGCATAATTTCAAATTGATGAACCGAAAGTGGCTTCTGGCGGTGGCAGGTGCCCAGGCAGTCCGCGCCCGTGTCGCCACCGCCTATGATGACCACCCGCTTGCCCGTCGCGAGAATTTCGACATTTGCGTCGATCGTGTCGCCATGGCATCGCTTGTTCTGCTGCGGGAGGAATTCCATTGCGTAGTGAATCCCCTTCAGCTCGCGTCCGGGAACTTTCAGGTCACGTGGATGCTCGGAGCCGCCGGCCAGGACGATGGCATCAAACTCATGACGTAGATCTTCCACGAGGACATTGTTGCCTACCTCAGCATTGGTGACAAACTTGACTCCCTCGGCGGACATCTGCTCGAGGCGGCGATCAATGATGTGTTTCTCCAATTTGAACTCGGGGATGCCATAACGAAGCAATCCACCAATGCGATCTGCTTTTTCGTAAACCACGACCGAGTGCCCGGCGCGACACAACTGTTGCGCCGCAGCCAATCCTGCCGGACCCGAACCGACGATCGCCACTCTCTTTCCGGTGCGAACCTTCGCAGGTTCAGGGTGAATCCAGCCCTCCAGAAATCCGCGCTCCACGATGTTCTTTTCGTTCTGCTTGATCGTGACTGGAGGCTGGTTGATACCCAGCACACACGAGGCTTCACAGGGAGCGGGGCAAATTCGGCCGGTGAACTCGGGGAAATTATTTGTGGCGTGCAACTGGCGGACGGCTTCCTTCCAGCGTCCGCGAAACACCAGATCGTTCCAGTCTGGAATGAGATTGCTGACGGGGCATCCGGTTTGGCAGAATGGAACGCCGCAATCCATGCAGCGAGCACCCTGGTTGCGCAACTTTTCCTCTGGAAAATCCTGATAGATCTCGAACCAGTCGTTGACCCGCTCGGCCACTGGCCGGCGCGGAGCCAGTTCCCGCGAATAATCCATGAAGCCGGTCGTCTTACCCATGTTGCACCTGTTCAGACTGCATCTCCTCGTTGCTCACTAGGACAGGAACGGGCTGACTTGGAATATAGGCTCGCTCGCTGCGATCGACTCCCAGCACTCGCTTGAATTCGTGCGGGAAGATCTTGATGAAGCGCGAAACCATTTCCTGCCAGTTGTCGAGAATCCATTTCGCGCGGCGGCTGCCGGTCAGCTCCGCGTGGCGCGTGACGAGATCCCGGACAGTCTGCACATCTTGGGCGTCGAGCAACGGTTCGAGATCGACGGAGTCGAGATTGCAGCGTTTCTCGGTAAAATCCCTGCGCTCGTCAAAAACGTAGGCGATGCCACCGCTCATGCCAGCCGCGAAATTCCTGCCGCAAGAGCCAAGTACAAGCACCAACCCATTCGTCATGTACTCGCAGCCATGATCGCCGACACCCTCGACGACAGCCGTCGCTCCGGAATTGCGGACTGCAAAGCGCTCACCCGCGACGCCGTTGAAAAATGCGTCCCCGCTCGTCGCGCCGTAGAGTGCAACGTTGCCGATGATGATGTTTTCTTCGGGAGCGAAGCTGGAATCGTGCGGCGGGTACACGATGACTTTGCCGCCAGACAGCCCTTTGCCCACATAGTCGTTCGCATCGCCTTCGAGCGTGAGTGTGACTCCCTTGGCGAGGAAAGCTCCGAGGCTTTGGCCGGCGGAACCGGTGAGATGGATGCGGATTGTGTCGTCGGGCAGCCCGGCCGAGCCGTAGCGGCGCGCGATTTCTCCACTCAGGATTGTTCCGACCGAGCGATGCACGTTGCGCACTGGCAAATTGATTTCAACATTTCTCAGGCTCAGCAAAGCATCCAGGGAGTGCTCGACTAGTTGATGGTCCAGCGCGTGGTCCAGACCATGATCCTGGCTGTGGATGCAACGGCGCGCCACGCGCGACGGCACGGGCGGATTGTAGAGAATCGCAGAAAAGTCCAGGCCGCGAGCTTTCCAATGATCGACGGCGGGTTCCAGCTCGAGCATATCGACGCGGCCAACCATTTCATCGACGGTGCGGAATCCAAGCTCCGCCATATACTGCCGAAGCTGTTCCGCAATAAAGAAAAAGAAATTGATCACGTGCTCGGGCTGCCCCTGGAATTGTTTGCGCAGCACAGGATCCTGTGTGGCGATGCCCACCGAACAAGTGTTGAGATGGCACTTCCGCATCATGATGCAGCCCATCGCGATCAGGGGAGTAGTTGCAAATCCGAACTCTTCGGCGCCCAATAGCGCGGCAATGGCCACATCGCGGCCGGTCTGCAGCTTGCCGTCGGTTTGCACGCGGATACGGCTGCGCAGATCGTTCAACAGCAAAACCTGCTGCGTTTCCGCCAAGCCCAGTTCCCACGGAATGCCGGCATGCTTGATCGAGCTCAAAGGCGAGGCCCCGGTGCCGCCGCTGTCGCCACTGATCAGCACGACGTCGGCATGCGCTTTCGCCACGCCCGCTGCCACCGTGCCCACACCGATTTCCGCCACCAACTTCACGGCGATGCGAGCCTGCGGGTTTATGTTCTTCAAGTCGTAGATCAGTTGCGCGAGATCTTCGATCGAATAAATGTCATGATGGGGTGGCGGCGAAATTAGACCAACCCCGGGAATGGAGTGCCGCAATCGCGCGATCACGTCGTCGACCTTATGCCCGGGGAGCTGGCCGCCCTCTCCGGGCTTCGCGCCTTGCGCCATCTTGATCTGCAATTCGTCGGCGTTCACCAGGTAGTTTGCGGTCACGCCGAAACGCGCCGAGGCCACCTGCTTGACTGCGCTGCGCCGCAGATCGCCGCTCGCGTCGGGCTTGAAACGTTCTTCGTCTTCTCCACCTTCGCCGGTGTTCGACTTGCCGCCGATGCGGTTCATGGCAATGGCCAGAGTCTCGTGAGCCTCCTTGCTGATCGATCCGAACGACATGGCACCAGTCGTAAAACGCTTCACAATTTCTTTGGCAGGCTCAACCTCTTCGAGCGGCACCGGCGTATCACTCTTCTTCAGCTTCATTAATCCGCGCAGCGTGCAGAGGTTCGTACTCTGCTTGTCGATCAGATCGGTGTATTCCTGAAATGTCTGGAAGCTGTCTTGCCGCACGGCCTGCTGCAGTTTGCTAATGGTCAGCGGATTGAGCAAATGGTATTCGCCGTTGACCCGCTGGTGATAACTGCCGCCAACGGAAAGCTCAGTCTCGAACTCGGTTAGCGGACGGAAGGCGTATTCGTGTTTCAACTTCGCTTCTTCCGCCAGAACAGAAAGTCCAATTCCTTCCAAGCGAGAGGTGGTTCCGGCAAAATAGGCATCGATCAATTCTTTGTTCAGCCCGATCGCTTCGAAGACTTGCGCTCCCTGATAGCTCTGCAGCGTAGAGATACCCATCTTTGAGAAAGTCTTTAGCAATCCCTTCTTGATCGCCTTCATGTAGTGCTTGACGGCAAGCTCCGGCGTAATCCCATCCGCTAATTCCCCGCGCCAAACCAGGTTCTCGACGCTCTCCAGGGCAAGATACGGGTTGATAGCGCTGGCGCCGTAGCCGCTGAGCAAGGCAAAATGCATGACTTCTCGGGGCTCGCCAGACTCAGTGATCAGCGCAACTTGCGTACGGGTTTCTTCCCGCACCAGCAAGTTGTGCACCGCGGCCAGCGCGAGCAGGCACGGAATAGGAGCGTAGTCCTTGTCCACACCGCGGTCGGAAAGAATGAGCAGTGAGTATCCGGCCTTCACCGCCAGCGACGCGCGCTGACAGAGTTCCTCGAGAGCGCGCTGCAGTCCGGCTTCGCCGTCTTTCGCACGGAATAGGGCAGGCAGCGTCGTCGCCAGCAAATCGCGATTCGAAACCCGGCGCAGCTTCTCCAGTTCGCGATTCGAGAGCAGAGGATGCGCCAGCTTCAACATGTGGCAGTTCTCGGGCTCCTCCTGCAGGATGTTGCGCTCGCTTCCGATGTAGCTGATGAGCGACATCACCATCTCTTCGCGGATGGGATCGATGGGAGGATTGGTCACCTGCGCGAAGAGCTGCTTGAAGTAGTTGAACAATGACTGCGCCTTGTCGGAGAGACAGGCCAATGGTGTATCGGTGCCCATCGAACCAATCGGTTCTTCTCCCTTCGCTGCCATCGGGACCAGGATCATTCGGAGATCTTCGTCGCTGTAGCCGAACGCACGTTGGCGACGGAGCAGAGTCTCGGCGTCCGGGTAGTGCATCCGCGACGGCTCCGGCAATTGATCGATCGTGATCTGATTCTCTTTCACCCACTCTGCGTAAGGCTGCCGCGATGCCAGCTGCTGCTTGATCTCTTGGTCAGAGATAATGCGGCCTTCCACCGTATCGACCAGGAACATCTTCCCCGGCTGCAGGCGGCCCTTTCTCTTCACTTGCTCGGGCGCAATGTCGAGTACACCTGCTTCCGAGGCCATGACGACCAGATCATCGTGCGTAACGACATATCGTCCCGGTCGCAAACCGTTGCGGTCGAGCGTCGCGCCGATGACGCGACCGTCGGTGAAGGCGATCGCCGCCGGGCCATCCCAAGGCTCCATCAGACAGGCGTGGTACTCGTAGAAGGCGCGCTTTTCCGGCTTCATGTGCGGATTGCCCGACCAGGCTTCGGGAATCAGCATCGCCATAACGTGCGGCAGGCTTCGTCCTGCCTGCAGGAGCAACTCGACGGCGTTATCGAAGTTCGCCGAGTCGCTGCCGTCGGGAGCGATGATGGGGTGCAGCTTTTTCAGGTCGTCGCCAAAAAGGGGGGACTGCAACAGCGACTGACGGGCCTGCATCCAATTCACATTTCCGCGCAGCGTATTGATCTCGCCGTTGTGAGCAACGTAGCGGTAAGGATGCGCTCGCTGCCAACTTGGAAAGGTGTTAGTCGAGAAGCGTTGGTGCACCAGGCACAACGCGCTGACCGCGTCCGGATCCGAGAGTTCGCGATAGAAATTGGCGATCTGCGGCGCCAGCAACAGACCCTTGTAAACTATCGTGCGGCAAGAGAGCGATGGAATGTAAAACATTTCCGCGTCTTCGACACCGGACTCCCGGATCTCATTCTCTGCCCGCTTGCGCACTACGTAGAGCTTGCGCTCGAAGGCATCTTCGTCCATCCCCGGAGCACATTTCACGAAAATCTGTTGGATGTAAGGCTGCGAAGCCCGCGCCACTCGTCCGATCGCCGAAGCATAGACCGGGGTATCTCGCCAGCCGAGCAAAGTCAGGCCTTCTTCGTGGATAATGCGCTCGAGAATTCCTTCGCACTGCAACCGCTGATGCTTCTCAACCGGCAAGAAGGTCATGCCCACGCCGTACGTTCCGGGCTTGGGCAGCGAGAATCCCAGCTTGTCGCATTCGCGCACGAAGAACTCATGCGGAATCTGAATGAGTACGCCCGCGCCATCTCCGGTTTCAGGATCGCAGCCGCAAGCACCGCGATGCGCCAGGTTCAACAACACTTGAATTCCCTTGCGGATAATGTCGTGACTTTTATGGCCGCTGATGCTGGCCACAAACCCGATTCCGCAGGCGTCGTGCTCGTGCGCCGGATCGTACAGACCCTGCGCTGGAGGCAGACCATTTTTCGGGTTTAGACGCGTCGTCATGGACTCCGTCCAGTGGACTGAATTCCTTTCGAATCACCATTCTTGGGCGTGGCTTCCGGAGGCGATGGAGCGTCGCACACTTCTGCTCAAGAACAGACGCTCGTATTTTCGTGCCTGGCGGCGAGCAAAGTACAATACAGAATTTCGATGCAACCCATGCAAATTTCGGGGCATGTGGTAGCGCAGTAGATCAGCGGGTAATTCATTGCGAACCGCGCCAACTCCGCTATAATTCCGCTACAACCACAATGGACTTTGATCAGCTCATTACGTTCCTGGAAGTAGCCAGGCAGGGCAGTTTCTCCCGTGCGGGAGAGAAGGTTTTTCGCTCGCAGTCGGCGGTCAGCGCACAGATCCGCCAACTGGAGCAGGAGTATGGCGACCGGCTGCTCGACCGCTCCGGCAAAACCGTAAAGCTCACCCCGGCCGGTCAGGTGTTCTTCGAATATGCCGAGCGCCTGAAGAATCTGCGGGACGAATCGCTGATGGCGGTGGCGGACCACAGCGGAACCCCGCGCGGCACGCTGCGGGTGGGCGCCAACGAGGCCACCTGCCTGTATGTTCTACCCGAGGTTTTCGCCGAATATTGCCGGCGCTATCCGCCGGTACAGATCAGCATCTACCGCAATTTCAGCTACAAAATCGTGGAAAAGCTGGAGAACGGAGCGGTGGAAGTGGGCATTCTCACCTTGCCCATCCAGTCTCCGAGCTTGAAAATCCAGCCGATTTTCCGCGACAAGCTGATGTTGATGGTCAGCCCGAAGAATCCGCTGGCTAAGTTTAAAGTCGTGCCTGTCAGCGAGATCGTGAAACATCCGCTGCTCTTCCCGAAAACTGGACACACGCGGAGGTTGCTGGACAAGCTGTTTCGGCCGCATCAGCGCCGAACTGCAGGTTCGCATGGAACTCCCCAGCATCGGCATGATTAAGAGCTTTGTCGCGGCGGATCTGGGCGTGTCGCTTATCAGCGCGTCGTTTGCCCGCGATGAAGTGGATGCCGGCCGGGTCAAACTGATCGATCTTGAAGACGCGGAACTCTACCGCGAGCTTGGACTTGCCTACCGCCGCGATCGAACCCTTTCGGTGGCTTCCACTGCCTTTGTCGGCTCTCTTGCGGCAGTTCGCCACGCAAATGAAGAAGACGGACGACTAAAGACGGTTAAACTCGAAATTTCGATTGCTTGTATCGGAATTTTGAATTTCCTCTGGACATCAGCGCCCAGTACCCTTACGTTGCGATGGTTCGTTGTTTGCATCAGCCATTCTCATGAAGATCACCCATCCAGAAGGCCAAGCGAATTACATCGACAGGCACAGGCATGTCGACACGAATTACGTGTCCTCTGGAGGACGGGATCGGATGAAGTAAAGCACTCTTAAACAAGTTCACCCGAACCCACCGCCAGAAGCAATCTGGCGGTGGGTTTTTCTTTTGCAGCAAAAGCGAGAAACGGAGTTGAGACCGTATGAGCGAGACTACAGCGACAAAGCAGATTCGAGACGGGCGACGACGTGGTGGTGATGAAGTTCGGAGGCACGTCCGTGGAGGATGCCGCCGCGATCCGACGACTCATCGGCATTGTGCGGAGCAGGCCTGGGCACGCAGCCGGTGGTCGTGGTCAGCGCGCTCGCGAGAGTCACCGACCAACTGCTCGAGGCGGGAAATGCCGCGGCCAAAGGACATCTCGGCGCGGCTCTCGCCACGGTTCGCGACATCTACGTGCGGCATGAGCAGTTGGCGGATTCGCTCGTCGAGGATCCGCTCACAGCGCTCTGGATCGCGAATTGCGCGGCGAGTTCCGGGCTCTGGAATCGCTGCTGCACGATCTGGAAGCCTCGCGCCAACTGGATCTTAAATCGCAAGACGATCTGCTGGGCTTCGGGGAATGTTTTTCCAGCAGGCTGGTGAAGGAAGCTCTGTGCGACGCTGGAGTGCAATGCGGCACATGTCGATGCGGGCACTTGCATTGTCACCGATGCGCGCCACGGCCAGGCGAGTCCAGCTCTGGGACGTAACCAACCAGCGGCTGCAGGAAACGCTCGGACCATTCTTGGAATCCGGACAAGTGCCCGTGCTGGGCGGTTTTATCGCGTCGACCTGCGAAGGAGTCCCCACCACTCTCGGACGCGGCGGTTCTGATTTCAGTGCTGCGATTGTTGGCGCCGCGCTCTCCGCTGCCCGCGTGGAGATCTGGACCGACGTCGATGGCGTCATGACGACCGATCCCAAACTTTGTGCCGAGGCCCGCGTTATTCGCAAGATGAGTTTTGATGAGGCGGCCGAGATGGCGCACTTTGGCGCGAAGGTGCTGCATCCCGCGACGCTGGCTCCGGCAATGCGCGAGAACATTCCTGTTCACGTTCTGAATTCGAGGCGGCCCGAGGGCGAAGGCACGGAAATCATGGGCCGGGCAAAGAATGGAAGCCTGGTAAGCGCCATCACTGCGAAAAGAAAAGTGGCAGCTGTTGAAATTGAATTCGCGCAAGCCGTCGACTCGGAGCTCTTGCGCACCGTCTATGCCGTGTTCGACCGGCATTCCTGTCCGGTCGACATGATGGCGACGTCTCCCGGCCGCATGCTACTGCTGGTGAGCTCGACGGCTGCGTTGCCCGGAATTGCCGTCGACCTCCGTGAGACTGCCGACGTGCGATGGGAAAATCACAAGGCGCTGGTGTGCCTGGTTGGGGAAAACATTCGGCGGCAGCCCGAAGTGGCCAGCCAGGTTTTCGCAGCGGTGTCGGATATGGACGTGCGGGTCCTTTGCCAAGGCGCTTCCGACCGCACGATCTCGTTCCTGGTGGAGGAATCGAAAGTCGAAGAATCGGTGCAGCGACTACACGGGGTCTTCTTCCCGGTGGCCGAACCAGCCCGCGACTGGGGAGGAATCTCCAGCGCCTTCTGCCAGGCAGGCTGATTAGCAACGATTCAGTCGCCGATCTTGGCAGCTTTCGCCGCGTCCGCAACCGGCGAGGTCGGCACCGGCTCGATGATGTGCAGGCCGCACTCGGTCTTGGCGAATCCCGGCCAACGCCCGGCGCGCGGATCTTCTCCCGGCCTCACGGCGCGCGTGCAATGGGTGCAGCCGATGCTGGGATAGTCCTGATTGTGAAGCTCGTTGTAGGGCACGTCATGGTCGTGGATGTAGCGCCACACCTGCTTTGACGTCCAGTCGACGATCGGATTGATCTTCACCAAGCCGAACTTCGCATCCCATTCAACCCGGCCGGCGTTCGAACGGACCGAAGTCTGGTCGCGGCGAATGCTCGTGATCCAGGCGCTCAACTCGCCGAGTTTGCGGCGGAGCGGCTCGACCTTCCGCAGATTGCAGCAAAGGTCGGGATCGCGGCTCCACAACGCCGCTCCGTGAGTGCGCTCCTGCTCCTCCGGCGAGAGCACCGAATACACCTTCTCTATCGCGATCCCGTATTTCTCTTCGATCCGGTCCATCAAGTTGTAGGTTTCGGGAAACAGAAATTCGGTGTCGATGGTGAAGAGCCGGAAATCCTTGCCAGTCCGCGACGCCATATCGATCAGCACCATGCCTTCGGCGCCGAACGCGGAGGAAATCGCCACCCTGTTTCCGAAGTTCTCGAACGCCCAGGTCAGAGCCCGCTGCGGAGTCCAATGCTCTGCTGCATTCTGCAGATCTGCGATCTGTTGCTGGAGATCTTGTCTGGTCTTTCACGCGAGTGGCTCCTCATTCGTCGGGAAGATCGCAACCGATGATGAATTTGAAAGCAGAGCTTCGGGTACCGCAAGATCGTTCCCCGCGGAAGCGACCGGCAGCTCAAATCTCTGGGAAAGGACTAAAGGATCGGCAAAGCGCACGACCTCGCCGACCACCAGCAGCGTTGGAGCGGCCAGTTGCGGCGAACGCTGCAACTCGGCGATCGTGCAAACATGAGTTCGCTGCTGCGCTGTGGTCGCGCGGGAAATGATGGCGCAGGGCGTCTCTCCGGAAAGCCCCGCCGCCTTCAGCTTCGCGGCGACATCGGAATAGTTCTGCCCGGGCATGTAAATCACCAGCGTGGCGCCGCTTCCGGCCAGCTTGCTCCAGTTGGCGGCTTCACTCCCAGAGGCCTGATGCGCAGTGATGAACACGAGGGCCGAAGAAGCGCGGCGATGGGTCAACGGAATCTGCGCCGCGGCTGCCGCGCCCAGGGCAGAAGTCACACCCGGCACAATCTTCATAGGCGATGCCGGCCCGGCGCAGGGATTCGATCTCTTCCCCGGCGCGGCCGAAGATCATTGGATCGCCGCTTTTCAACCGAATCACCCGCAATCCGGAATCGGCCAGCGCGATCATCAGAAAGTTGATTTCTTCCTGCAGGATCTTCTTCTTCCCGCAGCGCTTGCCGACGTTGTGCACCTGCGCGGTCGGAGGAATGAGTTTCAAGATTTCGGGAGCGACCAGGTCGTCGTGCAGCACAGCTTCGGCCGTTTGCAGCACGCGCAGAGCTTTCACCGTAAGCAACTCCGGATCGCCCGGTCCCGCGCCCACCAGATAAACTTTCCCCTTCATGCTCCCTCTCCTTTTGCGGCGAGTTCGGGCGATTTCGGCCAAAGCCGCTTCCAGCGCTTCCCTGCTGGCCAGCGAATGCAGCAGGTCGAGCTTGCGTTCCTTGTCGAGATCGCTGGCCAGAATCAGCTTTCGGGTCTCGCCGAGTTCCGCCACCCACGCCGCGTATCCGGGGCCAAACTGTTTTTCGAGCTGCTGCCGAATTTTCTGCGCCAGCGATGGACTCTGCCCGGCGGTCGAGACCGCAATCTGCAGATCGCCGCGGCGCACGACCGCGGGATAGAAGAAATCGCAGAGATCGGGAACATCGACCACATTGCAGAGCACGCCGCGTCTCTGCGCTTCGTGGTAGACGCGCTCGTTCAAGCTGCGCGAATTCGTCGCTACGACGGCCAGAAATGCGCCGTCCAGGTCGTCTGCCGAGAAGGCGCGCAATTCGAGTTCGATCTTCCCGCACGCGCCCATTCGCGAACCGTGGGACTCGCATCCAGAGCAACCACGCGGATGCGCGCACCGGTCTCAAGCAGGCCACCGATCTTGGGTTCGCCGACTTTTCCGGCGCCCACGACCAGGCATTGCCTGCCTTCCAGCTTCAGAAACATTGGAAACAAGCTAGTCACCGATTCCTCCTGCAGACTGCGCCAGACCGCGAGTCGGATCGGGCAAATCGCGCGCGACCGCGGCCACGACTTCTCCCGCCAGAAACTCGCGCAACTTCGTGTCGCTGTGCCGAACAAAGAACCGGCGCAGATTTTCGCCCGGTTCGCGCTGCGCCAGATACTGTGCCAAGCAAGCGTTCGAGCGCATCCGGCACCTCGGTCGCGGCGCAGCGATATCCGACGGGCCGCGCCGTCGCCTGATGCAGACCCAGCGCTCCGCCCACGCAGAAGTAGTAGGCGTCGACCATGCGGTCTTGAACTTTGATCTTCTTGCCCTCAATGCCGATGTCGGCGATCCAATGCTGGCCGCAACTGTTGGGGCATCCAGTGACGTGCAACTTCAAATGCTGATCGAAACCGGGCAGACGCTCTTCCAGTTCTTCCACCAGCCAGCGGGAGAAGCTCTTGGTTTCGGTGATGGCCAGCTTGCAGAATTCCGTGCCGCTGCACGCCACCGTGCCGCGCGCAGAAGGAGGATCCGCCGACTTTCAAGCCGATCGCATCCAACTCCTTCGCCAGAGCGTCGGCGTTGAGCGTGGGCACGTTCACGACCAGCAGGTTCTGCATGTTGGTGGCACGCAATTCGCCGCCGGCAAAGCGCTCGGCGAGATCAGCAGCGGCCTGCATTTGCTCCGCGGTAATTCGCCCGCGCAGCGCCACCGCTCCCACATATGAAAGACCAGACTGCTTCTGCGCATGAATGCCGACGTGATCGCGATAGACGTCGTCGGGCGGATGCTCTTCGACGGCGGGATCGAGTTTGAATCCGATGCGCTCCTGCAGTTCGCCCAGAAAACGATCGGCGGTCCATCCGTGCCGCAGGAAAAGAAACTTCAGGCGGGCGCGTTCGCGATGTTCGCGCAAAACTTCGGAGTCGCGGAACAGTTCGGCAATTCCTTTGACCACCGGCAAAACCTGGTTCCAGCGGACGAACGCATTCAGCCGCGCGCCGAGATAAGGCTCGGTCGAAAGTCCGCCGGCAACGCGCAACGAGAAGCCGACTTCGGGCTTTGCCGCCGACACGCGAGTAATTGCGGTCAGGCCGATGTCATTGATTTCGGGATAGGGGCACCACACGCGGCATCCCGTGATCGAGATCTTGAATTTGCGCGGCAGGTTGTAGAAGTCGGCATTCCCCGCCAGCAACTGCGATGTCTCTAGCACCAAGGGCGACGCATCGACGATTTCGTCGGCATCTACGCCGGCGACGGGGCATCCGGTCACATTGCGCACGACGTCGCCGCAGGCTCCGGTCGTATTCAGTCCCACTTGCCAGAGACCCTCGAGCACTTCCGGCAGCGATTCGATCGTGACCCAGTGCAGTTGAATATTCTGGCGAACGGTGAGATCGGCAATTCCGTTGGCGTGTCGGCGAGTGAGGTCGGCGATGGCGCGCAGTTGCCGCGAACTCATCATGCCGTTGGGAATGCGAATGCGCACCATGAAACGCTGCAGGGCGCGGCCCTCACCGCCCTGTCCGCCGGTGACTCCCGCCCCATCTCCCTGGGTGTAAACGCCCCACCAGCGGAAATAGGTCCCGATCCATTCCGGCGGGATCGATTCGAATCCTTCGCGAGCGAAGCGCCGGATTTCTTCCAGCCCCTCCCAGGGATTCATAGCGCGCTTCAGCCGCTCGACTCTTCTGTGCTTTGGTTTCTTTCAAAGTGTTTGTCATAGATGTTGAAGTCCGAAAAATAAAAAACCCACCGCCAGATTCATCTGGCGATGGGTTTTATGAGTGCCGGTATTAAGAAAGAATTCTTAGGTCAGCAGCCTCCCCGCGCCAGTGCACACGCATGCACAACAACAACAAGTGCAGCAGCACATCGCGCGAAGATTGGAGTTCTCTGACATTCGAGTTTAGATTCTAAGTTGCGCAGCTTGCGCCGTCAACAATCTTTTGTAACAGCTTCGATTCATAATTTGGATGGAAGGAATCATAATTTTTGCGCAGGCCTCGCGACCAACATGACCTCGCTGTAGAATCAGCAACTTAGAACTCCGAACAAATGTTGAATGATAAGCTAGGTTGCTCCGCTGAGGCGCTTCCCAGCCTAACTGGTTCTGAAAGGTGCATCCTCGATGAAGCGTTCTGCTCTCTTATTAATGCTTGTCTTCGTGCTTGTCCTGCCCACGGCTTTCGCGGTCTCCCAGAACTCCAGTGCCCCTGATCCTTATAAGCCGACTCTTGACCGGTTAGACGCGCTCACCCGTCAAGCTGAGCCCGAATGGCGCTTTCACGCTGATATTCCCCATCCAGAAGACCCGGGGGTAAATGATTCCGACTGGGGCTCGATCACGGTTAAGAACGTTTCTGGACCGGGAGGAAATAATGCGAACGAGGAGCATTGGAAAGGAACCAGGGTGTTCCGGCGGTGGATTCAGGTTCCAGAAAAGATCAATGGCTATGCCACGCAAGGCTCGCGGGTATCGATTGATTTGCGATTTGGCAGCCCAGGAAGCTTGAGGATTACCGTCTTCTCGAACGGAGCAATTCTCTATCGCGGCAGCGACGACGATATTTTGCCCATGCTTCTGACAGAAAACGCGCAGCCCGGTCAGAAATTTCTCATCGCGGCAAGGGTGGTCGCGGGAGACGATGTGCAATCCGAATTCTTTCGCAGCGAACTGACGATTCAACCGCCAAAAACGCGACCGGATCCGGCGTTTCTGCGGACGGAACTTCTTTCCGCGCGCCCAATCATCGCAGCGTATGAAGAGGGAAAGACCGAGCGGCAGCAGCGATTGGATGCCGCGCTCAAGGCGATTGACTTTTCCCCGCTCGATCGCGGGGATCAAGCCGGCTTCGACGCTTCGCTCAAACAGGCACATGCCAAACTGGAAGCACTCAAGCCGTGGCTGCAGCAGTTCACCATCCGTATCGTTGGCAATTCACACATTGACATGGCTTGGCTGTGGCCGTGGACTGAGACCGTCGAAGTTGTCCGCAACACATTCCAGAGCGTGCTCGACTTGATGCGGGAGTATCCGGACTTCAAGTTCACAATGTCGTCCGCCCGCACCTATGAATGGATGCAGGAGAAATATCCTGACCTTTTCCAGCAGATCGAGAAGCGCGTGAAGGAAGGCCGCTGGGAGATCATCGGCGGCATGTGGGTCGAGCCCGACTTGAATATGCCGGACGGCGAGTCGCTGGTTCGCCAGATTCTCGTGGGCAAGCGCTACTTTCAGAAGAATTTTGGCGTCGACGTGAAAATCGGATGGAACCCGGATTCGTTCGGATACAACTATCAACTTCCTCAGATTTACAAGAAGTCGGGCATGGATTATTTCGTCACCCAAAAGTTGCTCTGGGCCCACGAGTTCACCACATTCCCCTACAAGCTATTCTGGTGGCAATCGCCCGACGGCAGCCGGCTGCTGACGTATTTCCCGCACGACTACGCTGGCGGCATCGATGCAGAACCTCTGGCGACGGACCTCTCGATCTGGATGCCCTCGATCTACGGCAAAAGCATCCCAGAAAAACCCGAGATGATGCACTTATATGGCGTAGGCGACCACGGCGGAGGGCCGACCCGCATCATGCTGGATCATGCCGAGCAACTCATGGTTTCGGACTCGGTGTATCCGAAGCTCGAGTTCAGTTTCGCGCGCGATTTCTTCAGCGATATGGAGAAGAAGCTGCCCAGCATGCAGGTTCCAACCTGGGATGGCGAGCTCTACTTTGCCTATCACCGCGGAGTGTTCACGACCCAGGCGGAAACCAAACGCAGAATCCGCCGCGCCGAGGAAACCGTCCTCAACGCCGAAAAGTTCGCATCCCTGGCGTCGCTCTATGGGCGCGCTTATCCGCAAGATGGAATGGAGCTAAGCTGGAAGCGACTGCTCTTCGATCACTTTCACGACATCATGCCGGGGTCCGGCATCGCGGTGAACTATCTGGATGCCAAGCGCAATCTGGAAAATGTGGATCGCGCCGCAGATGACGTCACAAGCGGATCTCTCCGCGAAATCGCCGCGCACGTGAACACGCAAGGCGAGGGAGTTCCCGTAATGATCTTCAATTCTCTCTCCTGGCCGCGAACCGAAGTGACCGAGATTGAAGCGCAACTGCCCGCACCGGCGCGTCAGATTGAAGTTGCGGACTCCACCGGCAAACCGGCGGAAGCACAACTGCTCCACCTCGATCCAGAGACTCATCGCGCTCGATTCTTGTTGCTATCGAAGACGCCATCGTTCGGATATCAAACTTATTTTGTGCGGGCAGCGACTGCGGCGCCTGCGGTTCATTCGTTATTGAAGGCTTCCTCCAACACGCTGGAAAACGAGTTCCTCCGGGTAACGATTGATCCGCAGACCGGTTGCATGACCAGCCTGTTCGACAAGCGAAGCAGCACGGAAGCGCTTGCTCCGGCCGAAACCGACACGGGCGGGCCAAAGGGCTCAACCTGCGGAAACTTGCTGCAGACTTTCGTCGACAAACCCAAGCAGTGGGACGCGTGGAATATCGATGCGGACTTCGAAAAGCAACATTGGGACCTGGACAAGGCCGACGAGGTCAAGCTCATCGAGAGCGGCCCGCTGCGCGCGATAATCCAAGTTAAGAATCATTTTCAGAACTCAAGGTTTGTGCGTGACATCATCGTGTACGCCGGCGTGCCGCGGGTCGACGTAAAGATGCAGGCGGAATGGCACGAGAAACACATTCTGCTGAAAGTGGCGTTCCCCCTCAGCGCGCACAGCGACAAGGCTACTTACGAGATTCCTTTCGGCTCGGTGGAGCGTCCCACCACGCGCAATACGCCCGCCGAGCAGGCGCAATTTGAAGTCCCGGCGCAGCGCTGGGCCGACATCTCGGACGCCAAGCACGGCTTCAGTCTGCTCAATGATTGCAAGTACGGATACGATGCGAAAGGCAACGTGCTTCGCCTGTCTCTGCTGCGGTCTCCAGAGTGGCCCGATCCTCATGCCGACGAGGGCCATCACGAGTTTACCTACTCGCTGTATCCGCATGGTCGAGATTGGAAAGAAGCACTCACGGTCCAACGCGGTTACGAACTGAACTACAAATTGATTCTTCTTCCTCTTGAGAAACATCAAGGATCCCTCGCGGCGGAGCATTCCTTCCTGCAGGCGCAACCCGACAACATCATCGTGACGGCATTGAAGAAAGCTGAGGACGAGGACTCGCTGGTTCTGCGCTTCTACGAATGGGCCGGCAAGGATGGTGAGGTCATACTACAGCTGCCGCGGGGCGCGCAATCGGGGGTGGAAACTGATCTTATGGAGAAGTCGATCGGACCGTTGGCTCTGCATAATGAGAAGGTGACCTTGCACACCAAGCCCTACGAGATTAAGACCATCAAGGTGCAGTTTTCCACTTCGCCGCAGGTGGCAACAGCGACGCCGAAACCATGACTGGAAGCTTAGTGCAGAGCGGTTCAATTCTAGGTGTCGACATTGGCGGCACCAAGGTCGCCGTGGGGCTTGTAGACCGCGACGGCAAGATACTCAAGCAAGGCCGCAAGCCAATGGTGGCAACCGGCACGGCCGATGCTGCCTTGGAGGCCGTTACGGCGGCAATTGACTCCTTGTCCTCCTCAGCGTCGGGCGGCGAATTCCAAAACATTGGAATCTGCGCGCCCGGGCCCCTGGACCCGAAGACAGGCGTGGTTCTCAATCCTCCAAACCTAACCTGTTGGCGGAACTTTCCCCTGGCTGACAGGATCGCCTCCAAGTATCGCGTGCCCGTGAAAGTGGACAATGACGCAAACGCGGCCGCCCTCGCGGAAACTCGATGGGGCGCGGCACGCGGATTCCGTTACGTCTTCTATGCCACGATTGGAACCGGCATTGGAACCGGCATTGTGCTGGACGGCCGCATCTACCATGGCAATACCGGTGCCGCTGGCGAAGGTGGACACATGAGCGTCGACTATCATGGCCCGTTTTGCGGCTGCGGCAAACGCGGATGTATCGAAGCGCTGGCGGCCGGCCCTGCGATTGGCGCACGGGCGCGAGCCAAGCTCAGCGCGGAATCATCTCGGCATTCCTCGATTCTCGATCTTGTGCAAGGGAGTGTTTCTGCCGTCACTAGCGAACATGTCGGGCAGGCTTATGTCGCTGGCGATCCTTTGGCGCGGGAAGTTCTTCTGGAAACTGTCGAGGTATTAACCCCGTGGATCGGCAACATCGTCGATCTGCTCGATCCCGATGTTCTCGTGATGGGCGGCGGAGTGGCCGCGATGCTGAAGCCATTTTTCGATGAAATCAAAAACCGTCTTCCAACTTGGTGCGTACATCCGCGCGCTTCCGACATTCCGCTGGTGATGGCGCATTACGGGGCGGACGCAGGAATTGCCGGAGGCGCAGCCCTATGCTCCGAAATCCTTTCTTAGCAGTCCAAGCTTAGTCGCAAACATCAGGGGACTTCGAATGTTCTTCACGCAACATTTTTGCCGATTCGTATGCACGACTGTCTTCATTCTCTTTTTCGGTTCACCCGTGCTTTTGCAGAGTCAGAATCTTCCTAAGGCTCCGCAGTCTCAGGTCTTCACTCTCACTCCCACGCCGGGTCCTTTCACGGAACCGGCAATTGCGGTGAATCCCATGAATCCACAGAAGGTCGTCGGTGTTTTTCAGGACAACGCGCACGCAGCCTATTCATGGGACTCCGGACACACCTGGCAATTGGCTGAGGGTGTCGCTCCCAAGAGCTATCGCGTTTCCGGCGACGTGTCCGTCGCTTTCGATAATCAGGGCCACGCTTTTATCTGTTACATCGCCTTCGATAAGTTGGGCACTTTCAACTACTGGGCCCATGGCGCCACGCGTAACGGCATCTTCGTGCGCCGGTCCCTTGACGGCGGAAAGACCTGGGAGGCGGATCACTTTCCCGTCGCTGAACAAACCACCTCACCCGGGATTCCGTTTGAAGACAAGCCATACATTGTCGCGGACAACACGAACAGTAAGTACGCCGGCAATCTCTACATTGGCTGGACCCGCTGGAGAATCGCCGACTCCCAGATGGTGCTCTCCCGTTCCACCGACGATGGCAAGACCTGGTCGCAGCCGATCGAGATCGACGCCCATCCCGGCCTGCCGCGCGATGACAACGGAGCAGCCGAGGGCTTCGATGGCGTAGTCGGTCCGGATGGCAAGCTGTACGCGATATGGAGCCAGGACAACGCGATCATGCTCACGACGTCGCGCGACGGCGGCAAGACGTTCTCTCATGCCCGCGCCGTCATTCGTACGAAACCCATCATGTTCGCTATACAGACGCTGGAACGGGCGAACGGATTCCCGCAAATTGCGATCGACCCAAAGAGCAAGCGCCTTTATGTGACCTGGAGCGATTACCGCAATGGCGACCTCGACGTTTTCGTTGCGTCCTCCGACAACGGGGGCAAGCACTGGACTGCGCCGGTCCGCGTGAACGATGACCCGGTACACAATGGAGCGGAACAGTTTTTTCAATGGCTCGCCGTCGACCCAACCGATGGCTCTATCGATGTTCTATTTTATGATCGCCGGAACGATCCTCAGAACCGCAAGCAGATCGTGGTTCTGGCGCGTTCCACCGACGGTGGACGCAGCTTTAATAATTACGCCTGGACCGATGAACCCTTCGAGGCCAGCGGCGTCTTCTTCGGCGACTATAGCGGAATCGCGGCTTATGGCCGGCGTGTATACGGCATCTGGACCGAGAAACCCGTACCAACTGAAGTGAAGGACACGTCTGAAGCAGTGGACAAGGCAGAAACCAAGGATAAATCTGATAAATCTAAGGATGGCAAGGACGCGAAGCCACAACCTCGCGGCACAATCGTCAAAGTGGGAACTGCAGATTTTACGGGACTAGATCGGTCGAAGTGAGAGTCGTCGCGGCGGGATTTCTCAAAGCCCCGAAAATCTAAAAGGCGATCTCCTTTGGGAGATCGCCTCTCGCATCACGAGATGAGTTACAGAGGCTGGACGTTCTCAGCCTGCCAGCCCTTGGGGCCCTTGGTCACGTCGAATTGCACCGTCTGGCCCTCTTGCAGGCTCTTGAAGCCGCCCGCCTGGATCGCTGAGAAGTGAACAAAAACATCTTCGCCATTCTGACGGCTGATAAAGCCATAGCCTTTGGCGTCATTGAACCACTTTACTGTTCCTTGTTCTGCCATGTTGATACTGGTGTTCCTTTCAATCAATTTACGCTGGAGAGATTCGGAGGTACTGCAGGCAAGTACTAGCTGATTAGGCGAGAACTGCTCACGACCGATTCGGTCTAACGCACAGTGAGATGCTACGCCTGAGCCAGCGGCTTAGCAAGCGATTTGGTGGAGTTCACCTGGAGATCCCGCCGCGATTGATGGAGGCTTCGCCTTCTTGCGTAGCTTTAGACTCTCGACTCTCCAACTCTGCCTGACGGAGCTCTGTCGCCTCTGCGGGATCGGTTCCCGCCTTCAATGTGGTTTTCTCGAGGAAGTAGCGCCAGCCTTCATGCCGATCCGCAGGGTTTTGCTCGCCTTCGAACTTCTTCAAGGCAGCCTCTGCATTGGTTCGTCCCTTGACGACTTCGACCACTCCTGCGGATTCGTAGGTACGGACATTGTGGCGGACGACAACGTAAGAAGCCTTGAATTCGTCGTTTGTCAAACACTCTCCCTTGGCGGCCTGAAAACCGCCCTACTCTCAGAGTATGCGCTAAAGCCGGGATTGGCAAGCTGATTGAGTTCGGCGCACTTCTCAGTTCAACGAAGCCCGCGAGAACTTTCGTTCGAACGAGATTCACACCTGAGGGCGGAGAGCCGGCGCGTTACTCAACGCTGGCGTCCCGGCGGCCGTTAACCTGCACTCTCGTCGCTTAAGCACGACTTTCAAGTGACACTTTAAGGTTGCCCCGTAAACGCTTACCTCGAGATAAACCGCAACCGACGAAAATAAATGGCGCAGCGAGTCCCGTCGAAGGTCTCGTACGGTGTGTACGGT
Organism: uncultured Acidobacteriaceae bacterium; assembly: GCA_963774565.1. Classification (GTDB taxonomy): domain Bacteria; phylum Acidobacteriota; class Terriglobia; order Terriglobales; family Acidobacteriaceae; genus Sulfotelmatobacter. The sequence goes on along the minus strand of CAVZFP010000016.1, from coordinate 657,857 downwards.
ATGGTACAAAAAGTCGACTCTTGCCAGACTGTTCTGGTCAGGTCTGCCGCCGCTTCGACCTCAAGAAGGAGGCCGCCATGGATAACCCTCACGTCGACGAACTGCGCGCCGAGCTTAACCTGCTACTCAAAAAGCAAGCCCAGGTTCTGGAATCTCGAAGTCTTGGGGCGGCAACGGATACCGAGCTCCTCGAATACGAGATCAGGCAAGAGATCGTTCACGAATTATGTAATCAACTCGCCCACTCCACTGCAGAATAGCGGCCTGGACGTTGATTCCGGACCGCCGGTCTAGCACGCAGCGCCTCTGAAACTTAGCGGCGTGATTACGCTCACAAGACAGATCCGAAAGAGGGTTCTCCCCGTAGTGTCTCTGCCTGTCGAAAAATCACGCTCCCACTGGGCGTTGGAGCGAATCACGAGAGTAATTCAGTGGCATTGAGGGAGCAGTGCGAGCTGGATTTACGCGGACGGGCGATCTATCATATCCCCATCGCCGCAGCTGAATACATCGTGTGCCAAATGCCTTCCGCTTTCATTATGATCCGGCTTGCGGGCCGCTACCGCTTCTCTTGTTCCGTTATCGGAGCGACTCCAATAGGTAGCCCCGGAGGAAATTCGGGTTCGGCCGAGCCGTCGGTGCGCGCGTCCGAGGCTGCAAAGTTCAGTCCGGTCTTTGTGTTGTGGCCGATTGCCTGGCCGCGTCCCATGTAGAGTGAGAAATCGCCCCGGACATCAAACTGATGGCCCATGTTCGTGAGTTGCTGGCGCACTTCTGCGGGCACGCGATCCTCGATCGCGATGTTGCAGCGGATATCGAAATTGCTGCGCACTGTGAAACGAGCGGTCTCCATGGCGGCTTGAAGGGTCATGCCGTAATCGACCACGTTGGATACGAATTGGGCGTGCGCAAGCGGCTGGTTGGCGCCGCCCATAATCCCAAATCCGATGTGGTCGTCGCCGCGCTCCATGAAAGCCGGAATGATGGTGTGGAATGGGCGCTTGCGAGGGGCGAGAGCGTCAGGCTTGCCGGGGTCCAACATAAACAATGCCCCGCGATTTTGCAGCGGAAATCCCATACCTCGCACGGTGATACCCGAGCCAAAACTTGAGAAGTTGCTCTGGATGAGCGACACGATATTGCCATCTCTGTCCACGACCGTGAGGTAGGTCGTATCACTCGCAGGTGGACGCCCGGCTTCGGTGTCGCAATTGGCCTTGGTTGGATTGATCAGTTGCGCGCGCTGCTTGGCGTATTCCTTCGAGAGCAAGCCAGCAACCGGCACCTTGGCGAACCGAGGATCGGCGTTGTACCGCGCTAGATCCGCGTAGGCCAACTTCATCGCTTCGATTCTCTTGTGCAACTCCTCCACACTGAGCGGACCGGCTTTAGCGGGTGAGAACTGCTCGAGGATGTTTAACATTTCAAGTGCGGCCATGCCCTGCACGTTTGGCGGCAATTCGTAAACCTTCCATCCGCGATATGTAATCGAGATTGGCTCGACCCATTCCGCCGAGAACTCCTGCAGATCTTCCGCTGTCATCGTGCCCCCAAGTTCGCGCGAGGTAACGAGAATGGCTTTCGCGATTTCGACGGTGTAGAACGCCTGCGGCCCTCCCGCCGCTAGAAGACGAAGCGCTTTACCGAGGTCAGGATTTCTAAAAACTTCACCCATCTGAGGTGCTTCATCATGGAGCAGGAAAACGCGCCGGCTCTCCGGGTCATTTTTCAGCTTCGCGACAGAGCCCCGCCAGTCCATGCTTATCATCTCTTGTACGGGGAATCCGTTCTCCGCGTAAAAAATCGCCGGGGAAAAAAGATCTTTCCATTCCATCCGTCCGAAGCGCTCATGCAACTTGTTCCAGCCTTCAACCGCCCCGGGCACCGTGACCGTGTCGATTCCGCTCTCGGGCATTTTCGTGACGTTCTTCGATTTCAAGTGGTCGATGGTGAGGGCCTTGGGAGCCCATCCGCTGGCATTCAGGCCATAAATTTTTCCGCTCTTGGCATCCCAGTAGATAGCGAACAAGTCTCCGCCTATGCCGTTCATGTCCGGTTCCATCAGCCCAAGTACGGCGTTGGTGGCGATGGCCGCGTCGACTGCCGAGCCGCCGTGAGACAGGATTTCCGCTCCGGCCTGCGAGGCCTGCACCTGGCTGCTGGCAACGATGCCCCACGGCGAGATCACCATCGAGCGTGCATTGGTGCGATCTTGCGAGAACGCCAAGCTAGCGGCAGCGACTAGAGACAGGCAAAGCAGAAACTTGCGCATACTCCTCTCCTTTCGATGGAAGGGCATTGTTAGTGGGTTGGGGGGAGAATGTCAAACGTCCATGCAGACCGTCGGAGCCAAAGCGCGAAGGACCCTAATTCGCGCTCGCGGATTTTTGGATGCGAGTTGTCTTTCGACTTACGCAAACTTCATTCGCCGTTCAACTCTACGAATCGCGGATGCTTGCAGCGTAGTGTGCCTATCCTCAGCCTCGATCACAGCGTTCCGTTCCGCTCCGATCAAAATAGCGAGGCCGGTAATATAAAGCCAGAGAAGCAAGATAATGACGGTTTCTAAGGATCCGTAGGTTGCGTTTTACGAATTGACAGAAATGGAGGTAACCCCGGAGACCGAAGGACGCCACCAGCCGCACTCCAGCCGATGTTCGCCAAAAGCAAGAGGCTTAATAGAGTAAGGAACTTGCCCGCGCAGAGAGGGGTACATCCTTTCAGAAAGAACTCCCGGTAATCTCTTGACGGAGTAAGCGTAAACAGACACTAAACGGGCAGTCCTGTTGCCCCTATCCGGTTCACGAGGTAACGGCAGGTAGAACATGCCTGAGATGGATGACGCGGAGGATATCGATTGGGTGATCGTTCCCTCCGTCTGGCGGGGGTGACCTCCTCCGGTTGAAAACGAAAACCACAAGTCAACCAACGTGAGCCGCCCGCTGTTTTGGCAGTACGAATTGGCACTACGAATTGCTTGACTCTTTAGAAACCGGAGCGCATTATGTGCACCGCTTGACGTTCACGCAGGGATTCGTCCTGTTAGCAAAGCGACATTCCGTAATGGTGAACGCGCATGGCTTTGGAGGGACGATGGTGACAAAGGTGAAATTGCCGGTATTAATCGCGATTCTTCTGTCCACTCACCTTGCCTTTTCGCCGCGGGCTCATGCGGACGAAGGCATGTGGACCTTCGATAAATTCCCCTCGAAAACGGTGGGGGAGAAATATGGCTTTGCGCCCTCCCAGGCGTGGCTTGATCATGTGCGAGCGTCGTCGCTGCGGATTGCCGGCGGCTGTTCCGCATCGCTTATATCTCCGCACGGGCTGGTAATGACCAATCACCACTGCGTACTGGACTGCGTGAAAGCGCTCTCGACAGCTCAGCTAGACCTCTCGGAAGGAGGCTTTCTGGCCCGAACCGCGGCCGAGGAGCGCCCGTGTCCCGCATTCGAGATCGACGAACTTGCGGAGATTCGCGACGTGTCCGACTCCGTGCAGGCAGCGCTTGCTGACAAAACCGGAGATGCGGCCAATGCGGCTTTGCGCGCCGAAAGAGCCAAATTACAGCAAAGCTGCGGTTCGGATCCAAGCACACGATGCGATCTCGTGTCTCTTTATCATGGTGGTGTCTACAACCTGTATCGCTACAAACGCTATACCGATGTGCGCCTGGTATTTGCTCCGGAGTTCGCGGTGGCACAATTCGGTGGGGATCCGGATAACTTCAATTTTCCGCGCTTCGATTTTGACATCGGTCTTTTGCGAATCTATGAAGGTGGTAAGCCACTAGCGACTGCTAACTATTTGCATTGGAGCGCCAACGGGTCGAAAGATGGCCAGCTTGTATTCGTTTCTGGGAACCCCGGTGGCACCAGCCGAGAATTCACGATCTCGCAAGTAGAGTTTGAACGCGACATAGCACTCCCCGCGCTCATGCCCGGGCTCGCCGAGTATCGCGGACTGCTGGAACAATTCATGACTACAGGCGCCGAACAGGCGCGAGAAGCCAACGAACCCGAATTTTTCGTAGCAAATTACTTTAAGGCTGAGCTAGGGATTCAACAGGCGCTTATGGATCGGCATTTTTTTGGCCTCCTTTCGGAACGCGAGCGACGCCTGCGCGAGGCGGTTGCGGCCAATCCGAAATTGGCGGCCGGCGCATCTGCGTGGGACGACATGGCTCATGTGCAGGTGGAGCGGGGCAAGCTCTTGGCGCAACATAGCGAACTGGACGATAATTTCTTCTTTGATTCGGGAATGCTGGGTGGCGCGCTGACGCTGGTGCGGGTACCCGTCGAGCGAGCCAAACCCAATGGCGAGCGTTTGCCGGAGTTCACCGATCAGGCGTTAGTCACTGTCCAACAGGAGCTCTCGGCCGCCACTCCCGTCTATAAAGATCTTGAAGAACTCAAGCTTCGGTTTGCCTTCACTTCGGTGCAGCGTGATCTTGGGCCCTTCGATTCATTTGTGCGCAAGATGCTGGGCAGTGAATCGCCAGAACAACTCGCTCACCGGCTCGTAACTGGCACGCATCTGGACGATCCCAAGGTGCGAGAGGCTCTATTCAACGGTGGCGCAGCGGCGGTGTCGGCTTCAGACGATCCGATGGTTAAGTTCGCCAGCTTGATCGATCCTGACCTGCGCGCGAGTCGCAAGGAATACGAGGCCAGGGTCGACGCCCCGGAACGCGAAGCCGCGCAAAGAATCGCTAAAATGCGCTTTGCCGTTTACGGCACCAGTCTCGATCCCGACGCGACGTTCACTGCCCGTCTCAGTTATGGGACGGTGAAAGGCTTCAATGATGCGCGCGGACATTGGGTGCAACCTTTCACCACCATCGAAGGACTCTTTGCGCGGGCCAACGGGGCGCCGCCGTTTTCCCTGCCGCCGAGTTGGCTCTCGGCAAAGGCGAAGCTGAATATGAGTATCCCAATGAACCTGTCCACCACCAACGACATCATTGGTGGCAACTCCGGCAGCCCGGTCATCGACCAGGACGCCAACATTGTCGGCCTCATCTTCGATGGAAACATATTTTCACTGGGCGGAGATTACGGCTATGATCCGGTGTCGAATCGAGCCGTGGCCGTAGACAGCCGCGCCCTCATCGAAGGCCTGCGCGTGGTGTACCACGCCGATCGAATCGTGGATGAGATCGAAGCTGCGCGCCATTAGCCCGCGCCATTTACTCAGCCGGTAGCTCCGCAGATAATTCAGGTTTCGTCCCGAACCCACCTTCCTGGGCGAGGAAGCAGGCATGGACGTATTGCGAGACTTGCATCTATGATGGTCTCGAATTTCGGAGGCGTTATGTATCTCCTGAGACGAGCTGTGGTCGTGTTGGTATTGTGCGGATGTTTTGTCGCCCCGATTAGAGCCCAGGAAAAACTCACGGCCCCTCTAATCCCGCGCGAAGTGCTGTTCGGGAATCCGGAGCGGGCCAATCCCCAAATTTCGCCGGATGGCACGCAGATCGGCTATCTCGCCCCCGTCCGATGGCGTGCTGAACGTGTGGATTCGCACGCTAGGAAAAGCTGACGACCGGGTGGTTACCAGCGACAAGCATCGGGGTATTCGAAATTTTCTTTGGCAATACGACAACAAGCACATTCTTTATGTACAGGACATTGGCGGGGATGAGAACTGGCGGCTCTATCAGACCGATATTGCGTCCAAACAGACCAGGGACCTGACACCCTTCGAGAAGGTTCGCGTGGATATCGTCGCCTACGAGTGGAGTTTGCCGGACACGATCCTGGTGCAGATGAACCAGCGCGATCCAAAGCTTTTTGACGTACATCGCATTGATCTGAAAACCGGGAAAGTTGAACTCGACACCGAGAACCCGGGAGACGTTCAAAGTTGGCAGGCCGACAATGCGCTGCGGATCCGTGCGGCGCAGGCGCAGACTGACGACGGTGGCACGATTGTTCGGGTCCGCGATGACAGCAAGGCACCCTGGCGCGAGCTGATCAAGTGGGGTCCGGATGAAACTTTCGGCGGGGTCAACGGGTTTTCGCCGGACAACCAGGCCCTCTGGGTTACGACGAGTCTCGACGTGAACGCTGCTCGCTTGCTTGAAATCGACGTCGCCAGCGGCAAACGCAAAGTGATTACGGAAGATCCGCAGTTCGACGTCAACAGCACCATTAACAATCCCAAGACCAACGCTCTGGAAGCCATCAGCTACACCAAGCAACGCACGGAATATGTATTCGTCGATCCCAAAGTGAAAGCCGATTTCGAGGATCTACAAAAGGTTCGCGGGGGTGACATCGCTGGGATCTCACAGAGCTCTTGATGACAACAAATGGATTGTCGGCTTCGTCAGTGACGACGCGCCCGAGTATTGGTATCTGTATGACCGGTCGAAGCAACAGGCGACGCTGCTGTTCAGCAACCGGCCGCAATTGGAGAAGTACACACTCTCGGCGATGAAGCCCATCGAGTTCACCGCCCGCGATGGGATGAAGCTGTACGGGTATCTGACCACGCCGGCGGGCATGGAACCCAAGAACCTGCCCATGGTGGAGTTTGTGCATGGCGGCCCATGGGGACGGGACGAGTGGGGTTATAACCGTTACGCGCAGTGGCTAGTCAAACCGCGGATACGCGGTTTTGCAAATTAATTTCCGCGGATCGACGGGTTACGGCAAGCAGTATGTGAATGCCGGAGATCGCCAGTGGGCAGGCACGATGCATACTGATTTACTGGATGGCAAAGACTGGGTCGCGAAACAAGGCATCGCCGATCCGGCCAAAGGTCTGCATCATGGGCGGCAGCTACGGCGGCTATGCGACTCTGGCCGGAGTAACGTTTTCGCCGGATGCGTTCGCCTGCGGAGTTGACATTGTCGGTCCATCCAATCTGAACACCCTGCTCAAGACGATTCCTCCTTATTGGTCGACGGTGCTGGCCACTTTCCACAAGCGTATGGGCGACTCGGAAGCAATGCTCAAGGAGCAGTCTCCGTTGTTTAAGGCGGAACAGATCAAAGCACCTCTGCTGATTGGCCAGGGCGCCAACGATCCACGCGTAAACAAAGCAGAGAGTGATCAAATTGTGGCTGCCATGCGCAAAAACGGGAAGCCGGTCCAGTACTATGTCTTTCCCGATGAAGGACACGGCTTTGCTCGACCGACCAACAACATGGCATTCAATGCGGTCTCGGAAGAGTTCCTGGCGAAATACTTGGGTGGAAGATTCGAGCCACCTACCGCAGCAGAAAGCAAGTTACTAGAAAGCATAAAGCAGTAGCGTTCGGCGAAAGCCTGGACAAAAATGGAGAGTTTGGCTGCCCCCCAGGGATTCGAACCCCGATAACCTGCTCCAGAGGCAGGTGTCCTAGCCGTTGAACGAGGGGGCAGTTTCTTAATGGGAGCCGATGCTCGTAAGCTCACACTGATTTTATGGTTGAAAGCAAGGCGGGGTCAACCGAAACCAGTTGGCGATGCGGAGCAGTCAGGGTTAGGAGGCTGCTCCAGTCGAGACCGTTTTCCGCTGCCTTCATTTTAAGCGATAAAATCGGATGATCAGACTTTCTTATGAGGAGTAGCCATGCTCACCGCCCTCGATTCCGTTAGCTCTGCCGCAGATTATTCCGAGATGGCACGGCGTGCGCTTGAACCGGAGCAGTGCGCGCTGGTGGTGATCGATATTCAGGAGAAGTTGCTGCCGCCGATTTTTCAGAAAGAACACCTGGTGCGGAACACTAAGCTCTTGATTCGGGCGGCCGGGATTTTGAAGATTCCCGCGCTGGTGAGCACGCAATATGCGAAGGGGTTAGGCGGGACTGTGCCGGAGGTTGCTTCCTTGCTGGCGGGGACGGAAGCAATCGACAAAACTTTATTCTCCTGCTTCGGTAGCGATGTTTTTTGTAGCGTTCTTAAGCGCCTTCCGGGCAAGCGCAACACTCTTCTGCTGTGCGGGATGGAGAGCCACATCTGCGTAACCCAGACAGCCCTGGGAGCGCTGCGCGAAGGATATTTGGTACACATTGCGTCGGACGCGGTCAGTTCAAGGAAGGAGTGGAATTGGAAGATCGGGCTGGAACGGATGCGGGCTGCGGGCGCAGTGATTTCGTCGACGGAGATGATGATTTATGAATTGATGCGGTCGTCTTCGTCGGCGGCGTTCAAGGAGTTGCTGCCGCATTTGAAGGGATGAACTGCGGTCGCGAAAGTTTCTATTTCGCCTCTCTGGGCTGGTTCCATTTACGTATCGCCACCCACGGCTTGCGCCGTGGGCTGCAATCTTTCGCCGCTTCGCGCCGGCTTACTCTTCCTTTTTCTTCACCCGCACCACCGTGATTTTGGCGAAACCCTCATCGAAGGCGGGCGGCTTCAACTTGGCGGCCATACGGCGCATAACGTCTTCCGGGACGACGCGATCGCGACGCTGATGACGTTCTACGCAAACCTCCAGCGGAACATCGAAAAATACCGCGTGGACTTGGTAGTTGTAATCCTTGGCGAGTTTGATCCAATGCTGGCGCTCCTGGGGAGTAAGGTTCGTCGCGTCCACATAATTCATGGGACGCTTAGCGATCAGGCGGGCTTTGAGCATGGAGCGTAAGTTCGAAAATACAAGATCCTGAAAGCGCTGCTCGCGAACGTCGTCAAACAGAAGAGAACGAACCATGTCGCTGGAGAGCGGAACCACGTTGTGGCGCTTGAACCAGGAGCTCTTGCCGGAACCAGGAAGCCCAATCGCGAGCACGACGATGCCTTTGGGCGGACGTGGCGCGGCGGCAGGCACGGCCGCAGGAATCGGCGGCGATTGCGGTACCGCCTGCGCTTCGGGTTCGGCCTTATCGGGCGCTTCCTCGGCTCCTTGGTCAACCTGCTGACCTGGCAGGTCCAGGATAATGCCTTTTGCGGCGGCGGGACTGAAGGCTTGGGCGACGGCTTGTTCGCGGCCGCGTCCACCTCGTCCGCGTCCTCCACGGCGCCGGCGTCCGCGTCCGCGCTGACCTTCTCCTCTAGAGACTGGCGGACGAGGCTGCTCGTGCGCGTTTGCGGATTCTTCGCTCGTGGGCTGCTCTTCAAACTCGGGTTCGGAAGCGGCAGGAATTTCGGCCTCATGATGGCGAGGCTCGACATGGCTAGACTCGAGGTGGTTCGACTCAGAATGGGACACTGGGCTGGGAGCTTGCTCCGCATCGAAATATGCTGGTTGCAGTGGGGGTGGCGCCGGCTGACTTCCCTGCTCGGGAACTTTCTTCTTACGGCGCTGTAATCGATCTTTCATCCATTTACGCATGTTCAGGCTTGTAACACAGATGGCGGGACCGGGGCAATCGGCCCGGGGCAGATCTTGAGCGACCATGGGCGCACAAATGAGAGGGCAGAGTTGCTTTCCAGCAGCGAAGGCAAGATGCCTTCGCGACAGCCGGCAAGATGCCGGCACTACAATGAAGGGCATGGCTAGTTCAATTCCTGCATCCATTCATGGTCAGAAATATATTTTGCTGACAACGTTTCGCAAGAACGAAGCGGGCGTTGCCACTCCCGTGTGGTTTGGGGAAGACGATGGGAAACTCTATGTGATGACGCGCAGCGACATGGGGAAGACCAAGCGGATTCGCAACAATCCGCAGGTGCGCGTCGCGCCCTGCACAATGCGCGGCACCGTGACGGGAGCAGAGGTTGCGGCGACCGCGAGCATTTTGCCGCCGGAGGAGCACGAGCGAGCGCGGCGGACGCTCAACCGGAAGTATTGGATGGCGCGAATTCCGTTGATATGGGCGAGGACGGATACGTATTTGGAGATCAGCTTCGGCTAGAAAACAATCTTCGACCGCGAAGGACAGGAAGGTTCACTAAGGAAATCCTGTTCGCCTGTTCTTTCGTATTGGGTCGTGTTTTGTGGTTCCCCGCTTTGACTTTTTTGCTTTCTTTCTCACTACCATTCGCCGGTGGTCAAATATTCGTGGATGGATTTGGCGGCGCGGCGGCCGGCACCCATTGCGAGAATCACGGTGGCGCTGCCTGTAACAATATCTCCTCCAGCAAATATTCCTTTGCGCGTTGTCCGTTGCGTTTCGTCGCTGGCTTGAATGTATCCCCGCTTGTTCGTGCCCAGGCCGGGCGTGGTGCTTTGTACGATCGGGTTAGCGCTGGTTCCGATGGCGATGACCGCGACCGACAAAGGCAGATCGAACTCCGAGCCTTGGATGGGCACCGGGCGCCTACGGCCGGAGGCATCCGGTTCTCCCAGTTCCATACGAACGCAGCGCGCGGCGGTTAACCATCCTTTGCCGTCGTCGACGAACTCGACCGGAGCGGTGAGCATCTGAAAATCGATTCCTTCCTGGCGCGCGTGATGCACTTCTTCGGCGCGAGCAGGCATTTCGGCGTCGCTGCGGCGGTAGATCACGTAAGCCTTGCGTGCGCCAAGGCGCAGCGCGGAACGGATCGCATCGAGCGCCGTGTTGCCGCCGCCGATCACGGCCACATCTTTCCCCTGCAGATCGAGCATGGGCTCGTCGTAGGTGGGAAACTTGTAGGCCTTCATGAGGTTGATGCGAGTCAGGAATTCGTTGGCGGAATAAACGCCGTTGAAATGCTCGCCGGGAATGTTCATGAACTGCGGCAGCCCGGCGCCGGTGCCAATGTAGACGGCGTCGAAACCTTCTCCGCCCATGAGTTCGTCGATGGTGACGGTACGGCCGACGACGACGTCGGTCTCGAACTCAACGCCCATTTCACGCATGTAATCGAGCTGTTCGCGGATGATCTGCTTGGGCAGGCGGAATTCAGGAATGCCATAGACGAGCACTCCGCCGAGTTCGTGAAGGGCTTCGAACACGCGTACCTTGTGGCCCTTCTGGACGAGATCACCGGCGACCGTAAGACCCGAAGGACCGCTGCCCACGACCGCAACTTTCTTTCCGGTGGGCGGAATGTTGGGAACGACGTGAGTACCCATGCGCTTTTCGTAGTCGGCGACAAAGCGCTCTAGATAGCCGATGCCAAGGGGCTTCACTTTTTTCGACAACAGACACTTGCCTTCGCAGTGATCTTCCTGCGGGCAGACGCGTCCGGTGACGGCGGGAAGGACATTGTCTTCGCGAATCTTGGCGGCGGCGCCGATGAAGTCGCCGACCACGATCAGTTCGACGAATTCTTTGACCTTCACGCCGACGGGGCAGTTGTCGGTGCAGGTAGGCTTGGCGCACTCCAGGCAGCGGCGTGCCTCTTGCTGAGCGAGTTCGGGACTGTAGCCGAGATTCACTTCGGTGAAGTTGTGGGCGCGCTGCTCTGCGGGCTGTTCGGGCATCAACTGGCGCGGAACCTTGATGCGTTCCTTCATCGGCAAGGGGTTTAACGACTTCTTTACGGTGGGGCTCATCGTTGATCTCCTTGTCGGCTTGCCCGGGCCACTGCACACGCGTGTTCGAGTTCTTTGCCTGATGCTTCTGCGCTGGTGACTCGCTGGAATTCCGCCAGAGAACGCTGCTCGGCGTCGCGATACATCGAGTTGCGCTGCACCAGTACAGCGAAATCGACTCGGTGCGCGTCGAACTCAGGGCCGTCGACGCAGGCGAACTCGCTCTTGCCGCCAATCAAAACACGGCAGCCACCGCACATGCCCGTGCCGTCGATCATGATCGGGTTGAGACTGACGACGGTGTGGATGTTTTCCTTGCGGGTCATCTCGGCAATGGCCTTCATCATGACGATGGGGCCCACAGCCACGACCAGGTCGATGCGTGTGCCGTTCTGAATCAACTGGCGGAGCTTGTCGGTGACGAAACCTTTGTCGGCGTAGCTGCCGTCGTCGGTGGTGATCATGAGCGAATCGCTGACCGCGCGCATTTCTGGTTCGAGGATTACCAAGTCTTTGTTGCGGGCGCCGACGATCGAGATCACGCGGTTGCCGGCGTGCTTCAGCGCGGCGGCCGTGGGATAGGCCATTGCGGTTCCCACTCCCCCGCCCACCACAACCACTGTGCCGTAGTTCTTGATTTCTGACGGCTTCCCTAGCGGGCCGACCACGTCGAGAATCTGATCACCAGTTTCCAGCGAGTTGAGCAGGTGAGTGGTCTTTCCCGCAGCCTGTACGACGATGTTGATGGTGCCACGGGCAGGATCGGAGTTCTCGATCGTCACCGGGATGCGTTCACCCTCTTCGTAGATACGAAGGATGACGAACTGGCCGGGCTTCTGTTTCCGGGCGATGCGAGGCACTTCGATGACGAAGCGTTTGATACCAGGCGCTAGGAATTCGGCGTGAATGATTTTAAACACAGGCGCTCCGCGGGTATGAAATGGCGAAATTCGCGACTAGACAATTGTGTTCGGAGGGCCGGACGCGAGCCGTGATTTGGATCACAGTTCAGTGTGCGGATGATCTGACAGATCCCAAAGGAATTGTCATATTTATGATAATATGACACATCTACGATATTGTGACCCTACGCGGAGGTGCGTGGCATGAATGGAGACGTCCGGTTACGAATCAATGAAAATGGCCGCGTCGTCATTCCTGCAGCTTTTCGCAAGGAGCTCGGGATCAAGCCGGGCGACGAGGTCATCTTGCGGCTGGATGACGGGGAACTGCGGATAACGACCATGAAACGGCGTATCGAGCGCGCGCAACGCCGCGCCCGGAAGTACATCAAACCCGGCGTCTCACTCGTCGACGAGTTGATTGCCGAGCGGCGCGAGGAGGCCAAGCGTGAGTAGGGTCGTTCTCGACGCCTCCGCCGTCTTGGCAGTGATTCACAGAGAGCGGGGTTTTGAGAAGCTGACGCCGGACTTGCTGTTGCAAGCCGTCATCAGCACGGTCAACCTGGCGGAAGTGCAGAGCAAGTTGGTGCTGTCGGGATGGCTGTCGGAGGACGCGTGGGAAGATGCCGCAAGCCTCGTCGGAGAGATAGCGCCCTTCACCGCGGATCATGCCCACGTCGCAGGAGACCTGATTGCGGAGACTCGCGCTCTTGGTCTGTCGCTCGCCGATCGGGCCTGCTTAAGCCTGGGGCTCGACTTAAAAGCGCCTGTCTACACGGCTGACATTTCTTGGAAGAATCTGAGACTGGGTCTACAGATCCAGGTGATTCGGTAAGCGAAATCTCGCGCCAGGCGCGGCCGACAAAACGGCGCAGCGGGTCCTGAAGCTTTACACGCGAAGGCGAGGACGCGCTTTGGTAGCCAGTAAGCTGCCGGGGTTACGATAGACGCTGCGAGATGAGTCCTTCCGGCTTCAAGATCACTCCGCGACTCGATCTGCTGTTCATGATTACGCGAAGCGGGGCTGCAAATTGCAGGCGGCGGACGCAGCCTTGCTCGTCGACTGCCGGCTGATCGGCCAACCATTGCCAATCAATGGAGCCTTCGCCGGCGTCTGGGTTGACGGTGAAATATCCGACTTGGAATGCGGTGAGGTTCTGGAAGAAATGGCTGCCTTGCGAGGGCGTAACGCGGAAGTCGTGGAAGCCGGCTTCGATGATGGCGCGCGCGCCCGAAATTTCGTCCCACTCGACGGGAATGCCGAGCCACGGGTCGTTGGAGCCCCAGCGGCCGACGCCGATCAGCAGATAGGGACGATTCTCCGCGTTCAGAGTGGCATTGAAGTGAGCGACGGCGCGGGCCACTTCCTGACTGCGGCTGCGCTCGAAGCGTTGCGAATCGACGACGACGATGTCATGCAAGTTTTCCATGCGGCCATTGCCAAGAACTTTCGTGCTCTGGCAGATGATTTGAGAGGAGTCCACATCACCGATGGTGAGATCCTGATGATCGCGCGCCAAAGTCAGGGGACGGATTTGCAGGAATCCGAATTCCGCGGGTTCGTCGGCGCGGGGCAGGCGAACCGCAAATTCGATTTCGACGGGATTTCCCAACGCATCTTCGCCGGCACGAACCAGCAACTCCAGAATCGTGGCCAGTGGGAAGATGCCGTGCTTGAGCATGGGAGCAAACGTCACTACGCGGGCTCCGGGACGGCTTAGGCCGTCATAGACAGCTTGGTTGTCGGCGGAATAGGTTGAGGCCACGGCGTGCAGGGTACCGTCGGCTTCGGCAACGTCAAGACCGAAGCGGGCTTCGCGCAGATGGCCTGGACCTCCACCGTGGGGAACGCCGTCAAGCTCGAGAGCGCAGAACTCGGTTTGCGTATTGGCAAGGATGTCTTCGACGGAGGAAAACTGCAGGAGATTGCGGGGATAGCGCGGACAGAAGCTCAGGCACTTGCCGCCATCGACCACGGTGCGGCCTAGACCCAGAGCCACTGCGGCAATTCCGTCCGCGAAGGTCATGGGCGCCACGGGATAGAAATTATGGGAGCGCACGACGCCCGAGAAGTCAGGATAGAAACGTGGCCCGTGAACCGTTCCCACAACCTGTTGGAGCACGACCGCCATCTTCTCCTCTTCCAATCGGTAAGGAGTGGCACGCACATAAGCCTTCGCATGTTGACTGAAGGTTGAGGCGTAGACGCGCTTAATCGCTTCAGAAAGCTCTTCGAGGCGGACCGACAGGTTGGCTTGCTGGTTTCCCAGCATAAATGTTTCGTACACGCCCGTGAAGGGCTGGTATTGGGAGTCTTCGAGCAGGCTGGAGGAGCGCACAGCGAGCGGGTAGCCCACTTCGGCAAGAAAGGCTTTCAGGTTTTCTTGCAGCGGGACGGGAAGCGCGGCATCGAGGAAACGCTGCTGGATCTCGGTGTCGTCGTCGCAATGTAACGCGAAATCACCAAGGTTATTTTCGGCTAGAAACTGGTCGAATTGATCTGTGGCGATCACGACGGCTGGGGGAACGGAAATTCGCACGCCCGCAAAGCGACGCGTGATGCGGCGAGTGCGCAAGAGATGCCGGACGAAAGCGAGGCCGCGGGCTTTGCCTCCGAGCGATCCGGACCCGATTCGGAGAAAACTGGAGTCGGAGGGTTTGAATGTATCAGGCTTGAAGTCGCCGATCAGGACTTCATTTTGTTCGCGGCGGTATTCGTTGATCGATTCGATCAAATCGCGGCGCAGGTGCTCGGGGCCGTTGAAGTCGGAAACTTTGCGCGGCCGAAGCTTCGCGGCTAGCGCAAACTCGGTGCGCGCCATCAACCAGTGCGAGAAATGGTTGCGCTGCGCGTGGTACATCAGACTCTCGGGTGGAACCGTCTGCAGCTGTTCTTCCAGTTCATTCAGATCTTTGGCGCGCCCCACCTCGCGTTGGTCGGGCAGGCGGAAGACGAAATCGCCGAATCCGAAGTGATCGGTGAGAATGCGGCGCAGGTCTTTCAGCAGAGTGGGCGAGCGCTTGCGCAGGAACGAGTAGCCTTCAGCGTGGGCGCGTGGGCGAAATTCCGTGCGACTGGTCTGCAAAACCACGGGGACGTCCGGCACGAGGCTCTTGACCATGCGCGCCAATTCGAAGCCGGCCTCGGGGCTGAGCTTGCCTTCCCAGGGGAATTCCACATCGGACACCATTGCGAAAAGATAGTCGCGATAGCGTTGGACTAACTGCGCGGCATCTTCGAAATTGGAGCTGAGCAGAATCTTGGGACGCGCCTGCATGCGAACCAGTTTGTGCGCCACGTTGATACCTTCCTGGATGACGCGGCGCGACTGCTTGATCAGTTCCGTATAGATAACGGGCAGGAAGGCCGAGTAGTACCGGATGTTGTCTTCAACGACGAGCAACACGGGCACGCCCATGGCGCGGGTGTCGTGCAGCACGTTGCGCTTGTCTTCAACGTATTTGACGATGGCGATCAGGATTCGTGCGTTGCCCTGCCAGAGAAAGACGCGATCGATGTCGGTGACCGGGTTGCGTGCGACGAAATTCTTGATCTCGCGGTAGTCATAGGCGAGGACCACCACGGGAACGTCCAGGCCTTTGCGCCGTACCTCGGCTGCAAGTTCGGCGGCGTTCATGTCGCCGACGGCGAGGTTCGTCACAATCAGATTGAATTGCGGATTGGAACTGGCCAGTTCGAGCGCTTCGGCGCAGCTGGAAACGTGGGCGATTCCGGGGATCTGTTGCAGGTTGAGTTCGAGGGATTCGTCGATGAGAAGTTCGTTGAGGCGTCCGTCTTCGCGGAGTATGAAGGAATCGTAGAGACTAGAGACCAGAAGGATGTTGTGGACTTTGAAGGGCATCAGGTTTTCGAAGCCTTCAAAGCGCTCTTCGGCGTCGAGGATGGGCTCGGCGATGCGGGACAGGGACATGGAGGACGATGGTCTCAAGTAATCATAGCGCCGGGTGCCCCATCCTTGCCGTGCTCTTCGCGACTGGGTGGGGATGTTGATTTCCGACGGGTTTGAATGCCTCTTTCAGATCGACCACTGAAAATCAAAATCCCCACCCTGTCCCTGCAAGAAACGCAGGTACAAGGGTGGGGCACCCTCTGTGGTGGACAGACGAATGCGTCCGTCCCTACTGATTACACAAGGCCCTGGTCCAGCATCGCGTTGGCTACCTTCAGGAAGCCGCCGATGTTGGCGCCGTTTACCAGATTGCCGGGCGTGCCGTATTTCTCGGCCGTTTCGAAGCAGTTCCGGTGGATGGCGATCATGATCTTGTGCAGACGGTCGTCTACTTCCTCGCGAGTCCAGCTCAGACGTGCGCTGTTCTGGGACATTTCGAGGCCGGAGGTGGCCACGCCGCCAGCGTTCGCGGCTTTGGCCGGCCCGTATAGAATCTTGGCATCGAGGAACATCTTGGTAGCGTCGAGCGTGCTGGGCATGTTCGCGCCCTCGGCGACCAACTTGATGCCGTTCTTCAACAAGTTCGCCGCATCTTTTGCGGTGATTTCGTTCTGCGTGGCGCTGGGGAAAGCGCAGTCCGCTTTGATGTTCCAGAGCGGGTTGTGCTCCAGCTTGATGTCGGTGGGCATGAAGATTGCTTTCTTGTAGTGATCGGCATAGTCGCGGATGCGTCCACGCTTCATGTTTTTCTGTTCCATGACCCACGCCAGCTTCTCGCGATCGATGCCGTCGGGATCATAAATGACGCCGTTTGAGTCGGACACCGTGACCGGCTTGGCACCGAGATCAAGCAGCTTTTCGACGGTGTATTGTGAGACGTTGCCACTGCCCGAGACCAGGCACAGTTTGCCTTCGAGCGAGTCTTTCTTGCTCTTCAGCATTTCGGCGGCGAAGTAGACGCAGCCATAGCCGGTGGCTTCAGGACGAATCAGCGAGCCGCCCCAGTTCAGGCCTTTGCCGGTAAGGACGCCGGTAAACTCATTGCGTAGCCGCTTGTATTGGCCAAACAGGAAACCAATCTCCCGCCCGCCCACGCCGATGTCGCCGGCCGGGACGTCGGTGTCCGGTCCAATGTGCCGCTGCAGTTCAGTCATAAAGCTCTGACAGAAGCGCATGACTTCATTGTCGCTCTTGCCCTTGGGATCGAAATCGGATCCGCCCTTGCCGCCGCCCATGGGCAGCGTGGTGAGGGAATTCTTGAAGACCTGTTCGAACGCCAGGAACTTCAGGATGCCGAGGTTCACCGAGGGATGGAATCGCAGTCCTCCCTTGTAGGGGCCGATCGCGCTGTTCATCTCAATGCGGAAACCACGGTTGATCTGGATTTCACCCTGATCATCGAACCAGGGCACGCGGAACATGATGACGCGTTCGGGCTCGACAATTCTTTCCAACAAACGTGCGGATTGATACTCGGGATGTTTCCCCAGCACTAACCTGAGAGAATCGAATACTTCCTTCACGGCCTGATGAAATTCAGGCTCGGCGGGATTTTTCGCCTTCACACTGATCATGACTTGCTCAATATAGTCCCCAGAAACCTTGGTTCCGGGGCGCGTTGTAACCGAACTCATAGTCCTACCTCCGTAGGTGCAACGTAGACATAATGCCGTACCTTATTCTCGTCTTATGCATGGGAGCCGCAGTGATATATCTCACGAGCGGGGGTGATTAGGGTCACGGAGAGTGTAGGTGGTGTGGAATGAAGGAGATGCGGGAGTCGCGGCGGTGACTGAAGAGTGCCTTCATGGGCAGCTGTTGTAACGCCGGCGCCTCGCCGGCTGTCGCGCGGGCAACTTGCCTTTGCTGCGTGAAGCTGGCAGCAAGTGGCGGCACGGACGCCGCCACGACAGCCGCCGACTCGGCGGCGCTACTTCCTACTAGCAGATTCTCGGCAACTGCTCGCCGCTCAGCATGTCGACGACGCGGTTGCCACCTATGCGGCTTTGCAGGACGACCGTACGACCGGGACTCTCTTCTACTTTCCCGATGCAGACGGATTTCCGCGAAACCGGAACCTTCCTCATAACTTGAAGCGCCGCTTCCACCTGCGCGGCCGGGACGAACACCGCGAAGCGGCCCTCGTTCGCCACATACAGCGGATCAAGGCCGAGAATTTCGCACGCGCTCTGCACCGTCTCTTGCACGGGAATGAGAGTCTCTTCCAGCTTGATGCAGATATTTCGGTCCCCCGCGATCTCGTTCAGCGTGGTCGCCAAACCGCCCCGGGTCAGGTCGCGCAGGCAATGAATTTCAATACCGGCACTCAACAGGGCTTCCACCGCAGGCCAGACTGCGGCGGTGTCGCTGAGAATCGGCGATTCGAATTCGAGGCCCTCGCGCACGGAGAGAATGGCAATGCCGTGGCGGCCGAGATCGCCGCTTATGATGACGGCGTCGCCCACCTGAACTGATGCTGGGCCGATTGTGCCCTTCACGTTCGCTTCGATCAAGCCAATGCCGGAAGTGTTGACGAAAATGCCGTCGCCATTTCCTCTGTCCACGACTTTGGTATCGCCCGTGACTAATTGCACGCCCGCCTTAGCCGCGGCCTGCTTGCATGGACGCGACAACCGTGCGCAGCGTGTCCATGGCGAGGCCCTCTTCGAGAATGAATCCCGCACTGAGGTAGAGCGGGCGCGCGCCGCACATGGCGAGATCGTTGACTGTGCCATAAATGGCGAGATCGCCGATATTCCCGCCCGGAAAAATCAGCGGGCGCACCACAAAAGAATCGGTGGTAAAGGCAAGCCGCGAACCGTTGACCGGCAAGAACCGCGCCGTCGTGCCGCTGTTCGAGCATGGAATTGCCGAACGCGGGCAGGAAAATTTTCTCGATGAGTTGATGCGTGAGTCGTCCGCCGCCACCGTGCGCCAGGACGATGCGATCGTCAGCGACTCGGGGTACCGGACAGCTCAGGTTGAACTCGGTCATTTGCTTGCCGCCTGCCATAGTGATAATAAGCCGCGCACGCGCCCTCCGACGAAACCATGGGAGCGCCGAGCGGGTTCTCCGGCGTGCACTTCACGGCAAACGCCGGACACTCGTGAGGCTTCTTGATGCCTTGCAGAATTAGTCCACTGATGCACTCGGGAGACTCGCGGGCCGGTTCGGCCGATGAAGGATAGCGGCGGTTGGCGTCATACTTCTGAAAGCGGCCGCGCAACTGGAATCCGCTCATTGGTATTTCACCCAGTCCGCGCCACGGGCGATTCACCACTTCGAACACTTCGGCAATGCGTTCCTGCGCGGGGCGGTTCCCTTCCCGGCGAGTCGCGCGCACGTACTGGTTTTCGACTTCGTGGCGGCCTTCTTCCAGTTGGCTGACCGTCATGAGAATGCCTTCCAGAATGTCGAGCGGCTCGAAACCAGTGACGACGATCGGAACCTTGTAACGCTGCGGCGATCGGAAAATATTCCTCGTAGCCCATGATGGTGCAAACGTGCCCCGCGGCCAGGAATCCTTGAACGACGCAATTCTCCGACGACAGCAGCGCTTCCATGGCGGGAGGAACCAGCACGTGCGAAACGAGCAGCGAAAAATTCTCGACGTGATCGTGGTCGGCCTGCCAGGCGGCCATCGCATTTGCGGGCGCCGTGGTTTCGAAACCCACGGCAAAGAACACGACTTGACGGTCGGGATTGCTCCTGGCAAGTTTCAAGGCATCGAGCGGCGAATAGACGATACGAACATCGGCACCCTCAGCCTTGGCATCGAACAAGCTCTTCGAGGAACCGGGCACGCGCAGCATATCGCCGAAAGAGCAAAAGATCACGTCGCAGACGCTGCGCGATGGCTACAGCTTTGTCAATCAAATCGATCGGCGTAACACACACGGGGCAGCCAGGACCGTGCACCAGGGTGAGGTCGCGGGGCAGCAAGTCTTCCAGGCCGCTCTTAACGATGGTATGAGTCTGGCCACCGCAGATTTCCATGATCGTCCAGGGACAGGTTAGTTTCTTCCAGATCTGTTGCGCCAGTTGTTCGGCTGCTTTTTGGTCACGATATTCACTGAGGAATTTCACCGAGTTCCTCCTCCAGTCCACCCATCTCCGCCAGGTACTTGAAGACGCGCTGCGCTTCGTCCTCGTCGATCACGCTGATGGCAAAGCCGACGTGGACGAGAACATATTTTCCAATTTCGGCTTCGGGAGTGTATGCCAGGTTGACATCTTTGCGGATGCCGCCGAAGTCGACGCGGCCGCGGCGGAATGCGATATCGCCATCGTCCATAATCTCAACCACCCGGCCTGGAACTGCGAGACACATCGCGAACCTCCACATGCAGCCGTATTTTGTAGCGCCAGCATCTCGTGGCGCCGGCATCTTGCCGGTACGACGGCGCTACATCCTGCTCATCACCGCTTGACCCAGCGCGATGCCACCGTCATTGGGCGGAACCCGCTGGTGGGTATGCACCTCGAAGCCTCGCGACTCGAGGGCAGTCGCGGCGCGCTCCGTCAGATAACGGTTCTGAAACACTCCGCCGCTGAACACCACCTGCTTCAACCTGGTCTTGGCGGCGACTTCCAGGATCCAGTTGACTAACGCGTTGTGGAACCGCGCTGCAATCAGTGGCACGACGACTCCGGCACGCCGGTCCGCCATTACAGCCAGGATAAGAGGGCGCCAGTCTCCACTTGGTAAAGGATACGCTTCCTCGCAACGTAAAGGGCCAATTTCACTTTCGAGGAGCATGGCGGCTTGGCCCTCAAAACGGTTCTTGTGCGCGACCCCGGTTATGCTCGCCACCGCGTCAAACAGTCGCCCCACACTGGTTGTTGGCACAACGTTGATGCCGTGCTCGAGCATATATCGAACCTTGGACTTGTCCAATCGGGGTTTCCCTGCCGATTGCCCGGTGGCATCGGGGTTTGCCTGTTCCGGACCGCCGACCTCGAAGACCAGACTGGCGGCCGAACGCCAGCCTTCGCGGACCGCGGCGTCGCCGCCCGGCAGGCCGAATGAACGCAGGTGGGCGATGCGTTCATATCGGTTCCCTTCCACATAAAAGAACTCTCCACCCCAGATCGCTCCGTCAAGGCCATATCCAGTGCCATCCCACGAAACTCCCAGATAGGGTTGCTGCACGTTGTTCTCTGCTGCACAGGCGGCAACATGCGCTTGATGGTGCTGGACGCGGATCAACGGAAGCCCTGATTTTTCTGCCCAATGGGTGGAGGCGTAGTCGGGATGGAGATCGCAGGCGACGAGTTCAGGCTTGAAACTGTAGAGGCGGCACAAATCGTCGATCGCTTTCTCGAAGGCCCCGCGGGCTTCAACAGTCTCGAGATCACCGATGTGCTGGCTGAGGAACACATCCTGATCTATTCCGATAGCGACCGTGTTCTTGAGATGGCCGCCGACGGACAGTACCGGAGGCACGGCGTGCGCCACGCGAACGCCCAGCGGGGCGTAGCCGCGAGCACGACGCAGAATCCCGGCGCGGCCGCGGGTGAGGCGAACCACGGAATCGTCACAGGCGCGCACGATGGGACGGTTGTGCATCAGGAAATGGTCGGCGATGTCTTTGAGGCGGGCGCTGGCTTCCTCATTCGCGATCGCGATGGGCTCGTCGCTGCGATTTCCGCTGGTAGCGACCAACGGGAAACGGCGCTCTTGCATGAGCAGATGATGCAGAGGCGAGTAGGCGAGCATCACGCCAAGATACGGGGAGCAGTGCGCAACATTCGGGGCGATGTCGGTGCCCGGCTTGGGCTGTAACAGAACGATAGGCGCGGCCTGCGATTCGAGCAACTGCACTTCTGCGGGCGAGATTTCGCAGTAGTGCCGGGCCACTTCGAGCGATGGCATCATCAGCGCGAAAGGTTTCTCCTCGCGATGCTTGCGTTGGCGAAGACGCGCTACGGCATCGGCATTGCGGGCATCGGCGAGAAGCTGGAATCCGCCGATGCCTTTCAGGGCAACAATTTCACCCTGCAGGAGAGCTTCGACCGCATCTTCGATCGTGCCATCAAGCTTCGGGCCGCAGATGGGGCAGGCATTAGGCTGGGCGTGGAAGCGGCGATCCGACGGATTCTCGTATTCCTCTCGGCACGCGGGACACAAGGTGAACTTCTGCATCGTGGTGTTCGGCCGGTCGTAAGGGATGTCGACGACGATGGTGTAGCGCGGGCCGCAATTCGTGCAATTCGTGAAGGGATACTCGAAGCGGCGATTGCCGGGATCGAACAGTTCTTCGCGGCAGTCAGTGCAGGTGGCCAGGTCAGGGAGAACGTTGACGGTTTTGCCGGAATCGTTCTCGCTGGCGAGAATCTCAAACCGGGTCGAGCCCTCGGCGGCAAGCCAGGTGGATTCGCGTACCGTCACGACGGAAGCTTTCGGGCGCTCGTGCTCCAACCGTTGCTCGAAGCGGCTCAACCGATCGGACGCGCCCTCGACTTCTACCACCAGGCCCGCCGAGGAATTCAGAACCCATCCGGTGAGGGACAATTCCGTGGCCAGGCGATAAACAAAGGGACGGAAGCCGACTCCCTGGACCGCTCCGCGGAGGGTGATCCGGAGTCGTTGTGTCGCGGGTTTTGCCGCAACCGTCATGGTGCGGCCGAGGGCCGCTGCCCTGATTCTAAGCTTTGTTGCGGTCGAGTGGGGCTTCGGGAAACAGGAATTGTTGGACCAGCGTTTCGATCCGCGCCACTAGCACCGGCAGGGCGGCCGTGACCAGGGCGGAGAGGGATTCGCCGTGATCAAAGCACTCGCCAGTCAACGTCACCGAAACTGCGGGTGGCTTGGCACCGTAGAGTTTTTGGGCGAGAGCGACAACCGCGCTGGGGGAGAGTTGGTGCGAAAAACGAGGTGCGCTTTCAGGCAAACGAACGTCTGCGTCGCGGACTTCCCCGGGCTGGCCATTGCTGCCTCCATCGGCCGAGGCGGCATCCACAAAAATTACGGCTTCGCAGTGGCTGACGGTCTCAGCGATCTCAGGAGCGAGTTGATGCGCGCGGAGGATTTCGACTTCCTCAATGGAATACTTTCCTTCCAGTTGGTCGGCGGCGTGCCACGCGAGGCCGTCGTCGCAGCGCATGGGATTTCCGAACGCGACGATCAGAACGCGAGGCATGGTCTGGAGTCTATCTCGAGGGGGACTCGGTTCATACACGCCGCGGCGTTCCCATGCCGCCGCTTCGCGCCTTGAGCCGTAGGTCTCAGGTCACAACTGCCGCACAGGTTTCAACATCCTCCCTCGGATCGTTTGGGATCGACGGGAACGCGGAGACCACGATGAGCGTGGCGTCGTCCCTTAGTTGGGAAGCGCAGAACTGCTTCACGTCGGCAAGCAGGCCCGACTTCAACTCAGCGGTCGACCTACCGGCAAAGGCTCGCGCGCAGGCCACCAGCCGTGACTCGCCGAATTCCTCACCTCCGGGCAATCCAGCTTCAGTAATGCCGTCGGTGAACAGCAGCAGGCGGTCCCCCGGATTGAGTCGCACCCAGGAGTCTTCATATTTCCAATCGGGAAAGACGCCGATCACGGCGCCGCCGTTCTGCAGTTCCTCGACCTCGCCATTCGCACGAATCAGGATTGGCAGCGGATGCCCCGCATTTGTGTAACGGAGTGAACCGCTCGCCGCATCAAGCACAGCGTAAAACAGAGTCACAAACTTTCCCGTGGCGATGTTGGCGCACAGAACTGAGTTGACCCGGCTGCACAGAACCGAGGGAGCGGTCAACTCGGTGGCGAAGGCTCGGACGCTGGCCTGAACATTGGCCATCAACAGGGCGGCAGACACGCTTTTGCCCACAACATCAGCAATGCAGATTCCGAGTTTGGTTTCGCTTAGCTTGATGACATCGTAGTAGTCGCCGCCCACGACGCTCGCCGGCTCCCATGCGCCTTCGATCTCGAATCCTGCAACCCGAGGAATTTCTTTCGGCAGCAGCGACTGCTGAATTTCCCGGGCCTGCTGCAGTTCCTGTCCGTGCAACTCGCGCTCGGCGATCTCCAATTCGACGGCATCTTGCAGCTCGCGGTTCTTACCCTCAAGCCGCTCCCTGGTGGTGCGGTAAAGCTGGAAACTGACGCCAAAGATCAGCGTGGCGATAAAGGGAAACTTCCACCCGGATTGCTCAAACTGCCACAGGGACTGGCCGGGCGCATGCCACGCCGGGTACTCAATGAAGTTGACTATTAGTACACCCGCAAGCGCAACCGCCAATAGGAATGGAGAATAGACAAGCCACAGTCGGAGAGAAGGCCTGTGGCTGTAAACGAAACCCAATCGATCCTGCGCAATGACGATGAAATTGCAGAGGAAGAGGGTGTAGATCAGCGTGTTGCTTAAGGGCGCGGGGCGGTCCGCAGCCCACAAGGCTGCATAGATCGCCACTGCAATCGCAATATAGGATTGCTGCCGGCGAGCGAACGAAACCCAACCAGAGAACCGCCCCCGCCCATTCTCGTCTTGGGTTAACAATGGTGCCGTCCCTTTCGTTAGCCAATTCGAGGCTCTGCAACTTCATCCGCGGATCGTCAGTACCGGACAATGCGCCTGCGCAATCACATGGTGCGCGGTGGACCAGGGAAGGTGCGTGGTCCCAACTTCTACGGAACTGCGGGCACCGAGCACGATCATGTCGGCTTCGCGCTCCGACGCCGCGGTCAGGATGCGGTCTGGCGCGGATCCAAACTCCAGCAAGGTTTCCGGCAGGTACTGCAGAGCGGCATCCTTGGGAATCAGGTCATGCAAGCGACGTATTCCGTCCTCGATTGGACCGGGCCGGCTGCCCAGTTGCGTGTAGTCCTCGATCACATGCAAAAGCGTAAGCCGCGCGCGGAATTCTTCCGCCAACGAAATGGCTTTCTGCGCGATCAGAGCCGAGTTCTGCGCAAAGTTAGTGGCAAACACGATCTGCCGTAACTCCAACTCCACCGGAGCGAGATCGCGTCCTCGGTTTTGGAATTCCGGCAGTTTGGCGCGTCCGGAGACTTTCGGACCAACCGTCAGCACCGGGCATGGCGAGTGGCGAAGAATGTCTTCCGCCACCGAGCCCAGCAGCAACTTGCCCAAGCCGGTGCGGCCATGGGTACCGAGTACAATGAGATCGATACTGTTCTCTTCCACAATTCCAGATAGGTTTTTCCAGACTTGGCCATGACGGACGTAGTTGCGATGCGGAATTCCTTCCAGACGGCCCGAGATGTGGTCTAGCTTCTCTTTGGCCTCGGTATGTGCATCTTCATAGATCGTGCTCATGCTGACGTAATCCACGCCTCCCGTCATCATCAGGAGACTGGCGTCGGAAAGGACATGCGCAGTGTGCAACACGCTTCCAAAATGGCGGCAGATGGCGGTTGCGTAGGGGAAGGCTGCTTCAGAAGTAGCCGAGAAATCGGTGGCAAATAGCACGTTCTTCAGCGAAAGTGCGGTGATTTTTTGTGATATTTCGCGTTCGGAGACGGGGTTCATCTTCTCCTCGATCCTGGCTTCAACGAGTGCCATAAAACACCTCCTGCACCCGTCTTAAGGATCACACCCTCACCCGGTTTTCGATATGCCTCTTATCACCCGTTTTTGTGATTTGGCTCACAGAGGTGCCGCACCCTCTTTCAGATACCCCGATTGAATCCGTTAGCTACTGGGCGAAGCCATCGGCTTGCGTGACTGCGCCGATCGCGACGGTGTGGTCGATGTAGAGTCTTCCGGCATCGAGTGCCTTGCGGTCGAGTTCGAGCAGCGCCGGATTCTTCACTTTCGCTTCCAGCACCTTCATGGCAGTGGCCGGAGACAGGCACTCGGTTTCTTCCAAGAGCGCGCCCATCATGACAACATTCGCTACTTTCGCCGATCCCAGCTTGTCAGCAATCTCGGAAGCCGGGATGCAAACCACCTGCGCCTGCGGAATGGAGAAGTCTTCGGGAAGCTTTTCACGCCCGTAGAGGATGGTGCCGCCGGGAGCGATTTGCGGAGCAAACTTTCGCAGCGAGATCTCGGTCATCGCGATCAGAACCTCCGGCCGCGACAGCACGGGCGATCCAATGCGATCTTTCGACAGGCAAACGTGGCAGTGCGCACTGCCGGAACGCATTTCAGGACCGTAGGAGGGAAGCCAACTCACTTCCAGACCCTCCCGCATACCCATCTCCGCCAGAAGTTGGCCAAGCAGCAGCACTCCTTGTCCGCCGAAGCCCGCGATCTTGATGCCGAGGTCGCGGAAATGATGATGCTTCCGAGGCACAGACGCGTCCCCCGCTTTGCGCTCTCCCTCCACCAGTTCAGCTACAGTTTTGTGCGGCGGGACATTGTTGTTCGGAATCTCGACGGCGCGATCGCGAAAAACGTTTAGTGGAAATTGTGGGACCATCTTCTCGCCCACCCACTTCCGCGCTTCGACCGGATCCTTGCCCCAGATCGTGGGGCATGGAGACAGAATCTCGACGAAGGTAAAGCCGGCGCCAGCACGCTGTAACTCGAGCGCCTTGCGAACAGCCCTCCGCGCCTTCATGATGTTTTTGTTATCCGACAGTGCGACGCGCTCGATGTAGACCGGAGCTTCCAGCGACGAAAGCATCTCGGCCATGTGCAAGGGAAAGCCCTCATTCACCGGGCGCCGGCCCCAAGGCGAAGTCGTGCTACGCTGGCCGACCAGCGTCGTGGGCGCCATCTGGCCGCCGGTCATGCCATAAATCGCGTTGTTGACGAAAAAGACGCTGATCTTCTCGCCGCGATTGGCCGCGTGCACAATTTCGGCGGTGCCGATCGCGGCCAAGTCTCCATCCCCCTGATAGGCGATCACGATCTTGTCAGGACAGGCCCGTTTCAAGCCCGAGGCCGCAGCGGGAGCGCGGCCATGCGCCACCTGCACGTTGCCCACGTCAAAATAGTAGTAGGCGAAAACCGAGCAGCCCACCGGGCTGACCAGGATCGTCCGGTCCTGAAGTCCTAGATCCTCCAGCGCCTCGGCGATCAATTTGTGCGCCACGCCATGACCGCAGCCGGGGCAGTAGTGTGTTTGATGCTTCAGATCGCTCTTCCGCTCGTACTCCGGATAGAACAGCTTCGACTTCGCGTGCACGACTTCGTACTTGTCGGTGGTCGCCTTGGGTTGCTGCAGGACGACGTTGTTTTCCGCCATGATTTGGTTCCCGCCTGTTTCCACGTAGCGGCGGACACATTCGTCTGCCCGCCGAGACTTCAATCACTTGCTACTACCCCCGGAGGAATGCGTCCCGGGCTACATGTTTACACTGTCTCCGCCACCTGCTCTTCCATCTTCGCAATGAGTTCGTCGACGGCCGGCACGTTGCCGCCCCCACGTCCGTAGAATTCAACCGGGCGCTTGCCATCTAAAGCTAGACGAACGTCTTCCACCATCTGTCCGTTGCTCAGTTCGACGACGAGGACTTTCTCGGCCCGCAAAGCCGCCGCCAACAGTTCCGTCGAGGGAAACGGCCACAAGCTGATAGGCCGAAACAATCCGACTTTGATTCCCTGCTTTCGCGCTTCGTCTACTGCTGAGCGCAGGATGCGGGACACAATGCCATAGCCGACGACGATCAGTTCGGCGTCTTCGGTGCGGTACTCTTCCCATCGCCTCTCGACCTGTTGCGCACGAATGTACTTTGCCTCCATGCGGCGCTGGTGTTCTTCCAGGTCATCACACTCGAGGTAGATCGAGCTCACCATATTCTTGCGAGTCTCCGCGGTTCCCTTGACCGCCCACGGCTTCTCGGGGGCCACGATTTCGCGGTACTCGAGATTCAGCGGCTCCATCATCTGTCCAACGAATCCGTCAGCGAGCACGATCGCCGGATTGCGGTAGCGGTCGGCCAGCTCGAAGGCGAGGATCGTGAGGTCCGCCATCTCTTGGACCGAAGCCGGGGCGACCACCAGGTTGCGATAGCTGCCGTGGCCGCCACCTTTGACCATGGCAAAGTAATCGCTCTGTTCGGGAGCGATATTGCCCAGGCCAGGTCCACCGCGCATCACGTCCACAATCACGCAGGGCAGCTCCGCTCCGGCGAGGTAGGAGATGCCTTCCTGCATCAGGCTGAGCCCAGGGCCGGACGAAGCAGTCATCACCCGCACTCCGGCCGAGGCCGCCCCGTACACCATATTGATGGAGGCCGTCTCACTCTCGGCCTGGACGAATGTGCCGCCGACTTCGGGGAAATAAAGTGCGGCTGCTTCGGCGACTTCGCTGGCGGGAGTGATGGGATATCCGTAGTAGGCGCGGCAACCAGCCAGCACAGCGCCTTTGATGACGGCGACGTTTCCTTTACAAAGCTGCCGCATGTTCGCCTCCTGGCTGCGTCGGGGGGACAACCGCCTTAGGGGGCGGAACCAGCCGGTAGACGACAATGGCTCCGGGCTCCGGGCAGCAATAGAAGCAGATGCCGCATCCAGTGCAGTTCTGGCCGGTATAACGCGCCGGGTGCACCCCGTAGGAACTCAGTTCGGGCGCAAGTTCCAGGCATTTCGGCGGGCAGGACTCAACACACAGCCCGCATCCTTTGCACTCCTCAACATCAATCGTGATATTGCCGCGTGCTGCACCCGCCACCATGTTGGCTTACCTCTGTGCCGCTGTTTGTGCTACCTGAGGATTCTGCAACCACTTTGTCTTTTCGCAGTATTCGTAAAGCTCACTGCGGAAATCGGGATGGGCGATCTCAATGAGCGCCTTGGCCCGCTCGCGAATCGACTTGCCGTGTAGATAGGCGATCCCATATTCCGTCACGATGTAGCGGACCAGTCCTCGCGAAGTGACCACTCCCGCCCCGGGATCCAGGGTCGGTACAATGCGCGAAATGGTGCCTTGCTTCGCAGTCGACGAAATCGCGATGATCGGCTTGCCGCCCTTTGACCGTGAGGCCCCTCGCAGGAAATCCACCTGCCCCCCAATGCCGCTATAGAACTGATTGCCGATGGAATCGGAACAGACCTGCCCGGTCAGATCGATTTGCAGGGCGGAATTGATAGCTACCATCTTGTCGTTGCGCGCGATGAGCGCGGGATCGTTGGTATAGGCCGTAGGATGAAACTCGAAAATGGGATTGTTGTCGACGAACTCGAACAGGCGCTTCGATCCCAGCGCGAATCCCAGGATAATCTTGCGCGGCTTGAAGTTTTTGCGGGCTCCGGTCAGCACCCCGGCCTCGATCAGCGGAATCACGCCATCGGACACCAGTTCGCTGTGAACCGCGAGATCTTTGCGGTCCATGAGCATGGGCAGCACTGCGTCAGGGATTCCGCCAATTCCGGTCTGCAGCACCGCACCATCCTCGATGAGGCTGGCAACGTTGCGCGCGATGGCGATCTGCAGGTCGGTCACCACTGACTTCGCCAGTGCGCACAAGGGACGCGACGATTCAACCAGGGCATCGATATCGCTCACATGGATGAAGCTGTCGCCGTAGGTGCGCGGCATGTTGTCGTTGACTTGCGCCACCACGTAGCGCGCGCATTTCGCGGCGGTGAGGGTGGTGTCGACGCCTACGCCGAAGCTGCAGAATCCGTGCGAATCCGGCGGGGAAACTTCGATGAGGGCCACGTCGATCGGCATCGAGCCGCTCTCAAAGAGTCCCTCGATCTCGCTCAGATAAATCGGGGTGTAATCGGCGCGGCCGTCATTGATTGCCGCCCGCACGTTGGAGCCGATGAACATGGCGTTGTGCCGGAAGTGACCAGCCATCTCGGGCGCCACATAGGGCGCACAGCCCATAGTCATCATGTGCACGATTTCCACGTCGTGCAGATCCGGCCCGCGCCGCATCAACGCCTCGACCAACGTTTCCGGTTCGGCACAGCCCGGCTGGATGTAGACGCGCATGCCGGACTTCACGCACTGCAGCGCGTCGTCGGCCCGTTTGAGTCGCTTCTTGTAGTCCATTTCCCACGACATCGACATCGGTAACCGCTCCCTAGTTGGCCTGTAAAGCGCCTTCTCGCAGACGCGCGCGCGCAGCCTCGTCTTCATATCCTACGACGGCAAAGTAAATTGCCCGGTCAAAAAACATTTCGAGCATCTGCAGCAGCTCCAGTTCCCCCATGATTTCCACGGCACGATCCATCACGGCTTCACTTTTCAGAAACTCCCAGAGATTTTCCTTGGTGAGTACAATCGCCTGGATGACCTCGCTTAGGGGCACTTTCTGCTGAGCGCGGCGCGCCCCAATCTCGCGATAGCGGTGCTCAATATCCAGTTCGTTCTTGCCCAGCAGCCACTCGCCCAGGTGCCGGTAAATTTCATAAACCCGCTCTTTCAGTTCATGAGCGGGAATCTCCCGAAAGTGGGTGACTTGGGGACTTCCCTTTACTCTTTCCTCGAGGCCCGACGCGAGCGCGTCGGCATGCGATTCGATCAAACGCACCAGTCGGTAAGAAAACATCATACGCATTCCTCGTCCGTCTCCCGGGGTCGTCACACCCCAAGTTTCACGACCGCATCCTGATTGCTCCAGCCCTCGATCGGTACTTTGCCGGTTTCGACACTGGGCTCCAGAGTCTGCGGGACGGTGATCGCCCGTGAAATCATGCACACGGCTTTCGTTTTGCGCAGCAGGTTGAGTCCCGCTTCGCATTGCTCTTCCGACTGCACGGTCAATCTGGGACGAATCAAGATTTCACTAAAATTGCATCCCGTGTTCCGGTTGCGGTGGACACTGCCTTCGATCTCCACTTCCAGGTCGGTGTATTCGAACTTCGCGACCCGCGCAACTTCGTGGAATGTCGTAGTGAAGCAACCCGCCAAGGCACAGAGCAGCAGTTGCTCGGGAGTCCAGCGACCCTGCAGGCCCCCCAACTCGGCGGCTTCGGAGAAGTGGATGGTGTTAGGCGAGGACTCGCATTTGGCCAGTCCGGTGCGGCCTGAGGTCCACCAGGCCGAAACGCGATAGGTATATTCTGCAGCCATTTTAGACTCCTGGCGCTTCCCAACGGCGCCGTCCCCACTTCAAGAGGAGAGCGTAAAGATCACCGTGATCGTGGTCTCAACCTCTACCGGTTGCCCATTCAAAAGGTACGGCTTGTAACGCCATTGTTTGACTGCAGTGATGGCCGCCGGCACCAGCATAGGGTGGCCGCTGACCAGTTGCAGGTTCGTGATTTGTCCGTTGGTGTCGATGACCGCGCTCAGCACAACATCGCCCTGAACCCGTGCTGATCTGGCCAAGGCCGGATAAGTCGGTTCTACGCGATGAATCAGCAGCCCTTTCGTCACCCCGGCAGAGATGCGGATGCGTTGCGGGATCGCCGGAACAAACTTCGGGACGGCGGCAAGACTCGATGTGGCGCTGATCACGCTGCCAATCACGCCTCCCATTTGTCCGCCCGGAATTCCACCAGGAACGCCTCCGACCACGCCTCCGCTGGCGGGCATCGGCGGCGGCGTCTCTTCTTCCTTAATCATTTCAATCTTCTGTGGAATTTTCGTGGGCGTGCGCAATGCCCCATTGTTTAGCACGTCGGTCTCGATCTGCCGGACCACCCTTTGCACCTCTGCGGCTGCCGGTGGCGGCGGAGGCGGCGGCGGAGGTGGTGCTACCAGAAAGGTCAGCAACTGTGCCTTGGGCAGTTCCTCGGTGAACATCAGCGGCACCGCCAGCATGACGCAAATCACCAAACAGTTCACAATAAATGACGTGGTTGTGGCAAAGAGCTTGCGCTTCCTCTGCGGGCCAAATTCCAGGACGCAGTCTGAAAATATCGGCCGCTCAGGCAGTGGCGGACCCAGGACGAGTTCTGAACGGGGCGGGATCGCGGCCGTCCCGCGGCTTGCCGGCTTTACTTCCCGAATTTCTGGTTCATGGATTTCGACTACTCCCATCGCAAACCTCCCTCACCCTGTCGCGGCTGCTTTGAAGCCGTTGTGCCAGGGGGATGTGGCCTAAGCAGTCACATCTCCGCTTTCTCCAAGGACATCTTCCCCGAAGCCCCAACCTGGGCAAATGGCCGTCATCACGGTTCTTCGTGATCGAAATCACGGTTTATGCATTCTTCGCTAAACCAAAGTAATAACGGCACATGAATGCTGGAGAATCTGCCCGCGGCCAATACCTGAGCGAACGCGGCTGACCACGCCGTTCGGGTTCGGGCCGATGGGAATTCGAGGCACTGCGAGGTTTGGACTCTGTCCTACTCCCACAAAAACGTTCACACTCTCAGAAATTGCTTGCTTTTGGCGCGATTGGCGTACTATCTTGTCGCGCAAGGGTCCCCTCTGTTAAAGCGCCCCGTGGGGAGGGCGCCTTGCTCGAACTTTCATTTGAAATTGCGCCCGTCGTGCGCTGGCCCGGTGGCAAGCCAGTGTGGGCGAAGCCACGCGCTCTTACCCGCCCCGCTATTGTTCACTGCAGATCATCG
Source organism: uncultured Acidobacteriaceae bacterium (assembly GCA_963774565.1). GTDB lineage: Bacteria > Acidobacteriota > Terriglobia > Terriglobales > Acidobacteriaceae > Sulfotelmatobacter. Next base: position 625,325 of record CAVZFP010000016.1, on the reverse strand, counting down.
CGGCTGTAGCCGTCCAAGATTGTCTTCCCCATGCAACAAGTTCCCCGGGTCGTGCTCCTAGGAAGAAATGACGACGGAAGGAGACTTGGGCCATGACGTCACGAAACCGAGTATTCGTGTTGCAAATTGGGGTTTGCGTAGCTCTTGCCATTAGCAATTTTGGATGCGCAACTTCGCCGAGCGCGCCTCCGATACTGGTCGCGATTTCTCCATCATCGGCCACCGTGCAGGCAAGCGGTACGCAGCCCTTTATGGCCAGGGTCAGCAATGACTCTGCCAACATCGGAGTCGGTTGGACGGTATCGTGTTCAACCCCGCCCTGCGGCACGGTTTCTCCGACCTCAACCGCAAGCGGTGCAACGACCACCTACACCGCCCCGCCCAATTCACCGCAGAACAGCATGACCGTTTCCATTATTGCTACATCTTTGGCGTTGTCCTCAGCCAACAGCCGAGCGAGCGTCACCCTGCCCGCAGCTGGCCCGATTCAAATTAATGTTTCGTCTGACGTTTCTTCCGTGGAACCTGGCGGCACCGCCCACTTCTCGGCCAATATTGTTAATGATTTCACTAACGCTGGCGTAAGTTGGTCGATTTCCTGCTCGCCGACGCCGTGCGGCTCGGTTTCGCCCGCTAACACCCAAAACGGCGTGGCGACCACCTATACCGCGCCACCAAGCACTCCTCCGGCCGGCCTGACTGTGACGTTCACAGCCATCTCTGTGGCCAGTCCCACGATTTCGAGTTCGGGAACGATTACGGTTCCCGGAGTTACAGTTTCTGTCACTGCGCTGACGAACAGCGTAGAAGCCGGCGGCACCCTTCCAATAACGGCTACCGTGGCCAATGATGCCACCAACAGCGGAGTCGCATGGACGCTGTCCTGCTCTCCTGCACCGTGCGGCACCATATCTCCGAGCACAACTCCCAGTGGTATGCCGACGACCTACAGTGCGCCTCCTACGCCTCCGCCAAGCGATCTGACAGTGACCGTTACGGCCACTTCGCTGGCTTACAGCGGAGCGTCCGCATCCTGGAACCTAACCGTTCCAGCGATCACGGTGTCCGTTAACTACGGCAGCGCCCTGATCCCGCTCGGCCAAAGCCAGCAGTTTGTCGCGACAGTTGCAAACGATCCGAAAAACCAGGGTGTCGGCTGGGCCCTCACCCAAGCAGGAACCGCGTGCTCACCCGCGTGCGGCACACTATCGCTTCCCACGACCCCGAGCGCGAGCCCTGTGACCTATTCTGCATCAGCAACGATGCCGACCAGTGCTGTGGTGACGCTGACCGCATCTTCGCTGACTGATACCACAAAGATTTCAAGCGCCACGATCACGCTCTCCAGCGGCACCGTGCAACTCGCCCCTTACACCTTGAACTTTGGCACGGTCGTGCTGCATGCCAGAAGCTCACCCCGGTCGGTCGCGCTCACCAACACCGGCACCGCCGCACTGAGCATCACGAGCATCACCATCACGGGAACCAATGCCACTGATTTCTCTCAGACAAACACGTGTAACTCGAGCGTGAGTGCTGGAATGACCTGCGCGATTACCGCAACATTTACGCCAACGGTAAGAGGTCTGCGGAGCGCCAGCATTTCTATCGCGGACAGCAGTAGCGATAGCCCGCAACAGGTGAGCCTCTCAGGAACGGGATTTACCATACGCGCGGCGAGTGTCGAATCCGTGCGTTCCGCTCTGGCTAGCGGCGGGACGCTGGCCGTTCCCATTCCCACCGGCCCCGAACCGGTCGGCACGAGTCTGCTCCGCCTCGTGGATTCTGCACGGCCAGACCCTTACCTGCGTAGCGGTGCGAAGCGAGAACTCTTGGTCCGGTTCTGGTATCCCGCCTCTCTGATTCAAGCCTGCAAAAAAGCTGACTACACCTCGCCGCGAGTCTGGAGTTATTTCTCTCAGCTTGCGGGAGTGCCTTTCCCTGAAGTGATTACCAACAGTTGCATGGATGCTCCCATGGCAGCGGGCGCCCACCCCGTGGTGGTCTTCACGCATGGGTATACGGGGACGTTCACGGACTATACCTTCATCTTTGAAGACCTGGCGAGCCGCGGTTACGTCGTGGCTTCCGTGGACCACACCTATGAAGCGACCGCGGTAGAATTTCCTGATGGAAGGTTCGTCAAGTCGATTCTTGGCAGCCATTTCGGAGACACGTGGCGAGGTGACGATGCAACATTGACTTTTGCCACGTCGGTGCGGCTGCAGGACTTGAAATTCGTGGTAACCGAGCTGAAGCGGCTGAATGCCAAGGTAAACGGTCCCTTCGAGGGCAAGCTTGACGTTTCACGTATTGCCATCGCGGGTCATTCCATGGGCGGGGCAACGGCATTTCTGGCTCTCGAACAAGATCCGCGGCTGAGAGCGGCCGTGGTTCTGGATGGATACCTGCCGTCTGCTGTCCTTCGTCCGACACAGCGTCCCGTGTTCATCCTGGGTGCCAACGACATGAACGCCGATGCCGATCAGTGCCGTCTATGGAACAGCCTGCGCGGGCCCAGGGTGTTTGTGAATCTCAATGGGGGTGAGCACCTGACACCGTCGGATGCGATTTGGTTGGCCAAGTTTGCGATTCAGACGGGGCCCATGGGACCGGAGCGCACCGTTTCGGCGATTCGCGATTACGTCGCAGCGTTCCTCGATACGAATCTTCGTCAAAGGCCACAGGATCCCCTGCTGACGGGGCCGTCCGCAAACTATCCGGACGCTTTTGTGATTACGAAGGAGCATGCCATGTGCCGCCAACCGTAGCAGACAAGGGTTGGCAAAACTTGGAGCGACGTCTGCCCACGCTTAGAAAACCGAGACGCGTGGGCAGGCTCTCTCAGGGACTGGATCACTTTGCTTTCTGCTCTGCGATCCACTTATCCGTGCGGGCTTCGAGAAGATCGAGGGGAAGAGTTCCGCCATCGAGCATCTCGTCGTGGAAGGTGCGGATATCGAACTTCGGTCCCAGTTCCTTCTGAGCGCGTTCGCGCAGTTCGCGGATCTTGAGTTGACCAAGCTTGTAACTCAAGGCTTGCGCCGGCCACGAAATGTAGCGGTCGGTCTCGGCCTGGAGGGTAGGCTCGTCCACAGCGCCGGACTTACGAAAAAAATCTACCACCTGATCGCGCGTCCATCCTTTGGAATGAATTCCGGTGTCGACCACAAGACGCACGGCGCGGAAGAGCTCAGAAGAAAGGCGGCCGTAATCGGAAACTGGATCGTTGTAGAAACCCACCTCTTTGCCGAGTTGCTCTGCATAGAGTGCCCAGCCCTCGATGTAGGCGTTGAAGCCCAGACCATGCAGCCGGAATTTCGGCAAGCCGGTGAGCTGCTGCTGTACCGAGAGCTGCATGTGATGGCCAGGAATACCCTCGTGGTAGGCAACCGCCTCGTCATCGATGGTGGAGCGCTGGGCGAAGTTGGAGGTCGCCACTACGACGCGGCCCGGGCGCTTGCCATCTGGCGTGCCGGTGACGTAATGAGTGGCAGCCGTCGACTGGAAAGCAGGAATGGCTTCAACGGTGACCGGCGACTTCGGCAGCAGCGTGAAAAGTTGCGGAAGCTTGGGCTCCATCTGCGCGATGTAGCGCCGAAAATCGTCGAGGATCTGTTCCGCGGAAGTTGGAATGTATTTGGGATTGGTCTTGAGGGATGCGCGGAATGACGCGAGATCGGCGAAGCCTTCTTTCTTGGCGATGGCCGTCATCTCGGCTTCGATGCGGTCGATTTCGCGCAGACCAAGCTGATGAATCTCATCCGGCGTCATGTGAGTGGTGGTCCGGGCATAAATATCATTTTGATAGCGCTTCTCCCCATCGGGCAGAGACGTGATGGAGAGCGCCGTACGGCCCGCGGGCGAATATTCCGTGCGCACGAAGGCCGCGAAGGTTTTATAGGCAGGCAGAACGTCTGTATTGATGGCGTCGGTGATTTCCTGCGTCAACCGCTTCTGCTCTTCGGCCGAAATGCTTGCGGGATATTTCTTTATCGGCTGGAGAAATGGATCGGCTTCGATGATGCCGTCGCACTGGCCCGGGATCTTTTCCAGGAGAAAGCGCACTGGCATCAATTTGTCTTTAACCCCGGCGCGCAGGACTTCGGTGGTCTGGCTGAGGACGCGCGGGATCTGGTGAAGACGCGCGATGTAGTCCTCGTAATGCTTGACGGAGTCAAACGGTACGGAGAGCGGCAGATCGGCGAGGTTGGTGTGGATGCCGTTCTGCTGGTTAATCGGCATCTCGTACTCTTTGAGATCGAAGTCGGCGATGCGCTGCTGGAGAACTCGAACCATCAGGTCATGCGACAGCTGATCCTGGCCGGTGAAACCGGTGGTCGGGATTGCCTTGAGCCGGGACAGGAAGGCTTCGTCGGTCTTGTGGCGCTCGGCAATGGCAGCGAGTGAGTGGTTCGCAAGCTTGTCGTTGTAACGGTAGTCGCCGAAGGCGGTCGCGCGCTCCGGAAAGTTGCGGAGATCAGACTCGTATTGCTCGTCGAAAACAGAATTCTGGGCGGCGACGCGGTCGGCAACCGGCGTTACGTCCTGCGCGAGAGCACAACCGACTATGGACGCTACAAGAAGGAGGATAGGGGGAAGGCGCATAGGTATGCAGGGTACCAGAGAGGAAGAGTGGTTGAAAACAAGCAGGCGCGTTTTTCGTCAGCTTGATCGATACTAAAATACGCAGGCTGGATATGGACGCGGATAATCCTCCCAATCCCCCTGTCCGCCTATCTCTTCGGTAGTCTAAAATAGATTCATGGCGCGCGAATTGAATTTCGGACCGTACGTTGATGTTGAGAACGGCAGGAAGACGGTAAAGGACCTGACCTACGGAAATCCCACTCCTGAGGGAGTCGTGTTGACCACGCTCGACTCCGCGGTCAACTGGATGCGCAAGAGTTCGATCTGGCCCATGACGTTTGGTCTGGCTTGCTGCGCCATTGAGATGATGTCCATGGGCGCCGCGCGCTTTGATATTGCGCGCTTCGGCGCGGAGGTATTCCGCCCGTCGCCGCGGCAGAGCGATCTCATCATCATTGCCGGCCGCGTTTCGAACAAAATGGCGCCGGTCATACGGCAGTTGTGGGAGCAGATGCCGGAGCCGAAGTGGGTCATTTCCATGGGCGCCTGCGCCACTTCAGGCGGCGTGTTCCAGAACTATGCGCTGGTGCAAAGCGTGAACCAGGTTATTCCCGTGGACATTTACGTCCCCGGCTGCCCGCCGCGTCCGGAGCAGCTTATTTATGCCATCACGCTGCTCCAGGAAAAAATCCAGAAAGAGCGCGGCACGATTAAAAAGGCGCTGAACTTGGTGTAAAACACCTATCCGCTTTCCCTGCATGCGGCGCTATAATATGCCGAAGTGGCCCTGGGGTGCTTTATGCAACGGCTTCGCTTCCCATCCTTCCTGTTTCTTCCACTTCTTGTCCCTGTGGTTCTTGTGTCCGGTCAGACGAGTCCGTCGGCCCCGCCGTCCGCTCCGGCGTCCAGTACTCAATCCCAGCATTCTCAAACGCCCGCGCCCCCTGTTCCTGCGAATGCTCCGCGCATGTGCAAGCAGACACGGCTCGAAATCATCCGCGACTTCGAGATGCAGATTCTTTATGCCCGAACCACTTTTCCAATGGGCACGAAGGGACTGAAGCTGAAAAATGGGATCAGTTCGCCCAATGGTCAGGAACTGCAGCAGGCGATTGCGATCTGGGGACCGGCGATCAAGCCGGGCGATCCCGCACATATTTCCTACGTACAGATCAAGGACGACCACATTCATTTCGATCTCAATGGCGGTCCGATTCATCGCAAGAAGTGGTATGAGCACATCCAGGTTTCGGGGGCGAGCGGAACTCCGGTACAAACTTCAACCAACGAATCGCAGCCCAATCCGCACGGAACCTATCTGGATGTGTACTTCGACAAGTATGTTCCGGAGATGACTGCGCGGCAGTTACGCGATGTCCTTTATCCGGTGCTCGACTTCAACGCGCGAAACAAGGAAGAGGCCTACCTGGACACCGTTCCCCCCAAGGTGAAAGAGGCCATCCAGGCGCATCGCGTGCTGGTTGGAATGAATACGGAAATGGTGTTGCATGCCAGGGGCAAGGCGCCGAAAAAAGTGAGAGAGAGAGATGGCGACACCGAATACGAAGAATGGATCTATGGCGAACCGCCCCAGGACGTGGACTTCGTCCGCATCGTGAGCGACGAAGTGGTGCGTGTGGAAACCATGAAAGTCGGCGGCCAGAAGATTGTGCGCACTGAAAAAGAAGTGATCATCCAAAAGCCTGACAAGGATACCGAAGCCAAACAGGAAGACCGGCCGGCGAATGCCCCCAGCTTGCGCCGTCCCGGAGAGGACTCGGAAGACGTCCCGAAACCTGCCGATGGAGCGACTCCGCTGCCACCCGCCGCGCCACCGGATCTTCCGCAGCCCTCAGGAAATCCGGGGCCGGGAAGGCTGGCCAGCAACCGCTATTAGACTCTACCCGAGCACGAAACTCCGCCAGCAGTGCTCGGCGTTCAGCCACGCAGAAAGAATCCCGAACAACGCACCTTCTTTTTCGCGAACTTCGCATGGTTTTCTTCGCGATCGTTGCGGTTAAAGGCTGTTCGATTGTCTGCCCTGAAATCCGCGACTCCCGTGTTAACAGCCTGGATTCTGGTCTTCCCTAAGCCGACGAAAGGCATCCTATAGATGTGTTACGAGGTTTGAAGTCTCCGAGGAGGAACCGCGGATGAGCACGAAGGCGTCGGAACAGATGATGGTCCTCTTGAAAGAACTGGCAATGCTGAAAGAGTTAGATGAGCAGCACGAAACAAGAACGGGATCGGACGTGGAAAACGCTGAACTTGAGTCCAGGCAAAACCGGCGCCGGCAAATAACCGAGCAAATCAAAGCTCTCGGTGGACCGCTGGGCTAATCGTGTTCCGAGGCCGGCAAAAGCACTAGCAAGGCCGCCAGAGCAGCGGCCTTGTGATCTTTGGTCCAGGGTGCGCCGATGGAGCGCCCCGCGCTTACGATTTTCCGTTGCAGCCGACTTGCTGACTCTCCGAAGGCTGCTTTCAATCGCTCCTCCAGTTCCCGCTCGCGGATTGCCCCAACTGGGATTTTCGACTGTCCACAAGCGTTTCTGATGCTGTTGCGAAAGAATTCGCCTTCGGCGGTATGGATCAGCGGATGGGACGCGAGAATCTTCGCAAGAGAAGGCAGCGGGCGACCGGAGGCCAGCAGGATCGCTGCACCTGCGATTCGATAGTGACGTCCCTCCAATTCCTGGACGACTTGATCGATGGCCGCCGCAGCTAAGCGCTCGGATGCAGCTTGACAGGCTGCCAGGTGTCGCTCCGCGTCAGGAAACTCTAAGTTGGCGGCGTGGTGATAGGGCTGAATGGTGCCGGGTGTTGCGGGATCAGTGATTGCGATGCGCCGGCGGTCGATGACCTCTGCCTCGTCGGCGTCTCCGCTAACAGCCACGAGTACGCCCCAACCGGAATGCATTCGAAAGCCGAGGGCTGCTCGTTTCATGAGGCAGGCTGCTCTCACCGCAGGAAACAAGTGTATCAACGTCACCCGACCTTATTTCACGGCCACAGTCGACCCGACATCCGCGAAGGAGAACGCTAGCGAAACGTTCGGATATTCCCGCCCGGCGACTTCCACGTAAGGATAGACAAAATAGTTCAGAGGCTTACCGTCCTGCGATGGGCTGAGGCGCAAGTCACGGCCCATGCTGAACTGCATGCGGTTGACGTCGTGCGATCCAAAGAAGTAGTCGCGCTTTTCCGGATGCTTCCAGGCTTCAGAGATATCGACGGGAATCCAGCCCTTGTCGTCGATGTAGAAATCTGACCAGCAGTGATAACCGGCAATCTCGGCGGAATGCCGGTCGGGCGGCAGAGGAAAGCCGATCTCGAAGCGGGCCGGAATATCCTGCGATCTCGCCATAGAGATAAACAGCGAATGGAAGTCGGTGCAGTTTCCTTTCTTGGCATCGCAAGCATAAAGGACGTCGCCGTGTCCCCAGCCGGTTCCAGTCTTGTCATACTTCATGGTGGTGAAGACATAGTCATAGATGGCGTGAGCCTTCTCGAGCGGCTGCTTCTTGCCGTCGGTCACTTTGACCGCAAGGTCAGCGGGCACGCCGGTGATAGGGACGAGCGCGTCGGGTTGCAGGTCTTGCTGGCGTTCTTTATCGCTCAGGGAAGTTGAGAGTATGTGCGGGGCGGAAATCAGTGCCACCCGTTCATGGCGCACGACTTCGTATTCCACATCGAAGTGCAGTTCAGGCTGATTTGTGCCGGCCGACTCGGCAAAGTAAGTCTCATTGCGGTATTTCGACTCGCGGGTTTTCTGCAGCGGCAGGTCTCCCTTGGCCGAAATGATCTTCACTTCCTGATAGGCATCCGACTGGGCAGCGGGAATCCAGATACGAACCTTCTCGCCTGCCGGCACACTCTTCACTGTAAAGGCATAGTGGAAGGTGAAGTGGCGCGATTCTTGAGCAAAAGAAGCGATGGCGAAGACCAAGAGCACAGATGACAGGATGCAAGCATTGCGCAGCATAGGCGGCTTCCTTTCACGCTCTCAACTGAGAACTGAGAATTGGTTGGAAACGACACACGGGCGTCCTAGAGGGAATGCCGTCAAGTGAAGCCGCGCTTGGGGGGGCGCATGGAAATAAAGATGCCGGAAGGGTTCCGGGGATGCGGTATTTTACTTCCGTGTCGTTGTGGAAAACTATAAAGGCGAAGAATGCCGGGGCTCGCCTACGTTAGAATGCCTGCGTGCCCGCAGCCATCCAATGCCGCGACCTGCGCAAGACCTACGACGGCAAAGTCGAGGCCGTCCGTGGCCTGAATCTCGAGATCCCGACGGGTGAGTGCTTCGGATTGTTGGGTCCGAACGGTGCGGGGAAGACCACGACCATAGAAATCCTCGAAGGGCTGCTAGCTCCAACTTCCGGTGAGGTGTCGATCCTGGGGCACAGCTGGAGCGAGAATGAACGTGAGATGCGCGAGTGGCTGGGCATTTCGCTGCAGGAGACGCGGTTGTCGGAAAAGCTCACCGTACGCGAGACCATCGAACTGTTCGCCAGCTTCTATCGTGAGCCGCGCTCGTCCGAGGAAGTGCTGGAACAACTGCAACTCACGGAAAAAGCGGACTCCTGGGTCGGCAAGCTGTCCGGCGGCCAGCGGCAGCGGTTGGCCGTGGCCACGGCACTGGTCTGCAATCCAAAGATTCTGTTTCTCGACGAGCCGACAACGGGACTCGATCCACAAAGCCGGCGCCAATTATGGGACATCATTCGCGGATTTCAACGCACCGGCGGCACCGTGCTGCTCACGACACACTACATGGATGAAGCCGAGCGTCTTTGCGATCGCCTGGCCATTGTGGATCACGGGCAAATCATTGCCGAGGGTTCGCCGGCGGACTTGATTGAACGGCTCGGCGGGCATCACGTGGTGGAATTCTCCGTGAGCGGCAACTCGGACGGTGCGGTGTTACAGGCGTGGAGCGGATTGCCCAGCGTCGAGTCCGTACGCTCCGACGACGGCATGGTCGCTCTGAACGTGAAGCAACCCCACTTGACCATCCCTGCGCTGCTCGATGCGATCGACCAGCAAGGAAGTCAGTTGCAGCATCTGACCACGCGGCAGGCCAGCTTGGAAGATGTGTTTGTCCGGTTGACGGGACGCCATCTGCGGGAAGAGTGAACGCCCTAATTTATGAGCGTTGCACAGGAAACACCGGCTCCAACATCAGAAACGCGGCAAGCCCGGCCGCCGCGTCGGAACGGGCGCTGGTCTGGCTACAGCCACCTGCTGATGGCGCGTTTACTCGAACTGAAGCGCGAACCGGAAGTTGTCTTCTGGGTCTTTGTGTTTCCTTTGCTGCTGGCTCTTGGTTTGGGCATCGCATTCCGCAACAAGCCAGCCGATGCGGGGCGAGTGGCGATCGTAGCAGGCACGGGCTCACAGGATGCGGAGGCGCTTCTCGCGCATTCGCCGCAGCACGAGCTTTTCAAGATTCACACGTTGAGTGCAGACGACGCGCAGAAGGGCTTCCGCCTCGGCAAATTCGATCTCGTCATCGAACCCGACGGCAAGGGCGCGCTGGAGTACCGCTACGATCCGGCGCGTCCGGAGAGTGTCTTGGCCAAGACCGAGGTGAACAATGCGCTGCAAGCCGCCGCCGGCCGCAGAGATGCCAGTGGCCACCAAGGCGGTGACCTCCTCCGAGCCGGGGTCGCGCTACATTGATTTTCTGATTCCCGGATTATTGGGAATGAATTTGATGAACTCCGGCATGTGGGGCATCGGTTTCGCCTTAGTAGATATGCGCCAGCGCAAGCTGCTCAAGCGCTTCGTGGGCACGCCCATGCGACGCGGCGATTTTCTCCTGGCCATCATGACCAGTCGCTTGTTGTTGATGGTGATCGAGATTGGTCTATTACTTGTGTTCGGCGTCCTTTTCTTTCATATGCGCGTTCTCGGGTCGATCTTCTCGATTGCATTGCTGGGAGGCCTAGGATCGCTAACCTTCGGGGGCATCGGCCTGCTGACGGCGAGCCGGGCGCAGAAGATCGAGAGCATCAGCGGCCTGATTAACCTGGTGATGATGCCCATGTGGATTTTTTCGGGCGTATTCTTTTCCTACGAACGATTTCCGCCAGTGATCCACCCGCTAATCAAAGCGTTGCCGTTGACCGCTCTGAACGACGCTTTGCGCGCCAGCATCCTGGAGGGCGCGCCTCTGCTTCACCAGTGGCCGCGCTTATTGATCCTGGCCTTGTGGGGAGGGATCTCTTTCATCCTGGCGCTAAAGTGGTTCCGCTGGACTTAGATGTCTCGCAAGTTCGCCCGATAAATCCACGCCCGTCATCCTGAGCGAAAGCGAAGGACCCATGCAGTTGGCCGGACGAGTGCATAGGTCTTTCGCTTCGCTCAAGATGACAGTTGATATTATTTGTGTTGCAGGATGATACTCGGAGGATGGGACTGAGCGGTTGAATTACTGCGACAAATGCCCCGCGAAAGCCCCGTCCGCACGTCTTGAGGAGAGTTGCGAACGAGGCCTTTGCGGTGCTTGCGAAATGACTACAGTTATGACTTGACTAGCTTGGCGGCTTGCTTCCGCACTTTCGCCCAGCGTAGTCGTTGCGCAGCGGCGATCCGCTTGCGAGCTTCCTTACTCAAGGTACGTCCCGTTGTCTTGAGCGATTTCCCGCCAGCATGGCCTAGAGCGTCCAGCGCCTTCCCTACTCTCCCCATCTCTTTTTCGAGACGGGAGTACTCACTCCGCAGGGAACTGACTACCTTGTTCAGGTTGGTCATTTATTACCCCCTCGTAAGTCAAGATAACATGGAGTAGTAAAAATCTCAGAAAGATTAGGAATAGTTCCCAGCCTACTGCGGCGCTGCCGTTACCCGCAGCATCCCTTGGACCTTGCTCCAGTCGTCGCTTTCGCGGTCGAAAACGAGTTCTCGACGCGAGTCTGCGTAACCCGTATCCAGGAGTAGGAATTTTCGGATGGTGTTCATTTCCGAGCCCGTATTGGGATCATAGTCTCGCCAATAGGTCACGCCGTAGCAGACGTACAAGTGAGAATTCCACTCCACCAGCAGAGCATGTTGATTTTGCAACGTGGTGATCAACATGCCGGAATTGATCGCAGCCGGCTCAAAGTATTCCGCCGTGACCGTAAGCGGGCGTCCGTCGCTTAACAGGTGCCGGCCTTGCAACTTCGCAGCCACGTCTTTTAAAGATAGGGGATCGGCCTTGGCAGCGTCGTCCCCGATCGCCGAGTCCTTGCCGCAGCAGACACTTTTGTCACGAAGGACGGTCGCGAGCGATGCTCGCAGCACGTCCGACGGGTCATGGGATCGCGCCACCAAGACCGGCAAACCGCTGACACGAACCTCTTGAATCGAGACATACGTTCCCGCCTGCGCGAGGCAAGTCCCCTTGAGGCATAATGCCACCAAAAACGTGAGCAAGGCTAAAGAGGCAGATGCGCGCCTGTGAAGGCGGGTCACGGATGACCTCCTGAGTATTCCCGACTAACTTTAGCTCAGCCCAATCCGATTGTTTGCAAGAATCGGGGGGCCTGCCGCGCCTTGGTTGCCTGCTCAAGCGAATACGCCAGCTTGATCAAGGTGGGCTCGCTCCAGGCACGTCCAAAAAATGAGATGCCAACCGGCAAGCCAAAGATAAAACCTGCAGTCACGTTGATGTTGGGAAAACCGGCCACCGCGGCTGCGTTGGAACTGCCTCCCGAGAAATGATCGCCCGTCACAAGATCCGTAAGCCACGCAGGACCTCCGGAGGGAGCGACAATTGCGTCTAGATGATTCTTGTCCATAACTGCGTCGATGCCTTCCTTGCCGGCTAGCTGGTGATTCTTCGCCACTGCGTCCAAGTATTCCTTGTCAGTAAGCGCGCCCTTGGATTGCGCTTTCAGGAACAAGTCTTGGCCGAAGTAGGGCATCTCTTTCTCGCGATGGCGGTCGTTGAACTCGATGATGTCTTTCAGAGTCCGCATCGGAGCACTGGGCCCGAGTCGAGCGAGATACGCGTTGAGATCAGCTTTCAGTTCGTACATGAGAACGGTTGCTTCGGTGTCATCGAACTTTCCGTGGGTCTCCAGATCGGCTGGATCGACAAGCGTGGCGCCTTGCTTCCTGATCACATCCAGAGCTTGTTCCATGAGCGCGTCCACCGCCTCGCTGATCCCGAAATACTTGCGGGCGACGCCGATACGAGCCCCCTTCAGGCCGTTGGCATCGCAAAATTGTCCGTAATCAGGTTGCGTCTTGCCGGCGCTGGCCGTCGTCGCCGAATCGTCAGGATCAACTCCCGTCAGCGCACTTAGCAAGATCGCTGCGTCGCGGACCGTGCGGCACATCGGGCCCGCGCCATCTTGACTGTGGGAAATCGGGATTATGCCTGCGCGGCTCACCAGGCCTACCGTCGGCTTGATGCCGGCAAGACCGTTCGCCGAGGACGGACATACGATCGATCCGTCGGTCTCGGTGCCAATGCCGCCGGCGGCCAGATTCGCGGAAATGCCGGCGCCAGTCCCCGAACTCGATCCGCAGGCATTTCGGTCGAGAGCATAGGGATTTCTGGTGAGTCCGCCGCGGCCGCTCCATCCGCTGGTCGAATGGCCGGAGCGGGTGTTCGCCCACTCGCTCAGGTTCGTCTTGCCCAGAATGACCGCGCCTGCCACACGTAACTTCTGAGCGACGAAAGAGTCCTTGGGCGGTTTCGAGCCGACCAGTGCCAGCGATCCTGCCGTCGTCATCATTCGATCCGCCGTGTCGATATTGTCTTTGATCAACACCGGGACGCCGTGCAGCGGTCCCCGCGGTCCTTTGGCCTTGCGCTCATGGTCGAGCGCGTCGGCAATAGACAGCGCATCCGGATTTAGCTCGATGATCGCGTTTACCGCCGGGCCGCGCTTGTCGATCTCATCGATACGCGCGAGGTATTTTTCGACCAGCGACCGGGCAGTAAATTTGCCCGACCTCATTCCATCTTGTAGCTCCGGAATCGTGATCTCATCCAATTCGAACGACTTGACGTCCGCAGGCTGTGGAATCGGCGCGTCTGCACTCGTTGCGGTTGCGGATACATCGCGCGCGGCAGCCCCGGCGGGATAAAGAGGCGCTAAAGCGGCAGCGGCGCCGCCCAACAAGGCGGTCTGCAGAAACGAGCGGCGGTTGGTTGCGGGTTTGGAGAGTCTTCTGGACATGTTCTTGTGACGTCCTCGAACGCGACGAACATACTAAAGCAAGCGCAAAGAAAATGCAGAGGGCCGTGAAGGAGCAGCGCCGGCGTCCCGCCGGCTGTCGCGAGAGCATCTTGCCCTCGGCGTGGATGTAGGATGAGATAACTGTCGCTCGTCCGCAAAATTCCGCAGCCTCGACTACAAAACGGCAGCGTCCCGATGGTTGTGGGCCGCTGGCTAGGGTGATAAGCTAACCTTCGTTAGAAGGCGCTGAGCGGGAGTAGTTCAGCGGTAGAACGCCAGCTTCCCAAGCTGGATGTCGCCGGTTCGATCCCGGTCTCCCGCTCCATCAATTCAATCAGCTTCCTGAAGCTCCGCAAAGTTTTATGCGAAACCGTGTGTAGAATATTCGGAGTTTGTCGGCACCACTAATTTGCGGGCGCGAGCCCCGAACTCGATGATCCAAGGCTGCGGCTCGCGTTAACAGCAAACTAGCTTTGTCATACAGCTCGAGAAAGTATCGTGCGAGCAAGCCGCTTCCCCCAAGAGGATCTGCTATGCCCGTCAAAATGAATATGCTTGGCCCACATGGCCAACTCTATGCCGACCCGAAACCCAGTCCCGATGAAGACGCATTTCAGGTAGACAATACCAGCGAAGCCTATTACAACTCGCCGTACTACTTGTTACACAAAAGCCAGGTGCAGCCGATCCCGCCCCGACGGAGCGGTACGCTGCCTTATCTCAAGCTAACCGACTTCATCCCGCAAGATCTGGTCAATGCCATCCAGGCTGCCGGAAGAATTACATTCCACGCGGTAGGCGACACGGGGGCGGCGAAGTCCACTCGGAGTCAGTCTGCTGCGACCTCGCTGGCCGAGCAAGCCGCCGTTGCCGATGCCATGACTGCAGAAGTGCAAAACGAAGGCGTCAACGGCCCCGCCTTCTTCTTTCACCTGGGAGATGTCATCTACAACTTTGGCGAAGGCCAGTATTACTACGACCAGTTCTACGAACCATACCGCGAATATGATCGGCCGATTTTCGCCATTCCCGGCAATCACGACGGCATGGTTTTTGGCGCGTCCTCTACCGCGCCGCAGGTTCCCACGCTGGCAGCGTTCCTCACGAATTTCTGCGCCGCCTCTCCGGATCCATCACCCGACGCGCCGACCAACGTTCGCAGTTGCATGACCGAACCGGGTGTTTACTTCACACTCGATGCTCCCTTCGTTTCCATCATTGGCTTATACAGCAATGTGATGGACACGGGCGGAGGCATCATCTCTTCGCAAGGCGGTCACTTCCCGCTGGTGAATGATCAACTGGATTTCCTGACCTCAGAATTGCAGCGCCTGAAACCGGCGCGGCAAGCCGGCGAGCGGGCGATCCTGATTGCGGTTCATCACCCGCCGCTTTCAGTCGATGCCAAGACCGGCGGCAGCACCGGCCTGATGCAGGACATTGACTCCTGCTGTAAGGCCGCGGGCCAGTGGCCTGACGCATTGCTTTGCGGCCATGCCCATCTTTACCAGCGATTCACGCGGCTGATCAATGGCCGGCAGGTACCTTACATCGTATCGGGATCTGGCGGGTTCGCGGCCACCCCACCCCAGCAAGCCGCTCCGCCCGCGGGCACGGTGATCGGAGATCACACTCTGGAAGTGGATCCCATCATCCAGTTCGGCTACTTGACGCTCACTACCGACGCGAAGACGCTCACCGTAACCTTCAAAACGGCACCCCGCAATGCTCCGGGCACGCAAATGGACTTCGTTACGCTGGATTTGGTGGCCGGGAAAATCACCGCCAGCGGCGGCGGAGGCAAGCCCGGACCGGCGCCAAAACCGCCAAAGCCGATGCCACACCGGAAATCTCCAAAGCCTCCGAAGAAAGCACGCTGAACACCCAGCAGAAAATTCGCCCCGGGCGTTGCGGTGGTGGATAATGGGTCAGTTTGACGCTGGAAGAGAAAAGTCACAACGGTCCACGAAGGGATTGATTTGGTTCTTCTTTCGTGTGACTTCGTCCTTCGTGGTGATGACTTTCAGATTGAGATTCAGGGAATCACGATCACCTTGCCGAACATTTGACTGTTCTCCAAGTATTCGTGGGCGGCGCGGATTTCACTCAGCGGAAATACGCGGTCCACGACCGGCTTCAGTCGGCCCGAGAAGATGTGGCGCAGCACTTCATGCAGTTCGCCCATGGTCCCCATGTAGGAGCCGAGGAGGCTTAACTGACGCGCGAACAGATGGCGCAAATCGAGTCCTACGCTCGGTCCGGTGGTTGCTCCGCAGGTCACCAGTTTGCCCCCGCTTTTGAGAGAGCGCAGGCTTTCATCCCAAGTCGCTGCGCCGACATGCTCGATCACAACGTCGACGCCTTCTTTGTTCGTGATCTTCCGCACTTCCTCGGAAATCTTCTGCTGGTAGTGATTGATGCCATAGTCCGCGCCCAGCGCGCGTCCCTTCTCGAGTTTCGCTTCGTCGCCTGCAGTCGTGATCACTCGGCACTGAAATAGCTTGGCAATCTGGATGGCGGCAATCCCCACGCCTGAGCTTGCCCCCAGTACCAGCACGGTCTGCCCGGGACGCACCGCAGCCAAACCCACCAGCATGTGCCACGCCGTGACGAATACGAGAGGCACGCTGGCGGCCTGATTGAAATCGAGAGTATCTCGAATGGGAATCACGTTTGACGGTTGGACGGCGATCAACTCGCAGTTTCCGCCATCGACTCCGTTCCCCAGAACTGTGAACTCGCGGCAGTGGTTTTGCAATCCCGCGAGACACTTCACGCAATGCCCGCAGAAATGCATGGGAGCAACCAGCACGCGCTGCCCTACCGTGAACCCGCTGACGTACTCCCCCACCTCTATCACCTCGCCCGCAATGTCGCTGCCGAGAATGTGCGGCAATTTCACGCCCGGCAGTCCTTTGCGCACCCACACATCGAGATGATTGAGCGAGCAGGCCTTTACTCGCACCAGCACCTGATCTTTGCGAGGTTGCGGATCGGGAACGTCTTCGTAGATCAGGACTTCAGGTCCACCGAATTGATGAATGCGAACGGCTTTCATAATCAGCGATCTATTTTCTGAGTGCGGCCGTCGAGGGAGTCGGTTGGGTTGCCAGGATCTTGATGCGGTTCACAATGGTTGTCATCGCCTGATCAAAGTTCTTGTCGCGATTGCCCAGCAGGATCGCTCCTCTTACGTACTCGGTAAAATTCCACAGGGGAATGTCAGTTTTGGGATCGATTACCGCCAATCGCAAATGTCCGAGCACCGGCAGCTTCAATCCAGTATCACTGAGCACCCAGCTCACTTCGAAAACCAAGTCGGCATCCAAAGGGGAAAAGACCAGTCCATAATGCCCCCAGTTTTTCATCGACGCATAGAACTGGTTGTAAGGGCGGTCCGGGCCACCGTTGAACATAGTCTGATCGAGAACGTTCTCGAAGCTTTCGCCGCCCGCATGCGAGATGAACAACTTTTGAGCGGCAGCGATTGGGGGTGGCACAGGCCCGGGTAGGGTCGCCTTCGACTGTTGCGCATTCAACATCGGGATCAGTCCCAGGATCGCAATGGCTAGATGGAGCGACGGTAGTTTGAGGTTTCTCAAGACAGCTCTCCCGAAGGAAATGCGTTTCAGTCCAAGCGGTATTTCTCATCACCCTAAAATTCATAAGGATTGTATCCCGTTCGCGACTCCCAAACGCAGGGACCACGATTATCGCGCAGTTTGACTCGTCCCTGTTAACCGACCGATAATCAGAATTGCCAGTGGATATCTACGAACAAATCGTTGAACTCCGCCGCCAAGGCCGCCGAGGGGCGGTGGCGACCATCGTCAATGTGCGCGGATCGATTCCTTCGTTTCGCACCGCCAAGATGCTGGTCCGCGACGACGGCTCGATTGTGGGCACGATTGGCGGTGGCTGTGTCGAGGCTGACGTCTGGCAGGCGGCCCGCGAAGTGATGGAAACGGAGAAGCCGCGAACCTTAAAGTTTGACTTGAACCAGGATCCTAAGTACGACACGGGCTTAGTCTGCGGTGGCACGCTAGAGGTTTTTGTGGAACCGGTATTACCTCCAGCATTACTTTATGTTTTCGGCGCAGGTCACGTGGCATTCAATCTTTGCCAGACGGCAGCAAGTGCCGGCTTTGACGTTACAGTGACTGACGACCGCTCCTCGTATGCCACGACAGAACGCTTCCCTGCCGCCCGCGAAGTCCACGCTCTCGATTTTGACGAGGCGATGCAGAAACTAGATCCGAACGAGTCTTCCTACATTGTGATCGTAACCCGCGGACACCGTGATGACATGCGCATCCTGCGGTGGGCGGTGCAAACTCGAGCGCGCTACATAGGAATGATTGGCTCGAAGCGCAAGGTTATCGAAATCTTCAAGACGCTTCAGAAAGAAGGCGTGCCAGCACACTTGTTCGACCGGGTGCACGCTCCGGTCGGGCTCGATATCGGCGCCGTCACGCCTGAGGAGATTGCCGTCGCGATAACTGCGGAGTTAATTGCGGTCCGTCGCAATGTTAACACTGCCCTGCCTCACATGAGCTGGTTCAAAGCGGCGCGTCATGAATCGGACGCAAACTCCCCGTTTCAAGCCCTAGAAGAAGACGACCAGACCCGCTGAGTATCTCGGCTCACTGACTTTCCCTCCACTTTCTGCTATCTTCCGCTCATGTCCCGCGCCCCGAGCTTTGCCGGAGTGATTCTTGCCGCTGGCGAATCCTCGCGCATGGGCACGGACAAAGCACTACTTCCCTGGCCCCCTCAAGCCGCCGGGCAGCCGCGGTCAAAGGAAACTTTTCTTTCCGCAGCGATTCGGTCGCTGACGCTCTCCACCGACTTCATCCTCGTCGTAGCGGGCAAAAACGAGGCGTCGCTCGCCCCAATTGCCTACGCCAACGGAGCCTCGCTGGTCACCAATCCCGATCCTAGCCGGGGCCAATTCAGTTCTCTGCAAGTAGGATTGCACGAAGTCCTCAACCGCGGCCGCGACGCCGCCGTAATCACGCTGGTGGATCGCCCGCCCGTGAATACAGCTACCGTATTGCTGCTGCGGGACGCCTACGAATCCGCTCCGCAAAATATCTGGGCGGTCGTCCCCGAGTTTTCCGGCAAACATGGGCATCCCTATCTCGCAGGACGAGAATTGATCGAAGTATTTCTGCAGGCGCCGCCGACGGCCAGCGCCCGCGAAGTCGAGCACAATTATCAGAACCACATCCAATACGTCTCCGTGACCGATCCGTTCGTGGCCCTGAACATCAACACTCCTGAGGATTATGCCGCTCTGCTCAACCCTTTCTAGCCCTCAAAGTCCAAGCCGACGATTGCACACTTTACCTTCGGCACGTTATCGTCGAAGGGCATGAAAACCTTTGGTGCACAAGCGCGACCTCTCACCCAGCACGAGTTTCTCGAATCCGTTCTGCGCCTGAATCCGCGGGTTGCGGCTTTCGACTGCGACGGTACACTCTGGTCCGGCGATGCCGGAGAGAGATTTTTCGACTGGGAAATCAAGCAGGCCGTTGTGAGCAACCAGGTCGGCGCCGCGATGCGCGCCCGTTACCTCGAGTACAAAGCGGGCAAGGTCAGCGAAGATGCGATGTGCGGCGAGATGGTGACGATGCACAAGGGAATGACCGAGGCGGTAATGATGAAGACCGCTTCCGATTTCATGGACCATGCCTTCCCCAGCCACATTTTTCCCGAAATGCAAGAGATAGTCGGTCGACTGCAGCAGAACGGCTGTGACGTGTGGGCCGTTTCATCCTCGAACGAATGGGTCATTCGCGCCGGGGTGAAACAATTCGGTATTGCCGAAGACCATATTCTTGCGACGAGGGTCGAAGTTGAGAACGGCCTGATCACCGACCGTCTTGCCTGCATCCCCTCGGGTCCGGGAAAACCTAAAGTACTACGTGAAGTCGTAGGGAAAGAGATTGACGCCGCCTTTGGCAATTCCCGCTGGGACGCCGAAATGCTTGCCATCGCGAAACATGCGTTCGCGGTGAATCCCAATCCTGACCTTGAAGCCGCAGCCCGCCAGCGTGGCTGGCCCATTTACTTCCCTGACGGAACACGCCGCTAGATTCAATCGATCCGGCGAAGGCTTAGGGGGCGCGGTCCATTTACAATCTGAACAGAATGTACTCCGCGAAACTGCTCGATCACTTTCAGAATCCGCGCAACGCCGGAGAGGTGCCTGACGCGGACGCCATCGCGGAAATTGAGAATCCGGCATGCGGAGACGTGCTCCGTCTCAGTTTGAAAATCAAGTCCGGACGCATTGCCCAGATCCGCTTTAAGGCCAAAGGATGTGTGCCTTCGATGGCTTGCGCATCAGCCATGACTGAACTGGTTGCTGGGCAGACTCCGCGCGAATCTCGCGCGCTCCAACGCGACACACTGGTCGCGGCGGTGGGCGGCTTGCCGCAGGCTTCAACGCACGCCGCACAATTGGCTCTGGACGCGCTTCCGCAGCACTGAACCAACTCCAACTATAGAGTTATGCGCCGCTCTCACACTGCGCAACGCGTCGCATGCCTGCAACCGAGCGCGACCGTCATTCTCGACTCGATCGGCGAGTTGGGTCGCGTGGTGGCCTGCACTCGATATTGCGCGGACGTCGTCCCCGAGGTGGCCGACGGTTCCCGCATCATCCTCGCCGACTCCTGGACTGCCGACACCGCCCAGATCGTCGCCGCGCAACCCGACCTGGTGATTGCGGCTGTTCCCTATCAAGAGAAGGCAGTGAGCGAAATTCTCAAAGCGGGTGCGCGGTTTCTCGGCCTAGCTCCCAAAACTCTGGCGGATATCTACACCGACATTGCAACCATTGCAGGTGCGGTGGGCGCCATCGATCGGGGCGAACAAGTGATTGCCGCTATGCAGCGTGAAATTGGCGAAGTGCGCCGCACCACCGCGGCCAAGCGACCCAGAGTCTGGTGCGAGGAATGGGGCAAGCCGATCATCGCGTCGCAGCCGTGGGTCGCGGAATTGGTCGAGGCAGCCGGAGGAGACTTCATCGGTATTCCTGGCCGCCAGACAACAGCCGAGGAAGTTCAACGAATCGATCCGGAAGTGATCCTTGCCGCATGGTGCGGCGCGGGGGACCGCGTCCCCCTGGAGAAAATCATCGCGGATCGCGGCTGGCAGCGGATTTCTGCTGCGCTCGCCGGCCGCATCTTCTGCATCCGGGATGAATTTCTCAATACTCCGGCACCGACGTTATTGCAGGGTCTGCAGGCCTTGGCCTTCGCGATCCATCCCGAACTCTTTCCTGACACGAAAGGAATCCGGCAGATTACTGCGGTTCCCGCTTCGACGGCTGAGAATTCGAGCCGGTGAGTTAAGATTTCATTCATGACCGCAGGCGGCAGAATCGACGAAGTCCGCAAGGAGATCACCGAACTAGCGCAGACGCTTCCCAGCGCCCCGGAACTCATGCGTGCGATGGCGAAAGTCCTGCACGAACGCATGCTGAAATATAACTGGGTAGGCTTTTACCTGCTCGAACCGGGCGCGAAACCGCCCATGCTGGTGCTGGGCGCGTTCGAGGGCGCCATGACGCCGCATACCCGCATTCCGCTCAATCAGGGAATTTGCGGCGCGGCTGCGTCCAGCGGCCGGACGGTCGTGGTCGACGATGTCGGCAAAGATCCCCGCTACCTGGCTTGTTCCCTGGAAACGAAGTCGGAGATCGTAGTGCCAGTATTTGTCCATGGCAAAGTGGTGGGAGAATTGGATGTCGACAGCCACTTCGCCGCAGCTTTCACTTCCGAGCATCAGGATCTTGTGCAGCACTGCGCCAAACTTGTCGGAAACAAACTGGAAAGCGCCGGACAATAAAATTCCAAGAATGAAGGTAAAAGCGTGAGAGTCGAAAAGGCCACAGTACGCGCCCCGGAGATCGGTCGCGTGTGGCTGAATTCTCCTCCACTCAGCTTTCGCCAGTTACGCGGGCGCGCGGTGCTGGTCGACTTCTGGGATTACACCTGCGTCAACTGCATTCGCACTCTACCCTATGTGCAGGCGTGGCACGAGCAATATCAGAAGCACGGTCTCACTGTAATCGGAGTCCATACGCCCGAGTTCACATTCGCGCAATACGAGTCGAATGTGGAGCGAGGCATTCGCGAATTCGGGCTCACTTATCCAATCGTCATCGACAGCGATCGCGAAATCTGGAAGGCCTTTGCCAACCGCTACTGGCCGACCAAGTACTTGCTCGATAAAGATGGATACCTCCGCTATGCCCATTTCGGCGAAGGTGCTTACGACGAGTGCGAGCAGGCGATTCAGGAATTGCTGCGCGAGATTGATCCCGCTGTGGACCTTCCAGACTTGATGGAGCCGCTGCGCGAGGAAGGTCACGGAGTCGCGGTTTGTTATCGCGCATCCGGTGAACTCTATTTGGGGTACGCTCGCGGCCGTATCGGTAACCCTGGCGGATTCAAGGAAGGTCAAATTGCCGACTACGCCTTCACTGGAAAACTGGAAGAAAATCTTTTCTATGCCAGCGGGCGCTGGGCATCGACCGCTGAGTACTTTGAGGCTGTCGAAGCGGGGTCTCATATTCTACGATTGAAATACGAAGCTTCCGCCGTAAACTTGGTTATGGCGTCCCCCCACGTCCCAGCGGCCGAGGTCGTTGTCCTACAAGATGGTAAGCCCCTCACCCGTAAACAGGCGATGCGAAATACAAGTTTCCGCTCTGGCGCGAATGGAGGCGAGGACGAAAGCTACGTCGCCGTTGACTCGGCGCGCATGTATTTTCTCGTAGACAACCACGAATTCGGCGAGCACGAACTCGAACTGCGCTGTTCAGCTGGCATTGCCGCATTCACCTTCACCTTCACCAGTTGCGTCGATCCCGTGGCCAGCGCGTTGCAAGCGACCACCGTGCCCCAAGCATGAAGCGGGTCGTCGCGGCCCTGATCGTAAAACAAGGCAAGCTCCTGGTGTGCCAGCGCACGCGTCACCAGACCATGCCGCTGAAGTGGGAGTTCCCCGGCGGGAAGATTGAAGAAGGAGAACAACCCCGTGCAGCCCTGCGGCGCGAATTAGAAGAAGAACTCGGAATCCTGGCAAACGTCGGGGACGAAGTCAGACGCATTCAGCACGAGTATCCCAATGGGGGCATGGTCGAACTCCGCTTCTTCATCGTCCGCGAATACCAGAGGGAAATTGAGAATCGCATCTTTCGGGAGATTCAGTGGGCCGAACCGAAAGACCTTCCAGCTTACGATTTTCTCGAGGCCGACCTGACATTGGTCCAGGAACTCGCCGCTGGCAAGCTGCTTTGAGGTTCTAAACCCCGAGAGCTCAGACCCGGCGGGTATGTTCTTGACCATGCCAGGAAAACTATGACCTGATCCGCCGCATTGTTGTCTGGGGAAACAATCCGCTCACAACGCACCCGGATGCGCTCGAGACCCAATCCAGGAGAGGAATCTACCCGCATGCACAAGAAATTGCTCGTTCTTCTTGCTGTTTTATCGATTGCAGGAATGTGTCTAGGTCAGACCACCGATTCAACCGCTGCCAGCCGTCAGGATCTTTCGTCTATTACCGGAACGCACGAGCCTCCCATGCTTGGCATCCATTGGTCTCGAGGCTTCAATCCTTTTGCTCGGCTTCACGAAGCGAAAGGAAACAATCCCGACATGACCTACCACGGCGGCGTCATCACGCCGTCCACGGTAAGCGAAGCTGTTTTCTGGACCGAGTTGGGCCAACTCCAGTTTTACGGGCGACAAGATTACCGGTCTGGACAGTTGGTACAGCGGATTCAACGGCTCCAATTATGGCAACACTTCTGACGAATACACGGGCTCGAACGGTCAGGTCGGATCCTCTCTGATCAACGACCATTATCGGGTCGACACTTCGACGGCCGCCAACGGAAGCTCGACGTCCGCGATTGTGGCTGAGGTGTGCAAAGAAATCGCAAAACCAGTAACGAATGGCTACTATCCCGTCTACGTCGACGTGAAGCGAGGCAATGCCGGATATTGCGCCTATCACACGTTCGGAACGTGCGGCGGCACGACGGTTCAAGTTGCTTTCTTCTTCAATCTCGACGGCGATGCGGGCTGCGACCCGCAGGACACATCCGGATTGCATTCCCAAGGCCTAGCCGCGTTGGCTAACGTGAGTGGACATGAGCTCTCTGAAGCACGCACCGACCCTGATTCTCCCGGGGCCTGGTATGACAAACGCGGCCAGGAAAACGGAGACAAATGTGCCTGGACCTTCAACGTTCCACTGGTCACCTTCAGCAACGGAACTCAGTGGAAGATTCAGGGTGAGTGGTCCAACAACGCGTATAACACCCGAACCGGCTACCCAAACAGCTCCGGCCAAAAAGGATGCCTCGACGGCCACTGAGGATATACCGTCGCCGCAAAGGATTCCGCTGAATCATCCCAGGTATCGAAGCCAGCTACTGGATGACTCGGCGGTTTTTTCTCCGGCTCGAAGGAAACGAACTCACACGAGGGAAGCACCTATTCAATGAATTCCTTCGTGATCCTTCGTGCCCTTGGTGGTTCATGATTTTTTCTTCCAACGTTGAACTGATGCACTACCGAGTATTCACTACGGTTGCCCCCTCCTGAACATAATGAAATAATCCCAGAATACAGTTAGCTCAAAGAACTATCCGCTCGCAGCGCCGCCCGCTACGTTCTTCGTCAAATTCAGGAGAGGATTATTCGCATGCTTAGGAAAGGTCTCGCTCTTTCTGCGTTCTTATCCATCGCGGGGATGTGTCTGGGGCAAGCCACGGATTCCTCCAATGACAGCCCTCAAGATTTGTCATCCATCACCCAAACCCAAGAACCCCCAATGCTGGGCATCCATTGGAGCCGGGATTTTCATCCGTTTGCGCGGGTTCAGGCGGCGACTACGACCAGCCCCGACATGACTTACCACGGCGGCGCCATCCTGCCGTCTACAGTGAGTAAGGCTATTTTCTGGGGACCGAAGTGGGCCAACTCCAGTTTCACCCGCGATAAGATTGCTGGGCTTGACAGTTGGTACAGCGGATTCAACCGCTCCAACTATGCGAAGACTTCGGATGAGTACACGGGCTCGAACGGTCAGGTAGGACCCACTCTCATCAATGATCACTATCTGGTGGACATGTCGACGCCTTCGAATGGTAGCTCGACTTCTGCCATTGTGGCCGAGGTCTGCAAAGAGATCCCGAACCCAGCCACCAATGGCTATTATCCCGTCTACGTGGATCTGCCAAGGGGCAACGCCGGATATTGTGCCTATCACTCATACGGGACGTGCAGTGGCAAGAGGGTGCGAGTCGCCTTTTTCTTCGATCTCGACGGCGACGCGGGTTGCGATCCGGAAGACACATCCGGACTGCATTCGCAGGGCCTCGCCGCCTTGGCCAACGTGAGCGGACACGAACTATCCGAAGCCCGCACCGACCCTGCTTATCCTGGAGCCTGGTATGACGCACGCGGCGAGGAAAATGGCGACAAATGTGCTTGGACCTTCAACGTTCCGTTGGTGAAATTCAGCAACGGCACCTATTGGAAGATACAAGGGGAATGGTCCAATCACGCCTACAACACCGGAACCGGCTACCCCAACAGTTCCGGCCAGAAAGGCTGTCTCGCCGGTCGGTGAAATCGGCAAGGATTAAGGGACGAAATCGCCGAATCATTCTCGATTCTTTTGAGGGTGATTCGGCTTCTTCTTTCGCAATGAAGGTCTCTGGACATCTCACCACTCGGCGGGCGCTTCAACCACCAGTCTTGCCTCCCAATGAGGCCAACATCAGCGCCAGCGAGAGCCCGATCACGATCACCGTGGTCGCCCAGGCCACCGTATTGAACAACCGTGTGTTGGTGTACTCGCCCATCAATTCTTTCTTATTGATCAATATCAGCATGAAGATGAGGACGAACGGGAGTACGATCCCATTGATCACCTGCGACCACACAACGATTTCCACCAATCTCTCGGCCGGAATGAGTAAAACCAGCGCCCCTCCGGCACAAATCAGCAGCGTGTAGAGCCAGTAGAAGAATGGCGCTTCCCCGAACTTCCTTCCCACTCCCGATTCGAAGCCCAAGCCTTCACACACCGTGTATGCCGTGGAAAGCGGCAAGATCGACGCTGCAAACAATGACGCGTTGAACAATCCCACCGCAAAGAGAATGTAGGCATAGTCCCCCGCGAGAGGTTTCAGGGCCTGGGCGGCATCCGCCGCATATTTGATATCGCGAAATCCGTGGACGTACAGAGTGGCGGCGCAGGCGACGATGATGAACCAAGCCACGATGTCGGTAAAGATACACCCGGTGACCACGTCCAGACGCGAAGCCTTGTACCCCCGTCGGGTTACACCTTTCTCCACAATCGACGACTGCAGGTAGAACTGCATCCACGGAGCAATGGTCGTCCCGACTACGCCAATCACCATGAACAGGTACGCCTGGTCGCGAAAGGCGCGCAGAGCGGGCGGTTTGAAGGTCGCTATGGTCGCGTCTTTCCACAAAGGATGGGCCAACACTCCGGCGAGAATATAGGTCACGTAGAAAAAAGAAGCCGCCAGAAAGACCTTTTCCACGCTCTTATACTGTCCTTTCACAACGATCAGCCAGACGATCACTCCACAAACCGGCACGGTATAAATACGAGGCAGACCGAACAATTCCAAACTAGTCGCAATGCCAATGAACTCGGTAACGACGTTGCCAAAGTTGGTGATCAGGATTCCGATCATCATCAGGAACGTAATGCGCAGACCGAATTCCTCGCGGATGAGATCGCTGAGACCCTTGCCAGTGACCGCTCCCATACGGGCGGACATCTCTTGTACCACGATCAAGGCCAGCGTAATTGGGATCATGGTCCACAGCAGAAGATGTCCGAATTGTGCCCCGGCGGACGAGTAGACCAGGATGCCGCCGGCATCGTTGTCGACGTTCGCGGTAATGAATCCCGGGCCCACTACGGCAAGAAACAGCAGAATCCGGGTTTTCGAGCGTTTCAGAAACTTCATGGGCACTTTTCGCAGACATATGGGTGGAAAAGTTTGCAGCTACAAACGACGCCACAGGATAAATGCAGGCAGCGAATCTAACCAAAGGAAAAGTGCGTCACAGTGGGAATTTAGGATGTTGGCGGTGCTGCGAGTCTGGGGTCGGTCCAAGAAGCGGTAGCGCCGCGATGTTGAGACCTAAGACCCAACACCTCACACTGCCCCTTTCCCCTACAGCTTCGCGCGCAGCATGCTGATCACGTCATCCGAGGTGATGACACCCGTCAACTTATTGTGCTCATCCACCACGGGCAGAGTCTGCAGATTGTACTTATCGAACAACTCCGCCACTTCATTTTCCCCGACCCCCTCATGGGCCAGGACAAGGGGTTCCTGGACGAGAGACAGCATCGGGGTCGACGGCGGCGCCAGCACTAATCGCGCCAGTGGAACTGCGCCGGTCAGCGTTCCGTTCGAATCCACCAGGTAGATCGTGCTCACGACTTCCACTCCGCCTTCAAATTCGCGCAGCGAATCGATGGCATTCTGCACCGTCGCCGAAACCGGCAGTGCGAGGAACTCAGTAGTCATGCGCCCTGCGGCCGTCTCTTCCCGATGCTCCAGCAGTTCGACGACGTCCTGCTGCGCCTCCGGTTCCATCTGGACCAGGATCTGTTCGGTGCGATCTTCGGGCAGATCGGCCAGCAGGTCAGCGGCTGCGTCGGGATCCATCTCCTCGACGATGTCGGCTGCCCGGCCCGAATCCAGGGACTCCACAATGGATTTCTGAACCCGGGGTGTGACCTCCTCCAGCGCTTCCGCCGCGGTGCCTTCATCCAAGGTCTGAAAAACGGCTTGGCGCTCATCCGGCGCCAGATCTTCTACGATGTCGGCAATGTCGGCAGGGTGCAGCTTCGACAAGCCTTCATAGGAAGTCTTCAGCTTTACCCGCCGGGCGGGATCGGTCTCGATTACGTCGATAAAATTCCACGGAATGCTGCGCGGCGGGATTCTTCCGAGTAGCGCCTGCAAAGCCGCTTTGGGCGCCACTCCACGCAATAGGCGCCGGACCGCGCCCCGGGCGCCCACGTCCACCGAGTGTCACTCGTAACACGGGACGATTCTTGTCTGTGCCTTTATCCTTTGTGGGGTCCACCTGCAGGTCGACATCATTCACGCGGACTACTTTTCGTCCGTTGACGTCGATCACCTGCTGATCGAGCAGGTCGCGCTCCAGGAAAAACAAACCCTCTGTGCCATTCGACCGCTGGCCACTCCGCCGCGACGGTAGTTGCTCGCACTCCGCCATTGATTGCCGAAACCGCGGAAAATGGCAGCACTCGGTTCCCGGACTTGGTCTTCACAATCAAGGACGAGATCCGAGAGCGGTCCTCCTGCGGGGTGAGCGTCACCTCGCGCACACGCCCGCTGGACGCGCCCGACGGATCATAAACCGTGGCGCCCAGCAGTTCGGTGAGGGCAAGCGTCGTCATCCCGCTAGAGAATAACCAACTCGGGCACGATTCGAAACGAAAATCGAAGAGCAGACCTCAGACCTTCGACCTCGGGGCCTCAACCCGCCCCGGAACGCAGCAATTCACTTTGAAGAGGGACGTCTGAGGGCTGAGGTCCGAGGTCTGGCGTCTGCGCCTGAAACCTGATGACCAAAGGCCCCGTATAATGTCTAAGCATCGTGCGCCTTATTTTCGATATTTCGGTCAGACCTTCCGGCCCTGTGGGCGCACAAACTCCGCTCGTTCCTCACCATGTTCGGCATTGCCTGGGGTGTGGGTTCCCTGCTGTTACTGGTCGGCCTGGGGGAAGGATTTCGCGCCGGCAATCGCAAGCAGTTCGATTCCCTGGGCGAGAACGTGATGTTCATCTGGTCGGGCCGAGCCCCGGTGATGCAGGGCAGCTTCACCGCACTGCGGCAGTACTATCTCACCTACCGCGACTACGAGGACATTTTGAACGAATGTCCCAGCGTGGGAGCTGCTGCTCCGGCCATCTCGCGCGGCGACATCCGGGCGGTCAGTGATTTCTTCCAGGCCAGCGGCCAAATCGTGGGCGTGCCCGCCAACTTTAATCAGATCCGCTACCTGCCGATTAACGAGGGCCGCTGGATCAATGAGATGGACGATGCGCAGAAGCGCACGGTGATCGTCATCGGCGACGAGGTTCGGCGTACCCTCTTCCTGGGCCGTCCCGCCGTCGGCGCCACCATTCTGCTCAACGGGGTTCGCTTCACGGTGATTGGCACCCTGCAAAAGGTCGGCCACGGCGACAACATGAATCTGAATCTACGGAGCTTCGTCCCGTTCCATGCCATGCAGGACTATTTTCGTCCGCTGAACGCGGGGACTGGCACGGATGTGATCTCATTCATCAACTATCAGCCCAAGTCCCGCGCCGTGCACGAAACCGCGCGCCAGGAAGTCCACAAAATCATCGCCCGCAACCACGGCTTCGATCCCAACAATCCGGACTCGTTCGATGAATGGGACACTATCAAGACTATCGATCAGATCGGCAAGATCTTCGACGCCATGAACATGTTCCTCGGCAGCGTGGGACTAGTCACGCTCGCGCTCGGCGCCATCGGCATTATCAATATCATGCTTGTGGCCGTCGCCGACCGTACTCGCGAAATCGGCTTGCGCAAAGCCGTTGGTGCCACCAACGCCAGCATCATGTTCCAGTTTTTCGTGGAAGGAGCTTTCTTGACTCTGTTGAGTGGAGGCATCGGCATCGGAGGCGCGGCAGGACTGATGGCCGTGCTATCCGGGGTAAATCTCGGTCAGGGATTCGATCCTCCCAAGCTGGTTGCTTCCACGGCAGCATTGGCCGTGATTTCTCTCGGAGTCGCCGGGGTGGCCGCTGGCCTGTATCCTGCCAGACGCGCCGCCATGCTCGAACCCGTAGAGGCCCTGAGAAAGGAGTAGTCTGAACGGAGCGATGTGCTTTGCGTCCTCCGCAGCAGTTCTCCGCGAACTCCGCGGTTAAAAGCTTTACCGCCAAGAACGCAGAGGAATCGCAGAGCACGCAGAGGAAACCGTGGTTCACCCACTATTTTTGTGGCGGCAAGAAGAACCGTGACGACCGTTCAACCGTGAGACTCTACATGCACCGCGACCTCCTCCAACAAGCGTACTCAGCCATGCGCCACGACCTGCGCCGCACCCTGCTCACCATGGCCGGCATGGCATGGGGCATCGCCACCGTCGTCTTGCTTCTCTCCTACGGCAACGGCTTCGGCAAGGCCATCGAAACAATCTTCGAAAGCTTCGGCGCCACCGCCGTGGGAGTCTTCCCCGGGCGCACCTCCCAGCAAGCCGGAGGCAACAAGGCGGGCGTCCAGATTCGCTTCACCAACGACGACATCGAATTGCTGCGCAACAACATTCCACTCTGCCGCCACGTCGTCCGCATGCTGCAGAAGGATTCCACCGTTCAGAACAACAATCGCTCATTTACGTTTCCCGTGATGGGACTCGACCCATCGATCCAGGACATATGGAATCTCGACATCGAGCAGGGACGTTTCCTCAACGATGCCGACAACATGCAGCACGGTCTCTATGCCGTCATCGCGTCGGAAGCGCGCGACAAACTCTTTTCTGGCATGCCCGCAGTCGGCGAGTCCATCCGCATCGATGGCGTGACGTTTGATGTAATTGGGGTAGGAGCCCCTCGCATGCAAGAGGGTGACAACGACAACAACCGCGTCGTCTATATTCCCTACAACTCCATGGATGTCCTCAAGGACAACCATTATCTCGATGGGATATGGCTCGACTCGGCTGGCCTTAACCATGAGAAGTTAGATAAGACGATTCGCGAGACTCTCGCTACGGCGCACAACTTCAAGCCCGACGACCAGCGCGCCATCTTCGTCTTCGACGCCCAAAAACAGCTTTCGCAGTTCGGCATTATCACCATGGCACTGAAAGTCCTGCTGGCCTTCATTGGAACGGTCACCCTGGGCATTGGCGGCGTTGGCCTGATGAACATCATGCTCGTATCCGTGACCCAACGGACGCGCGAAATTGGCGTAGAGAAAGCCCTAGGGGCGCGGCGCCACCACATACTTTTTCAGTTTCTCGCCGAAGCCATGGTCATTACCGCCGCGGGAGGCTTCCTCGGAATTCTGCTTTCCTATGCGGTTTCGATCTTCGCCGGTCGTATCACGTTTTACAGTGCGCTGGCCAAACATGCCGAAGCCGCCGACATCCGCCTGATCGTGTCACCCATGATTTTGGTCGTGGCGACCTCCATCCTGGCGGTCGTGGGCG
This sequence comes from uncultured Acidobacteriaceae bacterium, assembly GCA_963774565.1. Lineage (GTDB taxonomy): Bacteria > Acidobacteriota > Terriglobia > Terriglobales > Acidobacteriaceae > Sulfotelmatobacter. The sequence continues at coordinate 594,249 of CAVZFP010000016.1, read as the reverse complement.
TGATCAGCGGAATGGTCCCCGCTCTGCGCGCCGCGAATCTCGATCCCATCGAAGCTCTGCGTTACGAGTAGCCCAGCGAAACGATAGGCGGACTCGTCCTCCCCTCCCACACCACCGTACATGCGGGTCCGCATACAGCGGTTCGGCGGGTTGAGCTAGATGTGGGTAGCCGGGCTTTCGCTACAACGCGTCGCCCGACAACGATTCGGTCCCTTCGTAGACGCCCCTTGGAGCTTCACTCCGCCTGGAATCCGGAAGGCCAAGCCATTGGCTTTTCGGCCGCGGGTAGTTCCTGAGATCGCGCGATGTACTCGCCACTCCCTTCCCTTCGGGCCTCTAGGCGGCCGCGGTAAGTGCCTCTACAAAATGCTGGCACACCGTGGTCTCTACCCTGTACGTCCTGAGCGTAACCGGCCCGACCAGGAAGGGTTTCAGGATTTGCTCAACATGTGGAAACGCTTCCTCCACATACCTCTCCACCGCGTATCTTTCCGTCCACATCGAAATGGTGACCATTTTCTGTTTCGCGGCGTCCGGGACAAATGGGAGTAGTTCGAGGAAGCCCGGCTGCTTCTTCATAATCGGAAGGATTTCCTGACGAATCGTCTTTATCAGTTCGTCCCTCTTTTCGGCTTTCGGAGTGAATTCGAGGATACGGGCAAGCATACTACACCCTCCTTCCTTGAACGGAAAGTGCTCGGAAGATGCCTCGGTTCGAGATGGCCGGTTCTGAGCCCAATCCCGAATCAGGGCGACTGAGTTTGAAATGGTAGAAAAGCGGCTGCACTTTATTCCTCGGTGCGGAATGCGCGCAGTGACCTCCGCCACATCCGCCACAGACGATAGTGACGCTACGCACCCAGTACAGACTAGAATAATTGTCCGCCATGTCTGATGACATTCTCACCGTGCCACCGCCTCGTGCCGACGCGCGGCTCGCCTATGGCCCGGACGCCAACCAGTTTCTCGATCTGCGTCTACCTTCCTCCACAGAAAAAAGCAAGCCACCGTATCCCCTTGTCATCAACATCCACGGCGGATTCTGGCGCGCTAAATACAACCTCGATCATGCAGGACATCTGTGCGCGGCTCTTACTGCCAGAGGATTGGCGACGGCCAACCTCGAATACCGCCGCGTCGGCAACGATGGCGGAGCCTGGCCCGGCACTTTCTCCGATATCCGCTCTGCCTATCATTTTCTCGTGCAAAATGCGCAAGCACACAATTTGAACTCAAAGTGGATAGTGGTAATGGGCCACTCTGCCGGAGGTCAATTGGCGCTCTGCCTCGCCGCCCACGAACCTAGCCTGATGCGCACTGTCTCGCTCGCCGGAGTCGTTGACCTGCAACGCACCTATCAGCTTCACCTCAGCAATGATGCCGTCGTCGAGTTTCTCCGGGGCACGCCCACCGACGTCCCCGATCACTATCGCGAAGCCGATCCTATGGAACTTTCAATCCCGCAAGCCCGCCAGTGGCTGATCCACGGCTCCGCCGATGACGTTGTCCCTCCCGCCTTCAGCCGCGATTATGTGGTTGCCAAACAACAGCGTTCCGGCAAAGAGAACGAAGATGTCCACCTTCTCGAGATTTCCGGCGCCAGTCACCTCGACGTAATCGATCCCCGCACCCAAGCGTGGAAGCAGATCGAGGAAAAAATACTTCAGTTAGCCCGGTAGGAATCGCGTTTGATCCGCACCTTGCGCAGTTGCACCCGACCTGCGATCTTCCCTTAGAATACGGCTCACTTTCCCCGGTCCTCTCGCGATACGGGCGTCGCGAAACTTGATATCCGCAAAAACCAAAACACATGACGAGCAAAACACCAGCAGCACCAATCCTGCGGACAGCCCCAAGCGAGTCTCTCTACGGCCTGTTGTTTCAGAACAGCCTTGACGGCTTGATGTTGACCGCACTGGATGGCTCGATCCTCGACGCGAATCCGGCCGCCTGCCGAATTGTGGGCCGAAGCCGGGAAGAGATTTTGCACGAAGGCCGACCGGGGCTGATCGATGCATCCGACCCCAGGCTCGCGGCTTTGATCGCCGACCGCCAACGTACCGGCAGGGCCTACGGCGAACTCAGGGCGCGACGCAAAGACGGTAGTCTTTTTCCGATCGAGCTTTCGTCGGTGGTTTTCCAAAGTCCCGACGGAGATTCCAGAACGTGCATTATCATTCGCGACATCACTGAGCGCAGGGCCGCCGAAGCCGAACGCGAGCGCCTGATCAACGAACTCCACGAAGCCTTGGGACGAGTCAAGTCTTTTGTGGGGCTTACTGCCCATCTGTGCTTCGTGCCGCAAGATCCGCGACACGCAGGGCACCTGGCGCAATCTGGAGGCTTACATTCGCAACCATACGGATGCGGACTTCACCCACAGCATCTGCCTGGATTGCCGTAAGGCGCTCTATCCCGAAACGATTCGCGAATGATGCCCTGTCATTGACACCTCCCGCCCCACCTCTTACGATTCTCGCTTCACCAAATGATCGTCATGCTGAATCGTCCTAGGTTCCCTCGCGTCCTTCTTCTGCTCGCCGCGGCGGTATTTCTTGCCGCCAGCTCTCCGGTTCAGCAAGCTGATCCCTCTCGTTATCTCAACGACGTAAAGTCGCTCGCGTCGCCGGAGATGGAAGGCCGGGGTGCCGGCACCCAAGGCCTGACGCGCGCCGAGCACTTGATCGAGAAGCGATACAAGAAACTCGACCTGCAACCTGCCGGTGTGAACGGCTATGCGCAGCCGTTCACGGTCGTCACCGGAGCGCGTCTCAAGTCAGACAACCGATTTCTGGTGGAGTCAGGCGGTTCCAGGCACAATCTGAAGATCAATCAAGATTTTGTCCCGTTCAGCTTCTCCGCCTCCGGGGAGCTGACGGCTCCCATTGTCTTCGCGGGATACGGCGCCACCGCTGACGAATTCCACTATGACGACTATGCTGGGCTCGATGTCAAAGACAAAATCGTACTGGTCCTGCGCTACGAACCCTCAGGCTTCTCGGAAAAAAGTGGCAACCACGGACTCACGCAGCACTCGCAACTCATTACCAAGGCCATTAACGCCCGCAATCACGGAGCGAAAGCCGTGGTCGTGCTCAACGGCACGCTGGGTGACGGAGAAGAAGACCTACTGACGCGCTTCGGCAGCGTCAGTGGCCCGGAAAATGTTGGCATTATCATGGTGCAGGCGAAGAATGCGAGCACGGAATCCTGGTTTCGGTCGGCGGGAAAATCGTTGAAGGATGCTCAACAGCAGATCAACTCCGCCACCAAGCCCGCATCCTTCGCCTTCCCCGACACACTTCGCCCGTCCCTTCACATCGACATTGAAACCACGCGCGCGACGGTCAACAATGTGCTCGCATGGCTGCCCGGCCAGACCGACGAATACGTCATCATCGGCGCGCATTATGATCACCTCGGCCGCGGCAACTTCGATTCGCTCGCTCCCTCGCAGATCGGCCAGATCCATCCCGGTGCCGACGATAACGCCAGCGGTACTGCTGGCGTCCTCGAACTCGCCCGCCTGCTCGCTTTACAGCGCGGCCAACTGAAGCGCAGCATCCTCTTCATGGATTTCGCTGGCGAAGAGCTTGGGCTCCTGGGTTCGGCGGCCTGGGTTCAGAATCCCACGCGCCCGCTCGCGAAAGCCGTGGCCATGATCAATATGGACATGATTGGCCGGATTAAAGATGACAAGGTTTACGTCGGCGGCGTCGGCACTGGCTCAACTTTCAAATCAGTTCTCGAACAGGCCCAGAAAGACACCCCCTTCAAGGTCGAATATTCCGCGGGCGGGTATTCCTCGAGCGACCACACCTCGTTTGTGTCGAAAAAGATTCCAGTGTTATTTTTCTTCTCCGGTCTTCACTCCGATTACCACAAACCCTCCGACACCTGGGAAAAAATTAATTCCCCCTCTGCCGCCCGCCTGCTCGACATGGTCGGAAACGTTGCAGTTCAACTCGCGGAAGCGCCCGACCCGCCGGCTTTCCAGGTCGTCGCCGAGGACAAGCCACCAACCGCTGGCGGAGGGGGCGGCTATGGTCCGTACTTCGGTTCCGTTCCCGACTTTGGGCAAACCGAAAACGGCGTGAAATTCTCCGACGTGAAGCCGAACTCGCCCGCAGCGAAGGCGGGCTTGAAAGCGGGAGATGTCCTGATCCAATTCGCCGACAAGCCAATTAAGAATCTCTACGACTTCACCGACGCCCTACGCCGCAGCCGAGTGGGAGACGTGGTCGAGGTGAAAGTCCTGCGCGACGGGCAGCCGATCTCCGCCAGCGTGAAGCTCGAACAACGGAAATAGGCTTGTTGATGTGCGCTCCGGTTCAATGCCAAACGCAATGACCCCTAGACTGCCGCGATGCCAACTGTGAGGTTCGCGACAACAAGCCATCGGACGTAGACCAAGACTCTCGTCCGGAATGAGTTGTTAAACGGTTCGTTTTTTGCTGACGTTGGACGGAAGCAGGGTCATGAGAGCCTGCATGTCTTTCTTAACCTCATTTTCGCGATCAGAGAGGTTGACTCCCCAAAGCGCCATTGGCTAAGCGATCCAGGTCTGTACGGTCTCGAACTGCCGGGGAGGACGAACGTCGCACTCCGTCTGACAATGGCAACTCCATGCTCCGGTCTATATAATCCTTGCTACGCACAGGATGGGCCTCCGCATTCAAATTCAACCCACGTAATTGTAGAGGGAACGGACAGTCGAAAAACAGAGCCAGCGCACCCTGGCAACCATCGGAAGGCAGGAGGAGAAATGTCGCGAAAACACCTCGTCATCGGGACAGTGCTGGCAGTTTGTACCTTTGCGGCGGCGCAGGACAGAGCGCAAAAAAACGAACTAGCGGGAACGCTGGGACGGATCTTCGTCAGCAATCAGGGCATCGCAGGTGCTCCCGCCTTTGATCCCGAGTTGCGCTTCGGCAATGGCCTCACCTTCGAAATAAATTATGCTCGACGTGTCATCGATGGGCCGTTTTGGTCCGTCGCCCTCGAAGTGCCATTCGTGGTAAACCCCGACCAAGACTTGCACGCCGCACAAAACGTGGTCCCCGGAGATTACTCATCGTTTTACGTGACTCCCGCAGCACGATTGAACGTTTTTTCTGAACAGGCAGTGTCTCCTTGGGTAAGTTTTGGCGGCGGATTCGGCCATTTCGGCCCGAGTTCCACTCTTCTGTTCGGCGGACCGAACCCCATCAAAAGCGGAACCACCACTGGCGTGCTCCAAGCTGGGGTTGGGCTCGACGTGAAGATTATTGGTAATTTTCGTTTGCGGGGAGAGGCTCGAGACTTCTGGTCCGGGGTTCCGAACCTGAGTGTGAACACGGGCAAGAGCCGCCAGCACAATATTTTGGTAGCGGGCGGTGTCGCTTGGCGTTTCTGAACATCGTTAAGACAACCGGTGGGCTGACGATAGTAAGCGATCAGGCCGGATTGATCCCCAGCGCAACCACTCCGCGAACAAGCTTCCAATGTTCGTGTTGCCTGCCCGCAAAATTCTAGCTTTCCTGCACGGGGTTCCCGAACCTGACTCAAGGAATCAAGAGGTGTTAGGGGACATCCGATCTTGGCCGAGACAGCGCGGTGCTCAGAGGGCCTGAGTCAGGGGGGCGGAAACCGTTCCCTTTTAGACTATTGGGGTTTCGCCGGACTGAGGGCATCGTCGCTACGCGTCAACACCCATATCGTCCCACCGGCGACGATTGCCCCGGCAATTCCGACCGCGATGGGAGAATCGAAAACCGCTCCCGCCGCTCCAGGAGCGGCCGCTTCTGCTACTCCGTTCTTTCTTTTCTTATTCCTGCTCTGCGATTGTGAATCGTCTCGAGTCGTCTCCTGACCTTCCGCCAGGGTAGAGGTCCCAGTGTCATCGCTGATCGTCAACTCACCCTTTCGCGCCGTGATCTGGACCCGACCATCCACGTCTCTGACGTCAAATTCCGTCCAAACGCCAGCGACCGGAGTGACTTTGACAGCGCCGGCGAGAGCTGCCAGCAATTTCGAGGTCGATATGGTTACTCTTCCGTGCTCCAACTTGAGAGCACTGCCTTCGTATTGCACCAGCGAGTCATTCATTACCAGGATACTTGAACCGGTCGCATTGATGTTGGCAACCGAGTCCGCATTTGTCTGCACCAAATCGCCGGAAAAGATCGCCGACGATCTCGTAATCGTGTTGCCGTTGAGCAAGGCAGTCCCATGGCTGTACAGCATGGCCCCAGGCAGATCCGCCGCCAATACGGCAGTCGGAAGAATAAGGACCATCATGCAGCTCAGAATCTTCAAGTAAAAAGGCCTCATCGTCGCAGACATTCCCATCCTCGGGAAACCACCGTTGATGATGCTAATTCGAAAGGCCGTGGGACGCAAACCGGAACCCACCCGAAAGTAACCACCCATTCCCACAGCAGGTTTTAAACACCTGGGTGCCGGTTGGTCGAATCCTACCGTTGTATGTGTTCTGGAGTCAACGCCTATTGTGTAGTGGACGCGGCTTTTCGGTGGAAAACTAAGGATGGGTGGGTACGATCGCGTTCAACCTTTTGTCAACCCGATTCAGCCAGTGCGTTCCATCCGGAAATTACTGCTTCCGCACTCCCGCGTAGTTGGTGGGTAGGATCGAGACGAAATTAGATTGGTCACGTGGGCGGGGCATCTTTCGAACGACATCCATCCTGTCAAAGCCATCGCTCGACCCCGTTCCACCACACCAGCCGCAGCCATTCGTCGAAGCAAGTTTTGGCCCATTGCCGGTTGGTCCACCAGCGCGAGCCAAACTGTATATCGTCGCGAGCCGCTACCACAGAAAAGGACTTACCATGAACCTCGTGACGGAAGATGCTGAGAGCACGGCGAGTGTGATAGTCCGATGTGACGATCAGGACTCGAGTGCCGGCTTCGTCCGCCAGGCATTTTTCCGCGTCGTGCGATTCTTCCCGGGTCGAAAGCCCCGTAATCGGACAAATCCGGACCATGGCAGACTGAGGAATATTTTCAATGTATTTCTGCGCCAACTCGACTTGAGTAAACCCATAGATCCCGTTCGCCGCGGGAACGTCGATCACCACCCGGCGTCCGTAGCCTTGATCCAGAAACTGCAGGGCGCGAGCGGGACGTCGATCGGTCTCCCCCGCAAGTACCAAAATTACGTCCGATGGCTGCGGAGCATCCACTACGAGCAGCCGGCCTGCGCTCGCCGCGAATGCCATCGCTACCGTAACCAGACCAATGGAAAGGATCCAGAAAAATTTCGTTCCCCTCGTGAGTACCGTCAACGGTTCCGTCTCCTCACAACATCCGAATTGGTGCTTTCGCGCCTGCAGAGCGCGGACACTCCTAAACGCCGTGTGTTAAAATTTAGGCGCTTTCATGTTACCCGTCTTCGATTCCTACCGGACCATTTCATGACAACTTACCCCGCCACAGATCCGTCTATTGATCAGCTCAAGACCAGAATTCAGCAACGCCAGGCCCGCGTGGGCATCATCGGCTTGGGTTATGTCGGCCTTCCTTTGGCTCTTTTGTACAGCGAACAGAAATTCCGAGTGACGGGCTTCGATATCGACGCCCGCAAGGTTGATACGCTGGCGAAAGGCGGTTCCTATATCTATCGAATCGGCGCCGAAGAGGTGCAGGCGGCGAAGAAAAGCGGGTTTTCGGCGACCGCCGACTATTCGCAGCTTACTGAGATGGATGCCATTATCATCTGCGTGCCAACTCCACTCAATGAGTATCACGAGCCCGATCTAAGCTTCATTACCGACACCACGCATTCCATCGCTCCACACTTGCGCGCGGGGCAGTTGGTGGTTCTGGAGAGTACGACGTATCCCGGCACCACGGAAGAAGTAATGATTCCGATCCTGGAAAAAGAGAACCGGAACGGCCTGAAGGCTGCTCGCAACGAGGCTCTTACCGGGAAAGAGTTCTTCGTGGCCTTCTCGCCAGAACGCGAGGATCCCGGCAACACTACAGTCGCGCGGCGTGACATCCCGAAGGTTGTGGGCGGACTCAACCCGCAAGCCTCCGAACTGGCGGGCGCCCTGTATGGTTCCATCTTCAATCGAACCGTTCCTGTATCGTCTCCGGCTGCAGCGGAAATGACCAAGCTGCTGGAAAATATTTACCGCTGCGTCAACATCGCTCTGGTCAACGAACTTAAGTTGCTGTGCCTGCGCATGGGCATCGACATCTGGGAGGTCATCGCGGCCGCTTCCACCAAGCCTTTCGGCTTTCATCCCTTCTATCCGGGGCCGGGCCTCGGCGGACACTGCATTCCTGTCGACCCTTTTTATCTCTCGTGGAAGGCCAAAGAGTGGGATTTCCGCACACGGTTCATCGAACTTGCGGGCGAGATCAATACCAACATGCCCTACCACGTCCTCTCCTCGGTGAGCGGGGCGCTAAATCGTCACAAGAAGTCCGTGAATGGCGCGCGCGTCTTGGTCTTGGGGGTGGCTTACAAGAAGGATATCGACGACTTACGCGAGTCGCCCTCGCTCACCATCATCGAACTCTTGCAGAAAGACGGAGCCCAAGTCAGTTACCACGATCCTTATTTCCCCTTCATTGGCAAGGGCCGGAAATACGACCTGCAAATGAAATGCGCGGAGCTAAAAAACCTCGGGCAATATGACTGCGTGGTCATTGTGACCGATCATTCCGATTATGACTATCGCGGCATCGTTCGAGAAGCCCAGTTGGTGGTCGACACCCGCAATGCCACCCAAGGGATTGAAAACCCCAAAATCGTGCGTTGCTGAAATCCGGCGTTGTGCTGTCATTATTGGAAAATCTGTCTACAGCAGGATGTAGCTTTTTGGTACCGTACCAGAGTGGGTGCCCTCTCCACCCAGACGGAAATCCTGTTAACTCACTGATAAATATTGGGATGCGCGGAAATCGGCCCCCCTCGGGAATGGCCTTTATCGTGCATTACTAAAGAAAGATGGAATAGAACACTTTGATGGGACCCTACCTACGAGGTTTCCACCATTGAAAACACTGGGAAATGCTTTACACTCGACTCTGGTTTTGGGACACTAAACAGTAGAATTGATTATGGCGCCCACGTCTCGCGAATCAGCCCTGTTTTCCTCGCTACCTCCGTGGAAAATGCCTTGGTCTGACTTCGTGTTGAGTTATGGCGTGCAGGCCGTGGCCGTTGCGATTTTTGTGTGGATCCCCATTCTCCATCCGGAGATTCTTGAGCGCCCCAAGCCCGACTATCATGCGGTGCAACTGGTTTCTACCCCGGTCCCGGTGAATCACGAGCCGCAGAAGCAGCTCCGGAAGCCAGTCTTGGAAGCAAAGCTCGATCCACCGCCCGAGACTTTACGTCTGCCGGCTCCTCGACCGGAAGTCAAGCCGAAAGTGGAAGATGCACCCCAAGTAAAGATCGCGACCAAGAAGCTTGCGCCTCTTCCTCCCTCGGCAGCTCCTGTGATTCCAAAGCAGCCCGTAATTACCAACGTGTTTTCCACAGGAAGTTCGGCCCCGCAGACTATTGATCGCGCCCCACAAAAGGTGCAGACCGGTGGCTTTGGCGATCCCAACGGAGTACCGGCGAAAGCCAGTCAGAATAAAGCAGTAAATATCGCGCAGGCCGGCGGATTCGACATGCCCACCGGACCAGGATATGGCAACGGAACTGGGGGGGCCAAAGGCGCTCGCGGCGTGGTTGCCAGCACCGGATTCGGTAACGGCGTTGCGACCGGAAATGCGTCCGCATCTTCCAGAGGCACAGTACGGCAGGCGGGTTTCGGTGACGCCGACGTTCCCGCTCCTCCGACCGTTCAATCGCGTCCGGCAGCCCAAGCGGCGGCCAAAATTGTTCCGGCGGAAATCCTTTCCAAGCCGGTTCCCATCTACACTGAAGAAGCTCGCGCCAAGCGGATCGAGGGCGAAGTGCTTCTCGAAGTCGTACTCGAAGCGTCGGGAAAATTACGGGTATTGAAAGTAGTTCGCGGACTCGGACACGGTCTTGACGATGCGGCGGTTCGGGCCGCCGAGCAGATTCGGTTCAAGCCCGCCCTGAAGGACGGCCAACCCTCAGACTCGACGGCCGTTTTGCACATTATTTTTCAGTTAGCGTGATCAGCTCCCAGAAGGTTCTTATGCAAATGGTTCGTGCGGGCTCGTTGTTGGCTTTGGTTTTGAGCTGCGGATTCGCGGTTCAGCGCTCAGGATCGTTCCTTCTTCCCCGGGCGCAATCGGCTCCCAGTACGACGGAAGCACCGTCGATTGCGCCCGCTCCTAGTGCTCCATCCGCCCCTCCGGCCGCGGTTACGCTCAATGATGTACTGGACCGCGTCGTGCAGCGCGAGCACCTGTTTATGGCACAGATGCGGCATTTGCATCCCTTGGTCGAAACCTACCTGCAGGATCTCAAGAACGATCACGAAGGAAATACCTTTCCTGTGAAAGATCAGTATTTTTTCGGTCGCCTCGACTTGAGCGAAGGTCCGGAAGACGTTTCTTTCATTGGCCAACCGGGATTCGGCCGCCGTATGATGAGCAGGCTCTCCGGAGTTTACGCCCTGCATTACCTTCCCCTAGGCTTCGCACAGATGGTGGTGCTCGACCCCGACTTCCAGAAGAAATATTACGACTTCAACTTTGTGCGGCGCGAATTTTTGGGCGAACTCCGCTGTCTGGTGATCGATGTACGTCCCAAGCCAGGCCAAAAAATCGCGCGTTTCATGGGCAGGGTGTGGGTCGAAGACCAGGATTACAATATTGTCCGCTTCAACGGAACCTACACTCCGCAGCCCAAGGTCAATTTCTTTTTCCATTTTGACACCTGGCGCCTGAACATGCGCCCCGGAATGTGGCTGCCGGCATACGTCTATTCGGAAGAATCGGACCTTAAAACGGACATTAGGCAGGACCCTCCACTTCAAAGCGCAGACCCGGCTCTGGGGCTACGACCTGAAAGCTCTGAACAAGAATGAGGAGTTCACCCAGATTCTGATTGACTCGCCCGAATCCGTAAAGGATCAAAGTGATGCCGCCGCCGATGCCAGTCCGGTCGTGGCTCAGCGTATGTGGGAAAAGCAGGCTGAAGATAATGCGGTGGATCGGCTTCAGAAGATTGGCTTGTTCGCCCCTCCCGGCGAGGTGGACAAGATTTTGGCTACCGTGGTCAACAATCTGCTGGTCACCAACAATATCGACTTGCAGGGAGATGTCCGCTGTCGGATATTGCTAACTGCTCCGCTGGAGTCTTTTACGATCGGGCACACCATTGTCATTAGCCGCGGACTGCTTGACGTTCTTCCCGACGAGGCCTCCTTGTCCATGGTTCTGGCGCATGAACTCGGCCACATCGTGCTGGGACATCGTCTGGATACCAGCCTGGCGTTCAACGATAAGCTGTTCTTCCCTGACGAGCAGTCTTTCCAACGTCTCGACTTCAAGCGCAATTCCGCGGATGAGGAAGCAGCCGATGCGAAGGCGGTCGAACTCCTCAAGAACTCTCCCTACAAGGACAAACTGAGCAACGCCGGATTGTTTCTGAAAGCTCTGCAGCAGAAGGCGCCCGAGCTGCCGAACTTGATTCGGCCTCACTTAGGAAACAGCCTTGCCGGCAGCAAAGCCATGCGCATGGCGACTTTGATGGAAGGTTCCCCTGCGCTTGAGGAAAAGCGCCTCGATCAGATCGCGGCTTTGCCGCTGGGTGGCCGCCTCAAAGTGGATCCCTGGACGGATCGTGTGGAACTGTCCAAAGCCAAGCCCGTGGCGCTGACCTCAGCGCGCGAGAAAATGGAGTTTGAGATCACTCCAGTTTTTCCCTACCTGACGCGACTGTCCGACGGATGGTACCGACAAGGTGGCTCTGACCACGACATCGTTGTCAGGCACCGAACAAAAGTAATTCGCAGGGATCGCGCAGGAAATGGGTCCGGCTTTCGTACACTGCGGCAGGATCTGCAGCGGATGTAGACCCGAAATTAGGCTCTATAGGGACTTAGACTTTCATGAATTGCAGGACGGCCGGTTACTGAATATTGCTGCCAACTTGGGAAAAGACGTTGCTGGCATTGGAGCCAATGAGACGGATCGTCCCCACGACGATAACCAAAATCACGGCTAACATCACTGCGTATTCCGCAATGTCCTGACCGCGTTCGTCGTTCCACAGTTGCTGTAAACTTTTTGCCACAGGGCTCCTCATTTCTCGGTTCTACTAACTGCGACACTTCGGTCCCACTGCGGCGGCGCAATAGTCCGTGAAGTGACACTCCCAGTGTTCAAAAATTCTAATATCCGGTAGCTTTCCTACCAATAGCACCAAAGTGCCACTACCGTGGTGGGGCCGCCAAGCTGCCCTCTTCAAGCAATGCTTTTGAGGGGCAGGGCTTGATTCACTGCAAAAAGCGCAAGTTCCAGGCGGGTCGAGACCCCTAGTTTGTCGAAGATATTGCTGAGATGGTGCTTCACGGTATCTTCGCTGATCTTGAAATATTCGGCTATCTCCTTGTTCGAGTATCCAGCCACCACGGCGGAAACAATCTCCAACTCTCGCGGGGTCAGGCCGAATTTTTTTTGCCGCGCCTCGTCATGCGAAGACTGCATAAGAGTGCGCAGGTATTGCACCAGGTTGGAAACACTCTCGCGTCCAACCCAATATTCGCCCGCCATCACCGTATGGATCGCCTTCAGCAGGAGTTGCGTGGCGGAATCTTTGAGCACCACTCCCCGCGCGCCCAATTGCAGCGCTTCGACGATTTGGCTCTTTTCCGCCGCGGCGGTCAGCAGAATGACCCGCACGGGAGTTGCGGCCGAAGGAACACTCAATTCCCGCAAGGCTTCCAGGCCGGGATGCTTGGGCATGGCCAGATCGAGCAGGAGGATGTCGGGTTTCAACTGCCGCGCCAGTTTTACGGCTTCGGCGCCATCTGATGCTTCTCCCAGAACCTTCATATCCGGCTCGGCCTCGAGCAAACGTCGCAGGCCATCGCGAAAAATCGGGTGGTCATCGGCAATGACAAGACGAACCGACTGCGCTTTTCTAAAGTTCATGAGGCACTTCCCGCTTCCGAGGTACGGTGACTTCCAGACGTGTTCCCTGGCCCGGGTTTGATTCTACCGTGAGTTCGCCGCCAATCAAACCCACGCGTTCCATAATGATCATAGGTCCTTTCCCCGCTCCACCCATTTGATCCTGGTTATAACGCCCCGCGAAGGGAAATCCCTTTCCATCATCTTCAAGGATCAGATTCCATTTTTCCACGCTGGAACCCAAGCGCACCAGCACGTGGCGTGCACCGCTATGTTTCCTGACATTGACCAACCCTTCCTGGACAATGCGCAGAATCTCGCGGCAGACCCGTTGCGGCATATCCAGATCTTCGAGATCGGTACCGAATCGGGCGCTGATACCCGTCTCTCGCTGAAAGCGTTCGACGGTGTCATTCAAAACCGGGAGCAACCGCTGCGCATCCACCTCGATCGCTTTCATCTGCTGCATCAATTCCCGCAATTTGAGCACTTCCTCGCGAAGCAGGCCCTGGATTCTTCCTAATTCGGCACCAATCGGCTTGCCGGCATCGGCGTGGCGGCGCAACACGTCCACTTGCATTTCGACCGCAATCAGCGACTGCACCGCACCGTCATGCAGTTCCCGGGCAAAGCGCGCGCGTTCCGCAGCCCCCGCACGGCGGCGCAACCGGTGCAGCAAATATACGTTGTAAACGGCAGGTCCGACTTGCTGAAGCAGATCGAGCAGGAAGCGTAGCTCCTCTTGTTTTTCTCCTCGCCACGATGGGTTGAACAGAAATATTCGGCCTCGCCACTCCCTGCCAAACAGAAAGGCCACCGTAATGAGCGAATCAAAGGGTTGCACTTGGCGCAGTTGCGAAACCGCCGCCAAGTTTTCCACTTCCACTTGCTGACCCTCGGAATCGAGGGCCAGGGTGGTCCATCGGTCCCCATCGAGTGCGGCAAAACACACCGTCCCCGGAAAATCATCCAGATAGGTTTTCGCGTCTCGGGAAACTGAATCCAACCAGCGAAACTCGGACGGCGCGCTTCCGCGATCTTCGTTTAGTTCTCCCACAAACATCCGTTGACTATGCGCCTCCTCCGAGGCCACTACCGCTCGCGACGCCCCATACATGGACATGGCTTCACGGAAAATTTGCTCGATGGTTCCGGTGAGGCCGGCTTCCACCCGGATCCTCGACAAAGTCCCGGTCACCACCGCCTTCTCCGCCCGCAAGTGCTTCTGCTGCTCGGCCAGATATCCCAGCAAGAGGCCCATCACCAGCAGGTAGATCGACAGCATGAACAGACGTTGCGGTTCAAACGTGCCCGCATTCACTCGCAGGCCAAGTAAGGCATGCCAAGACGGAGATCCTCCGGGTCCCAACCAGATGTGGATCCGAACGAAATGCTCGATCCACAACAGAACAACCTCCGCCGCAGCCGTGCCCAATGTTTCCCAAAGCCCCCATCGGTACGCCGCCGCCGCGAGCACGAAGAAAAAGAAAAGAAAAAAAGGAGCTCTTGGGCCTTCCGCGAAGATTGAAATTAATGCTGGCCAAGCGATATCTCCGGCGTGAACCAGAAGACGAAACCCTGACGTCGACTGCTCCCTCCGCCGCAGGAGCATCAGGATGAGAATACTGTTCGCCAAATAGAATACGAATAGACCGTAGGCCGCCCAGGAATTCCCCAGTTCGGTGGGATCCATGCGGATCGCCACCAACGTGGAAATCGCCAGAAACACGCGAGCTGTAGCCAGCCACCGCTCAATCCGGCGGGTCTCGCCTGGATCAGGCGGAATTCTTAGTCTCCAGGATTGTCGGTAACGCTCAACCCGAGCATTCAATCGAGTCCGTCTCCACGGGCGTGGCGGCTTTGCGGATATTATTGAATAAAAGAAGCTTATCGGCAAGTAAGAGTGTGGTGGACCCCCGCTCGGTCCGATTTCCCCTTTCTCCTTAGGTTACCCCAGTAACCAGTGGCCTTGGGCGTTCCGGTCTAGAATGTGGACCTGAGGAGTGTCTTGCGCAAGCGTTCCCATCTGTGGCTGGCCGGGGTGGCCGGATTGTTGGCCGCCTTTCTTGTGGCGGCTCTCGTGCTGCCTCGGTCTTTTCGCCTCACCGCGATCAGCGACCTGATCCAATGTGTTCTATTGGTTTCGGGCGCTGCTTCCTTCGTCCCTCTGGTGCTGCGATCCGAGGGACGCATGCGGCTTTTCTGGTCGCTCATCACTCTCGGCATTTTTTTCTGGCTGTCCTATCAACTGCTCTGGACCTACTTCGAAGTGTTTCTGCAGCGAGATGTTCCCGATCTGTTCGCCGGGGACGTGATTCTTTTCCTGCACATCGTTCCCCTGATGGCTGCCTTGGCCTTGCGTCCGCACAGTCCACAGGATGAATACGGAGCGCGTGTGGGACGACTCGATTTCGCGCTTCTGCTGACGTGGTGGCTCTATCTTTACGTCTTGATCGTCATCCCATGGCAATACGTCGTGGCTGATAACGCTGCCTATAATCGCCATTTGAACGCGGTCTACGTCACCGAGGAGATCGCTTTCCTGGTCGGCTTGGCTGCCTGCTGGATCACCAGCAAGGGCCCCTGGAAATATCTCTATGCCAGTCTGTTTGGCATGAGCCTTTGTTACGCCTCCAGTTCTACCGTCATGAATTGGGCGATCGGTCGGAAGCTGTATTATAGCGGCAGCCTCTACGATATCCCCTACATCGCTGCCATTGCGTGGCTCACATGGATTGGGCTGCGGACCAAGGTCGAGAAGCCAACCTCCGATGCCCGCGAAGCCTCTACCCTTTACGGCGTTTGGATTGCCCGTTGCAGCATGATTTCGGTCTTTTCTCTGCCCTTGTTCGCCGCCTGGGCCCTATCCGATAATTCCGTCCCTTCTCGTGTCAGTGTGTTTCGGCTCGCGTTAACGCTGGTCGCCGCATTCTTCATGGGCGTCATGGTCCTGGTACGCCAGCACCTCCTCGACCGGGAACTCACTCAACTACTGCAACTTTCCCGGGAATCGGTTGGAAGTCTCAAACAACTACAAGCCCAGATCCTGCAGTCGGAAAAATTGGCTTCGATTGGTCAATTCGTCGGAGGGGCGGCCCACGAACTCAACAATCCAATCACCGCCATGCTCGGTTACTCCGACATGCTCCTCAGCACGGCGCTCACCGAGGACCAGCGGCCACTTGCCGCAAAGATTGGACAGCACGTACGCCGCACCAAATCGCTGGTTGCCAGCCTGATCAGCTTTGCCCGGCAGTCGCCATCGCCCAAGAGTCCCGTCGACCTCAACACTCTGGCACGCACCGCTGTGAAGTTGACCCAGCCCCAATGGGAGACGCTAGAGATCGAAGTGCGTACGGCATTTGATCCCGAACTGCCCAAAGTGTTGGGGGATTCCAATCAACTGCTCCAGGTTTGTTTGCAGTCGGTCGCGAACTGCCTGCACTTCCTGAGCGAGCGCGGAGGTCGAGTCCTGACTGTCAGCACCGAACGCCAGGCAAACACTTCGGTGCTTCAAATCGCCACCGAACCAATACCCTCGGCAGCGACCGGCACTTCCGCAACTTTTTCGCTTGACTCCGAAGACGCCCTCGGAATGAGCGCATGTCAGGGCATTCTGCAGGAGCATCGTGGTCAAATTTCAGGAGCTCCGCGCAGATGGCGGTATGTTGCTGCGCGTAGAACTCCCGGTCACGGAGTCGGCTCCCGCCAGGACGCAGCAGTCTACCGTGCCGGTGCTGTGGCAATCTCGACCGTACGCTTGAGTTGCCCACAGGCCGCGTAAATATCCCGCCCGCGCGGACGCCGCACAAACGCCGGAATTCCCGCCTCTCGCAGAATCCTTTGAAACATCGCGACTCCCTCCTCATCAGGAGTGCTGAACTCGATTCCGGGTCCCGGGTTCAGCGCGATCAGATTCACTTTGCAGCGCAACCCTCGCAGCAGCTCGGCCACTTCTTTCGCATTCTCTGGCCCGTCATTCACGCCTCCGAGTAGCACGTACTCAAACGTAATCCACTCTCGGGTACGCAGCGGGTAGGCCTTGGCGGCCGCCATAAGCATCTCCAGATTCCATTTCTTGTTCAGCGGCATCAGCCTCGTGCGCAGGGCATCATTCGAAGCATTCAAGGAAATGGCCAGCTTCGGCCGGATCGTCTCGGCGCCAAAGTCGTGAATGCGCGGGACGATTCCCGCCGTGGATACTGTCATCCGCCGCTCGGCGATCCCGACTTCTTCCACCAGCAGGCGCGCCGCCTTCACGAAATTGTCGTAGTTCAGAAACGGCTCGCCCATGCCCATGAACACCAGGTTGATGCGATCCTCCGGCGGCGAAACGTTCTGGTCTTTGAGCACCGCGCAGACCTGACCCACAATTTCGCCGGCGCGTCAGATTGCGTCTCACGCCGAGCAGCGCGGTCAGGCAAAATTGGCAATCCACGGCACAGCCCACCTGGCTGGAAATACAAATCGTCGAGCGGCCCTGATTTTGTCCCTGGGTTCGTCTGGGCTGTTGAGCCGCATCGGGTTTCGGCGTTGTAACTGGCTCTCTTCCTTCGAATAAAATTCCAGCCTCGGCGGTGGCGAGGCTGGAGCTCTCCGCGAACCGTTCGGCCAGTTCGCCGGCTTCGCTCCCATCGCCGGCTTCCCCGCCATCGCCCTCGGGCATCCACACCGTCTCGACACTCTGGCCGTCGGCGAGCGCAATCAGGTATCGGACGGTACCATCCTGCGACACGAATCGCTTTTCGATGCACGGTAAACCGACCGAAATGCCTTTCTCCGTCAGCTTCAGCCGAAGTTGCTGCGGCAGAGTTGAGATGTGTTCAATCGACTTCACCCGTTGGCGGTACGCTGCCTCTAGGAGCTGCTTCGCGCGATAGGGGGCTCTGCCAAGCCCTCAACTAGCGAAACCAGTTCGGACCGGTCCAGCCCGAGCAACGAAATTTGCGATCGATCCCCCATGCGTTTAAGTTTGAGACGCCAGTGTCGGCTTCCGCGATGTAAAAAGTCCGATATTCCCCGCCAGCCCGGTGGTCAGCATTTCGTTTAACCTACTGATTCTAAATAACTAAACTATTCTCGCACACCTGCTCCCCCTATGTCAGAATAGTACAGGTTGTTCCGCAGAAATTCTTGGGGGGTTCGAACCAGTTTTCAAATACAGGAAGCAATGACTAAAGAAGTCCGCAATATTCGTCGGCAGAAACTGCCCAACGGCCTGACCGTGATCACCGAGCAGATGCAGCACATCCGCTCCGCGTCTATCGGCGTCTGGCTCCAGACCGGTTCGCGCGACGAAGACTCCGACTCGAACGGCATCTCCCATTTCATTGAACACATGGTTTTCAAGGGGACCAAGCACCGCACGGCGGAAGAAATTGCGCGCCAGGTCGACTCCATCGGCGGCAACATGGACGCCTTCACCGCCAAGGAGTGCATCTGCTTCAACGTCAAGGTGCTCGACGAGCACGTTCCCACCGCGCTCGACATTCTGAGCGATCTGGTTCTGAATCCCACCTTCGATACGGCCGACATCGCCCGCGAACGCGGCGTGATCATGGAAGAAATCAAAATGGACGAGGATAATCCCGATTATCTCGTCCACGAAATCTTCACGCAGAATTTCTGGAAAGATCATCCGCTGGGCAAGCCGATCCTGGGCACGAAAGAAACTGTGAAACGTTTCGAGCGCCCTTCGGTGGTCGAGGCCTATGGTCACCGCTTCGCTCCCGGCAACATCATCGTCTCGGCTGCCGGCAATCTCGATCATGACCGCTTCGTCGAACTGGTCACCGGACACTTCGAACACATGAAGGCGATGAAAAACGGCTTCCATTCGTCGGCTCCTAAGATTGTTTCCCGTATCATCCTGCGCAACAAGAAAGCTCTGGAGCAAGTGCAGTTGTGCCTGGGAGTGCCCGCGCATCCTATTGCTCACGAGAAACGCCACGCGGGCTACATTCTCAACACCTTGCTCGGCGGAGGGATGAGTTCCCGCCTCTTCCAAAACATTCGCGAGCGCCAGGGTCTGGCGTATTCCATCTACAGCGACCTGAATCCCTACCGTGACACTGGCTGCCTGGCGGTTTACGCCGGCACTTCTCTTGCGTCCGCTTCGAAGGTGGTGCAGTCGGTGGTGAGCGAATTCCGCAAACTCAAGGCCGAACCGGTGCCGGAAGAAGAATTGAATCGGTCCAAGGCCCAGCTCAAGGGAAGCCTGATGCTGTCGCTGGAATCGAGCACCGCCCGCATGTCGAATCTGGCGCGTCAGGAAATGTATTTCGACCGCTTCTACGATCTCGACGAACTGATCGAGAGAATTGAAGCCGTCACTGCCCACGACTTGACGGAATTGGCCAACCAGTTCTTCCAGACCGAATCGGTCGCCTTAACCGCACTCGGAAACCTGCCTGGCCTGAAAATCACCCGCGATCAACTGGCCTGCTGAACTCGACCCGCATATAACACATTTTGTACATACATTTTTGTGCATATTTTGATTCGCCTCCCAGTCGCGAGTAAAGCGCTTCCCGGCCACTCCAGAAATGCCCTTTGCCGGGCCGGAAACACCTCCGGGAGCGACGATCGCCTTCCTCCTGAGGGGAAAGCATCGTCGCATTCGGATTTTGCGTTCTATTAGCCTCCTGACGTCAACCACGGATTTTCAATAACTTACAAGCCCCAAGCCAGGTTGTATCGGGCAACAGGCTGCCAACAAGCGAGTTCTCACTAAATTCAGCTTCTGATCACTTTTGCTGGCATTTGGCGGATTTTCTGGCATACTATCTCAGAGTTGTCCCAGAGGCGGCCTAGCCGACCCGCATGCTCGCACTCAAAAACATGAGTACAAAAACCGTTCCGCTTCTTGCTCTTGAGCCCCCGGCTTCTAAATCCGAGGAGCGCAAACAGCAGCGCATGATGGTCATTGCCCTGGTTCTGCTGCTGCTTTCTTTGGGATTTGTGCTCTTCCGCGATCGCGATTTCTGGTTCCCCGACACCGAACAAGCGGACGAACAGCCTGAACCCACGGCTCACTCTGCTGTCGTGACGCCAACACCGAGCATTGTGGCCCAGCCGGTGTCAACGCCCCTTAAGAAAGAAAGCAGTGTAAAGGCGCAGCCGAAAACTTCTGCGCCGGCCGAGGCCGTTGACGCCGATGCATCCGCTCCGCCATTCGCCGCCATCACCAACCGAACCGTTCTGCCGCCGCTCGAAGTCGAGGTTGTCGCCGGGGACGTTCACAAAACTGTTCATCCCGGGACCAACTCGGTGCGAGTCGATCTGCAGTCCGGCGCGCCTCCTCAAAAAGTCGCGGTGCCGGCCGCCAGCAACAACGCAAACACCAGCGTTGCGCGAGTAAACCGCGATGCCGCCGATCGCGTGCAAATGTCCACCGGTACAGTTGAGGTCGTCAGTCAACCGGTAAAGCCCAGCTATCCTCTATTGGCGCGCCAGATGAAGGTGGAGGGCTCGGTGATTTTGGAGGCTTTGATTGGGCGCGATGGCCTGATCCAGAATCTGCACGTGGTCAGCGGTCCGCCGATCCTGGCCAGCGCCGCGCAGGAAGCCGTGAAGCAGTGGCATTTCAAGCCGCACTATCAGGGCACCGACGCGGTCGAAACCCAGACGAGGATCACCGTGAACTTCACCATCTCTACCAACTAAGAATGATTGTTCTGCGGGAAAAGGGTTCGGACACCGAACTGCTGAAACTTATCTGCGGATAAGGCAGCACGGAAATACCCCCCCAATGACGAACGCCCCGGACTCTTGCGAGTCTGGGGCGCCCGGGCAGCCCTCCCCCAAGGAACTGCTCACCGATGAAAATAAAATGGGGGCCGGTTCTCTGCCTATGGCACTTTCGTGCCATACCGCTTCTAGAACGCCCTTTTCTATCCTCACGACAAATAGAAGCTTGAGCTGGCTGCGCCATGGCCCCTGAAGTTCCCTGTGACTTTTGACGATGAATCCAACAGTCAGGGACCTTGCCTTGACTTCGCATGTCCTTAGTCCATGACGCTGACATTTGTCGCAGCATCGTTGCAGCATAATTGATAGCCTGCCCGCCGGGGTGTGCGTGTCGACCTGCATTTCAAGGATCCAACCGGAACCTCGAAAAAAGTCGGCTCCAATATGGTGGTCACGGAGAAAATTTTGTCCTCACTCGTAACAATATGCCTAAGCTGAAAGAGCAACTGCACATGGTCATCAAGCAGACCGGATTTCGAAAAACTAAAGAGCCACATCGAAATGACCGTGACGACGGAAGGCCTTCGCATTGAACTCTCCGAATCGGCCAGCGGCACCTTCTTTGACAGCGACCGCGCCAGGCTGAATGGCGATGGCAGCCAGATGCTCATAACTTTGGCCAGGAATTAGGCAATCTTCCCAATAAAACTCTCCCTCGAGGGTCACACCGATTTTCCCCACCCTACGCTCCGTCGGCGACCTACGGAAATTGAAAACTCTCTGCGGATCGCGCCAACGCGGCCCGTCGCGTCATGCAGGCCCACGGTGTCAGGTCTGACCAGGTAACGCAAATCAGGGGATTCGCCGACCAACACCTGCGAAAACCTGAGGCCCCGCGAGATCCCGCCCATCGCCGTATCTCACTGATCATGCAGTACATCGTGAAAAAGCCGCCACGAGGAAGATGTCAAGCCCACTACCCAGGGCGAACAGAAAAACGAGGGGAACAATAGGTCGCGCCTGCGGCAAGCCCCCTTGCAAAAGACTAGCTCAGTCAGTTGTGATCAGTTGTGAAGCGCGGTTTGACCCGCGGGGAGGACTGTGCCACACTGTCACGGATTTGCTTATGACTCGCCGCTCCGCCAATGTGATGTCTTGGCTCGCGAGGTTTTTCTGCGTTCCCTTCTGGTTCGGTTGTTTACTCACTGCTACCGCCATCGCTCAGCGTGCCGGGCTCAATAATCCCCAACATCTGAATGATGTTTCCACGACCTACAACACCGCGCCCGACACCGGCGTGCTCATCTTTACGATCTATGCCGATAACAGCAGCACTCGTCTCGATCGCCAAGCATTGCTGAAACTCGTGAATCTCAGCAACCAGTCGGCTATTTGGCAGACCACCGAATACGCCTCGCGAGGAGTCTTCACCAACGTTCCCTACGGATCTTACGAGGTGGAAGTGAGTGCCGTGGGCTATCTCAGTGCCTATAAAGAAGTGGGAATCACGAATTCCATGGGGCCGGCGCAAATCAACATCGTGCTTCAACGTGATCCCGAGGCGATTAATTTCGATGTTGAGACGGCAATACTGTCGCCAAAGGCGCGCAAACAAACCAAGCGCGCCGTTTCCGCCCTCAAGTCGGGGAATCTCAAACAGGCGCAGAAGGAACTGGACAAGGCCTACAAATTATCGCCCTCCAGTCCGGATCTGAACTTTCTGCTGGGCTATTTATATTTTCAAAAGAAAGATTTCGCGCAGGCCGAGACCTACCTGGGCACAGCTGCAAGTCTGAAACCTCACAACGCTGAGGCCCTCACCCTTCTTGGGAGGAGCGGCCTGGAACGGCAGGATTATCCAGTCGCACGATCGGCGCTGGAGCAGGCGGTGATGGCCGATGCCGAAAACTGGCTACCCCATAATTTGCTCGCCGATACTTACCTTCGCCAGCAAAACTACGATAGCGCCCGCGATGAGGCACAAATCGCGATCGCCAAGGGAAAAAACACCGCCAGTCCGGCGCAGCTCATTCTGGGACAAGCCCTGGCTGGCACGGGTAAGGATCAGGAAGCAATTCAGGCGCTGAATGTTTTTCTTGAGCAAGCGCCGCAGCACCCCATGGCGGGGCAGGTTCGCACCTTGATCGCTGAGATCCAGGAACGTCAGGGCAGGCCGACAGTCGATTCGGACTCAACCGCGACCGGAGCCGATCTGTCTGGCGTCGATCCCCTGGAAGCGCTGGCGGCGCCGGGGTTCTCCATGAAATCGTGGAAGCCGCCCAGCATCGACGACGTGTCACCTGCTCTTGTCCCGGGAGTCCTGTGTCCCTCCGCCCAGGTCATGGAAGAATCCGGCAAACGCGTGCAGGAACTGGTGCAGGATGTGGAACGTTTCGCGGCCGTCGAAGATTTAGTTCATCAGTCCCTCGATCAATTCGGCATTCCCACGCGCACGGAAACCCGAAAGTACAACTATGTCGCTTCCATCTCCGAGCCGCAGCCCGGATTTCTTTCGGTGGATGAATACCGCGCTGAAAAACTCACCTTGGCGGGATATCCAGACCAGATTGCCAGCATCGGATTTGCCGCACTGGCCCTGGTCTTCCATCCTGACATGCGCGACAACTTCGCCCTGTCCTGCGAAGGCTTAGGCGACTGGCACGGACAGGCAACCTGGCTCGTACACTTCCGGCAACGCGACGATCGTCCCAACCGCATGCACAGCTACGAAGTCGGGAATCAGATGCATTCCGTCGCTCTGAAGGGAAGAGCATGGATTACCGCCGATAAATTCCAGATCGCGCGCATGGAAGCAGAGATGACGAACCCAATGCCTGAAATCCAACTTCTGAGCGAACATCAAGCCGTGGAATACGGGCCGGTTCCTTTCCCAACAAAAAACACGTCACTCTGGCTGCCCAAGAGCGCTGAAATTTATTTCAATTTTCGCAAACACCGCTACTATCGCCGGCATAGTTTCAATCATTACATGCTCTACTCGGTTGACACCGAAGAAAAACGCAAAGAACCTGTGAGCAAGCACCGCACCCAAGCCCGAAACTAAATCGTAGAGGCGTAGCTCGCTGCGTTTTTCTTGGTCGAACCGGCGTCCCGGAAGACTGCGTCCTTTGAAATAACTTTACATTCGTCTCTCCGAACCATTTCGCTTCCGGCTGTATAATCCCCGATTGATTCCCGCTCAGGAGCTCATTATGAAGAGGTCTTCCCGACTCGTCTGCTGTTTCGCCGCAGCATTGTTGTTGGTTCCCGCCGTCTGGTCCCAGGAAAAAGTTGATCTGGAAACCATCACCCGTATTCGTTATGAGGGATTCCGCAATTCCAAAGTCATGGAACTGGCTTCCGGACTGATGGACTCGATCGGAGAACGCCTTACCGGGTCGCCTAACATGAAGCGCGCGAACGAGTGGACCCGAGATCAGCTGACGGCGATGGGCCTGAGCAATGCGCACCTGGAATCATGGGGTCCTTTCGGCCGTGGGTGGGCCAATCAATACGTCAACGCGCGCATGACTTCGCCCGATGTCGTCCCGCTCATCGCGTATGCCAAAGCATGGACTCCCGGCACCAATGGCGCCGTCAGTGGCGAATGCATCCGCGCCAACATCGAAAAGAAAGAGGACTTCGACAAATATCGTGGCAAGCTGGCGGGAATGATTGTGATCCTCGGCGCCGACGCCGAAGTGAAGACCATCACGGAAGCTCCTTACAAGCGACTCAGCGATGATGACCTGGCCAAGATCGGCGAATATGAAATTCCTGGCGAACGTCCGCCGTTTCGCATGGCCGAGATCGCGAAGCGCCGCCAGTTCACCAAAGACCTGAACCAGTTCTTCGCTGACGAAAAAGCTCTGGCGGTCATCGACCACAGCCGGGGCACGGCCGGCGGTGGCACCGTTTTCGTTCAGTCCGGTGGTTCTTACAAGCCGGGGGAGACTACAACGGTTCCTCAACTTACCATGGCCTCGGAACACTGGTCCCGCGTCGCCCGCCTGCTGCAACAGAGGAAGGATGTCACGCTCGAATTGAACGTCACCAACACCTTCTTCGACGACGACCCGATGCAGTATGACACCATCGCCGAAATACCCGGCACCGACAAGAAAGATGAAATCGTCATGCTTGGCGCGCATCTCGACTCGTGGCACGCCGGCACTGGCGCTACCGACAACGGCGCGGGCAGCATCGTCATGATGGAAGCGGTTCGCATTTTGAAAGCCCTCGACATCAAGCCCCGCCGCACGATTCGCATCGGCCTGTGGAGTGGCGAAGAAGAAGGCCTGCTCGGCTCGCAGGGCTACGTCGAACAACACTTTGGCTCGCGGCCGCCCCTGGACGATCCCAACATGAAAGGAATGCCTACCCTGTTGCGCCGCGATGCAGGTCCGGTCACCGTCAGACCCGAGCAAGCCAAAGTCTCCGCCTATTTCAATGTGGATAACGGCACGGGCAAGATACGCGGAGTCTACCTGCAGGAGAATGAAGCCGTCGCGCCGATTTTTGAGGCCTGGATGCGTCCCTTCAAAGACCTCGGCATGACCACTGTTACCATGCGCAACACCGGTGGCACCGACCATCTATCTTTCGACGCAGTGGGCATTCCCGGATTTCAATTCATTCAGGATCCCATCGAATACGATACGCGCACACACCACTCCAACATGGACGTTTATGACCGCTTGCAGCCCGAAGATCTGAAACAAATTTCGGTGATCGTCGCCAGCTTCGTCTACGACGCAGCGATGCGCGATCAAATGCTGCCGCGCAAGCCGATCGAGAAACCATTACCCAAGGAACCGGAGAAGAAAGAGGACTAGAAATCCATCCGAGAACTGGTGTTTTCCGTGAAGGGGCCGGGCGCGCGACGTGATGGTTGGTTGTGCGCCTCGCATCCATTACATTCTGCTGAACGCGGCGCCCAAGGCGGGGTTGGCTTCCAGGCGAAGAAATCGGGTCCAAAAGGACGAAAGAGCCGCCAGAAAAACGTGGGTGGGATGTACCGAAGCTTGGGCTGCGGTGGCGGTATCGGGGTTCTGACCTCGCCGCTGGCAGTACCCGACCACCAAACTCAGGTTCGCCACTACCGCCGCCATCACCACCTGCCAGCGGGTTTTCTTTTTCCCGAAGTAGCGACTTTGGCGAATCCCTAATCCCACCAGGCGAGCAATCCGATGTTCCACCACCACCCGCTGGCGCAAGCTCCGCCGCCCCGCCTCGGTCTGGTTATGGGCGCGGGCCTGTTGCTGTAGCCTTTCTTCGGCTTGGATGCTGATACTGCGCGGCCCTTGCCCACGGACGCATTGCGAGCGCAGGGGACAGGCCTGACAACTGGCCTGGGAAAAAAGAAATTGCCCCCCTCGATCTTCTCCGGCGGAGCGATACTCGCGCGTAGTCTGGCCGGCCGGGCAACGTACTTCCATCTGATCCAAATCGATCTCAAACGCACTCTTGGAAAAACAATTGCGGTTGTGACTGGCCGGCACCTTGGCCGTCAGGATTCGTTCTTCGTCCGCAAAGGCTCGCCGCGTCGGGCCGCCTCCGTAGGCACAATCGCCTACGGTTTCTTCTACCTTCGCCTCCAGCACTCGTTCGCTTTGCTGCACCAACTCCAGAGCTTTCTCCTGATCCCCAGCATTGCCCGCCAGCACCTCCACCCCCGTGATCAACTGACTCTCCATCTCCACCGCCACCGCGGCCTTGTGTCCGTTGAAGCGCTTGCTGGCGCTCTTGCGTCCATGCCGCATCTCCGGATCGTGAACACTCACCACCCGATCCTTTTCTGTGCCCGATTTCACTTGGCAGCCGCCCTCCGGCTTGTCTTCTACGTCCTGCGCGATCAGCCGCAGCAGCAAAGCGGCGTCGGCAGCAATGGCTTCCGCCTGCGCCGGATGCTGCTGTTTCATCTCCTCCGCCAGCCTCAGCAGCCGCCGCCCGTCCTGCACGATCTCGGTTAACAACTGCTCCCGTTGCCCTTTGTCGTCCCAGTCAATCCCGGCTTCTCCCTTCAGACTGCTGCCAATATAGCGACTCAGTCCCTGCTTCTCGGCCCACGTCCTAACCTCTTCTTTCTCTACCTCTGCCAACCGCCGCCCCAACATCTCGATCCCTTCTCCCAGCAGATTGTAGGTGTCCTTCACCGCTCCCTTGCCCAAAATCGGCGTCGTATCCAGGGCCACTCGAATCTTGCGATTCTTCAGATATCCGGCGCGCCGGGCCTCTTGGATCGACTTCTGCAAGATCGGCTCTTCCATCTCGTGCAGCACCAGCTTGGCCTCAAACTCCTGCAGCGCGCTCTTCTGCATCGGTACCTCTTCCATCTCCAGTCCCAAGGCTACCTTCCAGCGCAGATCGTACTTGGTCCGCTCCACCGCCTCGGCAAAACTCACCCCCTCATAGGCCCGTAAGAACAGCACACTCACCGCCACACTCGGAGGCACGGATTGGCGTCCATTGTCCGGGCAGTACAAAGCGGCGAAGTCTTCATCGCGAAACATCTGCTCCCGATTCTGCGCCAGATACCCGTATAGCGTGTCCCGGCCCACAAAGTCGAGATAGACGTGATCGGCGGCAAACAGCTTGTCTTGCGCAGAACGCTTGCCCATCATGGCCGTTGCTCCCGGGCTTGCCGCGCCCTTCTCCGGGCTGTGGGCTAGGGTACAGCCTCGCCCTTCAGTTGCTTCCGTTCCGGCAAACGCACCAACAGCAAATGGGTGCGGTCCAGCACTTTCCAGGTCACGGTTTCGCCCGACTCTAGATCCAAGGCGGAAGCCAAGGGCAGGGGGATGTTGGCATACACTTGCACCGTTCCGCCCTCGCGCCGGATACCTTGCAAGCGGGTGACATAGTGATTTTCCAGGTCTTGCATATCTATGCCATAGCATAGATATCAGATGAACAAGGCTTTCGTGCAACCGCCCCAATTTTTCTTGGGAAAGCCGACAGGCTGATTGGAACATCCTTCCCGTTGAGGAGGGTCTCTGACCACCTGACGCCGTCCGAGCGGCGCCTTTCTAAAAGGATGGATCAGAAAATGTTTTCGCCGCAACCGATCGGATACGTCAAGAGTCCCTACACCAGCACGCAGCAGATCCCCAAGGGTTTTGGCGCCAAGCACGACGCGGAAGGCATTCTTGAAATTCTTCCGCAATTCGAAGCAGGCCTCACCGACATCGAAGGCTTTTCCCATCTTTTTGTTATTTGGGTATTCGATCGCTCCGAAGGATTCGAGTTGGTGGGCATTCCTCCCATTGATGATCGTCCGCACGGCGTCTTCGCAACCCGGTCGCCCCGACGTCCCAACCCAGTTGGACTCACCGTCGTTGAACTCCTCCGTCGCGAAGGCAGTTCCCTGCATGTTCGTGGTTTAGACATGCTCGACGGAACGCCGATCCTCGACCTTAAGCCGTACCTGTCGAGTATCCCGGCGGAAACGTTACGGCGCGGCTGGCTGGACGAAGCCGAGGCGCGGCGAGCAAAATAGTGTACCGAAGTGAAGGGGAGGCTACATGAGAACCAGACTCGCTGTAACCCTTGTGTGTAGCTTATTTGTGCCGAGCATCCTGGCGCAGACGACCAAGAGTGAGTTCTTCAAAACTTCCGATGGCATCCGGATCCACTACCTGGAAGTGGGCAGCGGTCGGCCCATCGTATTCATTCCGGGTTGGACGATGCCGGCCTGGATATGGCAGAAGCAAATCGACGAGTTCTCAAAAAAGTACCACGTCATTGCCGTCGACCCGCGTTCCCAAGGCGAGAGCGACAAACCCTCGTATGGCCATCTGCCGGAAACGCGCGCTCGCGACTACAAAGAACTGGTGGACCACGTTGGTTTGAAGCAGCCGATCTTCGTCGGCTGGTCCATGGCGTGCGGTGAGTTGTCGAAATATGCCGAACAATTCGGCACCGACAACGTTGGCGGCTTTGTGTTGGTCGACGGCTTTGTCTCCACGAAGGCCAGCCCCGAACTGGTCACCGGCGTTCCCGAATGGATGAACCAACTGCAACAGGACCGCCAGAAACAAGCCGACGGTTTCGTTCGAAGCATGTTCAAAAAGCCGCAGACAGACGAATACCTCAGGCGAGTCATCGATGCTTCCGTCCAGGTTCCGGCCGATACCGCGGTAACCCTTGTCTACAACCTGATTGCCGCAAAAGATTTCTCCGACGGCTTTGCCCGGGCGAATCGGCCAATTCTCTTTGCCTATCAGCCGGACTCGCAGCAAAGTGCCGACTTCCTGAAATCGAAGGTCGGTGACAAGGTTCGATTTGAAAAATTCGAGGGCGACGGACATGCATTATTCGTCGACGATCCGGAAAAGTTCAACCGCATGCTCGAAGAATTCTTGCAAGGCCTCCCCAAGTGATTTAACGAAGTTCGAAGCTCAACACCGAGGTCCTCTCACCTCCCAGCTTCCGGTTGGGTCACCAGAATCGCCGGGATCTCCTGTTGCTTGACCAGGTTGTTGTAGGCCGCAACATCGGTCGAAACGATCGCCTTCCATTTCACCAATTGTTCATCGGCCTCTTGGCTGAGCATCTCGAAAACTTCATACGACTGTTTTGTGGGTGCTGAATCGGCGCTGCCTACGACTCCACTTAACGCGACCAGGTGATTGTTCAGCCGAACCGGAAAATTGAGGACATCCTGTCCGCTCTTGGCCTTGGTCTGGATCAGCTGTTCTTCCACCTCAGTCATTTTTTTGTCGAGCGCCCTGCCTGCATCGGCAATCGCCTTCTCACGCGGATCGTTCTTGAGGCGTTTGTTCTCGGCATTGATCTGGTCGCGCACATCGCGAATCTGAATGATGGCGTCGTCGGTCTCGGTGACCTTGTCACGGATCTTAAGGAGCAGATCGAATTGTTTCGCAAGATCCTCCTGCCCGATCTTCAGCCGAGGATCGGCCTTGATCTCCAGCGGTGCCGTGTAACTCTTGCCCAGCACGGTCAGTCGTGCCTGATACGTGCCCGGCAACGCTACCGGGCCGTCGGTGCTGCCACCCCACAGCGGTGCATGCGGCACCTTGGTTGCTCCTTCATAGCGGAGATCCCAGACGAAGCGGTTCAGACCGGCGTCCGCAGGCAGAGTGTCGGCGCCTTGATTGCGCTCGAAGAAATTTTCCTCGTCGTCGCCCTCTTCCTTCTTCTTGGGCAGCTTGCGGATCACTTTCCCGGAAGAATCTAGAATTTCCAGAGTAATTTTCGGCGCTTCCTCTTTTTTCTTTTCGTCGTCGCTTTTAGCACCTTCATCGGCCTTCGGTTTCGACTCCGCTGAGGTTGCCCCGGTTGCCGCTTCTTTCTTGTCTGGTTTCTTGAGCGAGGTCTTCAACCAGTAATCAATCACGGCTCCCGCGGGCGGATTCTTCCCAACATTCCCTTGGACGCGGAAAAACGATCCCCGAAATACCGTGTGGCTGGTCGCCGACGGCGTGAACAGATGTGCGTCCTGCTGCGGTACCGACTCCTGGTATCGCTCCAGCGGCGTGATGTCGTCGAGCACCCAGAAGCTGCGGCCGTGGGTCGCGACTACCAGGTCATTGGCGTTGTCGTTCTTCTTGACGATCAGATCATTCACCGGCACGACCGGCAGATTGATTTGCAGCGCCTGCCAATGTGCCCCGTCGTCGAAGGAACCGTACACCCCTTGCTCCGTTCCGGCAAAAAGTAAACCCGGCCGGCTGGGATCGACCCGCACCGCGTGGACGTAGTCATTCGCCGGAATTCCGGTCACCAGCTTCGTCCACGTCTTTCCGAAGTCGGTCGTCTTAAAAACGTAGGGCGCGAAATCATCCATCTTGT
Source organism: uncultured Acidobacteriaceae bacterium (assembly GCA_963774565.1). GTDB lineage: Bacteria > Acidobacteriota > Terriglobia > Terriglobales > Acidobacteriaceae > Sulfotelmatobacter. Next base: position 563,733 of record CAVZFP010000016.1, on the reverse strand, counting down.
GCCGTTCGACGGCCAGATACGCGGTCCCGGCATCGCGCGGAGAAGCTTCGATCATGCTCACCGTGCCCCATTCCGGCATCGCTTTAGGCGTGACGTTGCCCCACTTTTGGCCGCCGTCGCGAGTCAGGTGAACGAGCCCGTCATCGGTCCCGGCCCAAATCAAATCCTTTTGCGCCGGCGACTCTACCACGGAAAAAATCGTGTCATACACCTCCACGCCTGTGTTGTCTTTGGTAATCGGCCCGCCCGAAGCCGCCTGCTTCGCTTTGTCGTTGCGCGTCAGGTCGGGACTGATGATCGTCCAACTCATTCCGGCATCCGTGGTTTTGAACAACACTTCCCCGGCGAAGTACAACGTCTTGGGATCATGGGGCGAGAAAACAATCGGCTCCGTCCATTGGAACCGATGCTTGACGTCAGCGGCCGCCCATCCGATCGGGTTCACCGGCCACGGATTAATTGCCTGTTCCTGATGGGTGTGCTGATCTCGACGCGTAATGTCACCGCCATAGGAGCCGGCATACACGATCAGCGGATCCGTAGGGTCTGGAGCGATGTAGCCGCTCTCGCCGCCTCCCACGTCGTACCAATCGGGACGATCGATGGAGCCATCGGCACTTGCACTCGCAATGCCGACGGTGGAGTTATCCTGCTGCGCGCCATAGATGTAATACGGAAACCGGTTGTCGGTAGTGACGTGGTAGAACTGCGCCGTCGGTTGGTTGTACTGGCTGGTCCAGGTCTCGCCGCCATTGGTCGAGATCGTTGCGCCTCCATCATTTCCATTGATCAAGCGCTTGGGGTCCGCAGGATCGATCCACAAGGCGTGATTGTCGCCATGCGGCGCACGCACCGGGTTGAACGTCTTGCCGCCATCATTGGATCGGAACACGCCGGTGTTCAGAATGTAGACGGTCTCGGCCGATTTCGGGTCGGCAAAAATATGCGAGTAGTACCAGGCGCGCTGGCGGAAACGGTGGTCGTCGGTCATGAGATGCCAGGAATCGCCGCCATCGTCGGAGCGATAGATTCCGCCCTTCTCGGCTTCGATCACCGCCCACACGCGGTTTGGATTCGCGCCGGAAACGGTAACCCCGATGCGTCCTAGAGTGCCTTCGGGCAGTCCGTGCTCCTTGAGTTGCTTCCACGTGGTCCCGCCGTCGGTCGATCGATATAAACCACTTCCCGGGCCGCCACTATCCATACTCCAAGGCGTCCGCTTCGCCTGCCACAGCGCCGCGAACAAAATATTCGGATTGCTGGGATCAAAGACCACGTCAATGCCGCCGCTCTTGGCGTCCTTGTAGAGAACTTTCTCCCACGTTTTGCCCCCATCGCGCGTGCGGAAAATGCCGCGCTCCTCGTTGTCGGCAAAGGGATGCCCCAGCGCTGCCACGAAAGCAATGTCAGGATTCTTGGGATTTACCGCCAGTCGCCCGATCGCGTGCGTCTCCCCTAAGCCAGCAAACTTCCACGTCTTGCCCGCGTCCAGCGACTTCCATACGCCGTTCCCGCCAACAATGTTGCCGCGGATGCACGCTTCACCCGTCCCGACGTAAATTACATTCGGGTCTGACTCGGAAACGGCAATGGCGCCAATCGACGGGGACGCATCCTTTGTCTTATCAAAAATAGGTTTCCAGTTGAGGCCGCCGTCGGTCGTCTTCCAGACGCCGCCGGCCACCGCGCCAAAATAGTAGACGTTGTCCTGCCCCACGACGCCCGACACGGCCACAACGCGCCCGCCGCGAAATGGTCCGACCAGTCGGTACTGCATCCCTTTCCACGGACCTTCAGCTTCGCGCTCATCTTGATCAGCGTCAGGCGCTGGCGTGCCTGCCGCGATCGCTGGCTTCTGCGCTTCCGCCTGCGCTTGCCCGGGCTCGGTGCCCGGTTTCGGTTGGGGTTTCTGCTTCTGCGCCGATACTGAAGTAATACAACATGCAATCAGAATCATGAGTGCGGTCGTTCGCAAGGTCGTCTCCTCCGGAAACGTACACAATAATCCCAGCGCTCCCCAAATCTCAACAAAATCTTCGTATCAGGAAAATTCCTCGCATTCTATAATGCCAACTCGCAGATTAAGAACCTTGAATTGATGGAACCCTCCAGGAGGCTCGCTTGAAGCCGATTCGCTCACTCTTTTCTTGCTGCATAATTCTCTTCATCGCACAACTGAACGGCGCGCAAGTCAGCGCATCGAAATCCGTCTCCGCCCAGCTGCCAGGGTATACCGCGCAATCCTCCAGCCCCGAGCACGAATGGGAAAAGAAATTTCAGGACGGCATCGTTCGCGACAATGTGCGCGAAAACGTGCGCCGCATGAGCGCCCGTCCGCATCATGTCGGCTCGCCCTACGATAAAGACAACGCAGAATGGATTCTGTCGAGATTCAAAGCGTGGGGATTCGACGCCCACATCGAAACGTTCCAGGTCCTGTTCCCCACGCCGAAAGAGCGCATCGTAGAACTGGTGCAGCCCACGCAGTTCCGCGCCAGGTTGCAGGAGCCGGCCGTCCCTGGCGATCCCACATCGAATCAAACCTCAGAACAATTGCCAACTTACAACGCTTATTCAATCGATGGCGATGTGACCGCGCCGCTCGTCTATGTGAACTACGGCAGTCGTGAGGATTACGAACAACTCGACCGGCTTGGAATTTCTGTGAAAGGCGCCGTCGTCATTGCCCGTTACGGAGAAAACTGGCGTGGTACCAAGCCGAAAGTTGCGGCCGAGCACGGCGCGATCGGATGCCTCATTTATTCGGATCCGAAGGATGACGGCTTCTTTCAAGGAGACGATTATCCCAAAAGGCGGCTGGCGTCCTAAAGAGGGCGTCCAGCGCGGCAGCGTGATGGACACTGATTACCCCGGCGATCCTCTAACCCCGGGAGTCGGCGCGACTGCCGATGCCAAGCGCCTAACCGTCAGTGAAGCGAAGACTATTACGAAAATTCCGGTGCTCCCCATTTCATGGGGAGATGCTCTGCCGCTTCTGTCCGCTCTGGCGGGTCCGGTTGCCCCGGAAAAATGGCGCGGTGCCCTGGCCATCACGTATCACGTTGGCCCCGGCCCCGCCAAAGTCCATCTCAAAGTCACATCCAATTGGGACTTGAAGCCGGTGAACGACGTCATCGCGACTTTGCGTGGGTCGGAAGATCCCGACCAATGGGTGATTCGCGGCAATCACTTTGACGGCTGGGTCAACGGCGCCGACGATCCGCTCTCCGGAATGGCAGCTGTGCTCGAAGAGGCCCGCATGCTCGGCGAGCTCCACAAGCAGGGATGGAGCCCGAAGCGAACCATCATTTACTGCGCGTGGGACGGCGAAGAGCCCGGCTTGCTCGGCTCGACCGAGTGGGTCGAAACCCACGGCGACGAACTGCAGAAGCATGCCGTCGCTTATATCAACTCCGATAGCAATGGCCGCGGATTCTTTCGCGCATCCGGCTCGCACGATCTGGAAAAGCTGATCAACGATGTAGTTCGCGACCTCAATGATCCGGAAAAAAATATTCCAGTCTGGCAGAGGGCTCGTCTATCGCGCATCGCCAATGCCAAAAACCAGGAAGAGCGCAACGAAATTCGCAAACGCTCGGAACTCACAATCGGAGCTCTGGGAGATGGTTCGGACTACGCTTCCTTCCTCGACCACGCCGGCATCTCGGCACTGAACATTGGCTACGGTGGCGAAAACGATGCCAACGCTTACCATTCCATCTACGACGACTTCTATTGGTACACGCACTTCGTCGACACCGATTTTTCCTACGGACGCGCTCTGGCGCAAACCGGCGGCACAACCGTCATGCGGTTGGCGGATGCTGATGTGATTCCCTTCGAATACGTGGGCATGGCCGAGACCATCGCCAAGTATGTCACCGAACTCGAGAAGCAGCTCAAAGAGAAGCAGGATGAGATCACTGAGCACAACCTCGAGTTGAAAGAGGGAGTCTTTACCGCTGTAGCCGACCCTCAGAAGTCCTCCGTCCCTCCGCCGCATGAAGCCACACCGCCCTATATGAACTTCGCGCCGCTGAAGAATGGGGTGGAAGCCATCAAGCATAGCGCGGAGCGTTACCAGGCCGCTTTTGCGAAAGCGCAGACAGAAGGTGCGAGCACACTTTCCCCGCAGTCGATCAATTCGCTGAACACAGATCTTCTTAAAATTCAGCGTACGTTTCTGACTGAACGCGGGCTGCCCGAACGTCCCTGGTTCAAGCACCAGGTTTACGCGCCGGGCGCGTATACAGGATACGGCGCCAAACCGATAGCCGCCGTTCGCGAGTATATGGATGAGAAAAAATGGGCAGAGGCTGAAGCCCAAGTCCCGGCAGTCGCTAAAGTGCTGGAAGATGTCGCCGCAGCAATTAACAAAGCCACCGACGATCTGGCAGGCGCAACGGGGTCGGGACGCTAAGCAATTTCCCTGAGGGACGTTGCTTATTAGGTCTGCTCACCACGAAGAAAAGAGAAGCAGCCGGTTGCGTCTCTACGCCTGAGATCAACGGCTCGCGCCGCGTCCGTACCGCATCGTACAACATGTTTACTTTTTACTTATAGGTAAAAATCTGTATGGTTTGGTCGCTCGCTACGCCTCGACAATGAACCACTTTGCGGTCCACCTGACTCGGGGCATCTCACCACTTTGGCGACCATATTCTGCATTGATGATGCCCGGGAGACGCTTGAGGTTCGAGACAAGTAATCCAGAGCTCGGGCTATACCGTGTTAACGGCATCGAATGCCCTTTCAATGGCCGATAACAGAACCTCCGCGTCTTGTCCTTTTTGAATATAGGCATCTACGCTTTCGAACCTCCTGGCACCGCCTTCGGTGGAACGTCTCAATGGGAAAACGGTGCTGTGACGGACGGTCGGGAATGCGCTCGTCGAGAGCTTTCCGCAAAGACGTACCATGCAGCAGCAACAAAAGAAAGACACTGCCGGTAATGGCAAGCAGTAGGATGAACCAGGTGTAAGCCATGCGCCACTTGCCAAGTTAAAGTAAGAATTCAAAATTTAGAAGTAGCCTTAATTCTTACTTCTGTCTTTTTTACCGCTTGCTAGCTAAGCTCGTTGTCTGAAGGGTCGCCAGCCCGCACGTGGGGCTCGATTTGCGTGTATTCGTCCTCCGACAAAACATGCTTCGTGAGTAACTCCCGCGGACTCGCGTATGGGCGATGCTCGATCACACGGTCACTTTGAGTCCGAGTGAGACCGGTTCCGACCAGTTCGTCCCTCGAAGCCGTATTCAGGTCAACCCTCTGTTTATCGCGGCTCCAGCCTTCCTTTACGCCTTCTGCGACAGACTTCGCATTCCGCTTGAGTTCCGCTGTGGTTTCGGCAGTTTTTTCTCGCACTTCGTCCGCGTTTTGCTTGTGATCGTCGCTGGTGCATCCCACCAGGCCGAGCCCGGAGGAGAGAACGCCGAGAAGAATGACACTAAACCAGAAGCCGGATAATCGAATCGGCACGCGGCAATCGCGCGTTTGAGAGTTATGTTTGGATCGAATGTTTGGCATGAGAATTCGCCTTCCTAGGCATGAAAAGCTTCCCCTCGGCTCGGTCGCCCAGGGGAACGCGCTCTGTTGCAATCGTCCGCGATTCGTGACTCGCGGTTAGTTCGGGTCGGTCTTATCTTTGACCTTCTGCGCACCTTCCTGGGTCTTGTCGGCAGTCTTATGCGCAGCTTTCTTGGTCGTATGCTTCACTGTATGACCCGTTTTCTTTGCGGCTTTCTTAGTGGCCCTGCCGGTGTCTTTGGCAGCATTTTTCGTTTCGTGCCCGGCGTCTTTCATATCCTGTTTCGGGCTTTGTTCGTCCTGCGGCGTAGCTCCCAACGCGGTGCCCGTCAAGGCAACTGTCAAGAATAAGGCGGAGGCATATTTGCGCACGCTCATTATGATTCTCCTCTCACCAAAAGTGTTTCAGCCGCACCGTTTCCGGCAATCGGCGGCATTCCGTAAGGCCGGATATCAGCCGTCCCAACGCTTACTCGGTTCCGGTTGCGCCGTAATTCTGATTCGACATCCGTCCTTTTACTTTGTCGCTGATGTCTTGCACTTTTTCGCCGATCGAATTGCGGATTTCCTCGCCGCTGGCGGGCGCAAGCAAGAGGCCGGCTCCCACACCCACGCCGACTCCGGCAGCGAAAAGCAGGACGTTGCGGAGAGTGTGATCTTCTTCAGGGAAAATAGCCGACCGCGCGTCGTCGGCATAATCTGCGGCTCGATCCGTAACCCGTTCGACCTGGTCAGCGGTTTGGTCCATGACGTACATGGCCGTTTTCAGAGCGGACCTGAGGAGACTGTTCCATTTCATTCTCATAGTGACTCCATCCTTTCGATCGCCAGGGCTCAAAGCCCCGACATTGAAATGCAAAAAATGGCACGTGTCACCCTGGATACCAAGCGGACACGAGGGGATGCCGAGTTTGCCACGCCTTAAACTGCGCGCGGACCCAGCACAAAATGCAAGATCAGCGAAATTACCGCGAACACGAGCAGCAAGTGAATCAGTCCACCCGCCACATGGAATACCGTAAAACCGCCCAACCAGGCGATCAGCAGAACGACGAACAAAATTGTCCAAATGCTCATTTGCCTTCCTCCGTTGTCAAGATATGTTCCCGTTGAACAACATTGGAAACCGTCGAGACGCGAAGAACTGACAGACCGCGAACGACGCCACCCTCAACGAGTGGATGTCTTGAGCCTAAATCCGTGTTCGCGATTGTGTCATTACGGGGAACCTTGTACTTCCTAGAAAACATTGGGGTAGTTTCGACAACGAGGTAGCCGCCATGGCGCTTGTCGATGCGTTGAGGGGAGAGCCGACCCCTCGCAGCGCCGGGAGCGAATTAGGCCAAATCAAGGCGAGAGTTCCCGCGTGGCATATGCCCGCGACAAATCCTGTCTCGTAACGCCAACCTCCTGAAGCGTTTCTCTCTCTAATTAATGCAACTCCAGCGCCCTAAAAGTTAAGCACCCGGGTCGAACGAGTTCTCCCTTATTTGATTGGATACTATCGGGGACGGTCGCTCATGAACCTGCGGAGGCGGGCGACAGTCGCAAGGAAGAGCCTATGAAAGAGCAAAACAGATTAACCACCGGTATAGGAGGTTTAGACAATATTCTGGAAGGCGGTTTGCCCTCAGGACATCTTTACCTGATCGAGGGAGACCCGGGCACCGGCAAGACCACCCTGGCCTTGCAGTTTCTGCTCGCGGGCGCGACCCAGGGCGAATCCGTTCTATATGTAACCCTCTCCGAGTCGGAAAAAGAACTGAATGCGGTGGCAGACTCCCGTGGCTGGTCGTTGGACAAGGTAAAGATTTTTGAGCTATTACCGGACGAAGAAACCTTAAGACCGGAGCGTCAATACACCGTCTTCCACCCCTCGGAAGTGGAACTGGGGGACACGACGAAGGCCATTGTCGCCAAGGTTGAGGAAGTCAACCCTAAGCGGGTTGTGATTGACTCTCTTTCGGAATTGCGAATGTTGGCGCAAGACCCGCTTCGCTACCGGCGGCAAATCCTCGCTTTTAAACAATATTTTTCGGGAAAACAGTGCACCGTTCTGTTGCTCGATGATCGCACCAATACGGACCGCGATCTCCAACTCCAGAGCATCGCCCACGGAGTATTGGCGCTTGAGAATTTGCCTCGGGACTACGGCGTCAAACGGCGCCGGCTGGAGGTGCTCAAATTGCGGGGCTCGTCCTTTCGCGAGGGATTCCACGATTACGGAATCAAGAAAGGAGGATTATCGATCTACCCTCGCCTGGTCGCCTCGGAGCACAAAACAAAATTCGAGCGGGAACAGATCTCCAGCGGGATCAAAGGGTTGGATGCACTCGTCGGCGGCGGTATCGACCGCGGGACAAGTACGCTGGTAATGGGCCCGGCTGGGGCCGGCAAATCGACCATCGCGGCGAAATATGCGTTCGCGGCGATGGAAAGAGGCGAGTCCGCTGCCGTCTATCTATTCGATGAGGGCATCCGGTCTTACCTCTCCCGGCTGCGAAGCCTTGGGTTCGACGCCGAGCCCTTTTTGGAAAATGGACGTTTTCTTCTCCATCAAGTTGATGTCGCGGAACTTTCGCCCGGAGAATTCACGAATCGGGTGCGGCAAGCGGTAGAAGTTGACGGCGCCAAAGTCGTCATCATCGACAGCCTGAACGGCTTCATGAATGCTATGCCCGGGGAAAAATATCTGCCCATGCAATTGCACGAGCTTACGACCTTCCTCAATCAAAAAGGGGTCGCGAGTTTTATGGTGCTGGCGCAGCACGGACTGATCGGACGCGAGATGCAGACCCCGGTGGATGTCAGCTATTTAGCCGATTCCGTTCTTTTACTTCGCTTCTTCGAAGCCAAAGGAGAAGTGAGGCAGGCGATTTCCATGATCAAGAAGCGCAGCGGACACCATGAACGATCCATTCGGGAACTTCGTCTGCATCACGGAATCATTGTTGGAAACCCACTGTTTGATTTCAAAGGTGTGCTGACCGGCGTTCCCGATGTCTTGGTTCAGAAGCGGCGCAAGATAGACGGCAAAGACAATGAACATGACCCTGTCCAGTGACAAGGATTCGCGGGTGCTGATCCTTGCCCCCAGCGGCCGCGACGCCGATCTGATTGCCGCAGCGCTCGCCGACGTCGCCGTGTCCTCGCCACATTTGTCGCGCGGCGGACGATCTGGCAGACGAAGTGGAGGCGGGCGCCGCTGCCATGGTCGTCGGCGAGGAGGCGCTCGGCGAAAAGGAAATCGAAACCATTGCATCGACTTTAGAACAGCAACCTCCTTGGTCCGATTTGCCCGTTATTGTGATGACCGGAGGTGGCGAGCCCAATCGCGCCAGCCGGCAACTTGCTCGCATGCGAACTCCTCTGGGCAATGTCACCCTGCAGGAACGTCCTTTCCGTGCCGTCACCCTCGTCAGCTCCGTCCAATCGGCACTGCGGGCCCGACAAAAGCAATATGAAGTCCGCGATCATTTGCACGAACTGCGATTGCGGGAAGAGGCTTTGCGACGGGCGGAAGAACAATTCCGTCAGCTGGCGAATGCCATGCCTCAGTTGGCCTGGATGGCCGATGCCGATGGGCACACGGTCTGGTACAACGACGGCTGGTACCAATACACCGGCAAGACCTTCGAACAGTTGGCGGGTTCAGGATGGCAGTCGTTGCATGATCCTGCCATCCTTCCCGAGGTTCTACATCGCTGGCAGGAGTGCATTCAAAAAGGAGTGCGCTTTGAGATGGAGTTTCCGTTGCGGGGCGCCGATGGCCGGTTTCGCTGGTTCCTTACCCGCGTGATTCCCATACGAGACCCGCAAGGAAAAATCACCCGCTGGCTGGGTACCAATACCGACATCCATACGCAACGGGAAGCCCGCGAAGTCTTACGATCGAATCAGGAAAAACTGGAATCGGAAGTAGCGAAACGAACCGCCGCCCTTCGGCAACTGTCCGCTAAATTAATCCGCGCTCAGGACGAAGAGCGCCGCCGCTTGGCCCGCGAACTGCACGACAGCATGGGCCAATATCTTGCCGCCATGTCGATGAGTTTAGCGGCCCTGGTCGCTGACACTCCTTCGATGGACAAAAAACGCGCGGACGATTTGCAAAATGTCATTCAGCTCTGCCTGAGCGAAACCCGTACTCTGTCGCATCTCCTCCACCCTCCTCTTCTTGACGAAATCGGATTGAACTCCGCCATGAAATGGTTCGTGGAAGAATTTGGCAAGCGCAGCGGAATCCGTGTCACGCTTACCAGCGAATGCCAGCATCGCCTTCCCACTCTCGTGGAAACCATGCTTTTCAGGGTCGTGCAGGAGGCCCTCACGAATATCCATAAGCATTCGGGAAGCCCCACCGCCGAAGTCTTGCTGCGAACCAATCCCCGAATGTTGTACTCGAGGTGAACGATCAAGGCCGAGGGATGCCGAAGGAACTGCTGGAGCGCTCTGGAAACCGGGGCAGCGTGGCAGGTGTCGGTTTGGCCGGCATGCGGGAGCGCGTGTGCGAAATTGGCGGCAATTTCAGTCTGCAATCCGGCCCGCAAGGCACAAGCATCCGAGTCTCGATTCCGGTCAAAGCGGCGGCATCGCTCAACACTCCGCCACATCTCACCTCATCGTCCTGAGTGCGCCCGGACCCAATGGTCGACGCCCTGGCAACTTCTACACCGGGGGCACGCGCTGGGCAGATCATTCCGAGGGATGCGGTCCGGTAAAGTCTGAGCAGCAGGGTTTCTGCACGGGCTTGAACTCCATAAGTTCGACGCGGGTCAGGTCCGGATCGTAAATGTTGAGCTGCCACTTGCCGTCCTTGCCTAGCTGCGCTTTTTCGTCGCCGTGCGGCTTCCAATTGTGCGATTCCAGAATCGCCTGTGCCTTCTTCATGTCGGCAACGCCGAGCGAGATGTGGTTCATGACTCCGGTCGTTCGCAGATCGGGATGCTGAGGCTGATTCAGCATGTACTCCAGCCAGTCCGTTCCATCGGGAACTTGCAAGGACACCCAGTCGGTCTCGCTGTCTTTCATTCCGCCGTGCCAGTAGGGGCGGAAGCCAAGAATGTCCCGGTAAAAATGATCTTCTGCGTCGCGCCTGTATACCAGAAAGCCAGTGTGAATCATGTGGCGAGATGCCGCTGCAGCGGCTGGCGGCGCGGCTTCGACCTTGCCTCGCTCCACAAACTCGACGCGATGCCCTTCGGGATCCTCCACTATAAAAAAACGACTATGGTCAGACCGGTCCTGAATCTCCGGCACTTTGATTCCTTGCGCGATCAGTATTGGCGGAGGGATGCGATGTCGTCTGTCACGAAGGCCACGTGGTCCATGCGGTCGCTGGCCTTGAGATCAGGCGCAGGACTGTAACCGACCCACTGCCGGCCCACCATGTAGCGAACTGTGCCGCCGAACTCCACGGGCGAGGCAGATGCCAAGCCCAAAATGTCCGCATATAGCTTTTTCACTTCGGAGGGCGCGGTGGTGTAGAACGACACGTGGTCGATACCGAGAATGCGCGGCCGCTGAGGCGATGTTTGACCCTGGGCACCGATCTGGATTGTTGCAAAGGCAAGCAGGACGACGATTTTCTTCATGGCGTCCTCGATTCTAGACGAAGTGCTGTTCTCGGGCTGCTGTATTGCCGGTGGGTAACCCGATTTACGATCCAAGGATCTTAGAGCGAGTCCAGAAACTGACGGAGAACTTTGGCTGATTCGTCCGACTGCTCCCAGGCGGCGTAGTGGCCTGCCTTCGCAATCACCCGCACCTGGCTTCCAGAAATGTGCTGATGCATCAACTCCGCCTCGTTCACTCCAGTCATGATGTCTTCGTCGCCGGTTACTAGCAAGGTCGGAACATTGATGGTCTTGACTGTCTCGATGGAGTCGGGGCGCACGGCCATGCCGCGCTGCACTTGTGCAACATCCTGGGGCGACATGTTGCGCATCATCCGCAGCGCACCCTCGACCAGGTCGGGGCGCATCTCTCGTGTGGTCTTTGCCAAGACTTTGAGAACCATGGATTCGAAAAAGGGCTCAGTACCGCGTTCGAGAACGTCGTTCGCCGCCTGCAGGCGCCCGGTGCGGGCTTCCGGACCATCCGCCTGCGCTTTCGTGTTGCACAATCCGAGCGCAGCCACGCGGCCAGGATGTTTTCTCCAGAACTCGAACAGTGCGTATCCGCCGATCGAGACTCCAATCAGCGGAGTCCGGCCCACGTCAGCATCGTCCATTACGTGAGCGATGTCAGCGCTGTGCTTTTCCATCGTCGCGGGACCTTCGCCGATGCCGGACTCGCCGTGCCCGCGCAGATCCGGCATTACGACGCGATACCGCCTAGCCAGGACCTCAGCCACCGGCAACCAGAACTCATGATTGACCGGAAAAGGATGCAGCAGGACGACTGGAGGCCCGTCGCCGAGCACCCAATACACAACTTCGGCGTCGCCGCTCTGAATGTGCCGGACGAAGATGGGCTCCATGTGTGCGATTAAATCACAAGTGCGGCTTTGGATTTTTGGCTGAGGTCCAAGTCTGAGGCCTGACGTCCAGCGCACTAGGCCACGGGATTTGTCACGTGTTGCGCTGCGGCCGGGGCGGGAAGCAGCAACGGCTCTTCCGGCATCACGATCCACGCAATGAGGTAGGCAAGGAAGCCGAAGCCCGTCATGAACGCCGTGATCAGCCACACGACGCGGACCAGGGTCACATCCAGATCAAAGTACTCCGAAAAACCCAGGCAAACGCCGGCGACCTTGCGCCCCACTCGCGGACGCACCAGCTTGGTCCGAGCCATCGAAGCTCCGACCCGAATACCGCAGTAGGCACAAACCGCAGCGTCGTCCTGAATCAGCTTTCCGCAGTAATTGCAGTACACAGATCCGCCTTCACTAAAGAGTACGCAAATGTGGACCAAAAGTTCCGTTAGCCTTAATTTCTCGTGTGGGGACAGCCGCCTCGGCTGTCCGGTCGAGCGAAGCTCGCTGCGGTCAAGAGCTTAAAGCACCCGCAGCTTAAGCCTCGCCAAACGCCTCGCCGCGCTCGGCGGGACAGCCGAGGCGCCTGTCCCACATCAGCATCGCCTGACAAAACCGTGCTTAATGTCCATTCACTCCCGGTATGCCTCCTTGATGTAGCGGCGCGCCTCGTCGGCCGGACCGGTGTTCGCGTTCCCCGCCAGAACGGTTTGATATTTCTTCATGGCCAGATCGCGTTTCTGCAGCAGGTCGTACATTTCTCCGGCGGCCAAATTAGCCTTTTGCAGAACATCAGGATCGGGGTTTGGAGCTTCGTTCACCAAGTCATAGGCGGCGGCCGCTGCTCCAAGGTTTTTCTCACTCCGCAGCAACTCTCCCAGGCCCCATGCCGCCAACTCGTAATGCAAGTTGCCGTACTTCCCTTCCCGGCCGTTTTGCCACACTTTGCGATACACGGCCTCCGCGTCCTGCAACCGACCGGCGGCGCGCTGCAGGTTGGCCACTTCGGTGAGGAACAAATGATTCCTCGGATACTTCGCCGAAAGCTCGTTCAAATACCCGAGCGCCTCGTCATAGTGTTGCTCGCGTCGGAGAAACAGGGTGAGCACCACTTTTGCATCGACCGCATTTTCGCCGTCGCTCCTGGCTACGTCACGAAGATAAGCGAGACCCTTTTCGCTCGATCCGCTCAATCCGGCCAGGGCCGCGGCCACCTTCACGCTCCATGGCAGATGGGCGATCACATAATTATGCGTTCCCACCACCAGCTTCGCGTCTACATAGTTAGGATCGAGTTCGAGCACATGTTCGTGATCGTGGCGCGCTCCGACCGCGTTGCGCAGCGCGGAAAACCATGCGCGCTCCACCAGGCCGGTATAGACCGAAAATTGAGCTCGGGTCACGCCACGACAATAGAGGACGTCCACGTTTTTCGGGTTCGCTCTGAGTTGCTGGTCTTCCAGATCCTCAGCCCGTCGAGCCAGTTGCTTGATGCGCTCCTTCACCGCCGGCGGCGTCGGGCGGGGAGTCCGGCCGATGAAGCTGTCGTTGCTGTAGTCCCCGGTATTCATCGCCCCGGTATCGTATAGGTCATGCATCAGCACCGCGGTCAGCAGATGATTCACCGCAAAAGGATCGTTGGGATGCTTCTCCACGATCTTCTCGAACTCCTGCGTCGCGCGGTCGTAATCCATGTTGTAGAAATGATCGAAGGCGACTTCGGTCTGGGGATCATGAGGGACGCCGCGGCCGGACCCCGATTCGGCCCGCGACTGGCTCGCCGCGGGAATGCACAGTGCGAACAGGACGCAACCAAAACGGAATATTGCAGCGCCTCGTGGGAGTTTCGTCGAAAACTTCTTGGTTTCTACCATCACGGATCGATTGAAACTTAGTGTAAACGAACCCGCCGAGATGTGCTCCGGCAATTGCTGCGGCGGAGCAGCAATCGTCCGGAATCAAAAGCGTCACGTACGTGCCGTCCACGCTACCTGTTTAGGCCGCAAGGTATCCCTATAATCCGTGCAGCGACAGGCTCAATCGATGTTGTGGGAAGGCTGCGGGAAGGTTCTGTCTGCGCCAAGTTGCCGGATGGAACTCGCGGGACGACACTCTGTTTGCTTGTGTTTAGGGAGTGCCGAGGCTTTCGTAACCAGTGCAACTTTACTCGCCCACGCGAGTAATTATTGCTTCACTTGCCGCTTCGCTAGCATTTGAAAAAAATGCAAGTATTTGTTGCTGTGGCCTTTAGAGTCGGGCTGGCTTTGGCGCTTGGAATGCCATTTGGCTATTAAGGCTTTCACCACAGGTCCCAATTATGTCGGAAGTAGTTCAAGAGACTCAGCAGGAATTCTGGCGACCACCCTCCCCCATCGTGGCCGATGAGATTGTCGCCGGGGAGACCATCCCGACGATGGCCGAGGTCTGCCCGCGATGTGGCACCGAATTTCTGCTAGGTTCCGGCTTTTGCCATTCCTGCGGCGGCCGGCGCCCTGACTCCGTCAGTGCGGTCGTTCCGGTGGATTCTGTTGGACTGGCCGGATTTTGGGAACAGGGGACCGCGCGGTTCTCTTCCCTGTGTTCCGCGCTCGCCAGCGCGTGGAGTGAGATCGAATTCCCTTCCTGGCTGCGTTATCTTCACTTCCACGAGATCAAGAACTGGGTCGGCCTCTCGACGGCGTCGCTGATTGCATTCGTGATCGGAATTGGCTGTGTGGCCGGGGCATTGCTGGTTGGGCTGCTCACGGCGAGGAACTTCGTGGATTGGCAGGCCATTCAGTTCTACCGTACCGAATGGCTGCTTGCGGCAACCGCCTCGTTTGTGGCGGGAATTCTTCTCAAGAAGCCTTCGAATCGCGATCCCGACTAGTAGCTTCTAAGTTTCGCTTCCCGACCCTCCCGATCCCGCTGCACGCCTCTGCTGGCTCATCCGATAGAGATGGTGCACCGGCCCGGTTCCTCGACCCAGCGGGTGACCGTAGGAAATCGCAGCGGTCACGTAAGTTTTCGCAAGCAGCGCAGCCTCCGCCAAACCCCGGTCGAGGGCCAAGTGGCATGCCATGGCAGTGGCGAAGGCGCAACCGGTGCCGTGAGTTGAATTCGAACGTTGCCGCTCTGCCTTGAAGATCTCCTGCTCCACGCCCCGCCTGGTTGTGAAACTGAGCAGATCGATGGCCTTATCGAGGTGCCCTCCGGTAATGACCACGGCCGAGGCGCCCATCTCGTGCAGTTTGGCGGAGGCCGCTTTCATGTCGTCCAAGTCCTTGACCTGCATTCCAGTGAGCGCCGCAGCTTCATCGAGGTTGGGCGTCACCACGTCGGCCAAAGGAATCAGCCTCTCGATCAGCAATCTGGTCCCACTGGCATCCAGAAGCTCCGCTCCGGAAGAGGACTTCAGGACCGGATCAAGCACGAGATTGGGCAACCGCGCCTTTCCCTGCTGTTTGCCGGATCGGCTCCCGCCCGGGCTGGCCTGGGTTCCGGAAAGAAAGTCAGCTACGGCTCTGACCACCCTCTCTGATCCCAACATCCCAATGTGTACCGCAGAAATCTCGAGGTCCGCCGCCAGCTCTTCCAGGCTCTCGGATAGAAGGGTCGGGTCGACCACCTCTACCCTCTTTACTCCCCTGGTGGACTGCACCGTCATGGCGGTGATGCATGCCACCCCGTAGCAGGCGTGGGCGGCAATGGTTTTGATATCAGCGGTAACGCCAGCCCCGGAAGAGGGATCGAACCCCGCGATGGTGAGTACAATGAGTGGTTTTTCGGGCATGGCCTTCCGTTCTGCTCAGTCCGATAGTAACGCGATCGGGCCCCTAGCATCTCACATCGGCCGGAGCTGAAAGTTACTTTGGGGGCTTACCTCCGGTAGAAAATCTTTCGTGAGAATGTGAAAAGGTCACGTCCGCAAGTACTTGATTATAGGTGGTTTAGCTGGAGAAATACTGTAAGCTGTTGATTCCATTGGTATTGTAAATTCTACCTTGCTTTCTCTTCCGTGCTATTTACTATCTAATAAATACCTAAGCGCGCAAGAATAAAGGACCTTACTTGCATCCCCTTAAATTAACAATAGGTTACGTAAGACATCCATAACTACGCGGTCATCCATCTACCCCCCAATTCGGATTGACAGGGGTTTGGCACGCCACTAGCATCAAGAAACTGCAGGTACGAAAGCCTTAAGGCCAAAAGCACTTTTGAGTATGCGAGGAGAACTGAATGCGACGATATTTAGCTCATGGACTGACGATTGGCTTTTTGATCGTCTGCCTGGGAGCGGCTCAGGGACCAAACATCTCGGAGGCGACAGCGGCTCCCGTTAGGTCAATCCAAAGGAATCCCGAAGTCCGCAAACCGGTTAAGACGAAACCCTACCAAGTTGGGACAGCGTCCTGGTATGGCCAGATTTTCGACGGTAAACCAACCGCCAGCGGAGAGCCGTACGATATGTACGACATGACTGCCGCTCACCTGAAGCTTCCCATGGGAAGCTATGTGCGGGTCACGAACCTGCGCAATGGCCGGGCCGTCGTGGTCCGAGTCAACGACCGCGGGCCAATCGTTCCGGGTCGCATTATCGATCTGTCGTACGGCGCCGCCCAGGCACTGCAATTTAAGCAGCGCGGATTGCAGCGCGTGCGCTTGGATCTGGTCAACCCGCATGACCTGAAGCCGGATACCCAAACCGTCGCTTATAACCATCCCCCTCTGGCGAAACTCCCGTAAAGAATCTACACTGGCTGGGATGCCTGCAACATTACCTCGCATTCCAGCCGGTGGCATAAGCTATCGCAACCTTGATCCGCGCCAGCGGCTCATTGTCGCTCTAGATGTGCCCACGGCTGCCGCCGCTCAGAAGATTGTGGCGGCAGTGGGAGACTCAGCGCTGACCTATAAAGTCGGCATGCAGCTCTATACCGCCGAAGGACCGCAAGTAGTGCGCGATCTGGTGGCCGCAGGACGGCGAGTTTTTCTCGACCTCAAATACCACGACATTCCCAATACTGTCGGGGCGGCCGTGGCAGAAGCCGCGAAGCTCGGGGTCAGCATGCTGACCGTGCATTCGTCCGGCAGCGGCAAGATGTTGCGCGCCGCGGTCGATGCAGCAAAAGCACGCCCGGAACTGATTGTGCTCGCCGTCACCGTGCTCACCAGCATGGACGGAAATGATCTGGAAAAAATAGGGTTTCGGGGCACTATCGAGGATACTGTCGTACGCTTGGCCACCATAGCCCTAGCCAACGGCTGTCAGGGCGTGGTCGCCTCTGCCCGCGAAGCTTCCACGTTGCGAGCTGAACTTGGGGACGCATTCGCCATCGTAACCCCGGGTGTACGCCCTCCTGGCGGCAGCGTCGGGGATCAAGTCCGCGTTGTCACTCCGGCTGAAGCGGTCGCCTCAGGAGCGAGCCATATTGTGGTCGGCCGACCCATCACCGAAGCGGCTGATCCTGCGGCGGAGGCGAGGGCGATTCTGGGGCAGATCAGCCAATAGCGCCGGATCGGGTCGATGAAGAATCGAGAAAAGGACAACAGTCATCCCACGGCGCGTTTGTTCCGCCAGCCCCGAGGTGAAGCCGGCGCGAGCAGAGGGCAATGCGCGCGACATCGAG
Organism: uncultured Acidobacteriaceae bacterium; assembly: GCA_963774565.1. GTDB lineage: Bacteria > Acidobacteriota > Terriglobia > Terriglobales > Acidobacteriaceae > Sulfotelmatobacter. The sequence continues at coordinate 546,125 of CAVZFP010000016.1, read as the reverse complement.
ATTATCAATAGGAACGTAGATTGGCTAAATGCCTAGGCGGAAGATACGCTCCAATGTCAAGTACCCTGGGACATCCACTGACATCCACGACGCCGAAGATATTCTCCCTGAAAAAAAGCCGGAAACGGTAGCGCTTCGCTTCTGGAAAACTCGAACCCTGAAACCTCGAAACCTCTTCTTACAGCTTCTCAAAGAATTCACACCCCGAGCACGAAATGTAAACCCCGCCCGGGACGCCGCGTTCGCGGTCTTTCACCCGTTTGACAATGCGCGTGGCCTTGCCGCACTTCGGGCAATCGGTGCTCTTGGTGGTGTCCATAACCTTCTTGCGGTCTGCGGTTTTTGCGATCTTGGCGCCTACTGCCATGATTTGATCTCCTGATTCTTCAATGCGTGCGCAGCGCAATCTGCTCGATTAGAGCCGATGCTGGTGGATGGAATGTCTCCGAACTCAACTCGGAACTGCGGGGATCCACTCTGGAAGACTCTGCAGCTCTGTCTCGATTCTCTTCCGTCGCTCTTGATTTTACAGTAAGGTTGGGGCGGCTGTCTTGCGGCCGATTTGCCAGGATTTTGATCCCAGTATGACGCGCGCCCTCGGTCCCATCCTGAAGACGCTTCTGTTCACGATTCTGGTGCCCGGAACGGTTCTCGGTCTTATCCCGTCCTGGATACTGGGCGGTTTCCCCAGGCCGGAGTGCGGCCGCCTCACGTGGCTCGGTATCGTTCTCATCGTGCTAGGAGCGGCGATCTACTTCCGCTGCGCCTGGGAGTTCGCCGTTCGGGGACTGGGCACTCCCGCGCCCATCGCACCCACGAAATTTCTCGTCACTACCGGTCTGCACCGCTGCGTTCGCAATCCCATGTACATCGGTGTTTTCGGAGTGATTCTCGGCGAAGCGGCAACCTTTCGTTCATTGCGACTTTTGGCGTACGCAGCGTTCCTCTGTGTGCCGGTCCAACTATTTGTCGTCTTCTACGAAGAGCCCACGCTGCGCCGCCGGTTCGGCGAGTCCTACGAAGAATATCGCCGCTCCGTCCCGCGCTGGATCCCGAAATTCAAACCCGGCCTGAAGACAACTCAGTAGGCCTGTGATGAAAGTTTTTACCGGCGGCCGAAAACAATTCGGCCACGCTGGCCTCGTTGACCCGTATCCCTCGCCCCTGCTACCGTCATATGTTTGCCCTCCGATGTGCGCCTGGTCCGGTGGAACGGCAAACGGTTTCTCTGTTTTCAACAGAGCATTCGGGAGCCACTTCATCAGGAGATCATCATGCCTGCCATCAAATTTCGCGGCGTCGATTTCATCCAGTACGATGCCCTGCTGACCGACGAAGAACGCCTCGTCCGCGACACCACGCGCCAGTTTATCGAAGACAATCTGATTCCCATCATTGAAGAATGCAACCGCGCCGGACGCTTCCCGCGCGAACTAGTCAAACCCATGGCCGACCTGGGATTTTTCGGCGCCTCGCTGAAAGGCTATGGCTGCGCCGGCATGGGCAACGTGGAATACGGCCTGATGACGCAGGAACTGGAGCGTGGCGACTCGGGCGTGCGCAGCTTTGTGAGTGTGCAATCGGGTCTGTGCATGTATCCGATCTATGAATTCGGCAGTGAAGAACAGAAGCAGACCTGGCTGCCTCCGATGCAAAAAGGAGAAAAACTCGGCTGCTTCGGCCTGACCGAGCCCGACTTCGGCTCGAATCCCGGCGGCATGCGCACTCGCGCCCGCAAAGTCGGCAAGGAATACGTAATCAATGGCGAGAAGATGTGGATCACCTCTGGCACCATCGCCGATGTCGCTATTATCTGGGCCAAAGTCGAGGACGAGAAAGATCGCATCCGCGGCTTCCTGGTTGAAACCGATCGCCCTGGGTTCAAGGCCGACGACATTCACGGCAAATGGTCGTTGCGCGCGTCCGTTACTTCAGGGCTCTCGCTGCAAGATGTGCACGTGCCGGAATCAAATCTGCTGCCGAAGACCGGCGGCCTGAAATCTCCGCTGATGTGCCTGAACCAGGCCCGCTACGGCATCGCGTGGGGGGCGCTCGGCGCGGCCATGGCCTGCTACGACTGCGCCCTGCAGTACTCGCTGCTCCGCAAACAATGGCGCGATCAGCCCATCGCCTCGCATCAACTCGTGCAAGACAAGCTCACTTGGATGATCAGCGAAATCACTAAAGCGCAGCTGCTAGTGCTACAGGTCGGCCGCCTGAAAGACGCGGGCAAAATAGAACCGCAACATATCTCGATGGCCAAGCGCAACAATGTATGGATGGCTCTCGAGTGCGCCCGCCTCTCGCGCGACATTCTCGGCGCCAACGGCGTGGCCGACGACTATCCGATCATGCGCCACATGATGAACCTCGAGTCGGTGAAAACCTACGAAGGTACCCACGACGTTCACTCCCTGATCATCGGCCAGAGCATCACCGGGATTGACGCATTCTAGAATGTACACGTAGGGACGGCCGCCTCGGCTGTCCGGTCGAGCGCGAAGATCGCCGCGATCTGTCTGCCGGCCCCGCCGCTGCGCTGGGCTGGACAGCCGCCTCGGCGGCTATCCCTACGTGACCCGCGATGACCTCAGATAAAAACAACCGGATCGCAACGGCGGTGGGCTTTCTCGCAGGCGTGCTCGCCAGCCTGGACGCCTTGCGTGATGTCAGAATCCTATGGCCTTTGGATGCGCTCTGGGCAGCTCTGCGAAGCCCTCAAAGGCTCGAACTTGGCGGCGGAATCGCGCTGATGCTCGTCACTCTCACTGAGTTCAGTTCTAACGAGGCAGGATTGAACCTCCTCACCCGTACATCTCCTCCAGCAACTCATACGCCCGCCGCAGATGCGGGACCACGATGCTTCCTCCCACGACCAACGCCACATTCAGCGATTCTTCCTGCTCGGCGCGCGTCACGCCCAAGCGATAGGCCTGGATCGCGTGGTAGAAGATGCAATCGTCGCAGCGCAGACACGCCGAGGCTACCAGTCCCATCAACTCTTTTGTCTTCGCCGGCAATGTGCCTTCCAGGTAGGTGTTGTGATCGATGTTGTAGAAGCGCTTGACCAGGAAATTGTTCGCCTTGTCGACATTGGCATTCAGTCGCGCCCGGGTTTCGATGAAACGGCGCGCGATCTCGCTCTTGTCGGCTACGTATTTTTCGGTAAACAGATAGGTCGGCTCTTTGCGTTCCGGACGCTCTGGCGGGGTGCGCTCCGCAGGCGGAGGGGGCTGGCTGGTTGTTGTGCTCATGGCGAAATGTTAGCAGAACGGTGCACTGGATTACGCCGGAAAATCCACCGTCTCGGGAAAGATCGCTCCACGCCGGACCTGTGAGCACCATCGATAGAACTGCGCGAAATAGCCTTTGACCGCAGGGGGCGCTAAGAAAAGCCGCGGAGCCAAAGAAAGACCACTCCTTAGGTTCTCTTCGCGGCCTTCGTCGTTTCGCCGCGATCTCTGCGGTCAAAGGCTTTCCGCTGACGAACTACGCCGTCGGCTTGTCTCGCGGCGGTTCCACAGCCAGAAAGTCTTTCGCGAAACGCCGCGCATAATCATCGAGCAACTCCGGAATCCGCTCCGGGTCCGCGGATCGCAGCACCAGCCCGGCATGATGATGTCTCTTAATTCGCAAATGCACCTCCGGATCGTTGTATGTCGAAGTATCCGGATCGTCTTGCCGCGCGAGCGAAAGAATGACGCCTGCATATTCTTCCCGTACCCGGGGCAAGTTGTAGCTGCCGTCTCCGCCGGCGATTTCGATGCGAGCCCACTCCCGCCATAGATTGATTCCGGTCGCAGCCTCCACCATCTCGTTGATGTAAGCCCCGCCGACGCGCGCCGCGCATTCGAGAAAATAAAAGTTCCCATCAGCATGCGTCCGAATGAACTCCGCGTGCGCCACTCCCCGCAACAATCCCAGCGCCGCAAGCAGTTCGCGGTTGATCGCCCGCAGCGCCGCGTCCTCCGCGCTTCCGCGGGGCACCGTGAACGTCGTGAAGATTCCGCCACCCTGCGCCACATTCATCGGCGGCTTGCCGTATTTGCTCACGTTCGCAAAAACTACCTCGTTCTCCGATACTACCGAGTCGACGTGATAGACGTCGCCGGGAAGAAACTTCTCGACTAGAAACGAAGATTGCCTGTCGCCCAGTTGTTCGAGCACGGGCCACAACTCCTCCGGCGTATGAATTTTCTTAATGCCGATCGCCGACGCCTCCTGCCGCGGTTTTAGCACCCACGGCCCCGGAACGTGTTCGAGGTAGTAGCGAATGTCGTCATGATTCACGGCCGGCACAAAGTCGGGCACGCGCACGTCACGATCCAGCGCCCGCATGCGCATGGCGAGTTTGTCGCGAAAATAGCGCATGGTCGTAAGTCCCATCCCCGGAATCCGCAGATGTTCGCGGAGAGTGGCGGCCGTTTCCATGTCGTACTCATCGAGCGCGACGATGCGGTCGATCTTGTGCGTGCGCGCCAGATGGGTCACTGCCTGCACGATGTCCTTGAGCGGAATCTCTTCTGGAAGATAGAAAGTATCGTCGAGACTTTCTCGCGGCCAATCCGCATCGCGCAGTTTCTCTGCCGTCAGCAGGATCATGCGGCAACCCTGGCGCTTGCACTCGCGCATGAACTCCTGCCCCTTTTCGTAGGTCGTGATGCAGAGGAAAGTCAGCGGGCGCGCGTCAGACATGGAATCGGTTCCGGATCAGGGATAGGAGGATACCACGACCGAACACGCTCGCATCCGCCTATACAAAGAACAAAATCGATACGGCTCATGCATCTTTCCATTCTTGCGCCGATTGCGTTATAGTCTCAACCCGGCGTGCGACCACCGCATCCTAAGCTGGGAGACATCAGAATGGGTACGCAGACTCGTCCAGAAGGCAAAGCTCGCATTTTCGGGGAGAACATTGAAAGCGACCTGGCGTCGCGTTTCCTCCGCGTCGTGGAAGTGGCCGCGATCGCTTCGGCCCGCACCATGGGACAAGGCCAGCGCAAACTCAGCGACCAGGTGGCTACCGAGGCTATGCGCAGAACCATGGACACCATCCCCATGCGCGGCACCATCGTCATCGGCGAGGGCGAGCGCGACGAGGCGCCCATGCTCTACATCGGCGAGAAAGTTGGCGCCGAGTTTCCCGACGGCACCGAAGTTCCGGAGGTCGATATCGCCGTTGATCCGCTAGAAGGCACCAACCTGTGTGCCACGGGCGCGCCGGGCTCGATTACCGTCCTCGCTGCCTCGGAGCGCGGAGGCCTGCTCAATGCGCCCGACTGCTACATGGAAAAAATCGTGGTCGGTCCGTCCTGCAAGGATGCAGTCGAGTTGGATGCCCCCGTGGCCGACAATTTGAAGAACATCGCGAAGCGCTTGGACCGCGATGTGGAAGACCTGGTCGTGATCGTGCTCGACCGTCCGCGCCACGAACAACTGATTGCCGACATTCGCGCCGCGGGCGCCCGCATTCGCCTAATCGGCGACGGCGATCTTTCCGCCGGAATCGCCGCAGCCGTCATCGGCACCGGAGTGCACGCCGTGATGGGCTCAGGCGGCGCGCCAGAGGGCGTGATCACTGCCGCCGCCATCCGCTGCCTCAATGGCTACATGCTAGGCCGCCTGGTCGTGAAGCCAGACCAGGAAGAGCGTCTGGCGCGCATGGGCATCGAAGACAAAAACCGCATCTACGAAGCAGAAGACCTCGCTCCCGGCAAGCAACTAATCTTCGCAGCAACCGGCGTCACTGATGGCGCGCTAATGAAGGGCGTCCGCTTCTTCGGCGAAGGCACGCGCACATCGTCCGTCGTCCTGACACTGCGCACGGGCAAAGTGCGCTTCGTGGAAAGCATCCACCTGGAGAAGGGACCAGATCTGAAAGTAAGGTTCTCGTAGCGCATTCTCGTAGCGCATTCTCGTAGCGCGTTCTCGTAGCGCTGGCACCTTGCCGGCTGTCCCGAGGGCGTCTCGCCCTCGGCGCGGCGGGCGAGCAGGCCCCTTGCGGCTTTTCTCAGCTCCCAGCCGCCGGTACAGCGGCGCTACTTCTCCTACTTCAGATACTCCGAATCCTTCTTCAACTCCTCCGGAATCGGCGGGAACGGCGGCCATTCCTGCGAATATCCCTTGAGCAACGGCGTCGCTACTTCCGACCGCAGCGTTCCATCATGCACCGCGAACTTGTGCGGATGCCCCACGGAATATCCTTCCCACAGGCTCACGCCCGCGTACGCCCTGTCTTTGCGCAAGATGTAGTACGTCATATCGACGAAGCGCAGCTTATTCATGTCGCCGTTATAGTTGCGGACAATGCGTTTGAGCGCATCCATCCCCGCTTCTTGCGGGGACATGCCATGTCGCATGTTTTCGACGATGGTGTGAGCGCCCGCGACCTTGATGTTTTCTTCCCCGGAACCGGTAGCGCCGGCGGATCCTATGTCCTGGTCGGTGTAGCAGCCCGCGCCAATGATGGGCGAATCGCCGCAACGTCCGGGCAGTTTGAAGGCCAAACCACTGGTGGTGGTGATGCCCGACATTTCGCCCTTCTCATTCAGAACCGAGCAGTGGATCGTACCCGTCGGCGGAAATAAAACACGCCGCACCGCCGCCAATTGAAATTCCGGCTCAATCCCGAGATCGGCAGCGCGCTGTTGCAATTGCTGAATCCGTTCCTGCCAAAGCTCGGCCTGCGGTTTGGTGTCAGAGGCGGGCGGATGCCAGTGCGGATCCGCAATCCCCGGCCCCCACCAGTCGCGATCGGAATTGAATTGCTTCCACAGCAGCCAGATTTTGCGCGAGCGATCGGTAAGCAAGTTCTCACGCGGCAAGCCCATCGCCACGGCAAATCGTTCCGCGCCCTCCCCGACCAGCATGACGTGGCCGGTATGCTCCATCACCGCCTTACCTGCTATCGATACATTCTTGATGTTGCGCACGCCGCCCACCGATCCTGCCCGCCGCGTCGGCCCATGCATGCAGCAGGAGTCGAGTTCGACCACGCCCTCCTCGTTGGGCAAGCCGCCCAGCCCAACCGAATCGTCGTTAGGATCATCCTCCGGCCCTTTCACCACGCGGACGCCAGCCTCGAGCGTATCGCCTCCGCCCTTCAGAAACGCGTATGCGGCTTCAACATAGGCGTAGCCGTTGGCGGCGCAGATGATGATCGGGTGTTTTGCGGAATCCGACTGCGACGCGTGGCCTTGGTCGTTCTCAACAAGCACTTCGGGAATCGCACTCGCTCCTACCCCCGCGGCAACGGCTCCGAGCATCGACGTCTTCACAAAATCACGACGCGAGAACGTCACAGTTCCTCCCAGTCATGGTTCGTATATAAACAAAAATGATTTCCACTAAAAGCGTGAATGGATTTGCGGGCGAAGCGGGAAGCATACCACGAGGCTAAGATGAATTCACGCCTGGGCTGGAATTCCTCCACAGAAGCAAAAAAGAGGACATGGATATTTCCATGCCCTGGGCCATTCGGATTGCGGATTCTAGCTCTACCGATGCCGCATCTTCAGCGGCTCGCGAATCTCCGTAGGCGGCCGGGATATGCGGCTCCTGCCTTTGCCAATTGATCCGCCGTGGCGCTGGAGATCGGCTGCACATTTTCCGAACGGAAGCGCAGCAGCGCGGCAATATTGCCCACCTTGTCAAATTCCGGATCGTCCTTCACGTAAAAGGTTTCAATGTCGCGGCGAATTACCCATGGCAAAATAGCTTCGCCGACATCGACGATTTCCTGCGTCGCTCTGCCGCACGCGGGACAGGAACTGACCAGGTGAGCGTCGATGTGCCCGCATTTTGGGCATTCGACGGCATGCCCCTGAAGATTTTCGCCGATCAGCAGCGTCTGAACTTCTCCCAACTCCAGCGAGCGCAAAACGCGCCGCAATCCCGTAACACCGCGTCCGTTGCCGCGCGCTTGCTCTAAAGTCTGCGACACCAGTTCGCGGCGGCGATCGCTTTGCCGGTGCTCCAAGATCTGCTGCGCGTGGCTGCGGATATCCTCGTTGCTAATGTGGTTCATGTCCGCGCGGAAGCGGCCGATAAGCGCCTGACTCACATAGGAATGTAGTTGCGGCTCCAGCAGCGAGAGGTGAGCATCCTGGCAGGCAAGAATCCATTTTTCAAATACGCCCTTTTCGAGCAAGGCTTTCAGCGACTCGGCCACATTCTTGAAATGCTGGCGCGCCTCGTCTTCGACCCGGCGCTGGGCGTGACCACCATCGTACCCAGCAAACCCATCGCTACGGCCCCTGCGCGGCAGCGGATGGAATAAGTCTTCGCGCTCCGTCAATTCACCGAGGCGAAGATCGAAGATGCGCGCCCGGTGCCGGTCAACCAAGACGATGCCCAGCAGCGGGGACGCCCCCAGCAGATACGCGAGCGGCTTGAGATGGAAATGGCGATCGACGAAAAGCTGTGTGCCCGGCAAACTCGGCGGCACGTCATATTCGCGCCAGATGTTTTTGGCGGCACAGGCGAACACGGCCTTCCCGTGTGTTCCATTGCTGCGCAATTCGCCGGACAGACGCAGAATACGGTCCATATCGGCGCGGGCGCAGTCCTTCTTGCCCTGGCTTTCCAGACCGTGCAGGGCTTCGCGCACGAGGTCCTTAACAAGAATGACGTCCTCTTTATGCGCCTTGTTGCGCGGCGTGGATGGCTGGAAATAGAAACTGAGGGCACACGCTTGTTCGTCCTGAAATTCAGCTAATTCTCGAATTTGTTCCCGAGTAATACTCATGGATAATCTCCCAGGTTGAAATTGGATTAAGCGACGCCCGTCGGAGCGAACCGGCCGGGGAACTGCTTGGCCAATCCTGGCGTCTTGCGTAAGTGGTCGCGTGCGGCAGAAACGAAGGCGAGTACTCTCTCGGCCGGCAGGCCCGTAATCGCCACAATTTCATCCACACTGAAACCTTCGACGGCATGCAGAATAAAAGCTTCGCGCGGACCCGCGCCGAGATCGCGCAGCGACGATGCAATCAGGCGCAACAGCTCATCGGAGGCAAGGATCTGTTCTGGCGTGGCGACGCGCGCGTCGGGAATCACCGTTGCCCCGGTGATCGATTCATCGGGCTGATGAAATTGCAACTCTGGCTCATCGCTCGCTATTACGTTGCGGCGGCGCGCGGAATCTTCCAAAGGCCGGGCATTGCCATTGCTTTCGTCGGCGTGGGAGAGGTCGTCCAAAGCTCGCAACGCCAAGCGGTAAAGCCACGGTTCCAGCGCCAGACGTTCTGGCTTTTCCTGGCCGTCGGCCAAAGCGGAGGCGATAGTCTCATCAATCACTTCTTCCTTCGAGACGCTGTCCGGCGCAATCGACTCTTGTGCTTCGCGGAAGTAGATTTCACGCTCGACGAAACGCTCCAGACGCGCCAGATTGACGTTCACATAAGAGCGGATATCGTCCCCTGAAATCGTGGGCGGAAAAACGGCGGCCAATGTCTTTTCGAATGGGACCTCCCGCACCGTGGCTCCAGGCCGGGCACTATCCCCACGTTTTCCCCGCTGCCACTTGTGCGAGGCGCGCAAGATTTCCTTGTGCTTGTTGACCTGCTGCAGCAGATCCTCAAACGCGCTCTTCACCGCCGCTGCCGCTGTCGGGGCGGAAGCCTGCACTGCCATCTGCCCAGACGGCAAGCGCAAGTTCAGCGAAACGCTGGTTTCTTCGCGCGGCGAGGTTTCCTCCACCACGCCCTTCAGGTGGACGAGTTCGGGACGGAAAACTTGCAAGCGCTTCTGCAGTTTTTCGATCTGATGTTGGATGTCTTTTTCTACGGCGGGAATTTTATGAAGACGATAGCTAACGTGAACGTTCATAGCGCCTCGGCCTTGCTGACGAAGTGCGCAACCAAGTGCTTTCTAAGCCGATTGTACACCCGGTGGAAAAAAGGGAAACGGTGAATTGCACTGCTTTGTCATTAAGATGGTTTCATCCTGGAAATCGTTGCAGCAAAATACTTCTAAGCTGCACGGGTTTGCAGCCTCCGGGACCGGGCAGGTATGATCCCGGACCATGACTTTTTTCAAATTGCCGCTCTTACTAGTGCTCTCTGCTATTGCCTGCGCCCAAGCTCCGTCTGCGAAAGAAGTGGAAAGTGCTTATCCGGACGCTCACGCGCTCTACGTCGACCTGCACCAGAACCCCGAACTCTCCGCACATGAAACGCAAACTGCGGCAAAGCTTGCGTCGCGCCTGCGCAGCGCCGGCTACGATGTCACTGAGCACGTAGGCGGCACAGGCGTAGTCGCCATCCTCAAAAACGGGCCCGGCCCCACCATCATGTTGCGCACGGAACTGGATGCCCTTCCCGTGGAAGAACAAACCGGACTTCCCTACGCCAGCAAGGTGCGCGCGAAAGACGATGCCGGACGTGACGTTCCCGTAATGCACGCTTGCGGACACGATCTGCACATGGCGGCCATTCTGGGCACCGCCGAGATCATGGTGCGCAGCAAGAACACCTGGCAGGGAACGCTCATGTTGATCGGCCAACCTGCCGAGGAAACCATCGGCGGGGCCGAAGGAATGATCCGCGACGGTCTATTCACCCGCTTCCCAAAGCCTGATGTAGCGGTGGCTTTGCACGTGGGCAATGAACTGGCTGCCGGAATGGCCGCGATCACTCCCGGGATCTACAACACCAATTCGGATTCCGTTCGGATCACGATTTACGGCAAGGGCGGACATGGCGCGGCGCCGCACACCGCCATCGATCCCATCGTGATCGCGGCTCGCACGATTCTCGCCCTCCAAACCATTGTTTCCCGCGAAATCAAACCCGGCGAAATGGCGGTGGTCACGGTCGGCTACATCCAGGCTGGCACCAAGAACAACATCATCTCCGATCACGCCGAAATGGGGCTGACTGTGCGGACCTTCAAACCGGATGTGCGCAAACAAATTCTTGCCGCTATCACTCGCATTGCCAATGCAGAGGCCGCCGCAGCCGGGGCGCCTCGCGAACCTCTCGTGGAACGCTACGGGGGCACGGACTTGGTCTATAACAATCCGGCGCTCGCCCAACGGCTCAAAGCGCCTCTCGAAACCGCGCTCGGAAAAGATAAAGTTGTAATCGCCGAACCGATCACGCCCTCGGAAGACTTTTCTTACTTCATCGAACAGGGTGTGCCCGGCTTTTATTTCAGCCTCGGCGGAGCCGATCCCGAAAAGTTCGCGGAGGCCAAGGCCGCCGGGACGCATCTGCCGTCGAACCATTCCCCTCTGTTCGCTCCCGATGTCGACCCCGCACTGCACGCGGGGATCATCGCCGAGGTCGTAGTACTGCGAAACCTGCTCAACACCTCGCCCACTGAATTGCGGAAATTTAGCGCGACCCAGCCAACCCAATGACAGAGAGTTGAAGTAGTAAAGTTCTTGGTGTTGGGTCTTGAGTCCTTGGAATAGGACTTGGTAACTCACTCGGACACTAATCGAGTTAATCAGTGTAAGGGCCCTAGGCCAAACACCTAACACCCAAGACCTGAGGCCGAAAAGTTCACACCGCAACCGTGACTGACGTCTCAGTCCGCGTCACCGGCCGGTAAAGCGTGTCGCGCTCGATCGGTTCGCGCCCTGCAGCGCGGATCAGCCGCTCCAGTTCTTCGCGGCGCATGCCTTGAGGAGTCGTTGCTCCAGCGTCATGGTAGATCTTCTCTTCGATCACTGTACCGTCCATGTCGTCGGCCCCAAAGCGCAGCGAAATCTGCGCGATCTTCGCGGTCATCATCTGCCAGTACGACTTGATGTGCGGAAAGTTGTCGAGCACCAGCCGGCTCACCGCGATCTGCTTGATGTCGAGCATTCCGGTAGTTTTCGGCAGATGCTGCAGCGGCGTGTTGTCCGGATGAAACGCTAGTGGAATGAAAGTCTGGAAGCCGCCAGTTTCATCCTGCAGCGCGCGCAGCTTCAACAAGTGGTCGACACGATCCTCGTCATTTTCGACGTGCCCATAGAGCATGGTTGCATTCGACTTCAATCCGATCTGGTGCGCCAGCTTGGCGGTTTCGAGCCACTGATCGCCATCAATCTTGTGATCGCAAATGACGTGGCGAACCCGATCGGCAAAAATCTCAGCCCCGCCACCGGGCAGTGAATCCACTCCCGAGGCTTTCAGTTGCTCCAGCGTCTCGCGGATCGACAGCTTAGCCCGCTTCGACAGATAGGCGACCTCGACCATGGTAAAGGCCTTGAGATGCACCTGAGGAAAGCGCTGCTTCAACCCAGAACATAAATCCAGAAAATATTGAAACGGCAGGTCGGGGTGCAATCCGCCCACAATGTGGAATTCCGTTACCGCCTCAGAGTACCCCGAAGCTGCCGTTTCGAACGCCTCTTCGAGTGCCATCGTGTAGGCACCTGGCGAGTCCTTCTTTCGGCCAAAGGCGCACAGCCGGCACGCCGCCACGCAAACATTCGTCGGATTAATGTGCCGGTTAACGTTGAAGTAGGTTTTGTCGCCGTGCATGCGCTCGCGCACGGAATTCGCCATCCAGCCTACGGCTAGAATGTCCCCCGTGCGATATAGGGTGAGGGCATCGTGGGCGTCGAGCCGCTTGCCGGCAAGGACTTTCTCATAAATCGGCGCCAGACGGCTGTCGTCGGTCTGGAAGGCATGAGATAAACGTGTGGCGGCCATCCTCTCGATGATATCGCAGGACGCCGTTCAAGACCACGATGCGGCCAATGGCAGCCAATGGCAGAGCTGATTCCGCGGATACGGGAGCCTTCCCGCCCCCAATATTTTCGCCCGCCATCGTCGAACGGACCGCATTTCCTGCCTACCCCAAGTCCGGAAAATGCATCTACACAATAGACACGAATTGCGCGCCCTCCTCGAAACTGCAAGCGAAGGAGACTGTCGATGAGAACTTTCCTCTCTGTAACGTTAGTGAGTGGAGCGATGCTCTGCGCGGCTGCATTCGCCCAGAGCGAGCCGCCTTCCGCTCAGAACCCGAGCGCTCCCGCCGCGCAACCGCAAGCGCAACCGCAACCGGCCTCGCCATCACAAGCCCAGCCGCAACAACAAGCTCCGCAGGCAACTCAGCCTCCAACTTCCGCTCCAACCGGCGCGAATCAGGCACAGGCGCCGTCCACCCCCAGAATTGCCCCGGGAAGCGTGATTCCCGTTCAATTGACAAAAACCATCGACGCCAAGAAGGCGAAGACCGGCGATCCAATTGTGGCTAAGGTGACGATGGATATGACAACCAGCACCGGCGAGGTGCTCGTGCCCAAGGACACCAAGGTGATGGGACACATTACTGAGGCCCAAGCCCGGACCAAAGAACAGAAAGAATCTCAGCTCGGCATCGCGTTTGACCGCGCGGCCTTGAAGGGCGGAGAAGTACCTTTACCCATGTCGATCCAGGCCGTGATCGCTCCCCCCGGCAACAATGCAAATAATGGCGGCGACTCGGATCAGGCAGCATCGCCCCCCGCTGTCGGCGGCAGCGCTGCATCTCCGATGAGTGGACGTAGCGGCGGTGCGGGTCAAACTCAGGCTGGGGGAACCTCGCCCGGGGCCCTGCCATCCGAAGGTGCCAGTGGTTCGCAAGGAGGAGGCGCTCACCCGGCCATCAACGGGAACACGCAGGGTGTTGTAGGAATCTCGAATCTGAAGCTCGAGTCCGGACAAAGCCCAGCACAGGGCTCGGTTTTGAGTTCGGAGAAAAATAACGTCAAGGTTGAAAGCGGCACGATGCTGCTCTTAAAGGTCAACCCGTAAGCGCGTTATGGTTCGCAAATTTTCCCGGAGAGGCGGCTTCTTTCTTGGGTTGCCTCTCCGGCGACAGCGACTGCGTACGCTGCTGAATTATTTCCGCAACAACAAATCCCCTGCGACCGACACAAAGAACAGCACCGAGATCACGCCGTTCATCGTGAAGAACGCGGCGTTGAGCTTGGACAGATCGTCAGCCCGGACCAACGAGTGTTCGTAGAGCAGCAGCAAGATCACTACGAGCACACCGAGCAATGCCAGTTTCCCCATCCCAAATACGATCAATAGCGCCACCAGCAGACCCACCATCACAAGGTGAAAGGCACGCGCAATCCACAGTGCGGCGCGGATGCCGACATATCGCGGAATGGAGTGCAGCCCGGCTTGACGGTCGAAATCGAAATCCTGGCAGGCATATAGAACGTCGAACCCTCCCACCCAGAAGGTCACGGCAGCAGTGAGCAATAGAATTCGCGGATCCAGCGAGCCGCGCACGGCGATCCACGCTGCCGTTGGCGCGATGCCGAGCGCGAATCCCAGCACCAGATGCGACCAGCGCGTCACCCGCTTCGTGTAAGAGTAGAGCAGCAGCACAGCCAGGGCGACCGGCGATAGCATCAGCGAAAGACGGTTGAGTTGGCTGGCGGCAAGTACGAAGATGGCGCTGGACACGACGACGAACGTAGCCACAAACCCGGGCGTGAGGTGTCCGGCGGGTAAGGCGCGGGTGCTGGTGCGCGGGTTAGCGGCGTCGATGGCAGCATCGGCCCAACGGTTGAATGCCATCGCGGCGGACCGTGCCGCAATCATCGCCACAATGATCCACACCAGTTGATGCACCGAAGGAAATCCTCCGGCCGCGAGCATCGCCCCGCACAGTGCAAACGGCAGCGCGAAGATGGAATGCTCCCACTTGATCATCTCCAGCGTCACGCGCAGGTTGTGCAGGACAGGCACGGATCAATTGTAATGCAGGGTTTTGGGCTGTCACGTCTTCGGTCTTGGGTGTTAGTTCTTGGGTTTTGGGTTCTGAGTGTTAGTCCGAACTTCTTCCGGAGTCGCTGACTCAAAGATGGTCTAAGTCCTGCAATCGTGGACGGTTGAACAGCAAGAGGCGTCATTTTTCCTTCACTTATGTACCCATGTAATAGTAATAAATGTCTTGCATTAATTGCATAGTTATGTAATAGTTTGCCCATGTACGTTGAATCCGTCCCCAATCGCTCCTCCCCGCCCGCCATCCTCCTGCGGGAATCCTCGCGGGTCGACGGCAAGATTGTGAAACGCACCCTGGCCAACCTGTCCTCTTGGCCGACAGCTCAGATCGACGCCCTGCGCCGCGTGCTGAGAAGCGAATCCTTGGTGTCGCCCGCCGACGCTTTCCAGATTCTGCGCTCCTCTCCCCATGGTCACGTCGCCGCCGCCTTGGGTACGCTCCGCCGCCTCGGCCTGGAACCGATCCTGTCCCGCTCCCCCTCCCCAGAGCGGACTCTGGTGGTGGCCATGATCATCGCCCGCATTCTCGAACCCTCCTCCAAGTTGGCCACGGCCCGCGGGTTCCAGCCCGAAACCGCTACTTCCTCGCTCGCCACCGTGCTGGAGCTGGATCAGGCAGTCGATGAAACCCAGCTCTATCGCGCTCTCGATTGGTTGCTGGCACGGCAGACCAGCATCGAAAATGCTCTCGCCAAAAAGCATCTGGGCGAAGGCTCCCTGATTCTTTATGACGTCAGCTCCACTTATTTTGAAGGCCACCATTGCCCTCTGGCACGGTTCGGCCATTCCCGCGATGAACGCCGGGGCAACATGCAAATCGTCTTCGGCCTGCTGACCGATGAAGAAGGTTGTCCGCTGGCGGTAGAGGTCTTCGAGGGCAACACGGGCGATCCCACCACGGTGGCCGCGCAAGTTCGAAAACTACGGGAGCGCTTTCACCTGAAGCAAATTGTTTTAGTCGGGGACCGTGGCATGCTGACCTCGGCACGCATCCGTCAGGACCTGCAGTCCCAGGAAGGGTTGCAGTGGATCTCAGCCCTCAAGTCGGTGCAGATTCAGCAACTGGTGCAGGTGGGGGCGTTACAGTTATCGCTGTTCGATCAGCAGCACCTGGCCGAGATTCAACATGCATCCTACCCCGGCGAACGATTGATCGCGTGCCGTAATCCGTTGCTCGCCGAGGAGAGAAGCCGCAAGCGCAACGAATTGCTGGCGGCCACCGAGAAGCAGTTGCAAAAGATCGTGGACGCTACCCAGCGAAAGAACCGACCGTTGCGCGGTCGCAAGGAGATTGGCCTGGCGGTGGGAAAGGTTTTGGGACGCTATCGGATGGGAAAGCACTTCAGCTTGTTCATCGAGGAAGACGGATTCCGTTGCCAGCGCAAGCCGGCCAACATTGAACGCGAAGCAGCATTGGATGGCATCTATGTCATCCGCACCAGTGTTCCGACAGAGAACTGCAGCAGCGAGAACGTGGTGGGTTGTTATAAGCGACTGTCCAATGTGGAGCGTGCCTTCCGCAGTTTAAAAAACGTCGATTTGAAAATCCGTCCCATCTATCATCATCTGGCGGATCGAGTGAAGGGGCACGTGTTGTTATGCGTGCTGTCATACTACGTGGAATGGCACATGCGACGGGCGTTGGCACCTATATTGTTTGATGACGACGATCCGCAAGCTGCCCAGTTGGCGCGCGCCAACATAGTCGCTCCCGCCGAGAGATCGCCGAAAGCCAGAAGCAAAGATTTCTCCAAACGGACTGAGGACGGGCTGCCGGTTCACAGTTTTCAAACTCTCTTACAAGACTTGGCGACACTGACCCGCAATCACGTCCGTATCGGAGAACAGACTTTGTCGATGCTGGCCGCCCCGACGCCCGTCCAACAGCGCGCCCTTCAACTTCTCAAGGTCTCCCCCGCGCTCTAGTTGTACCCAGTAGACTGCACGCCCAAATCCGGCTAACTTAAATCACATCAGCCGGTTAACGCGTAACGAATGTTAGAGCCGGCAGCCGAACACCTAGCACCCAAAACCTAACACCTGTCGTCCAGAATCAAGGGAACAAACCGGCAGAGTTCATGCAAGCTGATCCGCGGCTGGCCGTTTTCCATACGAATCAGTTGCAACTGCTGAGAATCCTCCGCCCCCACCGGAATAATCATCCGCCCACCCTCCGCCAGCTGTACCAGCAGCGCCGGTGGCACCTCCGCGGCCGCCGCAGAAACGATGATCGCATCGTAGGGCGCCCCCTCCGCAAATCCGCGGCTTCCATCTTCCACAATCACTCGCACGTTGGTGTAACCCAGACGGCTTAGCAACTCTCTGGCCGCATCCGCCAGTGCAGCATGACGCTCTACTGAGACCACCTGCGCCGCCAACTCGGCGAGCACTGCCGTTACGATAGCCCGATCCGGTGCCCACCTCGAGGACTTTGCTCGTGGGCCTAATCGCCAAAGCCTCCAACATGCGGCGCAACGATGTACGGCTGCGAGATCGTCTGCCCTTCGCCAATGGGCAAGCGGATGATCTTCATACGCCTGATCGCGGTACCGTTCAGGCGCGAATTCGTGGCGCGGCACTCGCAACATGGCATCGAGCACACGTTCGTCGCCAATACCGCGGGCCCGCAGTTGCGCCTCGACCATCCGCCGCCGCAAACTCGAGAATGCGGCACCTTCGTCAGAGAAATTCATCGGATCTTCGGGATATCGCCTGGGGACAACAGCTCTATTTCTTGCGCCGCCGAATGCGGACGTCGAAGCTGACCACACCGTTCTGATCGCGCGTGCCCACAACCGAGATATTGCGATTGACGTAATATTCGCCCTGAATGATTTGCTGCGAACTCTGCGAGACGTTGGTGCTGTAGGTGAGCGAGACATTATTGGCAAATTGCTGCTCGATGGTGACCTGCGGACCGCGCGCGGTGGGGTTGGTCTCTGTGGTCAGGCCCTGCGGATCGATCTTGATCCGGCTGACTCCAAAGAGCTTTTGCATGCGGCTGCTCACCGCCGAGTTGATCGCCTGGTTGATGATCAGGTTGGTGGCCTCGTCGGTGAAAATGCCCTGACCCGACTGCTGCTGCAGTTGCTCCGACTCCTCGCTGGTGCGGCCCAGCGCCAGCAGCGCGATGATGTCCGACTTCGGCAACGGCGGCTCGGAACGATAGTTCACCGTCAGCCGTTCGGGCGTGCCGGTAACCGTGATGTCGAGATCGTAGTTGCGCACGTGCGTTGTGGCCTGCAAGTTGACCTGGGGTTCAATCGCCACTGGATTCGCAAACGTAATATCACCGCGCTCCAGGCGGAACTTGATGCCGTTGAATGTTGCGTCTCCTTCGAGGATGTCAGCGCGCCCAAGTACGCTGGGACGCGCCAGGGAACCACGCAGACGCAGGTCGGCGTCTCCTGATAATCGCGCCACCGCGGTCTTCATCTGAAGTTCGGGCGCGGTTCGCACCGCCACGTCCAGCTTCACGTTGTACAACGGAGAATTAGCCGGCGTGATCGCTGCCGACTGCCGGCTTCGCTCCAGGTACGAGCCAAAATCAAAGCCCGGCGTCACCGCCAACTTCGTCACCAATACGTCGCCCGAAATCAGCGAGGCGGAGCGGCTTCCCACCCAATGGAATTCCGCGTCCGCCGTGGAACTCACCCCTGGTGGATAGCGGAGCCGCACCTCTTTTCCCATCGCCGTAAGATTGAAATTGACCTGCCGGTTGTAATTGGTAACATCGCCTTTCAAGTCCAGCGTTCCACCGCCGGTCCGGGCGGTGAACTGATCAATGTGGATCCGATCCCGCGTGAACGAAAGCAACCCATTCATCTCGCTCAGCCCGCTCGGCAATCCGGCATAGTTGGCAGCCCCGTTCTTGACCTCGATGCTGCCTTGCGGAAGCGGATCGCCGAGTGTGCCCCCCAATGTCATATGAATCGTCGTCAGACCGGAAGCGGTGAGATCCGGAACCATACTTCCCAGCAGTTTGAGGTCGACTTGCCCGTCCGCAGACAAATCAATTTCCCGTCCCCCCACGAAGTGAATCGACCCCTGTCCGATGACGTCGGTTCCCGCTCCCACCAGATGCGCCGGTTCCATGTGAACGGTCTGATCCGCATAAGTGAAACGGATCGGACCCTGATTGTGGAGCTTGGCATATTCCACCTCGATTGCAACGTCGGTCCCGACTCCATCAAGTGTCCATTGTCGAGGGTAACGCAAGCGGCCCTTGCATCGTCACCGTGCCGCCAAACGCAGAGTGTCCCGTGAGTTGTCCGCCCAGATAGGCGCGCCACAGAGCGTCGAGATCGACATGATCGATTTGCGCTGTAATCTTCGCCGGATAATCTCCGTGCATCCCAACGCTGCCGTCAATCGAAAGCGCCCCGCGTGGAAACGAGGAGTGCCCGCTCACCCGCAGCTCGCCATTCTTGGTGGCGGCTTCAAGATCCAGTCCGCCCGAAAGTTCGTGACCGACTGTCAGGTCGTTTACGTGAACCGAAGCGTTGATCACCGGCGCATCCAGCGTGCCCGCCCCCTGCAGCGCAAAGTCCGCGCGGCCCTCTACCGGCAAGGGATCCAGATGAATCTGGCGCACGCGCGATAGGTCGAAATTTTTGCCGAGCAAGTCGAGCCGGAATCCGCGCGTCGCCGGCGTATACGCAGCACTTCCGGTAACCGAGGCGTCTTGGTGCGTGAGGTGAATATTGTTGAGAGCCGTTTCGCTTCCGGCAATGTGGAGGTCCGCGTCGAACTTCTCGATCATTTCGCCATAAGCCGAGGCATTCACCGCATGAATGTGTCCCTGCACCCGCGGATGCGCCCGCGTCCCTGCGACCTGCAGCGATACGTCCGCCGTACCAGAAACGGGATAGTCGAACCCGGCGAGAGCCGCCGTCGATGCCACATCCACATTGTGCAGGTTCACGCGCGCTGTGTACGGGCTGTTTTCAGTGAATTGCCCTTTTTGCAGCACGGCGCTGACATCGAAGTCGGCGCTCGTGTCGCCCCGCCGCAGCGTCCCTCCGCGAAGCGCAAGCTCATTGGAAGAGAATTGAATACTGGCCGCCAGGGAATCCCAATGCACCTGTTGCTCTGGAGTGCGCGAGGTCGCCGGCATCGTGAATTCGAAATCCTCCGCAACCAGCGTGCCGGCGACGGTCGGCGCTGAAAACGTGCCGGCCGCAACACCGTTAAATGTCGCATTGCCATTCACGCGGAATGGCAGGTTGGTGGGCGCACCCAGCGCCGTCATCAGCGGCCGCCATTCTTCCAGGTTGGAAGTTGAAACGGAAAGGTGCAGCGTGGAAGGAGCCGCCAAAATTCCTGACGCCTGAATCCGCGACGCTGGCGTAGACAAGTTGAACTGAGCCAGTTCCAGAGAGTCGCTGACGCCGCGATATTTTCCCTGGATGTGCGCCGTCACGGGTAATTCGCCCTTCGCCGGACGCAGCGGCGGGTTTACGTCGACAGCAAATCCGATCTCAGCATCCTTGCAGCGATCCTTTCCAGAGTGCGTCCACCGTGCCGTTAGCCAATCCTGCCGGATGAAACTGGCGCAAGCGGATGCGCAGGCACATCCAAGGCAGCCGCCATTTCTCCGGCGGAAACATCCCGCAGACGAAGATGCACCGTACCGCTTTGTACGCCCGGCACTTTCGCCTTCTCTCTCTTTTTGGCGGGTGGCCGAGCCGCGGTAATCACCGCAATTTCTTCCCTGCCCTTCTTCGCTCTGGCCCGCGGCTGGCAGCGGCAGCTGTGCAGCCAGTTGTCCACCTGCGCATCGCCGGTGAAACTCCCGCCGAATAGCTTTCCCTGCAGCTTCGACAGCTTGATCTGCTGGTCGGTCACCGAGATAATCCGAAGTCGCACTCGCCTTCTTGACCGCAATCTGATCGTTCTGCCAGCGCAGCTCGCGCAACGCCAGAGTCCCCGGAACTCGCAGAACTCCTCCAGCGACCAGTGGCCGCTGCCTTTGAAATCGGCGACACCTTCGCGCAAGATCGCTGCCGACGCGCAATCGCAGCCGCTTCTGCCAGATCGACGTGCGCGTCGTAGCTTCCGTCCAAGTGGGGATTGCGGAAATCGCTGACCCGCCCGCTCGCCTGCAAAGACGACCGGCCAGAATTCCATCGCAGCGACTTGATGTCAGCGAAAGTCGTTCCCAGGCTGAAATCGACGGTACTCATCCATGCGAACGGACGGAAATCCTCTACCGCGTATCGACCTTGCCGACCGTGAGATGGCCTTCATAGCGGTTCGACGCAGAAATGCGTAGTCCATCTGCAGTGCGGCACCATGAACCGCAAAGTCCAGCGGGATCTTTCGGTCCGCCCACAGCATTTCGCCGTTCCGCACCGACAGATGATCAATCGACAACGCAAACAATTGCTCGATCGGAGTACTTCTCCGAGGCTTAGAGCTCACTCTCAGAGCAGGAACATTGGTCGTGCCCTCGGGCCCAATGGCGATGTGGACGATCGGCCGTTCGAGAGTCACCGAGGAAAAACCGAACTCCGTGCGCAGAAACGAAATCACTTTCAGATTCGCGATCAAGCTGTCGGCATGCGCCAGCGGAACGTCGGCTGGGATCCTCCTTCCCATGCACAGTGATATTGCGCACTTCGACCTGCATGTGAAAAGGAACGACGTGGAAGCTGCCAATTTCTGCGCGGCCTCCGGTGATCCGCTCCACCTCGGCAATCACGCGCCTCCGCACATAGGCCTGAAAAGAATCAGTGGTGGAATACCAGAGGACCGCCAGCAGTGCGAGCAAGCCGGCGGCGACGACGAGAAGCAGAAATTTCCACCAGCGCGGAGGTCTGGTGACCGGCTCTGTCACCGGGTCTGCACTCCATCCCCAACCCCGTTCGCTGCCGGGCACGCTCACTTTGCTTTCCGAGCGCAGGGATTGCAGCCACGAAATCATGAGCTCGTTGACCTTCTCTTGCGTGAGCAACTCGCGGATCTTGGCTGCAACATCGGCCGGAGGAGCTTCGGCCGCGATCGCGGGCTTCAACTGCGGGACGAATTTCTCCCGGTAATACGCTTCAATGGTCTTGGAATCAATCTGCACCGCGGGACGTAGGTGAGCATCCACCAGCCGCATCAGATCGATTTGTTGCTGCACATGCGCAACCATATCCTTTTCAGACAGACCGAACCTGCCCAGTACAGCTTGCCAGCCCTCGTCGGTCGCCGCTTCCGGATACAGCTTCCGCGCCTCGGCTACCCGGGCGGCAGCCTCGCGACTCCGACGCATGCTCGAATGAAGTCGGACTTCATCTGTTCCGCCAGTAATTCCTGATCGATCAGGCGGTCGAGTACGGCTCGCCGATCATCATCGGTGAATTGGTTGAGCGCTCTGCCATTGAGCAGGGCCTCGTAACCCAACGCTTCGTCCCAGTCACTCTGCAGAATGATGTGCCCGTTCACCGTGGCCACGATGCGGTCGATCACCTGGCCGGCCCAAGCGGCAGGCGACTATCACAGCGCTCATAGCAATCATGAGCACCAGCGCCGCGAACGTACTCTTTGTACGAATCCTATCCATCAGAATGGCTGGCCTATGCTGAAAAATACGTTGAAATGCCGCAGGCGCGGGGTCTCGAAAGTCAACGGGTTTCCCTGCGAATCGAACGTGAGCGCCTGGAAATAGCGGGTCGGATTCAGATTGTACCCAAAGTCAAAGCGCAAAGGCCCGATGGGAGTCTTGTAACGTAATCCCACTCCGACTGCATGCGAAGTGTAATCATACCCGGAGTTATTGAATTGGGTATAGCACTCTGTGTTCGCTGTACCTCCGGGAAGTAAACATTGCGCCGGGTCAGGCTGGTGCCAGCGCATCAGTCCTTTCAGCATATCGTGCGGCGCCGTGAACACGTTCCCCATATCGTGAAAATGGCAAAACCGAATCCCTCTCCCAGATAGGGCAGAGACGTCTGCGGGAAACGCAGTTCCAGATTGTTGACGAACAGCGCCGTACCGCCGACCGGGAAACCGGAGACGGATCGCGAGGATCCTGCCTGATTTAACCCGAATCCGCGATGAGAGTTGCCACCACCGGCGAAAGAATTGCTCGGGCAGCGGAATCAGCGTGATTCCCTGGCAGATCGTCTCCGCCGTGTTCGGGTTCACAGGACAGGCTCCGGGGGGCACGACCTTGGTGCCTCCGAAGGGCTGTTCCAATCCGATGCTGGTCGAACGGGCAAATACGAACTGATGTCCGGCCTTACCCTTTCTTCCAAACGCGTAATAGGTGGAATCCTGCGCCTAGCGCGCGGCCGAAATCGGCTTCCGAGCCGAAGGAAGTGGAAGAAGCAAAACCATCCAGCGTGAAATAGTTGCCTTTTGTGCTCTCCAGCGGATTGTCCCGCTTGTCGTGGATAAAAGTGAAGCCTGGACCTCCTACGCGAGCCGGAAGCGAGAGTAATCGTAATTTCGCCGGCGTTAAATCCCTGCCGCGAAGTGGCTGGCCTTCACCAGACGGAAATCCCAACGGTATGTAATTGAATTCGGGCCCCGCGCGCGTTCCCGGCTCAACTCCTGAGTTTCCGAACTGCTGCCGCAGATCGATCTTCCCCTCCAGTCTCTGCGACGTGAACGTCGCCACATCCAGGCTGTTGTCGTAAAAAGCGGTGTAGATCAGCTTGAACTTGTCGTTGTCGAATAGCTTTGGGATGGCTGTAACTCACCAGCCCGCGCTGTTGCAATCGTCCCACATGGGACTGAAACGTCAAGGTCTGGTTGCGCCCGCCGACGTTAAGCCGCGTCACGTCAAACTCAACTCTGGGGCTTACTCCTGTGCGTCCCTTGCGGTGCGCGTCGTCCCCGCGGGCTGACCGGTCTCGAAATTCCAATCCAATTCCGTAAGTGAAGGTGTAGCGCTTGGCCTCCTGCACCTGCACCAGGACGTTTTTCTGCGGATCGGTTCCTTCCGGATTCTGCACCGCCGTATCCACCTGGCTGAAGATGCCCAGATCGTAGAGCCGGGTCTGCGTGTCAGCAGATCCTGCTGGCTCAGCGGTTCGCCCTCGTGCACCTGCAATTCCCGCTGCACAACGTAGTCGCGCGTATGTTCCGTCCCGGCGACCATCACGCGATTCACCGTAAAGCGCTCTCCCTCCTGAATCGTGAAGGTTACGTCTTCGCGATTGGGTTCATGTTCGGAAGGCTTTGTGGTGATCTCCAGCGTCGCATTGGGAAATCCATGATCGAAGTAAAAATTCAGGATCCTCTCCCGATCGTTCGCCAGATCCTGTTCGGAATAAGGCTGGCCGTGGCTGCGGTGCTCAGTTCGGGCAGTTCATTGGCCGCGATCTTCTGTGTGCCCAGAACCTGCACCTCGCCGACGAGCGTCCGAACTCCTTCTTCGATGTGAATGTGAACCGCCAGTTTGTTTGCCGAACCGCTGGTAGTTGTCGTCCACTTTGGTTTCAATCTGCACCTGGCGGAATCCGCTGGACCGATACAAGCCCTTCGAGAGTCGCGACATCTTCTTGAGCAAGGCCTCGCTGTAGCGCCCGTGGCTGAGAAAGCGCCTGGCGGCTGAATCTGCAGATAGGATCGCAGCTTCGCCGTATCCAGAAAATTCTTGTTGCCGGTGATCTCCACCAGAACCAGCTTGTGCAGGGGTCCCGGATCGATCTGGTAGATCACCTGCAAGGTCTTGGGGTCGGTTTCTTTCTGAATCTCCACCTTGGCATCGAAGTGGCCGCGAGTCTGCAAATAGTCGAGCAGGTTCCGCTTGCCTTCGTTCAGCAGATCGTCATCGACGGCATTCTCTTCGTAGACTGGAATCTCCTTCCTCAAGATGCCGCGGCTGATGTGGTAACCGCGAGCGTAGATCACGACCACCGGACCGGGATCGAGCTGGAAGGTAAAATCCACAGTGTTGGTCTCGGGATGGTAGAGTTGCTCGGCAATAGAAACCTGCGCCAACGCGCGATTTTGCTTTTGAAATTTCTTGCGCAGCCGTTGCAGCGCATCCTCTTACCCGAGCCGCCGTAACCCGGTCGCCGCGCTCCAGGTGCGCGATATCCTGCACCTCATAAGACGACATGCCCGATGTGCCGGTAACTTTTACCTCACCCACTCGCGCCTGCTCCCCGCGGCTGATGTGGAACAGGATGTCCACCTGCTGGGTCGATGGGTTCGACGACGCTTTCGGCGGTGACTCGCGCCCGGTAGTATCCGTCCTCCTGCATCAATTGCCGAATATTTTCGAGCGCGCGCTCCAACTTCTCCCGCGTATAAAGTTCGCCCAATTGCAGCTTCGACGCGTTGACGATCTGGTTGGAAGTGGGACGGGTGGAGCCCCCTCCACACCGACTGCGCCCACAAAAAAATTCGCCGAGGTCTTGAACGTCAGGGTAGCGCGCGCGCCGGATGGCACCACTTCCGCCTGGATATCGGCAAAGCGCCCGGTAGCATACAACGCTCGAATGCTGTCGCCAACCCGCCCACGATCCAAGGTCTCCCCAACTTTCTGTGGCAACAATTGCAGTAAGTGTTCCTGATCGCTGTCGGGAACTCCGGGAAGCTGGATCGACTCGACAACTTTTCCTTCATAGCCGGAAATCCCAGCGGTCGATGGCAGTTGCGGCTCTTGCTCAACGCTTGGCTGAGGCTTCGCCTGCGCTACATTCGATTGGAATGGATTCGCTTGCGACATGTTCCCTTGAGCCGCAGACGATCCGCCCACCCGCGCTGCTGTTCCCGACGCAGTCTCCGACGCGACGACCGCAGAACCGAGCAAGATCATCGCAGCCAGAGATGTCGCGTACCGTTTCAGCAGATAGTATCCTTGGGCCCGGGTGCTATTTGACTTCGATGGAGTCGCGCCCGGCTGTCGCTGTACGAACTGTTCAAGGCGCACTTTCAAGTCGAGGCCGGCATTGGCATCTCATCCACCCGGAACCAGCCACTTATAATAAAGGTTTTACACCCGGACACTGGTGACCTCTTTGGCACGCGAAGCGCAACCGAACGATCGAATTGGGTTTTCGCCCCGGAATTCCTCCTTGGACGAACGTTATTCCGGCCAGATCCTGTTCCCTGGCATCGGCGCCGAAGGTCAACGCAAACTGGCAACGGCACGAGTCGCGATCATCGGATGCGGCGCCACCGGTTCCGCTTTAGCCACGTTGTTGGCTCGCTCCGGCGTCGGAACTTTGCGCATCATCGACCGTGACTACGTCGAACCCAGCAACCTGCAGCGCCAGTCGCTGTTCGATGAGCATGATGCCGCGGAGTCTCTTCCCAAGGCCATCGCCGCAGCCCGTAAGATCGCCGCCTTCAACTCCCAGATTGTGGTTGAACCGAAGGTTGAAGATCTCGTTCCCACAAACATTGCAGCCTTGCTTGAAGGAGCGTCTCTGCTGCTCGACGGCACTGACAACTTCGAAACTCGTTACTTGATCAACGACTACGCCGTGGAACACTTGCTTCCCTGGATTTATTCCGCCGCAGTGGGAAGCTACGCGGTCACGCTCAATGTCCTGCCCGGTCGAACCGCCTGCCTGGCCTGCATCTTCCCCGATTCCCCGCGCGGCATGGTTGAGACCTGCGAGACCTCGGGCATTCTTAATTCGGCAGTCAATCTGGTAGCGTCAGTCGCCGCAACCGAAGCCCTCAAATTACTGGTCGGCGACCTGGGCGCTCCTCACCTCCGGCGAACCCTGCTTTCCTTCGATGTCTGGACGAATGAGCACGCCGAAATCTCGGCCGCCAATCCTCGTCCCGGCTGCCGCGCCTGCGGAAAGCGCGATCTGATTCACCTCGCGGGCGAAGGCCGCCCGCACATCACCTTATGCGGCAGAAATTCCGTGCAAATCCATGAACGCCAACGCCCCATCGACTTCGCCGAGATGGATCGCCGCCTCCGGTCGCACGGCGTCGTCCGCCACAATGACTTCGTCTTGAAGTTCTGGCACGACCCCTACGAGATGACTCTCTTTCCCGATGGCCGTGCCATCATTAAGGGCACCACCGACACCGCCGTCGCTCGAAGTCTCTATGCACGCTACGTAGGTAGCTAGCTCGCCAGAGGCGTCGAACTCCTTTGCACCTCAGTTCACTTCACGGCTAACATCAGTACGCTGCTTTTCCCTCCACTTGTGCAGCCCAAATCCCCGGTATTTCCGCTCGGAGTCTCAACCATAACTTTCACCTGCCCCGGGCTGCTTACTACGTCGGTCGTCAGTTTCACGGTCATCTCCTGAGGGCTCACGACGGTCGCACCCGATGGGTGTCGAGTTAATCAGCACTTCCGATGACGAAACGAAATTGCTGCCATTGATGGTGAGCGTTTCGCCCTGCTGCAGCTGTGTAAACGTCACTGTGCTGGGCGAGATTGAACCGATCAGCGGCGCGGGCCGGGCACTACCGCACAAGGGGTTCAGCGTGTTGTTGCAGCCGAGAATCGAGACGGCGAGAGCAAGCAGACAGGCAAGCGACAGACCGCAACTCCGTAGACGCATGGGAGATACTCCTTTGAGGATGGTGTTACCCGTCCGGCTGCTCGAGCAAAAACAACCGGTCCGGGGCCGAAATCTTGTTCCGGCAACGTGCAGCCTGAGTACCAATGCCCAGCGACCGGTGCCAATCTGTTAATTACATTGTTTCTGACTAGTTAAAGAACGACGGAGCGATTTGCACAACCCGCCAAATGCAGCTTTGGTGGCCGAGTTCCACCAGAGGTGGTGGTTTTGGGCCAAGACGCGGCCATCGTCTGCGGATCTCACGAAGCGCGGATCGATCCTGAAGCCGAGTACGTTTTGCCTACTCCGTGGGACGCGAAAAGGTGTGAAGTTCGGTTCGTTTGGCTAGAAGCTAGGAGCTGGCACCTAGTAGCCAGAACCTGCCTTCTGCTACTCTTCTTTGCTCACCGTTCCCCGGGAGTCAATCTACTCAGAAAAGAGCGCTGATGCACGAAACCGTTCATCCTGAGCCCAGCCCTCTTTATCGCTGGCTGGTCCTCATCTTTGTCAGTTTGGCGATGTTTGGAAGCTACTACGCCTACGACGCTCTGAGCCCTCTGGCCGATGTACTCAAGCAGCAGCTTGGATTCTCTGACTTGAACCTGGGGTTTCTGCAGATGATGTATAGCTTTCCCAACATTTTCACCGTGGTCATCGGCGGACTCATCATCGACCGTCTTGGTTTGCGAAAGGCGCTGATGATCTTCGCGGTTCTTTCTTTTGTGGGCCCCGCGATCACGGCGATATCGGGGCACTTGCCCTTCATGGCCGCAGGACGCCTGATCTTCGGAATGGGGGCGGAATCGCTCAACGTTGCCGTCACGACCGCGTTGGCCCGTTGGTTTCGAGGCAAAGAGTTGAGCTTCGCGTTCGGATTGAACCTGACTGCCTCGCGACTTGGAACCTTCGCGGCGCTTAACTCTCCCACCTGGGCCCGCTGGGCGTACGCCAACTGGCGTGATCCCTTCCTGATTGCATTGGCGTTCTCGGCTCTGTGCGTAATCGGCGCAGTTGTTTACTGGATTATGGAGGCATGGGCCGAGAAAAATTACGACCTCGGAAAAGTCTCCACTGACAAGGTCGTCTTCGGCGATTTGTTCAAGTTCGATGTGAGCTACTGGCTTATAGTGGCACTTTGCGTTGTCTTCTACTCCGGGATTTTCCCCTTCCAGACCTTCGCGGTGAAGTTTTTCATGGAGGCGCACGGCACCTCCCGTGAATTTGGCGGCTTCCTGTCGAGCATGCTGACGCTGTTCGCCATGATCGCGACGCCACTCTTCGGTTTGTGGGTCGATCGCATCGGCAAGCGCGCCCTGCTGATGATGCTGGGATCGTTGCTCATGATCCCGGTCTACCTGATGATGGCCTACAGCCACGTCAACCTGTACGTGCCCATGGCAATGATGGGAGTGGCGTTTTCCCTAATCCCGGCGGTGATGTGGCCGGCGGTAGCGTACTTGGTGGAGCAGGCGAAGCTAGGCACGGCCTACGGCTTGATGACGATGATCCAAAACATCGGCTTTGGCGGATTTAATCTGCTAGTCGGATGGGCCAATACTCACAGCCACGCCGGCCCCGATAACCCCGGCGGCTATAACCTCGGTATGTGGATCTTCTCCATCCTGGGATTCCTAGGCTTCGCCTTCGCCTTTCTGCTCCGGCAGCGCGAATTGGGCCCTCATGGACACGGATTGGAGACCATCACTACCACCCACAAGTGACATCTTAGCGACAGAGAATTTACCAATTTTCGAAGATCACGACTCTAAATTTGGAATAGGGTTTATAGCTGTGAGGGCTCTAGTCTTCAACTCTGAGCAGACAAAGCATTTTCCGGAGGAGAGCATTCAATCGTAGAATCCCAAGATCGGTAGAATTGCTCTGATATTCTGAATACAGTCATTACCTTAGTTCCACCGCAAACGGCCTGCAAGCCATACAACGCAAAGATAGTTAGTCGCATCTCACGAGGTGCGGCCGGAAAAGGCGACTTGACCGACGCAGTACAACGACAGGGCAACGATTCGAACGAAGCGGAGCTCATCGAGAAGGCCAAGCAAGGGAACGCTCAAGCGTTTCAGGCTCTCTACGATAAGCACAAGCGGCGAGTCTATTCGCTCTGCCTGCGTATGACGGCGAACACGGCCGAAGCTGAAGATCTGACCCAGGAAGCGTTCTTGCAGCTCTATCGTAAGATTGGGACGTTTCGCGGCGAATCCGCATTTTCGACTTGGCTGCATCGCCTGTCGGTGAACGTGGTGCTCATGCACCTGCGAAAGAAAAGCCTTCCGGTGGTTTCGCTCGAAGAGACCACACAGGCGGGCGAAGAAGATACTCCGAAGAAGGATTTCGGGGCAGAAGATTTGGCGTTGGCCGGGTCGATCGACCGGCTGCAGTTGCAAAGAGCAGTCGATAACCTCCCTCCCGGTTACCGCACGATTTTTGTTCTTCACGACGTGGAAGGTTACGAACATAATGAAATCGCGACCATCGTCGGTTGCTCCATCGGCAACAGTAAGTCGCAGTTGCACAAGGCGCGCATGAAGCTGCGCGATCTGCTTAAGATGAATCGGGCGGAAACGTCCGGCAAATCGTAAGCAGCGCAGCGAGTCGCAGGTTCGGGTGGTAGTGTTGGAACGATATTGAGTGATCCGGCGCAGACCGGACACGGCAGTAACTTCGGCCACGGCGCAGCGCGCCAGCTGATTTGAAAATGGCGGTACACTGGTGCGACAGAGGCTTGGGGAGAGCAGTATGAATTGCATTGAGTTGCAAGCGAGCCTGGTAGAGATCGAAGACGGCCGAAGCTCCGAACAGCGGGATCATCTGAAAACTTGTCCCAACTGCGCAGCTCTGGTCACCGAATTGATCCAAATCGCCTCTACGGCTGGCGAACTGCGTGCCGTGGACGAACCCAGTCCCCGCGTCTGGAAATCCATCGAAAGTCGACTGCGTGAGGAGGGAATCATTCGCCCCCAGCGCGGAAAGTCCTTGCTGCCTTCGCTCGGCAGCCCGTGGGGCTGGGCGCGCTGGATGGCTCCGGCGGCCGCGGCCTTGCTGATTGCGGCGGGCCTATATGTTCGCCAGCATTTGCCATCCCCTCAAGTGACCCGCAAGACAGCGCCGGCTGCGACGGTTCCCGATCTGGCGATTGCAGGCCTGAACGACGACGACTTATTGCTGGAAGTGGCCCAGCAATCGCCCTCACTACAGGCTCAGTACGCGGACAATCTTCGTCGCGTAAACGAGTACATTCAGGACGCCAAGGGCGTGGTAGCCGCCAATCCGAACGACGAGGAGGCTCGGCGTTCGCTGATGGAGGCCTATCAGCAAAAAGCCATGCTTTTTGAGTTGGCCATGGACCGCTCTTTGCCATAATCTAGACGTTTCTCGATCCTGCCAGCCTTCAGCTGCGCGGACCGACAGGGGTATTCCGGGGGAGCTTGAATGAGCGGGCGAGTTTTAAGAAACGGGCGCACGATCCAGCTTGTTGCAATCGGCGCGGTGCTGGCCGGGACCTTGGTCGCCGAGACTCATAAGGAATATCGATTTAACGTTGCGGCCAAGGCCGGAGTCTCCGTCAACAATCCCTATGGTTCGATCTCGGTCAAGCCGTCCACTGGCAATGTCGTTGTAGTCAATGCCTCGCTCTACTCCGACAAAGTTGAAGTCGACAAAAATCTGGTCGGCAACCGCGTCGAGATCCAGTCTCACCTGCTGGCGGGCGCCGACGCGCAATCCGGACGCGTGGATTACGAAATCTTGGTGCCCGCCGACGCCAGCATCACCCTCCACTCCAGCACCGGTCCTCTACGCGCCGAACGGCTTCATGGGGATGTAACCCTGGAAGGTGCCGCCGCCACGGTCGAGATTCGCGACATCACCGGCGCTCACGTGCACGTCAAAACGCTGAATGGTCCGGTCACGCTGACCAATGTCCAGGACGGCCATATCGAGGTTGACTCTCTGAGCGGCGAAGTCACGCTCAACGGCGTCACTGGACCTCTCGTCCAGGTAATTTCAACCAGCGGCAGCATCAACTACATCGGCGACTTTGGCGATCACGGCGAGTACCGCTTGACCAGCCACAGCGGCAATATTGAAGCCACGGTGCCGGAATCGACTTCCGCCGACGTAAGCGCCCGTTCCGTCCGCGGCGAAGTGCATGACGACATTCCTCTCCAACCCAGGACCCACACCTGGTACGTCGTTAAAGAGGGCAGTGCCTTCTGGGGTACCATGGGCCGAGCCGCAGTCTCATCGACCGTGGTCCTCCGCAGCTTCAGTGGTAAAATTCACCTCAGCAAACGCACCGCAAAATCACCGTAATCGAGTTGTAGGGACATTGCTTGCAACGTCTTCCTGTGTCCTTGTGGGCCAGCAGCTAGCGGCTAACTTTGACGAATGCGTCTGGCAAAACGGCGAAGCTGATGCCACGCAAGCGTGTGCGATCCAAGCGGGCGCCCACCGTAGCCTCTGTCAGGGCTGTTTTTCTGGTTGGTTTCATGGGAGCCGGAAAAAGCAGTGTGGGCCGCGCCCTCGGGCAGCGGCTGAATTGGGTCTTTGAAGATCTCGACGACCGCATCCAGGCGCGGGAAGGGCGTACCGTAGCAGAGATTTTCCGGGATTCCGGAGAATCTGAATTTCGGCGGGCTGAGCACGCAGCGCTGCAACAAGTCCTCGAAGAGTTGCGCGCCGGAGTCGCCAGAATCGTGGCCCTCGGCGGCGGGGCCTTCGTGCAGAAAGAAAACGCGGCGCTGCTGAATGCATCCGGCATACCGACGGTTTTTCTGGATGCTCCCGTGGAGGAATTGTGGCAGCGTTGCTGTACGCAAGCGAGTCAGAGTGGGACAGAACGTCCTTTGCTCCGCAGCCTGGAGGAGTTTCGCAAGCTGTACGAAACTCGGCGCAGGGAGTATGCAAGGGCGTCCTGGCAGATTCCAACGGGAAGCCGCACGGTGGAAACGGTTGCTGCTGAAATTGCGGAAACGCTGGGCCTGAAGAAAATTGCAACGCGCACGGACCAAGGAGAAGTGGAGTGAAGTTGGAAATCCGAATGTATCGCGCCGCGGCCGTGGTTTTGGCTTCTTGCCTAGCAGCCTTCCCTGCTGCACACGCAGCTGACAAGAAAGACAAAGCGAAACCTGCGCCTATCCAAACCGTCGACGCCGGTTCATTCAGCGTCTTCATCAAGGGCCAGCGAGTCGCCACCGAGACCTTCAAGATCGAACAGCAAGCCGGCGCCAGCATGATCAGGTCTCAAGTCAAAGCAAACTCCGGGGCCGACGCCGCCAGTCAGAAGTCGGAACTGGCAATGACCGCCAACGGCGAGTTGCTTCGCTACGAATGGAGCCAGGCCTCCGGGGGCTCGTTGAGTGTCTCTCCCAGCACCGATTTTCTGATGGAACGGATGACCTCTACTGCCAACGGCAAGCCCGCCGAACAGCCGTTCCTGATGCCCAGCACGACTGCGATTCTGGATAACAATTTCTTTGTGCACCGCGAAGTGCTTGCCTGGCGCTACCTTGGCGCCGCCTGCAAGCCCGAGGGTGGTGTCCTGAAGATGCCAGCATGGTGCCGTTACCTTCGGTGCCATCGTGCCCCAGGACCACACTTCGATCAGCGTGCGACTGGAACTTGTGGGGAAAGAAAAAATCACGGTCCGCGGCGTCGAGCGTGAACTGCTGCGTCTCAACCTGACCGGAGACAACTTTGAATGGGCCCTGTGGGTAGACGATCACGATCAGTTCAAGCTCATACGCGTGGCGATTCCTGCCGATGACACGGAAGTGGTCCGGGATTAAAGCTTTGCCTGCCCGGCGGCGGAATCGAGTGCGCCCTGGAGAACTTATTGCTACTGGCTGACGCACGTACGGGGCGGGTTCTGGTTACGGTGCTGCTGTTTGCGCTGGGGCTGGGGTTCCTTTATGTGGCTCGCGCCACTCTGATCGCCTTCCTGTTCGCCATCTTCTTCGCCTACCTGATGAGCCCGCTGGTCAATCGCCTGGAGACCTTGCTGCGCGGGCGCGTCCGCGCCATTGCCGTCATCTACAGCCTGCTGCTGGTGCTGGTCGTAGTGTTCTTTGTGCTGGTTGGCCCCAAGGTGACGCGCGAAGGGGCCAAGATGGGACAGTCTTTGCCCACCGTGATCGCTCAACTCAAGTCCGGTCAACTCGCCAATCAGCTGGGCGAAGAGCATGGCTGGAACCAGAGGTATACCCTGCTGGCCCAGTCCTTTCTGGCCAGCCACAGCGAAGAGATCGAAAAACTGGCACAGCGCGTCGGGCTGCGTGTGGCTGATGTCGCCAAGGAAGCATGGCTGTTCTTCGTGGTGCCACTGCTCTCGATCTTCTTCCTGAAGGACGGCCGGTCCTTCAGCGACTTCCTGCTCTCCGCCATCCAGTCCCGTCCGCAGCGGGAATTTCTGGAAAACGTGCTCAACGATCTCAACCAGATGCTCGCCCACTTCATTCGCGCCCAATTGACTCTCGCCGCCTTGACGCTTGTGATGTACTCCGCTGTTCTCGGCATCATGCGTGTTCCCTACGCGCTGGTTCTGGGCACGCTTGGCGGAGTATTGGAATTCATTCCCGTCGTCGGCCCCCTCGCCGCCGCTCTGGTCATTATGAGCGTGGCGTTGGTGATGAGTTATCAACACTGGTTGATCCTGATCATCTTTCTCGGGATGTGGCGCCTGCTCCAGGACTACGTTTCGTCTCCACGCATCATGGGCGAGAGCATGGAACTCCATCCCTTGGCGGCCATCTTCGGCGTCATGGCCGGAGGCGAAGTCGCTGGCATCCTGGGCATCTATCTTTCCATTCCCGTCATGGCCAGTCTGCGCATCGTCCTGCGGCGCTGGCGCCTCTACACCGAAAAGAAAAAATTCGGCCCCCTGACCGAATATTCTTTCCGAGCCCAGGAAACCCATCGTCCGTAGCCGTTTGTGGTAGGCCACCCATAAGGTGTAGCGCCGGCCACCGGCCGGCTGTCCCGCGGGCGTCTCGCTCGCGGCCCTCGCGGCCCCCGAGCATTTAGTGGTCCTCCTTTCGCTACTTGGAATTGACCGTGCTGCCGTCACAAGCTTACTTGGAAAGGTCGTTGTCGTTCCGATCCCCGTGCGAGTGCGAGGGGCGCAGGAATCTCCTTTTCGCCGTCTGTTATAGAATTCCTACTATCCTATGAATCGCAAAATTCCCATCGGTATCCTCGGCGCCACCGGTGTCGTGGGCCAAAGATTCATCCAGATGCTGGAGCATCACCCGTGGTTTGAGGTGGCTTGGTTGGCCGCCTCGGATCGGTCCGAAGGCAAGGGTTACGCCGAGGCAGCCCGCTGGCGCCTCAAGACCCCAATCCCTTCCGCAGTCGCCGCCATGACGGTCTCCCCCGCCACTCCCGAAGGTGCGCCCCATATTATTTTTGCCGCGCTCGACGCCTCCATTGCCGCCGAACTCGAGCCCCGCTTCGCCGATGCCGGATGCGCCGTGGTCTCGAACTCGAGCGCGCTCCGCATGCAGCAAGACGTGCCGCTCGTCATCCCCGAAGTCAACGCCGGACACATCAAGCTCATCGACGTACAAGCCTGGCGCAAGAAATCTGGTGGCTTCGTCGTGACCAATCCCAACTGCTCGGCGATCGGCCTGGTACTGGCCCTTGCACCTCTGCACCAAAAGTTTGGCCTCGAAACCGTCATGGCCGTGACCATGCAGGCCGTCAGCGGCGCTGGATATCCCGGCGTCGCCTCGCTTGACATTCTCGGCAATGTGATCCCCTTCATTCGCAACGAAGAAGAAAAAATGGAAGAAGAAACCAAGAAGCTCCTCGGCCAACTCAACGGCTCCAAAGTCATTCCCGGCGCCTTCGCCATGAGCGCCCAATGCAACCGTGTCGCCGTCGAAGATGGACACACCGAATCCGTTTCCATCCGCCTGAAGACGAAAGCCAAGCCTGAAGAAATCATCGCAGAATGGAACAGCTATCGCAGTGAGCCTCAAAGGTTGAAACTGCCCAGCGCTCCCGAGCGCCCAGTCGTCTACCTGGAAGCCTCTGATCGCCCGCAGCCGCGCTTCGACGTCGACATGGGAGCCGGCATGACCACCGCCGTCGGACGTCTTCGCCCCTGCGGCGTCCTCGACTGGAAATTTACCGTGCTCTCCCATAACACCATCCGTGGCGCCGCCGGAGCCGCCGTCCTCAACGCCGAACTCCTAAAAGCCAAAGGCTACCTGGGCAAGGAAAAGTAAAATGAAGGATCGCCCCGAAAAAGTAGCGCCGCCGTCCCGGCGGCTGTCGCGGGGGCGTCCCGCCCGCGCACCTCAAAGTGCAGATCCGAAGCCGTTTTCTTTCGCGACCAGGAAGTCCCGCCCATGATCGTCATGAAGTTCGGCGGCACTTCCGTCGAAGACGCCAAAGCCATCGACCGCGTCGCCTCCATCGCACAGGGCCGCCTCGCGCAAAAGCCCGTCGTCGTGGTCAGCGCCATGGCCAAAGTCACCGACACTCTGCTGACCATGGCCAAGGCCGCCGGCGCGGGCGAGCGCAAGACCGCCCTCAAACTCTGCCGCTCGCTCCAGGAACGTCACTACAACACCGCCAGTGAATTGCTCGGGACCGCGCTCTTCACCGAATTCCACTCCGAACTGGGCGCCGACTTCGAAGCGCTCGACGAACTCCTGCGCGGCATTTCCGCTGTCGGCGAAATCACCCCCCGCACCACCGACCACGTGGCCGCCTTCGGTGAAATGCTCTCCAGTAAAATCGTCGCCGCCGCCTTCGCCGCACGAGGATTGAACGGCGTCCACGTCGACTCCCGCGAGGTCCTGGTCACCGACAGCAGCTACATGCAGGCCGTCCCGCAGTTCGAGGAGACCAATGCTCGTCTGCAGGAAAAAGTTCAGCCACTGCTGGAGGCAGGTCAAGTGCCGGTGATGGGCGGCTTCATTGGAGCGAATCGTGCCGGCATCACCACCACCATCGGACGCGGCGGCTCCGACTTTTCCGCCGCCATCATCGGCGCCGGCCTGGGCGCCGACCGCATCGAGATTTGGACCGACGTCGACGGCATTCTCACCACCGATCCCCGCCTCTGTCCCGAGGCTCGCCGCATCAAAGTGATCAGCTTCGACGAAGCCGCAGAACTCGCTTATTTCGGCGCGAAGGTCCTGCACCCCGCGACGGTGCTACCCGCGATCCAGAAAAATATCCCGGTCTACGTCCTCAACTCGCGCAACCCGGGCTGCGAAGGCACCCGCATCACCACCCACGCTCCGCAAGGCAAGAACATCTTCAAAGCCATCGCCGCCAAAAAGCGCATCACTATCGTCGACGTGGCCGCCCCCCGCATGCTCCTGGCTCACGGATTCCTGCGCTCGATCTTCGAAGCCTTCGACCGCCACAAAGTTTCCATCGATGTGGTCTCGACCTCCGAAGTCAGCGTCTCGTTGACCGTCGACTCCAATCAAGCCATCCCGGCCCTGGCTGCCGATCTGGCCAAGCTGGCTGACGTAAAATACGAAGGCCGCAAAGCCATTGTCTGCCTGGTCGGCGAAAACCTGCGCAACACGCCCGGCATTGCCGCGCTGGTGTTCCGCGAACTCGCCGACAAAAAAATCCGCATGATCTCGCAAGGCGCCTCCGAAATCAATCTCACCTTCGTAATCGAAGAAGACGAAGTCCCCGACGTAATCCAGCGCCTGCACAAAACTTTTTTCTCAGAACTGGACCCCGAAGTATTTGCATAAAAGATAGAAGTGAGTGGCCGAGAGACTCTAACCACAAAGAACGCTAACGATAAGCCCGAAGGCCGCGAAGAAAAGCTCTCAGGTTTTTCTCCTCCTCTGCGGCTTTTCTCAGCGATCTCTACGGTTGCAAGCTTTCCAATGCATCGCCCGATCCCCCGAAGAATTTGCGTGAGGTTGGGTTTTCGGTTTCCCTAGCCCTCCTCTGGGCTCCTCAGTGCCCTCTGTGGTTAAATCTCCTTGGCATCTGCGTATGCGTCTCCTGATCCTAGGCCGCGGTAAAACCGGATCGCTGGTGGCGGAAGTAGCCGCCGAGCGCAAGCATCGTCTCGTCATTGCGGGCGCAAAAGAAAACGCCTCCCGCGACGCCCTCATCCCGGAAAGGCTCCGCGAGATCGACGCGGTCATCGACTTCACCACTCCCCATTGCGTCCTCGGCAACATCGAAGCCTGCGTGCACGCCGGCAAGAACATAGTCGTTGGCACCACCGGTTGGTACCAGGAAATCGACCGAGTCCGAAATCTAGTCGAGCACCATGGAACCGGATTCCTTTACGCCGCAAACTTCTCCATAGGCGTGAATCTCTTCCTCGACGCCGCCCGCGCCGCCGCAGCCGCTCTCCGCCACGATTACTCCGGCCAAATCTTCGAGCGCCATCACGCTCACAAAAAAGACGCCCCCTCCGGCACCGCGATCGCGCTCCAGCAAGTCATCCGCGAAGCCAGCGGCCAGCAAGAAGTTCTCGAAATCATCTCCTTCCGCGAAGGCGACGTAGTCGGCCTGCACGAAGTCGTTTTCGAATCCCCCGCCGACCGCATCTACCTCTGCCACGACGCCAAGTCCCGCCGCGGCTTCGCCGAAGGCGCCGTCCGCGGCGCTGAATGGCTCGCCGGCAAAAAAGGCTTCTATGATTTCAAAGACGTGTGGCGGGAATTGTAATTCCCGACCAAATCGCAACCTTTAAATTGCAGGTTCACCATGAGACAAACCTTTCTTCTGATCCTTCTCGTTGCGGGATACCATAGGCCACCCTTGGCTCAAGCTACTGCTTCGGATGCGCAAACCATGCAAGCTCTGTTAAACCGAAGGTCGCGACCTTCGTCGCGACCTGCGAGCCTCCCTGGCCCGGATACAAGTCGTCCGGATCCTGCTATCGCGCTTGCAGACCCAGCAAGCGGTCGTTACGCGAGCCTCGGATCGCTTAAACGACGCTCGGTCGAAGGCAGCTGACGCACAGACTCATCAGAAGGAACTGAGGACCAACCTGAAGCGGCTTGAGGACACGCTAAGCTCCGAACAGAACCCGGAGCGGCAAAAGGAACTCCGAGATAGGATCAACCTCTCCAAATCCGAACTCGAGGAATCGGCGGACATAGAGTCATTTCAGGCGGCTGAAGCCGAAGCCGATCAGCAGTTGCGTAGCGAACAGGATAAACTCAACGCTCTCGAAACCCAGTTAGACGAACTCACCGGAAACCTAGATAAAACCGACGAGCACGCGGTCCGGCTGCACATTGATCTGTCATGAGAACCCCCGTTTTCCATCCCTCCGCTTTCGCGCTATCTTATTCCTATGCAACTCCGCGGCTGTGGCACCGCCCTCGTCACTCCCTTCCATCAGGATGGTTCGATCGACGACGCTGCCCTGCGCAAATTCGTCACTTGGCAGATCGAGTCCGGCATTGATTTCCTCGTACCCTGCGGCACCACGGGCGAGACTCCTACTCTCACTCACGACGAATGGCTGTACGTCATCGACGCCACCATCGAGGTCGCAACCGGGCGCGTCCCCATCGTCGCCGGCGCCACTTCCAACTCCACACACGAGGCGGTCGAGAAGGCCAAAGAGATCGCCGCCCGTCCCGGCGTCAACGCCATCCTCACCGCCTCGCCCTACTACAACAAGCCGACGCAAGAAGGCCAGTATCGCCATTTCAAGGCCATCGCAGAGGCCGTCGGCGACAAGCCCGTCATCCTCTACAACGTCCCTGGCCGCACCGCCGCCAACCTCGAACCCGCAACCCTGGCGCGCTTAGCCGAAGTTCCCAACATCGTCGGCGTCAAAGAAGCCAGCGGCAACATGACCCAGATCGCCGAAGCCATCAACGCTGTCCCTGAAACGTTTCTCGTCTTCTCCGGCGACGACGCGTACACCTTGCCGGTCATCGCCCTGGGCGGCGTCGGCATCATCTCCGTCGCCTCCAACGAGATCCCTCACGAGATGGCCGCACTCACCCGCGCCGCGCTCGCGAACGACTGGGCCACAGCCCGCACCTTGCATCGCAAATATCTTCCGCTGATGCAAGCCAACTTCCTCGAAACGAGCCCGCTGCCCGTGAAAGCAGTTCTCGCCATGATGGGCAAAATCGAAGAAGTCTACCGCCTGCCCCTGCTGCCCATGCGCCGCGACACGCGTTCCCGCCTGCAGAAAATCGTGACTGAAGTAGGATTAATCACCAAGCCCGCCGCTCCCGCCGCCGCAGCCCCAGAATTTTTCATTTACGAAAACTGGGCCGCGGGCCCGCGCAAGATCGTCCTGCACCGCGGCACCTGCGGCCAATGTAGCCAAGGCAAAGGCCGTCCCGCCGGACACGACGTCAATCACGCCCGCTGGCACGGCCCCTACGCCTCGTTACCCGAGGCTCGCGAGACCGCCCACGCCATGACCGGCGTCCTGATCCGAAGCGAATGCAAATGCGTGTAAGCAAATTGTTGATTGTTGATTTCTGACTGTTGATTTCCTTCGGGTCCTTCGTGGTTTAAGTTTTGGCTTTTTTGACAAATCAGCAATCATCAATCAACAATCAACAATCTCATGCACTCCCTGAAATCCTCCATCGAGCGCCTCGCCTCTCTCGGCGAAGTCGAGCACGATCCCGATGCCCGCCGCACCTTCCTGGAATTCCGCGACCAACTCACACAAGGCAAAATCCGAGCTGCCGAAAAGAAAAATGCTCGCTGGACCGTCAACCCCTGGGTGAAACAAGGCATTCTCCTCGGATTCCGTCTTGGCGAACTTGCCGACCTGAGCGCCGGCCTCTCCTTCATCGACAAAGACACCTTCCCTCCCCGCCACTTCACCACTGCGGATCGCGTGCGCGTCGTCCCCGGCGGCTCCTCGGTTCGCACCGGAGCCTACGTTGCCCCTTCGGTGATTTGCATGCCGCCCATGTTTATCAACGTTGGCGCCTACGTCGACGAAGGCACGTTGATCGACTCGCACGCCCTGGTCGGCTCCTGCGCCCAGATCGGCAAACGCGTGCACCTCAGCGCCGCCGCGCAAGTCGGCGGAGTTCTCGAGCCCATCAACGCCGCCCCGGTGATCATCGAAGATGACGTGCTGGTAGGAGGAAATTGCGGAATTTACGAAGGCACGCTGGTACGAGCCCGCGCTGTCCTCGGTGCCGGAACGATTCTGACCCGCTCGACCCCGCTCTACGACCTGGTTCGCGGCGAAGTCTACCGCGCCATGTCCGACGCCCCACTCGAGGTTCCGGAAAACGCCGTGGTAGTTCCGGGCTCACGCGCGGTTAGAAAAGGCGCCGCCTCAGAATGGAATCTATCGTTGTACACTCCGGTCATTGTGAAGTACCGCGACGAGAAAACCGATCGCGGCATTGAGTTGGAAGACTGGCTCAGATAGAAAATCAGCCGGAAGGATCTTTTTTCGCCTACCGGATCTCCACCGCCAACTTCCCCGCCCCGTTCGATCGAACCTGAATCTGCTCCAGCCCTGCCACCACCGCATCCGCCTCGCTTAACTTCGACGCCGGATACGTGCTGGTAATGCCCACGACTTTGAATCCGCCCGCCCGCGCCGACTGAATTCCTGCCGGCGCATCCTCGACCACCAGGCAATCCGCAGTCTTGAACCCCAGCAACTCCGCACCCTTCAAATACGGCTCTGGATGCGGCTTCCCGTGGGACACGTCGTCGGCCGTCACCAGAACTTTCGGAACCGGCAATCCGCAGAAACGCAAACGCGCGCTGGCCAGCAGCCGCGTCCCCGACGTCACCACGCCCCACCGCCCCTCCGGTATCGAATGCACCAGCGCCGCCGCCCCCGGCATCACGCACACGCCCTGCTGATCATTCGCTTCCTCGTTTTCAATTTCCCAGG
Source organism: uncultured Acidobacteriaceae bacterium (assembly GCA_963774565.1). Classification (GTDB taxonomy): domain Bacteria; phylum Acidobacteriota; class Terriglobia; order Terriglobales; family Acidobacteriaceae; genus Sulfotelmatobacter. The sequence goes on along the minus strand of CAVZFP010000016.1, from coordinate 505,065 downwards.
CCTCCGCGTCGGCGTCGAGATGCGGCGCCACCCGCCGGATCACCTCAATCGTGCGCACGCCATGGGCAATGGCCATCACCGCATTCCCATCCACGCCCTTCCGCCGCGCCCATTCCCTCCACTCGCGATCGACCGCGCGTGTTGAGTCCACTAGAACTCCGTCCAGATCAAAAAGAATGGCTGAGCAGGAAAAGATAGGCATCTCTAACTATTTAATCACAGCCACAGGACTCGCGCTCCGTAGTAGCACCGTAGTGTAGCGCCTCCGTCTCGGCGGAATTGTAGCGCCGGCCTCTTGCCAGCCGTCCGGTCGGGCGCCTCGCCCGCCGCGCCGATACGAATCGCTCCGCGTAGCTTTTAGCACTGGTACGAATTTGCCAACTAACTCGTGCTCGTCGGAAGACTCGCCTGCCCATTCGCGATCCACGCCTCCTGCTGCGCCCGTTGCCGCAGCAACAGATGTCGCTCTCGGAAATGCATCTTGGCGCGTTGACCCCACGCTCGCACGAACCAGTAATTCAGTCCCGCTCCAATCGCCGAACTGGCCAGCGGAATCACCCGCCCCGCCCACTTCTCCACCACTTCCGCGCTGGCCTTCGCCGCAATCCTTTGGATCACCCGCGGCACAAATTTATTGATGACTTCTCTTTCCAGCAGCTCGCGGCTAATATCGACTCCCGCCGCACTGGCCGCGGCCACCCAGAGTTCCGCGATCTCATCGTCCGTGTTGAACTGAAATCCGTAGATCAGGCTCAACTTTTGAATCGTCCGCATCGTGATCGCGGAAAGAATCCCGAGATCGGGAACGATCGTAATCAGCCCGCCCAACCCGAATCCCGCTCCCTCGACTGCCGCTACCTTCATCCCCGCCCGAATCACCGAGTCGGCCACGAAATCGATCTCGCCGATCTCCAGCGAATACACGCCGTGATACCCGCTGATCGGCATGCGATATCCCGCGCGCAATTGCAATAAGAATTTGTCCGGATCTACCCGTACCGTCGAATAAGCGCGCGTCAGCCCGCGTACCATTCCCGCCTCAACCCGCCGTCGAAGCCACGATTTGCCCGGCTCTGCCATCACTTCCAACCTTACCCCACGCCGCCCCAGAAAGCCATCAGGAGAAACAGGGACGAAAGTCGAAACGAAGTCTGAGGTCCAAGGTCCGCTCGCTGTGCTAGCATCATCCTTACTCCATGCCAACTGGAAAACTGCAAATCATCCCTCTCGGAGGCCTGGGCGAGTTCGGTATGAACTGCATGGCCGTCCGCTGGGGCGACGATATCATCGTCATCGACGCCGGACTCATGTTCCCCGAAGCCGAACTGCTCGGCGTCGACATCGTAGTCCCCGACATTTCCTATCTCGTCGAGAACCGCCAGCGCATTCGCGGCATCATCCTCACCCACGGTCACGAAGACCACATCGGCGCGCTCCCCTGGATGCTTTCCGAACTCAAAGTTCCGGTCTGGGGCACCGAGTTCACCCTCGCCTATGTCGAAGATAAACTCGACGAGCACGGCCTGCTCGACGACGCCGACCTCCGCGAAATGCGCCCGAACGAGCGCTTCAAGGCCGGAATCTTCACCATTCATCCCATCCACGTGACTCACAGCCTGGTCGACTGCGTCTCCCTTGCGATCCACACTCCGCTCGGCGTCGTCATCCACACCGGCGATTTCAAAGTCGATCCCACGCCCACCGACAACAAACTTTTCGACCTGCACACTTTCGCCGAATACGGCAAGGCTGGCGTGCTCGCACTGTTTCAGGATTCGACCAACGTCGAGCGCAAGGGATACACGCCCAGCGAGCGCGCCGTCCGCCGCAAGTTCGACGAAATTTTCGCCCACACCAAACGCCGTCTGTTCATCTCCTGTTTTTCCTCCTCCATCCACCGCATCAATCTGACCGTCGAACTCGCCCACCAGCACGGACGCAAGATCTCCTTCCTCGGACGCTCCATGAACAACTCCGCCGAGATCGCCGAAGATCTCGGCTACATCGAAATTCCGGACGGCCTCGTCATCAATCCCGGCGAGATGAAAAATTTCCCTCCGGAAAAAGTCTGCGTCCTCATCAGCGGCACGCAAGGCGAGCCCATGTCAGCTCTCTCTCGCGCCGCCGTCGACAATCACAAGCACGCCAAAATCGAAAAGGGAGACACCGTCGTCCTCTCCTCGCGCATCATCCCCGGCAACGAGAAAACCATTTACCGGATGATCGATCACCTCTTCCGCCGCGAAGCCCACGTCATTTACGAAGACGGAAGCTCGCCTCCTGTCCACGTCAGCGGACACGCCAGCCAGGAAGAGCTCAAGCTCATCATCAACCTGGCGAAGCCGCGCTACTTCATTCCCATCCACGGCGAATACCGCCAGCTGAAATTGCACGCCGAAATGGCCGGCGCCATGCACAGTTCGGTAGGAAAAGTCATGTTGATCGAAAGCGGAGACGTTTTAGAATTCGATGAACTCGGCGCCCGCAAAACCGGACGCGTCAACGTAGGCCGCGTCTGTATCGACTCCGGCAGCCGCACCGACGTGGTAGAAGACCTGATTATTAAAGACCGCCGCCACCTCAGCGAAGACGGCATCGTCCTTCCCATCATCGCCATCAACAAACTCACTGGAAGAGTGGAAACGTCGCCAGAAATCGTGACGCGCGGCTTCAACGTAGGCGAAGACGGCTTCATGGAAGGCGCCAAACGTATGGTCGAAGATACCCTCGCCCACTCCAGCGAAGAAGAAAAAGCCGACTACGGAGTAATCAAAGAAAAAATCCGCGCCGACCTGAAGCGCTACATCTCCAAGCAAACCCAAAAGCGTCCGCTAATCATGCCAGTAATCCTGGAAATATAATCACTCACGTAGCGACAGCCGCCTCGGCTGTCCGGCCAAGCGAAGCGAGGCCACTACTCTGAATTATGTGAGGACAGCGGATCTATATGCGGACAGCCGCCCTCGGCTGTCCGCCGGGCGCAGCCCGGCCGCGGTCGCCGCGCAAACTACCGAAGCCTGCCCTTCGTATCATTGGTCGAACACTAGAAATATGAGGGGCGGTCCCGGAGGAACCTCTGAAAATAGCCCGCCACTTCAGTGGCGGGGAAACTGAAATAAACGATACCCTGTGCCGTAGGCACAGCTGAAATGAACCCACAAATGATTACACTTTCCGATCTCCACTCCGCACGCTCCCGCCTTCAAGGCATCACCACCCGCACCCGTCTGATCGAATTCAATCACGACGACTGGGTGCCCTATGTCTCGCGTCCTTCGCGAGACGTGGGAGCTTCCGCCACGGCCGAAACGCGTCGCCTCTTCCTCAAGCCTGAAAACCAGCAACCCATCGGCGCTTTCAAGCTCCGCGGAGCCTATAACAAAATCGCTTCCCTCTCCGAAGCCGACCGCAAACGCGGCGTCATCTCCTATTCCAGCGGCAATCACGCGCAGGGCGTAGCCTACGCCGCCCGCGCGCTGGGCGTGAAAGCCATCATCGTGATGCCCAACAACGCTCCCGCCATCAAGCGCGAAGCGACCGCCGCTCTCGGCGCCGAGATCGTCCTCGTGGGCCCGGGCAGCGACCGAACGCCAGCTCAAAGCCGAAGAACTCGCCGCCCAGCACGGCTACATCATCGTGCCTCCCTACAACGACGAAAAAATCATCGCCGGGCAAGGCACCATCGGCCTCGAGATCCTTGAAGACTTGCCGGAAGTTGAAGCCGTCTTTTCTCCAGTCGGCGGCGGCGGCCTGATCAGCGGCGTCGCCGCTGCAATCAAACTGACCAGGCCCGACGTTCAAGTGATCGGCGTCGAACCCGAACTCGCCGCCGATGCGCAGGCCAGCCTGCGCGCCGGAAAGATCGTCCAATTCCCCGCCGAACAGGTTTCGCGCACTATCGCCGACGGTCTTCGCACCCAAAGCGTCGGCCACATCAATTTCGAGCACATGCAATGTTTCGTCGACGCCATCGTCACCGTCAGCGAAGACGAAATTGGCCAGGCGATGAGGCTGCTGGCCGCAAATCCCGATACCGTCGCCGAGCCCAGCGGCGCCGTCGCCACCGCCGGCTTCCTCTTCCACTCCGATCAATTGCCGAAGACAAAGTTGAACGTCGCCATCATTTCCGGCGGCAATATCGAGCCCACGATGCTCGCAGAACTTCGCCGCGCGAGACCTATATGTTACAGTTGCAGCGCCAAATCTTCGTGGCTGCGCAATAAATGCTCAAAACAGTGAGGTGAGATTGCTCCAGCCTCAGCGCCGTCGAATTGCTCCAACTGCGGCCGCGAAACTGCTTCTGCCGCGAAGCGGCGACAGAATGCAGCCCACAGCGCAAGCTGTGGGTATTCGGTAAGCACATAGCAAGCCCGGGGGGCGGCGAAGCAACTTCGCACCTAGCCGGCTCACAAGATATCCACCATCAACCCATGTTCAAATGACCTTGACTTCAACCAACCGAACGATGATTCTGATAGCACACTTAAAAATCCCATGACCATTGCGCCGCTAAGCCACTCTAAGTTCTTTGTTGACAAGATTTTGCCCCTAACCGATTGCAGGCCTAGGGTTTTTTCTCAATCTCCCCCTAACACCATGATTCCAATAGACCGGGGGGAGGGGGACCAGCCTCGAAGCTCCGTTTCCCATTTTGGAACGCTGCGGTTTTTCTCGCGACTCTCGCCGTCGCTCTCCTTTTTTCAACAAACTTCGCCGCCGCCCAGGTCCAACGCGGCACGCTCGTCCACGAAGAGACCATCCGCATCTCCCCCAGCGCCGACGCAGCCAAACTCGGCGAAGCTGGACGCGGACACGAACTCGTCATCATCGAGTCCAGCCGCGACTGGACTCACGTCGAAGCCATTCTGCGAGAGCCGAGAAAAGATGCCGATGAAGATGACCCGGAATCCGAAGGCAAGACCATCACTGGATGGGTTTCCAGCAAAGCTCTGGTCAGCCTGACCACTCCCAACGGCGACAAGATCGTCTTCGGAGAGGCCGCCGACTCCGAAGATCAAGCCAGCCGTCGCCGTGGCCGCCGCGATGCCGCGCAAGACGCCATGCGTCTTTATTACCGGGTCTACGATTTATTCCCGACCTCCCCGCTCGCTGCCGAAGGGCTCTACCGCGCCGCCGACATCCGCTGGCAGATGGAGCGCTCCGACGTCCTCACCCGTCCCTCTGCCCGCGAGCGCGATTCCTACATGCGCGGCCAGATCGACGAAGAGTGGATGAAGTTGGTCATGAAGAAATTTCCCGGCACCAAGTGGGCCGACCTCGCCGCCTTCCACCTCATCGAAAACAAACTCTGTGGCGACTGGCAGGCGGCATCGAAATGCCCCGACAAAGAAGCCGACACATACGAGAAGTACGCCAAAGAGCACGAGCAGTCCCCCGCCGCCCCCGAGGCGCTCTACGACGCGGCCTGGCGCCGCTCCGCGCTGATCGAGATCTATAAAGCCGAAGCCAACCAGAAAAAATCCGAAGAAGCAAAATCTCGCGCTCTTGGGCTCGCGCAAAAAATTGTCAGCCAATACGCCCAAAGCGATTGGTCCACCCGCGCGCAAATGCTGATTTTCTACGTCCAGCAAGGCGTCCCCACCTACGGCAACGCCGGCGACTGAGTAGCGCCGCAGAAAAAGTAGCGCCGTCGTGCCGGAAGCGTAACGTCTGCCTAAATTTTTTTCTGCGATACTGTTTCGTTGATGTACCGGAGGACGATTGAACGATTACCTGCTCTCCCTGATCCTTGGCATTGTCGAAGGTCTCACAGAGTATCTGCCCGTCAGCTCGACCGCGCACTTGCGGCTGTCTGAAGCCTTGCTGCACGCTTCTGGCTTAGCTCCAGACCTCACCCTCGACAGCGGTTACTGGAAGATGTATTCCATCGTCATCCAACTCGGCGCGATTCTCTGCCTGCCGGTTTATTTCTGGGGTCGCATCAAGAGGTTTATTTCTACATTTCCCGGCGGTGAAAGCGGAAGGCGTACCGCTTTAACTCATCCCCTTGGTCTCACCACCGTTGCGTTCGTAGTCACAGCGATCCCTTCCTTCCTGCTCACCAAGGTAATTGGCAAGCACCTGGAAAATATTGTGATCATGGGCTGGTCGCTGCTCATCGGCGGGATCGTGATGTGGCTGGTCGACGCCCTGAATTCTAAGTCCGAAAAGGCTGGTCCCGGCGCGCCCGGAAGCCGCATCCACACTTGGAAGATGGAAGACATGAGCCTGGCGCAGGCAATTTGGATCGGCTTCTGCCAGATCTTCTCCGCCGTTTTTCCTGGCACCTCGCGCTCCATGTCGACCATTGTCGGCGGTCAGCTTGCGGGCATATCGCGGGCCGCAGCCCTCGAATTCTCATTCTTCGTCTCCATGCCGACCATGGCCGCGGCGACGCTTTACACCCTGCTCAAATCTCTTCGCGGGAAAGGCGAGAATCCTATCGGCGTCGCGCAGATCGACGCGCATGGCTGGATCGTGCTCGCCATCGGATTCGTGGTCTCGTTCATCGTCGCGTATGGCTCTGTGGCCTGGTTCATGGCCTATGTGCGCAAGCGCGGCTTCGCTCCGTTCGCGGTCTACCGCATCATTGTGGGAGCACTCGTGTTAGCATTCGCATCCAGGCTGGCTGGATAACTCGCGCATCATCATAGGAATCATCGCATTCCGCTTCTGGCGCGGGATTTGGCCGGGAAGCCAAGTCAATACTATGTCCCAAATCCTTCATTGTCGGATCACCGGCTTCTTGGCATAATGTAAGGGCTCTGGCCGATTAAGGCACTGAAGAATGCTTGTCTTCGGTGTGCGAGTCTGCCCTACATGGACTATCTGGCAAGCATTTTTGTCCCCACCGGGAACCGGCGGCTCAATGAGCTGATCGGCTTCCTGATGTGCGTTTCCGCGCTCCTCCTGTTCCTCGCGCTGGTTTCGTATTCTCCGCTTGACCCTTCGTGGAACAGCGCCTCCGTCTTGACCGGTTCGCATGCCGCGCGCAACTGGATTGGCGTAGTCGGCGCGTTTACCGCTGACATGATGCTGCAGTTCTTCGGCGTTGGCGCATTCCTGCTGGTGATCTTCCCCGCGATGTTAGGCGCGCGCTGGTTCCGCTCCATGAAAGTGCAATCGCCGCTGGCGAAAAGTCTGGGCGCAATCTGGCTGCTGATGTTCGTCCCAGCAATGCTGGCGCTGCTGCCCGGACAACTTCGCTGGATGCGCGTGATTCCCATCGAAGGCTTGCTCGGCCGCGTCGTGGGCGATGTGCTGGTTCACTATCTGAATATAGTTGGCGCTTACATCGTATGCGCCACCGTGCTTGCGGTAGCGCTTTATCTCTCGACGGCGTTCTCTTTTGCGGCGATTCAGGTCTGGGCTCCGACTCGCTTCGCCTTCGTCACCGCGCTGTGGAATCGGTACCAAGATTGGCAGCAAGAGCGCACCAAAAGGCGTCAGCAGAAAGAACTGGAACAGCGCCGAATATCCAAACCCGTGGTGAAGACGCAGTTGATCCCCTCGCGGCCCGCGGCCCAAGGCCCGGCCGTTTCTGAGCCACGCCGCACTGGGATCGAGCGCATGATGGCCGAAGAGGAAGCGCCGAAGTCCGTGCAAGCCATGGGCGGAATTTTGCCTGAGCCCCCGGCCATGGAACGTTCCCCGGAATCGGCCGCTGATCCCGAAGTTACCGAGCGGGCCGACAGTTCCCACAAGGCCAAGACCACGATGCCGCGCATCGCCGGCGGATATAAGTTGCCGTCGAGCAGCCTACTGCAGCGTCCCGACGAACAGCAGCAAGTCGACGCTGACGAACTCAAACTGCTGGCGCAAGTGCTAACCGGAAAGTACGCCGAGTTCGAGATTCACGGGCAGATCACGCAGATCAATCCCGGACCAGTCGTCACCACATTCGAGTTCAAGCCCGAAGCCGGGATCAAATACAGCCGCATCACCAATCTTTGCGACGATCTTTGCCTCGCTCTGAAGGCCGAGAGCATTCTTATCGAGCGCATGGCAGGCAAGAGCACGGTCGGCATTCAAGTGCCGAACCGCCAGCGCGAGATCATCTGGCTGCGCGAAAACATCGAGTCCCAGGAGTTCATGGGCTCGAAGTCGAAGATGACGATCGCCATGGGCAAAGACATCAACGGCCGCATCGTCACCGCCGACCTCGCTGGAATGCCGCATCTGCTGATCGCCGGATCGACAGGCGCAGGCAAGAGCGTCGCCATCAACGCGATGATCATGTCGATCCTGTACAAGGCGACACCCGATCAGGTGCGCTTGATTCTGGTCGACCCGAAACGGCTGGAACTCGGCAACTATGAAGGCGTTCCGCATCTTTACACGCCGATCATTACCGAGCCGAAGCTTGCGGCCAATGCTCTGCGCAATGCGGTGCGCGAAATGGAGCGCCGGTTGAAACTGCTCGCGGCCAAAGGCGTGCGCAACATCGACCAGTACAACCGACTGTTCGATCAAAACGGGACGCCGAGCCTGTTCGACGAAGAGTCCGACGAGAAGCCGATTCCCTACATCGTCATCATCATCGACGAGTTGGCTGATCTGATGATGCTCGATTCCAGCAACGTGGAAGAGTCGATCACCCGCTTGGCGCAAATGGCGCGCGCGGTCGGTATTCACCTGGTGCTGGCGACGCAACGGCCTTCCGTCGACGTGATTACCGGATTAATCAAAGCGAACTTTCCGGCTCGCGTTTCGTTCCGCGTGGCTACAAAGGTCGACTCTCGCACCATTCTCGATGCCAACGGCGCCGAAGCTCTGCTCGGAAAAGGCGACATGCTGTATTTGCCCTCAGGTTCGGCGCGAGTGCACCGCCTGCACGCTCCCTTTGTCACGGAGAAGGAAATCGCCGCGGTGGTCGAGTTCTGGAAATCGCAAGGCCTGGCCGAATATCAGCAACAATTCCTGGAAGCGCCGAAAGGCGAGCGCGATGCCGGAGCGGAAGGCAGCGCCGGAGAAGGTGGCGCGGACGGCGACTCCGAGGACGATCCCATGTATGGCGACGCGGTGAAGTTGGTGGTGGAGTTCGGCAAGGCTTCCACTTCCCTGCTGCAGCGGCGTTTGCGCATCGGCTACGGCCGCGCCGCGCATCTCATCGATCTTATGGAGCAAGACGGCATCGTCGGAGCCGCCGACGGCCCCAAGCCGCGCGAAGTCCTGAAGCGTCCTGATTGGATTTCAGAAATCGAAGAGACGACGCGATAGTTCTCGATAATAAAGTTCAAAAAATAAGGGCGGCCAAAAGGCCGCCCTGTTTGTTTTATACAACGACCTAGTAGCGGAACACGATGCCAGTCAGCATGCGCACATTCTTGCTGCTGCTCACGCCGTTGCTGTGCATCCACATCCAGTCAGCTCCCCCGCGGAAGGCCATGTAGCGGTTGAAATTGATGTCAACTCCGCCGCCGCCCAACAGGGCAAAGCCGCTGCCCGTCGCCGTGGTTCCGGCGAACGAAGCGGAAGCATGATCTCCGCCGAGCAGGACATGCACGAAAGGCGTGTATGCCTTATTTGCACGCAGCGACAACTGCGGCCCGAAGGTGTAGGTGTAGTTGTGAAGGCTGACACCGTTCTGGGTTGTAAAGGACGATCCCAGATCAGCGGTGATGCCGAAGTAGTTGTTGAAGTTTCCATTCGCGGCGAAGTTAAAGCCGTTAGCATTGACGCCGCCCTCCAGATGGCTGTACTGATAGCCGCCGAAGAACTCCCCTTTCGGGTAGTCCGACTCGGCTGCCATCGCAGCCAGCGAACAGAAACCGCAAAGAACTACGATTGCCAGAACTTTTCGCACGTTTCCTCCTCAGATTGACTGTAATTTTCCTCCCGGCTCACACCAATCCGGCTTGGCCGGAATCAGCGTGGCTGCTTTCTTTGGCGGAAAGGAATCGTTCCTGACCATTGGAACTTACTGAGGAGTACCTAGCAAGTAACCTACAGCATTGTCCGTTAGTAACCCTGACGTCATGAGAGAGCACTGCTTACACGAAGAGGACTATTCTCGAAGATCAATGAATCCAGCAACTTCCCTGGAACCCCTCACTCTCTGAGTCACGTGTGTAAGGATCGCGAACGCGCGTATTAATTGGATCCGATCCAGTCCAGGATGCGCCCCTTCATTACCCGAGACCATTCTGGCAACCAACTCTTGTAGCGTAGCAGGACAGTAGCGTGAATCGCCTTTGCCATCTTCGGCGCAGACTTGTTGCTGAAGACGAGATAATAGATTCCCGCTCCCGCCGGAACGTCCGCCTGCACCGTCCCCTCGGCGACTTTGCCGCTTTCATAAAGCGCACTCGTGGCGTAGCCATTCTGCCAAACGGTAAAGGCTGAATCGGTGAGAACGTAGACCTCAACATTGTTGTCGATGTCTTCCTTTTCTTTGTTCTTTGTCCTCGCTGCATCCCTGTGGCTGTCGGCAGTAGAGTTGTCAGCGGCGGACGTGAACTGGCCGACGATCGCCACATTCACCGATCCTTCCGGCAAAGCGAACTTGTAATAGCGGAAAGTATGCGGACCCACGGAAAAGGGCTCGTCAAGAATGATCCGATCGTGCTTCCATCCGACGAACTCCTGCACCGCCTGAGCGGTCGGACTATCGCTCATCCCGGCCCACAGAATGAGTGCGGCCAGTACAGCCAGAAGAATCCCGACAATCATTGGGCGCGTACGTCGCGGCTGCCGGATTTCCGGGGGCAGTTCCTCCACAACCGCGGGAGATTTCGGCGGAAGGCTTATCGGCTTGCCGCATTTCAGGCAGAACTCTGCCTCGTCAGGCAGGGTCGCTCCGCACTTGGCGCATCCCAGGAGGACCTTGGCTGCTGGAGTACTATTTGTGGGCATACTCACCGGCTCTCCGCACTTCAACTCTGAAGCGCGAACCATCGGTCGGGAACGAAAGATGTTAGCACAGGTCGGGCCGAGCCGATATGTTCCTGCGCACTTACCGCGGTGGCTCCGTGCGCAATCCACGAAGGGCTAGAACGCCCAGCGACAACACCGCCAGGATCATGGCTCCCCAGAGAATCGAAGTATGCTGTTCCGACCACGGCCGGTCTTCGGGACGACCGGTGTACTGCGCATTGTGAGCTCCCGGGCCCAGTTGCGCTTCGGCGGCCGTGGCGTCGAGGTGAAAGAAACGCGCGTAGTCGTAGACAGGAGCTGAAAGTTTTTCGTCTCCGTAATACAGCCTGAGCGCTGCCTTGCCTTGCGGGTCGAAATAGACGCGGCGTTCGAGCGAAAGCGGTTCGGCGCCGAAAATGGTCAGCGCTGGATTGTCTCCATTTTCGAGGGTGAGAATCAGGTGACCGGAACCGCCATCACTGTTCAAGCCAAACACATTCATCGCTAATTCTTCGTTGGTGATACGCGTGCCCGCGCGATCGATCCGCACGCGACTGATCTCGCCGCTGGCGACCTGCGTACCCTTGGCATCTTCGACGGTGACTGTTCGGCGAAAGTTCACTTGTGCAGGATCTACGCGAAGCAGAATTCGATTGAGAGGAACTTTCGCCGGTATCTGGCAAGTGATTTCGGTTTTGCGCCGTTTCGATTGCGGCGCGGCACAGGATCCTGCCTTGGTCCAGGAAGCCTGCTGTTCTCGCAGGTTGGCGATGGTCGCGCCCTTCACCTGCTGGGGAAGAATTCCCGGGGACACTCGGATGTGAAGATAACGGAAACTGGATGGAGGCAGCGTGAGCAGCGAGTTCGAACCGAGTTGTTCCTTGGTGAAATCATAGAGCGTAGACGGCGCGAGTTCGACCTCGGAAGCCTTTCCGGGCGCGCTGCCACCCGACACCGATGCCTTTGCCACAAAGTCCCGGGCATCGAGACGCAGGCGAATGCGATCGTATTCGGCCAGACCCTGGGTATCGAGATCGAATTCGGTGTGGCCGGAAACGCTGCCGAGATTGAGAATCTTCGCCTCAACTTCTTCCGAAGAAGTTCCGGCGCGCTGCTCCGAAAGCTCGTACTGCAGGGGAGAATCTGCGTCGTACAAACGCAAATCCCCGAGATCCGGACGCGAGTGCCCCCAGATTTCCGCGTCGACGATGAAGAAATTCTGCCGGTCGGGCTGGGCAATGTGAACATCGCGCACATTGCTGAAATAGGGGATCGCAGGCTCCGGCGGAGAGAGAGTCTTCCCAAAGAGAAACAGCAGGAACAATGACGCGGCAAGCCTCATGCGGACGTCGACTTCCCTTCTGCTTTTTCTTGCCCCTTGTTCCGCAGGGAAAGCTGCAGCAAGTCCCGTTGATAGACAAAGGAAATGGTCAGCAAGCAACACGCCGAGCACGATGAAGCTAACGATGCGGTAAACGCGGTCCAGTTCCGAGACGTCGTAGACGAATACCTTGACCGTCGTGGCCGCAATGAGGATCAGAGCCTGCCAGCGCACAAACGCCGAGCATCGCCAAAATCCGACGACCATCAACATGGCGCCATAGGCCATCCACAGCGCAGAGTAGGTAAAGTCGCGCTCGATCGCAATACGGCGGAAATCGAGGCGGTAGGCGCCGGTCCATCGATTCAGTGCCGGACGATAGGCGGTCATCTGCCGCGAATAATAATCGGCCACTTCGCGGGTGAGAGCGATCAGGGCAAGAGCGTTCAGAGCAACCACCGCGATCGCGGCAACCGCACGCCCGGAATCATCGTCGCGTTTGGAGGCGTACCAGGCGACGGCGCCCAGCACGGCGACCGCGACGGCGTAGGTCGCCATGCGAGGGTTAAGAATAAGTCGAGTGGTGTAGAAGTTGTCGATTGCCAAAAGGCGGATTACGCCTAGAACCAGCGCTGCCAGGGCGAAGACATTCAAGAAATCGGACTTGATGCCATTGGCGACCCACAGAAGCACGCCAGCCTCGACAAACCAGCCAATGGTGATCCAGTGGGCGTCCAGACGAATGGGAATCGCGACGGTGATAAAGCCGATGGCGACGGCGAGGTGAAGAAAGTGCAATCTCTCGGAAGCGCCGCGGGTATGAACCTGGCGGCTGAGAGCAATGTAGAAGGCAGCCAATGCCAGTGCGAACCACGCCATGTAGGTCTTATCGACTTCCACCATCATGGCATAGGCTTGCAGAAAATAGACGCCTGCATTCACGAACGCCACGACTGCGGGGATCGCGGCGAACAGCGGCAACTCACCTTTCGGTTGCAGCGTGATCAGCGGCGCAATCGCAAAGATGGCGAAGAACAGCGTGGCGAAAGCAAGCGTGAGATTGAGTTGGCTGCGCGTGTAAAACCTTGAATACCATCCGATGTAAAGCAAGAGAGTGCCCGCGTAACTCATGACCAGCAGGCGCCGCCAGGGCTTGAAGGTCACCAGCACCATCGTGGCCAGGTCGAGAATCGCCACGTAGGCGAACAACGCGATCTCGCGATTCTGACCCGTCGACAGAAGCAGCGGTGTGCTAAATCCTCCCGTGAGCGCGAAGGCGACAAGGATCTGTGCATCCTGCGCCAAAGCCATGGCTGCGGTGGCCGCGGTGACCGCCAGCATCATGACGAACGCGACCCCGCTCGGTATGAGGCTGTAGAGTTGAAAGGCGGCCCAAAGCGACAGATACATCGTGCCGATGCCAACGGCCTTCAACGAATAAGAGAACGCCTTGTAGCCCTTGCTGCGAAATCGCTCGCTCCACACCACTATCGCGATCCCGGCCAGCAAGCCGATCGTTATGCGTCCGGCGGGGCCGATCCAGTTGTTGTCGAAAGCAAATTTCAGGAAATAAGAAACTCCGATCAGCAGCGCGGCGATACCGATGCGGTTCAGCCAGTGCGAACCGATGCGCGATTCGAGGTCGGAGCCGGATTGCGCGCGGACCGCATACGGCGCGCGCGCTGGAATGCTGGATTGCGCGCTGACCACGTATGACGCACGCGGCGGAACGTACAGAGGCGGAGGGACCACCGGCGCGGGCGGAGTAGACGCTGGAACGGGGCGGATCTGGGCCGTCGGAGGAGAGACAGGAGTTTCTGCAGCCGCCGGGGGGCGACGTTCGACCGGGGCCGCATCCATCTCGAGCCTGCGCTCGATGCGGTAGACCCGCGCCGTCAGGTCGGCAAGAATCTGCCGGATGGCTTCCAGGTCGCTGTGCGATGTATCCATGGGGAGAGCTAGGCATTATCGGCGAAAGCAGTCAGTCTTGCACGGGAATTCTTGTGTAGAACGGTGTCAGACATCGGACGTCCCTACGAAGCAGGCTTCGCTGCGCTGCCGTCCAACCCAAGTTCCTTCGCGATCGGCTTCATCGCTTCGATGCAGAAGCCAATGTGCTCGTCCAGGTCAACGCCCAAGTCGGCGGCGCCACTGATGATGTCGTCGCGGTTCACTTTGCGGGCGAAGGCTTTGTCCTTCATCCTTTTTCGCACCGACTTGGTGTCGACTTCGGCCAGGGATTTGCCCGGCTTGATCAGTGCCACGGCCGTGATGAATCCGGCCAACTCGTCGCAGGCGAAGAGAGCCTTCTCCATCGGCGTGTCACGAGTGACGCCGCTATACTCGGCGTGCGACATGATGGCGCGGCGGATTTCGTCGGAGTATCCGCGCTCTTTCAATATCTCGTTGCCCTTGTAGGGATGATCTTCAAGGCTCGGCCAGCGCTCGTAGTCGAAGTCATGAATCAACCCGACGACGCCCCACAGATTTTCGGCTTCGGGGGAGCCATTTCCCCACTTGCGAGCGCAGGCGCGCATGCAAGCCTCGACGGCTAGTGCGTGCTTGCGCAAACTTTCCGTCTGGGTGAACTCAGTTAGTAAACACCACGCAGACTCGCGATCGATCATGGTCTTCGCCTGTTTTCTCCGGGTATTTGCCGTATTGCTTCTGTTTTCGTACGCAAAATTTGCGGCCTCGTAGCATTTTAACCTTGACTTCCACAGGGCAGATACCGCAGATTGACGATGCAGTCGGAACCTCTCCCCCATTTGGTTCTTGCAGTTAGGCTGCGAGGAGTAGCCCGCTCTGGCACTCCCACAACCCGATGGCCACGACTCTTGCCCCGGTAGATTCACGGGAAGTCGTACGATGCGATCACTGCCTGCTGGTCCAGTTCCGTACATCCAACAATAATTGCCGACGCTGTCATGCGTCCCTGGACGAGGAACCTGAACCCGAACCCATCCTGGTAGCGCCACCCATGATGATGCCGGTGACTGGCAACGGCCGCGGACATTTGAACCTGGCGACCTCCATCCGCTCCCTGCGCTTGCGCAACGGGCTCAGCCAACGTCAACTGGCGGGACGCATGTCGGTGCCCCGCACCTACGTTTCCAAAATCGAAAACGAGAAAGCCACGCCTACGCTGTCTTCCCTGGAACGGCTGGCGCGCGCACTGGAGGTCACTGTGCCCGATCTGCTCAGCGGCGGTGAACGCAACCGCCAGGAAGAGGTCAGCGAATTGATGAAAGATCAATTTATCGCCGAACTCTTGCCGTTCGTTTCGCAACTAAATGGAATGCAGATGTCGAGCATTCTGACCCAGGTGCGGGATTTGACGGTGAGGCCGAGGAGAAGCGCGTAGCTCAAGTTTCGAGCGGCATGTGCCGATGGAGTTGAGTTCGGCACAAACCAAGTTTATCCGGGCAACCAGCCAACACTAGCCGGGACCGATTTTGGGTTCCGGCTTTTTTTTATGTTCTAAGGACCTTCCCACCCTTCGTCGGCATCTGAACTTCCAGATTTCTCTTAATCGAGGACCCGCTATGCCTACATCGCAGAAGAGTGCCGTGATCACTGGGACTTCGAGTGGAATTGGGCGGTCTTGCGTCGCGCGCATGAGCCGAGCGGGGTGGCAGGTGTTCGCGGGCGTGCGCAAGGAAGCAGATCGAGAGAATCTCAGAAAAGATTTTGCCGCGAATGTGTGTCCCGTGTTGATAGACGTGGAGAATGAAGCGTCGATCACTGCGGCTGCTGCGGATATCGAGCGGCAACTTTCTGGCCGCGGCTTGGATGGATTAGTGAACGTAGCCGGAATCGGCATGGTTCGCCCCATTGAATCCGCAACGATGCAGGACCTGCGAAGAATATTCGACGTTAACTTCTTTGGCCAGGTCGCAATCATCCAGGCTTTTTCACGCCTGCTGCGGAAACAACGAGGTCGACTTGTGAATATCACTACGGTTGGCGTAAATATTGCGATCCCGTTCGGAGGTCTGTTGAATGCCAGCAAGAGCGCGTTTGCCAAACTGAGCGATACGCTGCGATTGGAGATGCATCCGTTGGGCGTGCGCGTGATCGCAATCGAACCTGGTTCGATTGCGACTCCGGCCGTAGACAAAACACTGGGCGACCTGGAGAAGGTGATCCTCAGCCTGCCCGCGGAGTCGCAGGCGATATACGGAGCGCGTATGCGGAAAATGGGCCAGCGCGGCTACACGATGGAAAAGAATGGAAGTTCCCCCGACGTAGTTGCTGCGGCGGTGCATCACGCGCTTACTTCGAGCCGTCCTCGAATCCGATACCGCGTTGGGAAACACGCCAAGCTGCTGGCGACCTTGCCGAAAATCTTGCCGGAACGCCTGATGGACGCCCTCCTGCACCGTATGTTGGAGAGTTCGGAAGAGCACGAGTCCGGGCGCAAGAAATCTCAGACGCAGAGGGCAGCGCGGCCGGTGTAGCCGAGGTTGAATCCGAAATAGATCGAAGAACATCTATCCAGCATGAACTTGCAAGCTGGATTCAATTCTCTTGCCGTGCCCATTGCGTCAGCCAACGACATTTCCGACACGAAACACTGGAACGATCACGGTGGTGGAAGCGCTTCCGAAAGCTCGGCGGGCGATTCTCCCCTGCTCGACGCCTACTCAAAGGCAGTGACCAGTGCTGTGGACCGGATTAGCCCTTCGGTCGCGCATATTGCAGTCCATCAAGCAGCGGGGCGTACGCGCACGGGCGAACCTCGGGAGCGGCAGGGTGGAGGTTCGGGATTCGTGTTCACGCCGGATGGACTGATCCTTACCAACAGTCACGTCGTGCACGAGGCCACACGGATCGCGGTGACACTTTCGGACGGGCGGCACATGCCGGCCACCTTGATCGGCGAGGATCCGGCGAGCGATCTGGCGGTCATTCGTGTGGATGAACCTGGTTTGGTTGCGGCGGAACTGGGCGATTCCCAAAGACTGCGAGTGGGGCAGATTGCCATTGCGATCGGCGCGCCGTACGGATTCCAGTCAACTGTAACGGCGGGCGTGGTGAGTGCGCTGGGACGGTCGCTGCGCTCGTATTCCGGGCGGCTCATCGATGACGTCATTCAAACCGATGCTTCGCTAAACCCTGGCAACTCGGGCGGGCCGCTGGTCGATTCCGCCGGCCGCGTGGTGGGCGTGAACACGGCGATGATTCTGCCCGCGCAAGGCATCTGCTTCGCGATCGGCATCAACACAGCGAAGTTTGTGGCCAGCCGCCTGCTGCGCGATGGCCGCATCCGGCGCAGCTACATTGGAGTCTCCGCGCAGACGGTGCCAGTCCACCGGCGCGTGGTGCGCTTCTACGACTTGCCGAAGGAAATGGGCGCGGTGGTAGTTGGGGTGGAAGACAACAGCCCGGCGAAACACGCCGGCCTGCGTGAAGGAGACATCATCATCGCGTTGGAGGGTCATCCCGTGGCTGGCGTCGACGATCTGCATCGCGTCCTCACCGACGTACGCGTGGGCGTCAGTTCTTCGTTGACCGCCCTGCGCTGGACCGAGAAGCTGGAGTTGAAGATCGTCCCAGAAGAAGCCCGTTAGAGCGTGTGGGGACAGCTGCCCTCGGCTGTCCGCCGCGCGCAGCGCGGAGTTTCAAGCAGCGGCATGTGGAGTTGTCATCTTGAGCGAAGCGAAAGACCTTTGCAGTCGCGGCAAAAGTACAGAGGTCCTTCGCTTCGCTCAGGACGACAGCATGATGCGTGGACGGCCTCTGCCTAGTTCAGGAAATACTGCCGGTAGAGCGTGTCGCGTTGTGCCGGACGGAAGCCGGCATCGCGAATGATGCGACGCAACTCTTCTTCGGTCGTGCAGTTGGTCACACCCGCGGCGCGCACCACGTTTTCCTCGAGCATGACTGAGCCCACGTCGTTCCCGCCGAAGCGCAGACCCATCTGGCAGACTTTCAGACCCTGCGTCACCCAACTCGATTGCACGTTGAGGAAGTTGGAAAGATAGATGCGCGATATGGCCAACACTTTCAAGTAGTCGACCGCGGTGGCCTCGTCCCAGTGACGCCCACCGAGCGCCGTGTTCTGCGGCTGAAAGCTCCACGGGATAAATGCCGTGAACCCGCCCGTCTCTTCCTGCAATTCGTAAAGCCGCTGGAAGTGGTTGACGAGGTTCTCGTACTTCTCGCCCACGCCAAACATCATGGTCGCAGTAGTGCGCATGCCGATCTGGTGCGCTGTGCGGTGAACGTTGAGCCAGTCGTCGGTGAGGCACTTCAGACGCGCAATCTTGTAGCGGACTTCGTCATCCAGCACTTCCGCCCCGCCCCCCGGAATGGAGTCGAGCCCCGCATCGCGCAGCCGCAGAATCGTGTCGCGAATCGAGAGCGCGCTGTACTCGGCAATCGCAATGATCTCCGACGCCGAGTAGCAGTGCAGATGCACCTGCGGAAAGCGCTCCTTGATCCCGCGCAGCATCTTCTCGTGCCAGTCAATCTTCAAGTCGGGATGCAGCCCGCCCTGCATGAGCACGCCCGTGCCGCCGAGTTCGACAGTCTCGCGAATCTTCTCGTAAATCGTGTCGAAGTCGAGAATGTACCCTTCCTTCGCGGCCGGGCCCTTCAAGGGCCGGTAAAACGCGCAGAAGGTGCAGTATTCGGTGCAGAAGTTGGTGTAATTGATGTTGCGGTCGATGATGTAGGTGACCACGCCCTCCGGGTGCAATTTCCGGCGCACCGCGTCGGCTTCCATGCCAGTGCCGATCAGGTCATCGGACTCGAACATCTCCAGCGCTTGTGTCTTCGTCAGGGACATAGGAGCTCACGGAACCAACTTAATTCTAGCGGAGGAGGCGTCATGACGTCCAAAATGCGCTTCTGATCGCAGATGGCATCTGGCTGTCGACGAATCGCGACTCATCGGGAATTTAACTCAATCCGGGGTCAATGAGTTCTATAGAGATTTTCCAACAGCAACGGCTTCCCTCTTGGCTATTAAGTTTCGACATCTGTAGAATCGACCGCACCGCTCGGTGATTTTGACGTTCCAAAAGAGCAGCTCGGGATTGCCAAAAGGAGGCAACGTGGAATTTGTAATGTTTGAAGATGTAGACGGAATGGAAGTCTTTGTGAACCCCGAACGGGTTATCTGGGTCAGAGAATATTCCAACCAAACCACAGTGATCAGCTGCGGACACGAGGACAAGTTTGCGGTTCACCTCGCTCCTGCTCATGCCGTCGCTGCGTTGGGTAAGTCGGTTCGCTAAACTGGAACAGTCTGTTTCGAGGGCATGTTCCGCGCCGACAGGTCATTGAATTGTACTGGCTACATTCGAAAACACAGTGTTGGCGTGGCTTCCAACTAAGCGAATGGTACCCTCCACAACTACCAGGATTCAGGGCCAGCATTCCGGCATACTCCGCGATGTCTTGGCCACGGTCTTCCCGCCACCACTTGTGCACAAGAGAAGTCATCTTCCCACCTAGCCTCCCACGGCAATTCTCGCCCAACCCGTGCAATCCCCATGCAGTTCATGGGGATTCGCTTTTCGGCAGTCGGAAGCAACTACTGAAGGCAGGGGTTGACTGACCGTCAGTGTATCGGGAGCGTGGAGCGTCCTGCTGCGACCGGAAGGGGAAGCTTTACCTTTGCGACTTGTGCCGGTTGCGAGGCTCTCGGTGTCTGCAAGCCAGCGATGGAAAGATTGACGGGCATTTGACCGTGCATCGGAATTTCCCCAAACAGTGCCCGGGCGGCGCTGATCTCGGAAACCGTCACATTTGAGAAGGTACAAATGTAATTCTGAATTCCTGGGAAATCATCGGCCAAATATGGATTTCCCATGGCCAGAACCGCGGTCTTTTCGGCAGCGCGGCCGAGAATCCTCGCGAACAAAGCACTGGTCGAGTCAGGGAGGGACGAAGGATGCTTGCCGCCGCGCGCGACGCCCCTGGATCTGGCGGCCGAGGGCACGATGTAGACGGCCACGATGACTGTCCGTGCCATGTCGACCGCATGCAGCACCTCATCCGCCCCGTGAGCGGTAACCCGCGGGTCCACATAGACAACGTTGGCATCGGCCCTGCGAGCCCGAATCTCGCGCTCCAGAACACGACCATCCTGGGTTCGGGCATTGTCGCAGATCACAATCACCAGCACTCTCTGACGTTCCTGACCGCCCCGATGAAAAACTTGATGCAGAAAATGAACATTCTTAACAACTCCGCCCTCTTTGAGCGGAAGCACTTTGCCGCTGTCTCGCACCAGGGTGATGGAATCGTCGGAGATGCGCTGACCGGTGGCAACATTTGCGGGAGTGCCGACCCGCTTCGCAATCGCCGCTACGTCCACCACCCGAGTCTGGTCGAGATCGAGGGAAGCTTTGGCCTGCAATATTTTCAAGACGGACGCATCGAGACGCTCGCGAGAAATCTCTCCTGTGCGAACCGCATCGAGAACCGCCCGGTAACTAGCATCAAGGTCGGCAGGCATGGTGAGCACATCGTTCCCTGCCTTGAAGGCATCCACCGCGGCACGCCCGACGTTTCCTGCGTAAAGGCGGGTCAGGCCCGCCATGTCGAGGGCGTCCGTGACCACGATTCCCTTGAAACCAAGTTCGTCCTTGAGCAGACCGTTGATGATGGTGGGGGACGTCGTTGCGACAAGGTTGGGATGGGGATCAAGCGCTGGTACGCGGATGTGCGCTGTCATGACAGCATCCACCCCGGCTTCGATCGCCTTGCGGAAAGGAGGCAGGTCGACGGCGCGCAACATCGCCAGATTCTCGTCGATTCGTGGTACCGAAAGGTGCGAGTCCGTTCCGGTATTGCCGTGACCCGGGAAGTGCTTGGCCGTGGTCAGCATTCCGTTCGCTCGCGCGCCGCGTATGTAGGCCGCCACCAGCGCGCCCACCTGCTGTGGATTGGCTCCGAAAGCGCGCGTACCGATGATGGGATTCGCAGGGTTAGAATTCACGTCGGCGACGGGGAAAAGGTTCCAGTGCACGCCGATCGCACGGCTTTCCTCGGCCGTAATGCGACCAAATTCCTCGGCGTAGGCCACCTTGCCGGCGGCCCCAAAGGCCATGGCGTGAGGAAAGACGGTTGTGCCAAAAAGACGCGCCGGAAGGACGCCCTGCTCAAAGTCTCCGGCGATCAGGAGGGGTAGCTTCGATTCCGTCTGAAGCCGGTTGAGCAGGACCACAGTCTCATAGCGGTGGTCGCCGGGAACAACGGGTCCTCCTGGGGGCGCCGACATGGCCAGCGATCCGATGTGGTACTCGCGAATGCTGTCGGAAATCCGCTGGTATTCAGAACTCCCAACTCCTGAGAACCCCAGGCGCATGCGAACCATGAAGAGCTGGCCAACCTTCTCCTCGAGGGAAAGTGTGCCTAAAGTTCTCTCTGCCCACCCTTGATCGTCTGTTTGGGGACTGAGCTCTGTTTGGGGACTGGGCGCGGAGAACTGTAGGTGTTTTTCCCGAGCGAGATTCGCCGATCCAAGTAAGACGAGCAGCGCTATAGCCAATGCGATTCGAAGCGTCGGCACAGCCACAGCATACGTGGAAATCTGGAATCACGCTCTCGTGACTTGAAGACGATTCTTAATCGAAAGTACATGTTCGGTCGGCGGGGTAAGGCGGCTGGAATCGGTGCTAGTTTCGGCCCACAAGGGCAGAGCGCATGGGTGGCTCAATCTGACAGCCATTACGAACGACACGAAGTCACCCGAAGGAAGCACCCACAAATCAATCCCTTTCGCGACACGTGTCATTTGTGGTTCATGGTTTTTCTTTTCCAACATCAACCTTATCCACTCCCCCGTCTGCACGCGAGGGAAAGCCTTCCGTTGGCTTCGGCCGTAGTTCCCGGACCGATCTTCACAGGACCTTGTCGTCTGCATGGCCGAGAGGGCAATGTACTTTCGTAATTAGAAGTCCACCGTATGGAAGCGACCGCCGTTCCCGTCGGACAATCCAAGTATGTGAGGAAATCCTCACGAATACTTCCTAAGGAGTACCCAATGGCACACGAGCCCTCCCTCAGACTGGTCCACGCATTCCTGAACCCCGAAACGCGCAAAGCCCTGTCGTTTCCCCTGACAGCCCTGATCACGGGAGCTTTCTCACAGGTAGAGACAACCATCGAACTCGCGAACCGAGTTTGCGATTCGGTATTTCAACATTCAATCGAGACGACGAGTGAATGATGGATTGGCCCAGTCAAAAACACGATGTTTTAGCAACGGGTCATCCGTGTCATGTCCAGTCCGGAACTCTTGATTGTGGCGGAATACCAGGCCCGAGCAAAAGCAAAAGTGACAAGCTGTGAGTCCTAGACAAGCGGACCGAGCTCTAAATCCCCTACTTCCCTCGATCTGAACATGTTCAACTTTTCTCTTGACGCACCCCCAGGGCCGGACTATAGTGAGTTTTGAACACGTTCAACATTCCGAGGGGGGGAACAACATGGAAACCGCCAATAACATCATCGTCGCCACCTACCTGGTCTACCTGCTAATCAGCGTTGCCCTGACCATCTGGGTCGCCCGGACCCTGCACAAGCGAGGCGCCATTTTCCTGGTCGACGCGTACCATGGCAATGCGGAACTCGCGGACTCGGTCAACCATTTGCTCGTAGTGGGTTTCTATCTGATCAACATTGGCTTCGTCTCACTCGCCCTGAAGACAGCCGCGATCATCAATACGTCCCGTGCCGCCATCGAACTGCTGAGCGACAAGATGGGCATGGTCCTGCTCATCCTCGGCGGCATGCACTTCTTCAATCTGTACGTTTTCTCCCGCATCCGCAGGAGTGCGCGTACCCGCGGCCCGATGACGCCCAATCCGCCGGTTGCGCCGAACGCCGTTCTCAACGTGGGGATCCCCCGATGAGCGCCAACAAGCACCGAATCGGTAATCGAGAAAGGAGTATTTTCTGGCCACTGGCCACTAAGCACTGACCGTGAAGGAGGTACGCATATGCAGAAACTCTACGTGCTCTACGATCCGAAGTGCGAGCTATGCTGCCGTTTGAAGAACTGGATCCTGGTCCAACGCTCATGGATCGGCTTAGCCCTGATCGAAGCCGGCTCCGAGAAAGCGAGGCGTCTGTTTCCGGAACTGGAGCGAATTGCCAGCCAGGACGATCTGGCCGTCATCAGCGATGAAGGCGCGGTATATCTCAACGATCGCGCCTGGATCATGGTTCTCTACGCGATGGTAGAGTACCGCGACTGGGCGGCCCGGCTCACGCATCCTCTGTTGATGCCTCTGGCGCGGCAAGCCTTTGCCGCATTGTCCAAAAACCGTCACTACTTCTCCAGTTGGCTGAGTGCGAATGATCCGGAGGCGATTGCGAGCGTACTGCGCAAGGTTGAACTTGAGCCCTGCGCCGCCCCCACAGGAAAGCTTCCAGTGTCGAATATCCGGGAGCACCTGCAATGACGAATACGACCTTGAAGAGCCGTACGACACCACGCGCGGAGGATACCCGCCGCAAGATCTATGAAGCCGCGATGGAACTGTTTCGCGAAAAAGGTTTTGAAGCAACCACCATGCGCGACATTGCGGCCAAAGCCGGCGTGGCGCTCGGCGGCGCCTATTATTACTTCTCCTCCAAAGACGCCATCGTTCTCGCCTTTTATCGCGAGATGCAGGAGGGCAGCAACCGGCCTGTCCTCGAGGCCCTTGCCGGCCGGAAGAAGCTCAAGGAACGGATTCGGTGTGTTCTCGAAAAACGCCTGCAGTTTCTGGAACCGAACCGCAAATTCTGCGCTGCCCTGTTCCGTCACGCGCCCGATACCGCCGACCCGCTATCCCCATTCAGCGACCAAACCGGTCCCATCCGCGAAGGAGCAATTGAGCATATGCGGATCGCCATCGAAGGCAGTGACGCAAAAGTGCCGCCTGACTTGAAACCGCGTTTGCCCTACCTGCTCTGGCTGTATCAGATGGCACTGATCATGTTCTGGCTCTATGACCGGTCGCCCAACCAGGAGCGAACCCAACGGCTGATGGAGAAGAGCCTAGGACTGCTTGTAAACCTGCTGCGACTCTCGGCGTTGCCGCTCATGAAACCGTTGCGCAAGGCGGTGCTGGAGTTGGTGGAAACCGCGAACGCGTAATCGAGGTCTGAGGGGTCTGAAAGGACAGCGGGTTTGACACTCTTGCCCGCCTTACCTAGACTGCCAGGGTAGGCGTTTTCACGAGGTCCCACGCATGGGCTGGCTGCAAAACAAGTTCGAAAAGAATTTCATGATCAGCACGGTTGATTACGTTTTCAACTGGGCGCGCAAGTCGGCGGTCTGGCCGATGACGTTTGGCTTGGCCTGCTGCGCGATCGAGATGATCGCCTCCTCCACCTCGCGCTTCGACATCGCGCGCTTCGGCTCGGAAGTGTTCCGCCCCAGCCCGCGCCAGAGCGACCTGATGATCGTTGCGGGCACGGTCACGCTGAAGATGGCGCCCGTGGTCAAGCGCATCTACGACCAGATGCCCGATCCGAAGTGGGTGATTTCCATGGGCGCATGCTCATCGGTGGGCGGCCCCTTCAATACGTACGCGGTGCTGCAGGGCGTCGACAAGATTGTCCCGGTCGACGTTTATGTCACCGGATGTCCGCCGCGCCCCGAAAACCTTTTCTACGCGCTGCTTAAACTGCAGGACAAGATCGACACCATGACCCTAGCGAAGAAGCCCACCGAAGTCCGGCTCGATCCGAACATGGTGGAAAACTTCAAACGCCAGGTAATGATCGCGCAAACAATGCAGCCGAAATAGCTGTCAGCTCTCAGGTGTCAGCTGTCAGCAAAGCAAATTATGTGGGGACAACCGCCCTCGGTCGTCCGGCCGAGCAAAGCTCGGCTTCTTGCCCGAGCACGAACTCCATGCCGAACTTCGTCAGGCTCACCACCCAATCCGAACTCCCCGCCGCCGACACCGCCAAAGAATTCCCCTGCGGCGATAAGACCATCTGCATCGCCAACGTGAACGGCGCTTACAGCGCGATGGACAATGTGTGCCTGCATCAAGGCGGCCCACTCGGTGAAGGAACGATCGAGAACGGCAAAGTCGTCTGCCCCTGGCACGGCTGGGCATGGGATCCGAAAAGCGGCGAGGCTACGCATAATGCCAAAGCGAAAGTGGTCGTTCATCCTCTCAAGATCGAAAACGGCAACGTTCTGATCGAAGTCTAAGCTGAACAAACCTTATGAGCCCGGTCACACACTTCTTCAGTGGATGGGTGCTTGCAAGCTGCGTAAGGTTGAATCGAAAAGATCGCGCCTTGGTAACCCTCGCGTGCCTGATCCCGGACATTGACGGCCTGGGCATTATTCCTGAAGTCCTTACCCGAAACTCGGCGCATCCCTTGTTGTGGTTCACGCTGTACCACCACTCGCTGCACAACCTGACCTTCGCCCTGGTGGTCACTGGTGTGGCATTTGCTCTTGCAACTCGGAAATGGACGACAGGACTGCTCGTTCTACTGAGCTTCCACCTGCATCTGTTCGAGGATCTGCTCGGATCGCGCGGCCCCGACGGCTATCAATGGCCGATCCCGTATCTGCAGCCGTTCTCCTCCGCGCTGCAACTCGTTTGGAGCGGACAGTGGGGTTTGAATGCATGGCCGAATGTAGCGATCACCATTGGGCTGCTGTTCATCACGCTCTGGCTGGCGTGGCGTCGAGGGTTCTCGCCCCTGGAAATGATCTCCGCCAAAGCGGACGCGTCCTTCGTCGCAGCGCTCCGTCAACGCTTTCCCGCCAGAAGTCAGGTCTAAGACGGAACAAACCTTGACCTGAATCCGATCGCGTGATGCGCCATGGTGCGGATGAGTTCGACGATATCCTCGAGCTTCCTTCCACCTCCCGACAAAGCGTCGAACGTTTCGAAACTGGTCAGCATGTGCAGCGTATCGATCGCAATCGGCAGGTGCGGCGGCATCAGTAGTCCATACACGTTGCAGTAGCGCTCCACGATCACGAGCAGGCCGTTCCGCCTGCGCTCGTTACGGGCGCGAAGTCCATTACCGATTGCGGCATCGATTACTCCGAGCGCGTGTAGGCGCCAGATCACGATCGGAGTTCCAGAAAAGCGCAAACACCAGAATGAAGTCGTGCAGCATCTTCGGCGGATCGCCGCCTTCGCGAAAGACGTCAGCTAACCGTTCCATCTCTCCGCGTTGCGCAATGTAGTTGTACAACGCCTCGAGCAATCTCGACTTCGAATCGAACTGGTAATACACCGTCAAGCGGGAGACCTCGGCCGCGCCCGCCACCGCCTCCATGGTGAACTCGGAAAAGTCTTTCGCCAGCAGAAGTTTGCGCGCAACAGCCAGGATCCGCTCCCGCGTCTGGTTGGCGGCAGCCTGGCGCTGCCCCATCTGGTAGGTACTCGGGCTCAAGAGAAAATTTATGCTCCGCTACTAATTAATCATACAGTCTGTATAATACTTAGATGAAGCGATAAAGCGATCTTCTCTACGTTCTCAGCGGCAGTTCTCCGCGAACTCTGAGGTCAAAAGCTCTTAACCGCAAAGTTCGCAGAGGATTCGCGGAGCCCGCAGAGAAAACCAAGATCACCACAAAGTACTGGGATTCCATGTCTGTCTCCAAACGTGCAACTCGCTTTCTCTGGACTGCCGTCATCTTTCTCGTTGTCATCGGTGTCGCCGCCGTAGCTCGGCGCACCCTAGTTCTGCTCTCGCCGGGACAGTTTGCCGGAAAAGCTTTCCCCGCGGCCGCGCTTGACGCTGGATTCGCGCGGCACATTGCGCTAACGCTAGTCCACATTCTGCCCGGCGGACTATTCCTTGTTCT
The DNA here is from genome assembly GCA_963774565.1 of uncultured Acidobacteriaceae bacterium. Lineage (GTDB taxonomy): Bacteria > Acidobacteriota > Terriglobia > Terriglobales > Acidobacteriaceae > Sulfotelmatobacter. The sequence goes on along the minus strand of CAVZFP010000016.1, from coordinate 478,093 downwards.
CGCGTCCTTGCAGTTTATGCCGAGCATCCGGCACAGGCACTTGCAGCTTCATCGCTGGATGGGAAGAGTCTTGGTCATTTGCGGACTGATCATCGGCGTCTCTGCGCTGGTGATGAGCTACAAGATGAATATCGGAGGACCCAATGAAACCGCGGCGACTACGCTGTTCGCGATTGTATTTCTGATTTGTCTGATCAAGGCATACCGGCACGTCCGGCGGAAAGAAGTGGAGCGTCATCGCGAGTGGATGATTCGCGCCTATGGCGTTGCTTTGGGGGTAGCCACGACGCGGCCGATTGTCGGAATGTTTTTTGCCTTCCGCCGCCTGACGCCCCACGAATTTTTCGGGATTGCGTTTTGGCTTGGATTCACGATTACGTTTCTGGCCGCTGAAGCCTGGGTCGACTACACGCGGCAGCAAAGGGTGGTTGCGATTCGTACGGACACCGCGCAATCGCCGGCGGCATAAACGCGCGCGATTTCCCCTCGTGATTCTTTAACCGAGAAAACCGAGGAATTTCGCAGTCTGATTGTCAAAGCCGGGAAAGACGGCCGCCAGGTTCGTGTTCCCCATGTGGTGCGCGACCGCTTCTCCAATCACCTGCCGAAAATCCGTAGTCAGAGCCAGGTCGCGGCCTTCATAGAGTTGCGACTGATCCAGGCCCGGCCAGCGGCCATACACCTTGCCGCCCTTCACCGGCCCGCCCAGAACGAACATCACGTTGGCATGGCCGTGGTCTGTCCCGCGATTGCCGTTCTCGCGCGCTGTGCGCCCAAACTCCGACATAGTGACGACAACGGTGTCTTCGCCCAGATCGCCGAGATCATTCCAGAGGGCCGCTAACGACTGAGAGAAATCACTGAGCACGTTGGCCAGTTGGCCTTCCGTGGCGCCTTCATTCACGTGATGATCCCAGCCGCCAATGTCGGCAAAGGCCACCTGCACGCCTAAGTTCGCTTTGATCAGTTGCGCGAGTTGCCGCAGACTGTCGCCGAAGCGGCCTTTGGGATAGTTCGCTCCCGGGCCGGGCGTGTACTTTGCGGGATCGGCGGCCTTCAGCATCTTCACCGCGTCAAACGTTTCTGTGCCTGTGCTATGCAAAACGCTGTCGGATGAGTGGTCGTACATTGCCTCAAACGCCAGTGCCGCAGACGAAGGTTTCGGATTCCGCCCACCGACCGAGAAGTCGTTGATGTTGTTCATGGCGACGGCAGGCTCGGCGCCGCTCAGGATTCGCGGCAGCGATGGTCCGAGGGCAAGCGCGCGAAAAGGGGAAGTAGTTGTCGGGGCCGATGGCAGGTTGCGGAGCGAACGGTTGAGCCACCCGTCCTGCGTGATTTTCACACCGGGCGTGCCAGTCTCCATGAAATCCTGCGCGTCGAAGTGCGAGCGCGTGGTGTCGGGCGATCCCGCGGCGTGCACGATGGCCAGATGACCCTGCTGCCAAAGCGGCTGAAATGAAGCGAGCGACGGATGCAGGCCGAAAAAGCCGTTCAGGTCGAGCACCGACTTGCGTGGAATGTTGATGCTGGGCCGCATCGCGTAGTACTGCGGTTCCCCGTGAGGAACGACGACGTTCAATCCATCCGCAGCGCCGCGTTGAAATATCACTACGAGACGCTTGTTGCGGGCTCCAACTTCAGTCGCGCCAAAGGCCGCGCGTGCAAGAAACTTCGGCACTGCCGCCGTACCAACGACGGCCAGCGCGCCATTGCGAACGAAAACGCGACGCGTGATGGACATAGTGAACCCCTGCGATCAGCTATCAGCTTTCAGCTCTCAGCCTCTTGATCCGATCTGATAGCTGACGGCTGACAGCTATTTCCTCTGAAACTCCGGCGACCCCAGCAGCAGACCTGCCAGTGTGCTCGCGTCGGCAGGCCGAGCCGGTTTCGCCGTGCCTTCCACCTGCGTCAGAATCGAATCGTGAGTCTGCTGCGACACGTCCGCGCCCAGCAACTTCGATTCCATGGCCGAGAGTGCCATGGTTGCATCCGCGGGTGCAGGTGGTCCGCCCGCCAACTGCACCGCATCAACCTTTACGCCCTGAACCTTTCCACCAGTCAGCCCCAGCGCGAAGTTCATGCGGTTCAACAGCGCGGACGAACTTACCCAGGTATCGGCCTTCATCGAATATCCCGTGGGCGGCTGCGCTCCGTAGAGCGGCATGCCCATATTGGCCACCCGACGCGCCAGCGGCATCGCGTCGTCCACGTCGGCGCCAGTGGCGCGCACCGCCGAAGCCACAAACTCGAGCGGCGTTTTGACCTTGGCACGATAGGCGCCATCCGCCCAGAATTCCGGCGAATGGAACAGCGTCGCGAGAACTTCGCGGATGTCCCCCTTCTTCTTCTCGAACGTCTTGGCCATGCGATCAACCAGCGCGGCCGGTGGATCGTCGGACACAAAGCGCTCGGCGAGTTTCAGCGAAATAAAATGCGCGGTCTGCGGACTGGCCGCCAGCAGGTGCAGTACTTCCCTGCCCTCGTCTTCGCCTTTGGGCTTGATGTGATGTCCCAGCACAAATTTTAGCCCGGGTTCGTGCATGCGCGGATCGTACTTAAAGCTTCCGCCGTCGTTGGGCTTCTCGATGGTCCAGCCGGTGAACACCTTGGCCACCTCGGTAACATCGCGCTGCGAGTAGCCGCCGTTCACGCTGAGCGTGTGCAACTCCAGCAGTTCGCGGCCATAGTTTTCATTGAGGCCGCTGTTCGCCTTGCGTTTCGAATTCGGATGGGGGGGAAAGCGAAGTGGACGACCGTAGGGACCATAGGCGCGGACCGGCCGATCCGGAATTCCCAGCGCTCGCATGGAGTTCGGCCCCACACTTAACCAATTGTCCAGATAGAACAACATTGCCGGACTCTTCGCCGTAGCAAGCAGCAAGTCTTCGAATCTTCCCAGCGCGCGCGGGCGGATCACGTCTTGCTCGTAGTTGGTGAGGAACAGGCGCTCCGCGCCTTTGCCGGCGAAGACATTGAAGTGGTTAAACCAGAAATCGGTCATGACTTCTTCGAGTTGACGTTCGCTGTAGATCGCCCGCAGCAGCTTGGCTTGAACCAGTTCGTCAGACACAACGGCTTGCGGGTTGTTCATCGCGAGCAGGGTTTCTTTCTGCTTCGCGTTCATGCCCGCTACAAAATCCTGCCCCTTGCCACCGCGCAGCGAATCGGCAAACGCAACTTGCTCATCGGTCGACATCGCCATCACTTTCTTGTAGCGCTGGTCGGGGGGAAGATCGATGAGGGCTTGAATCCTCAAATCGGCGTAAAGACGATCCTCCCGGCGACGGGCCTCGGCGTCATCTCCAGGACTCTTCGGCTCTGGCGCCGGATCCATCGACTTGGGCTCGCCGCTGGACCTCATTTCGCTGCTGGAAGCACTCATCGAGTTGTCTGTAAGGCTATTGGACGCGCCCGCCGCATCTCCGCTGGCCGATGCTGCGGCACTAAGTTCGTCGGCTGTCTTCGCCGTATCGGACGCGAGCGGTGAAGCCGGAACAGCAGCAACTGTTTCCTCCTTCCGCAGTTGTTTTTTCTCCTGCTTTTCTTGCAGGCGCGCCATCTGCACCTGGAACACGGCGCGCTTGGCGGGATCGGAAGGCATGGGTCGCTTGCCGTCCATGATCTGCTTGATCATCGGGTTGTCAGGAAACTCCTCAGCGATCTCTTTGGCACTCATGTGTAGCGTGCGGAAGGCTGCGAGGCGGGATTCGACGGCGGCATCTGAAATCTTTTCCGGGTGCAGTTGTAAATCAATCCAACGGTCGACGCCCATCGCCATGACCTGCTGAACATCGCCCGGCCGCGGGCCAAAGGTCAGACGATTGAGTGCTTGCACCGCGCGCCTCGGTTCGTTTGAGCCGGAATCCCCGGCTTTGTCCTTTTTCTTGGCAAGCAGTTCCGGCACCGCGCTGGCAAGGCTCAGACACGTCAGAAGTAGAGCCAGCTTCCCAAACTTGAATCTCATGAAGACTCCCCGGCGCCGCAGGTCTCTTGATTATGAACCCTGCCCGGAAAAAAAGTTGCTGTCGGAGATGGTTCGTGGAGAGGCTCCTAAGTGATTGGAGGACAAGGGTTGCTGAAGGCGTCGAGTAGTTCTCAACGCATTATGAAAAAGCGCCACTGCAGAAGGTCGAGGCCGGATGTGGCGTCGCCTGCGCTGTGCAAGGCTTCGCTCCGCTAGGGCGGTAGGGAGTAAGTGCAATGATGTGTCGGGTGCGAAAGGACTACAGGAGAGCCTAGGCAAATCGGCTGGAGAATGACATTTTAACCTTGAGGGGAAAGATAACCGTTAGCAGAAGCGAGAACAGGCGTGGGTTGAAAAACTCTATTTTGCTCAAAACAGCGAAAATTTGGGGGTAGAAATTTGCCATTTCTCCGTGTCCTCCCGATTGGAATTCGATTGCAAGGGTTCCGAACACGAGAAACGCGTTGCAAGTGATCGCTAGAATTTCGCTGACCTTGACTCCCCCGTCGATCGTGCTGTTCGTCGGAAGATTAGGGCGCATGGTGAGGAGTTTGCTATGCTCTGGAGCAGTCTGGAACGATTAATCGTCAGTTCGATTCACTGATCATGCCCGATGGTTGACGTAACGTCGCATTGCGCTCTTTGACGCCGTTGTCCTGCACTCCAGCGTTTATCCCGCCGCCGGACCAATTGTTTCAGCAGCCTGCTACGAGCCGATTTCTTTCGTTAAATAAGTTTTCCCGCGCGAGATCTTATGTTGCAGAGTAGCGGCCAGATGATCGATGTCGGTCGCCGCAATGTTCACCGAGATGGTATCGAGCAAGGGAGTCCGGCTGCTGCCCACTGCATCGCGGCGCACCTGGATCAGCAGGGCCTGCACCACATTCGGATCATATTTCTCGGGAGCCATGCGAACCAGATCGCTAAGCGCGCTGCCCACCGAAAGCGGAGCGCGATAGGGACGCGCGCTGGTCATCGCATCGAACGAATCGGCAAGGCCGATGATGCGCACCGGCATCGGCAGATCATCGTGCGCGAGCTGGTCGGGATAGCCGGAACCGTCACTGCGTTCGTGATGCCAGCGCACAATCTCGGGAATTTTTGGCCAGGGGAATTGCACGCTGCTGACGATCTGGTGACCGACCACCGTGTGGTCGGCCATCTCACGAAATTCGTCAGGGTCGAGCGCTCCGGCCTTGCCGAACAGGCGGCGATCGACGGCAACTTTTCCAATGTCGTGCAAATATCCCGCACTGCGCAGCGCGGCCACCTCGCCCGCTTCCATGCCCATCGCCTCACCGATGGCCGAGGCGTAGCGACCCACGCGCAGCGAGTGTCCATGAATGTTGACGTGCTTGACGTCGATGGCGGTGGCAAAGGCTTCGAGCGCGTTGTCGTAGAAACCGTGCAGCGAGGCCATGAGCCGCAGATTTTCGGAGACACGCTGCGCAACCGTTTGCGTCAGCGCATGATTCTGGACTGCGAGCGCAATGTAGCTAGAGAGCAATTCCACTGCGTCAAGTTCGTTGTCTTCGTAAAGCGCATCACCCGGACGCCGGCCCAGACCGACCACTCCCGCTAGCCGTCCTCCTGCTTTCAGGGGGGCGAGGCATTTGAACAGTTCCGGTGCGACGTTGCCGTTGGAACTGAGGAACTCGTGATACGTCGAAGAATTTAGCACAATGGGGCTGCGCGCCGCCGAAAGCGCATGCACATGTTTGGGAAGGAGAGGAATGAAGGCGGGATCGGGCATCAGGACGAATCCCAGCGCCGCGGCCGAGGTCAACATGGCGGGCTTGTCGTTAAACAGAAGGAGCACGCCTTCGCGCGCGCCTGCCGCTTCCATGATGGCAGACAGCATCAGCCGTGCGGTCTCCGAGAACTCACGCTCCGCCGTTAGAGCGGGACCGAGCTCGGAAAGCGCCTCAACCGTGTGCAACAGCCGCCGTATATTGTTTGTCTGAATCGCCACTGACGAAGTGGGAGCCAGATCGCAGAGCAATTTGAGGTTACCATGCGGGAAATAGCCAGCGCGAGATAACGTGTTGGTTAGTTTGATGCGGTAGTAACGAAGATGAAACCATAGTGACGGCGCTGGTTCCGCCACCGGAGGGATATGGAGCTTCGGGACAAGGCAGTACTGGTTACCGGCGGACGCGGATTCATTGGCCGGGCCGCAGTAAAACTTTTACAGCGTGCAGGCTACGGCGTGGTCTCGCTCGATGCAAGCCTGCCGACGAGTTCGTCCGCCGAGCGGCGCGAAGTTGAATATGATCTGGCGGATGCGAGCCGGCTGCAGCGTGTGTTTGAGATTGAGCAGATCGGTGGAATCATCCATCTGGCAGCGATTTTACCTACGGCGGCACAGCGCGAACCAGCGCAGGCAACTCGGGTCAACGTAGAAGGAAGCGTACATCTGCTGGAGATGGCTCGGCGGTTTGGCGTGCGGCGCATGGTGTTTGGGAGTTCTTTGAGTGTGTATGGCACATGCCCGGCGGATCAGGTCGTCTCGGAGACAGACCGAGCCGCGCCCGAAGATCCTTACGCGGCGGGAAAACTTTATGTCGAGCAACTGGGGGAAGCCTATCGCCGATCCTATGGTCTGGAGTTCGTCAGCTTGCGGATTGGACGGGTCGTCGGCCCGGGAGCGCACTCAACGACGTCGGCGTGGAGAAGTCAGGTCTTTGAAGTGCTTGCGACCCGGGATGCGGCTGAGATTGCTCTGCCTTACGTCGGGTCCGAAAAACTCCTGGTGGTGCATGTTGACGACGTGGCAAAAATGCTGGTGACATTGTTGCTGGCAGCGGACCCCGCCCACTCGGTTTATAACGCGGTGTGCGAATCGGTGGTCGTCTCCGACCTGAAGCGCGAGGTTGAGAGCCTGAACTCGAATCTCAGCGTCACGCTTGGCAAGGATTTCGCATTGGGGAATCCGCGGCTGCTGGACTCCAGCCGCTTAGGTGAGGAATTTCATTTTCAGACTTTGCCCATCTTCGAGAAATTGCGCAAAGCTGCCGGAAAGTGATTTCGTGCGGATTGTCATCGTGAGCGAAGCAAAAGACCTATGCACTCGCCCGGTCAAACGGTTCGCTTCGCTCACAGAGTGATTTCGGGATGAGAGAATGGGGTGTGACGCGAACTTGGGTATCGCGAAACTAAAAATGGTCCCGGAGTTCGGCGAAACTGCCGACTATGAGTAATTTTTGTCGAGGAGGCGCAGGGTTGACTTCCTCGTGCTCCAGGATCCACGTGTTGCCGTGAGGCACAAAGATCGCATGTAGGCCGGCGGCCAAGGCGGGATTGATATCCGATTTCGGACTGTTGCCGACCATCCACGTAGAATCGCGGTCAAGTTCATACTTTTCCACCACCCGCGCATAAGCTGCCGGATCCTTTTCCGCCACGACCTCGACCGCGTCGAAATATTCTTTCAGGCCTGAGCGCTCGACTTTTCCCGTCTGCTCCGCGAATGCACCCTTGGTCATCACAATCAGGTGATGCCGCCCCGACAGGTAATGCAGGGTTTCTGGAACTTCAGGCAGATTCTCGTGCGGCTGATCAGCAATGGTGTGCGCGAAGCTGTTGATTTGCGCATGCAACTCTGGCGTGACCGGCGCGACGCTCAAGCGCTCGAAGGTGTCGACCAGCGCGTGTGCGAAGCTGTGCAGTCCGTACCCATGCTTCACGATGCATTCGCGCTCCACGTCGTTGAGCACTTCGCGCACCTGCTCGGGAGAGAATTCGTGATGATTCAGGAATGAGATGAAGCCGGCGATGGCCCGCTCGAAGTAGATGTTGTTCTCCCAGAGCGTGTCGTCAGCGTCGATGAGGAGGGTTTGGGGGGACAAGCTCTTAGCTCTTGGCTCGAGTCCCGATCTTCTGGCAGATTGGGACTGCATTAAAGATTTGTTTGCGAAGGTCCTGACGAAAATCCAGCAGAATCGATGGAACCAAGGGCTACAAGCTAAGAGCTAAAGGCTAGGAGCTAGAAGCTTCCTACACCCAATCCACCTTCGCTTCCGGACCGATGATGCCCGCCTTGTGACCCATATCGAGCAGGCGACGGACCGCTTCGCGGCCGTCGGGGCCGTAGTCGAGGGTGCGTTCGTTCACGTACATACCGATGAACTTATCGGCAGATTGCGGGTCGAGATCGCGGGCGAACTGCATGGCGTACGACAAGGCTTCCTCGCGGTGATCGAGCGCGTACTGAATGCTCTCACGCAACGCAGCGGAGACTGCAAATATCAGTTCGGATCCAAGGGCGCGGCGTATCGCATTGCCTCCCAGCGGCAAAGGCAAGCCGGTGACCTTCTGCCACCACCGGCCAAGATCTACGACGCGATGCAGGCCGGATTTGTCATACGTTAATTGTCCTTCGTGAATAATCAGCCCAGCCTCGTATTTTCCTTCCAGCACCTGCGGGATGATCTGGTCGAACGGAACGACTTCGGTTTCGATGCCGGGAGCAAACAACTGCAGCGCCAGGTAGGCGGTGGTGAGCGTTCCGGGCACGGCAATCCGCTTGGTCTTGATCTCGCCCGTGGTAAAGGCGCGCGGCGAAACGATCATCGGCCCGTAGCCCTCGCCCACACTGCCTCCGCAAGACATCAGCGCGTATTTGTCTTGAACGTAAGGGTAGGCGTGAAACGAAATCGCGCTGACGTCGTAGACGCCTTCGCGCGCCTTCTGGTTCAGCGTTTCGATGTCACAGAGGGTGTGAGTGAAGCGCAGGCCGGCGGCGCGCACTTTGTTCGTGGCCAAGCCGTAAAACATGAAGGCATCGTCGGAATCGGGGCTATGGGCCACGGTAATCTCGCGCACCTGCCCGGCGACACTGCTGCCTGGCGCCTTTGCTGTTTCGGATACGACTGTCATGGCTAACTCCCGGAATCTATTGCTTGACTGCGCTGCGACGCCAGCGAGTGGCAACGGCGGCAGCCACCATCACCTTGATGACCTCGGCGGCCAGAAACCAGTACAGGCCGAGATAAGCTGCCTTCGCCAGCGAATGCGTGAATGCGTAGAGCCAGGTCAGCCCGCCAGCGAATAGCAAAATCTCAGCCAGCAAACCGGCGGTCACCGCATGGAGGAAACTCTTGGACCCGCGCTCGAAAATGTAGCCGGCGAGGAAGGCAACGAACGGGTACACCATCAAAAAACCGCCTGTGGGCCCGAGTAACTGAGCGAGTCCTCCGGGACCAGTAGGATTGAACACCGGCAGCCCGACAGCGCCTTCGACCAGATAAAGCGCCAGCGCCGCAAAGCCGCGACGGCTGCCCAGCAGCAACCCGACCAGCAGCACGCCAAAATTCTGCACCGTGAGCGGTACGGGCGTAAGCGGCATCAACGGAATGGTGATACGGGCACATAGCGCCACCACCAGACTCGCGCCTACGACCAGCGCAACCTGGCGTGAAGCCTCAAGCGCCCGCTCCTGCGGAGTAGGTAGAGTTTGAATCGCAGATTTTGCCATAATTGCATCTCCAAGAACGCCCAACCATCAGCGTTCGATGCTGTCCGGCTGACGTGGAGCTTTCACCTCTGTCAAGGTTCCTTCGTGCGAGGCGTGCGCCTTCTGCAGGTGATGCCGCAAATGCACATAAATGGCGATGGCCACGCACACTACAAGCAGCGTGCTCCCACCCAGTATCAGAAACCACCAGATCATCCGCACAGCCGATTAGGATAACAGAAGCTGTAGGGCGCGAAACGTGATTCCACGCACATAGAATGTTTTCCGTAGGGAAAGTGGAGCCTAACTGGCCTTAGGCTCGGCACGTTTCTGCCGCATCATCTCCACCCGTTTGAGCGTGAATTTCAGCCGTTCGCGGCCAAACTTGGAGTGCATGATCACCTTCTCGATGTTTCCGAAGAAGTGCGGGTCCCCCATTTTTTCCCGCAAGTCCGCAAGAAATGGATGAACCTTCGCCAGCAGAAAATACATTTCGCCGCACACTGCCGGTTGGATGAATAGTTCTTCGTTCAGCACGCCCTGGAGCACAAAAGACGCCGCCATGCTCCAGTAGCCCCCCACCTGGCGGAGCCAGTTATTTTCCGGCGTGCCCATGGCCCAGGCCACCTTTAGAAAATCATCCGCATTCTCGGGAAAGAATTCAGCGGTCCACCAGTTACGGGCTTTTCGCATCTCCGCCTCGCGGCGCAGATCGTATAGTTGCAGAATTAATTGAGCATCAGCAGTGGTTGGCTTTTTCGCCATGGGACAACCTCAGTTTGGATTTGGAAATTGAGTAATTGGGTAATTGTAGTTGGAAGTGAGCCCCGGGGCAGTACCGGTGCATTGCTTTTCAAATTACTCAACTACCCAATTGAGTTCTAAGCGGTGGTCGCCGCCGCTTCCGCCGCGGGATTCGGCCGCTCGTAGTCGCACTCTTTATTCGGACACGCGATCACCGGACCGGCCTTCAGAAATTTCTCCACGAGATATTCATTGCCGCAACTCGGACACTTCTCCGGAATTGGCTTGTGGGCAGAGGTGAATTTGCAGTTGGGATAATTTCCACAACCATAAAAAGTGTTCCCTTTGCGGGCGCGCTTCTCCACTAGTTCGCCGTCTTTGCACTCCGGACACTTCACCCCGATGAAGTTCTGCTTCACGTACTTGCACTCGGGATAGCCGCTGCAGGTGGTGAACTCGCCGTAACGCCCATGACGGATCATCATGTTGCGTCCACACTTGGGGCAAAGCTCGTCGAGTGGAATATCGGGAACCTTCTTGCCCTGGTCCAAACGCCGCGTGGTCTTGCAATCGGGATATCCCGTACACGCCATGAACTGGCCGAAACGCCCGCGCTTCAGCACCATCACCCGGCCGCAGTTTTCGCAATATTCTTCCGCTGCTCCCGTTTCCTGCACGTCGGCAGAATCGAGATCAGGCAGGTTAATGGGATTTTCTTTGGTGAAGGTGCAGGTGTTTGGATCTTCCTTATCGTAGGTGCTGCACGCGTAGAACGAGCCGTGCTTGCCCCATTTGATCACCAGCGGCGCGCCACAGCGCTCGCACTTCTCGTCTGTGGGTTTCTCCATCCGCTTGATGTTTTCCATGTGTTTTTCGGCATACTTGAGATCTTTCTGGAACTTTTTGTAGAAATCCCCAAGGGTATCGGTCCACGTCTCTTTACCCTCTTCGATTTGATCGAGCTCTTCTTCCAGATGCGCCGTGTATTGCACATCGAAAATATCCCGGAAATTTTCCACCAGCAGATCAGTCACGACCAGGCCAATCTCGGTCGGGGAGAACTTTCCGCCTAACTTTTGCACGTACTGCCGCTCCTGAATGGTCGACAGAATCGCCGCATAGGTCGACGGGCGGCCAATGCCGCGCTCTTCCAGTTCCTTCACCAGCGACGCCTCGTTGTAGCGCGGAGGAGGCTCGGTGAAATGCTGCTCCGGCTTCAGTTCCTTGAGCGTAAGCTTCTGTCCAGCTTCGAGCGCGGGCAGTTTGTGTTTCAGCTCCTCGTCTTCCTCGTCTTTCCCTTCCTTCGCCTCTTCGTAGACTCTGAGGAATCCGTCAAACTTGAGCACCGATCCGGTCACACGGAACCAGAAAACTTCGTTGCCATTTTTGGCTTCGATGTCGACCGTGGTCTGGTCGAAGATCGCGGGATTGATTTGCGATGCCACAAAGCGCTGCCAGATCAGTTTGTAGACCTTGAACTCATCCTCTCTTAGATACTGCTTGACCTGGTCCGGATGGCGCATCGCCGAAGTCGGACGAATCGCCTCGTGCGCGCCCTGAGTGTCCTTCTTCTCTTTAAAAGTGTTGGGCGATTCGGGCAGGTAGGTTGGACCGTATTCCTTGCCCACGTATTCGCGCACTTCCTGGATCGCCTCGGGAGCGACGCGCGTGGAATCGGTACGCATGTACGTGATGAGACCGACCAAGCCTTCTTCGCCGAGTTCGACGCCCTCGTATAAGCGCTGCGCGATCATCATGGTGCGCTTCACGCTGAAACGCAGCTTGCGCGACGAGTCCTGTTGCAGCTTGCTGGTGGTGAACGGAGGCGCAGCGTTACGGCGGCGTTCTTTCTTGTCGACCGAACGGACTGCCCAGTCGGCCTTTTCCAGCGCGGCGCGAATTTTTTCCGCGTCTTCGCCGTTCGTGACCTCAACTTTTTCTTCGCCCTTGCCCACGAAGCGGGCGTCAAACGCAGGAGGCTTGTTGGCGGCGAGGTGCGCGTCGATCGTCCAATATTCTTTTTTCTCGAACGCCTTGATCTCGCGTTCGCGCTCGACAATCAGGCGCAGCGCCACGGTCTGCACACGTCCCGCAGACAGCCCGCGGCGAACTTTGTCCCACAGCAGCGGCGAGACTTGATATCCCACCAGCCTGTCAAGCACGCGGCGCGCCTGCTGTGCGTCCACCAGATTCTGATCGATCGCCCGCGGATGTTCAAAAGCGGCCTGTACGGCACGCTTCGTAATTTCGTTGAAGGTAACGCGCTGGATACGTGGCGGAGGTTCCGGCTCGCCCTTTCTTGGCTTCTTGGCCTTCTTCTCTTTCTTGCCATTCCCCTCGAGTTCACCCGCCAGGTGGAAGGCAATCGCCTCGCCCTCGCGGTCCGGGTCAGGCGCCAGATAGATCGCATCCGCCGAAGCCGCCAGCTTTTTCAGCTTGGCCACAACCTTCTCTTTGCCGGGGATGACGACGTAGTCCGTCTCGAAGTCATTCTTGATATCGACACCCAAAGTGCTCTTGGGCAGATCCTTCACATGGCCGAGCGAAGCCTCGACCGTGAAGCCCTTGCCCAGATATTTCTGGATGGTCTTCGCCTTGGCCGGCGATTCGACAATGACTAAACCTTTTGACAATGGAACCTCAATTTCCCTGGAGTTCTGTTTTCGAAGCTAGCACGAATGGGCGGAAAGCAACAAGTTACTGCTGAAGGCTCTCAGCTGTCAGCTCTCAGTTTTTGCATCAGCGATGCCAGCATTCCCTTTACCTCCACCACTTCATCTGTAAGACGCTGAAAGTCGGCGCTTTGCAGGAGCTCCAGATCTCAGGAGAGTAACAAGTGATACTCCACCTCACTCGCCGAGCCTGCCGCTATCTGAAGAAATCGCGCAAAGTCCACGTACCCCTTCGACATGCTCCCTCGGCGATATTAGCGCCGATCGAGACAGACGCTCTCCGTATCTGACTCGTCAAGCCGTACATCTCCCTCCCGCGGGAAGAATTTTGCTGGCAGAAGCTCTTTACAAAATTCTTCCCCGGCATCTGCCTGACCTTGCCGCCCAACTCCAGTTCAAACAGGGCAGCAAAGATTTCCTAGGAAGACATTTTGTTTTCCAGGCGCTGGACAATTTCGTCGATGTGCGTGGTCTCGTCGGCTTTCAGCACGCTCAGGATTCGCTTTTCGTGAGGAGGGAGCCCTTCGTCTGAAAATAGAGATGCGGAGGCGGCGCCCGAGGATTCAAGCGAGGCGGGCGGAGTCAATGCAAGTCGTACTTCTGTCGGGAGATCTTCCCACACGTCTTCCCAGGTCGCTACCAGCTTGGCGCCCTGTTTGATGAGTGTGTTCGGCCCCCAGGAATTTTTGTTGGTGACGTTGCACGGTGATGCGCGTACCGGAGTATTCCGCAGCCTCGACCACTAGAACACCGCAAGACATGCCGTTGATGATGCGGTTGCGGATAGGAAAGTTTTGCGGCGCGGCAAAGGTTCCCAAGGGAAACTCGGGGATCAGCGCGCCGCCCAAAGCAAGAATCTGCTCGGCGACTCGCGAATTTTCCTTGTGATAAAGGACATCGACGCCCGTGCCAAACCCCGCGACCGTCTTGCCTTTGGCGGAAATCGCGCCGCGATGGCTGGAGGTGTCAACCCCGCGCGCCATGCCACTAATCATGGCCAATCCCTGCGCAGCGAGGTCGCAAGCCAACCGCTCCGCCATGCCCGAACCGTAGGGCATGGGATGGCGCGTTCCCACCATGGCGATGCCGGGCTTGGTCAGCACCTCGGCGTTGCCGCGGACGCGAAGGATGAGAGGAGGATCGTAGATTTCCTAGGCGCGGCGGATATGAGGCGTCATCCAGCGAAACCTGGTGACGGCGGCGGCGGCGGCGCGCGCAATTTCTTCTCGCGCCAGTTCCGCGGACTTTCCCGTAGCCAAGGACTCGGCCGAAACGGCCTGGATGCCTGTGCTCTCGAGTTCGGTCAAAGAAGCGCGGAAGACGGCTTCCGCGGAGCCGAAATGTTCGACCAGTTCGCGAGCCTTCGTTGGTCCCAGGCCGGGGATACAGCGGCGTTGGACAAAAACGAACTCCGAGCGGACTGTAATTAGCCGCGAAGAGCGATGTCAAGGTCATGCGTCACAATGGGTTTGTTAAAATTGTGGAAAGCATGAGACGTTTACGCATTTCGGCCATTTCCTACCTTAATACTGCCCCGCTGATGTGGGATTTCGAGCACGGAAAGGCCGGCGGCGCCTTCGATATTTCTTACACTCTGCCCTCGGATTGCGCCCGCGCCCTGGCGGAGGGGACGGCCGACATCGGCATTATTCCCGCGGCAGCGTATGCCGAGATCCCTGGATTGCAGGTCCTGCCCAACGTGGCAATTGCTTCGCGGCGAGCCGTGCGCTCCATTCTTTTGGTCAGTAGAGTTCCGGTCGAAAAGATTCGTACGGTGGCTCTGGATAGTTCTTCCATGACGTCGGTGGCGCTGACGAAGATTCTCTTCCAGAAGTGGCTGGGCGGAGGACGGACCTTCACGTCGATGGCGCCTGACATCAATCAGATGCTAGCCGCGCACGATGCCGGCCTGCTCATCGGAGATCCTGCACTGAAGATCGACCGGACACGCTACCATGCGCTCGATCTTGCGGAAGAATGGATTCGCCATACGGGTAAGCCCTTTGTCTTTGCCTTCTGGGCAGTGCGCCGAGATGCGCTCAAGGAGGCTGCGCCATCGCTGGATTTGGCGGCGGTCTTTCAGAATTCGCGCGACCACGGGCTGGAGCCTTCGAGCCTGGACCAAATCTCCCGTGAATGGGCGCTGCGGTTGGATATCGACGAAGCCGCCGTGCGCAGCTACCTGACGCAGAACATCCACTACCAGCTTGACGCGGGATGCCTGGAGGGATTGCGGCTGTTCTATCGTTACGCGGCGGAGATGGGCGTCTTGCCGGCTGCGCGGGAAATGCGTTTTGTAGAGATGGCGAACGCGCTCGCAAAATGAGGGTGAACTTGCGCGAGGGCGATCAAAAAGTCCACCCTGAGGTAATCTGAAACAAGAGCTCTTGCTGTTGTGCGAATCCGATGAGTCTTTTCCAGCCCATTCCGAATGCCAGTGGCGCAGCCGACGCTTCCCGTCCGCTGGCCGATCGCATGCGCCCGCGCGCACTCGAAGAGTTCGTCGGTCAGGAGCACCTGATCGGTCCCGGCAAGCCGCTGCGCACGCAGGTCGACCGCGACGATACCGGCTCGCTCATCTTCTGGGGGCCGCCGGGCACAGGCAAGACAACACTGGCAAAGATCATCGCGAACATGACGAAGGCGGAGTTCATCGAATTTTCCGCCGTGCTCGCCGGAATCAAAGAGATTAAGCAGGTGATGGCCGAGGCGGAGCGCGCCCGGCAATACGGCACTCGCACTATCGTTTTCATCGACGAGATTCATCGCTTTAACAAAGCGCAGCAGGACGCTTTCCTGCCGCACGTGGAAAAAGGCAATATCCGGCTAATCGGCGCTACCACTGAAAATCCGTCCTTCGAGATCAACTCTGCCTTACTTTCTCGCTGTCGCGTCTATGTGCTGAAGCCGCTCACTGAAGACCAGGTCGTGCTGCTGCTCAGGCGCGCGCTTACCGATCGCGAGCGCGGGCTCGGCGAAAAGAATCTGATCGCCTCGGACGATGTACTAAGAAAAATTGCCAGCTATACCAGCGGCGACGCGCGCAGCGCTTACAACGTTTTGGAGGTAGCCGCTGGACTGGCGCAGAAAAATGCCGGCGGCGCGCTGGAGATCAGCGACGAGATCGTCCGCGACGCGCTGCAGAAGCGGATTCTGCTCTACGACAAGACCGGCGAAGAACACTACAACCTGATCTCCGCGCTCCACAAGTCGGTGCGCAACAGCGATCCGGATGCGGCGCTGTATTGGCTCGGCCGCATGCTCGAAGCCGGAGAAGATCCGCTGTATGTCGCGCGCCGCGTGGTGCGAATGGCCGTGGAAGATATTGGCCTGGCGGATCCGAATGCGCTCTCGCTGTGCATGGCGGCCCGCGACGCGGTCGACTTCATTGGCATGCCGGAGGGCAATCTGGCGCTGGCTCAGGCCGTCGTCTATCTCTCCGTCGCTCCCAAGTCGAATGCGCTGTACACCGCCTACGGCGACGTGCAGCAGGATGTCGAACAGACGGCAGCCGATGCGGTTCCGCTGCACCTGCGCAACGCGCCCACTGGCCTGATGAAGGGGCTTGGCTACGGCCAGGGGTATCAATATGCGCACGACCTCGAAGACAAAGTCGCTGACATGCAATGTCTGCCTGACAATTTGCGCGATCGCGTGTACTACCACCCAACGAATGAAGGCACTGAAAAGCGTATTCGAGAGCGGATGGAAGAGATCAAACGGCAGCGTTCGCGGGCCAGCGAAAGCGGCGCGCCATCCGTAAAGAAAGAATCTTAAGGCGTCGGCGCGACATCTCATCCGATATCGGCTAGAGTGCTTCGCAGCTTTCCCCAAAGGATGGGTGTCATGGCTACCGTTCCCAATGCTGCCGGTAACGAAATTGCGCAGGTACGTGGTATTCCCGCCGATCTCATCGAAGACCTGCAGCGCGTGCAGAAAGCGGCGCAGAGAATCACCTCGATTCTCGATCTCGACCAACTCCTCGACAGCGTTGTCAACGAGGTGGCCTTGACTTTCGGCTGCTTGGAAGCCAGCATCTATTTGCATGACGAAGACCGCAGCGAAATGGTGTTGAGCGGAGTGCGGGGCTGCAGTCTGCATGAGAGAGGACATCGCCTGAAAATTGGCTGCGAGGGAATGGTTGGCTACGTCGCGGCAAACGGTCAGATGCGGTACGCGCCCGACGTACGTAAAGATCAGTACTACATTGCATGCGAGCAGTCGACGCTCTCCGAGGTAGCCATTCCGTTACGCGTGGGCGAACGACTGGTGGGCGTCTTTACGGCGTCTCATCCCGACGTCGACGGGTTTCCCCGTCAGCAATTAAGGATTCTGCAGGCCCTGTGCGATCACGTTGCGGTTGCGGTTCATAATGCGCGGCAATTTCAGTCGGAGCGGGCCGAACGCGCGGCCATGGACCGGGAAGCCCAGGAAGCGCGCACCATCCAGCAGGCGCTGCTGCCGAAGAGTTCTCCTTACATTCCGGGGTTCGTGGTTTCCGGGCTCAGCGTGCCGGCGCGCGCGGTGGGCGGCGACTGGTACGACTTTATTCCGTTCCCGGACGGGCGCTGGGGGCTAGTTTTGGCCGACGTCTCCGGCAAAGGCACTGCCGCCGCCCTGCTCATGTCGGCCACCCGCGGCGTCTTGCGTTCGCTGGCGGAAGCGTGCTGCACGCCGGGCGAAGTGCTGACCAGACTGAACCAGTTGCTGGTGGACGATTTTCCAGCTGGAAAATTCGTCACCATGGTCTATGCAATGCTCGACCCCTCGACGCGAACCGTCGTCTTTGCAAACGCCGGACACCTGCGTCCGCTGTTCATCGACCAGCAGGGCGAGCACTTCCTGAATACGGAACGCGGGTTGCCTCTTGGCCTTGGTTGTGGAGACTACTCGGAAACCAGCATCGCGCTGCCGGAGGGGTCGAAGCTTCTCTTTTACAGCGATGGCATTACCGAAGCCGAAAACGCGAAGGGAGAGGAGTACGGTCTCTGCCGTCTGGCGGGGCACGCGGGGAAGGCGGGTTCGTCCGCCGTGAGCATCGTGGACGATGTGCGATCGTTCACCAACGGCACGAGCCTGCGCGACGACGCCAGCGTGGTTTTTGTAGGCGTGGGACACTAGTTGGGCGTGGCCTGCTGTTGGGGCTGACAAAGCTGTTTGGCGATGACAAGGCGTAAATAGATCGCCAACCTGCGGGACGCCCACCCCTATTCATCGCATCCGCGCGCGGTGTTCCTTCAGGATGCAGCGGTCCATCACGACGAAGATGCCAGCCTGGCGCGCCTTTTCGGCGGCCTTCTCGTTCACTACATCTTCCTGCATCCAGATGGCCGGGACTTTGAGTTGGATCGCCTGGTCGACTAACTCTTCCACAAATTCCGGCCGGCGAAAAATATCCACGATGTCGATCTTCTCCGGCACATCGAGCAGCGACGCGTAAGCTTTCTCTCCCAGGCACTCCTCGATCTGCGGATTCACGGGGATGATGCGATATCCGTGAGTCTGCATATAGGCCGACACGCCGTGGCTGGGCCGCAAAGGGTTACAGGAGAGGCCGACGACGGCAATGGTCTTCGAACGCTTCAGCACTGCGGCGATGGGATCGGATTGCGGCGAGGAAGCCATACGGTCTCCGGATTATTTCTTGGCGGCGGCGTCCAGCTTCTGCTTGTACATTTTCATCGCCAGCTTGCGAATGGTTTCCGATACTTCCTTGTTGGCGGAAAGATTCTTCAGATCGGCCACTAGCAGGTTTTTCATCAAGCCGAGGCCGAGATCGAGGGGCGTCCGCGGATTCGCCACCAGGTTGCGCACCACTTTGTAGTCCTTCATGAAGCGCCGCTTCAGAGGAATCTGGCGCAGCACTGCCTCCAAAACGTTCTTCTGGCTGGCAAATTTTTCCACTTCCCCGTCGGACAGCTTTGGGGCTTCGAGCACGGCCAGGGCGACGACTTTCGTGCCGTCTCGAATCAGCAGTGAGCGCTCCTCTTTGTTGCCCTTCAATGCCAGTTGGATGCGGCCCTTCACGTCGAGATGGCTGATTTTCTGCAGCGCGTTTTCTCGCTTCGGGTCGGCTTGCGGCTTTTTGGGTACAGCGGCTATTTTTGGGCCGGCGGGCTTGGCCGGTTCGGCGGGAGCAGGGGGTTCCGCAGAATCCAGAACTGGAAAATAATCCGGCCCCAGTAACTCAACAATCCCGCCAATTGCCTGGAATGGTTTTTCCCCTTCCGCTTGAATGTCGTGCATATGATCGTTGATGTAAGCGGAAACGGTCTCATCGTCAGCGCCGTCTGCGTAAATATCGGAACTCGCCGACTCTGGTTCGGCTGGGGACCCCGGCGGCTCGGTTACGGGCTCGGCATTCGGTTGGCTCGCGGCAAAGTCGGCGGCTGTCAACAACTTCCCCAGTTCTTTAGCCTCCTCCTCTTTCAAGTAGGGACTGGACCGGAGCGCGTCAAGCACGCCCTGCAGCGAGTGTACCCGCGTGCTCTTAAGCATCACGTCGATCAATTCCCGCGAAGCGGACAGCGCGAGTTTGACCAGCTTACCTTCGGGTATTGACGGATTCTCCAGAAGCGCGGGAAGCAACTTCGGCCGCAAATTGTCAGGTGAGATGAAATAGTCCAACACCTCGGCAGAAGTTTGCGGGTCGGCCGCAGCGCCCTGCGATGCCTTTTCGTCCCATCCCGCAAGCGTCATGCGAGCCAGGTCGCCAAACACTTTGTTGTGCCGCGCCAGATAGACCAGAATCTCAATGTTCTCGGCGGGCGGCACCTGGAGCGCCCCACGCGCGGCGAACTGCATCATGTTGGAGGGCAGCTTGGAAGCCCGGATTTGATCGATCATGCGCGTCGTCATGGCTCGACTACCAGTTGCGATGTTGAAAAAGCCAGAGCATCGAGTTCGCGGAGGGCCAATTCAAAATCTCGCGTGATGCGATTCCGCTTGTGCTGAAGAAATATATCCAGCAAAGTCCGATAGTACCAAAGAGTGCCTTCACGTCCGCCGTTGAACCGTGACCACACTGATTCTCCGACAGCGCGGTAGTCGCTAAGAATGGAGCGCACATTATTCAGCTTATCGGCAGCTGAAACCAGGCGCGTATCCCCGTCTGCGGTTTTAAGGTGGCGCAGATATTTTTCCTTGCGCTCGCGCCAGGGCGGCTTGGGGTACGTGTCGGCGTCGGTGCAATCCTCCACCACTCTTGCGACGCGCCGCCCAAAGCGACGGCGAACTTCTTGCAGCATGGGCGCTCCGCCGCAATCCTCGACCACATCGTGCAGGAGTGCAGCGATGGCGAGATCTTCATCGCCGCCCGCCTCGAGTACGAGGGATGCAACCCCCATCAGGTGCGCGATGTAAGGGATAGTCGAGGCTTTCCTCGTCTGGTCCTTATGCTTTTCGGCAGCAAATAAAAACGCCCGCAAGAAACGAGGGCCAAGCTTGATCGATCGCTTTCGGACTACAGACTTGCGCATAGATTATGGAACTCCGACGAACAAGCGAGTTTTCCTTGTCATCCTGAGGAACGCGCTTTTTGCGGTCTGAAGCACCTATGCAACTCGCGGGCAGCGCCCTTGCGACTGCGGAATTGCATAGTTCCTTCTTCGCGCAAGAGACGCGCTCAGGATGACAACATTTGACTTGCTATCGTCAAACCGTCAATTCCTTTACCTTCACTGCTTCTCCCCCCGCCGCGCCAACAGGTAGGCCCGAATAAATGGCTGCAAGTCGCCGTCGAGCACGCGGTCGACATCGCCGACCTCGGTCTTGGTACGGTGATCCTTAATCATGCGATAGGGCTGCAGCACATACGAACGAATCTGCGATCCGAATTCAATGTCGAGTTTGGAGTCTTCAATTTTTTTGGTGGCCGCGCGTTTCTTCTCCATCTCGAACTCGTAAAGTTTCGAGCGCAACATGCTCATGGCACGCTCGCGGTTCTTGTGTTGCGAGCGCTCATTCTGACAGCTGGCGACAAGGCCTGTGGCAATGTGGGTGATCCGCACGGCAGAGTCCGTAGTGTTCACGTGCTGCCCGCCCTTGCCACTGGAGCGGTAGGTGTCGGTGCGGATGTCTTCCGGCTTGATGACGATTTCAATGCTGTCGTCGATCTCCGGCGACACAAAGACGCTGGCGAAAGAAGTATGCCGGCGCTTGGCCTGGTCGAAGGGCGAAATGCGCACCAGACGGTGCACACCAATCTCGCTCTGCAGAAGTCCAAAGGCGTATTCGCCATTCACCGCAAAGGTTGCCGACTTCAGCCCCGCCTCTTCGCCCGGCTGGTAGTCGTAGAGCACGGTCTCAAATCCTTGCCGCTCGGCCCATCTCAAGTACATGCGCAGGAGCATGTCGGCCCAATCCTGAGACTCGGTCCCGCCCGCTCCGGGATGAATGGTGACAATGGCATTGCGTGCGTCATTCTCGCCGGAAAGCAGAGTCTCGGTCTCAAGACGGTCGAGCAATTCCCGCAGCGATCCGATTTCACGCTCCAAATCCGCGTCGACACTCTCGCCTTCTTTCGACAGATCGAAGTAGGCGGCAATGTCATCGCCGCGGCGCGCCAGGTCGGCATCGGTGGAGAGCACGTGCTCCAAGCGCTTCTTTTCGCGCATTACCTGCTGGGATCTCTGGGGATTCGACCACAAGTTCGGGTCAGCGGACTGCTTCTCAATTTCGGCTAGCTGCGGACGGACCTTCTCCGCGTCAAAGATACTCCCGAAGTTCGTGGACCTTCTTGTTCAGTTTTTCGTATTCCAGCACCAACTCTTGATTCATGAGGACGCGTTAACCTTTTTGCGGCTTCTCCAGAATGTAAAGCGCAGTAAGAGCGCTCCACTAGAAATTATCGCACACGCATGCGCAAACCAGTCGCCGTGCCGAGTGTAGAAGGTGGTGACCGAAGTAAGCGCGTAGGGCGCCATCAGCGTCGCCCGCTGCTTGCGGGGAAGTCGCGCAACCACTCGTCCCAACGGATCGATCGAGGCTGTCACTCCGGTGTCGGTGGCGCCGAGCAGCCAGCGATTGTTTTCGATGGCGCGCATGCGAGTCTGGTTCAGATGCTGCGCGTAAGCTCCGCTGTCGCCATACCATCCGTCGTTGGAAATGTTGACGAACACTTGCGCCCCCTGATCGGCGAACTGGCGAACCTCATCGGGAAATATGGATTCATAGCAGATGAAGACGCCGACTCGCATGGTCCCGCTGTTCAGGGGACTGCGGGTTGTGCCTGGCTGGAACTCGCCCACTTCCCTGGTCAAGCCGCCCGCAAAAGAAAACAAACTCGGAAACGGCAGATACTCTCCGAAGGGTACAAGGTGAACCTTGTCATAACGCGCAATCCACTCGCCCGTCGGACTGATCCATGCGGCCGAGTTAAATACCAGGGGTTGCCCGCTGGCGCCCGCTGCTGCTGAAGTTCCGATAGAACCCACTATGGTCCAGGTCTTAGTGTTGCGAGCCATCGCGCTAACCGCCTCGCGGAATCGCGGATCATTCGTGAAGAAGGGAGCCGGCGACTCGGGCCAGACGACCAAGTCAATCTTCGGCGGGCTCGCGGCCTCGGACTTCACCATAAGTTCGGTCAACTCATTCAAAGTTTGCTGAACAGAAGCGGGCGTCCACTCGGCCGAAACTGGAATATTCTGCTGCACCAGGAGCGCTGCGTGATCCGCCTTGGCGGGAGGGGCGTCGATCAATCTGCCGGCTTGCAGCACGGCCGCGGCAGCTAAGGCTGCTGCCAACATCGCGCCACGCTTTTTGCGCGGAACCAGAAATGCTGCAGCCAGCGCCACATTGACCAGCGCAATCTCCAGCGAGATTCCGTAAACTCCCGTCCATTCTGTGATGCGGCAGAGAGCGACGTTGTCGACCTGCGCGATCCCGAGCAGATTCCACGGAAAGCCCGTGATCCGGGTACGAGCCAGTTCCACCGCAACCCATAGAAATGGAACCATCACCAGAGGCCTCCGAAAGTCGCGTCCCGAACCGGCCAGCGAGCTTACGAGCAAACCGAATAAGCCGTGGTAGAGGCCCAGATAGCAGCAGAAAAGAAAAAGAGCGAGCAGCGCTTCCGGCGCGCTGAGACCACCGTACTGGCGCATGGTGTCATAAATCCAGTAGCACGTACCCGCGTACCACAGGATTCCGCACACGTAGCCCAGCAGGAAACCCTGACCGGGCGTGGCGGAACGCAGTCTTAGCGAACCGGCAATTTCTAGTTCTCCCACCGGACGCGCGCGTAGCAGGGCAAGGATCAGCGGAGCCAGCGCGAACCACGAGAGTGCATAGACGCCCGGAAGGGGAAAGATGATGACCTGAAGAATGGCCGATAGGACGACCAGCAGCCAGGCGCTGTAATGGATTTGCCGCACGGAAAAGGATAGCAAAGAGCAGCTGTCAGCTCTCAGCTGTCAGCTTCTCTGCCTCCGAGTTTCGTGTAATGAGACTCTCACGAACGAACTTTACAATCTCTTGGGTGACGTAGTTCGGCGGCGTGATGCGGAACACGGGACGGTCCGCTACTGGCTTCAGGGAGACCGCCTGCCACGCCGCGCTTCCCGGCGCTTGGTGCAGAAGCACGGCGTTGGCGCGGTCCAGAAATTCGCGGGCTGAATTTTTGAAGTCGGCGGTCGAGGGATCGAGCACTGTCAGATACAGGTCCGGGCGCAGAAACTTCAGGACGCTGTTGGACTCGATGATCACGTTGCGGGCGCCTTCCAGCCGCCGACGTAAAGCTGGCATGGCCTCGGCCAGACGGCCTTGTTCGGTCCGCACCCACAAGGCCTGTACAGCTCCCGAGACTAAGAATCTTGACGTGTCCGACTCTCCCGACCGGTCGCGCTCTTCTGAGATCGCCCAGGAATGGTCGGCGGTGGCGCAGTC
The DNA here is from genome assembly GCA_963774565.1 of uncultured Acidobacteriaceae bacterium. Lineage (GTDB taxonomy): Bacteria > Acidobacteriota > Terriglobia > Terriglobales > Acidobacteriaceae > Sulfotelmatobacter. The sequence goes on along the minus strand of CAVZFP010000016.1, from coordinate 454,368 downwards.
ACAGGCCTCGCCATTAGCCGAGCAGATTCCATGGCCGTACTGTGTAATCTTGACCGCAGTCCAGGTGAATTCCGGCATTGCCGCGATCAAGCCGGCCACCACGCTGGTCTTGCCCACGCTGCGCGAATGTCCGCCAATGACGATGATTGCCATAAAAATCGTGTTTCCGGCATCCGGCTTCCGCTCTCCTCCTGAAGTTGGCACGACAAAATCCGAAAGCCGGACAGCGGAAGCCGGAAGCCGCTATTTCTTCGCCAGCCGCGCCAGCGTCGCCAACTGCTTCAGATATTCTCGCAGAGGCTGCGCCGGAGTTCCCCAGAATGCGACGCCCTTGCCGCGCAGCACTTTGTTGGGCAGAACGCCGCCCTGGCCGCCGAGCATGACTCCGGCTTCAATGCGCGCGTGCTCGCCAACGCCGACCTGGCCGCCGAGGACGACGCCATTTTCGATCACAATGCTTCCCGACAAGCCCGTCTGCGCCGCGATCACGACGTCTTCGCCGATCTGGCAGTTGTGTCCGATGTGGACCAGATTGTCGATCTTCGTTCCACGCCGGATGCGGGTTTCGTCGAGCGCGCCGCGATCGATGGTCGCATTGGCTCCGATTTCAACGTCATCTTCGATGACCAGGCGCCCCACCTGTGGGAATTTTTCGTAGTGCCCGGCCTTGCGATCGCGGACATAGCCGAAGCCGTCGCTGCCCAACACAGCGCCCGCATGCACGATCACGCGGTCGCCCAACGTCGTGCCCGGATACATCGTAACGTTGGGATAAATCTCACAGTCCCGTCCAATTCGCACATGGGCGGCCAAGACGCAACCTGCGCCGATCCGCGTGTTCTGCCCGACCTGCCCGCCTTCGCTAACCACTGCGCGTTCCTCCACCAAAACGCCGGACCCAAGCAAAGCGGAGGAATGCACGACGGCCGTAGGGTGCACACTTCCTTGCCGGCCCTTGCCCTCGAGCCGCAATTCCTCGCGAAGGAATCGGGCGGCGCGAGCAAAAGCGAGTTTGGGATGATCGCTGACGAGCAGAGGCCGATCGCAGGCCACAGATGCTGCGAATTCCCCCGCGATAACCGCGCCCGCCCGAGATCGCAGAGCCGCCGCCAGATGTTTCTCATCTTCGACAAAGACCAGATCGGCGTGCGAGGCCGATTCGATGCTGGCCACGGAACTCACCTCGACGCGGCTCTCGCCAAGCAGACGGGCTCCGACTGCCGCGGCGATCTTACCGACGGGGCGCTTCATGGCTCCCACTGTATAGTAGCGAGGCAATAGGAAGGAAGAGCCGGAGACTCTTGCATCAAGCGACTTAGGCCTCAGATTCACCACTGCAGCGTCGTATGCGGAGCGGATGGGCCCTTACATAGGTCCTTCGCTTCACTCAGGATGACGGTTGGATTTGTGCCGCAAAGTGGGGACACCGAATTAGGGCACGGTGCACGTATTGGAGCCTTGGCACATGATGAACGGCTGTGGATTGGGAACCGCACAACTGGCGTCCCCGGCGCCGCCGGTCAAAGTCCACGTGCCGACGACCACCCCGTTGCTCAGGATTCCGGTAGTGGTGGGAGTTCCGTTTGAAGTCCCGGTAAGGTTTCCGGTCAGTTTGAGAGTATTGCCGGACGGAACTGTCGACACCACCGTGAAATCCAGCGTGCCGGTAACTTGACCGGCGGAACCGGTGTTCAGGGTAGCGGTGCCGCTCTCGGTCGAACCGTTGACCCCGTTGGCAAAGCATTTTCCGGCATTGAAGAAACTGAAGCCGGTGATCGTAAGAGGCCCACTGGTGTTGACCGAGAAAGAGGTCACGAAATTCAGCAGACTGGACTGGTCGGCCCCGCCAGTAAGCTGAGCCTCCCAACTGCCCGTAGTCGAGGTGTTGGTGGTGGCGGGCGCAATCGTGTTACTGCCGCAGCCGCAAACTGCCAGTTCCAGCGCCAACCCGATCAGGCACGCAAGCTTCCTCATGAACCGTCCTTGAAATGGGATCACTATGAGAATAGAGAGATGCGGGCAGACCCGTCAATGGATGTAAGGTTTGCTTGGTATTGGGTCAATTGACGTTGGAAGAAAAGAGCATAAACCATGAAGGACACAAAGTACCACGAGGGGATTGATTTGTAGGCGCTCCCTTGGTGTGACTTTGTGCCCTTCGTGGTAATGCTTGTCAACTTGAGCCCGGAACAAGAGTTTGTGGAGCTTGAGAAAGGGAGCGCCCTCTGCCGAGCGGTATATATCTTGATCGATATCTTGTGATGTACTTGGGTCTCGACCAAGGAGAATCGACTCGTGTCCCATACTGCTAAGCTCTTTCGCAACAGCCGTAGTCAGGCCGTCCGCTTACCGGCCGACTTTCGTTTCACAGGGTCGGAACTGTACGTGCGCCGCGATCCCGCGACGGGCGACGTCATCCTTTCCCGCCGTCCCGATTCCTGGCAAGATTTCTTTGACCTGACTCGCACGATCGACATTCCGGAAGACTTTCTGCCGAACCGCCGCGACAGCCCGCCGCAGAAACGAAAGCTTTTCTGAATGCCAGTCCGTTATCTGCTCGACACGAACATGGCCAGCTATGTGATCAAGGGGAACGTTCCTCACGTGCGGGAGAGGCTGATGAGAACTCCCATGGCAGAAGTCGGGATCTCGGTGATTACAGAGGCCGAGTTGCGGTTCGGTATGGCGAACAAGCCTGAGGCGGCAAGACTCGGAGTGGCAGTCGCGGAATTTCTATTGCGGATCGAGATTCTGCCCTGGGACTCGGCAGGGGCAAGATCTTACGCAAGAATACGAGCAGAGATTGAGCGCGCCGGCGAACCCATGGGCAACCTCGACATGATGATTGCTGCACAGGCGCTAGTGTTCTGAGTCATAAGTTCGTTGCATATATTGAAAATTCCCTGTACACTCAATCCTGATCCATCCAGGAGGCTATCGTGCGTACAGGACGTCCGAAACCACCACTGACTGTGTTACCTGCCGACCAGGAAAAGCTGGAGCTGCTGGCGCGGCGCCCGAAAACCGCGCAGCGCATGGCGTTACGTTCTAAGATCGTTCTTCGTGCTGGCAAGGGACTGGCCAATCAGGAGATCGCTCGGCAACTGGACGTGACCGGCGCAACCGTCGGGAAGTGGAGGGAGAGGTATCGGATCAGGGGAATGGAGGGTTTGTGCGATGATCCCCGGCCGGGCACGCCTCGCAGATCACCGACACCCAGGTAGAGGAAGCGGTGACCCAGACGTTGGAGAGTCTTCCCCCGGCGGCGACCCACTGGAGCACACGCTCGCTGGCCAAGAAGGTCGGGCTCAGCCAGAGCGCCGTGGTGCGCATCTGGCACACCTTCGGCCTCCAGCCACACCGGAGCGAGACCTTCAAACTATCCACCGATCCGCTGCTGGTAGAGAAGATCCGGGACATCGTGGGCTTGTACCTGAATCCTCCGGAACATGCGGTGGTGCTGTGCGTAGACGAAAAGTCGCAAGTGCAGGCGTTGGATCGCACCCAACCGATTCTGCCGCTGCGACCGGGGTTGCCTGAACAACGAACCCACGACTACGAGCGGCACGGCACGACCTCGTTCTGCCGGCGTCAGACTGGTCACGCGCGACCACGTCTTCCACCGCCTGAAGCAGTTGAAGATCGAGGACTGGACCAAACCAAGTTGAGCCCAACAGACCTGGCCTGCAGACTCCCGCGCCTCACCCTTGGTCTTTGCCTGCAAATCTGGTTAAATCATAAGGAAGGGCAGCTCTCGGGCTTTGCTTGGGCGCAACAATCGTGGTCGACATCCATTCCCATATCCTTCCAGAAGTAGACGACGGACCTAAATCGTGGGAGGTTTCCGTCGCCATGTGCCGCACGGCGGCGGCGGATGGCATCACTCACATGGTTGCCACGCCCCACGCCAACGACCGTTACCACTACGATCGCCAGTATTTACAGGGGTTGCTCGCTCATCTACGCGGGTTGGTTGGTGACAAACCCAGGCTCAGCCTGGGCTGCGACTTTCACCTCTCCTACGACAATTTGCAGGACGCGCTCGCGAATCCCACCCGTTACGTCATCGAAGGCACGCGCTACTTGTTGGTTGAATTCAGCAACTACAGTGTCCCGGAGCAGACGGCGGATACTTTTCTCAAGTTGCGGAATTGTGGAATCACGCCGATCATCACTCATCCTGAGCGCAACCCGATTCTGCGGGAGAATTTGTCGCGCCTTGCAGAGTGGGCCGATCAGGGCTGCGTCATTCAGATTACGGGGTCTGCGCTGACGGGATTCTGGGGCGACCGCGCGCGTCGGGCCGCGCACTGGCTATTCGAACACCAGGCCGCACACGTCCTCTCCACCGATGCACACGACACGGAAAAACGTGTCCCTATTCTTTCCACCGCGCGCGATGCCGCCGTTGAAATCTGCGGCGAAGAAATTGCCGAGGCTATGGTGGAAGGGAATCCCCGCGCGATCATCGCCAATCAGCCGCTGCCGTACTTTCCGCGTCCGGTCGTGCCGAGCTACAAGAAAACCTAGCTGTCAGCTGTCGGCATTCAGCTGTCGGCTGTCAGCTCTCAGCATTCACCCGCCAGCATTCCACCGTTCCAGCTTAAACCGTACGAATCCTCGAGAAAGATTTATTGCATTTGACTGAGAGCTGATGGCTGAGTGCCAGCTTCTACTGCGGCCGCGACGAATCGTTCTGGCTGGAACTGGGAGCGGACGGGGGAGTTGTCGCAGGAGACGCGCTGTGCGAGGTTGTGGGCATGGACTCGGCGCGAGGCGCGTCGGGCATGGTGGTCATCGCGCTCTCAGGATTCAGCAGGTGATCTTTGCTCGGGCCCAGGCCCAGCTTGATCAGCGCCCGCGAATCGGGTACGGTCTTGCTTTGCCAGCCATTGTCGGACTGGTAGCGGCGCATGGCCTCTTCGCTAGCCTGGTTCCAGGTGCCAGTCGCATCGCCTTCCAGGTAGTGTTCGCGAATCAGGGCCTCCTGAATCGCCTGGGCTCTTTCGGAGTCCATTTTTAGCTGGCCGCGCACGCGTTTCTTTCGCGAACGCTTTCCCGTCGAAGCCGTTTGCGTAGATGCTGTGCTCTTGTGATGCTTGTGAGCGGCCGTGGTGGTCGCAGGCTTCTTCGCAGTCGTATCGGTGGTCGAGTTGGAACGGGCGTTCGCTGCCGTGAGGCACGCGCAAGCCAACACCGCGCAAACCGCCGTGAATGCTGCCCTGCGGATTTCAGTCCTAGCGCTCAACGCGAAACCTTCACTCCAAAACGAAAATCAAAACCTCAAACGGTACTGGCACTGTAATCATCCTTGATCCGAGGCTACAGTGCCAGTTCCCGTTGAGCTTTCTAAGTTACGGAAGTGTACCGGCCAGAAAGACCGTTCCATCCTGCCGCGAGGAACCTCGCGAGCGTACCAGGAAGACAACATCCTGGCCACTCTTCAGGCTGGACTCGATCTTGGCGAAATCCTCTTCGCTGTTGACGGGCTGCTTATTCACTTCCAGAATGATATCGCCGCGCCCCAGGTTTACGTCCTCGGCAAACGAACCAGGCTTTACGTCCTGCACGATCACGCCTTTGCCCGCGGGCATGTCGAGGCGGTCAGCCATTTCCGGCGTTACCTTACGAACGGTCACACCGAACTTGCTCTGCTTGGGAGTGCTCTCGTCGCCATTCTCTTGATCCTCCCCAAGTCGCGCGGCAAACAGCTTGGCGCGATCGGCAATGGTCACACTTGTTTCTTGCGTTTTGCCGTTTCGCAGGAAGCTCAGATTCACCTTCGACCCAGGCTTGCGCGAGGCGATGTCGGCCACCAGTTCGGAGCCCTTGCTGACTTTCTTTCCATCCACACTGGTGATGGTGTCGCCGACTTTCAATCCTGCCTGATCGGCGGGACTGCCCGCGACCACGCTCGACACGGTGACGCCGCTTCCCGATCCATACACGCGGGCAATCGCCGGGTTTTCCACCGCGTCAAACATGATGCCGATGGAACCGCGAGAAACCTTGTGTTCCGGCCCGGTCAACTGGTTGTAAACCTCAACCACGGTTTTCGACGGCAACGCAAAACCCACGCCCGCGTAGGCGTTGGTCTCGCTCAGAATGGCGGTGTTGATGCCGATCACTTCCCCATTCATATTCACCAGCGGCCCGCCCGAGTTGCCGGGATTGATCGCTGCGTCGGTTTGAATGAAAGTTTGGAACTGGCGGCCGGGCACAATGTCGCGTCCTTTGGCCGAAACAATTCCCGCCGTCACGGTTTCGGACAACCCGAACGGGCTGCCTACGGCCAAGACCCAATCGCCCACCTGCATGCTGTCGGAGTTGCCCATCTTCGCCGCCGGCAAGACACGGTCCATGTCCACCTTGATCACGGCAAGGTCCGTCTCTTGATCGGTGCCGATAACCTTGGCGTCATGCTGCACGCCCGGCGGATCATCCTCGAAGCGCACTCGAATCCGGTCCGCCTTTTCCACAACGTGCCGGTTCGTCACGATGTATCCCTTGGGATCGACGATTACGCCGGAACCCAGGGAGCGCTCTCGAATCGGGCCATCGGCGCCCGGACCCGCCTGACCGCCGGGCCCACCGAAGAAGTGGTTGAAAAAGTCGTCCATGCCGCCGCCGCCATCGCTGTCATCGTCATCGGGATTCTGTCCGCGGCGACGGTGCACGTTCTTAATGGTCGATTCCGTATTAATGTTGACGACGCTGGGTTCCAACTGTTTCGCGATCTGCGAAAAAGTGTTCGACATCTGCTGGGGCGAGGGTAAACTGAGCGGTGTCGCTTCGCTCTTTTGCCCTTCTTTTCCTTTGACTCCGTAGGAAATGACCGTCCCGATCAGAATGCCGACCGCTAACGTCGCCAGAATACTGAGCGTATAGGCCCAGCGATGAGCCTTCATGCGCATCCACATCGCGCCCGAATCCATATGTCCCCTTGCCTCCGAAACTGTTTAAACCCTTATAGTATACCCATTTGAACCATGCGGCCGGGCTGCGTGTCCGGGGCAATGCCTACACTGAGGGCTTCCCGTATTAGACGCAGAAATCGTCGAAACCGTTTTATGCCCTTTGGGTTCCATGGGTAACGAAAGAAGAAACGCGTCGAGGAAACTTACTTCGCCTCGTAAACCGTCTTGCCGCCCACTACGGTGCGCAGCACCTTGGTCGCCAGTATTTTCTCTGGCGAGGACGCGGTTACGTCTCGGTCGAGGACGACAAAATCGGCCAGCATTCCCGGCATCAGCTTGCCTTTTTCTTTCTCCTCAAACTCCGCGAAGGCCGACCCGGCAGTATAGGCGGCGATGGCCTGATCGATGGTGAGCCGCTGCTGCGGGAAATATTCCTGCTTGCGATTCTCGCTCTGGCGCGTGACGGCGGCGTAAAGCCCGCGGAACGGCGTGACCGGCTCGACCGGATAATCGGTGCCAAAAGCCAGCGTGACGCCCTGATTCAGAAAGGAGAGCCAGGCGTACGAAGTCGCCGCGCGCTTCGGTCCCAGACGATCCTGTGCCCAATGCATGTCGGTGAGCAAATGATTGGGCTGCACGGAAGCAATCACTTTCAGAGTTTTGAATTGAGCGACTTCTGCCGGGGTCGTCACTTGCGCGTGTTCGATGCGCAGACGAAAATTGTCGCCTCCATTGGGCGCCTTGACGTTGGCCTCGTGAGCAGCCTTCTCCGCGCCGGCAAAAGCGTCGAGCGCCATCTGCACTCCTTTGTCGCCAATCGCATGGAAGCCGATCTGGAAGCCCGCCAGCACGCGTTCCTTGGTCATGTCGTTGAGTCTGGGGGGCTCGTATCGCGGCAAGCCAGAGTTCTTGGGATCGTCGGCATACGGCTCAAGCAGCGCCGCCGTGTGCGATCCCAGCGAACCATCCATGAATCCTTTCAGCATTCCAGTGTGCAGCATCAAGTCCGACTGGGGATGCGATTCGCGTTTGCGGCTGAGCTCTTCCACGGAATCATCGAAGGGCAGCCATTCCGTGATGCGCGCCGTCAGCTTCCCTTCTTTTTCCAGGTCTTCGTAGATCTGAAAATTTTCCCAGACCGGCGAATAATCCTGCGCGGAAGTCACGCCATGCTCGGCCAGATCGGCAAGCGCGAGTTCAAGACCTTCCTGGCGGAGCCGGTGGGTGGGCTTCGGAATCACGTCCAAAACCGCAGACTGCGCGGTTTCCCGCAAAATTCCCGTCGGCTCGCCGTTTTGGTTCCGGTCAATCCGGCCGCCTTGTGGATTGCGGCTGGCCAGCGTGATGCTTCCCAGTTGCAATGCCCGCGTATTCGCGACCGCGATGTGACCGTCGATCCGCACCAGAAATACGGGATGTCCGTCCGACACCTCATCCAGATCCCAGCGCGTGGGCGGCACTTTCACCGGCCAAAGCGTTTCGTCCCAGCCCGATCCCTGGATCCAGTCTCCGGCCTTCGACTCTGAAACTTTCTTCTCTACTCGCCCACGCAATTCGTCCAGCGACTTCAGGCCCGTCAAATCCACATTCAGCTTCGTACTGCCCGCGTCGTCAAGATGGAGGTGAGCGTCGTTGAATCCGGGCATAACGAAATGTCCGCCCAGATCGACCACCTTCGTCTGCGGCCCTTTTAACTTCTCCAGATCAACTCTTTTGCCCACCGCCAAGATGCGATCGCCGCGCACCGCCATGGCTTCCTGGCGCACGATCGAGCTGAACTGCGCATTGGCGGGCACACCCGTGTAAATGTTGGCGTGTTCGAAAATGATGTCCGCTTTCGGATTCGATTCCATGGTTCCATTGTCCGATGAACTCTGCGCCATGCAGGGCCAGAAGCTGAAGACGATGAAGGACAGCAGGATCCACAAACTCCAGCCGCGAAGCGGCGGCATGTGAATGCCCGGCACGGAAGTGCCGGGCGGATTCGGAAAATGCAAGCGCGTCCCGAACGGACGGCATACGTTCTCACGCATACTCTTTAGCCCCTGACGTAATCGGCGACGGCGCATCCGCATCATGAAGCCCCCCTGACATCCGACTCGTTCCCCACTCCCGCGAGTACGAGCATGGTCAGCAAAATCCGCTTCAATCCCAGCTCGCGCCCGTTGGAATCAAACCACTCCTGCAAAGTGTGCGCCCCGCCGCCCGACCCGCCGCCACCAATGGCGACCGCTTCCTGCCCCAGCGAGAGCGGGACGTTGGCATCGGTCGACGCCCGCTGCACCTGGGCGGCATTCGACAGTTGCGCATCCACCGCGCGCACGACTTGCAAAATTCGCGCTCCCGCCCGCAGTTCTCCCGCCGGACGGTTGCCGATGACCACAACTTCGCAACTCACACCCGACGGCCGCTTTTGCGCGGAAGATCGCATCTCAGCGGCGAGGGTTTCATCTTCGACCGCGCGGTTCAATGCCAAGCGCAGCGATTGCTCCAGTCGCTCCATTTCGGTCATCGAAGTCGAGCGAATATCCACCTTCATGCTGGCCGACTCGGGAATCGAATTCACCGAAGTCCCGCCGCGAATTACTCCCATGTTGAACGTGGTCTTGGGCGTGTGCGGAACCGGCGTCGCCGCGAAAGTTTCAATGGCCTTGGCCAGAATCACAATCGGATTGGGTGCACCAAAATCGCTCCACGAATGTCCGCCCGGCCCGCGCACGATCACTTCAAATCGCCGGCTGCCGAGCGCCTCGGCCACAATGGTGTCGGCTCCCGCGCCGTCGAGCACCAGGCTGTAGGCAATCGAGTCCTTCCAGCGCGGCGTCGAAAAAATGTGCCGCATGCCGCGTAGGTCGCCCTCGCCTTCTTCGCCGACGTTCCCGATAAACACAAAGGGCAGCGCATGCCGGATGCGAACCGCACGCAGCAGCGCCGCAATTCCGAGCAAAGCCGCCACGCCCGCGCCATTGTCAGAGACTCCCGGCCCGTAAATGCGGCTTCCCTGCTGGCGAATGTTCAGCGGCGTATTCGCCGGAAATACGGTATCAATGTGCGCGCTCAAGGCCACATACCGCCGGCCAAATCCGGGGTGCGTGCCGAATACATTGCCGACATCGTCGATACGAACGTCGTCGAGACCGACTTCGCGAAAGCGCTCCGCCAGCCACGCCCCGCGCGCCGACTCGCCAAACGGAGGCGCCGGGATCCGCGCCATTTCCATCTGCCAGTGCGCCAGTTGCGGTTCTTGCGTGCGAAACCAGTTGAATGCCGAACGCACCTCGGGCGCGGCGGCCAGGCGTGCCACTTCCTGTTGCACCGAGGGCGCAAGGTCCGGCAAGTCCGGGCGCGGGGGATTCGGGCTCATGTAAGTATTGCGTAAGTTTACAATGACATAGAAGGATTGGGGATTGGCTAAGACGTTACGGAAGATGGGCCGCGCACGTATCGTGGAAGTGACTTTGGGATTGTCCCACCCTTACGACTTCCGATTACTTCAGCGTTAGACGATGGAATGCGCCAATCCGGCGCGCTGCTCCACTCCCGCCACCAGCTTCTTCGTCGCTGGCACTGCGATTTTGTGCCGGGCAGCTCCGCGCAGGATTGGCCCGGCAATCGCATCGAGTTCCGGGGCATTACCGCGCTCCACATCTTTCTGCATAGAGCTTCGCATATTTGCCGGGGCCGTCTTCACCCATCCGAGAATCGATTCCGCATTCACTTTGGCGCCCTCAGCAAGGGCAACAGCGCACGCTTCCCGAACACAAGCCTCCGCCAAACTTCGCCACTGCGAATCGGAAAGAATCTCACCGACAGCTTTATCAGCGGCCGTTGTACTAAGCGCAAAGGGCGCCAGGAATACTAATTTTCCCCACATCAGAGTGGGCTCATCGTCAATAAAGCGGCACTCGAATCCCATCTTCTGAAGCTCGTCAATCGTTTCACCAAGCAGCCTTCGCCCGCGCGAAGACACATTCAGACGGCCAAAAGGAGAACGGTGCACGATGTCGCCGGGCGCAACCCTTTCAGTTTCGCCGGCGAAGGTGGCCGGAATAACTTTCTCCGCGCCGTACCTCACGCGGAGCAACTCCACATGGTCGATTCCATTGAGCAGCGGGACAATAGCTTTGACGGCGCCCGGGTTCTTGATCGCCGCCAGCGCCGGCTCTAACTGCGTGGCCTTCACCGCAAGCCAGAGAACATCAACAGGAGGCACTTCCGCGGCAACAGCAACATCAACTGCGAATTTGCCGAAGGGACTCTCCAAACGAAGCTGTTTGGGATAGCTCTGAAGCGCTTCGCGCCTCACCACCAGCGTGACCGCAGCGCTGCACCGGGCGAGGCATGCGCCGATCAAGCCTCCAACTCCACCAGCGCCGAGAATTGCATGTCTAAGGGGAGGCATGCCCGTCATTTCTTCTGCGTCGCAGTGGGCACGCACTCCAGAATTTCTGCCTCGCTAAGCGTGTGATCGCTCTGCTTGGCGCGCTGATAAATGCGTTCCACAACCCGGTCACTCACCGGAATGCCGTGCCGCTCCAGCCACCACAGCACATTCGACTTTCCGCTCATGGGACCGATGTCGATGATCTGCTCAAGCCCGAACACATGAGACGGCACTCCCGAGTACACGGTGTTGGCCAGCACCACATCGTCTTTGTGATACGCCTTGATGATGGCCGAAGCGTGCACGCCCGTTGCCGTGCGAAAAGCGTCGTCGCCTACAACCGGATAATTCGCCGGAATCGGCACGCCCGTCGCCCGCGACACCGCCTGGCAATAATGTTTCAATTTGGTCAGGTCCTGCTCATCCCACGGCGCAATGCCCATCAACTTCAGATTGACCAGCATCTGATCCACCTGCGTATTGCCGACGCGCTCGCCCAGCCCAATGGCGCATCCGTGGACGCAATTCGCGCCGGCGATAATTGCGGCCATTGAATTCGCAATCGCCAGTCCGCGGTCGCTGTGCCCGTGCCAGTCCACGCGAATCTGCTCGCCCGAAGGCTTCACCACTTCCGCGATCACAAATCGCACCAGCGCCAACGCGCCCATGGGCGTGGCATGACCAGCCGTGTCGCAGATGCAGATCGCCCGCGCCCCGCAGTTGATCGCGGTCGCGTACAGCCGTTTCACTGTCTCCGGATCGCACCGGCTGGTGTCTTCAGTCACGTACATCACGTCAAGTCCCAGCGAGACCGCGTACTTCACGGCCTTCTCGGTCGTGTGCAGCAGAAAGTCATCGCTCCACCCTTCCGTGAACCTTCGAATCGGGCTGGATCCGATGAAGGTCGCAGCCTCAATCGGCAGCCCCGTCTGTTGCACGATTTCGGCAATCGGGCGAATGTCATTCTCATGAGTCCGCGCGGCGCAGTTGGCGCGAATCTTCATCTTGTGCGCGGCGATCTCTCGCGCCAGCGCCGTAACTGCCTCAACCGCACGCGTCCCCGCTCCCGGCAGTCCGAGGTCGAGCGAATCAATTCCCAGCGCATCCATCAAATGAAGGATGTCAATCTTTTCCGCAATCGAAGGATCGCGCACCGAGGGCGATTGCAGCCCATCGCGCAAAGTCTCGTCGTTGATCAACACCGGCCCCGGGGGCTTCAGTCCCGGCGGATGGTTCTTGTTCCAATCGTAGATGAGATCGGGAGTGTGCATGGAAAACAGCTTCTAGCTTCTAGCTTCTAGCTTCTAGCTTTTAGCAAAACTCATGTGGGGACAACCGCCCTCGGCTGTCAGGCCGAGCAAGGCTCGGCTTCTTATTTTGGATCCCCAGAATCGGATCTTCCCACGGCATGTTAGCTAGCAGCTATTGGCTACTCACTTCTCCTTCGGCGGCAGCGTCAACCCGAACACCGAGATCATCCCCTGCCCCGCCACGTTCACCTTTGCTTCCCCAGGACTTGGCAGATACAGCGTCTTGCAGTGCTCGCAACGGTAGACTTCGGCATCGGGTCCCCAGGCCTTTTCCGCATCGCCGCAAGCCTGTTCGAGAACATCCGTGGTATAGAACCAGCGCTTCAAATGCCCACCGCAGAATTTACCCTTCTCGTTTTTCTCGTTGCAGGCGCGCTGCCCGGCCTTTTTGACTTTGACCTTATGGTTGGGAAGCTGCGGAACATTCTGCGAGGCAGAGCTGGTTACTTCGCTAGTCGCCAAAGGAGGTACCCTCGTTCGAGCGGCTGAAACGCCGCCAGATTCGGCCTTACGCGGTCATTGTAGCTGAAACCCTGTGGCCGAAACATCTTGAGCGGCAACCCTCTCCGAGTCTTCGTCGACGCTTGGAGTTTAGAACTCACCTTTGGGCTTGGCCTGATCGGCGCCCACTCGCCCCGTCTCAATGTCGGCTGCGTAATAGTTCTCGCCCTTCACCGGCGCGTTTGCCAAGCGCCGCAGAATGCCAATCTGTCCGACGTGCGTCAGAGCATCGGCAACCGGTCCCTGAAACAACTTCTCGAGGGGAGCGTGCACGGGTTCGTTCGAAGCCAGAAAGTCATCAAACTTCTTGAGAGCTGCGAAGAATCGCTCAACTTCCTGTTCCCACGGCAACGGTTTCGAGTCATGCCACTTCTGCTGGCCCATGGCAATCGACAAAGCCCAGTCAAACAGGTCTCCGAGATGCGCCAGAATCTGTCCCGGCGTGCGCACTCCTTTACCTGCCTGAAACTCCACAAAGCCATCGGGCGCGTTCCTCACGGCTTTCCCGCCGCGATAGGCCAGCGTGGCCAGCGTATGCCGCAATAGATCCCGCTTGAGATCGGGGGCCGAATGGGAATGAGTAGGATTGCTCATGGCGACAAGATTACACTGGGCATGTAGGAGACGAAAAGTATGGCGAAGGAAAGTGAATCGGACTCGCCCGAGGCAGGTTCCGCCCACGATGGCCCAATTCAGGCAAGTCCGGCCAACCCTGGTTCCGTGAGCCGGGAAAACGCCGAGCATTATCGCTGGGGCGTGGATTGCGACGGCTGGCATCTGGTGAAACATGCGCAACTGAGCGTGATCGAAGAGTTCATGCCTCCGGGCGCGGCCGAAGTTCGCCACCATCACGAGCGCTCTCAACAGTTCTTCTACATCCTCACCGGCGAAGTCTTAATGGAAATCAACGGCGAGAAGGTTCTGATTCAGGCTGGGAGCGGAGTCCGAATTTTGCCCGGCACGAGCCATCAGATCCGCAATCCTTCCTCCGGTCCGGTGCGCTTCCTGGTCATCTCGCAGCCCCCCAGCCACGGCGACCGCATCGACGAATAACTCACATGGCGAAACGAATCACGTAGAGACAGCCGCCTCGGCTGTCGGTCCACACCCTCGTTGGCGGACAGCCGAGGCGGCTGTCTCTACATCACGCGGAAGGGCAAAGCCCGCGTCCTATTCACAACTGCTTCCGCGTCACAACCCCCGCCGCTCGCAGCGCTCCCCTCAGCCGCGTCCCCAACCCCCTCGCGAACTGCATATCCAGAAACCCTTCCATCTGGCGTCGAAAGCTCTCGCCGTACCCGTGCCACCAGACTTTCTTCATTCCCGGCATGCGATCCATATCCAGATATTTCACCCTCACCATTTCCTCCAGCCCGAAGCGCCCGTGGGTGCGACCCACCCCGCTGGCCTTCACTCCGCCGTGGGGAGCCTCGCTGATGCCGAAGCAGGAAATCACGTCGTTCACCATGACGGTTCCCGCATGGATGCGCCGGGCCAGCCGCTCGCCCCGCTTGCGGTCGCGCGTCCACACGCTCGCCGCCAGCCCGTATTCGGAATCATTGGCCAGGCGCACCGCTTCGTCGTCGTCCGCGCATGCCATCACCGGCAACACCGGACCGAAAGTTTCTTCCCGCATGATCCGCATTTCTTGCGTCACATCGGCAAGCACTGTCGGCGCATAGAAATTCGGCCCCAGCTCCGGCAACCGCTTCCCGCCTGCCAAAACCCGCGCCCCGCGCGCCTTTGCATCTTCCACGTGCGATTCCACGATCCGTACCTGCCGCTCCTGAATCATCGGCCCTACATCGGTGTGCGACTCCATGCCGTTGCCCACGCGCAACTGCTTCGTCTTCTCCGCGCACGCTTTGGCAAAGGATTCGTACAAACTGCGATGCACGTAGCAGCGCTCGACCGACAGGCATGCCTGCCCCGCATTGACGAATGCTCCCCACACCGCCGCGCTCGAAGCCACGTCGACGTCCGCGTCGTCGAGCACGAGCATGGGATCTTTCCCGCCCAACTCGAGCACCACCGGAAGCAAGCGCTCCGCCGCTGCGGCAGCAATACGCCTCCCAGTTGCAACGCTGCCAGTGAAGACCAGCTTGTCGATCGGCGAGCGCAACAGCGCCGCCCCCGCCGGCCCCTCCCCGACCACCACCTGAAATACATCTTTGGGCACACCCGCCGCATACAGCAACGACGCGAGTTCCAGTGCTACCAGCGGCGTCAGTTCCGACGGCTTCAACACCACGGCATTACCTGCCACCAGCGCCGCCAGAGTCTCTGTCGCCGGAATCGAGAATGGATAATTCCATGGCGAGATGATTCCGATCACACCCTGGGGTTCGCGCACCAGCCATCCCCTCTTGAGCTTCGTCACCAGATTGGCATGCGGCACCGGCTCATCGCGCAACAGTCCCCAGGCGTTGTCGATGAGAAATCGCGCCGCGTCGAGCACCACTAGCACTTCCGTGACCAGCGCCTCTACGAGAGGCTTGCCCACTTCGCGCGTGATGGCCGCCGCAATCTCAGATTTCCTCGCATACAGCTTCCCCTGGAACTCGCGCAGCACGGCGATGCGGTGTCGCAGTCCCGGTTCAGCCCACGCCGCCTGCGCAGTTCGTGCGCGCGACACCGCAGCCTCCACTTCGCCTTCACCCGCACACTCGAGTTCGCGCAGAATTTCACCCGTCGCCGGATTCACCGACGCAAGCTTCCGCGCCGCAATTTGTAAATCAGTAGCCATAAAGAAATCTTAGTCCGCAACCACCAAGCTTGCTGTGTGTTCCGTCACCGTCCAGAATTTTGTCCGCGGCGCTTCCCCTAGCTAAAGGCTGTTGCGAAACCGCGATTCTTCAATTGTTCGGCTGAAAACCAGAAATTTCGCGGACAAGGTTGCTCGATGGCGTTGATTTGAGTTGCCGGCTTGACCGGCAACTCGCCAGGCCCGATCGACTCCGGTGGCCCATGGTCTCCGAGCCAGGTGGAGCAAGATGGCCCGCAGTCGACGCACAGTCGTGGATCAGAGATCGAAGAGGTCCAGCGCGAGGTTGATCGAATCTCATGCTTGTGACAACCGAAACTGTGAGCGCGTCGGAGGCGGGTTGTCGCCCTCGATCGAACTCTGGTCGCAAGCCGACGATCGGTAAGTCGTGGTTCATGTCGACTGCCTGAGCAAAGCTGAGGCACAGACACAGCAGTACGCAGCACACCAGGGTTAGATGGAACCATCGTTTCATTGCGAATCGGCCTCGCGGGCACGCTGCAAATTGCGCTCCTTATTCAACTCCGCCAGTTCACGCAAACATTGCTGCATTTGTTGCCAAGCGGCCACTCCTTCTCGCGTAGCCTCCTCCGCTCCCTTGGGAACATAGTAGCCGGTGGTCTTGCCCTTTTCCCCGCGGTAACTCACATTCAGATGCGGACCATGCTTGGGTCCATCGCCCTGACAATGGCAGCCCGCTCGTCCGCAGGTGCGATAGGTTTCCGATAGCGTTCCAAAAACAGCGATCTCGGCCAGACGTTCGATCTCGCCCAGCAGCTTGCGTCGTTGAGCTGTGCCCTCAACCGACTTGCTCATGGTCCCTCCGACGCTGTTGATAGCGAGCGATGGAAAATAGATTCTTGGTAATCACGCGCCAGCCCACGTAACGCTGAAATCCACGATCTCCTTTATAGGTAGCTCGCGCCATCGAGAAGGGGTGTTTCAAGGTGCTCATGGTGGCTTCAATCCCGGCCCGCCAGCGCAGCGCGCGGCGGAACCAGCGCTGCTTCTGCTGCTCGGCCCGCTTCGCCGAGAGCCGTCCCCGCGCCGGCAGCGCCACCTTCTTCACTCCCAGGGCTTCTGCCTCGCGCTCGTTTTTTGCGGAAAAAAATCCGCGGTCGCCGGTGGCCATCTCTGGCGCTTGCCCGAAACACGCCTGATGTTGTTGGAGCGCCGGCATCCAAGCCGTGCTATCGGCCGGATTGCCGGTGAGAACTTGGTAGCCACTCACGATGCCGTTTTCCACCTCGTCAATCCGCACCAGCCTACCAAACTCGTTGGGCTTATGCGCTTTGCCCTTGCGGATGACTTCGGTGTGGGGCTCGAACAGGCTCAACAATTTGTCCTCCACGTGGCTGTTCCCCTTCACCACTCGTTCCTTGGTTTGCCGGATCACGTTCTCCACCAAAGGAAGAAAGTGCCGCAGCTGGCCGATCTGGGTTGCTACTCCCAGGGCCGTGCCCACCACTTTCAGCCGTCCCTTCCCCCAGCGTTGCACCACTTCGCTGGCCTGGCGCACGACGCCTCGAGTCAGAGCCAACAACTTCTGGTAACTGAGGCGCATCCGCTTCTGGTTGGCTTCGGTGAGGGACTTGGCGGCACGGCTGATTTCCAGCAGACGATGTTTCACCGCGCGTGCGTGGTAGACCACTTCCACGGCTCCGGTCTTACACTCGTCGGCGATGCGTTCGAGGCTGCGGCTGAGCACCCGAATGCCATCGCCCAACAGCGAGCTGTCGGTCGGGTAGTGGACGTTGCTTTCGACGACCGTACTATCGGTGCGTAAACGACGGCCCTGGGCTACGCCTTGTTCGCAGGCCAGACGGACCACGCGCTCATGAATCTCGGCGCTGACGGCCGGACTGAGCAGAGCAAAGCTGCGACTGAAGACCGTGAAATCTGGCGTAGTGTCGGCATCGAAGTGGGTGAAGCGGCGGTACACCAGGTTGCTGCGCAGTTCCCGTTCCAGATCGCGGAAGCTCCAGCCTTTCAGGTGCTTCATGACACAGCAGCGCAGCAGACGATCGGGGGCCAAGCCCCGGCGACCGGTACGAGTAGAACGGGGGCTACGTTTGGCGAGACATTGGCGGACCACATCGACTAAGGCAGGATCGTCTAAGAGTAGATCGACGGGATCGAGCAAATCGTCTTTGAGCAGGGCGGCTTGCTGGGCCAGAGGGGAGTAGAAGAGCCAGGCTTGGTGAGAGGAAGAGGCGATCATGTATGTACTCGAGTATATCGAGTAAGATTTACATTGTCAAGAAAATAAATGAGTGGACCATTTTTTCAGTGGGGAGATCTGGCGCGAAGAAAGCAAGCAAAATCTGCAGATCCGCCACGTGGCTGCGTCAATGCCCCGCGTCAATCAAGGGGTTCAGCCCTGGGTTTCACAACGGCCTTTAGCTAGTGTAGTGTCGCATAAATAGATGGAGTTATTTATGGAAATGGAATACCCTAGGGTGCATGCCGCGCCAAGCTCAGCCCATTGCCCTGAGGCAGGCAGATCGACTGGAATTGCAGCGCTGGGTTGCGGCGCATGGCACACCGCAACAAGTGGCGCAGCGCTGTCACATCATCCTGTCGGCGGCCGAAGGCCAACAAGACAAAACGATTGCTGCAGGCTTGCACATCAACTTTAAAACTGTGGCATTGTGGCGGGCCCGTTTTCGCAGCGAGGGCACCGATTGTTTGTGGGAGGTGGCAGCGGGACGAGGACGTAAGCCGCACTATTCGGACCAAAAGATCAAAGCTATTATTAACGCCACCCTACAAACTCGCCCCGCCGGAGCCACGCATTGGAGTTGCCGGACCTTGGCCGAGCAACAAGGTGTCAGCAAGGACACGATTAATCGGGTGTGGCAGAGTCATCAGCTCAAACCCCACCTTCAGAAAACTTTCAAACTATCTCGTGATGCGAAGTTTTTGGAGAAGCTGACCGATGTAGTGGGACTGTACCTTAATCCGCCCGAAAAAGCCCTGGTGTTGTGCGTGGATGAAAAGAGCCAGATTCAAGCTCTGGATCGAACCCAGCCAGGATTGCCGCTAAAAAAAGGCCGCTGCGGAACGATGACGCATGATTACAAACGCAATGGGACTACGACGCTATTTGCCGCGTTGGAACTGGCCCACGGCAAAGTGGTCGGTCAGTGCTTCGCCCGGCATCGCAATCGGGAGTTTGTGAAATTTCTGCAACGTTTGGATCAAGAGTTTCCCGGCGATATACCGCTGCATCTGGTGATGGACAATTACGGTACTCACAAACATCCCAATGTTCAGGCCTGGTTGAAGAAGCATCCGCGTTTCCTACCTCATTATGTTCCCACCAGCTCCAGTTGGTTAAATCTGGTGGAGCGATGGTTTAGCGAACTAACGAGCAAGCGCATACGACGTGGAACGTTTCTCAATGTGCCTGACCTCATCACGGCTATTGATGAGTTTATGGACACCTGGAATCGGAATCCGAAACCATTTGTCTGGACAGCTACCGTGGATTCGATCGTGGAGAAACTGCAACGGTGCCGGCAAACCCTCGAAAACATCCAGCCGGGATGCACCCTGCCGCGTTCACGAAAAAGGAAGAAAAAATAACTCCAGTTGTTTAGGCGACACTACACTAGTACTCAACCCCGACCAGATACAAACCATTCGCCGGCGCGGTCGCCCCGGCCGTCGACCGGTTCCGCGCCTCTAAAATGCGTGTTACGTCCTCGACCTGCAACGTCCCCTTGCCCACGAGAATGAATGTGCCCACCAGATTCCTCACCATGTGGTGGAGAAACCCCGAGCCTCTCACGGTATAAACCAGCTCTTCGCCCAAACGCTGCCATGACGATGAGAATATGTCTCGGACATTCGATGCCGCCGAGTCCTCTCGCCTCCGCTCTGGATCGACCGCCGCGAACGAAGTGAAATCATGCTCTCCCACAACCAGCGCCGCGGCCCGCGCCATCTCTTCCTCCGCCAGGGGGTACGGATAATGCCACACGTACCGCGCCAAAAACGGCGGGCAGATCGCTTCCCGATGGATGCGATAGCGATAGGTTTTCGCCCGCGCTGAATGCCGCGCATGAAAACCCTGGGGCGCTTCCCTTACCTCCAGCACCCGCACGGACGCCGGCAGAATATCATTCATCGCCTTCAGAAAATTTCCGGTTGGGACCGAAGACTGCGTGACAAATGTCATGACCTGGGCCAGCGCATGCACCCCCGCGTCGGTTCGTCCCGAGCCTTGCGGCAATACCTTTTCGCCGGTGATGCGTCCAATGACCGAGGCAACCGTGCCCTGCACGGTAATGGCATTGGGCTGCACCTGCCAGCCGGAAAACTCCGCTCCGTCATAGGAGACGATCATTTTGAGATTGCGCATGCGGCGATCTTTCGAATCGCAGTTGGCGGTTCAATCATCGAAGTCACTGAAAGCTTTGGCAGCAATTTACCAGTTCCAGGAGCGCGGCGTAATTTTCACCGCGTTCTGGTCAGATATACTGAATGGTTTCCGCGGAATTCGGTCTCCAGGGTGGGTCTCTCCAATCTTTACGTCCCGGGAAGCACCGACGGCAGGAAACCAAGCACGAAGGCGAAACCGTCGCAGGCAAGGTGGTTTTTCTCCCAGCTTTCCGGAACCTTCCGGCGGTCCTTTGCGTACTCATGCTTGAGCAGAACTTTATTCTGGGCATTTGGGCTGTCTCACGAACCTGAATCTTTCGCGCCACGGTCTTAATCAGTTGGTTTTTAAACGAACGGAGATGAGTAGATGCCATTCGCACGCTTAGCCTCGACCCTGCGGCTTGCGGTCGCCGCAAGCCTATTCGCCACCCTGACCCTCGGGTGCTGGGGCCAGGAACCGCCCCCGGCCCCGACGCCGCAAAATGCGACGCAAGTGCAGACTCTGCCGGTGGTGAACTATTCCAAACCCGAGTCGCACTTTCCGAACCCCATCGCTCCTTACACTCCGCGGCATCTGGCAGCGCCAAATTTGTCCAACACCGCGCGCATCGATGCGCTCATGCGCGATGGCAAGCTCTATCTTTCGTTGAACGACGCGATTGCCTTGGCGCTCGAGAACAATCTCGATATCGCCATCGCCCGCTATAACCTGAACATCGCCGACACCGACGTGATGCGGGCGAAAGCCGGTGCTCAGATCCTCGGCGTGCCTCTCGGCATCGTGCAGAATACGCCCGGAGGTGGCGTAGGCGGAATCGGAAGCCAGGTCGGTTCCGGCACTGGCGGGACCACTCTTGGCGCGGGCGGCGCGGGCGCGGGTGCAGGCGGCATCGTCGGCTCGACCGCAGGCGGCCTGTTCGGGCCGTTCATTACCAGCTTCGACCCGATACTCACGGGTACGTTCCAGAACGATCACGCTGGGTTTATTCCGACCAGTCCATTCGCTGGAACGTACCAGGGAACAACCACCACCAACTTTTCATACAATCAGGGTTTCCAATGGGGAACCAACCTCTCCGTCGGCTTTAATAACACTCGGGTTACGAGCAACAGTGCTTTCCAGACGGTCAGCCCTGCTCTCAACTCAGGCTTCCAATTCAAGATGACCCAGCATCTGCTCCAGGGCTTTGGCTTCGCGGGGAACACTCGCTTCATTCGCATCGCCAAGAACAATCGTGAACTGTCCGACGTCGCTTTCCGGTTGCAAATCACCACCACCGTTGATCAGATTGAGAACATGTATTGGGATCTTGTCTATGCTTACGAGAATCTGCGGGTGAAAGAAGAGTCGCTGACTTTTTCCCAAAAGACACTCTCTGACACCAAGAAACAGGTTGAAATCGGCAGTCTGGCGCCGATCGAAGCGGTGCGCGCGCAAAGTACCGTGGCCGCGGACCAGCAGGCTCTCACCGTCGCCAAGACCAACCTTCAATTGGAACAGCTGGTCATGAAGAACGCACTCAGCCGGACTCTCCATGATCCCATGCTCGCGGGAGCAGACGTAATTCCAACTTCGACGATGGAAGTTCCAGAAACTGAACAAGTTCAGCCCACCGAAGAACTGGTCAACGAAGCTCTTCGCCATCGGCCCGAATTGGTCGAGTCCCGCATCTCGTTACGCAGCCAGGAATACAGCAACCAGGCGATGCGCAGCGGTCTGCTACCATCCCTCGATCTGTTTGCCTATTATGGTGGTTCCGGCTTGGGCGGTGCCCAGAATCCGGCGGGCATATGCCAGACTCGCGTCCAAACATTTTGCGCCAGCCCTAACCCCGTACCTCAGTTGAGCCAGTTCCCCCTCGCGCCTTCCACAAGCTATGCTGCCACCCTGAACCAGCTCGTCAACTCCACGGCTCCCGACAAGGGCGTCGGCCTGCAACTCAACATTCCGTTACGCAACCGCGCCGCTCAAGCAGTGCAGGTCCGCGGCGAACTCGAATACCGGCAGTCGCAGATGGCCTTGCAGCAGACCGAAAACCGAGTCAGCATCGAAGTCCGGCAAGCGCAGTTTGCTGTCGAGCAAAATCAGGCCAGCGTCGCTTCGGCGAAGGCTGCTGTGGATTATGCGCAACAATCGCTCGATGCCGAACAAAAGAAGTATCAGTTCGGCACCTCGACCACCACGGCGGTTCTGCAAACTCGAAGTGCGTTGGCCACCGCAGAATCTACGTTGATGTCCGCGATGGCGGCCTACGAAAAGTCGCGCGTCGAACTGGAGCGCGCCGTCGGTAATCTGCTCGACAACAACGGCATCAGCATCGACGACGCCGCTCGCGGCCAGGTCACGCGTATGCCCAACGTTCCTTACGTTGCCCCGCGCAAAGATCTGCCCACAACGCAGCCTGAACCCCAAGCTCCACCACAACCCCTGCAACAATAATCGCTCACCTAGGGGCGGACGCATTCGTCCGCCCTGCGAAGCGAAGCCAGCGCACCCGAGCGATCTCGTTCGAAGCAATATCTTTCCGGGAGCGCCTCGGACGCATACGTCCGGGGCTACGTTTTCTTCGTGCAGCTTCCGCACAATTCTTTACAATCCCTGCCCGTTCCGCGAAGCTTCTACCGCTAAGATCGAAGTGACCCTTTTTTGCGTCTTGCATCCAACATTGGCATTATCGGAATTCCTTTCGTGAAGCAGTGTGATCCCGCGTTTATGCAAGGAGAATACTCAATGCGCTTACCGCGTTTGATTTCAATTGTCCAACTGTTCCTCTACCTCGCGTGTGCCACATTGCCAGGCGTCGGTCCGAGGTTGCTTCGGGCACAAGAAGCCCCGCCGGCGCCCCCGGCACAATCCATGCCGCCTGCGGCGTCTCAACCCGCACAGCCGCAAGCTGTCCATCTGCAGGACTATTCGAATCCCCGTCCGGCTTTTCCGAATGTGCTGCAACCCTACAGACCGCAGGAGCTTCCGCAGCCGAATCTCAGCAACTCGCCGCGCATCGACTCGCTCATGAAAGATGGCAAGATTTATCTCTCGATCGACGACGCGATTGCCCTCACGCTCGAGAATAATCTCGATCTCGATATCGCCCGTTATAACCTGAACATTGCGGAAGCCGATCTGCTGCGCGCGAAATCCGGTGCCAGCATTCTCGGCGTTAATACCGGCATTGTTCAAAACACGCCCGGAGGCGGCGTCGGCGGACTCGGCGGCACAGTGGGCTCCGGTACCGGCGGCACCACCGTAGCGGCCGGCGGCGCTGGCACTGGAACCAACGGCCTGGTCAGTTCGACCCTCGGCATCGGTGCACCCATCACCAGCTTCGATCCTGCCCTCACCGGCACGCTTCAACTCGACAAGAACAATACGGAGTCCGTAAGCGTGTTCAGCCCGGTGCCAGTGGTGGCGCAGAATACTTACACCTCGAACTTCGGCTACACCCAAGGATTCGACTGGGGCGGCGCCCTGACCGGCGGCTTCAACAACACTCACCTCACTACCAACAACCCCACCAGCTTGCTCACGCCTCAATTGGGTTCCACCTTCCAGTTCCGCTTCACGCAAAACCTCCTGCAGGGTTTCGGCTTCCTGCCCAACACGCGCTTCATCCGGATTGCAAAAAACAATCGCGAAATTTCCGACGTAGCCTTTCGTCTGCAGATCATCACCACCGTCGACCAGATTGAAAACATGTATTGGGACCTGGTCTACGCCTACGAGAATGTTCGCGTGCAGCAGGAGTCTCTGACCTACGCCCAGAAGGCACTGGACGACGCCAAACGCCAGGCGCAAGTCGGTACTGTTCCTCCCATTCAGGTCGTCAGCGCGCAGAGTACCGTCGCTACTTACCAACAGAACTTGATCGTGGCGCAGAATAACCTGCAACTCCAGCAGTTGCTCATGAAGAACGCGCTGAGCCGTAGCATTGAGGATCCTGTGCTCGCCGAGGCGGATGTAATTCCCACATCGGTCATGCTGGTGCCGGAAGAAGAGCCGATCACACCGATTCAAGACCTGATCAACGATGCGTTGCAACATCGCGCCGAACTGGTCGAGTCCCGCATCGACCTCAACTCGCGCGACATCAACATCAAAGCAGTTCGCAATGCCATGCTGCCCACGCTGCAGGCGTTCGCCTATTACGGCGGCTCTGGGGTGGGCGGGGACCTGAATCCCGCCGTGCCTAACTGCGCCAACACCACGAGTGCTTTTTGTTTCGATCAGAAGAGAGCACCGCCGCCGTTTCGGTCGAGCACCTCGGTCGGCTATGGAAGCACCTTGAACCAACTTGTAAATGCGACAGCCCCCGATAAAGGCGTGGGCCTGTCGCTCAACATTCCCCTTCGCAATCGCCTGGCACAATCGAACCAGGTTCGCGCCGATCTTGAATATCGCCAGGCAGAGGTGCGTCAGCACCAACTGGAAAATCAGGTGCGAATTGAAGTACGCAACGCGCAATTCGACGTGCGCCAGAATCGGGCGGCGGTGCAGGCGGCGCAATCCGCCGTGGACCTGGCGCGGCAGACATTCGACGCCGACCAGCAGAAACTGAAAGTGGGCCTCACCACCCAGACCGCCATCCTGCAAGATGCCGCCACCCTGACCACCGGCGAGTCGAATCTGGTTTCGGCGAAGGCCGCTTATGAGAAGTCGCGCATCGAACTTGATCGCGCCACCGGATTGCTGCTCGATCACGCAGGCATCAATATCGCCGATGCCACTCGCGGGCAGGTAACACAGTTGCCCAACGTGCCATATGTCGCCCCCCGTCAGGATACTGCGCCGCCGGGAGGGCCTTCGTCGGCGCCACAAGGCACGGTACCGCCTCAGCAGCAGGGTGGCAAAATGTAGCGCGCCGTTCCGGCGGCTGTCGTGGCGGCGTCTCGCCGCCACAGCCGAGAGTGAAAGGCGTGCGCGGCCCTCTGGAAAAGAGGCCGGCTGCGGTTCAGCTGCCTCGTACGTACAGTAATGTAAATGTAGCTATACTTCTGTACGTAAAATGTCTCTGAAGGAACACTGTGGAAATCTTTCCGGACCTTGTCATCCTGAGAGCAGCGAAGGATCTTTGCAGGTGATTGGTGCCGGCAGCGCTGCATAGGTCCTTCGCTTCGCTCAGGATGTCAGTCCACAGATTCGAGTTCTGCCCCGCCACGGCCGCCGTTTCCCGTGCCTGATACACTACGCCCAATGGCAAGCTCCCAACGCCCTGCATTGCCCAGGTTCTTACCCTGGCTCTTGCTGTTGTCGTTTGTGCTGCAGCTAGCCACCATCGCGGCTTTCCATCAATATCGAACCCGCCCCGGCGACGACCACTTCGAATTTGGCTGGGAGATGGGTCGCGTCGGCCGGTCGATCGCTCTGGGTCAGGGCTTCTCCAGTCCTTACGAGGGCAACACCGGCCCTACCGCCTGGGAACCCCCGCTTTATCCCTATTTGATCGGCGCAGTGTTCAAGGTTTTCGGCATCTACACCCAGACTTCGGCGTGGGTGTTGCTCAGCATTAACAGCTTGTTCGCTACGCTCACCACTGTCCCGATTTTTTTCATCGCGCACAAACCCTTCGGCGAACGCGTTGCCCGATGGTCTGCCACCACCTGGGCGCTCTGTCCCTACGTGTGGTATTGGTCCGTTCATTGGATCTGGGACACGACCTTCACACCTTTGATCCTGGCCTGTCTATTCTGGCTTGCGCTGGCCTTGCAGGACTGGCCAGGCTGGCCAGGCTGGGTTCTATTCGGAGCCTTGTACGGCGTTGGGGCATTGGCCAATCCCACCATGCTGGCCTTTCTGCCGTTCAGCGGCTTGTGGATCTGGCGGCAGAGATACCGCCGCGGCCTGCCGTCGTTCGGCGGAGTCACGCTCTCGTCGGTCGTGTTCTTCCTTGTGCTGACGCCCTGGATCGTGCGCAACTACGAAGTGTTCGGACGCTTCGTGTTTCTGCGCGACGACTTCGGCTTGCAAATCCGACTAGGCAACGGCCCGTCCGCCGACGGCATGTTGATGGCGTACCTGCAGCCCAATCTCAACAAACTTGAGTTCGAAAAGTTTCGGCAAATGGGCGAACTCGCTTATGCAGAGTCGTGCAAGAGGATGACGTTCGATTGGATCCGGGCGCACCCGGCGCGTTTTGCGGTCATCAGCCTGAAACGTTTTTTCTACTACTGGAATGGTGCTCCCAGACCAACCGGCAGCCTTGCTCTGGTGGACTTCCGCACCTCGGCGTTTCTGGCAACGTCAGTACTGGCGCTGTGGGGACTAGGACGAGCACTGAGGCAGAAGCGGCCGGGGGCGTGGCTTTTCGCGGGACTGGTGCTGACGTATCCGACGGTGTACTACTTTGTATTTCCGCATGCCCGCTACCGGCATCCCATCGAGCCCGAGTTGATCATCCTGATCGTGTTTCTGTTGTCGGAAGCAGGGAAGATGAAGCCAGAAGTCAAAGTGAGAAGTCAGAAGTAAGAACATAGAGGCCACGAGGTCTTGACTTCTGCATTCTGACTTCTTACTTCTGCATTCTTGTCCCTGTGAGACAATTCCGAGTTCGCAACTTGGAATCGTCGCACTCTGCCCATGAACCTTTCTGTCGTCATTATTACTCTCGACGAAGAAGCCAACCTCGCTCGCACACTGGAAAGCGTGAAGCCGTTGGTCGCCGAGGGCAAGGGAGAGATCATCATCGTCGACTCGGGCTCGACTGACCGCACGGTAGAGATCGCAATTTCGTTTGGCGCAAGAGTGTTCGTCGAGGATTGGAAAGGCTACGCTGCGCAGAAGAATTCAGCCATCGATAAGGCAACCGGCGATTGGATTCTGAGTCTGGATGCGGATGAGGAAGTCGGGGACGTCGCCCGCAATTTCATACTCCTCGCGCTCTCGGGCTCGCAGGATGTCTTGCATCGATCAGCAGGCTTCTGCTTTTCTCGCCGAAACTACTTCCTTGGGCGCTGGATCCGCCATGGAGGTTTCTATCCGGATGAGAAGTTGCGAATGTTCCGGCGCGGTGCTGGTCGCTTCCAGGATCGGGCGGTTCACGAAGACGTGAAACTGGAACCGGGCGAGCACACGTATGATGGTCGCCACTACGACTTAGGTGGCCGACTTGACTTCATCCATCATTCTTATCACACGCTTTCCGATTACATCGAGCACATGAATCGGTACTCTTCGCTGGGCGCGGAGATGGTTGCCGCGAAAGGCAAAGTCCGGTTCAGCTTGATCAACATCGTGCTGCGTCCGCTGGTCACGTTCGTCTACAACTATTTCTTTCGCCTCGGCTTCCTCGATGGCCGTGAAGGCCTGCTGCTGCACCTCTATCACGCGGGGTATGTTTCGTGGAAATATGCCAAGGCATGGGAACGGTCGCGCAAGCAGTCGTGATGGTCCCCGAGACGTTGCAAGCAAACCTGTCTACGGGCGGATCAGTTTGACGTGGAAGGAGAAATCATGAACCACCAAGGGCACGAAGGATCACGAAGGAATTGATCTGCAGGTTCTTCCTTCGTGTGCTTTCGTGTCCTTCGTGGTAATGGCTGTCGAATCGCGCTACTACCATCTACAGCGCTTATGGGTTAGTAGAGTCGAACTGGATACGCTTCTGACCGCCCCGAACTGCAGACCGACCGGTCGTTTAAGCCGACGGCGATCGCCTTGCTCCCGCGCCCTCCCTTGCCTATCATCGAATCAGAGCACTGGGGTTCGCATGCCAAAGAAGCCTAAGCCGCAAGTGGCCGAGAGTCCGATCGCAGACGTCTTTGAAAATCGACAGCCTTCCGGTGCGGAAAAGAATTGGGCTGAGAAGACGCTCGCGCCCACGCTCGAGAAAAACCCCGAGCATCCCATTGGCGCGCCCACGGGCGTGAATCTTGACGAGCAGGGCCGTGCGCGTTTCACCACGATTTCCGGCGTGCCGATTCGCCGCCTCTACACCGAAGCCGATCTGCCGGAGGACTGGAACCAAGAAAAATATCTCGGCTATCCCAGCCAACCGCCCTACACGCGCGGCATTCATGCCACCGGCTATCGCGGCAAGCTTTTCACCATGCGGCAGTTCTCGGGCTTCGCCTCGCCTGAGGAAACCAACCAGCGCTACAAATATCTGCTGGAACATGGCGGCAGCGGACTTTCCGTCGCCTTCGATCTGCCCACGCTCATGGGCTACGACTCGGACCATCCGGCGAGCGAAGGTGAAGTCGGCAAGTGCGGTGTGGCCATCGATTCGCTCGAAGACATGGAAATTCTTTTCGATGGCATCGACCTGGAGAAGACGACTGTCTCGATGACCATCAACTCGCCCGCGTCGGTGCTCTGGGCCATGTACCTGGTGGTGGCGGAACGGCAGGGGGCCGACTGGAAGAAAATTTCCGGCACGATTCAGAACGACATTCTCAAGGAATACATCGCGCAGAAGGAATACATCTATCCTCCGGCGCCATCGATGCGGCTGGTCATCGACACTTTTGAGTTCGGCTCGATATTCACGCCGCGCTTCAACACGATTTCCATCAGCGGGTACCACATTCGCGAGGCCGGTTCGACCGCGCTCCAGGAGCTGGCGTTCACGTTGTACGACGGCGTTGAATACGTGGAGTGGGCGAGACGCCGCGGGCTCGATGTGGACGAGTTCGGCCCGCGCCTCAGCTTCTTTTTCAATGCGCACAACGACTTCTTCGAGGAGATTGCAAAGTATAGGGCCGCACGCAAGATCTGGTATCGCGTAATGAAAGAGCGTTTTGGCGCGAAAAACCAGCGCACCTGGCTGATGCGCTTCCACACCCAGACCGCGGGCGTATCTCTGCCAGCGCAGCAGCCCATGAATAATATTGCGCGCGTGGCCATCCAGGCGCTGGCGGCAGTATTGGGCGGAACGCAGTCGCTGCACACGGATTCCTATGACGAAGCACTTGCGCTTCCCACCGAGGACGCCGCCCGCATCGCGCTGCGCACGCAGCAGATTATTGGCTATGAATCGGGCGTGACGCAGACGGTCGATCCCCTCGGCGGTTCCTACTTCCTCGAGAATCTGACGCTGCAAATGGAAAGCGGAGCGTTCGATTACTTCGGCAAGCTCGACGCCATGGGCGGGATGGTGAAGGCCATCGATCGCGGCTATCCGCAGAAAGAGATTGCGGAAGCTTCCTACCGGTACCAGCGCGCAGTCGAGGCCCGCGAGAAGGTCATCGTGGGCGCCAACGAATTCGTCCTCGAAGAGGAGGCGCCGTACACTCTCTATATCGATGAGACCGTTGCCCGGCAGCAGACAGCGAAGTTGAAGACTTTGCGGGCGCGCCGCTCGAAGGACGCCGTCCAGCGGTCGCTGGAGGCTCTTAAGAAGGCCGCGGCGCAGCAACCGAATGCCGGTCTCAACGGCAACGTTTCCTCAGCCAACACCATGCCCTACATCGTGGACGCAGTGCGCGCCTACGCCACCGTCGGCGAAATCTGCGAAGCCCTGCGGCAAGTCTATGGGACCTATACGGAAGTGAGCATCACGTAGACCGGCCAAGGCATTCACCACGAAGGACACTAAGGTACACGAAGGAAATCCATATCCAATCAAGGGCTAAGGCGGCGGCCTATTGCACGCGCCCTTCTCGGACAGATACACAACCGGGGCCGCATTCCTTCGTGATGGACTGCATCGACCTGAACCGGGCCCTTAACCTCCGCACCCGGAGCCACGGTTCTGCGAGAGGTTGCTAGCGCCAGCGGGGGACGCTATTTCCGGCCGCCAAAGGGGGCCGCTCAGGCCATCAATGTAATACTTGAAGGTTTTCAGGCAAGCTACACGGTAAGCTAGCGACTACCGAATCGGGCTTACGGGTTCCATACCGTGCAGATTCTTCCGACCCATAACCTCAACCTGCAGTTCCGCAGCCGAAGCGGATATTACGATCCAGACCGAGTTCGATAATTGGGGGGTTTATGAAACGCGCGATGCTTTGCATTCTTGTGTTCGTCTTTGCGGCTTTTCTGTCCGCGCAAACTCACAGTTTGCAGACGGGCACGATCCTAGGCATGCGGATGACAGCTTGCCTGGGTGCGCAGCATGGGTTCATGGCAACCATGTCGGGGGGCGCCAACATGGAGCCCGCCCTGCGGTGTCCCGAGCACGTCCTGGTGGCGGACAAGGTGGTCTACGTCATTAGCGGCAAAAGCTCGCAGCAACTCATCCCTTTGGCCGAGGTCACACGCTTTCGGCTGCAAAAAAACGAAATGCTGATTCGCATCGATGACGCTGCCAAGATGTCTCATTTCCACATCAAGGCCATGATGCTGCGGCCGGAGGGACCGCACGCTAATGCCTGAGGAGGCAGAGGCTAATGCCATGATTACTCGACATTAAGATCCGGCAACGTTGAGGGAGCAGTAACAGAAGTTGGAGGACTACTTGCGAGGCTTGCCAACCCGCTGCGCGGTGGCGAACATCTTCGCCACCGTGTCCAAGTCTTTGGGTTGTACCTTTCCTGCGGAAATGCGGAGGTGCGTGAGTTCTTCCAGCTTTACCAACAGATCGACCAGCGCCATCGAATCGATCAGGCCAGACGAAACCAGCGGAGTATTCTCGTCCAGAGTCCTGCCTGGTTTTCGGATGAGCTGCTTGATGTGTTCGAGCATCTGCTGTGCTTCGTCGGTCATGGGCCTCGCTTTCCCTAATGCACTACTTGAACAAACTCTTGCAAGGCGCATCAATACACCTTGTCATCCTGAGCGAAGCCAAGGACCTCTGTACTTGACGCCGCCACTGCATGGGCCTTTCGCTTCGCTCAAGATGACAGTCCATGACAGTCCACCCTTAACGTACGTCTCGAGCCCAAAGGACGCCGACTAAGCCTCGGCGTTAAGTTCTGGATGTTCGAGCAAGAGCTTTTCGCGCGTGGCCGAGCGGGCTGCCTTCCCCGCAGTGCTTTTCACAATCCATTTTGGCGGCTTCAGGATGATCGTGCGGATTGCGATGCCCATGCCGGCCACAACCTGGCTGCGGATCTCGCTCTCAATCTTCGCCCTGTCGGCGAGAAGTTCCCCGGCGTTCCACTTCCGCCATTAAGACGATCTCTTCCGTTCCAAGATCGGGATTGTACATGCCCATGGCGATCACGCGGCCATCGTGGATGGCCGGATGACTGGCAACAATTTCCTCAATGTCCTGGGGATAAATATTTTCGCCGCCGATGATCAGCAAGTCTTTCTTCCGGCCCACAACGTAGAGCTCGCCTTGCCGCCAGAACCCGAGGTCGCCGGTGTGATACCAGCCATCGATGATCGCCTGCGCGGTGAGATCGGGGCGGTTGTAGTAACCCTTGAACAGGCAGTCGCTCTTAACCAGAATCTCGCCGACGTCGCCGTCGTCAAGAACTGCGCCCGAATCAGAGACACGATGCGTACTTCATGATTGGGCAGCAAGCGGCCCGACGAGGTGAAAGCAATCGCGCCTCGAGGTCCTGTCCGCCACCGGCGACCATGAGATGTTCGCTACGAAATGTCTGGCCCTCCGCCCAAATGCGCGGACCGGTGGCCGATTGATGTCCGATTGGGTCACGGCAAAAACGTTTTCAGCCATCGCATAGGAAGATTGCAAGACTTCGACTCTTCAATCCGATCGCGGAGAAGGCATTCTGAAACTCCTGCATGCTGCTGGAGCGCACCGGCTCCGAACAATTGATCAGCGCGCGTAGCCGACGACAGATCGTACTGCGCCCATCGGCTCTGCGGCGTGCGCCGGGGAACGAACTGAAAGGCAAAGTTCGGCATCCATGCCAAAGTGCACTTGTACTCGCTGATGATCTGCAACATGGTTTCCGGGTGCATCACCCAGTCCAGCGGCGACTGCATCACGACCGGCATGTGGCAAACCATGGGCAACATGAAGCAGGCGATCAGCCCCATGTCGTGGTAAAGAGGCAGCCAGCTGTAAACGCGGTCGGCCGCTCCGTCGATCTTCAGCGCGCGTTGCAAGTGCTCGAGTTGGCGCAGCACGGCGGCGTGGGTCAGAGCCACGCCCTTCTGCAGTCCGGTTGTGCCCGCCGAGTGCTGGATGAACGCCAGGCTCTCGGCATGAATCTCCGGAAGCGGGCAATGCTGCTCTGCGTCCGCGGTCGCCGCCGTCGCTCCGACACGAAGCAGCGTTGCTCCTCTCTTCGAGAGATACATGGCCGAGCATGTCGTCAGGGAATTCTTCGTCGATGACGACAGCCTTGGCCTTGAGATTCGCCGTGACCCCCGCCAGTCCAGAGCGATATTTGGAAGCCTCAACCTTGAAATTAGGATAGGCGAGGAACGCGGCACCGCACCCAGCATCATCGCTCCGACAAAGGTCGTCATCGCAGGAATGCTCTGCGGCATGATGATGACCACCCGATCGCCGACCGCGACCCCGTGGTCGCGGAGCGCCATGGCCTGCATGCGGGCACGGCGCGCGAAATTCGGCAAATGTCACGGTCTCGCGCTCGTCTTCGTCAATCCAGGCAGTAACGAATGGACGGCTCGCCGGGAGCGGCGTCGAGTGCTTCGATGAGATTGCGGAATCTGGCACGCTGACCAGTATTGCATTCGGAGGTCGAGTCAACGTGCAATTCCAGTTTCTCGATATGTTCTTGGCGCCCTGCAGAGTCGTGGCGCAGTTTGCGGGTTAAAAGCCTTTGACGCGAGACCGCGAATAAACCCGCAGTAGTCGCGAGGAAAAACCGCGGAGGACGCTAAGACGCGCAGCCGAAATCTAAAACTGCCGCTCGTGACGCCGAGTGTTCTTGTAAGTGACGAATCCGCCCTTTATTCTTGTTTGCTGTCCCAGGCGGGATCGTCCCTCTGATCTCTGCTGCTCTTCGAAGGATTAAAGTCGTTATTCCCGCGCCCGATTCGGTTTCTCTGGACGCAATGGAGGAATGTTGTTCCAAGGCATCCTGTACTGTCTGCTGTTTCTGCTTTGCGTAGCCGTCCTCGCCAAAGTCCGCTCGCGAAGGCTGCGGCAGTCTTTCTGTTGGTCGCCAGCTACGCGCTCTATCTCACGTGGGGACCCTGGTTCGCAGTAGTTCTGCTCACTTCCACGGTGATGAATTTCCTGTTGGGGAAATGGCTCCGGCGAAAACCTTCCGGCGCTCGTCCTGTCGCTCGGCATTCTTTGAACCTGGCGCTGCTCGGCAGCTTCAAGTATCTTCCGGAAATCGCGGTCCACTTCCCTCTCTCTTCATTGCAAGCGGTTCTCGCATCTTGCGCTGCCACTTGGGCATCTCGTTCTGGACGTTCCAGGCGATGAGTTACCTGTTTGATCTTTATCGCGGCGAAGAACTCGATCCATCTTTCTTCGAGTTTGCGCTATACATGGTTTTCTTCCCGGTCACGATCTCTGGCCCCATCTGCCGCATGCCCGATATGCTTCCGCAATTTCGCTCCGAGCAAACCGACTCGTTGGAATGACATTGGACGTGGATTGAGCCGCATTGCCACGGGTGTGCTCATGATGCAACTGGCCAGACTGCTGGGGCAGGGGATCCTGGCTGGCGACGGGATCAGACTGGCTTCGATCATTTCGACTCAATGGAGTGGCACGGATGTCTGGTGCCTGGCACTGGGATACGGACTGCAACTTTTCCTGGATTTTGCCGGCTACTCGCACATCGCGATCGGCGCCGCGCAAGCGCTGGGCTTCACTGTGCCGGAGAACTTCGCGCGACCGTTTCAATCCACTAATCCATCGATCTTCTGGACGCGCTGGCACATGTCGCTGTCGTTCTGGATTCGCGACTACGTTTTCCTGCCGCTGGCCATCGTTGCGCCGCGAGGTGTGGTGGCGAAATCTCGCCCTCGTGATCTCGATGGTATTGTTCGGACTTTGGCATCAAGCAAGCGTGCTCTTCTGCTCTGGGGTTGCTATCACGGAGTGCTGCTGGTCTTCATCGTCAAGTGCAGCAGGCAGACGCAAGTTCGACTGGGAACCTCCCGCCACGTTCTGGACTCCGCTCTCGTGGGTTGCGACTATGGCGCTCATCAACCTGGGATGGATTTTCTTTCGCGCGAATTCTCTGCCCCAGGCGCGTCACATGCTCGCAGCGGTCGTATCGCCGGCGAGCTACCTTTCGCATTTTCTGAGTGGAAGCCTCTATCTGTTAGGGACTGTCACAAAATAACTATACCACATCTAGGGGCATTACGTGTATGCTGTCCCTGGAATGGTGGACGAAATGACGATCCGGCGGCGCTTCAAACTGATCGAGAGACATCTCGATGAGCGGATGCGGCGGCTCGTGGCCGCTGCTGAAGCCGAAGCGGTTGGCTTCGGAGGCGCCTCGGTGGTGGCTCGAGCGACGGGGGTGTCCAGGCGCGCCATTCGGATCGGGGCAAGGGAGCTCAAGGAAGCGTCCCGGGGCCTGCCGCCAAGCGGACGTATTCGGCATCCCGGAGGAGGGCGCAAACGGACGGTCACGCAGGATCCAACCTTGGCGCGAGATTTGGAGAGGCTGATTGAACCAGTGACCCGCGGGGATCCCGAAACTCCTTTGCGCTGGACCGCGAAGAGCGTGCGCCGGCTTTCTGGGGAACTGCAGCGGATGGGGCACAGAGCGAGTCATCGGATGGTGGCCGAGATGCTTCACCAGTTGGGATATAGTTTGCAGGCCAATGCCAAGACGATGGAGGGGGCCAGCCACCCGGATCGGAACGCGCAGTTCGAGCATATCAACCAGAGGGTCCGACAGCATCTGAAAAAAGGGGATCCGGTCATCTCCGTGGACACCAAGAAGAAGGAGTTGGTGGGCGAATTCAAGAATGGGGGCCAGGAGTTGCGCCCGCAAGGCCGGCCGGAGAAGGTACGGGTTCACGACTTTGTGATTCCGGAACTGGGGCGGGCCATTCCCTATGGAGTCTACGACCTGGGGACGAACACGGGCTGGGTCAGCGTAGGGATGGATCATGACACCGCGGAATTTGCCGTGGCCACGATCCGTCGCTGGTGGAGGTGGATGGGGCGAAAACACTATCCCCAGGCGCAGCGGCTTTTGATCACAGCCGATGCCGGAGGCAGCAACGGATCGCGCTTGCGCTTGTGGAAGACGGAGATCCAGAAGTTGGCC
This sequence comes from uncultured Acidobacteriaceae bacterium, assembly GCA_963774565.1. Lineage (GTDB taxonomy): Bacteria > Acidobacteriota > Terriglobia > Terriglobales > Acidobacteriaceae > Sulfotelmatobacter. The sequence continues at coordinate 419,040 of CAVZFP010000016.1, read as the reverse complement.
GACGAGCTACGGATGCCCATTTCGATCTGTCACTTCCCTCCGGGAACCAGCAAGTGGAACAAGATCGAGCACCGCCTGTTTTCCTTCATCAGCCAGAATTGGCGAGGCAAGCCACTGGTCAGTCATGCGGTGATCGTCAAGCTGATCGCGGCGACGCGCACCGAAACCGGTCTTAAAGTGAAAGCGCGACTGGACCCCAACTCCTACCCCGAGGGCATCAAGGTCAGCCAAGCGGATCTGGATGACGTCAAACTCCGCCCAGATTCATTCCACGGAGACTGGAACTATACGATCGTACCCAGGGCCGCCGCCCTGGCTAAAATCTGAGCTGTTTATTTCGTGACAGACCCTTAGTGGCGCCGCTGGCGCTGGGGTACGCGGTCGCTTTGATGACCATCGACGCCCTTGAGCGCTCATCCGCAGACCCGCAACTCTCGGAACTTGCTGCGAATCGCGGCGTCATTGATTTCATGGCTCGCTGGCGCTGGTTCTGGATCCCGCCGCTCTATGCGCTGGCCTTGCTTTTCCTGCTGATCGTGACACTCACCCGCGGCGCCAGCACCGCCCAGTTTATGTACAACAAGTTTTAGACTGAATTGAATACTAGGCTGCCTTCCCATCGCTCCCGGAGCCTGGCCTGCCAACTAAATCTTGTCGTAGTAACTCCATTTGTGCCGCTGCTTCCTTCATCTGCTCAGCATATTCGTGCCCCTGTCGTGGAAGAAAACCTCCGTAATTCTCCAGCAGCAACCGGGAGTTCGTATTGATGGCAGTGATGTTAGAACGCGCTTCGCCGCAAAGGGCAGACGTTAATCTTTCTAGCTGTAAATCCCGCTCGGCTAGCTCAATTCTGCTCTGGGAAGCTTCTTCTCCAAGCAGTCGCCCGTGGCGGCGGATCAGCCCGAACAGACCGGCCGCTAGCACAAGCAGGGCAAAATTAGCGATGATGATTTGCGACAATGCCCTCTTCAATGCGACAGTTCTCTCTCTGTCGAATCTATCGAAATTGCTGCTCTCTGCTGAGAACAGCGAAGCCTCAATGCCGCGAATCTGGTCCATGTAGTCCTTGCCTTCGTTTGTATCGATGAGCTTGAATGAGCGATGGCGATATCCCTGTTGGCGCAAAGTGATAGTGCGCTCCATCTCAGCCTGTTTTGACCGGGCCAAAGACTCTAACTGCGACTCCAGTGATTGTTCGCTCTGCGTCCGATTAACGAGCCCGGCACGAAGGCTGAGGAAATCTCTTCCGATCCTGCCCTTTGCATCGGTGTAGGGCAGCAAATAAGCAGGGTCCCCGGCCAGCAAGTATCCGCGCTGACCCGTTTCCATATCGGTCAGGTCGTTCAAAACCCCCGTGAGTTTCGCTTGGAGCGCGGAGCTTTCAAGTGTGAGCGCCACAGTTTCTTGCACTCGTTTCACATGGTTGACGGCAAGGTACGAATTCAATGCAATGAAAGCTAGTACTGCGGGAACTCCAATTTGCATCGCAGCCCTTCGAATCATCTAGTTTTCCCGCCCTTCACGTGACGTTGTGAACACCCTCAGTCTTGATTCGGCTGGCTTTGCAAATCTCCTCCGCAACCTTGACCGCTGCCTTGCTGCGGTGGACCTGCCCTTCTGCTGACATTACCGAACTGGCAGCTAGAGTGAAAAGCAAGGCGTCCTCCTGCTTATCGAAGTAAAGCACTACTTGATTCGCTGCCATGTGCGTACCTCCTACCGATTGTTCTTAGGGGATGATAGGCCGATTCAGCACAAGGACGAGGTTATCTCTTTTGGTGCGCCCGATTGTGAAAGGTGGCAGCTGATCTCGGGCGCACCGGAATCAAAACCTAGCGGAGTCAACGCTGGTCAAAGAGGGTTCTGCCCCAGCCGCACGCACCTGGCTTTTTCAATGCCCGGATTTTCGCCCGAAGCTGGTCGCCGGTCGGCGAGCTCGACCGGTAGCGACCCGATGCACACCATCGCCGCAATGGCACTAAGCAGCCGTTTCCGCCGGCTCAGCCAGCGCTATCTCGTCTTCGCTCTCCATCCGTACATGCGTCTTGGCGACCAGCATGTAAATGGACGGCACCACAAATAACGTGAACGCTGTGCCGATGATCATGCCGCTCACCAGCATAATACCGATGCTGTTTCTCGCCCCCGCACCGGGACCGGTCGCCAGCACAAGAGGAAAATGGCCGAAGACAGTAGCGGCGGTGGTCATAAGGATCGGACGAAGCCGCGTGCTCGCCGCTCCGGTAATCGCCTCGAGCTTACTCAGGCCGGTTTCCTGCAAGTGGTTCGCGAATTCTACGATAAGAATTCCGTTCTTTGCGATCAGACCAACGAGAGTAATCAAACCAACCTGGCTGTAGATGTTTAAAGTCGTGAAGCCAAGAAAGGAGAACACGAGAGCGCCGGAGATGGCCAGCGGTACAGAACCGGCCAGAATGATGAAAGGATCGCGGAAGCTCTCGAATTGCGCGGCGAGCACAAGATAGATCAGGATCGCCGAGAGCAAGAACGTTCCGAGAAATTTGCTGCCTTCTACGCGCAGCTGCCGGGACTCACCCGCGTAATCTACGGTGAAGCCTTGCGGGAGAACCTGTTTGGCCTGGTTTTCCAGAAAGGTCAGCGCCTGATCGAGAGGAACGTTCGGCGGAATGACGCCCTGAATGCGTACTGCGTTCAGCTGCTGAAACTTGTTGAGCGATCTCGGCTCCGTCGTTGTCCGCAGGGAGGCAAATGTCGACAGCGGAACGAGCTTGTCGGAAGAACCCTTCACATAGATCTGTGAAAGCTGGTCTGCAGTCAACCGCTCAACCCGCTTGACTTGGGGAATTACCTTGTAGCTGCGTCCCTGGATGCTGAAGCGGTTCACATAATTTCCGCCCAGCATGGTGGAGAGGTCCTGCCCGGCTTGGCTCAGGTCGACTCCCTGGGAGCGAAGTTTGTCGCGGTCAAACACGACTTCTGTTTGAGGCTGGTCGAACTTCACATCTGTGTCGGCGAAGATGAACATGCCGCTGGCCATCGCCTTTTGCACGATCTGTTCGGCAAGCGCGCTGACCTGCTGGGGTTCGGCGGCGGACGCAATCACGAAGTCGACTGGGAAGTTACCTCCACCCGGAAGAGGAGGCGGCGTCAGAGGGATGACGCGTACCCCAGAAATCTTGGACAGCTGGCCGCTGGACTCGACCAGCAATTGTTGCGTGGTCTTCTTGCGCTGGCTCCAGGGTTTGGTGACCATGCCGCCGAAACCGCCGTTCGGATTGGTGATCTGAAAGATGCTCGCGCTCTCTGGGAATGAATGGTAAACCTTGTAGACCTGATCGGTGAACAAGTTGGTCTGGTCCAGAGTGGCGTTGGCGGAGGACTGAATCACGCCGAACACTACTCCCTGATCCTCGGCCGGCGCCAGTTCCCGTTGCGAGAACATATAAAACGGAATCATGAGCACGGCTACAACTGCCCACAGGGTGAGCACGACGGGGCGATACTGTAATGTCCCCGCCAGCAACCGCCCATAAAGACTTCGAACGCTCTCGAAGCGTCGGTTGACGATTCCTGCGAAGCCACGGTCCGTGTCTCCGGCGCGCAGCAGCTTCGAACCCATCATCGGCGATAGAGTGAGAGCCACCACACCCGACACAACGACTGCCCCGGCCAGCGTGAAGGCGAATTCGCGGAACAACGCGCCGGTCAATCCGCCTTGAATACCGATCGGTGCATATACCGCAGCGAGCGTGATGGTCATGGCGATGATCGGGCCTACTAGTTCGCGAGCAGCGTCTTTCGCCGCTTGGAACGCGGACTTGCCCATCTGCAGGTGACGCTCCACGTTCTCGACCATGACGATGGCATCATCCACTACAAGGCCGACGGAAAGCACGATCGCCAACAACGTAAGCAGGTTGATGGTGAAGCCAGCCAAGAGCATGAGGAACACAGCTCCGATCAGCGAGATGGGAATCGCGATGACCGGAATTAACACGGAACGAAACGAACCCAAAAAGAGGAAGATGACCACAACCACAATCAAAAGAGTTTCGACCAAGGTGTGGAGCACTTCGTTAATCGCGTCCTGAATGTATTCCGTGGAGTCGTAGGGAACGCCGAGTTTCATGCCGACGGGCAGTTGCTGCTGAATCGCCGGAAGAGCCTGGCGCACGTTGCGAATCACTTCCAGCGAATTCGCGGTGGGAAGAACCCAGACTCCCATGAATGTTGCCGTTTCGCCGTTGAAGCGGACGTCCTGATCGTAATTTTCTGCGCCCAGAGCAACATCCGAGATTTCTCCCAGGCGGACCACGACGCCGTTTTCCCGCTTCACGACCATCTGCTTAAACTCGTCGGCAGTGCGCAGGTCGGTGTTCGCAATCAGGTTCACCGAAACCATGGAGCCCTTGGTACTGCCCAGCGCTGACAGATAGTTGTTCTTGGCAAGCGCATCATGCACGTCGGAGGGAGAGACCCCGCGTGCCGCCATTTCCTCGGGCTTGAGCCAGATGCGCATCGCGAACGTGCGATTGCCAAGGATGTCGGCGCGCTGAACACCGCTAATGGCGCTCAGTTTAGGCTGAACAACGCGGGTCAGGTAGTCAGTGATCTGGTTCTGATCGAGGTCGGCTGAAGAAAATCCGAGGTACACAGCGGCGAACTGCGTGTCGGCAGTCTGCAGGTCGATCACCGGAATTTGCGCATCCGGGGGAAGGTCGTTGCGGACCTGCGCCACTTTCGCCTGGATCTGCGTCAGAGCGGCAGTGGTGTCATAGTTGATCTTCAGGTGCACCTGGATCGTACTTAGTCCCTGGGCACTGGTCGACTCTATGTAGTCGATGCCGTCTGCGCTGGCGATGACACGCTCGATTGGCGTGGTAATAAATCCGCGAACCAGATCGGCGTTGGCGCCTACATAGACGGTCGTCACCTGAACGACTGCGATATCACTGCGCGGATACTGCCGAACACTCAACGAGCGAATCGCCTGCAACCCGGCGATCAGGATCACCAGGTTCACGACAATCGCCAATACCGGACGCTTAACGAATAGGTCTGTGAACTTCATGCGTACTCCTCCAGAGGCAAGCCAGGACTACCTTCCAGGTTCAGCTGTCACGTTCTGACTGACAGGCGATCGGGTCTAACTATCCTCGGGCTTGGGACTGGCACTGTTTGCGGGCTTTACCGTGTTGTTGACCTGAACGGGCGCACCGTTGCGCAGCCGGAAGACTCCAGAGCTGACAACTTCATCTCCGGGGTTGATGCCGGAAATAATAGCGACCTGATCGCCGCGAGAGCCCTCAACTTTCACAACCTGCTGGCGCACTCCGCGATAGGTATTCCCTTTCGAGTCCTTCATTTCGGAGACGATGAATACCGAGTCGCCGTAGGGTGCGTAGTTGATGGCCGAAGCGGGCAAGGGAACAACCTGGCGCGGTTGTCCTAGAGGAAGCTCGACTTGCACGAACATTCCCGGACGCAGCTTGTTTTCTTTATTCGTAACGACGGCCTGCACCTGGATGTTTCGCGTCTGCTCGCTGATGACCGAATCGAGCGCAGTAATGCGGCCAGTGAAGCCCATGCCCGGCAGGTCGCTGTTCGTGACGCGCAAAACATGACCGGGTACAACCTTAGGCGTGTCTTGCTGCGGTACTCCGAAATTCACGTAGATAGGGCTTAGAGACTGCAAAGAAACAATCGCCTGCCCAGCCGCCAGATATTGCCCCAGGCTGACTTGACGAATTCCCAGCAATCCCGAAAACGGAGCGTGGATCGTCTTGCGAGCGATGGCGGCACGAATGTCACCAACCTGCGCCTCCGTTGCTTTCTGCTGAGCGGTAGCGTTGTCGTATTCCGACCGGGAAATAACGCCAGCCTTTACCAGTTCCTGGGCGCGACCGAAATTGACGCCAGCCAGATCCCGCTGAGCCTCAAGGCTGGCCAGCTGTGCCCGCTCCTGGCGGGTATCGAGTTCGACCAAAATATCTCCCTCGTGCACCCATTGGCCTGATTCAAAATGAATTTTGTCGATCGTTCCCGGCAGGTCGGCACTAACCGTAACCCCCTCAATGGCGGCCGCGGTGCCAATCACAGACAACGTCGAGGGCCAAGTCTCTCGCTGTGCGACCACCGTTGTTACCGCCGTGGGCGGAAGCTGGAAGGTCGCGCCCTGGGCAATCGCAGCCTCAACTTGCCGGAATTTTGCAAATCCGAGTCCCCCTACAATAGCGGCCAGTACTGCCAACATCAGGACCATTCGTTTCGCCATATGCTCTCCAAATTCTGAAACAAAACAATCAGGTTTTGTCTAGGCGCGGCCAGGCGCAAAATGCGGTTGTCTCCAGATAGATTGCGCTAAGGGGAAAAAGATTCAGAGTTCCCTGTCTCTCCCGTGGCTTTGGTCGAGATCAATTACTGAAATAGCTTGAGGATGATCTCAAAATGAGCGAGATCAGCACGTACTCGTGGAAGAGACTGCAATTCAGGACCACTGATTAACGCCTGTCCTGAGGTAGGAGACGTGGGTATTAGCGTGAAGGGATTTTGGGACCAAAAACATAGTTTTCTGTTTGCCGACAATGCATCCGGAATCGTTGCGATCTCCGGCTGCGTGCTGCGCAGGCTATAATTACGCCCACGCATGGCCCTCACCTCTGGCACCAAACTTGGTTCCTACGAAATCCAGTCCCCGCTGGGCGTGGGCGGCATGGGCGAGTGTATCGGGCCAAGGACAACCGGCGCGACCGCACCGTTGCCATCAAGGTTCTGCCTTCGCATCTTTCCTCGGCGAAGCACTGCGAGGCAATGGGGTCGGCTGAACTTGATCCGCAGACTACGTTGACGTTGGTCCGCCTTTGCCAGCGTCCTTCTTCGGGGTACCGTCAAACACCAGGCAGAAGCACGTCGCCCAGAAATTCGCGGCGCATGTAGCGAAAATCATAATGATTCAACCAAAACAAATCTAAGTCGCGAGCGTGGAAAGGTGGATTGCACTCCCTGACGACGCAAACGGCGAGCTTGAACTGGGCGCGAGGATCTTTCGCGCAAATCGGCTTTGCCTCCACAATCCCTTATAATCTTCGGTCACAGAGAGGAATCCCTTGCACTTCGACGACCTCCGCCAGTGGATCGCCGCGCTCGACCGCGCAGGCCAACTGAAGCGCATTCAGACGGAAGCCGACCCGATTCTTGAGATTGCTGAAATCACCGACCGCGTCTCCAAGGGGCACGTGTGGGGACAGCCGCCCTCCTCTGTCCGGCCAGGCGAAGCCCGTCCGGGCGGTGGCACCGCACTCCTTTTCGAAAATCTCAAGGGCCATCCTGGTTCCCAACTCCTCATCAACCAATTTGGCTCCGATGCCCGTATGAAGCTTGCCCTCGACGTCAGCTCTTTCGATGAGGTCGCCGCCCGCATCCGCATGTTTATGGATGTGAAATCTCCCCAGGGTTTCCTCGACAAACTCAAGATGCTTCCTCTGCTGACGGAAGCCGGAAAGTTTTTCCCGCGCACGGTGCCCACTGGGCCCTGCAAAGAAGTCATCCAGCGCGATAATTTCTCGTTGCTCGACTTCCCTATCCTACAATGCTGGCCCAAAGATGCCGGCCGTTTCATCACTCTGCCTTTAGTCACTACGCGCGACCCCAGATCCGGCAAGCGCAATCTCGGCATGTATCGGATGCAAGTCTATGACGAGCGCACCACAGGAATGCATTGGCAGCGACAGAAAGTTGCGGCGGAACACGCCCGCGAGCGAATGCGAGCGGCGGTTGATGGAAGATCCGCGGCCGTCGACATCATGGCGCGCAGCTCCGGCGGCAGCATGCTTGCCGAAGGCAGTCGTCCTTCCGGCAAAATGGAGGTCGCCGTCGCCATCGGCACCGAACCTGCGGTCACTTTTTCCGCCATTGTCCCCGTGCCCCCGGAAATTGAGGAATACCTGATCGCCGGCTTCCTTCGCGGCGCCCCCGTCGACCTGGTGAAATGTGAAACCGTAGACCTTGAAGTCCCTGCAGCCAGCGAGATCGTTCTCGAAGGCTACGTAAATCTCGACGAGCTTCGCAGCGAGGGTCCCTTTGGCGACCACACTGGCTTCTACTCGCTCGAAGATCTGTATCCCGTCTTTCACGTCACCTGCATTACGCACCGGAAAGATCCGATCTATGCGACCACGATTGTCGGCAAGCCTCCGCAGGAAGACGCTTACATGGGCAAGGCGGTCGAACGCATCTTCTTGCCGCTGATGAAGCTGACGATTCCCGAACTCGTCGACATCAACCTGCCCATCGAAGGCGTCTTTCACAACCTGATGATCGTCTCCATCAAGAAGTCGTACCCCGGCCAAGCCCGCAAGGTAATGAATGCCGTCTGGTCGCTGGGCCAGGCGATGTTTACTAAATGCATCGTGGTGGTGGACGAAGACGTGGACGTGCAGGATATCGGCGACGTCACACTGAAGGTCCTCAACCACATCGATCCCGAGCGCGACATTCAGTTCACGCTGGGACCGGTGGATTCTCTCGACCATGCTTCGCGGTTGCCCAACTACGGATCAAAGATGGGAATTGACGCCACGCGCAAGTGGGCCAGCGAAGGCTTCGCCCGTCCCTGGCCCGATGAGATCGTTATGGATTCGAAGACGAAGGCGCAGGTCGACAACAAATGGAAGGCACTGGCGAAAGAACTGGGCGTTGAGTAGTTCGACCTGTTCAACAGATCAGTTTCCCAACCCAAACAGCTTTCGCACACCCCACGCCGCGGCGATGCCAAACACCGCCATGAACGCCACGCTGATGCAACGCCCGCTGATGGAACTTTTGCTCCAGCCCTGGAGCACGGCAACTACTCAAACGAAAAATAATACGACTGCACCGCTGGCAAGAATCTTCAAAAACATGATTGATTCCTCTAGCGTCCCTCAGATCAGGCGGGACGAAGCTCATAGGAAGGTTGCCGGAAGATTGCTGTTGGCACAGTGACCCCAATCACGCTAGATCGTGTCGCTCGCCGTCAGCGCTTAACGGTTCATACCCCACGCACCGCAACACCGGCAAGCGCGGATACTTAGGAAATCGCTCATCCGTCGCGGACCGCTCGCACAAGTAAAAGATCGAACCGCGGTCCGACTTAATCCGCCGCGTGAACCGGCAATCCGCACAAAGACCTACCCCCGGTTGCAGCCCCTGCTTTTTCCCCTCGCTCACCTTCACAGGATAGCGCTCCCGGTGCCAAGAAGTCCGCGAAAGCCGTCGTCTATCGAGTCGGGAGGATCGTGTTTCGGTCCTGCGGAAGCAGCCGGGGTTCCGCTAGGAATCTGAAGAAGAATTCATCAAACTTTGACCGATCCCACTGCCAATCTTCCTTGAATCTAATCAACGCGGTTTGTTATAAGGGCTCGCCCAGTATAGGAGGTTCTACCGTGCGTTTGACTGGCCTCTTCGTGTCTCCTTCGAAGTTCTCGCGCGCTCTTTTTGTGGTCACTCTGGCGCTCACGTTCCTAACGCAGTTTGCCGCCGCCCAGCAAACGTTGGGCTCCATCACCGGCACGGTGACGGATCCGTCGGGAGCAGTCGTGTCCGACGCCACTGTGAAAGCCGTCAATATCGCGACCAACCTGGAAGTTGCGGCTCGGACCAAAGCAAACGGCGGTTTCGTGATTCCGGATCTTCCCGCCGGAACCTATCGAGTCACCATCACCAAGGACGGCTTCAAAACGGAAACACACACGAAAATCCTGGTGTCCGGTAACCGTACAACAACCGTTGATACGACTCTGGTGGTGGGATCGATCAGCGCCACGGTGGAAGTGACCGCCGTGCCGTTGATGAACCAGGTGGACACCACGATCGGCTATGTCGTCGATACCAACACCATCGAAACGACACCGCTGGGCACCGGCAGCTTCACGCAACTGGCAATTCTCAGCCCTGGCGTTCATGCGGACTTCCTCGGTGGAGGCGGCGCCAACACGGGCCTTGGCAATCAGGCCATCTTCGCCAACGGAAACCGGGACACCAGCAATAGCTTTTCCTTGAACGGTATCAGCACCAACAACATCTTTAACGGCAATTCCACCAGCCAGGTAGGTGAGAACCGCTTCGTGCTTAACACCGGTGAGAACTTCGGTGCGGGCGGTACCATCCAAACCAGCACATCGGTGTATGGGGCGATTGGCCAGGCTCTTCCCACTCCGCCCCCAGATGCTATTCAGGAGATCGCCGTCAACTCCTCGCAGTACGACGCCACACAGGGCAACAACAGTGGCGCGCATATCAGCGTGCTCACTAAGTCTGGTACGAACGCACTGCATGGTTCACTATGGGAACAGTGGCAGAACAGCGATATGAACGCCACCCCGTACTTCTACGATGCGGCTGGCATCAACCCTGTCACCAATCGGCCTTATCTGCCTCGTCCTTTTCTGAATCGGAACGCTTTTGGCGGGACCATCGGCGGGCCGATTATCAAGGATAAGTTGTTCTTCTTTGGGTCCTATCAGGGAGTGCGCATTGCCGACGCGCAGGCTTCCACCAAAGATGTGACGGTGCCTCTGGGTTTGACGGATGACCGCAGTACGCAGGGCATCATTAACATGATTCAGGCGACCTACGGCCAAACCATTACCTCGAGCCAGATCAATGGCGCTGCCTCGCAGATCCTGAATACCAAACTTCCCAATGGGCAGTATCTCGTACCAAGCGCGCAGTACAATCCGACACAGGCAGTCACGCTAGGCTACGACGCCATCGTGCAAGGCCCCAATACTCAAGCCACCGTAAGCCAAGGGATCGCCAGCATCGATTATGTTTTAAGCTCCAAGGATCGCTTGGCCGCGAGATATTATATTCAGAGCAATCCCACCAACAATCCTTTTGGCGCGGTCGGTTCTCTGCTCGGATTTGCACAGCAGCTTTCCGCTGGCAGCCAGGTATTTTCTCTCTCTAACTCCGTCGTGCTCTCCCCCAACCTCACTTGGGAACAGCATGTGGGATTCACCCGCCTGCGAGCTTATGCCAATACAACAAAAACATTCACCGCAAGTTCGGTGGGTATTACCCTGCCGGGCGCGGCGACGTTTCCGGACTTCAGCATTTCCACATCGGACCCTACGATCAGTGCTGGTTTGGAGTTTGGCCCTAGCACCAGCTTTGGCGATGGTGGCATGATCCAGAATCAATGGGAATACGGGACCTCCGCGAGTTGGGTGAAAGGAAAGCATATCCTGAGTGTAGGGACAACGTGGGACCACACCCAGCTCAATATTCTCAATAACAACACCAATACCGACACGCTTGACTTCCAGACCTTCCAGGACTTTGTAGAAGGCAAGTTGCACGGAGGCAATGAGTTCGTTGGTTCGGCTCACCGTTACTACCGCTCCGATACCGTCGGCACCTACATTAACGACAACTTTAAGATGAGGAAAAACCTCACCTTAACCGCCGGGTTGCGTTGGGACATCGACGGGCCGCTCTCGGAGAAATACGGCCTGCTTACAGGTTTTGACCCTTCTAAATACAGTTACGTGCAATGCACCGTCGGTGGAGTTCCGGTGGACCCGGCTTTGACTGAGATCAACGGTGGCGCTTGCGACCCAAGGACGGACACAATTACCGGCTCCGGTCTAGTCATCGCTGGGAATAACAAGGCTGGCGCCACCGCCGGAGCCAACAATTCACTCATGAAAAATCACCAGTGGGGATTCGCGCCGCGCATCGGCATCGCGTGGTCTCCGATGTCTAAGCTGACTGTACGCGCCGGGTACGGCATGTACTACGACCGCGGCGAGCTATTCAGCTACTTGTCACCGAGCGCGGGGTCCGGATTCAACGGCCCATTCGGCGTCACGCTCGCGCCTCCGTTTGTCCAACCGATCTCCGTCGCGCAGGGCGCTACACTCTCTCAGCCGTTCGGCACGACTCTGCCACCGCCGCCGCCAGCCACGGGGGCAGCCTTCCGCGCCTACCTGCCTAACCTCCAGCAGACGGCTTGCGGTTTTCCGGGATGCTGGCCGTCCGCCAATCTTTACGGTCCTTTCCTGTTTGGCGGTTACGATATCAATAACAAACTGCCTTATACGCAGAACTGGACACTCGACCTTCAATATCAGGCAAACAATGCCTGGATCTTCGAGGTCGGTTATGTCGGCAATCACGGCACCCATTTAGTGCTGCCCATTCCCTTCAACCAACCACTCATCGCCACACCGACGCACTTGGTAAACGGGCAGACTTCTTCCTACGGAGGTACCACTCCGCTGTCTTTGGATAGCGAGCCGGTCTCTACGAACGAATTCGCTGGCAATGCGCCGATTCGCGTACCCTACCCCGGCTACGACATGAACTCGGTGTCGTACAAGGCGGAGGGCATCTCGAACTTCAACGCGTTGCAACTCCAGGTTCGCAAGCGCCTGTCCAACGGCCTGCAATTTACCTCGTCTTACACCTGGTCTCATTCCCTTGACGAGCAGAGCGGCTTGGGACTCTTTTTCACCGGGAACAATCCGATTACTCCCCGAGCCAACTATGCCTCCTCGGATTTCGATCAGACGCACGTTTTTCTGGTCAACTACAGCTATACGATTCCGAAGTTCGTGGATAGCGGGGCGTGGGGCTACGTAGTCAATGGCTGGACCATTGGTGGCCAGACGGTGGCGCAAAGCGGGCAGCCCTACAGCGTCTATGACTATTCGGGCTCGGTGGCGAGTCTGTACTACGGCACCAGCAACTATATTGGCAACCCCATTGTGCCGCTGCTGCCGGGCGTAACTGCGAAGCAGGCAGCCCACCCTGGCGCGAATTGCGCAGGATTTTCGACAAAAATTTGTAAGCTCAATTCTGCTGATTTCTTGCCCCAGTTCGTGGCTCCAGGGACCAACGGGGTTCCTGGTTGCGACGCTAGCGGGTGCGATGACTTTGAATCCTTGTTTGGAACTACAGGCCGGAACAGTTTTCGAGGTCCATTCCAAGTGCGCTTCGACATGAGCTTGGCCAAAACGTTCCTGTTCAAAGAGCGCTACCAACTGAGGTTTGAAGCCGATGCGTTCAATATTTTCAACCATCCTGATTTTGACACTCCGAACAACAACGTGGACTTCTTTCCCAATTTCGTAGGTCCGCCATCGATTCCCCCGCAAGGTAGCTTGGGCCTCATACAGCACACGATTGGCAGCCCACGCTTCCTGCAGCTGTCGCTGCATTTGACGTTCTGATTGGAAGCGAGAGGAGCAACTGACTTCTGCAGAGTGAAATGAAAACTCGGCGATTTGAACGAGGGCTGATCAGCCTGGCGCTGATCGCCCTCCTTTTTTTTCAAAGCGCGCCCGCAGTCGCATGGGGAAACGAGGGCCACGTCGCCATCAACCGCGTGGCCGCACAGAAAATTCCCGCCACCATGCCGCGCTTTCTGCGCCTCGCTGTCGGCGAGATCTCCTACCTTGGCCCGGAACCCGACCGCTGGCGCAGTCCTTTGGAATTCGCCCTGAAGAACGCGCAAGAGCCCGACCACTTCATCGACCTCGAACGCGTCTCCTGGCTCGACCCGCTTCCTCCGGGCCGCTATGAGTTCTATCGCAAGCTTTATGAAAAGCGCGCCTCGATCCTGGCCCATCCGGACTCCGATAATTCCAAAAACGAGCATTCCGACGACTACCTTCCCGAGCGCGTCGGTCTCCAGCCCTATATCACGATGGAAGTCTACGGCCGTCTGAAAGCCGCTTTCCGCGAATACCGCCAGCGCCTGGCTTCGCATCAGCCCACGCAGGCTGCCCAGCAGGCAATCATCTTCTATGCGGGATGGCTCGGCCATTACGTGGCCGATGGATCGCAACCGCTGCACACCACCATCCAGTACAACGGCTGGGTCGGTCCCAATCCCAACGCATACTCCACTGAACATCGTATCCATGCGCAGTTTGAAAGCACGTACGTGGCCGCAAACATCACGTCCAAAGATTTCGCCGGACTGGTGAAAGCACCCGAGCGCTTCGATGATCCCTTCACGGGTTACGTCGCTTACCTGAAGCAGTCGAACGGTCTGGTGGAAAATGTCTACGCATTGGAGAAGGCTGGAGGCTTTGCGGGAAAGGGCTCTCACGACGCATTCGAGTTCACGACCCATCGCCTCGCCGCCGGATCGCAGATGCTTTTGGATCTGTGGTACACCGCCTGGCTGGAAAGCGCCATCCCGGTGCCGGAACATGCCCCGGCCATGCCGCCGACGAAATAGGAGGAACTGAACTCATGTGGGGAAAGCCGCCCTCGGCTGTCCGTCGAGCGAAGCTCGACCGCTTTTTGGCCAGACCCGCAAACCGAGTCGCAACCGCCGCCGCGCGACGGTTTCGCACGTCTTTCGATATACTAAATAAGCATGCCGGTTCTGAAAAATATCGCCGCCATCGCCAAAGGCATGAGCATCACCTTCATGGAGATGTTCCAGCCCACGACCGTGGAAAATTACCCCGACGGCAAAGACCCATTGCGCGGCGCGCGCATTGAAGCCCGCTTTCGCGGCGCTCATGTTCTGCAGCGCGACGAGAACGGACTGGAAAAGTGTGTGGCTTGCTTCCTGTGCGCCGCCAACTGTCCATCGAATTGCATCTACATCGAGGCCGCCGAAAATACTGCCCAGAACCGCGTCAGTGGCGCCGAACGCTACGCCAAGGTCTACAACATCGATTACAACCGCTGCATTTTCTGCGGCTATTGCGTGGAAGCTTGCCCCACCGACGCGATTACCCACGGCCATGGATTTGAGCTGGCGACCTTCAATGCCAGCAATCTGGTGTACCGCAAGGAGCAAATGCTGGCCCCCCGGCCAGCACACATGGGAGCCAACATCGTATTCAATCAGGCCGACGTGGACGGCGGCGCTCCCACAGAAATGGTACACGGGAGCTAATTTCGAAACGCCTTTCGAGTTCAATCAACGCCGGTCCATTGGAGACCGGCGTTCGTGCATGGGGAACCGTCGGTGGTCGTCCGTCAGAACTGGGACGGCCGGTGATGAACCGACGACGAACGACTTGACGACGAACGACATTGATCTATGGCCGACTTTCTACAGACCGTAAAAGAGCGGGTCGTCGTATACGACGGCGCGATGGGAACCAACATCCAGAAGCGCAATCCTACCTTGGACGATTACTGGGGCAAGGAGAATTGCAGTGAAGTCCTGGTGCTGAGCCGCCCCGACATCATTCGCGATATCCATGCGGACTTTTTCCGCGTGGGCTGCGACATCGTGGAAACCAACACCTTTGGCGGAAGCGGAATTGTCCTCGGCGAATTTGATCTGCGCGACCGGGTACGTGAAATCAACGTGAAAGCCGCCCAACTTGCCAAGCAAGTGGCACAGCAATTCTCGACAAAAGACAGGCCACGATTCGTCGCGGGCTCCATGGGGCCAACCACCAAACTTCCGTCGCTGGGGCATATCGGGTTCGATGCGATGGTGGCATCTTACGAGGAGCAGGCCGGCGCGCTGATCGAAGGCGGCGTCGACGTTCTCCTCATCGAGACGGCGCAGGATCTGCTGCAAGCCAAAATCGCCACCATCGGCGTGCTGGAAGCCATGCGGAAAGCCGGCGAGCGATTGCCCGTGACGGTGCAAGTCACCCTGCAGGAATCCGGCACGATGCTGCTGGGCACGGAGATCGGTGCGGCCCTGACCGCGCTCGAACCCTTCGACGTGGACGCGATTGGGCTCAATTGTGCAACCGGCCCGAAGGAGATGAACGACGCGGTCCGCTATCTGGCGCTGAATTCCACCAAGGAAGTCTCGGTGCTGCCGAATGCTGGCCTGCCGCAAAACGTTGGCGGACATGCGGTGTACAGACTGTCGCCGGAAGATCTGGCGGAATACCACAAGCATTTCGTCCAGGATTACGGTGTCCGCATTGTGGGCGGTTGCTGCGGCACAACTCCCGAGCACCTGAAAGCCGTGGTGGACGCGGTCTCCGGCGTGGAACCCGCTAAGCGCGATGTCAAACGCGCGGGCGCCGCATCCAGCGCCTATACCACCGTTCCTCTCGACCTCGAGCCCAAGCCGCTAGTCGTCGCGGAAGAAATGAACACGACCACCCGCGTCGAGCATTTCCGCAAGCTGGTTCAGGGCAAAAAGTACGATGACATTCTGGCGCTGGCCAAAAAACTGGTAAACGAAGGTTCGCACATGCTGGATCTGTGCTGCGCCATCGTCGGCGAAGATGAGAAGGGATACATCACTTCCATTCTCGAAAAAATTGCCACTCGCGTTCCCGCGCCAATCCTGGTGGATTCGACCGAGGCTGACGTGGTGGAGGAGGCCCTCAAGCGCATTCCAGGACGAACCATCATCAATTCGATCAACCTGGAGGACGGCGAGAAGCGCACCTCAAGAGTTCTGCCGATGGCGAAGCGCTACGGTGCGGCCGTAATTGCGTTGACCATCGACGAGGACGGCATGGCGCTGAGCGCCGACAAGAAAGTTGCCATCGCGCATCGCATCTATGATCTCGCCACCAAGAAATATGGCCTGGATGGCACCGATCTGATTTTCGACGCGTTGACCCTGCCCATTTCGACCGGCCAGGAAGAGTACCGCACCGCAGGCATGGAAACCCTGAAGGCCGTGGAGCGCATCAAGAAGGAACTGCCTTCCGTGAAGACGATCCTGGGCGTGAGCAATATTTCCTTTGGCCTGGACGCCTACCCGCGCCGGGTGCTCAACTCCGTCTTCATGCACGAGGCCGTGGATCACGGGCTCGACCTGGCCATCGTCAACTACACCAAGATTTATCCGCTGTACAAGATTCCGCAGGAAGAGGTGGAACTGGCGCGCAAGCTCATCCACCGCGATGCCAATTCCGACGGTGATCCCCTGCAAAAGTACATGGCGCACTTCGCCGGGATGAAGGGCAAGCCGGCCGCGTCGACCACCGCGCATGTCGAAACGCTGTCGGTGGAGGACAAACTTAAATTCGCGATCATCAACGGCGAGAAATCGGTCGGCGACGGCGCGAACAAGAAATCGCTCGACGCCCTGCTGGAAGAGGCCCTTGCGAATTACTCACCACTGGAACTAATCAACACGGTCCTGCTCGACGGCATGAAGACGGTCGGCGACCTGTTTGGCGCCCGCAAGATGCAATTGCCTTCGGTCCTCGATTCAGCCGGAGTGATGAAAGCGGCCGTGGCTCATCTCGAACCCAAGATGGAGAAGAGGGCCGGGTCGCAGAAGGGCACAATCGTTCTGGCAACGGTGAAGGGCGACGTTCACGACATCGGCAAAAATCTCGTCGACATCATTCTGTCGAACAACGGATTCAAGGTCGTCAATCTCGGCATCAAGCAGCCGGGCGATACGATCATCCGCGCGGCGCAGGAATATCAAGCCGACGCCATCGGCCTGAGCGGACTGCTCGTGAAGTCAACGCTCGAGATGAAATACGTCATCCAGGATCTCGAACGCCAGAAGCTTGCCTTCCCCGTCATCTGCGGCGGCGCCGCTCTCACCCGCAAATATGTGGAGGACGACTTGCGCCGCGAGTACGCGAATGCCGTCTTCTACGCCGACGATGCCTTCGCCGGCCTGCATATAATGGAAGACCTAGCGGCCGAGAACGGAGCAAAACAGACGCGCCTGACCGAGGGACGGACGGTCAAGGAATACGCGAAAGCTGCGGCGGTCGATGAAGAGACGGGCCCGGTATTTGCGGAACGGAGTCCGGTGGTAGTAGATGCTCCGAACATTCCCACTCCCCCATTCTGGGGGGTGCGCGTGCGTAAGGACTACGATTTGGGTGAAGTGTTTCGGTACATCAACGAGACCGCGCTCTTTAAAAATCAGTGGCAACTCAAAACGGCCTCGCAGTCCGACTATGTGCGCCTGGTCGACGAAAAGTTCCGCCCGATCTTGCGGAAACTGGAAGAGGAAGTCGCGGCTTCAGGATTGTTTGAACCCAGGGTTGTGTATGGATACTTCCCCGCTCAAGCCGACGGGAATGACGTGGTTGTGTATGAATCGTGTGGCGCGGGCACTCCTGCCCGCGAACCGAGCGTAAGATCGGCGGGACAGCCGGAGGCGGCCGTACCCACGCGCGAACTGCTGCGCTTCACATTCCCGCGCCAACGCGAGGGCCGGCGGTTGGCCGTCTCTGACTTCTTCGCGCCCAAAGCTGCGGGAAAGATGGATGTGATCGGCCTCTCTCTGGTTACGATTGGATCGAAGGCCAGTGTGGAAACGCAGCGCCTTTTTGAAGGTGGAGAGTACACCAAGTATCTCTACCTGCACGGCCTCAGCGTGGAAACGGCCGAAGCACTGGCGGAATTGCATCACAAAAAAATGCGCGAGGAATTGGGAATCGCTGGCGCGGACGCCGCCGAGATTCGAGACCTGTTCCACCAGAAGTATCGCGGCTCGCGGTACTCCTTTG
This sequence comes from uncultured Acidobacteriaceae bacterium, assembly GCA_963774565.1. Classification (GTDB taxonomy): domain Bacteria; phylum Acidobacteriota; class Terriglobia; order Terriglobales; family Acidobacteriaceae; genus Sulfotelmatobacter. Next base: position 400,642 of record CAVZFP010000016.1, on the reverse strand, counting down.
GCTATCCGGCCTGCCCGAACCTGGAAGATCAGACCAAGCTCTTTGCCCTGCTCAAACCCGAAGAGAACGTGGGCGTCCGCCTGACCTCCGGATTTTTGCTCGAGCCGGAACAGAGTACCTCGGCGATCGTCGTTCATCATCCCGGTGCGAAGTACTTCGTCGTTTAGCGTCGATCGACCCGAATTTGTTCTTCCGCAATGAGAGGGCGCCTTCGGCGTCCTCTTTTCTCACTTTTTACAAATTCCTGACCTTTTCATGACATATCAGAAGTGCAGGTAAGGCACTTTCTATTCAGATCCTTCGGATCGCAGCCTTCAAGCCCTCCGTCACCGGGCGGGCATGGGGAAAAACTGGCGCTCGCATCGCAGGGGGTGCGGGCGCCGTTTTGCGTTTGGACCACCCCACCCAATCTGCGGGTGCTCGCCTTGACACGGGGACTCTCGCCGCCCTGGCCTTCGGGATTCACGGCAACTGTTACAATTTTGTGGATCGGCCAAGCCAACAAATTCCTGCCTCATTGCTTCGCGCCGCTTGCAAGTGAGGCAGTACGCGGATGGCGGAACGTTTCTCATCGGACTTATCAAGCGCCATGAAATGTCCTTTTTGCGGATTTGCCAATGACAAGGTAGTCGACTCGCGCGAGAGCAAGGAGGCGGAGTCGATCCGCCGCCGGCGCGAGTGCTTGAAATGCAGCAAGCGCTTCACCACCTACGAGCGCATCGACGAAATCCCCTACATGGTCGTGAAAAAAGACGGCCGGCGGGAAAAATTCGACCGCCAGAAAGTTCTCAACGGCTTGCTGCGGGCGTGTGAAAAGCGTCCCGTGCCCATCAGCAAACTGGAACAGATTGTGAACGAATCCGAGTCCTTCGTGATGGAGTCGCCCGAGCGCGAACGCAAGACCAGCGAGTTGGGCGAACTGATTATGAATCGCCTGCGCCGCTACGACAAGGTGGCCTATGTCCGGTTCGCTTCTGTGTATCTCGATTTCAAGGACATCAAAGAGTTCATGAATGAATTGAAGGATCTGGTGAAAACCAAGACGCCATAAGACTTAGCTCCGCGGTCACAATAAATAATCTGTCTGGATCTGAGGGCAAGGCATTCATGACTCATAAAGTAACTTTGATCCCTGGAGACGGGATCGGGCCCGAAGTAACGAAGGCGACCGTACGCATTCTGGAAGCGACTGGAGTGAAGTTTGAATGGGAGACCTTCGCAGTCGGTGCGGAAGCCTACGAAAAGTTGGGCGAGTACATCCCGAAAGAATTAACGGAGTCGATTGAACGAACGCGCGTCGCTCTCAAAGGCCCGGTGACCACTCCAGTAGGTGGCGGCTTTGCGAGCATCAATGTAGCCCTCCGCAAGAAATTTGATTTATACGCCAATTTCCGGCCGATCCGGAATCTGCCTCATATTCCCACCCGCTATCCCGATGTTGACCTCATCATCGTCCGCGAGAATACCGAAAGCCTTTACTCTGGCCTGGAGCATGAGGTGGTACCCGGGGTGGTCGAAAGCCTGAAGATCATTACTGAGAAGGCTTCCACCCGGATTGCCAAGTTCGCGTTCTCCTACGCCCGCAAAAATCAACGCAAGAAGATCCACGCCATTCACAAAGCGAACATCATGAAGTTGTCCGATGGCCTGTTTTTGCGCTGCTGCCGTGCCGTAGCAAAAGAATATCCCGAGATAACCTACGGCGAACACATCGTCGACAATACTTGCATGCAACTGGTCATGAATCCCTACCAGTACGACATGCTGGTGATGGAAAATCTCTACGGAGACATTCTCTCGGATTTGTGCGCCGCCTTTGTCGGTGGGCTGGGATTTGTGCCCAGCGCGAACCTGGGCGACGAATGCGCGATTTTTGAGGCTGTCCACGGATCGGCGCCCGATATCGCAGGAAAGAATCTCGCCAACCCCACGGCCCTGCTGCGCTCTGCCCTCCTCATGGTGCGGCACCTCGGGGAGCACGAAGCCTCGACCCAGATTCGCAACGCGCTGGAGCGAGTGTATCGCCACCCGGAAAAATTGACGCGCGACATCGGCGGCAAGGCCGGGACGTCGGAATTTGCCGACGCGGTAATCGCCGAGATGCACTCTGGCACCTAAGACCTAGCTCACCTGGCGATACGAGTGCGCCACACCACCCACTAGTCGGTGACCTTTCGTAAAGTGCTTCCCTGGCGGCTTCGAACCTATCATTTTCAGGGGCACAACTATGAAAGTAAGAGTAATTGCAATGATTATGAGCCTGGTAGGCCTGCTACTGCTGGCGGGTTCGGCTATGGCGCAAGGTGGTGAGTTCGTGGGAGCGGAGTGGGGAACTCCGGCACACAAGGTAGACGTGACCTCTCGAGTCCGCACTTTCATCCACGACGGTGTGTTGCAGCTTGAGGTCAATCGCTTCAACCTGGGTATCGACCCGGCACCGCACGAGAATAAAGTGCTGATCATCCGCCTGCGTGGACGCGATGGAGATGTCAAGAGCTACAGCTATCCGGAGCGCACCGTGGCGCGTCTGGAACTGCATCCTGAGTGGCAAGAACGCCGCGAGCAGCAGGAACGGCATGACGACGCCGAGCGTCGCGACGATGATCGTGACCGGCATGAGGACGCCGAGCGTCGCGAATACTACGAGCGGCACGAACGAGGGCTCCAAATCTTGCGTGCGGAATACGGAGCCGAAGGGCAGTTCGCAAACGTAACCGACGCCCTACGCAGCCGGATTGATGATGGCCGACTTATCCTTTTTGTGGACAACTACAGCATGGGAGTCGATCCAGCGCCCGGAGTCCACAAGCACCTGCGTGTCTCCTACGTCCAGGATGGTGACCGCAGGCATACGGAGGTGGACGAGAAGACAGAATTGCGGCTGCCACAGTAGCGTTCGGTGCGGTCGTAGGTTTGAAGCGTGAGTCTGCGCGTGCGCTGTGCCGCACCGTTTAGGCTCACGCTTTTGTTCTTGTCGGGCATTCCTACTCAATCTGCAGAAAATCTCTTTCCATCCAAAAGCTTTTACAACTCCGCCATTGACTCGCGCGCTCGGTTCGGAGTACATTGCCACGTTCTGGGGATTCTGGGGAATGACGCGCACATCACGGCGTGTGGGGATAGTTCTCTTTCAGCTCGGTGGACCCGACACGCTGGAAGCGATCGAACCGTTTCTTTATAACCTCTTCTGCGATCCCGATATTATTGACTTCCCATTTGCCCGCATCGGCCGTAGACCCCTGGCCAAACTCATCTCAACCACCCGCGCACGCAAGGTGCAGCATCACTACGCCACCATCGGCGGAGGCTCGCCCATCCGCCGGCTCACGGAAGGGCAGGCGCGCGCGCTGGAGAGCGAACTGCGGAATCGAGGCGTGGACGCGCACTGCTTTGTAGCCATGCGCTACTGGCACCCGTTTACCCGCGAGGCAATCGAGCAACTTCAGGCATCCCGCTGCGAGGAAGTTGTGCTCTTACCTTTGTATCCGCAGTATTCGTGCACGACCACGGGCTCGAGTCTGAACGAATGGCAACGTCGGTTTTCGAGTGACGTGCCGGTCCATTGCGTTGAGACTTTCTATCGTAATGAGATGTATTTGGATGCGGTCATAGAAAAGGTGAACGCGGCGCTAGCGCGCTTCCCCGAACACGGCCGCCCGGAGATTGTTTTCAGCGCGCATAGCATTCCCATGTCGGTCATTGAGAAAGGCGATCCCTACCAGCATCAGATTGAAGAAACGGTTCGCCTGCTCGCCGAGCGCGGCCAATGGCGCAATCCGCATCGCCTCTGCTATCAGAGCAAAGTTGGCGCCAGTCGCTGGCTTCAGCCTTCTCTGCACCAAACTTTGCGCCAGTTGTCGGCCGAACGCGTGCGCGAAATGTGTGTCGTGCCTGTGGCATTCGTTTCCGATCACGTGGAAACGCTCGGAGAAATTGATCACGCAGCGCGCGAAGAGGCGCGCCGGCTGGGCATTACGCACTTTGAAATGAGTGCAGGATTGAATGATTCTCCAAGATTCATACAAGCGCTCGCTGAGATCGTGCATCAGGCGCTCGGCCAGGCAGTTCGTACTTTGATTCCGATGGCCGGTACAGGGAGGACGTTGGCGGCGCCGCCGTATGCGACGGCCGCCGGTTTGGATTAGGGCCCGAGTCGTCTTAAATAGGAGGGAGTTCATGGCGGAGCCGGAGACCCCGAAGGTCAATCCGAATCCCGCGGCGGCGAAACCCGCAGCGACGGAGACGCAGGATGCCACGAAATATGTGGGCACGCCCGCGGTGGGAACCTCGAAAGCGGCAGCTGCCGCTGGCGTCGCCGGGACCGCTCCTTCGACCGAGATTGACCGCCATCGTCGTCGCTTCGTGTGGACGATGGTGACCGGCTTCCTGATGGCGTGGTTCCTGGCCTTCTTCCGCTTCTTCCTGCCGCGCACTCTCTTCGAACCCAATTCCGTTTTCAAAATCGGCTATCCTTCAGAATTTGCCTTAGGCGTCGACACCAAGTTCCAGCAGAAATATCGCATTTGGGTCGATCGCACGCCTGATCGCCTGTTCGTGATCTACGCGCGCTGCACGCACCTGGGATGCACGCCCGATTGGAAACCCAGCGAGAACAAGTTCAAGTGTCCATGCCACGGCAGTGGATACGACAGCGAGGGAATCAACTTCGAAGGCCCCGCGCCGCGGCCCATGGACCGCGCGAAGATCGAACTCGCGCCCGACGGCCAGATTATCGTGGACACGTCGAAATTGTACTCATGGCCCAAAGGTCAGCCGAGTAAGTTCAATGATCCGGGAGCATTTTTGACGGGAGTGTAAGTGTGGCGCGGGCACTCTTGCCCGCGGCGAGGGCGAGACGCCCTCGCGACAGCCGGCGGGACGCCGGCGCTACGGGAAGTTCAAAAATCATATGGCTGACGAAAAAAATCCGAACCGCACCAACGGCGGCGGCACCAACCGCACGAACGGAAAAAACGGCAATAAGGTCGGCGCACTGGAAAAAGTCACGGCGGGCGTGAAGGAAGACCTTCAGGCCCTTAAGACCGACATCCCCACTAAAGCCAAGGAACAGATCGAGGGCCTGAAAGATCCCACCAAGACCCAGGTCTACACTTCGATCTTCCGCCACAAGCACGACGACACGCCCCGCAATCGCGCGCTGGGCGTGCTCTCCAACGTCTTTTTGCATTTGCATCCGGCAAAGATAAATCGCGACGCCGTTCGCTACAGCTACACATGGGGCATGGGCGGGATCACGTTCTACCTCTTCGTCATCCTGACCTACACCGGCGTGTTGTTAATGTTTTATTACCATCCCAGCAAAGTGCAGGCATTTCGCGATGTGCTCTATCTGGAACACGATGTGCCCTTCGGAAAAATCTTGCGCAACATGCACCGCTGGGCCGCTCACCTGATGGTGATTGCCGTGTGGCTCCACATGTTCCGCGTCTTTCTGACCGGTTCCTATAAGAAGCCTCGCGAATTCAACTGGAACATCGGCGTATTGCTTCTGGTGTTTACCTTGCTCCTGTCGTTTACGGGATATTTGTTGCCTGACGATCAACTGGGATTCTGGGCCGTCACGGTAGGCACGAACATGGCGCGCGCGACGCCGCTGCTTGGGCACGAGGGTCCATTCGGCTCGATGCTCGGCATGACGCCCTACAATGACGTGCGCTTTGGGTTGCTCGGCGGATCGATCGTGGACGCCAACGCTCTATTGCGCTCCTACATCTGGCATTGCATTGGGATTCCAATCGTGGCCTCGGTGCTGATGATCGTGCATTTCTGGCGCGTGCGAAAAGATGGCGGAATTTCAGGTCCAGCCCCGGTGATGCTGGAAGCGGAAGCGGACAAGCCCCGCCGCGGCCCGAAAGCAGCCGGAGAGTAAAAAAGTCTATGTGGGGACAGCCGCCCTCGGCTGTCTAGTCGAGCGAAGCTCGACGGGTTTCCACAGGTCGAACCAAAATCGCCGGGCCTCGCCCGGCCCGACAGCCGAGGGCGGCTGTCGCCACACGGGTCGTGGAGAAAATATGGACTGGCGACAACTCTGGGAGATTTGCTCGGCGCCCGACAACGTGCCGATCGTAGGCCTGATCCCGCTGCTGGCTTTCTACATTTATCTCGCCGTGAAACAGGCGCGGGCCAACGATCTATTAATCGAGCAACTCGAGGCCGATCCCGCGATGGCCAAAACCCACCATCGCAAAACCTGGCCCTTCAAACCGGGCTGGGCGAAGGAAGTACACGTCTGGCCTTTCTTGCTGCGTATTGAATTCCTCGCCGCCATCATCATCACCATTATTCTGATGATCTGGTCGATTACCCTGAATGCGCCTCTCGAGGAACCAGCCAATCCAAACCTGACCATGAACCCTGCCAAGGCTCCGTGGTACTTCCTCGGACTGCAGGAGATGCTCGTCTACTTCGATCCCTGGATTGCGGGTGTGGTCATGCCGACGATGATCATCATCGGGTTGATGGTCATTCCCTACATCGATACCAATCCGCTGGGCAGCGGCTATTACACCTGGAGGCAGCGCAAGTTTTCCATCTCGACGTTTCTTTTCGGCTTCATCATTCTGTGGGTCGCGATGATCATTATTGGAACGTTCATTCGCGGGCCCGGCTGGCAATGGTTCTGGCCAGGGCAAACGTGGGACCACAACCGGCTGATCTACGAGGTGAACCGCGATCTGCCGGATCTGTTCGGTCTCACCTCCAACATGGCGAAGGCAATCTTTGGAGCCATCGTAGTAGGCGGCTATTACCTGCTGGGAGGCGCGTTGGTGTATTCGCTGTTCCGGCGGCGCATGGGAAAAGATTTTCAGCGCATGAGCTTGCTGCAATTTTCCATGATGCAGTTTTTGCTGCTGACCATGGTGGCGTTGCCCCTGAAGATGGCTCTCCGGCTTTTGTGGCACATCAAGTACGTGTGGATTACGCCCTGGTTCAACGTGTGAGAACTGCCGGTAGTCGTTGGTCGTCAGTCGTTGGGCTTCGACCACGATTTCGCCAAGTGCGGCGAACGACCAGCGACGATCGACCAACGACCGATTTCGGAGGAAGCGGTGCCTGAAAAACCAATTCCCGAGCACGACCCGATCACCGGAAAATCGTATGCCATCCATTATTTGATTGCGACGGTGATTCTGATCGGCACGCTCTTCTGGGCTTTGTACGACGAGGCGTGGGGACAGCGTCCCTGGAAGGCCTTTCAGGATCAATGGAAGGAGCGTTACAGCGCCTTCCTGAACGCGGCGAAGTCGACGTCGGCGAAGTCGGAGCAGTCGGTCGAGCAAGATCCGCAATACGTCGCTCTGAAACAGGATTACGAAAAAGCCTATCAGAACTCCAAAGCGCAAGCGGAAGAAGCTCGCAAGAAACTCGACGACGCCAGCGCGCGTTTGCTCGCGGTCCAGAGCGTATTCACCGACCGTCGCGCCTACGTAAATGCGCTGACCTATGAGTTCGAAACCAGCACGAGCGCTTCGGCAAAAGTCAGCAAGCAGAAAGACATCGACTCCTACAAAGCCGAGCAGGCCACGGTCGAGTTTCCCGACGGCAGCAGGAAGAAGTTTACCTTCCCGCAACTGGAAGAGACCTACAACGAAATCCGCGACGAGCGGACGAAACTGAGCCTTGAACTGGGCGACGTGCTGAAGCCCGTGACCGCAGCCAAGGCCAAGATGGACGAGTACGTCTCGGACCACATGGTCGACCTGACTCCGCAGCAAATTCAGGGGCTGAAAAAGCGGGCCACCGACTGGGACCCCGCCATCGTACAGATCAACGTGGCCGACGCGAACATCGTGGACCGTTGCGAGTCCTGCCACATGAACACGCGCGAGCCCTTGAAAATCACTGCCGCGGCGATGATGACAAAGGGTGAGAAGCAGCCCGACGAGTACGCCAAAGCCTTTGCCAGCCACGCCGAGCCCGAGTTGCTGCAGATTCACGATCCCGAGAAGTTTGGTTGCTCTCCCTGTCACCAGGGCAATGGCCGCGCCACCACCAGCGTGGAAAAGGCACACGGAAATTATGAACATTGGCTCTGGCCGCTCTTCCCGAAAGAAAACGCCCAGGCTGGATGCCAGACCTGCCACTCCGCCGACATGGTGCTGGTCAGCGGGGACGTGCAATTTCAGACCATCAACAGCGGCAAGGAACTCTTCCGGCGGCGGGGCTGCAATGGCTGCCATCGCTATGAGGGCTACGACAAAGAGCCCGAGGACCTGAACTCCATCGGCCAGCAGATCAAGCAGATCGAAACTCAGAAGAAAGACAATATCAAGCAAACCGCCTACATGATGAAGCAGGCGGACGCGGCCGAGTCCAACGACGAGGCCAACCGATTGAACGGGCAGGCCATCGATCTCCGGGTCGCCAACAGCAAGCTCGACGGTCGCCTGCAACAACTCGACTTCCAGTCCCACAGCCTGATGCAGGACATGAAGAAGATTGGCCCCAATCTCAAAGATGTCCGGCTCAAGCTGAATAAGAATTGGATTCCAGTATGGCTTAAGAAGCCAACCGATTTCCGCCCCACAACCAAGATGCCGAACTTCCGCCTGACCGATCATCAGATTCAGGCAATCTCCGCCTACATCTGGCAGTCGGGCTTCAGCGATGACCTTCCCAAGCACAAACCCGGCAACGCCGCGCACGGCAAAGAATTGTTTGAGGAGCGAGGATGTCTGGCCTGCCACTCGATTGGCGAAGGCGACCAGATGCAAGGCGGAACGTTCGCTGCGAACCTGACGCGCGTCGGCGAGAAAGCGAATTACGACTATCTCGTGCGCTGGATTCACAATGCCCGCGAACGTACACGTCCCTATTGCCCCTACGAGAAGAAAGACATCGGCCCCGAGGATTACGCGAAAAAAGGTCTTCCCTACCAGTTCGATCTCGCGCACAGCAAGTGCCCCAATGACGGACACGAACTGCAAGTGCAGAACATGACCGTGATGCCCAGCCTGCGTCTTAGTCCCGAAGACGCGGAAGACATTGCCAGCTACCTGATAACGCAGAAAAAACAGGAACCATCGTCGTATCCGGACGCCGCGTTCATGGACGATCCGAACCTAAAAGAAGAAGGCAAGAAGTGGGTGCGGTTCTATGGTTGCGGCGGCTGCCACGAAATTTCCGGCATGGAAGAGGAAGGCCGGATCGGCACCGAGCTAACCTTCGAAGGCAGCAAGCCCATTGAGCGCCTGGATTTCGCACTCTTCACGGAAGCCTCGCAACGCGGAGGCAAAGACGCGGAGCCCATCAAAGACAAAGAAGATTTGACCCGCTTGCCCGACGGTCCGGCGAAAGAACCCTGGTACGACCACAAGGGATTCTTTGAGCATAAGCTCGCCGAACCGAACGTCTACGATCAAGGCAAAGTAAAAAGCGAGACGGAAGCACTGCGGATGCCCAACGTGCACCTTACGAAGGAAGAGGTGCTCGACCTTACCACCTTCCTCCTCGGCAGTCAGGAGACTTCCCTGCCCGCCAGTTACCAGTACAAGCCGGGCGATGCGCGCCACGATATCCAAGAAGGCTGGTGGGTGATTACCAAATATAACTGCACGGCGTGCCATCAGATTATTCCCGGCCAGCGCACGGTTCTGATGCGCCTGCCGCAATATCAGGACGCGCAAGAGCAGTTGCCTCCCAAGCTTCTCACCGAAGGCGCGCGCGTCGATCCCGAATGGCTGCGGAAGTTCCTCTCGAATCCGGCGCTCAGCACCACCGACACGAACCGCAACGGCGTGCGCCCGTATCTGAAAGTTCGCATGCCCACATTTTCCTTTTCCGACAACGAACTGAGGAAACTGGTGCGATTCTTCGAAGCCTTGTCGCAGCAGCCGTTGCCCTACATTCCGGAGCAGGTGCCGACGCTCACGGCAAAAGAATCGGACATGGCTCGCAGCCTGTTCTCGAGCACGGCGGCGCCGTGCTTGAAGTGCCATGCCACCGGTGATCCCGCACACGACAAAATAGCCACTGCACCCAACTTCCTGCTGGCAAAAGAGCGCTTGAAGCCGGACTGGGTGGAGCGATGGATTACCGATCCGCAAGCCATCAGCCCGGGCACGTCGATGCCGTCTGGCTTGTTCAAGCAGGAAAAGAACCAGTGGGTCTTCGCCGGACCGACACCTCCAACGTTTAACGGGTTCGAAGGAGATCACCGCAAACTGCTAACCGATTACATCTTTCAGCTAACTCCGGAAGAACAGAAGCGGGTTGCATCTTCCATGCCGCGGGCCGCGGCTGCACTGCAGCCCTCTAGTAATCGTAAACATGCAGAGGTCGAATCGCATCGAATGGCAGGTGGTGGTTCGCGGTAGAATGTGCGGTTCGGCTACTGGTCTTACATTTGTTAGCTTTCTACGGCGCGGGCGAGGACGCCCGCGCGACAGCCGGCGAGACGCCGGCGCCACATTCCCAAATGAAAGGGCGACATCATGAATAAGAAGACACGATGGACAACCACGGCGGTCAACATCCTCGTAATCTGCGCTCTGCTGACACTCGCGGCATGCAACAAAAAAGAAAACACGGAGCAGTCCAACAATACTCCGACGGAGTCCGCCGCTCCGGCCGCAACTCCTATCGATCCCGCGACCGTGGCGACGGTTAAGGGCACCGTGAAGTTTGATGGAACGGCTCCCAAAGCCTCCAAGATCGACATGAGCCAGGATCCCGGCTGTAAGGGCGCGAACGAAGCCGAGAACATTGTCGTCAGTGGCGGCGATCTCGCCAACGTCTTCGTCTACGTGAAAGACGGCCTCGGCAATCGCACCTTCGATGTTCCCAAAGATGCCGCTATGCTCGATCAGAAAGGTTGCCAATATCACCCGCACGTTCTTGGTGTGATGGCAGGCCAGACTGTGGACATCAAGAATGATGATCCCACGACTCACAACATCCATCCCACGCCCAAGGACAACCGGGAGTGGAATGAATCGCAGCCGCCTTCTTCCGCCGACATCCAAAAGAATTTCGCCCGCGAAGAAATCATGCTGCCGGTCAAGTGCAACCAGCACCCGTGGATGAAGATGTATATCAACGTGGTGAAGAGCCCGTTCTTCGCCGTCACCGCCAAAGATGGAACGTATGAGATCAAGGGCCTTCCGCCGGGCGATTACACCATAGCCTTCGTCCACGAGAAACTCGGAGAGCAAGATCAGAAAGTAACGGTCGCGGCGAAAGATACGAAGACCGTGGATCAGAGCTTCAAAGCAGGCGGCGAGTAGGGGTGGTAAAATGCAGGGTTAGACAGAGCAGAGATCTTGAGTAGCGCCGCCGTCTCGACGGCTGTCCCGTGGGTGTCTCGCCCACGGTCCCGCGGCAACACGCACACAGGACGGCCGGCAAGATGCCGGCGCTACGCCGCTCTCTCTTGAACCCACTGACCCAAGGGGAATTACTCTGAAAGCCATCACGACAACCTACAATCGCGGGCATCATCGGCTCGCTGTCGTGCTTGCCTGCTGGACTTTCCTCCTCATCATTGCCGGCGCTCTGGTCACCAGTAACGAGGCGGGACTCTCCGTTCCGGACTGGCCGACCTCATTCGGTTCCTGGTACAAAATTCCCAAGCTCGTGGGTGGCGTAAAGTTCGAGCATACCCACCGCATGATCGCGCAGGTCGCAGGACTGCTGACGATCATCCTGGTTGTTTGGACTTGGCGCGTGGAAAAACGGCGCTGGCTGCGGTTCTTGGCCCTTGCCGCTCTCGGAACCGTCATTGCCCAGGGGATTTTAGGCGGCATCACCGTTCTCTTCTACCTGCCACCGGCGGTGTCCTCGGCGCATGCCGCCCTAGCGCAGACATTTTTCTGCATCGCTGTCGCGATGGCATTATTTACCGGCAGGAATTGGATCGAAGAGCAACCTCGAGTCGAGTTCGACCAGCGGCGCCCCAGCCTGTTCACTTTAACGCTTCTCTCCATTTTCGTGCTGTACGTCCAGTTGATCCTCGGGGCGATGTTCCGTCATCACGGCTTGAGCTGGTGGCCCCACGTGGTGCACGCCGTCGTAGTCTCGTTCGTGCTGGCGTGGACGGCGATTCGGGCGCTGACGGTCTATTCGCAGATCGAAGCGGTTCGTCGTCCGGCGATTCTTATGCTATCGCTGGTAATCGCTCAGCTATGCCTCGGCTTCACAGCGTTTCTCACGCGCGTGGCGTGGGGCCGGGACGCGGTGCAGCCTGAGCTGCCGATGGTGGTGTCTACAGTGGCTCACGTCGCCGTGGGAGCACTTCTCCTCGCCACCACAGTAGTCCTTGCCATTCAGGTGTGGAGGCACGTTCCGGTCGCCTTCGAAGAACGATTGCCGCAAGCCGAACAGGATCCCTCAGCCGCATGAATGACGCGATGCTCTTTTTCCCCACCCATGTGGGGACAGCCGCCCTGGGCTGTCCGGCGAGCGAAGCTCGACAGCCTTTTCGGTCAGAAGGTGTCAAGGTACTAGATTGCCGCCGGTCCTAACTTTCGACGAGATGTCGTAAACTGTTCTTAGTCCCTGGGGATTTGATTTGGTCTCAAAAGTCTCTGCACTCGCCGATGCCGGTCCCGAACCCGAGCACACCCCCACGTCCGTAATTTCCGTGCAAAATCTGGTTCATCGCTATGAGAACCGCACGGCTCTGAACAGCGTTTCCTTCGACGTTCGCCCCGCAGAGTTGTTTGGTCTGCTCGGCCCGAATGGTAGCGGCAAGACTACGCTCTTCCGAATTCTCTCCACGCTCATGATTCCGACTGCCGGCCGAGCCGTGGTCATGGGATGGGATGCGGCACAGGATCCTGCGAGTGTCCGCCGCCAGATTGGCGTAGTATTTCAAGCGCCGAGCGTCGATGCAAAGCTGACTGCGTACGAGAACCTCTGGCATCAGGGCCATCTCTACGGCCTGCGTGGAGCAACGCTTAAAAAACGCGTAGCAGAGATCCTGACTCGCGTAGGGCTGGCTGACCGCGCCACAGAGCGCGTAGAAACATTTTCCGGCGGCATGCAACGTCGCATCGAACTCGCCAAGGGCCTGCTGCATCACCCCGGAGTCCTTCTGCTCGATGAGCCCACTACCGGCCTCGATCCCGGCGCGCGCCGCGATTTATGGCAGTATCTTCAGATGCTGCGCGATGAAGAGCACGTCTCCGTGCTGGTCACAACGCACCTGATGGAAGAAGCCGAACGATGCGATCGGCTGGCTATCCTGAATGAAGGAAATCTGGTCGCATTGGGCACGCCCACGGAATTAAAGAGCGAAATTGGCGGCGACGTGATCCTGCTGGACGCGGCACACGACGCGGCCGTGCTGGCCGAGCACATCCGCTCGCGTTTCCACGTCGAGACCAACGTCATGGGTAACCAGGTTCGGATCGAGCGCGAGGGCGGCCATCGCTTCGTTCCCGACCTGGTCGAGGCGTTCCCCGGCGAGATTCAGGCAATCTCAGTCAGCAAACCCGCGCTGGAGGATGTATTCATCCACCGCACCGGCCACAAGTTCTGGAGTGAAGAGCGCGAACCAAGTTCAGAACGAAAAGAAGAAGAAGAGGAGGAGGTAGCTTGCGTCCCATGATTCTGGTGCTTTCTCTGGTGCTCGGTCTGCTGCCGCTGGTGGGCGTGGTGTGGATTTTCGTGAGTGGCATGATCGTGCTCTGGCCGTTTTCGGCGACCGTCGACGGCCTTTTCATGACGCTCATTCTGCTGACGCTGTCGGCGTGCTTCCTGTTGAATGCGTATTGGGAAATGCACGACCGCGGATGGATTGGCAAAAAGCAGGCTGCACCGCTGGCGAAGGCCGCAGCCGCACCGAAACCGGCAGCCACGGCGACTTCTCCCGCTGCCAAGGCGAATCCATAATGGCAACCCAGGCAACAACATTAACGCGGCCGATGAGCAGATCAGCGTCTGCGGGCGTAATGCTGCCTGCCTTCACTCTCTGGTGGCGGGAAATTGTGCGCTTCTACCGTCAACCTACACGTGTGGTGGGCGTACTGGCGTCGCCGCTGGTGTTCTGGCTGGTCATCGGCTCGGGTTTCGGAACTTCGTTTCGCTCCGGCGGCGGCCCCGGTCAGCAGCACTATCTGGATTATTTTTATCCCGGCGCGCTGATCATGATCGTGCTGTTCACTTCCATCTTCACCATGATGTCGGTAATCGAAGATCGCAAGGAAGGCTTCCTGCTTTCCGTGCTGGTCGCGCCAGTGCCGCGCACCGCAATCGTGCTCGGAAAGGTGATGGGCGGCACCACGCTTTCCGCCGTCCAAGGCATGATCTTTCTGATCTTCGCCCCCTTCGCCGGAGTTCATCTGCAACTGCTGCCGGTACTGCTGGTCGCAGTGGTGGTATTTTTGGTTTCGTTTTCCCTGACCGCGCTTGGCTTCGCGATTGCCTGGCCCATGGATTCTTCGCAAGCTTTCCACGGCATCGTAAACCTGTTCCTGATTCCGCTCTGGCTGCTTTCTGGCGCCCTCTTCCCCCTGGCAGGAGCCTCGGGATGGATTCGGATCATCATGCGCCTCAACCCGCTCACCTACGGGGTGGAGGCCCTACGCGGCCTCCTGTATCCAGGGGGGGAGACTAGCTTCCCGCTGCCCACGGCAATGGCAACGCTCGCGCTGTTTTCTGTGATCATGTTCGCAGTGGCGTTGCTGATGGCAAACCGCAGAAGTACGAGGCCCGCCGCGTGATCGCTGAGCAATACGCCTTCTTCCCTGCCCTGAACGCAACCCTGAACGGGACCAGCGCCGTGCTTCTGCTGACCGGACGAGGCCTGATTGCGCGCGGCCGCATCGCCGCCCATCGCGCCTGCATGATTGCCGCCGTAATTGCGTCGGCGTTATTTCTGGGATGCTATCTATTCTTCCACTACAGAGTTGGGAACATTCGATTTCTAGGCGTCGGCTGGGTCCGCCCAGTTTATTTCACGATTCTGATTTCGCATGTCACGCTCGCCATCGTCATTGTTCCTCTGGCCATCATCACCTTAACCCGTGGGCTCAAAGCCCGCTTCGACAAGCATCGCTCCATCGCCCGCTGGACATGGCCGCTGTGGATGTATGTTTCGGTGACCGGCGTCATCGTTTACTTCATGCTCTACCAATGGTTCCCGCACAGCTAGCACTCACCACGGAGGCACAGAGCCACGCAGAAAACAAAATAAATGGCGGGCTGCGGGGTTTGATTTTTCTATCCTCTTGCTTTCTCCGTGCCTCAGTGTCTCCGTGGTGAATAATTTCGTATGTCCGTTCTAAAACTAAAGATCGATGTCTCCGGAACCGTCGGCGACGCCGCGTGGCGCGAGATTCGCCAGTTCGATCAAATTCAAAGCGCGGACTTCGGTCCGCAGTTCGGGAGCGGCGGACGTTGCAACCATGCACCCGACGCTCCGCATGGCAAGGGCGAATGGATCGGCGCCGAAATCCGCCTCCAGACGCCGCTTTTGGCGCAGTACGCCATGTCCCACTACCTTGAGCAGGAACGCGTCCTCGACGCAGATGTAGAGTAGTAAACTGAGGTTGCGGCGATAAAATCAATCCTGTCATCCTGAACGAAGCGAAGGATCTGTGCAATTTGCCTGCACTGAGAACGACCCAAAGTTCGCACAACGTATGAGCGACCAACTAGAAACCGCATCCACTCCAGCAACTCCGCAGGAGGCGGCCAGTGCACCCAAGCCCAAGCGCGGCATGTCGCGCACGCAGAAGATTCTGTTTTTCGCTACCGGTTGGCTCATCGTTCTCATGCCCTTCCTGTTCTGGTGGAACACCTGGTTCGGCCGCCATCTTTCCGATCAGCAACTCACCGAGTATCTGCACGACGACAAGAAGCCGCGCCACATTCAGCACGCGCTGGTGCAAATGGGTGAGCGCATGGCCGCCCAGGACAAAACGCAGAATAATGCCAACGCCATCCACGACGACGTGGTGAAGCAGTGGTATCCGGACCTGCTCCGCCTGGCGGCCTGTCCAGTAGAAGAAGTGCGCAACACCGACGCCTGGGTCATGGGGCAAGACACTTCGGGCGCGGGATTTCACGAAGCTCTATTGAAGATGCTTGCCGACTCTTCGCCCATGGTGCGCGGAAATGCCGCTCTCTCGCTGGTGCGCTTCGGGGATGCAGCCGGTCGTGCGCAGATTGTTGCATTGCTGCAGCCCGCCACAATCAACGCGCCCGTGAGCGGGAATGTCGTCGATGCCGACCGCCCCGGCACGGCCATCCATCAAGGCGGATTGCTCGCGAAGTTGGCGAGGGCAGGCTTGTCAGAGATAGTCGAAGTCCGATCGCCGATCCCGGGGCGAATCCGATCGGTTTCTCAACCCGGCGCAAATGTAGCAGCCGGCTCCGAAGTCGCCGTGGTCGAACCCGGCACCGAACAAGTGTGGGAGGCGCTGCGGGCGCTCTATCTGGTCGGACAAGCGGACGATCTAGCAGCGATTCGTCCCTACGAACGAAATCTGCCCGACATTCCCGATCACGTGCGCCAACAGGCGGAAGAGACGGAAAAAGCGATCCGTAGCCGAACTGCAGCAGACTGATCTTCGAGTCAGAGTGAAGAAGCCAGATTGACTCCGCAACCTCTGCGTCGGACGTGCAGCAACTGAAAGCTGACAGCTGACAGCCGTTTTCTAAATCGCCATCGGCCCAACTTCTTTTTCCACCTCAGCGGTATCCACCATGACGATCGCGTCCCAGGGGCAGCCGTCGAGGAAGCAGCCGTCGGGCCCTTTGCTCAGGCACTTCTTGCAGCCGATGCACAGGATGGGATCAACTTGGATGCGACCGAACGGCGGATTGTCCTCGTCGGGCACCCAGAACATGCAGTCTTCGACCGGACAATATTCCACGCAAGCGGGCGATCCGGCGCATCCCGTGCAGCACTCGGTGATGACCGCCAGTTCCTTCGGTTTCTTCTTGCGCGGGGTAGCGAGACCCTTCGACTTCGGTTCAAACTTGAGCTCGTCGGGAACCATCCCAACCGCTCTGTTGGCGCCGGGTGCAGGAGGCATGGCCCGAATTATAACCTGAACCGCCGCTGTTATGAACCTCGGTTTCGTTTGTGTTAATGGAGTAATTCGTATTTTCGACGTTCTTTTGAAGGCGTCATCCCGAGCCCCGCGCTTTTACCAGCGGGGCGAGGGATCTCGCGTGGGACCTTCCCGGGTGCCCACCGTAGACTGCCCAAAGCGATACTTCTGCCAGGATTTGTGATATTCCGCACGATCTCCACTGGGCTCCTTCTGTTATAGTGAACCCCTGCAAAGGAGCACCGCATATGGCAGGAAGAAGTGTCAACAAAGTCATTCTTCTCGGAAATTTGGGCAAGGATCCCGAGGTGAAATACACTCCAAGCGGCACCCCCGTCGCCAAGTTCAGTCTGGCCACGAATGATCGCTACAAGGACAAAGACGGTAACTGGCAGGACCGCACCGAATGGCACAACCTTACCGCATGGGCGCGGACTGCGGAGATTGCGGGCGAATATCTGAAGAAGGGCGCCAAAGTTTACATCGAGGGCAGCCTGCGAACCCACTCCTGGGACGATAAGACTTCCGGCCAGAAGAAGTTCATGACGGAGATCATCGTCAACGATCTAGTCATGCTCAGCGGACGCGGTGAGGGCACCGGTGGTGGGGATTTCGCCGGCGGTTCGCGCGGGGGGGCATCTTCCTCTTCCTCTGCAAGCAGTGGCGGCAATAACTTCGATCAGCGCACGCCCGAACCCGAGCCGGCGGGATCTGGGGCGGGCCCGATCACCGACGACGATATTCCGTTCTGACGTAGGGCCTTAGACTTCGCGATTCATCGCGCCGATTGGCCAGCCTCGCTTTCGGCGCGATCCGATTTGGCGCGCATCCCAGCTAGTCCCCGTCTCCCGCGTCCACCGACACCAATTCCAGGCTCTGCAGCAGTGGGCTCGAATCCGCAACGAACTCCACGTGTCCGCACTTCGGACACGACAGGATCGCGTAGCCGGATGCGCCGCTACTCGGCATCAAGCTGACACGCAGCAGCTGGTAGCGCTCCAATTTCCGCTCGCAGCGCAGGCAGCAAACGGTCTTCTGATAAGGATCCTGGGAAACACTACTGGCTACATCGACGGCTGGTTTCATATTTTCCTCTGAGAATCAAGGACCGCGAGGGACGGTCCGAACTAGGCCGATGTTGCACTCGGCGAATTTTCTAAGTCTAGCACGCAGGGTTGAGGCTGGAGGCTCTGGAAGCACCAGAGTAACTCCCTGGCAATATCCTATTCCGCTACTCCACGTGGGGAGAGCAGCCTTCGTGTGGGGACAGTCCGCCCTCGGCTGTCGGTCGAGCGGAGATCGACAGCCTTTGACTTTACTGCGGCAACCGGAAGTTGAGCGTTATTCTTGTTTGCATCGGTGTTGGACGCCCGTCTACAAGATTCGGCTTGAAGCGCCATTGTTTAACCGCATCCATGGAAGCTTGCACCAGTTCTGCCGGTCCACTGATCGTCTGAACCTCCTGAACGGCGCCATCGCCGCCAATGCGGACCTCCAACACGACCGCTCCCTGAATTCGCTGCAGCCGAGCGTCTTCCGGATACAGGGGTTCGACGCGGTGTAGCAGGCTGCCCGCAGCCGCCGCGGGCGGGAGGTCAACCACCTTGTCCGGCTCTTCGGAAGAAGCGCGCTGCACCCCGCTGCCCAACTCCGCGGATGACGATTCGGCCTGACCTTGCGCAGTCGAGTTTTCCGAAGGGGGCGCACGATAGATTTCTTTTCCGTTCTCGAAGACCATCAGGCTGCCTGGGACAATAGCCTTTTTGTTCCTTTTGGCGGGAGCTGCAGTAGATGTTTGCCCCGGCGGAGCACCTTCCCGCTTCCCCGACGGGCTCGCGGCCGCGGGCGGACTGACCGCGGCAGCTCTCGGGACTACGGATGCAGGCGAAACGGGATGCGACCGCACCATCAACTTCGGCCTCCACAAGTATCTGCCCAGCAACAACCCCAGCATCACCGCGCAAACTAGCACCGCAATCCTAAGAGCCCAGGTGACGGCATCGAATCCGCTTTGGGGAGCCGGAAGGGGAGTCTCTGAAACAACGTTCTGGGCGATCGGGGTCTGTGGAATCGAGCTCTCCGGAATCGAGTTCTCCGGATTCTCCGGGACGATTTGCTGAATTTCAGTAGTGGCGAAAGTCTCATCTTGCGGCGACGGAGGCGGGGGCTGGGCCGCACGCTCCAGATTGTTCAGAATACGACCGGCAAGGGCCTCCAAGGTGCGTTCATCCCGCTCCCCAAACGCCTGTAGTAATGGAGAAAATAATTCGAACAGCCCCACCAGTTCAACCCCGCGCAGAAGCGGCATCACCATCACCGAGCGCACGCCGAGCTGTTGCGAGGCCTCGCGGTCCACGCGCGGGTCCACCGACGTGTCATCGCAGCGTTGGGTCTGCCGCGTTCGCATGCATTCCCCGGAAAGGCCCGAACCAGACTCCAGCCGCGTACCCAACGGCAGCGACATGGAACCGCTGCTGCCGCGACAGACCATTTCTCCATCCCGCTCCAGCGCAACCGCCGCCCCGGTAGCTCCTGTCGTCAGACAGGCCTGCTCCACCACTTCGTTGAGCACGATCTCCAAGGCTAGTTCGTTGGAAAGTTCCCGCGACAGACCGCCCCCAGTTTGCGCGGCAAGGCATGCCGCCAGATGTGCAAAATCGGCCTCGAAGTGGCTATCGTCCGGCTGCGCGCGCAGCACTTCGGTGGCGCTCAGATTAGTTTTCGATGGATCTGGTTCCGATGTCGAAGATTGCGCCATAAACTGCAGGGCCCTGGACGACCAAATCACCGTCCGTAGCGGAGTTTCGCCTGAAAACAGCAGGTTGTCAATACGCAGGTTGGCCCTTTCGCCGGTTCCCACGATTCACCCGGGACCGCGCCCAAAAGAAAGACCGTCGCTCGACCTGGCCGGCTGATGTACCGAGGAGCAGACATGCATTAAGGGCGCGAAAACCAAGAGAACCTGGAAGGTTTGGCAGACAACGATATCCACGGTTTGTTCGGGTGACTGCACATAAGCTCTTAGTCCAAAAGACCGCCAGTTAGATAGCAGCCCCCAACAATCCCAGGTGCGTCACGATCGTGATGGACCTGGGCTTAGGATCGAACCCCAACTTGCACCGGGCCCAGAAGCGCCCATTCAGAGTGCGGATAGAAGCATGGCAACGGTAGGGTGGCGTCGGCCAGAGTTTCCAAGGGGAACGCTTATGGGGCAATGCCGCATAAGCGCTTCTATGAGAAGGTCATAAAAGTCAAGGCCGACGTGGCGGCCCTCCATTGTTTGATCTCCGTTCTTGTTGCGTTGGGGACGTCGGGTTCACCGTACCTCCCATCTCTTGGTTTTTTACTATTCTTGTTCTTTGTGGCTTTCGCCACACTTCCACAGAAATTTTTGCGTTAGGATCGCTCAGGAGCGACGACTGGCAACTTGGTCGACCCTCAGCACCCCCCGTTTTCTCTGTGTTCCCGTGAAACCTTGCTAGTTTTCTTCCGTGCTGCATAAACCTCCGGGGTGACTTGCGGGGCTGTCAAGGGCGCCGCCGAAGGGCGGCGTTCATCTTGACCCTTGACAGCCCCGCAAGTCACTTCATCATCGAGCTCGGAACGAAGCGAAACGCAGTGGAGCTTCGTTCCTTAGTTGAGTGGGTTCTGCCTTTTCTCACGCGCTCTGGTCGGCAGCCATACTCCGCCTCCACCGCTTCCGGCATTCTGCATCATCATCTTTTCGTTTCGGTCCCAGACCATCCTGGATGCGCTTCGAACCAAGTCCTCCTAGGAACTCTGGCCGACGACCTCCCACCGTTGCCGTGCTTCTATCCGCACTCTGAATGGGCCGCGTCTGGGCCCGGTGCAAGTTTGGGGTCCGATCATAATCCCAGGTCCATCACGATTCGTGACGAACCTGGGATTGTTGGGTGCTGCTATCTAACTAGCGGTCTTTTGGACCAAGCGCTTATGTGCAGTCACCCGAACAAGGCGGTGGATATCGTTGTCTGCCAAACCTTCCAGATTCTTTTGGTTTCGCGCCCTTAATGCATGTCTGCTCCTGGGTACCGCCTTCTGCAAAAATCACTCATCTGGGATTTCATGTTTCCTGGTTTTGCTCGCCACGAACCGTCAGGCAGCCACCGCCGGCGCTATCGTAGCGGACATGCCCTGGCGCAGCGGCTCATAGACTTCTCCACTCACCCAGAGGCAGTGCAGTAAGACGGCCAGCTTCCGGGCCACCGCTACCGCCGCTCTCTTCTTCGCATTCTTCCCGCCGCGCTCGCAGAGCCGCAGCCCATATCGTCGTAAGTCCGTGTCCGGTCCGAACGGCCCCAAGATATACTGCGCGCTTCCCACCAGCAGCTTGCGCACCATCGTGTCTCCGGTTTTGCTGATCCCTAATTGCGGCTGGCTCTCCCCGGAGTCTTCCTGCTTCGGTACTAATCCCAGATACGGCCCCACATCTCGACTCTTCACGAATCGTTCCGGATTCTCCAGGGTCAATACGTAGGCCAGCGCCGTGATCGGTCCTACCCCCTTCACCTGCCGCAATAACGCCGTATGCCCGTACTTCTCGCGGCCCAACTTTTCAATCTTCTGGTCATACCCCTGAATGCAATCACTCAGTGCCGCCGCCATACGCACCAAGGGCAGCAGCGCTTCGCGGATCTCGACGGGAACTGCCTCCTCTACCTTTTGTGCGAAGCTCGGGCTGGAACACTTGGGGAGCCGTGCACCCATACTCTTTACCAGTCCTCGCGTGGCGTTGATCAGCTCGGTCCGCGCCGCCACCAAAGCATCGCGGGCTCGTAACACCACCAGGTCCTGCCGCACTTCCTTACTCCGGTGCCGCATGGGGTGCAACGATTGCGGATCTGCGCGTCCCAATCGCGCCAACTTGTTGGCATCGATTCGATCATTCTTGCGCTTGCGACGCTTCGATCCTTCCATTAACCGCGGGTTGGCCACCAGCACTTCGTGTCCGCAACCGCCGATCACTTCCTGCACCCATGGAGAGTGTGTCCCCACCTCGAAAACCACTCGCGCCGCATTCAATGCCTGAAAGAATTCGGCCATGTCCTCCGGCGTCGTACGCAACTGTCCCTCCGCCAGCGTTTCCCCCTCCAGATCCAGAATGCAGTAGTGGCTCCATTGGTCTCCCAGATCCACACCCACCGTCAGACGATCGAGATTGGGGCGAAGCTTACCTCGCGGATGCTCTTCTCCGGCGCTCGTTGCTGCCACCTTTTTCGGATCCAGCTTTTCCTTCAGTTTTCCCACCAGTTCCGCCAGCACTTCCTTCGTATCCCGCCGCATCGGGCCCCGCGTCTTCGCCCGCTTCGATGTCGGTTCACTCTTCTTTCCAGAATTGTTATCCTTGTTCAAGGTCGATCTCCTTATTCACCGTGATTGCACCGCTAGAGTGCGTTGATCACTGATAGCTTAACGCCATCCGTGATCGGGGATCGACCTTCTCATCCCATCTAACTTAAGGACCAGTTATTAGTGCTTTTGGACCTATGCTTAGTGAATGCGTATCGCCGAAGAAAACTGGAAGGTGCTCGCGTCGTTGTTTCCCGCGGGATGGCAGCAAATGGCGTGGCAGTCGAGTGCGGTCCAGCGATTGCGTGGATTTCCATCGCCTGACGTATTATTGCGCACACTGCTACTGCATGTCGCGCGCGGTTAGTCGTTGCAGGAGACGGTGGTGCGCGCAGACAACAGCGTTGTCGACAAAGACGCGAAGTTGATCGAGGTTCAGCTCGGCTCGGAGAGTGTGCGTATCGCCGGGACGCAATTGAGGCACGGGCATGCTATGCTGCGGCTTCACGTTTCGATACCCGTGAATAGTACATTGCGCACTGGTGTGTTGACCGGGGTTCGTTTTCACGGAGACGACGAGCTTCGACTCCGGCTCGATGCGCCACATTGCGTAGACCAGGTTGCAGGCATCCTGGGCGCGCAGCTTCAGGCCGAACTGGCGGCGCATCTCACCTGAACCCAACCTCGCTTCCTTGCCAGTCGCGCCCAGATACGTAAAGCGCACCTCGATCATTTCGGCGGTCCGGCGAGTCACGTACGCGCGCATCTTGGGAACGTCGACGGAGACGCGTTGCCCGTGGAGCGTTTCGACGGCTCCCTCCGTGACGCACAGATCAGACCGTCCCAACGGTGTCAGACGAGCGTCGGCCGCTCGACCGGTCGTCCGAAGCACGGCACCTGATACAAGGGCGGCGACCGTTACGAAAGCACAGGCTCACCGGCAACGACATCTTTTGAAACGCGCCTGGAACAGAATACGAAATTCTGCACCGGATGGCCGGCGTCGGGGACCTCGCATACTTCACAATCCCCAACACCCTTAATGTTCGCAAAGGAGACGTATTCTTCAGCATCGATCTGCGCTTCTACGCGCACGGCGAGGAAAAAGGAAAGTTGCTGGCGGAGAAGGCCCTGGCAAGACTGGGCAGCTAGCGAACTCTGCAAGAGGTCTCCGCAGAGAGACAAGCCGAACTGGCATTGGGGGAGGCCGAACTGGGCACCGCTCAGTCTACCCATGGTTTCGCTCAACTCGCCTCCGTGGAAAAGGAAGCTCAATCCAAGGGTTTCGGGCTAATCGCCCGCAAGGCTGCGACCGCCCAGAAATAGGCCCTTCGTCCCGACGTGCGGCCTCTCGTTCCTGTAGCCGCGACATTCCCTGGACGCCAACCCAAGATGCAGTTTTTTTGGATGCAGTCGATAGGGACGGCCACCTCGAGCCCTTCCCAAGTAGCCCGCGTGAGGAGGATACGATCTGCTAGAAATCTCTGATTCTTGCGGAACGGATATTACGATTCTTAAGTTAACGCTTATGGGGCAATGCCCCTGGGCACTGCGACGGGCTCCATTCCTGGCTTTAACCCCAGCCCTAGTCCCAAATCGACAGAAAATCACATCACTCGCAGGTTATTAAAACCCGTTTCGCCCCCATTAATGCTAGGCTTATTGCTGTTAGAATCACGTTCTTGAGGCGATGTGGGGGGAGTTTCCCAGGCGGATTTCTTAATTCCCTCGAGCTTCTTAGCTCAAACATCGCCCACACAACGGACGCTTCAGAACGATTCCTCACGGGAGTTTTGGCATGCGGATCGCGGTAGTCGGTTCGGGATACGTAGGATTAGTGGCAGGGGCTTGTTTTGCCGACCTCGGACACGATGTCGTTTTGGTGGACAATGACAAACCTAAGCTGGAGGCGCTGCGGAACGGCCAAGTGCCGATCCATGAGAAGTTTCTGCCCGAACTCCTGACTCGCCATCGCGGACAACGCCTGACCTTTTCCGACGACCTGACGGAAGCCGTTCGGGTCAGCTCGGTAATCTTTGTTGCCGTGGGCACGCCTCCTACCGAGAGCGGTGAGGCCGATTTGTCCTACGTGGAGTCCGTGGCCCGCGAAATCTCCGGCGGCGTCAACGACTACAAGGTCGTGGTCGAGAAAAGTACGGTCCCCGTCTACACCAGCGACTGGGTGCGCAAGATCATGCTGCGTAGCGGCACCGACCCGCAGTCCTTCGACGTCGCTTCCAACCCTGAGTTTCTGCGCGAAGGCACCGCTGTCACGGACTTCCTGTTTCCCGATCGCATCGTGATCGGCTGCGATAGCGAGCGCTCGGCTCAAGTTTTGCGCGAGGTTTACGGTCCCCTCACCGACGGCAGTTATTACGAGCGCACTGATGCCATCCCGCAACCGGACCGCGCCCTGATTCCTCCTCCGATGATCGTCACCAGCACCAAGAGCGCGGAACTGATCAAGCACGCCTCCAACGCTTTCCTGGCCATGAAGATTTCTTTCATCAATGCGGTGGCCTCGGTATGCGAATCGGTAGGCGCCGATGTGAACCAGGTGGTCCACGGCGTCGGAACCGATTCCCGTATTGGATCCAGGTTCCTTAATCCCGGCATCGGTTACGGCGGATCCTGCTTTCCCAAGGACGTCATGGCATTCCGCGCCGTGGCCCGCGAGTCCGGCTACGACTTCCGCCTGCTCGATGAAGTGATGCGGATCAATGAAGATCAGCGCCAGCGCTTTTTGCGCAAAGTGCGCAGCGCTCTTTGGACGCTGCGCGGCAAAAACCTCGGCGTCCTCGGCCTCGCCTTCAAGGGAGGCACTGACGATATCCGCGAATCGCCCGCCGTGTTTCTGGTGCAGGCGCTCTTGCAGGAGGGCTGTAAGATCACGGCCTATGATCCGGCCGCTATGGAGCGCGTCCGAGAGGTAGTCCCTTCCAGCATCACCTTCGCCAACTCCGCTTATGAAGCGGCCCACGGCGCGGATGCGTTGCTGATTCTCACCGAGTGGGAAGAATTCGCCAACCTCGACCTTACCCGCGTGCGCCGGGAACTGAAGTATCCCATCGTGATTGACGGGCGCAATTTGTACGATCCCGAAGTCATGGCCGCGGAAGGCTTCAGCTATTACAGCGTGGGACGCACGGCTTGTTACCCCGACGGCGTTCCCGCCGCGGTCTTGAGGAACCGCAAGGAAGCATGAGCCCACGACGTGCGGTTCTGACCGGGGGCGCCGGCTTTCTCGGATCCCATCTCTGTGATGGTCTTCTCGCCGAAGGCTGGACTGTGGTTGTCGTCGACAACCTGCTCACCGGCCGCCGCGCCAACATCGCGCACCTCATTCATGAGCCCCGGTTTGAGTTCGTCGAGAAAGACATTTGCGAACCTTTTGACGTCGGTAAAGTCGATTACGTCTTCCACTTTGCCAGTCCCGCCAGTCCCGTGGACTACAGCACTCACGGCATTCCCACTCTGAAAGTCGGGTCGCTCGGCACCTTTCATGCCCTCGACGTCGCCCTCAAATACGGTGCCAAATATTTTGTCTCGTCCACCTCCGAATGCTACGGCGATCCGCTGGAGCATCCCCAGAAGGAAACCTACTGGGGAAACGTCAATCCCATCGGCCCCCGCTCGGTCTACGACGAAGCCAAGCGCTTCACCGAATCCGTGACCATGGCCTACCGCCGCTATCACAACCTGGATACGCACATTGTCCGCATCTTCAACACCTACGGCCCGCGCATGCAACTCAACGACGGACGGGTCGTACCCAATTTCATGAAGCAGGCCCTGCGCGGCGAACCCCTCACCGTCTACGGCAACGGCAATCAAACGCGCAGCTTCTGCTACGTCAGCGACGAAATCGACGGCTTCATGCGCCTCTCGAAGTCCGACGAACATCTGCCCGTGAACATCGGCAATCCCAACGAATTTACGATCCTCGAATGCGCGAAAATGGTTTTGAAAGTAACGGGATCCAAGAGCCCGATTCGCTACGAGCCACTTCCGCAAGATGATCCCAAACAGCGCTGTCCCGACATCAGCAAGGCCCGGCGACTGCTGCAATGGGAGCCGAAAATCGACCTCGAAACCGGTCTACGCAAGTCGCGCGACTACTTCAAAACGGCTCTTGCCGAAGATGCGGCCCTGAGGTAATTATTCGATCGCACGACAGAGAGGCCCATGTGGGGATAGCCGCCCTCGGCTGTCCGGCGGAGCGAACCTACGCCAGCATCAGCAGGTTAGCGAACATAAAGCGTTCAGATAGGTCACGCAAATGTACGTTTATGTAAGACAAATATATACGTACATAGAATTAGTTGTGCCGACCCGGGATAAACGACCGGCACCTCGTCCCCCCCACAATGCCCTTTCTCCCGAGCCGGAAACAACCTCCCAGCAACGATCGATGGGGATAACGGGGGAAAGGATCATCCCGCGCAAAAGGTCGCACCCTGAGACTCCCAGAGCCTTTTACGCATTTTTAATTACATACGGAGGTTAGAGCAGCATCGCTCTAGTTGGAGGGTTTTGTCGTTGCCGCGACGAAATCGATTAACTTCTGCACGCTCTCTTGTTCTTCTCTGGTCTTTGACGCAAACCCTACACCCATCCCATAGCCGGGATGAGAGGTCAATACCGCTCCCCGCAGCCGCAGTTTCATTTCGTAAGTCCGCACCACGATCTCAAGCAACGACCCTTGCGGAAAAGGCAGCGAAACTTCCATGTAGCATCCCCCAGAACTGAGGTCTGTCAGGCTGCAACGATGGGGAACCGAAATCCCCGTGCGGTAGACTTCCGCACCCAGGTGGCAGGCGTATCGGGTCTCCGTCCGCCGGTTGTCGGGATCGGCATGGCGTGGCGAAGCATCCTCGGGACGACTCGTATCTTGGAGGGTATCGTGAGTTCCGCCGCTTCCATGAACTTGTTCAGCGATCGCCACGGTTGCCGGTTGCAGCAATTGTTCCACCTCGACGGTGACATCGGCAAGTTGCTCTTGGGTGGAATCGTCCCGCAGATTGGCGCCAAGGAAATCGTCCAACAAACGGCGCGAAGCTCTGGGCACGTCCACAAACTGCACTCCAGCGCGGCCCTTCCAGTCCTGCCACACCACCTGACCCGACAAACGAACATTCGCCGCCTGACCTGGCAGCCGAAACTGGAAATACACTTTACTCACCGGAGGAAGCCTCTGCCCAAACTGCACTGACATGCCATTTTCCGCGAGATCGATCAGCGCGGCTTTCTCCCGCTCGACATTGGCGTAATCGATCGTTGCCTGTGTATGCACCGCCGCGCGGGCCTTCTTGCGCTTATCCTTGCGAATCACGGATCGCGCTGCCCGCAGACTGCTTAACGCCCGGTCATAAGCCAGCGGCTTGTAAAGGACAAAATTTGCCCCCATCGAAAACATCTCGCGGATGCTTTCCTGCCCAGACAGCACCGCAATCACCAGCGTCGAACCGTTCAGGCGCGACTGCCGGATTTCCCCCAGCAGCGCCACCACTCGCGGGTTGGAATTCCCGTCGAGGATCACCGCGTCGAACCGCTCTTGCGCTAGTCGAATACCCGCGCGCACGAAGTCTGCACAGCACTCAACCCGAATGCTCAATTCCTCCAGAGCCGTTTGCAGCAGTTGGGTCGACGTCTCGTCAGCAGAAACCAGTAGAGAAGATAGAGTCATACCTGCCGCCATCGTAGGTTCTGCCCGGTCACCTGAACAAGTTACTTGGGTCACGGTCCGGGATGCCCTCAAGGCATCGGGCCATCCGAAAGTAAGCGTTATATGCTTGTCCACGCAGAAAGCCGCAAGACTCTGACGTGCCATGCCTACAGTAACTTGGTCCACTGAAATGCCGGCACATAGAATTGAGTTCCTATGGTTGCGTTGGGAATCCACGAACTGACCGCCGACTGGACCTCAGCCAAATGGCTGTTGTGGATCAGCTTGTACCTGATTCTCGGCATTCTTGTGCCTTGGATCATGACCCGAGCATGGGCCCATCAGCACCAGAGCACGATGCGGCCGCGCCTCAAGCAAGTCTTCCGACACGGGGAGTTGGGACTGATCAGTCTGATGCTTGCGATCTCGGTGATTTGGGATCTGCAAAAATCTCAGTACACGTCCTACACGATCGCCCTCGGTTCAGTCTTTCTGGCCATGACGGGGATCATGGCCGGGGCCGTTTGGATCGAATCCTACTGCCGCCGCTTCACCGGCATCCGCTTCACTTCTGAAAGAGCCTGGCGAGACTCCCGAAATTTAGCGCTTCTCGTATTCAGCCTGGCGATCGTGACGGAGATCCTGCTGGACCGTTTTGCCAAGGTGACCGCTTTATGAGCGCTCCTGCTCCCGCTCTAGCGAAGGAACCGCGCCGCACAGTGGCGATGCGGCTGGCCGACCCAGCGGCAATGCTGGCTTATGTGTCTCTCCTATTCGGGCTGCTGCTTGTCCTTTTCCCCGTATCGTTCCCACGGATGATCATACGGAATTGGCAAGATGCCTACCTCACCCCCATGATGATCTTGTTCACGGTCTCACTCAACCTCGGACTGTACCTTAGAGTCACCTATCAGCGCTCTGCCAAACCAGGAATTCTAGCTTCGGCTTGCCTGGGCAGCGTACCGGTTTTCGTTCTGGCAGGTCTCAACCTTCTCCTGCAAACCACCATTGCTCACACGCTCTCGGGAGACATTCCAAATGGGCTAGCACGGGTCAACGAAGAAATACTCGCCCAGACGTTTTTCGCTCTGATTGCGGCTATTTTTGCTCCGTTTCTGCTGATTCGCCTCGGGCAACAGTTTTTCCGAACCGACCAATAGATTTCGTTCGTCCTCCTTATTCCTCTGCCCAAACTCTTCGCGCACAAGATTCGCCAGGTTGAAATGGCAAACCCGGCGCTTTGGTACAGGCACGCACGAGAAAAAAGCGGCTTCCCTCAGTGACTCAAGTAACCAAGGCAAATTACAAAAGGTGTATGTCCCGGTGCACTGACCTGTAGTACTTTGACGTCATCCCCCCAAGCTAAGAAGATGGATGGCGCGATGAACGAGCGCGAGTGGGTTCTGTTGTCCGCACCGGCGGCACCATCTGTCGTGTTGGCATCGCTGACGAGTACCCGGGCACGAGCGAAAGAAACTATGAAGTCGAGTGGAAATCGCGGGTTCACGCTTCTGGAAATGATCGTCACGATCGCCATCGCTCTGATCATGGCGGGTGTCACTTTCATCGCGCTGATGCCGATGTTCAAAGACAATCACGTAAACGCGGCCTATGACACCACGCTGTCGGTGCTGCGCAATTATCGAAATCAGTCCATTTCTCAGAGCAAACGTTACATCCTCACTTTTACAGCTCCCGGAACCATTACGGTGCAGTACTGGGGCGTAGGTGTTCCCGTGTCACCCGCCCCCGTAACCGTGGCTACTTTTTCTCTTCCGCCTGACATTCAGTTCGCGGTGCAAGCCGGATTCCCCGCTCCCGCTCCTGATGGTTTCGGCGCGGGCGGCACGGCCATCGACTTTGATCAAGGCATGGGCGTGGGCAGCCAGAACTACATCATGTTCATGCCTGACGGATCCTCGCAGGACACACTGGGAAACTATAACAGTGGCGTTCTATACCTCACCCGGCCCGGCGAACTCTACAGCTCACGCGCCGTCTCGGTGTTCGGCACGACGGGAAGAGTGCGGGGATGGCGGCTCGTGAACCAGGGTGGGGACAAGTGGGTGCAACAATGATGCAATCGCGGCCTCACGCATCCGCGCAAAGCGGGTTCACGCTGATTGAAACCATGATTGCAATCGTCATTCTGACCATCGGCATCATTTCGCTGCTCGCCGTTTTTGGCACTGCGGTCGCTGCCACCCAGAATGCTCAGGAAAATCTTATTGCACGCCAGAAGGCGCTGGAGACGATGGAGAGCATCTACACTGCGCGCAACACACAGCAAATCACATTTGCGCAGATTGCCAACATCGTCAATGGCGGAATTTTCACCAGTGGACCGACGCAACTCTTGTCCGCCGGTCCCGACGGGCTTGTGAACACCGCCGATGACGTTGACTTCCCTGCTACCGGAGTCTGTCCGGCTGGACCGGAGTGCATCACTCTCCCCGGTCCGGACGGCATTCTGGGCACGGCCGATGATCAGGCCTACGGTCTGGCCAACTTCAGCCGTGAGATTCGGATCGCTACTGTCCTAGAGTCCGACGGCGTGACCATTGATCCCAATCTGAAGCAGATTACCGTGACTGTCAGTTACACCACGGGCGGATCCGCAGTTCCGCGCACTTATACCGTGAATGCTCTGATCTCGGCTTTTCGCTAGGGCTGGCGATGGAAAAGGTAAAGATGCCAAATCAGAAGTTACAACCCGGCTTCACACTACTAGAACTCATGGTCTCTATGGCCGTGGGCTTGATTGTGATGGGAGCAATGGCCAGCCTGTTCAAGATGGGGATGGACTCCGCCATGCTGGTCACCCAACGTGTCGAAACTCAGCAGAACATCCGCGCTGCGATTGACCTCATGGTCAAAGATATCAGCATGGCGGGCGCCGGCCTGCCTTCGGGCGGAATCCAGTTGCCCGCGGGAGCCGGTTCCAGCGCCGCTCTCTTCGGCTGCGACCAATCCGGCACCTGCCACGTCCCTGCCAACGCGTATCCCACCAACAACTACATGTACGGGATTATTCCCGGCTTCAGCAATGGCGTGGAGGGAAACGCGGTCGTACCCGCGGCGCCGCCGCCGGCGATTAACGACAGCATCACCTCGATCTATGCCGACTACAACTTTCCCCTGTTTGAGTACGACGTTACTTTTCCCGTTCCGGGGAACGGCACCGCCATCACTCTGACACCCGATGCGGCTTACGTCCCTGCTCCTCCGTTCCTCCAGAGCGCCGGTGGAATTCAGGTGGGCGACCTCATCATGCTCAGCAACAGCTTGGGCACGGCGGTGGGCGAGGTCACGGGTATCACACCGACTGAAATTGACTTTGCGGATGCGGACCCTCTCAACATCAATCAGAACGGCGCCGCTACTAACAATATCGCAGCCATTTCGACCGGAGCCAACACCGTCGCGTATCGCCTCTTCGCTGTTACCTACTACTTAACGGTTCCTCCTCCCAACGGGGAGACTCCTCGCCTGATGCGTCAAGTCAATGGGCTGAGCCCGGTTCCCGTGGCCGACAACATCATCAATCTGCAATTCTCGTATGACATCTATAACGCCAACAACTCGGCGCTCGACGCGAACCAACCCAATCCCCTCGGCGTAGGCGATTCTCTCAACCTGATGCAAAAGATCAACATCGTGGTCATGGGGCAAAGCATACTCAACCGCGGCAACAAATCGCAGAACTTGTATCTGGCGACTTCCGTGAGCGCCCGCAATATGGCATTTCGCAATCGTTATCAGTAAGGTTTGTTCCGTGTAGGAGATCAACCAATGGAACCGGGAAAAAATAGTTCGCAGGGCTTCACGCTTCTGGCCGCGCTGCTCATCCTGGTGCTGCTTTCGGGCGTGGCGGTAGGCCTGCTTTTCATTGTCACCAACGAATCCCGCATCGGCGGCAATGACCTGGAGGCCAATACGGCCTTCTACGGCGCCGAGTCCGGCATGGAAAAACTCACGGCTGATCTGTCTTCGCTGTACACCCAGTACATGATTCCAAACAACGCCCAGATTCAGAACCTGGTGAACTTTCCTCCTACCTCGGCGATGGTCAGCGGCATGAGCTACCAGGAGATCATCAGCTATCCCACCGATGCCAACGGAAACCCAGCCAGCGGCTACAACACCATCAGCGCGGGGTCGAATCAGGGATTGTACGCAGAAATTGTTCCCATGACGCTGCAAGTGATTGCTACCCGGCCCGGCGGGCGCCAGCGTGAACATGACGCGCAAAGTAGAAATCGCACTGATTCCCGTGTTTCAGTTCGGAGTCTTCTGCGGTTACGATTGCAGCTACTTCCCCGGCCCCAACTTCAGCTTTGGCGGGCGCGTTCATACCAACCAAAACCTTTTTCTCGCAGCTGGCGGCGATCTCGTTTTTAACGATAAAATTGCGGCCTTTCAACAGATCGTGATGGATCAGCTGGAAAACGGCCATGCGACCACCGCTGGATACGGCGGTACCGTCTATGTTCCCAAAGCGAGCGGCGGCTGCCCTCTGAACACCTTTCCTCCGCCCGGGCCGAACTGCGTAGCTCTTCCCGGCGCAGGAGTGCTGCCCACTGACGCCAGCTGGACCGGTGGATATCCCAGCATCGCAGGTTCCGCCAACACAAACTTCCCCAGCGTGTCTTCGGGAAATCTGAACGGATTCATGGTGAATTCCCTGACCGGGGCCACCAACATGCAGTTGCCCTTCGTCAAAAACAGTTGCACCAGCAATCCCCCGCCTTGCACGGATCCGATTTCCATCATTCGCAAGCCGCAGCCTGGGGAATCGGCGACCGGCGCGCTTGGTAGCTCGCGCTTGTTCAACAAGGCTCAGATTCGCGTCCTGTTGGCTGATACCGAGCCTGACCTCCATCCCGATCGCCCAGGGCTCAATGGCGACGCTGACGATATCCAATTCGTTCCTAATCAAGGTTGGAATATCCCGGCCGCCGCAGCCGCGCGCACCACCGCAGGCGGCGCGGCAGTGGGATTGGAATACTTCGGTCTGGCCCAGACGAATCCTCCTAGTAACAACTGGGTGAACCCTTTCGGCTACCCGGGTTGGAGCTCGTATCCGCTGTTAGGAGAAATTACGACGGGCGCGATTCCTGCCGGTGGTCAAGGCGCCTGGATTCGAATTGAATATTCGAATAACGCTGGAAACTGGGTTGGTATTACCCGCAAATGGCTGAGTTGGAGTTTCACTCGCCAGTACAACATTCCTCCCACCGGACCCACAGGAAGTGCCGGTGCCGATCCTTACAATCCGAATGCGATCATCATCTTGCAGCAGATGGCGCCCGGAGCCCCCTCGCAGGTAGCAGCGCCCAATGCGTTTTACCCGATCAATTTTTACGACCCGCGCGAAGGCGAAATGCGTGATTCGAACAATGGATGTGCGGTCAACGGCATTATGAATGCGGTGGAAATCAATGTAGGCAACTTGGGATTATGGCTGAAGGGACAGGGTCCGTACGCCGCAGATCCCGGCCTGTCGGTGAATTACACCGGCCAGAATGGCTACATCCTCTATTTCTCGGATCATCGCGGCATGCTTCCCGATCCCAATCCATCCAATGGCGGACAAACTCCGGCGAACGTGATCAGCGGTGAATCTGGCCTCGAGGATGTGGTCAACTCCAACCAGCCTCTGCCCTCCACGAATCCTGACGGCGTACTGGAGCCCACGACCTACTACACCTATTCCCCGGAAGACGTCGACCAAAACGGGTTTCTCGACAACTGGGGCGCCACAAACATTGGTTACGGATTTAATGTGGATACCAGTAACAAGAACCCCTACCAGGTCACCAGTTGCAACACGACTGGTTTGACCAACGCGGTGACTGGCGCACGTCACGTTCTGAAACTTGTCGCCGGCGGCGGAAATGCCGCGGGCAGCTACTTGCCCGTCCGCGCCGACAACAGTCAAGGCGGATTCACTGTGGCATCGGAGAATCCCGTTTACGTGCAGGGCGACTACAACAGCAGCGCCGCCGATCCGCTTTGGACCGGTGGCAGCAATACCAACCCTCACGCGGCGGCGGCAATTATCGCCGACACCGTCACCCTGCTCTCCAATAACTGGACCGACGCGAATAGCTTGAATAACCCCACCAACGTCGGCGGCCGTCCCGCGGCCAACAGCTATTACCGCATGGCCGTCGCAGCGGGCAAGAACATCCCCTTTCCCATTCCGAACTGGGGTGCATCGCAAGACTTCGGTACCGATGGAGGACTGCACAACTTCCTTCGCTATCTCGAAAATTGGGGCGGACAAACTCTGTACTACAACGGCTCACTGGTCAGCATGTACTACTCCGAATACAACACCGGCGTGTTCAAGTGCTGCACCACGGTCTACAGTCCGCCCACGCGAAGTTACGCCTTCGACACCCTGTTCTTGAACCCGGCGAACCTGCCTCCGGGCACGCCCATGTTCGAGGACGTAGTGAATCTCAGCTATCACCAGAACTTCACACCCCAATAACGCAACCGGCAGCCCCGGTGCCGTCTTCGCTTCCGAGGCGTTTTTTTTCTCATCCGTTGTTTACAATTGAAGGCATCATCAGATTTCAATCGACCATGCGACCTCGTCACGTCTTTCTATGGCTCCTCTTTGTTGCATCGGCCCTCGTGGCTGTCGGCTTCTTTTTCGTTCCCGCCTTCATCATCCGCCCTTTCCACCACCAGACTCCGGCGGCGCTGGCGATGGCGATGGCTCTGCGTCAGCGCGCTCCCTGGCCCACTCTCGCCGCCGCCCTTATCTGTTTCGTATTCATGCTCATCATGTGGCGTGCGGCTAGCCCATGGCGCAAGATTTTTCTCGCCTTCGGGATGGTGCTGGTCGCTTTCTCCGCAGTCATGTCCCGCCTCAACTACTTCGAGTGGATGTTCCATCCTGTTGACACTCCGCAGTTCGAATCCGTTTCGGCCAGTAACCTCGACAAGGGAGAGATGATTCTTGCCATCCGCTACGGTTCCGACGCCCGCGCCTATCCAATTCGTGAAATGGCCTACCACCACGTACTGAACGACGTCGTCGCCGGCATCCCGGTGGCCGTCACCTATTGAACGCTCTGTCACACCGGTCTGGTGTGGACAAGAACCGCAAACGGCAGAGTCCTGCATTTTTATCTGGCGGGGATCAACAACCAGAACTTCCTCATGCGCGATCGAGAGACCGGCACCTGGTGGCAACAGATCACCGGCAGGGCGATTTACGGTCCGCTGCAGGGCGCGTCGCTCGAACTGGTCCTGAGTGATGAGTTGACCTTCGGAGAGTGGAAGTCGGAAATCTCGGACGGAAAAGTGCTGGCTCCGGTCCAGAAATATACGAAAGAATACGACAGCGATTGGGAACCGAAGGTAGCCAAGCTTCCCGTCGTGATCAGTTTTCCGGGAACAGAACTGAAGTCTCGTGACGTGGTGGTGGGACTGGAGATCGACGGCGCCAGCCGCGCCTATCCCTGGGACGCGCTCGTGAAACAATCGCCGGTCGTCGATCACATTCACGGCGTGCCACTGCTCGTAGCGGTCGGCCCCGACAGCAAATCCTTCCGCGTTTTCATCAGCCGGATCGACGGCAAAGACGCCGAGTTCTTTCTGAAAGGCGAGAACGAGGGCGAGACCAAAGCTGCACCCGCGTCTCCCAAGGCGTGGACCTTGCTCGACAGCGCCACCGCCAGCGAGTGGAACTTCCAAGGCTGCGCCATCTCCGGCCCGTCGCAAGGCAAATGCCTCGACCGTGTTCCGGCACTCAAAGACTACTGGTTCGACTGGCGCAACTATCACCCGGACACCACAATCTACAAGCGCTGATTGTTCTCCGCGTCCTGCGCGTTTCCTCAGCGATCTTTACGGCATGTTTCTTCTCTGTCACAAAAAACTCGGGCCGCCCGAAGGCGACCCGTTTGGTTCTGAGCTAAAAAAGCTAACAGCGGTGTATTAGTCTCCCGCCACCGGTTCTGCAATCTCTGGCTTCGGCGCATGCGACCCATTCCCGTTACTGGGCTTGGTCAACGCCCCCAGCGGAATGAACCCGTTCTCCGCCACCACCGGCTTTTCCTTCAGAACGACTTCGCGATACAGCGAAGCCATACGGGCGTTGTAAGCCTCATCATTCTTCTTCGGCCCGCGCGCTTCATCTTCGGAAGCCGCAACTGCGGAAGCCTTCTGCTTCGCATCCCGTGCCCGCACTTTCTCTTCGCGCGCGTTCTTGGCGATGCCGCGACTATCGAGATCATGCTGCAGTTCGGTCGTGACCAGGTCATCCCGCAACAACAGCGAGTGCGTCGCGTCTTCCATGTTCACTTTCTTGCCGCCCGCAAAAATCTCGTGCCGCCCATGTTCCTCATACCACTTGGTGAGCGTGGCCGTCATGTGCATCTTTTCGATAATGTTCCGCCATCCCACGCCCGTGTTGTAGGCGCAGAATGAGATCTCGCCTTCCTGCGTCGCGTAGGGAATAATGCACTGCTCCGTCCGCCGGAAGTCGTAATTGAACAGATCCTGGAACCACATGCCCGCGATGAACAGGAAGTTCCACCGATCCTGCCGCCGCTTCATCACATCATCCACCGTGCGGTCCGGACCAACCTTGCCGTAGTTCCTGCCCGTAACGTTGTAGTTCTTGTCGAATTTGCTCAACAGATTCATCAGCTTGAAATGCGTCGGCGCCTGGAATGGATCGTAGTTCTTCATCAGACACAGCGCCATGCCAAACCCGGTCAAGAATTTCCCTCGCGCCGCATCATTCACCTTGGCGATGTCCTTCGCCAACTGATCCCCATGCAAGAACGCCGTAACCGGCACTGCTTCCTTCGTTTCCTTGTCAATCATCACCGCCATCCCCGTCCCGCAGTTCGGATGACAGCCACAAGATAGTTGGCCCCAGTCGTTTTTGGCATCGTTGACGTGCATCAAGTCGCCCCAGTCACTGAAGGTTCCCATGAAGCTGATGGGGAACCAGTCGCGGGCCGGCTCGCCTAATCCAGTTTGATTCTTAACGTCGTGGGCGAGGTGCGAGAGCGTATAGCGTTGAGCGGCGCGGCGATCGTCTGTGACTGCTTCGTCGCGGCCGGTGAAGCTGACGGGCTGGAAGCTCAGGAAGCTGATGGTCTTGGGATTGTCGAGCGCGAACTTGATGATTCGTCCGACCTGCTCGTTGTTAATTCCGTTCACGATCGTGACCACCGGAACGATTTCGACACCTGCCTTGTGCAGGTTTTCGATTGCCTTTAGTTTCACGTCGAAGAGATTGCCGACGAGGCGATGCGCGTTGGCAGCATTGCCGATACCGTCGAACTGCAAGTAGGCGTAGCGCATGCCAGCCTCCACCGCCTGCTGGCAAAATTCAAAACTCTTGGCGAACTCGATGCCGTTGGTCGCGGCCTGTACGGAGTTATATCCGACCTTGCGCGCGTAGCGGACCGCGTCCAAAAAGTACGGCGACAACGTGGGCTCGCCGCCAGAGAACTGCACACTCATCTGCCGTCGCGGCTTGATGGTGATGGCATTGTCGAGCATGGTCTTGATTTCTTCCCAGGTCAACTCGTGGACGAATCCCACTTGGTTGGCGTCCATAAAGCAGGGATCGCACATCATGTTGCAGCGGTTGGTCAGGTCGATGGTCAGCACAGAACCGCGCCCGTACTTCACGGTCGACGATCCGTGGTGATGCAACTTCTCGTCGTTATGGGCCACGATGTCGCGTCCGGGGAACACGTCCTCCAGATGCTTCGAGAATTCCGTGTCGATCGACATCACATCTTCGAAGTGACCGTGCGTCGGGCAATCCTTCACCATCAAAATTTTGCCTTCGCGCTCCACGATCTGCGCCTTGATCTCGCCGACCTTCTCATTCATCAGCACTTCATGCGGCAGGTGCCCGTCGAGAATCTGCTGCCGGATCTCCGGCACACACTTCGGGCAGAGCGAATCGGTCGTCCGCGGCCAGCCCAGCGGTGGCTTGGACTTCTCGTACGACTTCAGCAGCGGCTTTTCCGACCACTTCGGCGTAGGCGACGGATTCGGCTTGACACGATTCAAGCGCTCGAATACTGCCCAAGTTCCCTTGGCGGCGATGACGACTGCTTTTTCTACGTACTTGATCGGCTTGCGCATGATGGCTTCTAGCTCCTGAACTCTTAGCTTCTAGCCAAAACTTGTTTTGGCTTTCTCTTCATTGGATTGCGCCAATCCTTTACGGATTAGTGCTATCCCTTTCGCTTACGAATCGACTCTGTTTGACCCTTGCCTGGTATGAACCTGAGATTCACCCAAACCCTATGGCTCTACCCGTGAAACAGCCCCTGGTCTTACGGACTTAGCTTCGTGGGACCCGGGTTCCTACACTTTTCCTAGGTTTTTGTTCTCCGTCTATCCTATTGGAGGCCTAGGGAATGACGCATCCATATCCCAACGAACGGTGCAATTTGGGGGTTTAGCGGTGCCCTGACGGATTATATGGAGTTAAGTCATTGAAAGGAAAGGGGGACTGCCGTTAAGACTGACGAGCTTTGCGCTCTGGACCGGAATGACCGTCGTTGACTGTGTCAAGACTACAATCCTTAGTTGTCCCAGGCAGTTCGCGGGCGGCGCCCCTCAGACCTTGCCGAGCTTTGCTCGGCGGACAGCCGAGGGCGGCTGTCCCCACATTCAGTCCAAGGCTCTTCTGAATCAGGTCTGCCAACTGAAAGCTGACGGCTTATCGTCAGAAGACGAGTCCCACGCCTCCCGTGATCATGTTGCTCTTCCAGTTGTACAGATTGCTGGGATTATTGGGATTCTGGATGAACTTCAGGTAACGAGTTTCGTAGGTGCCCTGGGCATACCATTTGCCGAAGGTGTAGCCCACGCTTCCGCGGAGGGTGTAACCATGATCGAAATTGGGATGGGGCAAGGAAAGCAAGGTTAACGAAGACTTGGGGGCACGGTAGCGGGGTGTGAATTCGGGCTCACCTTGTATATGCACAAAGGCGCGGTGGGAAGGGCCGAAATTGTATTTGAGGACAATCGGAATCTGGAGCATCTCCAGATTGCCACGAACAAACACCTGGTTCTCCACCGTAGCGGCGGGGAGATCGAGCTTGCGGATCTGGGCATTGAGGCCGATCGAAAAATTGCTGCGAACCTGGAAGGCAAGGCCGCCGAAGACGGCGAACTCCTTGGCGTGATTGGTGTCGTCGGTGGGGACGCGGACTTCACCGCCAGCAACGATGCTGGGGCCGCCGTTCTTGGCGGAGGGCCGCTTCACGGTTAATTCGCCATTGAGGTCGACGGCAGCGCCGTTGACGGTCGGTAATGTGTCGAATTTGTCGGAGGTTTCGCCGGCGTTAATGTCGATGGTCCCGCGCTGACAATAAGCTGGGACCGCGGCCAATAGGAATAAGAGAAATATACCGGTGCACACTTCACGCGGCTTGCATCGCTTCATTAAATACGTTCCCTCCCTTGTGGGAGTGTACACTCCCGCGAATGCAAGCGGACAGCGAGCGGGCGTTTCCCGCGAATCGCGCGCGCGATTGTCTGCTGCTCATGGTCTGATGCGAATTATCCGATGCGGACTGCCTGATACGCAGGAGCAAACAATCGTTTTGTGAGTAGCGGAGGGTGATGTGGCGCGGACGCCCCCGTCCGCTGCGGTTAGCGCGGGCGCTGGCATATTCTTCCAGTGTCGGAAGCGCGAACTATGAGCCTTGCTTTTCGAAAACCTTGTCAGCCTTTTTTACGGACATCTTTTCTTTGCGAAGGGCGCGGGCGACGTCGCCGAGGGACTGAGGCACCGGTGCGTCGGAGCCGAGTTCGCGGAGCGGACGCTCTCCCTGCGCGGTGGTGACGGAGCCACAGCCCAGGAGAGATTGTTCGGAGGCCAGAGCGTGCTGATCGGCGTGCTGAGGATGGTCGGGAAGCTGAAGCATTTGTGCCTGGCCGGAAACAGCGACAGGCACTTGTCCGAAGGCGGCGGCGGCAACGAGGATGAACAGCACCGGCAGCGTGATTTTCATAATAGCGTCCAAATCTACTGGCTATAGAAGCAACCGGCATACCAAGCTAAAAGCCTGAGGATCTGTGAGGTTAGGAGGGTTCCTTCGTGGATGGCGCAAGATTTTGCACATTTAAGGAAGGCGCGGCACAGTGACCAGTGGCCGGAAAACCGCGCTGGACAAGGGAAGTGGCACGCAGGGAAGGATTCAAAAGAGGCCTGTGCGGGAGGGCAACCCGGATAGATTTTGCGGAGCTTCGGCTGGACAGCCAAGAGCCCTTAACCGCAAAGTTCGCAAAGCACATGGGTAGAGACCGCGGAGAAAGACTTAGTAATCTCTGGTTCCGTTTTCTAATCCGACTCGTCGTACTCCGCGTTCTCGGCGGGTTTTACTTTGCGGGCTCGGCGGTTAAAGACTCTTCTTCGCGACATGCATGTAAGAGCTCCGATCGGGCCCCGATCGGGCGTTGCGCAGCATAGTTTTGAGGTGTATGTTTCCGCTGACCAACTGGCAAGGAGAAGCACAATGGGCATGCAGGCTGGGCAGGCAAAGACGCGATCAGCAAACCGGGTTATGCGGCGGATGGCATTGGCGCTGTCGATCGGCGTGCTGGGAGTCTGGGGTGCGGCCGCGAGGGCGCAGACCGACTGCACCGACGGAAATGGCGTACTCGATATGACTCCGCCGAAGGAAATGACAGCGCAGGAATTGATCCAAAAAACAGCTGCGGAGGAGACGAAGATCAAGGAGGCACGCGCGCATTACGTTTACACGCAAGACGTGCTGGTGCAGACGCTCACCGGCAAGGCAGTCGACGGGCAGTTTCACGAGATCACCAACGTGTCTTATGACGACAAGGGGAGGCGCGTGGAGAATGTCTCGTTTGCCGAGCAATCCACGCTGCGGGGGATTGTGCTGTCGCCGCAAGACATGGACGACATCCGCGTATTCATGCCTTGGATGCTGACGACCGAGGAACTGCCGCAGTACAACGTGACATACGCTGGGCAGCAGCACGTGGACGATCTGGACACCTATGTGGTGCACGTCGAACCCAAAAAGGAAGAGAAGGGCAAGCGGTATTTTCAGGGACGAGTGTGGGTCGAAACGCATGATTTGCAGGTGGTGAAACTTTGCGGTAAGAGTATGCCCGATGTGGTGCATGTGAAGAAGAATCAACCCATGGATATTCGCCCCATGTTTGTAAGTTACCGGCAGGTGGTGGACGGGCACTGGTTCCCGGCATATACGCGGGTTGATGACATACTGCACTTCCAGACGCAAGCGATTCATATGCGCGAGATTGTGAAGTTCACGGGCTACAAGCGGGCGGGGATGGAAGCTGCAACCAAACCATAAGCGGCCGCTGGTGAGTTCAATTGGCACTTGAACCGGGATTTCAGATGTGTTGTACTGCCGTCTATGGCCGAGGAAAAAAGCCGTAGCAAAGACATTATTCTTTGGATCATTACGGTCGTCCTGATTGCGTTGGCGATCTATTGGTACAAGAGGTAGTCTTTGCAAACGGCAATGGCCGCGAGGGCGTGTGCTGGTGTAGCCTGAGCGTGACCATTAGGACCAGTTCAGGTACGCGTGTTGTGGCTGTTTCGCCCGCTTCGCCGCAGCATTCAGAGGCGTCGAAGGTCTTGCGCCCGAATCCAATCAAATATTTTCAGCGCACCGAATGTCGGCTTCGGTGAGGTGTTCGGAAATCGGCGTTTGCTCGGGGAGAGCAATCCATTTTTAACCACAGAGGGCACCGAGGGACACGGAGGACTTCCGCTCCCTTTCCGAGCTTCAAGACTGAAGCTGTGTCAAGGCCTGTCAATGCCCGCTTCCCTAGGGTTTTCACCTTTCATCGGGTAAGATACTTCGGCTGCGACAAGAGACGTTGCCAGCAAGGTCTCTACGCCGCGTTCTTCTTCTGATGAATCGCGAATATCACAAGGCCTATAGCCAGGAACTGCACCGGGACATCGAGGCGCTGGTTTTCGGGCATGCGGGTACGCCGCTGCTGGTCTTTCCTACCTCGCAGGGAAGATTTTTTGAGTACGAAGATCGGGGAATGGTTGGGGCGCTGGCGCCGAAGATCGAACGCGGCGAACTGCAGGTATTCTGCCCGGACGGCGTGGACAACGAGAGCTGGTACAACACGGGCGTGCATCCACGGGTGCGAGTGCTGCGGCACTTGCAGTATGAGCGCTACATTTTGCATGAGTTTCTGCCCTTCATCGGCTGGAAGAACCAGGCACCGCGACTGGCGACGACAGGATGCAGTTTTGGCGGCTATCACGCCGTTAATTTTTCGTTGAAGCATCCGGATATAGTGACGCACTGTGTGAGCATGAGCGGGGCGTTCGATATACATCAGTTTCTGGATGGGTATTACGACAACGATTGCTACTTCAATAATCCTCCGGACTTTTTGCCCAATCTGTCGGATGACTGGTTCTTGAGCCGCTACAGGCAGATGAAGATTGTGCTGGGATCAGCGGATTGGGATATTTGTCTGGATCAGAACGCGAAGTTCTCGGCGATTTTAAATGGGAAGGCGATTCCGCACTGGCTGGACGTTTGGAATGACAACTCGAAGCATGACTGGCCGCTTTGGATAAGGATGGCGGGAAAATATTTTTGATTAAATTGCAGAAACGTAGCTCGCTACGGGAGTGGGTATGAAGAAAATTGGGATTTTGTTTGGCATGGAGAATACGTTTCCGCCGGCCTTGGTCGAGAAGATCAACTCGATGAAGGTTGAGGGAGTGGAAGCGGAGTTCGTGAAGGTCGGCGGGGTCCGGATGGATGAGCCGAAAAAGTATGCGGTGATCATCGATCGGATTTCCCAGGACATCCAGTTCTATCGCGCGTATCTAAAGAACGCCGTGCTGCACGGGACGATTGTGGTGAACAATCCGTTCTGGTGGACGGCGGACGACAAGTTCTTCAACTACGCGCTGGCGCACAAGATGGGCGTGGCGATTCCACCGACGATCATTTTGCCGCACAACAAGCATCCCGAAGGGACGACGGAGCAGTCGATGCGGAACCTGATTTTTCCGCTGAACTGGCAGGAGTTGTTTGACTATGTCGGCTTCCCGGCGTTTCTGAAGCCATATTCCGGCGGTGGGTGGAAGCATGTGTACAAGGTGCATTCGCCCGAGGAATTTTTTCATCACTACAACCAGACCGGGGATTTGTGCATGACGCTGCAGCATGGCGTGGAGTTTGAGGAATATTACCGCTGCTACGTGGTGGGTCAGAAAAAAGTGCACATTATGAAGTACGATCCGCGAGCCCCGTTTCATGAGCGCTATGTGAAGGGGAATCCGGCGCCGTCGTCGGACGCGCTGCGGGATCGCATGGAGAAAGATGCGTTGTCGCTGTGCCGGGCGTTGGGGTACGACCTGAATACGGTGGAGTTTGCCGTGGAAGGCGGAGTGCCGTATGCGATTGATTTTTTGAACCCGGCGCCGGATGCGGAGATTACGTCGGTGGGGCAGGAGAATTTTGACTGGATTGTGAATGCGGTGGCGGAGATGGCCGTGAAGATGGCGCAGAGCGAGGAGAGCCCAGTTAAGGAGTTGCGGTGGGCAGAGTTTCTGGCGGGGACGCCGGCCAAGCAGTCGCGCAAGGGGGAACCAGCGTGGGTGGCAGAACGAAGGCGGGGAAAGGCTCCGAAACAGAGTTAGCGAGTGCGGCCGAGCTTCGCTCGGCGGACAGCCGAGGGCGGCTGTCCCCGCATAAGTCTCAAAGGAAACGATCCCAGAGAGCGGAGTTCTGAAATGAGAGGCAAACCTCCAGCGAAGAGCGTGGACGAATATCTGGCGGGCGTGCCGGAGCCGGCTTGCAGCACGCTGAAACACATTCGCGCGGTGATTCGGTCGGTGGTGCCGAAAGAAACCACCGAGGTGATCAGCTACGGCATGCCTATGTTCAAGTACAACGGAATGTTGGTGGGATACGCGGCGTTCAAGAACCATTGCAGCTTGTT
Source organism: uncultured Acidobacteriaceae bacterium (assembly GCA_963774565.1). Classification (GTDB taxonomy): domain Bacteria; phylum Acidobacteriota; class Terriglobia; order Terriglobales; family Acidobacteriaceae; genus Sulfotelmatobacter. The sequence continues at coordinate 356,659 of CAVZFP010000016.1, read as the reverse complement.
CCCGACGGGGTCCGGAGTACTCGACCAGTTCGAGAAGGAACTGAAGGGCTACCGTACCTCCAAGGGCACGATTCAGTTCCCGCCGGATAAGCCTCTGCCGGATGCGCTGGTGAAGAAGATTGTGAAGGCGCGGGTGAAGGAGAATCGAGAGTGGGACTAAGTAGTGCGCTGGGACGTTTTTCGGGCGTTGTTATACTGTTAAGACTCCGCGGGCGGGGCGCCCGCACCACCATGGACGGCCGAGGCGGCTGTCTCTACGTGATTCGATATGCAGCCTACTTTCACCATCGGGATTGAAGAGGAGTATCAGACCGTTGACCCGGAGACGCGGGATCTGCGGTCGCACATTCATGCCGAAATCCTGGAGAAGGGGAAGATGATCCTTCAGGAGCGGGTGAAGGCCGAGATGCACCAATCCGTGGTGGAGGTGGGAACATCGGTCTGCAGCCATATCAAGGAAGCGAAGGTTGAACTCAAGAAGCTTCGGCGCAACATGGTGCGATTGGCTAAGGAGAACGGATTGCGGCTGGCTTCAGCGGCGACGCATCCGTTTGGAGATTGGCGAGAGCAGGCGATTCATCCCGACGAGCGCTACAAGAATATTGTTGAGGATTTGCAGCTGGTGGCGCGGGCTAACCTGATATTCGGGCTGCACGTGCACATCGGAATTGAAGATCGCGAGACCGCGATCCACATGATGAATCATGCGCGGTATTTTCTGCCGCACATGCTGGCGCTGTCGACCAATTCACCGTTCTGGCTGGGCATGAATACCGGACTGAAATCGTATCGCTGCAAGGTGTTCGACAAATTTCCGCGCACCAATATTCCGGATTATTTCCCCAGCTGGGGCGAATACGAAAACTTCATCAAGCTGCTGATCAAGACCAACTGCATCGACAACGCGAAGAAAATCTGGTGGGACATTCGGCCGCATCCGTTCTTTAATACGATTGAGTTTCGGGTGTGCGATATTCCGATGCGGGCCGATGAGACGATCGCGCTGGCGGCGCTGATTCAGGCTACCGTGGCCAAACTGTATAAACTGTATACAGCGAATCAGGGATTCCGCTTGTACCGGCGAGCGTTGATCATGGAAAACAAGTGGCGGGCGTCGCGGTACGGGCTCGATGGAAAACTGATTGATTTCGGCAAGCAGAAGGAAGTGCCGGCGCGCGATTTGGTGCAGGAGTATCTCGAGTTCGTCGACGATGTGGTGGGCGAACTGGGGTCGCGCGAGGAACTGAATTATATTCACAAGATTCTGGAAAAAGGTAGCGGGGCGGACCGCCAGCTCCGCGTGTTTCAGGATACCGGGGATTTGAAGAAAGTCGTCGATTACATTATTGAGGAGACAGAGGCGGGGCTGGAAGAAGAGCCGGCTGCCGTTCGAAAAATCGGATAATGAGTATTCCTGTGGAGAAAGTCACAATCCCCACTTCTCGCAAAGAACGCAAGAAATGGGGCACCCAACGCGAAGGTTCGGGTGGTCAGCACCTCCGTCAAATTCCTTTTGATCCAGAGTTCACACCCGGGGCTTACAACGCGGTGAATGTGTGCCTGCGGATGCAGGCTCACGAGCAGGTTTGCGTCATTACCGACGAGGCGACGATCGAGATTGCGGCAGCGCTCGTGCGTGAAGTCGAGAAAGTGGGCGCGCCTTATCATGCCTGGGTGCTGGAGGAATTGGCGGAACGCCCGCTGAAGGATTTGCCGCGCGAAATTGTTGACGATCTGGAGAATAGCCAGGTTTCGATTTTTGCGGTGCAGGCGCAGACCAACGAATTGCGTTCGCGGATTCAAATGACCGACGTGGTGAACCGCAAGAAGATTCGCCATGCGCACATGGTGAATATCAACCGGCAAATCATGCTCGAAGGAATGCGGGCGGATTTTGCACGCGTGGACCGGCTCAGCCAGAAAATTGTCGAGATGGTGCGTAAGGCCTCGAAGATCCGGGCAACGACGGCAGCAGGGACTGATCTGACCGCGGATTTGAATCCGAATTACAAATGGCTCAAGACCAGCGGGATTATCTCACCCGAGAAGTGGGGGAACCTGCCCGGTGGGGAGATTTTTACGACGCCGGGTGAGGTGAATGGAACGTTTGTGATCGATGGTGTGGTTGGGGATTATTTGTGCGCGAAGTTTGGGAATTTGCAGGAGAATCCGCTGACGGTGCAAATCAAAGGAAATCGGCTGACCGAAGCGCGTTCGGAGAATCGCGAACTGGAGAGCGATTTCTGGAAATATACGCACACCGACGCGAACAGCGATCGCGTGGGTGAATTTGCGATCGGGACGAACATTGATCTGAAAAATGTGATTGGCCAGATTCTGCAGGATGAGAAGTATCCCGGGGTGCATATTGCGTTTGGGAATCCGTATGGAGCGCACACCGGGGCGGAGTGGGATTCGACTACGCATATTGATGTGGTGGGACGGAAGTTTAATATTTGGATCGATGACGAACAGCTTATGCGGGAGGGGAAGTTTTTGGTAGAGGCGTAGAGACGGCTTCCGGCTTATGGGGAAGTGGATCATTTTGACTTTGGAAGAGAAAAACCATGAAACCACAGGACACGAAGTGCCACGAAGGAGTTGTTGGTAAGGATTTCCTTCGTGTGACTTAGTGTCCTTCGTGGTAATGGCCGTTGAATTGGGCGAGTACCAATTCCGGTTCCGGTTGCGGCGTTTGATTTTAGTTGTGCACTGGAGTGCGAGGGCGAGGGCGCCCTCGCGACAGCCGGCGGGACGCCGGCGCAACAATTTGGCGAATACGATTGGCGAGTCTGATTGGCGCTTCTGATGATTCCTTCCTTGCGTCAGCAATTCAACGAGAATATCACTCCCGATAAATATCGCGCGTTTTTGCGGCGGGTGGATGAGGCTTGCGGGACGCATGTGCAGTTTCGGTTGTCGGAGACTCCTTGTTTCTTTCCTAAGTCGCTGATTGATCGGATGGCGACGGATGGTCAGGAACTGATTCGGCAGTTGGTGGACGATCCCGCATATCGTGCGAAGTCGGATGAGGCGGTTCCTGCCGAGTTCAAGATTCCCAATGAACCCGTGCATCCCATGTTTGTGCAAGTGGATTTTGGGTTGGTGCGGGATGCGCGCGGGGAATTGCAGCCGAAGCTGGTAGAGTTGCAGGCCTTCCCTTCTCTCTATGCGTATCAGGGGCCGCTGGCGCGGGCTTACATTGACGTGTATGGGCTGGCGGCTTCCGGCCTTCGGCTTCCGGCTTCCGGAGAATTGAAATATCTGCTTAGCGAGCTCGACGAGAGTTCATATCGCGAACTTCTGCGGCGTGCGATTGTCGGGACGCAAGATCCGGAGAATGTGATTCTGATGGAGATTCATCCGCAGGAGCAGAAGACGCTTCCGGATTTCTTGCTGACTGAGAAGATGCTCGGAGTGCGAACCGTCGATATTGTGGATATCAAGAAAGATGGGGCGCGTCTTTATTATGAGCGGGACGGGAAGCGCGTGCCGATCCGGCGGATTTACAACCGCACGATCGTGGACGAACTGGAGCGCAAGAAAGTAAAGTTAAATTTTGACTGGCGTGACGATCTCGATGTGGAGTGGGCGGGACATCCCAACTGGTATTTTCGGATCAGCAAGTTTTCCATTCCCTATCTGAAGCATGGGTCGGTGCCGAAGACATGCTTCCTCGATCGACTGGAGGAGATTCCTTCGGATCTGGAGAATTACGCGCTGAAGCCGCTGTATTCTTTTGCGGGATTAGGAGTGATGATTGCTCCGACGAAAGGTGATATTGCGGCGATTCCGGCGGAGAAGCGGCCGTACTACATTCTGCAGGAGCGGATGCATTTTGCGCCGGTGATCGAGACTCCGTTTGGCGGGACGAAAGCGGAGGTCCGAGTCATGTATGTGTGGCTGGACGAGTTGACGCCGGTGCTGACCATCATCCGCATGGGGCGGGGGCTGATGATGGGCGTGGATCAGAACAAGAATATGGAGTGGGTGGGAGCGTCGGCGGGATTTTATTTAGAGGAGTAAGGGCCGGCGGAGAAATTCATACGAACCTACCATGAGAGAATCGCTCGTTGCCACTCCTGCCGTCGCTTTGGTACTTCCTAAATTATTGCGCGGGAGCGCTTTCCAGTCGGCGGCCGATCAGAATTCCGGCCGCGATCAAACCAGCAATTATGGCAACGGAAATCATCAGCCAGCCCCAGTGGTCGGTGGGATGCCGAAGAGCGCGAGTGAAGCGACGGCCGTAGAGGTCTGCGACTAAAGCGATGGCTGAATAGCGGGCGGCACGGCAAAGCGTGACCACTATGAGGAAATTGACGAGGGGATAATCGGAAGCACCCGCGGCCGCGAAGAACATGCTGGTCGGCGTGGGGAACGGAATGGCGGTCGAAGCCACCAGAGTTCCGGTGCCCCACTTTTTAAACAGCGTCAGAAACTTGGAGACCTTACCCTTCTTGAATTTGTTGTCCAGATAAGCCGATCCGGCTTTGCGTGCAAATCGGAAAGTGATGTAGGCACCGACGACGGACCCGGAGGTTGCCGTGGCTGCGTACTCGTACCAGGGATTGCGATGACTGGCAGCCAATACGGCGGTGAGAATATCGAGGCCGCCAAAGGTTGGAAGGGGAGAACTGTCGAGAATGGCAAGGAAGAACAGCCCCACTGCCCCTAAGTGCAGGAGCATTGAGGTCAGAGTCCTGGGCCGACGCCTCTGACTTTGAAGGAGCAGATTCAGCATCTTCCATTAGTTGCGCGGAAGGAGGGCTGCGATGCGAATCTTTAGCGGAATCTTCAGCGTATCTGCTTGACGATCGTAGTCTCGAGTTCCTTGCCGTTGGGGCGCTTCACGAACATCTTGTCGCCATGGAAGCGGACGGGGACGGACGAGCCCGCGCCGAATTCGCCGGGAACATAACCATCGGAGGATTCGGGACTGTACTCGCCGATATATTCCGCTCCGTTGACCCGGACTACGATGGCCGTCTTGCGGTGAGGGCGGTCGGCAAATTCACGCCGGATCTCCTGTTCCGCTTGGGCCCAGTTTTCCAGGTCGCGGCCGGGAATTTTTCCGTTGCGGATGTAGATTTCTTCGGCGCGGCGGCGGATTGCCTCATGAAGGTCCCGAGTAGCGATCGGCCAGGGGTTGGGGGTGTTGGCAGCGGCGTTCATGAATTCATATCTCCTAGAATGCGGCGGCAACGTCTTGTGTCAATAGTAGTGCTTAAACTGGGTTTCAGTTCAGCGGTGGCCTCTCCGAAGCACGTAGGCGCGGGTAGTTTCGGGAACCGACGGTGGAGGGGTCCAAAACCGAATCAGCGCGGGAAATTGCAGGACCGCGAGATTCGAAGCGTCCCGCAGGCGCCTAGTCCTCTCTTTTGGACGCGCTTGCGGCGCCCGGGCAGGCATCAAAGATTAAGAGAGAGTTGACCGGACTCGACCGGGGGCCTAACATTACCGCCGAGTAGGGTCCAACGCCTTCATGATTGGTCAGCAGGTGTCCCATTACCGCATCCTTGGCAAGCTAGGGGGCGGGGGTATGGGCGTGGTCTATGAGGCGGAAGACCTGAAACTGGGCCGGCACGTGGCCCTGAAGTTTATCCCGGAAAATCTGGCCGGCGACGCCAAATCGCTGGAACGCTTCACGCGCGAGGCCCGCGCGGCTTCGCAGTTGAACCACCCCAATATTTGCACCATCCACGGCATTGAAGACAACAACGGGCATCCCTTCATCGTCATGGAGAAACTCGATGGGGAGAGCCTGAAACAGCACATCGGGGGGCAACCGATGAAACTGGAGGAAGTTCTCGATGTGGGGGTGCAGGTAGCAGACGCGCTGGTGGCGTCGCACACCAAGGGGATTGTGCATCGCGACATCAAGCCGGCCAACATCTATCTGACTCCGACCGGGCCAGTCAAAGTGCTCGACTTCGGGCTCGCGAAACTCGTACACAACGCCGGCACTGAAGAAGACCAATCTCTGACAGCGGTGGGCATCATTCCCGGAACGGCTGTCTACATGTCGCCAGAACAGGCGCGCAGCGAAACGGTGGACGCTCGCAGCGACCTGTTTTCGTTTGGCGTGGTGCTGTATGAAATGGCAACCGGAAAAAAGCCATTCCTGGGAAATAATTCGCTGCTCACGCTGGATGCGGTTCTGCACCAGAAGCCGACGCCGCCGCACGACCTGAATCCGAAGATTCCGATCGAGTTGCAGGGAATCATTGGCAAGGCGATGGAGAAGGATCGCACGCATCGTTACCAGAGCGCAGCGGAGATCCGATCGGATCTGGCGCAGCTCAAACGAGAGTCCGAGTCGGGCACCGTCAAGGCGAGCAGTAATTCGTCGATGCTCCGGGCCGCGTCGAAAACTTTCAGCAGAAATTCGCGGTTTCAGACTTACGGGGTAATTGCGATGGGGGCCCTGCTGGTTACGGTGCTGGCTGCGGTGGGAGCATGGTGGGTCAAGCATCGTGCAGTCGCGAATGCGGAGCAGAAGAATGCTATTGCGGTCCTGCCGTTGCAGAACTTGAACGGCGATTACAACGTTGACTATTTGCGATTCGCGCTGGCGGATGAACTGTCCAGCGTGTTGACTTATTCCCGTTCGCTGGAGGTGCGTCCTTCCTCGGTCACGCGAAGATATGTGGCTCTGGATCTGGACCCGAAAAAAGTCGGGCAGGAATTGCGTGTGGGGCGGTTGGTGCAGGGGCACTTCATCAAGCAGGGAGACCAGTTGACGGTGACCCTGGAGGCGATCGATGTGCCGACTGACAGGCTGCTGTGGCAGACCACGGTTAGTGGCAAAGCCGAGGATCTGATCGGACTGCGGGAGCAGCTGAGCGCGCAAGTGCAGCATGGGTTGTTGCCGATACTAGGAGGCGCGGGCGGAGCGGTGGAGTCGGCGGCGTCGCGGCCTAAGAACCAGCAGGCTTATGACCTCTACTTGCGGAGTGTTGCGGTGCCGCACGATCCAGCTCCGAACAAAGAAGCGATCAAGATGCTGGAGTGGGCGGTCGGAATCGACCCAAGTTATGCACCGGCGTGGGAAGCATTAGGGCAGAGGTATTACTTCGACTCGTTGTATGGCGGAGGCGGCGAGGCGATGTTCCAGAGATCGAATTCGGCGTATGAGCGCGCGGTGACGCTGGATCCGGGCCGGGTGATGGCAGCGAGCAGTCTGATTACGAACCGCGTCGAACGCGGCGAACTTGGGCGAGCCTATGATGCGGCCACGGATCTGGTGCGGCGGCGTCCGCAAAGCGCCGATGCGCACTTTGCGCTGAGCTACGTGCTGCGGTATGCCGGCATGCTCGATCAGTCAACCCAGGAGTGCAACGCGGCGCGGCAACTCGATCCGGGGAATTTTACGTTCCGTTCCTGCGCGATGTCGTTTTTAGAGATTGGCAAGACCGATCGGGCGATGGACTTTGTCCAACTGGATGCGGGGTCGGAGTGGGCGGCGTGGGTGACTCCCTATGTGTACCTGGCGGAGGGGAATTTGGCAGAGGCTCACGCGACCGCCAAGAATATGGGGAAAGCTTCGTCGTATCACCGTGAGTTGATGGAGGCGTGCACAGCAGCGCAGCGTCCTGCGGACCTTGCAAAGACTGTGCGCGAGACAGAGGCGTCGGTGATGATGGAACCGGACGCCGAGGCCTGGTATCGCGTGGGTTCCTTAATGGCGGCCTGCGGGCAAACTGAGCCGGCTCTGCGGCTGCTGATGGCCGCGGTGCAGCAGAACTACTGTGCCTATACGGCGTTGCTGGATGATCCGCTGCTGAAGGACTTGCGGAAGGACACGGCGTTCAATCAGGTGCTGACCGCGGCGGCTAATTGCCAGGCGGTGTTGAAGGAAGGGCGGCAGTAAGGCAGTTGTCCGTTGTCAGTTCTCGGTTCTCGGTTCGCCTTTCGAGAGCTTTCGGCGCCGCGGGCGGGACGCCCTCGGGGCAGTCGGCAAGATGCCGGCGCTACTTTTCTGCCTGTGCTACCGTTCTGAGGCTACTTTTCTGAGGAAAGAATTTGCGTCGGACCCGGGGTAGGCCCCATCCTTGTAGCGTGAGACATTCCGGACCCGTCAGCCTGCGGCCCGCTCGGCGCCGCGTTTCCTCCATTTTTCCGTGCTTGCATTTTTTTGGCGGGAAGTTCCTTTGTCTCCTGGCGTTTTTTTCTCTGGTCGCGACCGGGCAGAGTCCCGTCGCGAACCAACCGGTCACGCAATCGGTAAAGCATGCGGCGAGTCACTCGGCTCAACTTCCGGCCGCTAACCATCCCTCCTCGAACCACGAGGTGCAGGCCGATCCTCCGGGATTGCTGTACCAGGGCGTTCCGGCGCGAGATTCCGCAGGATCAGGGCGCGGCCGGGTTACGGTTAGAACTGCTGCGGCTGGGGACTACGGCGCGGCTGATGCAGGTGGTGGCGCATCCGGACGATGAAGATGGCGGGATGCTGACGCTCGAAGCCCGCGGGCGGGGTGTGAGCACGCTGTTGATGACGCTGAATCGCGGCGAAGGCGGACAAAACAAGATTGGCAGCAATTTGTCGGACGTGCTCGGAGTCCTGCGAGCGGAGGAATTGCTGGCGTCCGATCAGTATTACGGAGGGCAGGAACGATTTTCACGTGTGGCGGATTTCGGTTTCTCAAAAAGCGCCGACGAAACGTTTGCTAAATGGGGCGGGCACGATACGGCACTGGCGGACATGGTGCGCGTGATTCGGACATTTCGTCCGGACGTGCTGGTGGCGCGGTTTTCGGGGACGTCGCGGGATGGCCACGGGCATCATCAGGCGTCGAGCATTTTGACGAGGGAGGCGCTCCGGGCGGCGGCGGATCCGAAGCGCTTTCCCGAGCAGATTGCGCAGGGACTCCAGCCGTGGCAGGCGAAGAAGCTCTACATCGGAAATGTGTGCGCCTTCGGGGCGCAAACCTGTCCCGACGCGGACTGGACTTTGAAGCTGAATACTGGAGAGCACAGCGCGGAATTGGGCATGTCGTATGTGCAGTTCGCAATGCAGGGCCTGCGGCACCAAATGTCGCAGGGAGCGGCGAACTGGACGGTCGATCCCGGCGATCGCTTCACGTTTTACCGGCTGGTAGATTCGGTGGTGCCACCGACCGCTGGCAAGGACGGGCACGAGAAGAGTTTCTTCGACGGCCTCGACACGACGTGGCCAGGGTTGGCGGCGGGAGTGGGCGCCGAAGGGAAAAAACTCCCGCAACTGCTGCAGGAGCTAACGGAGATCGCAAAGCACATTGCGGAGGCAACGCAGGATGCGAAAGGGAAAGATATTTCGACGGCGACGGCGCCTCTGGTGAAAGTGGTGTCAGAACTGAATCGCTTCAGTGGCGAGGTACAGGCAAGCACGTTGAGCGCGGGCGCAAAGTTGGATTTGCTGACCCGGATCGCCGAGAAGCAACAGGAGGCGGAGACCGCCTTGAATCTGGCGGCCGGCGTGAATCTCGCGGCAGACGTATCTTCCGACGGCGGACCGGAGATTCATGCGTCTAAAGAAGCGGAGGCGCTGACTACGGTTTCGCCGGAACAGGAATTTCTGGTCGCGGCGACGTTTCACAACGGATCGAAACAGGCACTGCTGATCGATCACATCAAGCTGGAAGTTCCGGCGGGATGGAGCACGATCAGCGGGAAAACGAAGCCAGAGGCCGTCAAGGCCGGAGAGGATCTGCACGCGAATTTCCGGCTGCGTGTACCAAAAAACGCGGCGTATACGCGCCCCTACTGGCATCGAGAGGATCCCGATCGGGAGGCCGTCAATCACATCGATAACGAGAAGTATGCAACGCTTCCCTTCCCGCCTCCGGCGCTGCGGGCGCGCGTCGAATATTCGCTGAGCGAAGGAGCGGTGAAGGCGCGGAATGGGATTACGTCGGTGGTCGTCACGCCGTTTGTCGACGACGCTGGGAAAACTGAAACGCGCCCCTTGGCAGTGGTGCCGGCATTTTCGGTGATGCTGGAGCCGGGCACGCAGGTGATTTCGACGCACAACGGCTCAAATTCCAACGTCACGGTGGGTGTGACCGGCAATCTCACGCGCGAAGTGCATGGCGTGCTGCGGCTGGAATTGCCGGCGGGATGGCGGTCCGAGCCGGAGCAATTTGCAGTGGACCTAAAAAAGCGCGGTGAGAAACAGGACTTCCAGTTCAAGGTCTTCACGACCGGTTTACAGGAAGGGCAAACCGCGGTGCGCGCCGTGCTGGAGTCAGAAGGCAACAAATACAACGAAGGATACACGCTGGTCACGCGGGAAGACCTTGGCAGCTTTTATTATTACCAGCCGGCGCGGCAGCGTGTGAGCATTGTCGACGTACAGGTGCCGCACGATCTCAAGGTCGGCTACATCATGGGCGCGGGGGATGACATTCCGACCGTGCTGAAGCAGGTTGGGATGGACGTCACACTCATTCCCGCGGAGAAGATTGCAGACGAGGATTTGAGCAAGTATGGGACGGTGGTGCTTGGCATTCGCGCCTACGACACGCAGAAGGACGTTGCCGCGAATAACAAGAAACTCCTCGACTTCGTCTCCGCGGGCGGCACGCTGGTGGTGCAGTACAACACGGGCACGGGGGATTTCAACAACGGGAAATTTACTCCTTATTCTGCAGAGTTAAGCCGGGCGCGGGTTTCGGTGGAGGAAGCTCCGGCAGAAATCCTGGCGCCGGAGGATTCCGTCTTTCATTACCCCAACACTATTAGGGCCAGCGATTTCGACGGCTGGGTGCAGGAGCGCGGGTTGTATTTCATGGACAAGTGGGACGAGCACTTCACGCCTCTACTGTCCTCACACGATCCGGGAGAAGATGCGCAAAAGGGTGGCCTGCTGCGGGCGCGGTACGGCGAGGGGACGTACATCTACACAGGCTATGCATTTTTCCGGCAGTTGCCCGCGGGCGTTCCCGGAGCGGTGCGTTTGTTCGTGAATTTGTTGAGCGCGGGACAAGAGAAGCGGTAAAGCTGTTCTCAGTATCCAGTTCCCAGTACCCAGCACCCAGAAATCATCGAATGCAGACCGCAGACGTGCAGCGCACCAGCCAGGCAACACGAGCCACGACTATGCAAGCGATTCGCATTCATGCTTACGGCGGGCCGGAAGTCATGCGGCTGGAAGAAACTCCCATGCCCGTTCCGCAGGCTGGACAGACGCTGATTCGCATCCATGCGGCGAGCGTGAATTTTCTGGATGTGCAGAAGCGGCGTGGCGAACTGGTGGGGCAAGCGTTCTATCACCGCACAGGCAGCGGCGAACCCGATCTTCCCACGACTCTCGGCAGTCAAGGCGTTGGAGTGGTCGAGGCGATCGGGCCCGAGGTCAGCAATGTCGCCGTCGGTGATCGCGTCAGCTTCGCAGGAGAATCCTACGCAAGCCACGCGGTAGTCCACGCGGTACGGTTGATTCGGATTCCCGAAGGAATCAGCTTCGAACAGGCCGCAGCGGGAATGAATCAGGGCTTCCTCGCGTACTCATTCACTCATTTTGCCTATCCGATCAGAGCAGGCAACTGGTGCATGATTCAGGCGGCGGCGGGCGGCCTCGGACTCTTACTATGCCAGATGGCGAAGATTCGCGGCGGACGGGTAATCGGAGTCACCTCCACAGCTGAGAAGGCCAAGTTCGCCAAAGAAGCCGGCGCGGACGCGGTCATCCTCTCCACAGAGTCCGACATCGCGAAGGAAGCCAGAAGAATCACGGAAGGCCGGGGCGTGAGCGTAGTCTACGACGGTGTGGGCAAGGATACATTTGCGGCCAACCTCGATAGCCTCGCCCCCGCCGGATACCTCGTGATTTACGGTCAATCCAGCGGATACGTCCCTCCCGTCGACCTGATGACCCTGCAAGAAAAAGGATCGCTATTTCTGACTCGAACCAACGGACTGCCTTACCTCAAAGAATATCCCCATTACCTTGAGCTATTCGTTGACTGGGTGAAGCAGGGAAAGTTGTCCATCAAGATTGATCGAACCTATCCTCTGGCCGAGGCCGGCCGGGCCCATGCTGCGTTTGAACAGCGCCAGGTCAGCGGGAGGCTCCTGCTTCTTCCCTAGCCTTATACTCCTCGCCAATGTCATCCACTCCTCAAAGCAGCTCTCCGAGCCTCATCCGCGGGATGGGGCTATGGAGCGCCACTGCGCTCAACATGATCGACATGATCGGCGTGGGCCCGTTCATTACCATGCCCCTGGTCTTGAGCGCGATGGGCGGCCCACAGGCGCTTCTGGGATGGGTTTTAGGAGCGCTGCTTGCCGTCTGCGATGGTCTGGTGTCCGCGGAGTTGGGAGCGGCGCTACCGACCTCGGGCGGATCCTATCGCTACTTGCGCGAAATTTATGGTCCACAGAGATGGGGACGGCTGATTTCGTTTCTGTTCATCTGGCAAGTATCCTTCAGCGCCCCGCTTTCGATTGCGACCGGATGCATCGGGCTGGCGGGGTATGCGGCCTACTACTGGCCGGGGCTGGACACGGTCTATGCCCAGCACGATGCGGTGGTGCACATCCCGTGGGCAGGTCCGCTGCAGGCCAGTTGGATGGTTACGCCAGGCACATCGATAGCGGTGGCGATCTGTTTCTTCACGGTGCTGCTGCTGTATCGGAATATCACGGCGATTGGGCGGCTTACCAAAGTGTTGTGGTTCGGGGTGATGGGTACCATTGGCTGGATCATCTTCGCCGGCCTCACCCACTTCAGTGCTGCCCGAGTGTTTGACTTTCCGACCGGCGCATTCACCCTGTCCCACAAATTTCTGACTGGCCTCGGTGGAGCGATGCTGGTTGCCACCTATGACTACTGGGGCTACTACAACGTCTGCTTCATGGGCGACGAAATCAAGGATCCCGGAAAAAATATTCCGCGCGCTCTGCTGCTTTCCATTCTGCTGGTTGCCTGTCTATATCTAATGATGAACGTGTGCATTCTAGCGGTGGTGCCTTGGCGAGAAATGATACAGGCGGGGCAGAACAACAGCGGCCTGTATGTTGTTTCATTGTTCATGCAGAGGGTGTATGGCACCTGGGCGGCCAGGCTGGTGACGGGATTGGTAATGGTGACAGCGTTTGCATCGGTCTTTTCGCTGATGCTGGGATATTCGCGGGTGCCCTACGCGGCGGCGAAAGACGGGAACTACTTCCGCGCATTTGCCCGGGTGCATCCCGTCCACCGCTTTCCTTACATTTCTCTGCTGGCTCTGGGAGTGGCCGCCGCGGCCTTCTGCTTCCTGCGGTTGAAAGATGCGATCGCCGCGCTGGTGGTGATTCGCCTTGTCCTGCAATTCCTGGTGCAGGCGGTCGGGTCCATCGTGTTGCGTATCCGGCGGCCGGAGCTACCTCGGCCGTTTCGCATGTGGCTTTATCCGCTGCCCGCGCTGCTGGCAAGTGCTGGTTTCTTGTTCATCCTGTTTAATCGCGTGAACTGGCAGAAGGAAGTGCGGTATGCGTTGCTCATTTTGCTGACGGGCGTCGTCATTTATATGATTCGGGCATGGAAAGATCGTGAGTGGCCGTTTGGGCTACGAGCTAAGGCTTGAACACAGGGGAGCAGCACAGAGAGTCGAGTTAGCATTTTTCATGCCGGTAAAGCTTTGCAGTAAGATGAGTCGGGGCAGTGCCAGACGGAAAGGACCTAGGGGGATCATGAGGAAGAAAACCGGAATCATAGTGTATGGGTTGGTGATGCTGACAATTGCGGCTGCCGCGCAGACGGTCAAGCCGAAAGAGGAACGTCGGACGGTCACGATGGTGTTGGACCATAGCGTCCTCAATCTGGAATACGAGTTCGTTCCGGCCGCCGAGGCTATGCCGGAAGATAAGTTCGGTTTCGCTCCCACCGACGGCGAGTTCAAGGGCGTACGCACGTTCGCCCAGCAAATCAAACACGTGGCAGCGGTGAATTATGAACTCGGAGCCGCGATCCTGGAACAGAAACCGCCCGTGGACATTGGCGACGAGTCTGGACCGGCGTCGATTACGACCAAGGCTGACGTTCTGAAGTATATGAAGGAATCATTCGAGTACGTGCACAAGGCAATCGCAACTATTAACGAGAAGAATGTGGTGGAAACCGTGAGGAGCCCATTCGGCGAAGGCAAAGTGTCGCGCATGGGGTTGGCGATCGCCGTCGCCTCGCATGGCGAAGACCATTACGGACAGATGGTGGTATATCTACGAATGAATGGGATTGTGCCGCCTGCCAGCCGCAGCGGGAAATGAATTATGCGCGGCGCCGCGACTCTATCATGGCGGCGCGAACCAGGCCGCCGTGGTGCTCTTCGAAAGTGACACGCGGGTCTCGAGCGAAACGATCCGCGTAGGAATGAAGGGCTTGCAGAAAGTTTTCAATCTCCCTGCGCACCTGCGCATTCTCGGCTCGTCGCCTTTCTGCCGCTCGAACTGAACGCGTTTGAGAATTAGTCTTCACAGCACCCTGCCCTGCACAGCCTCTCCTGCGTATCCGGGAACGCCCCCGCATGCGGCGACTCGGATTCGTCTCGGAATCTGGCAATTTTAGAAACACAGTATTCATAGGTTAGTTTCGCAACGGGGGGAACTTGAATGTAGTGGAGGAAAAAGACTCGGTAAATACAGTCTTCTCTGTAGACTTGCTTCAGAATCTCCCGAATGACGAGCGGGCTCCGCGCAAGGTAATCGAGGTGGGCAGTAGTTCTGCGGTCAGGTCGCTGCGCGAGAGATGGGCGGCGACGCGCTGGCGTATCCTTGGCAGTGAGGCGTGGCGATCCAAAAAGATTAAGACCGAGGGCCCGGCACCACTTAGGGCCGAGCCCAGAATGCCATTCTTTCCCTTTAGCTCCTGCAGAGCGGGTAGGAGCGGGCAGAGCGCGGCGCGATAAGGTTGGTGGATGCGATCTTCGAGAGCTGCGGAAAGCACGTCGGGGCGTCCTTGCATGAAGGCCGCGAGCAGCAGCATGGAATTCTGCACGTTCGTGACGGCATCGGCGCGCGAATACTGCGTGGGCAGGACGCGACGGGCTTCTTCGGTCGGTAGGCTTTGCTCTGGAACCGCAAGCAGCAGCGGCCACTCCCCTTTCGGCCGGATGCCGACTACCTGGGCCTCGGCGGCATCCCCGGTCAAGCTGGACATCCGGGCGACTGTCAGGCCGCCCATCCAGCAGGCGGAGGCGTTGTCGGGATGGTGCTCGCGGCGCGACGCTTCGCCGATGATTTGCGCATCGCTCCAACCCAAGCGGCCAAAGTGCACCGCGAGAGCGATGCCCGCCAGCCGGGCGGCAGCCGAGGAGCCACAGCCTTTGCCGATGGGAATCTCGTTAACAATTTTGACAGAGAGCGGCGTCAGCGGCCGGCCGGCAGCCTCGAGCACCTCGCGGTATGTATTCAGGATGAGGTGGTCCTGGAGCGCTCCGCAGATTTCGCGATCGCGTCCGGTGGCACTGATGACAAATTCATCGGATGGGTGGGCGTTGATCTCGATGTAGAAATCCATCGCCAGCGCGGCCGCGTCGAACGCCGGTCCGAG
The DNA here is from genome assembly GCA_963774565.1 of uncultured Acidobacteriaceae bacterium. Taxonomy (GTDB): domain Bacteria; phylum Acidobacteriota; class Terriglobia; order Terriglobales; family Acidobacteriaceae; genus Sulfotelmatobacter. The sequence goes on along the minus strand of CAVZFP010000016.1, from coordinate 341,151 downwards.
ATTGGCGGAGGTGGCCGGGAGGGTCAGGCGGAGGCGGGATGTTTTTGGGTCCTTGGTTTTGGAGACCATCTTCACACTTTCAAGCTGCGCGACTTAACGTAGCGCCGGCACCTTGCCGGCTGTCGCGAGGGCGTCTCGCCCGCGCACGGTGGCGGCGAGAGGCCGCCACGACAGCGGCCCTACGAAAACCGGATCAAAGCTTTTCGGCTTGTTCCAGCACGTGCGTCACCGCATCCAGCGTAGCGTCCAGAACAATAGGTGGACGGCGCAGCGAGTTCAACGCGGCGCTCGCGCTCTCGTCGGCGGTGCCTTTGAACAAGTCGCCGCGATGGAATCCCATGGTGAAGTCGGGATCCTTCAGCAAGTTTCCGGTCAGTACCAACACCACGCTTTCTTCCGGCTTCACAAACCCTTGCTTCACCAATTTCTTCAATCCAGCCAGCGTAACCGCGGAGGCGGGCTCGCACCCGATTCCTTCAGCCCCGATCTCCGCCTTAGCTTGAGCGATCTCGATCTCTGTAACCTGTTCGCATGCTCCGCCCGTAGCCTCGAGAACCTGAATGGCTTTCTTCCATGACGCGGGATTGCCGATCCGCACAGCAGTGGCGCGAGTCTCCGCCTGCACACTAATCAGACGCTTGCCGCCGGCTTCGCGAAGAGTACGCACCAGCGCATTGGCGCCTTCGGCTTGAATAACCGACAACCTCGGCAAGCGCGGGATCAGGCCAAGGTCGCGCATTTCCACCAGCGCCTTACCGATCGCCGAACTATTTCCCAGGTTGCCGCCGGGAACGATGATGTGGTCGGGCGGCTGCCAGTCGAATTGCTCGAGCAGTTCGAGCGCGAGCGTCTTCTGACCTTCGAGACGAAAGGGATTAATCGAATTCAACTGATAAACAGGTGCGCGCAGAACGAGTTCCTGCAGCAGGCGCAAGCAGCCGTCGAAGTCGGTGCGCAACTGGCAGGTCACGGCGCCGTAGTCGAGAGCCTGGGAAAGCTTGCTCCAGGAAATTTTGCCTTCGGGCACCAGCACCAGGCTGCGCATGCCTCCGCGCGCGGCGTAGGCGGCCATGGACGCGGAGGTGTTGCCGGTAGAGGCGCAGGCGACCCAGCGAAATCCGGCCAGGCGCGCGAAGGTCGCGGCGACGGTCATGCCAGTATCTTTGAACGACCCGGTGGGATTCAGTCCCTGATGTTTGGCGAACAGGCGTGGCACACCCGTGATGCGAGCACACTGCGGAAGCGCGTACAGTGGAGTGTTGCCCTCACGCAGGGTGATGGCTTGCCCGTCGCTGGTGAGCGCGGGAAGCAATTCGCGAAAGCGCCAGACGCCACTCTGATCGATCGACGACTGGGAGAGTCGTCGCTGGCGCCAGATGTGTCTTAAGTCCTGGACTGCACTCCCGGCCTCTTTCCGGTCGGGGTAAGTGATTTCCAGCAGATCGCCGCAATGCGGGCAGCGGAAATCCTGACTGGCGCGATCACTCAGATCGCCGCAAGCAATGCAGCGGAAGCGAAACGCGGCTTGACGCACGCCCGGCGCGGAGGTGGAGAGAGGAGGCATGACCCGGCTTTATTTCTCTTCCCGCAGATATTGGTCGGTCTTGTTAATCCAATCGGCGCGAGGAGGAGCGAAGACGTCGAGGTCGACGGTGTCTTCCATGGCCTCAGCCTTGTGCGGCATGTGCGCCGGGATGCATAGCACTTCTCCGGCATGCACCACGATCTCTTTGCCGTCAATCCAGAATTTGAGTGCGCCGTCGAGAATGTAGGTCAACTGCTCGTTGTGGTGGCTGTGCTCGGGGACGATGCATCCTTTCTTCAAGAGGACGCGTGCCACCATAATTTCCTGCCCCACCACGAATTGTCGCTGCAGCAGCGGATTTAGCTCTTCGAGCGGGATCGTGTGCCAAGGAATGTATTGCAGCGTGGCGGTGCCAGCAGCGTGTTTGGTGACGGCACGTTGAGCGCGGGCGTGGGACGCCGAGTTTTTTGCCTTCGTGCGGGAGGACGTTTTCTTCTTTAATCTGGTCTTCAGCGTCTTTTTCGCCATATTAGTCGCCTGCTGATTGTCTCGTTCGCCCCGAAGGGGCTTGGGCTAATCCATCGCCCACCACACGGCTTGCGCCGTGGACTGCATTTTTTCGCCGCTCTGCGGCTGATCAGTGGACCCGCCCACCGTACAACTTCACCGCGGTGTCGTGCAGGTAGGCGTGGGCGAGTTCCAACGCCCGGGCTTCGCTGATTTCGTTTTCCGAAATCATCTCTGCCAAGGCCGCGGCCAGAGCGGTGCGGGACGATTGCTCACCCAGCCAGTAACTCTCTTCCGCCCCCAACACCTGATTGTACGGGAAACAGTCGGTACCGAAAGTGATCTTGTCGGGAAAAGTTTCCAGCCACATTTTAAGCGTTCCTTTAAACGCGGACGGATATTGCGCGAGCTCGCCGAAGGAAGAATCGAGGTAGACATTCTTCATGGCGGCCAGCCAGATGGCTTCGCGCTCCAGCGGATAGCCTCCGTGAATCATCACGAAGATGGTGGAGGAGTAGCGCGGATCGCGCAACACACTTTCCAGGTTCATGATGTTGCTCTGCGACAGATTGAAGTAGTCTCCGATGCCGATCGCGGTATGAATGTGCACCGGCAGGTGCAGACGCCCGCCTTCCTGCACGAGATAGCGGAAAATGTAATCCTGGAACGTACGGTATTCCTTTTCCTCAGGAACTCCGCCCGCGATGTAGCGCTGATAGATGCCTTCCGCCTGCGCGCGCGTAGGGTCGCTAAACGTAGTCGGCCGGAAATAGGCGACCTCAAACTTCATGGCAATGCCGCCGTGTTTGGAATTGTCCTCCAGCACCTGGCTGATGAACTTCAAATAGTCGGCGAAGCTGGTCGGAAGTTGGCCGACATTTTCCTGCTGCATCCAGCGGTGCAGCATTTTTTCCTGCAGCGGAATGAAGACACCCTCGTCAGGATTGCGAGCGGTTTCGCGCTCGTTATTGAAAGGCCACATAAACGCGTCGGCGAAGAACACCCAAGGAAAGCGCCTGGGATCGAGATAGTCGGGCATCATGGCGCGATTCGCCACGGAACTCTCGATGTTGATTTTGTCGAGAATCGAGTTGAAATACGCGCTGCCGGCGAGTTGCTTCTTCAACTCCGTCTTCTTATTCAGCAGCCACTTCGCGTGCTCGGGAGAAAGATCGTTATAGGGATATCCGAACAGGGCTTTCGCGGCGGCCGCGAGTTCCGGGTTGTCGTCGCGAGTGCGCAGCGCTTCGCTGGCGTTCGGCGGAGCGGCCATGGCGTCGACATCGGGATCGTCGGCATAGCCGGGATGCGCGTGGTGGTCGAAGGCGGGGATCTTTTCAATCTGCGGCAGCAGGCGCTGGTAAATCTGCTGCACGTCGGGACCGGGAAAGGGACGGGCTTGGGTAAATGCGAGAGAAGAGATGCCAATGGCAGCAGAGAGAGCTATTGCTCGAATTGCGATTCGCATGCAGGTTCCTTCGCGGCCAAGGCCGCACGTGTCCAATGATATTCAGAGGACGGAAAGGGTTCCTTGCCAGGCGGTTGATACCTTTACGATGCGCTCCACGGCTTCTTGTAGCGTCGCCATAGACGAAGCGAAAGAGAAACGGACGAACTCTTTGCCCCAGGGACCGAAAGCTGCGCCGGGAATCGCCGCGACCCCCGCATCTTCAAGCATGATCCGGCATAGGTCCTCGGCCGACATTCCAGTTCCAGTGATGTCGACCCAGGCGTAGAACGCGCCTTCCGGCGGATGGCAGCGGAAACCGGGTACGCGATTCAGGCCGCGCACGAATTGTTCGCGGCGACGGGCAAATTCACCGACCATGTGTTCGGTGTTGCCCTCGCGATCGTGCAGAGCGTCGATGGCGGCATACTGCGTGAACTCAGCGACACAGGTGTAGGTGTTCACCGCCATCATCACCAGCGCCGGGACGACTTCGGGCGGCGCGACGCTATATCCCAGGCGCCATCCGGTCATGGCGAAGCTCTTGGAGAATCCGTCGATAATCAGCGTGCGCTCGCGCATTCCCGGATAGCGCAGCATGGAAAGATATTCTCCGCCGTAGAGGATGCGCGCGTAGATTTCGTCGGAAAGCACCCACAAGTCGTGCTCGACGGCGAGTTCGGCGAGAGAGCGCTGCACCGCGTCGGTGTAGACGGTTCCGGTGGGATTGCCCGGCGAATTGGTCAGCAACATGCGCGTGCGCGCAGTGATCTTGGACGCAACTTCCGCCGGATCCGGCTGAAAACGATTCCGGGCCGAAAGCGCAAAGGGCACGGGAGACGCGCCCAGGCCAAGCGCAATCGACGGATAACCGGGGAAACCGGGATCGGGATAGAGAACCTCATCGCCGGGTTCGAGCAAGGCCATCATGGCGAGGAAGAGAGCGATCTTGCAGCCGGGCGCGAGCACGATGTTGACGGGCGAAACTTTGATATTGCGAGTGCGGGCAAGATAAGCGGCAATCTCTTCGCGCAGCGCCGGGACACCGGCGACGGCGCAGTAGCGGTCCTTGCCGTCCGCCAAGGCTTTCGCGGCGGATTCGATTACCGATTTGCCGGGATGGAAGTCCGGTTCGCCCAACTCCAGATGGATAATGGAGCGGCCCTGAGTTTCCAGTTCCTTGGCTCGGGCGAAGACCGAGAGCGCGCCTTCCCCACTCATGACGGACATTCTTGAAGCAATGGATCGCATGGATCTCCGAATCGCCTACTTTTCACTCAAGATTTACTCTGCGTTCTCTGCGGTTAAAAGCTTTTATCGCAGAGTTCGCAAAGAACCGCCACTGAGAACGCCGAGAAAATCGTTTAGCGTCTCACAATCCTTTATACATGCCACCGTCGACCAGTACGGTCTGGCCGGTGACGTAAGACGCGCGTTCCGAGGCCAGCCAGACTACGGTCTCTGCCAGTTCGTGCGGTTCGCCCAAGCGCTTGAGCGGAGCGTCGGCGGCCCAGGCATCGAAAATCTCCTGCTCGTTCTTGCCGGATGCCGATGAGCGCGCTTTCGCCAACTCCTTCAGACGATCGGTCGCGGTGAAACCGGGGCCGACATTGTTGACCAGGATTCCGTCTTTGCCAAATTCGTTGGCGAGACTCTTTACCAATCCCACCACGGCAGCACGCACCGCATTCGAAAGCACCAGGTCGGCCACGGGTTGCTTCGTAGTGATCGACGTGATGGTAATGATTCGTCCCCATTGCTTCCGCTGCATGTGGGGAATCACTTCGCGCGCAAAATAAACCGTGCTCAGAAAATTCAATTCGAGAGCGAGCTGCCAGTCGTCGAGCGTGGCCGCCAGGAATCCCTTGGCTGGCGGACCTCCGGCGTTGGTCACGCAAATATCCACGCTGCCGAAGTTGTTTGCCACCGCGGCGACGAATCGGCTGACGGCGGCTGGGTCACCGACGTCGAACGCGTGCGCGAAAACCTCCGCGCCGAACTGCTTTCTGATTTTTTCTGCCGCGGCCTGCAGCGTGTGCTCATTGCGCGCGCACATGGCGACGCGGCAACCCTCCGCCGCAAAAGCTTCGGCAGTGGCGAGGCCGAGTCCCTGACTGGACGCCGCCACCAAGGCGACGCGGTTTTTCAGTCCCAAGTCCATGAACGTCGAATTATAAATGGTGTCAATGCGGCCAGTGCTTGCCGCAACTCGTGCGGCGGAATTACTCTGAAGGACAGCGAGGTGTCCATGAAGCGCAAGTTTGAGCGTCCGGAAACGCAAGCTACACACGGCGCGGCTAATCTAGAAAAGAAAAATGGTCCACTGGCGACGCCAATTTATCAGACGTCGACCTTCGAAGTGACCGACAACGAAGAACAGCTTCGTGTCACAGGCTCCGACAGTTACTACACGCGCTACGGCAATCCTACGAACACGGTGGCGGAAAAGACGGTGGCGGAACTGGAAGGAGTGGACGCTGCACTCACCTTCGCTTCCGGCATGGGCGCGATCACGACCACGATCATGGCACTGCTCGAGGCAGGCGATCACATCGTGTCCCAGCGCGATGTCTACGGCGGGACGCATAAGTTCCTGTCGCAATGGCTGCCCAAGCTGGGTGTTGAGACCACCTTTGTCGATACAACTGACTATGAGCAGCACGCGAGGGCGATTCGACCGAATACGAAGCTGCTGTATCTGGAGTCGCCGACCAATCCGACGCTGCGCGTGGTGGATTTCAAGAAAACTTCCGCTTTGGCCAAGCAGCATGGCTTGCTGAGCATGATCGACAGCACTTTCGGCACGCCGATCAACCAGCACCCGGCAGAGTTCGGCATCGACCTGATTATCCACTCCGGAACAAAATATCTGAGCGGACACTCTGATCTCATCTGCGGGGTCGTGGCCGGTCGCGCGGATCTCCTTGCAAGAATCCTCTCGACGCGTACTACACTGGGCAATTGCATGGACCCGCACGCCGCATGGATGCTAGTGCGCGGGCTGAAAACACTGGCCGTGCGGGTGCAGCGACAAAACGAGAATGCATTGCGCGTGGCAGAGTTCCTCTCCCGCCACACCAAGGTGCACCGAGTGCACTATCCTTTTTTGAAGATCCATCCACAGGCCACGGTGGCGCGCTCGCAAATGGCTGGAGGAGGCGGCATGGTGAGCTTCGAAGTCGAAGGCACAGGCGACGATGCTCGCCGGCTGACTGAAGCGCTGCGGCTATTTACGCTGGCGCCGAGTTTAGGCGGAGTGGAATCGCTGGTGTCGATTCCGGTGCTCACCTCGCATTTGACATTGGCCCCGGAGGAGCGCCAGAAAATCGGCGTGACGGAGCAGATGATCCGGCTTTCGGTTGGGATTGAGAGCGCAGACGATCTGATCGCCGATCTCGAGCACGCGCTGGAAGTGGTTGGGGAGCGGCAGACGGCGGGTTCCCGTTTTTAGCTGCCGGCTTCTGCGCTGGGCAGCTCGGGCTTCGCCTCGCGGGACAGCCGAGGCGGCTGTCTGTACATGTGCATCGCGGAAAAAGAAACCGCCTCTTTCGAGGCCGGTTCTTTTCTTCTCCTGATTCCCTTCTAGAAGGTAAACCGCGCGCCGAACTGGAACTGGCGCGGCGTGTTGATGGTCCTCGTGATCTTTCCGAACGAGGCCCCCTGCTGCTGCACATCAACAACGCTGTTCACGCTGGGATATCCATACTGCGCCGTGTTGCTCATGTTGTAGCCGGAGATATCGAAACGCAGCGCCATCGTTTCTGTCAGCTGAACCGTTTTGTAAATGGAGAGGTCCAGGTCGCGCGCACCCCGGGTGCGAACGTGATCCAGATAGTTCGGAGCGGTTCCAGGAACGAAGGGAGTTGCCGGCAGAGCAAAACAGCCGATATTAAACCAATTGTCCACCGTATGGGGAGCGCCTGACGCCGGGTTGCAGACCATGTCAGCCCGCTGATTGAAGTACGAAGGGCTCGTTCCGGAGGTCGGTGAGTGGATGGGGACGCCCGTGCCGAGATAGACGATGGCATTGACGGTCCACCCGCCCACAATTGTGTTCGCCACCCCGTTCAGATTCACGAGCTGGCCCTTGCCAACCGGCAAGTCATAGGAAGCCTGTCCTGTGAATTGATATTTGACGTCCTGCGGAGCGATCGCGTGCTCATAGCTCAGATTTTTCCAGTCTTGGGCCCCACCGTTGTGAGAACCTACGAAAGCCAGCGGGGGCTGCCCATCGTCGGTCATCAGTTTCCCCCACGTAAAGGTGGCCAGCGTCGTGAAGTGCCCCGTGAGTCGCTTTTGCACCTTGGTTTGCAGCGAGCTGTACTCTGAGTCTCCCCCTCCGTAACCATTCACGTTGACGCCACTGCCAGATCCGTAGTTGCCGTTACCGAATTGCGGGTACTGCTGTAACACGTACCACGGTGGCGCAATCGACTGACCAAAGAATGGGGATCCTGGGAGCTTCGCATAGGGGTTGGGCAATGCCGTGGCACAGGCAGGGGAACTCGGAGTGGCCCCGGTGCACAGCCCACTCCCGTTGCTCTGGATCGTGGCCAGGTCGAGCTGATTCAGATCGACACCACCAAGCGGCAGGAAAAGTCCACGGCTGCCGACATAGGCGGCACTTACGATCAACTGATGCGGCAGCTCATACTCGAGACCGAAATTGAAGTTGTAGGTAGTGGGTGTGCGCTGGGACCGCAGCACCGTGTTTAGCGTGATCCCAATGTTATTGGCCAGACCTGTCGGCGGGGTAGTAAAGACGGGGATGGTTCCGTCGGGAAACGGGTTGCTCAGTGAGAATGGGACGGTGAAGTTGCCCGCTGGCCCCGGCGCGCACCCGCTGTCGCTGTTGAAGACTGTATTTCCATCTGCATTGACGCAGGTGGCGTTCCATGGCGACTGCGAAGAGAATCCATCGGTGTTCTGGTTGGCGCTGGCAACGTTGTGAGTCGCCGGCCCGTAATAGAAGCCTGCGCCGCCACGCACCACGAAGTGCGCCACCGGCTGCCAGGCAAACGCCAGACGAGGTCCGAAATCGTGCCAGTTCGCCTTGAAAGGAGTCCGATTGCTGCCATTGACGTAGATTTCTGCGCCTGTGTATGGAACGCCATTCACGCTATTGGTTGCGTTCGGATTGAAGTATTCCTGCCGGTTAAAGCGCTCGTTACGTCCTGCGAAGATGTCCCAACGCAGGCCGGCCGTGATGGTCAGGCTCTTCGAGGCATGATAAGTATCCTCGACGAACGTCGCATAATACGGGTTGGACTCGGCCGCAAAGACGTCTTTGGTGAAGTTGGGATAATCGTTCTGTTCGTTGCCGGGAAACTCGCCCATGCCGATGAGTAGCGAGGCGAAATCGCTTCCACCCGATGCGCTGGCGACGGACTGATCGGTAGCACTGATGTCAAAGGCATACGCGCCGGCCGGCGCCGGCGGCTGTCCGACGTTGAGATACCGCTTCATCCACTCGAATCCAAACGAGATTTGGTGTTTGCCGTGAATCTTCGTGACCGCGGCGTTGACATCGCTGTTCATGCTGGCGTAGACAAAGTTGTTGTAGTCGGCCGTGCCACCAACTCCCCCGCCAACGTCGTCAAAATTCATGAAGGGGAGCTGTTTGAACACTACGTCCGAGGCCAGCGCGGAGGGAAATCCCAACGTCGAAATGTCGGTGCTCAGGTACGAGGCTGGCCCGCCCTGTTTCTCGTAATGGCGGGTAAATGAATATCGCAAGTTCAGCACGGTGGTGGAGTTGAGGGTCAGGTCGTCGGCCACCAACACGTTGCGCGCGTTGGTCGTGTTAAGGGCGTAGTCGGGATCCCAACCGGGCGCCGGGAAGACATTCGCCGTGGAAAAGACCAATTTGTCATAGGAAAACCGGGTGAAGATGCGCTGCTTCTCGCTGGCATTCCAGTCCACGCGCACGTCGAACCGGTTCGCTGTGAATGGGTCCAGACCCGGCGCTTGGAAATTAGGACTATCAGGGTTGTCCGTTGTTGCCGCCTCGCAGGTCGTCGGGTCGGGATAGTTGCACTTCGGCATATTCCCCAGATAAAGCAAGCCGATGGGATTCGGGTTGGGGATGATGTTTCCCGAGAACGGCTGCCGCGTGCCGTCGGAATTGTCCGGCCGGGTCGGATCGTAGATGGTAAAACCCATGTGCGAAAAATCGCCGGTTCGTTCCGCGCTGGTAGGCACCTGGTAGGTCAGGTTGCCTTCAAACTGCTGCTGCGTTGTGTGCTCGTAATCCCCAAAGAAAAAGAGCTTATCTTTCTTGATGGGTCCGCCGATCGCACCGCCCTCCTGATAACGGTGAAAGTCAGGTGGGGTGTTCTTCAGGCCCTGGCTGAGTTGACCCCGCTTGGTGAAGTATTCGTTTGCGGACAGGGCATTAGGCCGGAATACACCGAAAACATCCCCATGAAACTTATTGGCGCCGGACTTGCTCACCAGGCTGATGACGCCTGCGGCTCCGCTCAGGTACGACGCAGGCGTATTTTGTGTCTCCACGCGGACTTCCTGGACGCCGTCCTCGGGAATATTCATCGCGGGGATGATGGCCGCGGAGTTGTTCTCCGCAATTCCCAGCGGAGCACCGTCGAGCATGTAGTAGACGGATCCGACGAGCGAACCGTTGATGGTGTCAGCGGAGACATCCACTCCTGGGCGCCCGACGGAGATGTTTTGCACCGACTGCATCGAATCGCTCGAGTTGGGCGAACCATTCACTGCAATCACGCCGGCGCTCAACTGCACCAGATCGTAGACGTTGCGGTACAGCAACGGGACCCTGTCAATGGCTTCCGCCGGTATCAGCGTGCCCACGGTTGAGTTACTGGGTTCGACCAGTTCGGTTCCGGCCGTGACCGTCACCGTCTCCGTTGCCGCACCGACCCGGAGACTGAGATTGACCTGTTTCACCTCATCGACGTCAACCACCACTTTGTCTTGCACAACACTGGCGAAACCGGTCTGGCTCGCCTTCACTTCATACACGCCCGGATTGAGGGAGATGAAGGTGTAGAGTCCGGCGCCGCTGGTAACGGTGTGCTGGGTCGCTCCGGTTGCTGGGCTTTTCAGGACTACCTGGGCTCCGGGAATCACCGCCCCGCCTGGATCGGTGACCGTGCCGCTGATGCTGCCCCTGCCCGCCTGGGCAAGCACGATCGACGCCGCGCCGATGAGAAGGATACAAACGGAAAGGAAATTCCGTGCTGTGTTGACCCTTGCATCTCTGGTATTCATAATTGCCCCCTCCCGTGTTGGCGCGACTCTTGCTCCGCGCGTCTTCAGTTACCTCTGCCCTTTTCTCCCGAGCCTCATGGCTCAGCGCATCGTTTCGCAAAGGGCACAGGTATCCCGGTGATTGAGACTATTCAGATAGGCTATTAAAACGTATGAATAGTGCTTTTTTTGAACACTCGCTGTCAAGAAAAAAGCGCCCTCGCCCGACCACGCGTATCTTTTTACAACGTCATTTCTGTCTTCGCTGTGATCCGGGTCACGACCCTGCACCCGCCCTGGGCGGCCTACAGCAGAGTTCGCGTCGACTCGCGCACTACCAGTTCCGGAACGACCTTGCGATGGGTGGCGCTGATTTCACGCTTTTCCAGCACGGCGTTGATGCCGTCGACTACAATGCCCACGGCCGACGCTCCCATCGCTTCCATGGGTTGGCGCACAGTGGTGAGTGACGGAGTGTAAAGCGCGGAGGTGGCCACGTCGTCGAAACCGATAACTGAGCATTGTTCGGGGACGCGGACACCCGCCTTACTCAATGCCCGCACTGCGCCGAACGCACTCATATCATCGAAGGCCAGCAGCGCGGTGAAGGGGCGCTTTTGCCGAATCAATTCTTCAGTAAGTTTATGACCCGATTCAAAGCTGGACAGTGGGTCGCGCGACTCCGGGAGTTCCATGATCAGACGGGAGTCGAGTTCCAGACCGCATTCCTTGGCGCAACTGCGGATGCCGCGCCATCGTGGCGAGCTGTCGGTGAGTGCCTTAGGACCGCGGATAAAAGCGATCTTACGATGGCCGAGAGAGTGCAGATGTTCGAGCGCCATGTGACCACCGACCTCATTGTCGACGATCACGGAACTGATCGAGTCCGTCTTCAGTTCACAGCCGATCATCGCTGTCGGGATGCTGCTCTTTTCCAGATCGCCCAGCAGGTTGATATCGAGGAAGAGCCAGTTGGCGACCACAATCAGCGCCTCAATGCGACGGTCGAGAAGCATTTCCAGGTAGCGCTCGAAGCGGCTGCGCTCGTTGTGCACGTCGGTAAGAATGGGCAGGAACGACGCCTGATAGAGAGTGTTCTCAATGCCGCGCAGAATCAAGGTGCAGAACGGGTCGGTCATATCGAAAACCATTACGCCGACCGTGTGACTGCGCTTGCTGCGCAGCGAGCGCGCAAACTGGTTCGGACGGTATCCGAGCTTCTGCGCCGCTCGCTCTATCCGCTTCTTGGTGACGGCAGGGATGTAGCGGGCTAAGGGTGCGTTGTTGAGCACGATCGACACCGTGGTCGAAGAGAATCCACTCTCCTTCGCCACGTCCCGAATGGTCACCATCTCAACCCTCGCGCGGAACGCGTAGAAACAGCCGCCTCGGCTGTCCGTCGTGCCCGCTGTCCGTCATCGGACGATCTACAGCCTTCACTGGCGGACACTACAGCAGAGAGTCCTACGAGTGTCAAGCGCACGAATCACATCAGTATCTTTTGTTCTGTTCGAATCGATTGTTCGCGATCAGACCGAGGCGCTGCAGTCGCGCTATCAACTGGGACTTCTTTGCCGAGCGATGGCCGACGACGACGCTTTGGAACCGTTCCGGCCACATGAATCGGCCCATCTGCCCTTCACGTACGTGTTTTCGAACGCAGCGCAGCGCGTCGGCCAGAAAGAAGTCGACAACCGCACCACTGAACATTTCATCAAACTAGACGATGGTGCGAGGACGACTGCAGCTCCACTTCGGGCGCAAGGAAACCGGCGGGGTTCCCTCCCACGAACTACTTCGGGACTCGCAGTGATACACTCGCCAATTGTAGACACCTTGCTCGCGACATCTTTTTCTCCAGGCCCCGCCGTAAACACGACCGCCATTTGCCGTTCTGGCAGGAGGTACGAATCATGAAAGCTCTGAAAATTGTAGGCATCGTCCTTGCTGTGCTGCTGGTTATTGTCATCGCCATTCCCTTCTTCATCGACGCCAACTCTTTCCGTCCCAAGATCGAAACGGACATGACCGCCGCGCTTGGACGACAGGTCAAGGTGGGCAATCTCTCGCTCTCGCTGCTCTCCGGCAGTGTGACAGCCGATAACATTTCGATCGCTGACGATCCCGCGTTCAGCCAGTCTCCATTCGTGCAGGCCAAGTCGCTCAAGGTGGGCGTGGAACTGATCCCGCTGATTTTGTCCAAGACCCTGAACGTGACCCAGCTGACTTTGAATGAGCCGGAAATCAGTCTGGTGAGATCGGAGAACGGCGAGAAGTGGAATTACTCGAGCCTCGGCGGAAATAATACGTCGAAGGCCGGCTCTGCCCCCTCCAGCACGCCGAATTCGCAACCCGCCTCCTCGGCCCCGGCGAACCGCTCGAATTCGCAGCCAGCTTCCTCGATGAGTCAGAGCTTATCGGTAGCGAAGCTGAATATCAACAACGGGCGTCTCACGGTCTCGCGGGTCGGGTCTAAGGAAAAGCCTCGCGTCTACGACAAGGTCAATATTCAGTTGTCCGATTTTTCTTTCACCAACTCTTTCCCTTTCAGTGTAACGGCTCGGTTGCCGGGAGACGGAACCTTGAAAATCGACGGCAAGGCTGGACCCATCGATGCCAACGACGCCGCCAAGACTCCGCTCGAGGCCAAAGTTACCGTACAAAAAATGAACCTGGCCCAGTCCGGCTTCATCGACCCCGCTGCCGGAATCTCCGGCATCGCGGATTTCGACGGCACGGTCAACTCCGATGGGCATGAAGCCAAAACCAATGGCACGCTGCGAGCGACAAATTTACAGGTGGTGAAGAAGGGATCGCCGGCAGGCAAGCCGGTACAGGTGACGTACACGGTGAACTTCGATCTGGCCAAACTGACCGGCGTTGTCCAGCAATGCCAAATCGCCATGGGCAAGGCGCTCGCGCATTTGACCGGTACTTACGACGCTCACGGCCAGGTGACCTCCGTCAACTTGAAACTTAACGGACAGGGCATGCCCGTCGACGATCTTGAGGCCATCCTCCCGGCCGTGGGTGTCATACTGCCGCCGAAGTCTCAACTGAAAGGCGGCGACCTCAACACCGATCTGACGATCGTGGGTCCAGTCGATAAACTGGTTACCACCGGGACCGTTAAAATGCAAAATACCACGCTCGCCAACTTCAACCTGGGCTCGAAACTCTCCGCCATTTCGTCGCTGACGGGAAAGAGCACCGCCACCGGCAACGACACCACCATTCAGAATTTCAGCTCCAACGTTCGTGTCGCTCCTGAAGGCACCCGCGCCGACAATATCAATCTCACCGTCCCCTCCATCGGCGTAGTCACCGGGGCTGGCACCGTGAGCCCGGCCAACGAGTTGGCGTTCAAATTGAATGCCGCAGTCGGCGGATTGGGCGCGGTTCCCATCATGGTCTCCGGAACGACTTCCGATCCGAAGTTCATGCCAGACGTCAAAGGAATGGCAGGCGGCCTTTTGAAAAACGCTCTCAATGGCCAGACCAAGCCCGGCCAGCAGAACCCGGTCAACAACGTGATGGGATTATTCAACAAGAAGAAGCCAAACTAGAGAGTCCTCGAGGATATTCACAGCCGGGTCCGCAAAAGGCCCGGCTTTTTTACGTTTCCTCTATTTACTATAGCGAACAATAGTTTTATTGTTGAGAAATGTCGAGCAAAATGACAGACCCGATTTCCGACGGCTTGGGACGTTATTCCATCGGTGAAAAACTGCGCTCCCTGCGCCTGCGCAAAAGCATGGGACTGGTGGAATTGGGCAAGCATACGGGCCTTTCCGCGGGATTGCTCTCCAAGTTGGAAAGAGGAAAGTTGTTTCCCACTCTGCCCACCCTGTTGCGCATCGCCATGGTCTTCGGGGTAGGACTGGATTACTTCTTTACCGACGAACGCAAGCGCCGGGTGGTCGGCGTAGTGCGGCGGGAGGAGCGGGTACGCCTCCCGGAGCGGCCGGGGACGCCCGATTTGCAGTATTACTTTGAGTGCTTGGACTATCGGGCCACCGAGCGGAAGTTGAGTGCCTTTCTGGCAGATTTTCAAGAGGTCCCGCTGGAGAAACTGAAGCCCCACCAGCATGCTGGGGTCGAATTCCTCTATGTTTTGAAGGGCTCCTTGACCATCAAGATTGGCAGCGAGGAGTTCCTTCTGGAGCCCGAAGACGCCATCTATTTCGACTCGGCGGTGGGACATAGCTACCGCCGACGGGGCTCGAAACCGTGCACGGGAGTAATCGTCACGGTACCCTGACAGGTTAGGCCCATAGCCATTTTTGCCCCACGGTGAGGGTGAAGAAGTTCCCATTTTTCACCAATTCCCGGCCTTCGGTGAACCGAGGGTGGTACCTGAAGTGCTATCTATAGTCACATTAGTCACATTGACAGGGGCCCCTCACCATTCCATACTCGCGGCTAAGCTCCATTAAAACTGGGAACTTGCAGACCCTTGAGAAAGAGGCGCGGGGTTCGGAATTTGGTTTGCCCTCAGGCTGAATCTATTCTCACAAAGCGCTTTTTCAGGGTTTCATCACAGGAGGATCTTCGTGTCTAAGTTATCTATCCCAAGAAAGTTCGTGCCGGCTGGTTGGATCGTCGCGGTAGCTGTGTTGGCCGCCATCGGAGTTGCAGGCGGCGCCGGCCTGCGCATGCACCAGCGGAAACGCCGGTGCGAAGCGCACTATTCAATCGCCAGTGTTGACTGCGGAAACGAGCGCCAGGGTTCGCGCGAGTCTGGAAGCTTCGCCGCTCGCCTTTGAAGCGAATCAGGGCCAGACCGATCCTCAGGTCAAATACATGGCGCGGGGTAGCGGCTACACAGTGTTCCTCACCGCCAACGACACCGTCTTCGCATTGCGTTCGTCCTCGCAAGCGTCGGCGGCGCGGCCATCGCAAAACCGCGCAGGGACCACGCAATCAGCCGCGCAAAAGGATCGCACCGCAGCCATCCACATGCACCTCGTAGGCGGGAACCCACAGTCGCAAATCACCGCCGGCAGCCAACTGCCAGGCCGCAGCAATTATTTCATCGGCAACGATCCCAGCCAGTGGCATGCGAACGTGGCGCAGTATGCGCGCATCTCCTACCGCGACGCCTATCCCGGCGTGAACATGGCCTTTTACGGCGTACAGAAACAATTGGAGTTTGATTTCATCGTTGCTCCCGGCGCCACTCCTGCCCCGATCCGCCTCGGCGTGTCGGGCGCAAGCCGCATCACAACCGACGATTCGGGAAACCTGATTCTCACTTCCGCCGCGGGAGACGTGCTCCTGCACAAGCCAGTTGCCTACCAGCAGAAAGACGGAGCACGGCAACCAGTCGACGCGCGCTTTGTCCTGCAGGCTCACAATCAGGTGAGTTTCGAACTGGGCAACTACGATCGCAGCCGCGAGTTGGTGATTGATCCCTCGGTGAGCTATGCCACATATTTGGGCGGCACAGCCGAGGACGACGGGCATGCTATCGCCGTCGACGGCAGCGGCAACGCCTATGTAACCGGCCAAACCAAGTCCACAGACTTTCCCACTCCACGAGCCTCTCCAAGCAGCCAATGACGGCGGTTTCGATGTGTTCGTCACCGAGCTTTCCGCGGACGGCTCCTCTCTTCTT
The DNA here is from genome assembly GCA_963774565.1 of uncultured Acidobacteriaceae bacterium. Taxonomy (GTDB): domain Bacteria; phylum Acidobacteriota; class Terriglobia; order Terriglobales; family Acidobacteriaceae; genus Sulfotelmatobacter. The sequence goes on along the minus strand of CAVZFP010000016.1, from coordinate 324,828 downwards.
ACTCGACCTACATCGGCGGACCCGCCGACGATAGTGGGAATGCTATCGCTCTGGATGGCGTCGGGCAATGTCTTCGTGGCTGGCGGGACGCGGCCTCCGATTTCCCCACGAAAGGCGCGCATTCCAAAGACGCTTCAAGGCGCGCTAAGATGCTTTCGTGCTTGAACTCAGCCCTTCAGGGAGTTCGCATTGATGTACAGCACTTTCCTCGGGGGCACGGATGCGATGTGGCCAACGGACTCGCTACTCGACAAGGACGCTGGCAGATGCCTATATCGTGGGTTCTACCACCTCGACCAGATTTTCCCCAATGAATCCGATCGGGGGTGGGAACACGCGGGCGGATTCGTCACCGAACTGAACTCGTCCGGAAACGCATTAGTCTACTCCACCTACCTGGGCGTGGCTACAACGACTTCGCGAACGCGGTCGCGGTTGAGTACCGGGCAACGCTTATGTCACCGGGGGCACCAATAGCCCTAACTTCGTCACGACACGAGCAACGCGTTTCAACCTAATTGCGGCACCGATGGAACTTGCAACGGCGCGATTGTACGACGCCTTTGTGTCGTAGATCAAGCCGACCGGGAGTGGCTTTGTATATTCCACATTTCTGGGTGGCGAATCGAAGGACCAAGGTTTAGGGATCGCTGTCGACACTGCGGGGGACGCGTACGTAACAGGGTCTACTTCATCCACGGCATTCCCGACTCAACTCTCCATTGCAAGGCACCTTCGGAGGAGGCCTCAGCGATGCGTTCGTAACCGAGTTGAACCCCACTGGTACAGCGCTGATCTATTCCACTTACCTGGGTGGAAACGGCGATGACACCGGTTTGGCCATCGCTGTGGATAGCAGCAAAAACGCATACCTAACCGGACTGACCGGATCCCCCAACTTTCCGACCGCAAGCGCTACCCAAGGTCAACTGAAAAGGACAGACGATGCGTTCGTCTCCGAGATCAGCTGCAGGGGGCATCGCTGTCGTTCTCCACTTATCTTGGGGGATCCCTCGACGAAAACACCTCGCGGCGGGGGTCGCTGGCCGGGATTGCCGTCGACAGCGCCGGCGCAAACATCTACGTTACCGGTAACACCACTTCGACAGATTTCCCAACGGTCGCCCCCGACAGTACCATAGCGGGCGACAACGGTCGACGCCTTCGTGGTAAGGTACTCGCCATCGCCCTTTACCTTCACCGCCGGAGCGTTATCGCCGCAGCTCCGGACAACCCGGAGTTTCGGCTATGTCCACCATCACCGTGACCCCACTCAATGGTTTCACTGGGGCGGTAACACTGGGCTGCACCGTTAAACAAGTGGTGCCCGAGGCCCCGACTTGTACCGGCACTTCCGTCAATATCACTTCCAGCGCTCTCGGCAACTGGGACACTCACCGTTAACACGACCGCTGCGAGCGCGCTGTTGGAACGTCCGTCCTCCGGCATCTTCTACGCGATGCTGATGCCCGTTGTCGGAATGGCCTTGTTGGGCGCAGGCATCGGCTCCGCAGGATCACGCCGCAGGAAATGTTTGGCTTCCTGATGCTTGGACTGCTTCTTTTCGGGCTGCTTCTAATGCCAGCATGCAGCAGCAGCAGCGGCACCAAATCTGGCAATGCGGGCACCCCCGCGGGCCCTTACTCGATTACGGTGACAGGCACGAGCGGCTCAAGTGTTGTCGGCGGTACACCGACGCTCACGCTTACCGTGAACTAACAGACCGCGGACGGCGGTGGCTGTCTTCACATCCTGTTGTGGGGACAGCCGCCCTCGGCTGTCCTCGGGCCGCAGGCCCGATGCGGCCTCATCGCACTGCACTGACCAGTAGCATCAAAACCCGTCGAGCTTCGCTCGACTGGACAGCCGATGGCGGCTGCCCCCACATGACCGTTTCCTTATAAAGCGCCCACTCAAGCGCCTGCCCACGACTCGCCGCGCCATGATGGTAGTATGGATGATTCCGTGGGAAGTGTTCCCAAGAACTGGATCGACGTAGTCCGGGCGATATGCCTGCGATAAAATGAATCGCGGAGATTCGCCTCGTCAGGCGTCACGGACCGCGCTGGAAGTTCGCCAGCGCAACCGGGCAGCCTTTGGGTTGTCCCATGAATCGAAGCTATTTGAACCTGCTCATGTTGAAATCCGAGTCGTCGCAATCCAAGTGGTCAAAACCTAAGTTGAAACTCCGGTCCCGGCACGCCACGATTTCGATCTTGTGGGGAATGTTGGTATTTCTGGCGTTGCTGTCCGCGGCGTCAGCTCAGGATTTCAACCTGCAGGCGGCTGCGTTCTTCCCCGATGCTGTCGCCCCCGGCGGCACCTCTGCTTCCAACATCGCGATCGGCGCGGACATAGGTTTCACCGGCACCGTCGCACTGACCTGCCAAGTCACCTCCCTGCAGACGACGACTTCTCCTCCGAGTTGTACGGTAAGCCCGGCGACCGTGACTCCTCCCAGCGGCGCCACGGCTACGATCACGACCACCGACCAAACCACCCCGGTGGGTTACACCATCACAATCACCGGAACTGCATCGGCCTCGGCTGCCGACACACACACCACCCCGCCGCAGACCCTGACGGTACTGGCAGTGACGCCTCAGTTCACCATCACCGTGCAAAGCCCGGTAGTCCCAAGCAGCGTCCCGGCCGGCAGCGGCAGCCAGGGAATGATCCTCATCAATCCGATCAACGGCTATACCAGCCCGGGTGGCCCAAATAAGGGGATCACGTTGTCGTGCGCCTCGATTACACCGCTGGTTACGATCCCTCCGGTCTGCTCCTTCTCATACCCGTCGGGCGCATCCGGCGTACCGGTCAACGGAGTCGCCGTCACTTCTACTCTCACAATCAGCACCTATGGCCCGGTGGTCACCGGCGCGATCGCTCCCCGCCGCAACTTCTATGCGCTATGGTTGTCGTTGCCCATGCTGACGCTGGTGGGTTTGGGCGCTGCAGTGGGCGGACAGCGAGCAGGAAAAGTGTGGGTCTTGCTGGCTCTTTTTGTCATAAGCGGCGCACTATTCCTGATGCCTGCATGCGGCAACACGACCGCTACCACGACTACACCCAACGGGGTGACTCCCAACAACACCTACACTTTCACCGTCGTGGGTGTTGATGCCGATGGCGTGACTTCCAGTAACGCCACCTCGACGACCAGTTCGAGCCCCACGGTCACGCTGACCGTAACCTCGCCCAAGTGAGCCATGCTCGGGATCCGAAATCGCGCGCCACATAGGCTGGTGTTTCTGTTGGCCGCAGCGACCGCTTCCCTGCTAATGCCCAATTCGGTCCAGTCAGCTTCCGGCAACGAAAAGCGAAAGGTTCCCGCTGTTCGCTGGGACGAGGAGCGTCCTGGCTGCACATTTTCGCGCGGTGATGACGGCCGCTATCACTACGGTTTGTGGTACGAGAATGTCGGAATCAACCTCGCCGTCGATTCCCAGGAACTGGAAAAAGTTCATCGCCGGCACGAGGCGTTCTTCGGAGTGCTGCTCAATTTCCGTTACAAGGGCCAGGGCGAGCTCGATCTCGGCCCGGGAAATATTTCCCTCGAATTCGTAAAACACTTCGGCGTGGTCCAGACCGCGCTCGATCCCAATGACTTCGCTCAAAGAGTGCAGAACGACGCCGACGAGTTGAACTACCAGACCGCACGCGAAGTGAAAAAACATCCGGAACAGAAAGAGAAGAAGGAAGCCTACTTGCGGGCGTTCCTGAAAGATTCGGCCGAACTGCAGGAGTTTGTCGGCAAGAACAGCTTGCGGCCAACGCAACTAAGCCCGAGCAATCCCGAGATCACCGGATGGGTGATGTTCAGCACCAGTAGCAAGTGGATCAGCGGATGGAAGAAACCGGAAGAATTGATCCTGCGTGTACCGCTGGACGAAAAGATTTTCGAATTCCCCTTCAAGCTTCCGCCCAAGCCTGGAGAAGTGACACTCCGCCGTCGGCCATAATTCGGTTTTTGGCTTCCGGCGTCAGGCTTCCGGAAACCGAGAGCCGGAAGCCGTTTCTTACGATGCAGCCTTGCGCGCCGCGCGCTCCATTTCGCTGGCCTGGTGCATCAGAATATCGCGCAGCGAAACCAGTCCCTTCAGATCCTTGCCGTCAACGATGGGGAGATGGCGAAACCCGAACTCCCGCATGATGAACAAGCATTCGTCGACGCTCTCGTCGGCGGAAACGGCGCGCGGATTCGCCGTCATCACCTCAGACACGGCAGTGGTTCCCGGCGTCCGACCCACCGCCACGACGCGATTCATGACGTCGCGCTCCGACAAAATGCCTGCCAGTTGTCCATTGCGCAGCACAGGCAGGGCGCCGATGTTGTGCTCCATCATGAAACGCGCGGCATCCAGCACGGTGCGCGTCGCCTCAATGGAATAGAGCTTGCGGTCTTTCACGAGATCGCCAAGAGTGGTCATGGACAACTCCTTCGGGAGGGATCACAGCCGGCCCCACGGCCGGCCGATGCGGTGCCCAATACTCTATCACAGCCGAATCTTTCATAGAGACGTGGCCTACCAGGCCTCTGCGGCTGCCAGCAAAATGTGGCGAGCTTCGCCTCTACTGATGGTGCGGTGCCAGATCATGCTCTTCGTCGTAAGTATGCTCCAGAACGTCCGGCCAATCCTCTGGAATGTTTGAAGGAACGACTACCGTCTCAGCCTGTGGAATTTTCGGCGAGTGCGCCAGCTTCGAATACTGCAGCAAGGGCAGGAAAGGCAGCACCAGCAGAAACACCACGCCCATCACCCAGAACGCTTCCACAAAACGCCAGCATGGCAGCGTGCTGCTGCACCATTCCGTAGAGTGCCGCCAACGCCTTGCGCGATGCCGTAACCCCCTCGATGCCGTGCGCGTAAAAATTCGCTCGCAAGCCCTGCATCAGACGGTTCGTCTGCAGACTGCCCGCAGGGATACTCGCGACCAGATGGTTCTGATGCACCTGCGCCCCCGCGCCAGGAACGTGGTCATCAGTGCAATTCCGACGCTGCCACCAATATTGCGCATGAGATTGAAGATGCTGGTCGCGTTTCCCATCCTCTCCGGCGAGATGCGCGACATGGCCGGCGACATCAGCGGAATGAAGAGAAGACTCAGGGCCACTCCCTGCAGCACCTGCGGCCAGCAGATGTCCCAGAACCCCGCATACAAATTGAGACCCGAAAGATCGAACATCGTGATCGAACCCAAAACGATTCCCACCACCAGCAGTCGCCGTGGATCAGTCTTGGTCGTCAGATGTCCCGCCAACGGCGTGAAGAGCAGTGCCCCAATTCCTCGCGGAGAAAGAGCGAGCCCCGAGTTATAGGCGGGGATATCCCATCAGCGTCTGCAAATACAGCGGCGCCAGGACCAGGCTCACATAGAGAACCAAGCCGAGCAGGCTGATCAGAAACACTCCAGCGCTGAAAGATCGGTTCTTGAGCACACGCAAATCGACACAGGATGATCGGTCATCAGCTCGCGAATAATCAGCGCGACCAACCCAAACCCACGCAGCGCGGCAAACGTGCGAATGTATTGCGACGAGAACCAATCCTTGCGCTGGCCCGTATCCAATGGCACTTGCAGCGAACCAATCCCGAGCGCCAGAACACCAATTCCCCAGAGATCCACTCGAGCTCGGCTGCGCTTCACGTATTCGGATCGAATACGAACTTGTTCATCAGGAACAGGGAAAGAATGCCGACCGGCGGGTTCAGATAAAAGATCCAGCGCCAAGAATAATTATCGGTAATCCATCCGCCCAAAGTAGGCCCGAGAATCGGCGCCAACGGAATGCCGATGCCAAACGCCGCCATGGCATGTCCATGCCGTTGCTTGGGAAAAGTTTCCAGCAGAATCGCCTGGGCCAGCGGCTGCATTCCACCTCCCGTAAGCCCGTGCAGCACGCGAAAAATAATCAACTGCGTAAGCGAAGCGGCGAGATCGCAACACAGCGACGTCAGCCTGAACCCGGCCACACCGGTCAGCAGCAACCGCTTCCGTCCCATGTGATTTGCCAGCCAGCCGGAAATCGGCAACACGATCGCATTCGAAACCAGGTACGAGGTGACCACCCACGTTCCGTCTGCGTTGGTGGACGCGAGATTGCCGGCTATGTGCGGGATCGAGACATTGACAACCGTGGTATCGAGCACTTCCATGAAGGTCGCCAGCATCACCGAGAGCGTGACGATCCAAGGGTTCACGAAGCGTTGTGGACTGGCATCCACTTGAGGCTTCCCTGCTGGCGGGAGAATCCCGCAATTCGAATTTTTTACTATGCAGGGAACGCAGAACCCGCGCCGTGACACGGGTCACACCTTTCCGTGAGAGACATCTGGACCGAACCGGGAAGGGAAAACATTTGCCAAGCGGTGCCCCATTTCTCGCGTCCTTTGCGAGAAGAGGGACCTTTCCGCCCGGCAGAAGATTACATTGGTCCTAGAACCTGAATTGCGGACCAAATGTGACCCGCAGGTTGTTGCGAGCACCACCCTTGAAATAAATATCGTCGCCGACTTCAGCGCGAAGCCCAATCGGTCCGACAAAACCTTCAAGCCCACCGCCCGGATACACGGCGAAGTAGGTTGCGCCGTTGGTTAAGCCGACCGTGTTGACGAAACCGGTTGGTGCGTTCTGATTGTTCACGCTGAAGTTGTCGAATCCAACTTTGCCGGTAACAAACACGCGAACTGCTCCCGACCCTGTCTGGAATTTCGGTCCGAAGAATCCGTGCAGGGTTCGAAAGTTGGAGTTCACCGTGGCCGTCGTGACGCCATTTGAGAAAGTGGTGGTGTAATTTCGCTTGAAATCGTAAGCCATCTCAGCTTCCAGTTGGACGTTGGAATTGAGATTGAAGCCCGCGCGTCCACCCACACCGAAAAAGTTACTGACGGGCGCGGCATTGTTGTTCAGCCGGAAATAGTCGACGAAGGCGCCGACCTCGACATGGTCTGAATTTTCTTGCGCCATGAGCATGGGCACGGCCAGGAACAGCGACGCGATGAGAAGACCGAGACAACGTTTCATCTTTATTACTCCTCGTTGATTTGTACCCTCCCGTACATCTCCCTTTCAGTAGCAAAGAGAGCGGAGGGCAGAGCGGCAGGTGCAAATATGGATGCGATTCCGCCCCGGCAGGGTTGGACATAACGGAGCCGATTAACCGGTAGGTGACTCAGATCAACACTGTAGACACTAGGTGGAAAACCTGAGTGGAAGCAGCCAAAACCTCGCGAATGCTCCGCGCCGTTTTTCTTATTGCAATTCGTTATCGCAGTTGACTCAGACGCGTACTCGCGACGCGAGACGCTCACGATTTTCTTTGCGAACTTCGCGGTGAAAGCTTTGACCGCAGAGGCCGCGGAGGAATCGCGGAGTCCGCGAAGAAAATCACGAACTACAGCGGGATCGGGACGACGGCTTCGTTTCCGAACCGCCTCATCCCAAGTCAGTGAAAAATCATCGCTCCGTCACTTCTTCCAACGCCTGAAAGAATGCCGGATAAGAAATCGCGGCTGACTCCGCTCCTCGAATCATCGTTTCGCCGTTCGCTCGCAAGGCTGCTATGGCAAAGGCCATAGCGATGCGGTGATCCCCGAATGAATCGAGTTCAGCGCCGTGCAGGGTCTGTCCTCCGGGAATCCGGAGGCCGTCTTCCAGCTCTTCCAGCTGCGCTCCCATCAGCCGCAAGTTGGTAGCCACGGCCGCAATGCGATCCGATTCCTTCACCCTCAGTTCCTTGGCATCCCGAACTTCAATTCCCTGTTCCGTATACGGAGCGATTGCCGCCAGCACCGGAATCTCATCGATCAGTGCGGCCGAATCTGCACCAACAATCGTGGCACCCTTGAGCGTGCCGCCCTCGACCTGCAGTGTTCCCACCATTTCGCCGTGAATCTCCTCGAGCTGCGCCACCGAGATCCGCAATCCCATTTGCATGAGTATGTCGAGCAACCGCGCGCGTGTAGGATTCATGAGCAGATTCGGGATCGCTAACTGCGAGCCGGGAAACAATGCGGCCGCGCACAGAAAAAATGCCGCGCTCGACAGATCGCCCGGGATGCTGGCTTCAATTCCCCGCAAGCTCTGCCCACCGCGAATTCGCGTTTCACTTCCATGCCCGCTGCTTCTGCGCTCGAGTTTCACACCAAGCGCTCGCAGGGCCACTTCGCCGTGATCGCGCGTACGCATCGGTTCCTCGATCCGCGTCTCGCCCTCCGCAAATAACCCCGCAAACAGCAAGCACGATTTTACCTGCGCGCTGGCTACGGGCATTTTGTAGTCGATGGCTTTCAACGCCCCGCCCGTGATGCGCAATGGCGGCCTTCCCTCCCGCGATGCGATCTGTGCACCCATTGCGGTAAGCGGCCTGATGACCCGCGCCATGGGCCGGCGCGACAGCGACTCATCCCCCACCATTTCGCCGGTAAATTTCTGCCCAGCCACGATGCCGCTCAACATGCGCATTGTCGAGCCCGAGTTCCCGCAATCGAGGGCACTGGCAGGCGCAACCAGTTCCAGGCCGCGTCCCTTCACCTCGATGGTATTGCTATTCTTGCGCTCCCACTCCACGCCCAGCGCACGCATGCAACCGAGCGTGCTGGCGCAGTCCACTCCAGTGGAATAATTCTCCAGCCGTGTTGTTCCCTCGGCGATGCCAGCTAGCATGGCATAGCGATGCGAAATGGATTTATCTCCCGGCAGCCCCACACTACCGCGCACGTTGCGCCCCGGACACACCACCACCTGCGATTCGCTTTTCATTCTGAGATCAATATAAAGGATTGGAGTAGGTTAAGCGGTGGGTCTATTGTTGATTGATGAGATTGATGATTGAACATCGTTCTCGCCGAAGATCTTCAATCAACAATTCCTAGCCCGAGTTTACCAGGCTCAGAACAAAAATCTGCTGCAGAGCCGCTGTTGACGCGGGTGCGAGAAGGTTGGGAACGTATGACCTAATGGTTGCGATAGCGCTCGAGGCCCAGCGTGGTCATCATCTTTTGCTGCCGGGTATTCATGGTCGACAGCACGGTTCGGGCCAGGGGTTCTTGGCCGCGTTGCGCTGCCGGATAGAGCACGGTTACTGCCTGAATATCGGTGAGCTGCTTCATCATTTTCACCACGCTGACCAGGATGCCGGCCTGAGCCAGTTGCCGGCGCAGCAGATTGAGAATCATCAGCGCCAGGACGCAGTAGAAGGCATGTACTCGTAATTTCTGGTCGGTCCAGTGAAAGGTTGGTCGGAAACTTAGGTACAGAGGATTCTTTAAGTGGCGAAAGTCCCCTTCCACATGATGCTGCGCACGGTAACCCAGCACAATCTCTTCGTCCGACCAATCGTCGCCATGATCGGTGAACAAAATGGTCTTGCCCAGCAGGGTGGAGCACAACTTTTCGTAGGCCGCTTTGCGGAAATGGAACTGTAAGCGGGGCAAACCTTGGCGGGTTTTGTGGATCTGGGTACGAAATAGGTCGGCCATATGCCGACCGCAAAGGATGTCTTGGACCTTTTTCTGGACTCCGGCGACGCTTGGCTTTTTCCCACGATCTCCTGGACTACGGCGACGAAGGCGGTTCTGTAATTTCGCCAGTTTACGTTCTCGCTTGTGGATTTCCCGAGAAAGCGTCTTGGTCTGCGCACGATAAAGTTTCTGGTTAAAGGTGACCAGCACCGTACGCTTCACCCCAAAGATGACCTTGTGCATGCGATACGCCCACACCGCGGGCAGCTTTGATCCTTGCAGTCGACGCATCGCCTGGCGGCGGATGGCCAGCAGATCGGGATGCTGGGTGGGAACCAGCGAACCGATAAAGTGCATACCGCTCTGATCCACCAGTCCGAGATTTTCTTTGGAGTTGTTCCCTTTATCAAACACCAGCGTGATCTCGCGCACCTGTTGGGACAAAGAACCGCAGCGTGCAAACAACTGCTCCGCCACACTCTGGAAGGTTACCGAATCGTGCTGATTGCCGGGGTAGGTGTGATGCAGGAGCGGAACTTCGCCATCGCTGGTAACCAGCAGAGCCAATCCCAAAAGACGAAGCTTGTCCTGTCCCTCTTTGCTGTGGCCACGCTGCGGCAACTTGGCACGCAGATTGAAACTGTCGAGGAAAGTAAAGAAGTTGGTGGCATCAAAGACCAGACAGCGCAGATCCAAGCCGAAACGGGAGACAGCAGTTTGGGCCAGATCTTGTTCGATGGCGGCAATTTGTTGGGGACTAACGCGTTCCATGTTGTCCCAGAAGCGCTGACTGCTGAGTTGGTTGGCGGTGAAGGGCAGCCACCGGCGCAGCGTGGTTTTGCTGTACCAGTGGGCGATACCGGATTTGCTAGTCGGCGCCAGACAACGGTTGAGGGCAGCGAGCAGGAGATAGTGGCCTACGGAAGGACCTTGGCTGCCGCGTTTGGCGACATGGCGATCGATGATAGCGACCACATCCAGAGCCTGGGCCATGGAGAAGGTGGCGGCGGAACCGCCAAACTCATGTACAGCGACTTCGGCGGGCTGGGGGCGTAAGAGGCGATCGCGAATATTGTCTGCGGAGCCCAGATAAATGGTGGAGACGACTTTGGGCTTGCCGTTCACGCGCTGGCATTCGCGCAGATAGTAATAGGGCCTGCCGCGCACGATCTTTTTCGTAAGGCTAGGCATTGTGTTAGGTCATACAGTACCACAATATACAGGGGAAGCAAGTAATAAAAGAGATCCCTGCTCTGGAGGTTATACTGGTCATTTATAGCGGATTCTATGACTTTTTTGCCGCCGCCTTGGATTCTGGAAGCGCGACCCGTAATGTTAGGTCATACAAATGGAAGCTGTCATTCTTGCGCATCCATTGCGGCGCGACCCGCTTCTGGACGCGGCGCGCAACGGATCCTACTGTAGGCGGGGACCTGTTTCAACTCACCGAGGGCGGTAAACTCGGGCTAGGCTGTCTTAGCCTCAGCCCTGGCCTCGTTCAAAATCTCCGCCGGCACTTCCTTCAACGCCACGCCAAACTCGAACATCGGCGTCTCGGTCCCGCGCCCCCAGCGCGCTACTTCCCAATGCGCGCGCACGAACGTCACGTGCGGATGCGCCGTCAAGTCGAGCAGCAGCGGCGACTCCTCGCAATAAAACTTTTGTGGAAACGCGGCCATCGACTTCGCGTCCCACATCGTCCCATCTGCCGAACCGTAAATGCTGACGTCCAGCGACTCCTGCTCGATGATCTTCGTAATCTCCAGCGTCACCAAAAACACGCGATTGGAGGCGCCACTCACATCCACGCTGGGCCCGTCGCCCTTGGCGTTGGCCACCGTCTTCGCAGGAACCAAAACCGTATCCGTAGTCGACATCGCGAGAGGATTGTAGCAAATTACAGAAGGAAGTGGGCTGGCAGGAACGCTCTCCGCGAGCCAAAAAACAGGGGCGATCTGGGTATGTTCTTGCGAAAAGAAATGGTTTAGGGAAGGTAAGAACAGCTCACGAACGTCGAGGGTCGTCCAGCACCGGCGGGGACTGCCGATCTTGCTCCGCATCGACCGCCATCCGCTTCGTTTTGCGATAGACATTAGCCACCGCCAACGTCCAGAAAGGAACCAAATCAACCCCAGGCACCAGCTTGGCGAAAAACGACGGCAGAAATTCCCAGTGCCACCCCAACAGGTGAACCATCAACGCCCCGACACCGAAGTCCAATACGTCCTCGGCCGGCGACATCGCCCCTTCGACGAACATGGGAAAAATGGCAATCTGCAACGCATCCGCAACGATCGCCAGGATCATCGCCGCCTGAAACCGCGGCCCCGCCGAAATCGTAATCTTATCGTCACTCATGACCAGCTCGATTCCCCTATTCTAAACGATTCAACCCGAGACCCGCGGCGCTTTTGAGACAATTGGAATCGCAACAGGATAAAGGAAAAAATTCTCCTACACGGCATCGGATGGACATAGGAGTGTGGAAACTGCGTGGTCAACTCCGAGGTTCTCTAAAACTCACCAATAGTATGCGAAGCTCAGTCTCCGCTTGGCTTTTAGACTTCCCAATCGGCCGGCGGATTTTCAATCTCCCAGAAGTTGCCCCCCGGACTGTCGAACTCAAGGCCGACCAACCAGGATGCGTCTTTAGCGACCGAGATTAGAAGCACAATTTTGGCCGTCTTGCTCCGGCCATTCGAGATCAACTCCAGCGATATCGGCGTTCTGTTTTTTAGTGGCACCGGCAGGATGACGCCGCATCCATGAGCGTTTACGACTACCGTGTCGTATTTCCCGGAAAAGCTTTGCTCCCGATCAAGGCTGGTGATCACGACCGGAATCTGCCGTGACAGCCTTGTACTCCGCCGGGCATTCTTGGACCCCTCGCGTGCGATCCCTTCGCCTGGACTCAATGTCTACGAAGCCTCCCAAGGTCATCTTAAAAGGCTGCTGGGGAAATAGCGTTTCCCCCTCGCACATTTACGAAAATGGAACAAGCGAGACCCGCATGGTCACCTGACTCTGTGATTGCTTCCGAATGTCGACGGCGATCCCTAGACGCGCGAGACTGACGCGCGTCCAGGGATGCCTCGCGGCCGCATCGTCCTGCCTTTCGTCATCACTGGATGTTCGGGCAGTTCGGCGGGGCCGCCGCGTCGATGCGACGCGTCGCACCTGCCGGAATCAGTTGAACCGCAATGGTCTGCTGCCTCGACCGTGCCCTCGTTCCGGATGATGTGCACGTGGCTACCGCCGGAATCAACGAACGACATCCCCTGGGTGTAGACTTGCGGCTTGCATTCGGGATCGTCACTTTCGTAGTCCGTGACCGTTCCCGCCGTGACGATGATCAAGCTGTGGCCAGGGTGCGAGTGCCAGCCGGTACTTCCTCCCGGCTGCCAGACATTGCTCTGCACGTACAGGTCTGACGATCCCTTCGTCTTCTGCAATGACAGCCACACATTGTTCGTCCTCGTGCCCGCCCTGGCGATTTCGGCAGAATGGAGTGGTTAAAAACCTCGAAAGCACTCAAACGTGCCCTTGGCGAGCGTTGTGCCCACGAACCCGTTAGCCGCTGTGGCCGAGACCCTTCCTGCATAGAAGAGGGCCGTGACCACGATCGCGGCACTGAACATCACCAACCATGTCAATCTTTGTCGCATAGCGACCTCCATGGTCTTGTCGCCGTTCGCCGGCGGAAGACGCACGGACACAATCGGACATCTGAATGGGTACTTTCAAACGGTAATGCGCAGAACGGCCAGCTATTCCTTCGCCTTGCCGTCGAATGCCGTGCTTTGCCGTCCCTGCGCCGCGGACGTACAATTCCGCGTCCCGGGCTCGCGCATAACCGCGGGCCAGTCAGGAGAACACTGATGGGCGAACCATCCCATGGCACACCGCCACCGGCGAGATCGCCCGAAGACCGTCTGGATTCGTGGAAGGAAATCGCGGCCTACCTCAACCGCGACGTGACCACGGTCCAGCGCTGGGAGAAGCGGGAGGGGATGCCCGTTCACCGGCACCTGCATGACAGGATGTGGCTCGATCTACGCATTTCGGGCGGAATTGGACGCGTGGGCGCGCAGTCGGAATCTTCCAGCCGCGCAGCAAAATGAACGGCGACAACGCCTCCTCGCCGAGTCCCCCTGCACCGCCGCCGCTCTTGGCGATATCCACCTCTCGTAACCAGATGGACGTTCATCTTGCCGACGGCAGCGGTGTAGCCGCACTGGCGATTGGCACAATCCTCTGGTTGCAAAGGACGGAGTACTTCTGGCGAAACCCTATCGCTGACGCGCACTTTCAGAAAGTCACGGATTTCGATGGAGTGGAGCAGGCCGCTGCCTTGTCGCGCGACGGACATCTCGTGGCGTTTTTGTCGAACCGGGATGGACAGATGGATGTCTGGGTAACGCAAATCGGCTCTGGAGAGTTTCACAACCTGACCCGCGGCAGCGCGCCGGAACTCGTCAATCCATCGGTCCGCACTCTGGGATTCTCGCCCGATGGCTCTCTCGTCACGTTTTGGGCTCGCAAGCAAAACGGCCAAGCAATGGCGATATCAGCATCTGGGCGGTGCCAACGCTGGGCGGACAGCCCAGGCCATACCTTGAAGGCGTGGCCGAGTTCGACTGGTCGAACGACGCAACACGACTCGCCTACCACACGCCCGGACCAGGAGACCCGCTGTTCATCTCAGACGGCGGCCGACGACCGGAGGACCGGCCAATCTTCACTGCGCCCGCCGGGCTCCACTGTCACTTTCCGTTGTGGGCGCCTGACACGGCATTTCATCTACTTTGTCCAGGGTTCCCTTCCAGACAAACTAGACATCTGGCGCATCGCACCGGCCGGTGGAACCCCTGAACGGATCACTTTCGCACAATGGGCGCGTGACATATCCCGTCCTGTTGGATCGGCGGACCTTGTTGTATCTCGCGAGCGATCCTGATGGTTCGCGGGCCCTGGCTTCATAGCATGGACGTCGAGCGTCGTGTCCCTCACCGTCTGACCTCTGGCCTTGACCGGTACACGTCGCTGGCGGCCAGTGCAGACGGTCGCCGTCTGGTTGTCACCTCTCGCAAGTCCGAAGAGAACCCTCTGGCGCTTGCGAATTGCCGATTCCAACGCCGAGGCATCCCCGCTGCTCCAATCTCGCTGACCACCAGTACGCGGGTCCTCGCCCAGGACTGGGTCCAAATTACCTTCTGTATGTTTCTGCGCAGGGGACGAGCGAGAGTATCTGGAAGCTCGCCAACGGAACTGCCACGGAGTTGTGGAGTGGCCAGGGAGCGCATGTCTTCGGCGGCCCAGCGATCTCGCCCGATGGCCAGTACATCGCATTCTCCGCCCGGCGAAATGGGCAGACTCTTCTTGTACGTGATGCAAGCCGACGGAACGAACACGCGGGTTCTGGCCGATTCGCTCGACCTGCAAGGCGCTCCCGCATGGGCGCCTGACGGCCAATCGATCACCTCCGCAGCAACGATCACGGCGTCCCACATCTCTTCCGCGTGCCCGTCGACGGTCGCTCCCCCGACTCCTTTTGTCCAGGAGTACTCAGTCGATCCGGCGTGGGCGCCCAACGGCCGTTTCCTTGTCTACTCGGGACCCGACATCGGCACGAAGTTTTCGCGTGAAAGCCGCCACGGCCGCAGGCCGCACCGCATCCCCTGCCCGCCCTGACCCTAACTCGCGGAGCTCGCCACCTGGCGTTCCTGCCTGGAGGACGGTCACTCGTACTCTTGCGGGGAGAGATTCAACATAAGAATCTCTGGCTCATCGATCTGGAGACGGGCGTCGATCGGCAGCTGACCAATCTCCCTCCCGACTTCGACATTCGAGACTTCGACATCTCACCAGATGGACCTGAAGTTGTCCTGGAACGAGTGCAGGAGCGCTCGGATGTGGTGCAACTCGATCTCCCTCGACCATAATAATCCGGGGCAGCGCTGATCGCGGTGGAGGTTACGGCCGCGATCTGATCTCCTGGATTCTCTTCGCGTTGCCGTATAGGGATGATCAAAAAATCGGATCAGTGAAAGAGGGCGACTTGCTCGGCGTCCATCTTCTACCTTCAGAACCGAATGTAGCCTGAACGGCATCCCATAGCCTGCATGAGAACGCCTTGCGATGAAGCCGCAATCCGAGCGGGAGATGTCGGGGTTCCGTGTGGAGCAAACGCCAACCCATGGATACTGGCTGCAACCATTCTCGCTTCGAGCATGGCTTTCATCGATAGCACGGTGGTCAATGTCGCTCTGCCCGCGCTGCAAGCCAGCTTTCACGCAACGGTAGTGGATGTGCAATGGGTGGTCGAGTCGTATGGACTGTTTCTAAGCGCACTGATTCTGGTCGGCGGCTCGCTCGGCGACCTGCTTGGCCGTCGCCTGGTGTTCGTAGTGGGTGTCGCAATCTTCGCCATTGCTTCCGCGGGTTGCGGCCTTGCCTCGAACATTCATCTGTTGATCATCGCAAGGAGCATTCAAGGTGTGGGAGCTGCACTCCTGGTACCCGGCAGCCTTGCGATTATCAGCACGTCTTTCGACGAGAAGAGTCGTGGCCAGGCAATCGGCACGTGGTCGGGCTTTACCGCTATTACCACCGCCATTGGGCCGGTTCTTGGCGGCTGGCTGGTCGAGCATGGTTCCTGGCGATGGGTATTCTTCCTCAATCTCCCGCTTGCAGCGGCCGTGATCGCCCTTTCACTTTGGTCAATACCAGAGAGCCGCAACGCCAATCCTGGGCGGGTGGATTGGTTAGCGACGATTCTTGCCACCGCCGGATTGGGCTGCTTGGTTTATGGGTTCATTGACTCGGTCAATATGGGTTGGAGAAGTCCTCTGGTGTTTGGAAGTCTAGTCACTGGCTGCGGCTCTCTTATTGCGTTCGTTTGGGTCGAGGCCAGGGTCACGGCGCCAATGCTTCCGCTTGCGCTGTTCAAATCCCGAAGGTTTAGTGGCGCAAACCTGCTAACGCTGTTTCTATACGCCGCGATTGGAATCTTCTTTTTCTTGTTCCCGTTGAATCTGATCCAAGTCCAAGGCTATTCCACGACTGCAGCCGGAGCTGCCGGCCTTCCCTTGATTCTCATTATCTTCCTTCTTTCCCGTTGGTCTGGCGGACTTGTCGTCCGCTATGGCCCAAAAGGTCCGCTGATTGTTGGCCCTCTCATCGCCTCTTTGGGATTCATTCTGTTCTCAGTGCCGTCCGTTGGAGATGGCTATTGGAAGACATTTTTTCCGGCAATCGTTGTTCTGGGGTTTGGGATGGCGGTCACCGTCGCTCCTCTCACCACTGTCGTTATGAATTCAGTAAGTCACGACCAAGTCGGCACGGCTTCTGGAATCAACAATGCAGTGGCGCGCTTGGCGGGCGTACTTGCTATCGCAGTGCTAGGAATAGTGATGGTGAGCGTCTTTGGCTCTCGCCTGAATCAAAGGCTGGCTCAGCTCTCGCTGCCCGCCGACATTCTGCATGAGATTCAGGCGAACGCGATCAAGCTCGCCGGATTGCAGGTGCCCGCCGGTCTCAATCCCCGCACGAAAACCGCCGTCGAGAATCTTGTTAAAGAAGCATTCATATTTGGGTTCCGAACCGTAATGTTAATTTGCGCATCCCTGGCTCTGGCCGGTGCGGTGGTCGTGTGGCTCATGATTCCGAAGGATCGGGATCATCGTCAGATCGGCGCAACAGAAGCGTATGCGGCACCCAGCCCCCCGTACCATGAACATTTAGGGTGATGCAGCACCGGCAAACCTGCGTGAGGCGCACGCAAGATTTTGCAACTGGCCCTGTGACCTGCCTAAAACCGCACGAACGCCGGCTGGAAGTGCAAAGGGCTGTTGAAAAAGTCTTTCCGGCTAAATTAGCAGGAAGTATCGCATCGGTCAGTTTTGCACCGTGTGACCAGGTGATGGCTGTTTTGAAACAACCGGTTGACGGCGGGTTGGATCGAGTTGATTCAGCTCTGTCACGAGAATAGAAAACTTCTCTACGTCCTGCTCGATAGCAATCAGATCGCATAGCTCTTCGAATCGCCGCATTGGATCACCCTTCGTCACAACACTTGGTTGCGACATCTCCGGCAAGCAGTTGCTACAGGAAAACCTTGAGTGAGTCGCTAATTATCCTGGGTACCGCCTTCCCAAGACCGTGAGCGACAAGAGCAAACAGCAACCCGGTTGCTGCTATCAGACCATACGGTTTTCGGGAATTGGCCGACCGGGATCAACCGGTGCAATGATTCCATAACAACGTACCAGACCGGGTAGACTTTGGAGACGCAAACCAACCATAGGGCTCGGAAGAAAGGAATACGCCGGTCTTCGAAGGATGGGGCTTGCGCCTCTATTACCGCTATGTCCCTGAGTTCAGCCGCAGCACGCGGGCCAGGGATCGTCACGAACGGCCGTCACACCGGTGCTGGGTCCATCATTTATCGTCGTCAGTTTGATGCTAAACCGCTTCAAGAACAGCCGCTGCTCGTTAACGTCCGCCGTCGCCAGGTCCACGATGACAGCCCGGATGCAATTTGCTAACCCTCAATCGGAACTGCGCCGTCCGCTTCGCGACACTGTCCGTTCTAATTTCTTTAACGTGGCCAGGGAGTATGCCGCAGATTCGCGCTCCTGAATGTCAGTTGGCAGTTTTAGTAACTCACTCAACCGTTCCATGACGACATGCTTGGCTTCTTTGATTCGCTCGGCAAACTCATCGGGGTGTATGTCTATGAGACCAGCTTCCGAAAGCACCCGCCAAACTCGTTCTTTCTCGGACTCCTCATGTGGTCGGATCACGACGCTATACTCCGTTCTCAGCAGGCTGACTGGGACTCCAACCTAGGCTCGATTCGTCACTTGGGATCAGGCGGTGTAAATCCAGCTTGCTTGAACCTGAGACACGTGTACGCCAGATACTGGTTGAGCTCGGCCCAGAAAGACTGCTCCTGATCTCGGGGATCCAACCCGGCTTCGGCCATTGCAACGAGCCGTCTCTCCCAAGCCTCTCGTTCATCCTGAGTAACCTCCTCGGCCGTGCGCCAAACTGGCGGCTCAGGATGATCGACAATCTTGTGCTCCGGTATCACTCGCCCATCGTCAAGAATGAAATCTCGCCACACCAGTCCCCATCTCACCTCTTTGACAATGCCCTTGGTCAAACCACTGAGGGACCTGAAGGTGATGATTTCGCCCTCTTCCGGAGGCCAGTTCGCACCAGTGCCTGATTGCTTTGCCGTGGGTCTCATCTGATAACACCTGGTGCAACCACTTCAATTGCGTTCTTCTCGTTCGGGCTTGCGGCCGATGATTTGCGATCCCTTTATAGGCGGTCTCGGCCAGGAGCCACGAGACAAGACGCGATCCACGGCTTGCTCCACCATCGAAAGAAAGCCACTATCCGCTGCTGGAGTCGAAGCGACTAAGGACACATTCAATGCGCTAAGTTGCGGAGCCACGTCAATTTCCAGTATCGATTCGCTTTCGCGCCTTAGGCACATTATCCAGAGAAGAGTAACACCATTATATGCTGCACTCTTCACCAAGCTGAGGATCGCAGCCGGACCGTCGCCGAAGTGCATCACGAAGCTAACCAGCATTAGCTCGATGCTGGCAAAGATTCCGAATCCCAGCGCGATTCCGAATACGTGTTGCCTCCAGCAATTTCTGAGAAACCGGCAAAGAATCATCAAAAGGAAGAAGAGCCCACATTGCATAACGCGCACGCTACGATCGAAAGCGAGCACCGCCGATACCACCCTGTCGGCACCGGTCTGTTGGCTCGAGAAGGCATTCAGGATTGAAAGCAAGAGCAGAAGCCCGCAGGACCATCTGAATATGATCGAGGTCAGGCTTTGAATGCCCCCATATTGTTGAAGAAGATCGTGCAATATTTCATCCATCACGGCGACGGCCAGCAGCACGCTGATGGCGTTGCCACTCCAATATGCATCGAAGTAGCCTTCGGGATTGTACCGATAGATCAAGAACAGAATTCCCGACTTAACGATCTGAAGAACAATGTAGGAGAAGAATCGTGGAAAAACCAGCTGCAGCTTGCGCCGTACCATAAAGACAAGAAGCGTGATCTGCAGCACCGGACCCACGAGCCAGCTCACGTACATTATTCCGTTCATTGCCTCTTTCCCCCGAAGCCCTGAAGCATACTTCTCCCTCGGCGGCCCTGCAAGGTTTTTATCGTGGCCACCCTATTCGTCCACTATCCTCCTATAATTTCTATCTGCACGTTTTTCCGCGGCACAACGGCATAGGGTCGCTGCCATCGGCAACCAATGTCACTTGTGCTGCTGCTATACCACGGTTGGCGACCGGGGTAGACGTCTTTGGAATTGCACAATACATGCCGGCCAACGCCAATGCGGTTAGCACGATCTGGGCTGTCCTGTTCATGGGGGAGTTCTCCTCGGCGCAAATTTTCACGCCCGGCGAAGTATATGCCTCTGCCTACGTCATATGCGGCGCAACCTGTGGATAACTATTAATTTTCGAACTGCCTGCGGCGAGTTAAACAGAGCTGACTTCGCAGCCGAATTCGGCACGACTGAATCTTGTTAAAGCATCAACTTTGGTCCCTTTGCAGTTGCCCAACCACCGAGAATCATGTCATATGACAAAGCTGCGCCCTTCAACGTTCATTGCCTTAACGCCTAATTTCCGCAATCTGCGTCTCAGCTTCTTCAATCAGCAACTCCAGCATTTCCATCCCCAGCCCGTTGCCCACAGAATGCTCCGGCAGAAGAGTCCACGGTGCGCAGAGATCCGAGATGCGCAATCAGTTTTTTCACCTGGCGATGCGACGAGGGCGAAAGATCGCGAAAGTAGCCATGGCGCGGAGACTAGCGGCTCGTTTGTATTGGATGTGGAACAGAGGGTGGGATTACGAGCAAATGGAACAGTTCGGTTCGCACGCGGGACAGCCTCGGCGTCCCCAGGGTGCGCGGTAAATCACCGACGAAAATGATTGAGCGTCCCGCTCCTCTTCACCGAGAAGTTTGAACCTGGAATCATGATCGCGAATGCGACCGAAGAGATGGTTAGGTCGGACTGAGTTCCATCGCAAGTTCCCAGATTCCCCGTGCGCGCTGGTACATCAAGGCTCGAAACTTCTTGGGATCCTCAAGTCTCCAAGCCTCTGGCGTGCTGAACCAATAGGCCGTCTGTTCGTTCACCCAAGTCTGATAGTACAATCCCCATCCCAGCAATAAAGCGTCGGCTTGGAGGGAGCCGTCTTGAATGCGCTTCCCCCAGTGGCAGAGGTTCGCGGCTGCGCAATAGCTGACTCCTGTCCAGACCTCAAATTGATGCGCATATTCGCTGTCGCCGACCCCGGGGGTTGAGTCGGGGTGAAGCGCGTTCGCCACGCCCATGTCGCCAACCCCATCCCCGTTGAAATCCTTGAGCGGCAACACGGCGCGCCGGAACAGTTGCCGGTAATGCGATGTGAGGCGGTCAGGGTTAAGCACTGGCGGGAGACCCGTTACATCCACGTAACGCTCGCCCACGGTGGCATCGGCCATGATGTCTTGGTTATGCGCGTTGTACTGATAGTAGCCGAGCTCCTCGTTCCAGAACTGCTGTTCGGTGCTGGCTTGAGCCTTCTTCCGTTCTGCAGTGAATTCCTCGAGCTGGGTTTTATCCATCCTGTGTTCGGCCATCGCTTCGAGCGCTTCCAGCGCGCCGAGCCAGAGAATGGCGTTGAACAGCTTGTTGTCCTTGTATTCGGAGCTCTTCATTTCGCTCAAGCCGTCGCCGTCGGTGTCAGTCGTCTTTTGATAACGGTAGGTTCGCACGAGCGCCGGCCAGACATCGTCGAGGAACTTATCGTCCTTGGTTTTGTGCCAATAGGCATGGCACTGCTGGATAAACTTGGGCGAGAATTCGGACCAGGGGGTAGTAATCCGGCCTTTAATTCCCAGGGGAGAAGCGTTGTACCCGCGGCCGTAGCCATCGTATTCAAAAAATGGGTCGCCGGCGATCAGGCCCGCATCGTGAGGACAACTCCCGTCTGGGGAATCCCTGATGAAATCGGAGAATACCAACAGGATGTCGCGCTCGATTTGTGGCCACAGATCCCGGTTGCTGCGGGAAGCGTGATGGCGAACGTCGAAGGTTTCCGCAAAGGCGTACTCCTGGCACTCCATCACCGACGCAAGATGCTGACCGGGACGGTTGCCGAATTTCTTGGGTTTGGTGATGCAGCCATTTTCCCAGAACGAACCACCGAACGTAGCGTAGTACAACTCATTCAGGACGCTCTGCTTGAGCCACTCGGGGTAAGCTGGGTTCTGGACGATAGCGTTTTGCCACGTCTCAACGGCCTTTAGCCACTGCTCGGCTTTGAGCAAGGTTTCTTTGGCGATCTCGAACCCTTGCCCGGACTTGGCCGGATAGTACTCAGTGTAGCGGCGCCACCAACGCGTACCGTGTCCAAATTCAATCTGCGGGAAATACCACGTGAGTGCGAAGGGAACAGTCACTTCAGAGCCCGGAGTAACCTTGACCTTCACGCACAGCGCTGCCGAGGGGAGTTTGCTGTCCAAACCTCGGGGCTGATCGGCCAGTTCGCCGTCAGCAGAGAAATCTTTCCAAATCTCGGCTCCGTCGCCTTCGCCATCCCAAACCGTGGTATGCGAAGCCGCAGCATTGGTGGCGATGCACCATTCGGAATTTTCCGTTTCCGGCGAATTGGTTGGATGGTGGGCCTTCATCAGGATCGCAGTGATCCCGCGATGGGCATCGCGGGTCAATTGGTTGGTCAGTCCCCTGCGTTCCCTCGCCGTTCCGCCACCTTCGGGCTCCTTTGTCGTCCCGAGCGGAGTGTTCTGAGGCCCGATGTAGGGCGCATTCGGAAAAGTAAACATGACTGAGACTTCGACCGGCGATGCCAACGGGTTATGAATCCTGAACTGGAACAGCGAGGCGGGCAAAGATGTTTCCCGGTAGTTGTCTTTGATGACCGGTGAGAAAAACTCCAGGGTGACCTTGGTCTCGAAGGGCTTGTAAGTACACCAACCGCGCGGGAACAGAGCATAGTATTCGCCTTCGCCCGGCTGGAGTCGTGCCCAGGCAGGCAGCACGTCATCGGTTGCGAGAGTCCGCGCCATGGCGGGTTTTCCGCTTACTAGTTCGCGAATATGAAACGCTCCTTGTGGGAGAAACCGTTCCTCATACCTTCCCACTTTCATCTGCCATGGTCCGAATGTGCCGCAGATGTTGTACATAAAATTTCCCGCGCCAATCCCACCCAGCGGAATTCCTTTCTTGACCCGCGTCAGCGTATTCAGTCCGCTCCGATCCTCCGGCGGGACGCTGCTTTCCGGCATCAGCGCGATCTTGGGCAAGTCACCGAGCGTCCGCTTCCAAGCGCACAATGGAATAGCGTGACTCGGCACAGTTGCTGTTTCCGATCGCGCCCCTGACTTAGTCTGCACGTCAGCCGCGGCCGGGGTCGGCATGGCCGCGAGCGGATTCCCCGCCAGCATCAGGCCGGCAGCGCCTGATGAATGCAACATGAACTTGCGCCGTGAGATGGGCCTCTTCGCCATTGTGCGGTTTCCTTTCCCTGAGAGCCGTGAGATCGATTACGTACGCCGCCGGTTCGAATGACAAACATACTACGCGAGCAGCTCTCTCATCCGGAATGTCCTGAGTTCCGTCAATCACAATGGCGAAAGAGAAGTCGAGATTCCATGCATTCTTTACAGTCGCTGCTCGCCTGAGAATCTTCCATGCACGCTGGTGAGTTCATGTTCGATCTGCTCGAGAGTTTTGCCTATAGTCTCAGGAACACGCAGAAATACAAAGAAAAGGCCTGGGAGGAAAACGTTCTATTCTTCTCGGCCGCGATGATCACAACCAGTGCGATTGAGCACAAGTGTTGAGAACAGCGTACGCTGACCCGGGCCGACGGGCGGTCGACTGCTGCCTAGGAGAGCGTGTCTATTTCCCGAACATCGGACCGAATCATCTACTCCACTCCAGAGATTCAAGCTGGAATGGTAACTCGCACTCTGAACTTTTTTACACAAGCAGCTTGACGTCATCTAAGGTAGTTTCCCGATTGACAGCTCGCCGGTTCGGGGGCTAGGGTACGCGCGGAACGCTGTCCTCCGAAGCTCCTTTTAGCGAGGCAAAATCTGGGCCCCCGTAGCGACGCGAGGTGCGACAGCCTCTGTCCAGGAGGAGAAAATGAAACGCCTGAAATCGCGCGCCTCTTCCATTGGGTGCATGGTTGCAGTCATCCCGGTTTTGTCCCTCTTGTTCATGCCGCCGCGGGTCCTGGCGGATGATGACGATAACGGACGCAACCCAGTTCTCTACAGCATCGCTGCGGACACCTGGAAGTTCTACGCCGCTGACCTCGATCCCAACACCAACCTGCCCATGGATAACCTTACCTGGGCGGGCGGAGGTCCGCTGAGCAGCAAAGGTCAATACACATCGGCGTCGAACATTGGCGTATACCTTTGGGCAGTTGTCGCTGCCAACGACCTTAACTTGATCTCTCGTTCGACGGCCGATTCGCTGGTCAGTGCGACCTTGAACGAGGTTGCCACGCTAGATCGCTACCAGGGCTTACTTTATCAGTGGTACGACACGACCAACGGGCACAAAATCCGCAACCCCAACGACATTGACTGCGCAGCTGACCCGACGCCGCACACCGACAACTGTGATTTTGTCTCTGCCGTGGATAACGGCTGGTACGCTTCTGGGCTCATCGTGGTTCGGCAGGCCTTACCGGAGTTGCGGCGGCAAGTAGATGCCCTTCTCCGGCCGATGAACTTCGCCCTCTTTTACGACAGCGGGTATCAGCATCCCGGCTGCAATGTGAACGCGCCCACTGACCCCAACCCGAATCAACCAACCGGCCAGATGTTTGGTGGCTACTACGCCAACCAAGGTCCTGCTGGTTATCACAACGGTGCTTTGTACAGCGACCCGCGCATCGCCATCTATATCGGGATGGGCCTTCACCAGATGCCTGGCGATGTGTGGTGGCGGTCCTGGCGGGTATTACCCCCGAAGCAGTGCGAAACGGATCCCGATTTCTCATGGATCGGTCAGTGGCCAGTGCAAGGCTATTGGCGGACCTACACGGACTTTCAGTCCCGCAAGACGTTTAACGTTTGGGAGGGCCACTACGAATACCCAGGGACATCCACAACCTTCGTTCCCACTTGGGCGGGCGGGATGTTCGAAGGTTTGATGGCAAATTTGGTGATGCCTGAAACGACCTTTGGGCCGCGGAGTTTCGGTCTAAACGATCTTCGTTGGGCGCAAGTGCAGGTTGAGTATGCAACCCAAGCCTTACACTACCCCGTCTGGGGCATGTCTCCTTCAAGCACGGCAGACGACACCGGCGGCTATGGTGGCTTCGGTGTGGAGGGTTTGCTCTTTCCCTACTTCGGGGTTGGAGCAGACTCAAGCCATCCGAACCTGGGGTTGTCGCAATGTTACGCCTGCGCCGCCGAGGATACGGTATCACCGCATGCGTCGTTCGTTGCGCTCTCTGTTCTGCCACAGGAGGCCTATTCGAACATCGTCAACTTGCGGAGCCTATACCCCGACGTCTACAGCTCCGACGGAGGCTTTTATGACGCCGTCAATCCAATGACCGGCTCGATAGGTCATCGCCGGCTGGTGCTCGACCAATCCATGATCATGGCCGCGCTCGACAACGCGATCACTCACGGGGCGATGCAGCGCCATTTCTTTAGCGACCCCGTCGCTCGGATTGGATTGCTCTATCTCGCCTATGAAAAGATGTCGATTCATTAGCAAAACTCAGTGGAGTATCTGACTCAGTCCCGTCGTCGTCATTTAGATATTCGACCAACAAGGCTGCCGACCAAGACATGCCAGCAGAAAATCAGGCAGTCCCGATCAGATGAAACGCTTAACCACGATCGATCACATCTGCGCCTCCAGGTTTCGAAGTTTATGCACCCCGGTGAAAGAGCGCCGAGCCAGTACTACGTATGACTCTCGGCGCGCAGCGTAAGGAATTGTTGCAGGCAACGGTCCACCCTCAGGATTGCGCCTTGGAATTCTGGGCGAGCCGAGTGCTGGCTTTCATTGTGGATCAGGCGAGTACCCGCGATCCGCTGGTATTGGCGGGTGTTGATCGGTGGCCGGGCGAACCTCGGTCGAGAGAGACCCTGCTCGGGCTCACCATTCGCGCACCACAACCGCACGGCCAGCGGACCGCAGGACACGAATGGCGAGTCGCTCTCGAGCGTAGCGCTCAGTCGTCATCGTGCATGGGACGTAAGTTGTTCTTGTACACGGCCTTGCCGATAGCCTTTCCCAAGCGTTCCCCTGCGACCTGATCGGTTCGAAAATGTATCCCACCGTAAACGCGCGCGTCGGAGATGTCGTCGGTAATCTGCTTGAACCTCGTGTATTGCAACACGATGTCGGGGACGGCGGGATTTGACAACGTAATGGAATGCCCACCTTCACCGTATATGCGTCTCAGAATCTCGGCTGCGCCATTCGCTGCGCTGCCGTGGTTGGAGGGATAACTCGGGAAACATGGAGTCGTGACAAACGGGACGAAGCTGGAATCAGGATCGGTTTTCGGATTACCGTCTGTGTCACCAGCATGGATCGCTGTTTCGGGTCGCCAGAAATTGTAATGATACTTGTTGAAGAATGACGCGACTAAGCTGTCATTCATCGCAATGTTCACTACCGCTAGAGCACGAGCATTTTCGGAGAGCGAACGCCCCTGTTCCTGTGCAACCTGCTGGACGGCCTGATTGAAGACCTGAGTTGGCGAGGAAGCCGCATAGAAGAGCGCGACATTAGCGCGATCCTGTGGACGCTCTGTGCTGTCGATGCTTCCCACCGTCATCACCTCGTTGTAGGCTTTCGCGTATTGGGAGCTCGCGAGCGCTGGCGGCGGATCGAGGAGAAACTGACTAGCACTGGGTATGCCGAACGGAGTTACGTTCTGCCATTGAAACGCGATTCCAACTGCGATTCCATTCACAATTGGACAACTCGGGGTTGCCTGCCATTCTCCCGGAACTGGCGGCCCGGGTACCTTGAATTGCGGGGGCGACGATCCGTCGTTCGCACGCAGAGCGATCATGGCCAAAGCTGCGGCTTCACCGGTGGCAATGCCGTCGGTCTTGGCTTGGCCGTCCGGTATAGACGCCAGGGAGTTGGCGCGCTCTGCGTCAAGTGTCGCGGCGCTGGCTGCAAAATAAGTTCTAAGCACGCGGTATGCAGCCTGGATGGCTGCTGCGTCGGCAGATGCGCCTGGCGGCGCCACGATGGTTCCGAGATAGGGATGGTACTCGCCTGTAATGGCGTTGACCGCTTCGAATACAGCGAGTTGCACGATCGCCGCGGATCGCGCCTGGGCAAATGGGTTCTGGTGGTTAGCGACTGCTGTATTTACCGCAATAGTGTTCCAGTCCAACACGACATCGGCTTTTGCGACGGCAGACCCGAATACAGCCGCAATCAACATGCATAGTCCGAGAGTCCTCTTCTTTGCGCCCCCATGTATCGTTTTCATTGTGCTTCCTCCTGATTCTTCAATGGCTTTCGATCAGTGGTGATTGGCATCTTTGCGGCAGGGGACATTGTTGTCCATATCGGAGAGTGTGTCGCGGCGTTATGCTTTGTGTCGCTCTAAACACAAGCGGGGCTTGCACTTGCGTCGGTGTTTCCGACGTGGTGTAAAATCATTCCGCTTCCATGGGGCGTGCCATGGCTTCCGAGCCAGCTGCAGTGGAGCAACCGATCCGGTTCGGCGAAGGTTACGAGCTTGACCTGCGTCCTCGGAGGCTGCGCCGTGGCAGTCAT
Organism: uncultured Acidobacteriaceae bacterium; assembly: GCA_963774565.1. GTDB lineage: Bacteria > Acidobacteriota > Terriglobia > Terriglobales > Acidobacteriaceae > Sulfotelmatobacter. Next base: position 297,515 of record CAVZFP010000016.1, on the reverse strand, counting down.
GTGCTGAAGCTGGAGCGCATCCCGTTCGAGATCCTTCTCCTTCTGCTTGAGCACAGGGACGAGATTGTTACCCGGGATCAAATCGTTTCCAGGGTTTGGGGCCAAGGCGTTTTCCTGGATACCGACAACAGTATCCGGGGCGCGATCCGCAAGCTTCGTCAGGTCCTGAAGGATGACGCCGAGACCCCGCGATTCATACAGACCGTGACCGGGCAGGGGTATCGCTTCATCGCGCCGGTCCTTACTCCCAAAGAGGCGAGCGCAGCTCCCGAGCCAGAGGCATCGGTCGTCCCCGCTAGCGACCGGGATTTCGTGTCGGAACTCGATGGCTGGTTGCAAGCCCGAAGACTGCGCTTAGTGGAGCAAGATCAAGATCGTACGGCGGAGATGGCGACGCATGCCGGAACCGCTCATGGACAGGGGAGTCGGAAGGCCTACAGGTGGCTTTTTGTTGGAGCAGTGGCTTTGCTCTCAGTCGCGTGCCTTCTGCTATTCCTGGCAGTTCGGGGCTGGCGACGAGCATCGAGCCTGCCCACCCGTTCCCAGGGCAAGATGGTCCTCGCTGTCCTGCCGTTCGAGAACTTGAGCCGCGATCCCGACCAGGAGTTCTTCAGTGACGGCCTGACTGAAGAAATGATCGCTCAGGTCGGAAAGCTGAATCGGGATCGACTCACCGTGGTAGCCCGCAGATCGGTTGCAAAGTACAAAGGCAGCAACCTGGCTGCGAAGGAGATCGGTAAAGAACTGAACGCGGACTATCTTGTCCAAGGCAGCGTTCGTCGCTCGGTCGGACCGCGTACGCATCACCGTTCAGCTCATCCAGGCACAAAATCAGACGGCCCTCTGGACCGAGAGTTACGACCGCGAACTCAAAGATGTGCTCGCTGTGCAGGACTCCGTGGTGCAAAGCATCGCAAGCCAAATACACATCGCTCTCACTGAAAAACAGAAAACACGTTCTAGCAAATCCCCGGCAAACAAGGCCTGAAGCATACGAGGCGTATTTGAAAGGTCGCTACTACTGGAACAAGCGAACCGCCGACGGCATGCAAAAGGCGGAGCATTATTTTCAGCAGGCCATTGACAGCGATCCAACCTATGCCGCGGCATATTCCGGGCTGGCCGACTGCAACAGCGGACTTACGTGGCACGGCTTCAAATCCCCGGCCGACGCGCTCCCGAAGGCTTACGCGGCCGCTCGCAAAGCGGTCGAGATCGATCCACAATCGGCTGAAGCCCACGCCTCCCTGGGCCTTGTGCTTAGCCATAGTTGGGATTGGGCCGGAGCGGAGGCCGAGTTCAGGCGTGCTCTGGAGTTGGATCCTCAATACGCAAATGCGCACCACTGGTACGGAGACTATCTTTCCATCAAGAGGCGCCATGAGGAGGCACTTGCCGAAGCCAGCCGCGCGCTGGAACTCGATCCACTTAATCTCATGATCGGCACGTGGGTGGCACTCCGCTACTACCAGGCACGTGACTACTCCCCCGCAATCGAACAAGCTCGAAACTCTGTTGAGCTGGATTCGAACTTCGCAGCTGCGCATCTTCTGCTCGGCGAGGGCTACGTTCAGGCAGGCTTGCGCAGCGAGGGCCTTAGTGAGCTGAAGAGGGCTGCGACTCTGTCAGGAGGTAGCCCACTCTACACGGCGCAGGTCGCGGTTGCCCTGGCAGCGGCAGGGCGGAAGCGCGAAGCGCTCCGAATCGCGCACGAACTGGAAACAATCTCGAGGAAGCGTTACGTTTCGCCCTACGGGTTGGCTCAGATCTACGCAACGCTGAACAGCGACGAAGACACATTCAAATGGCTGCAAGCCGCGTATAGCGATCGCGCCGTCTGGATGGGATACCTCGCCGTCGATCCGATCTTTGATCGCTATCGCTCCGACCATCGTTTTCAAGAGCTTCTCCGGCGTATCGGCCTGGTCTGACTTCGATTACGAAACCCCGCTGTTCTACAGCCAAGGGTTGCCCTACCTGCATAGGTTCCAGATTGCTAACCACCAGGAAACCGTAAGAAGGCGAACTCAAGGGTAGCGGGCGAGTCTATCCGTTCTTCATGTTCTTGCCATCCCGAATTCTTGCCACGCTGAATGGCCTACGATTCGCCTCGACCTGATTTCTCCCAATTGCGGGACACGGTGGTCAGCACTCAGTTGCTGCGCAAGACCGACATAGGGTTGACACCAGACGCCCGGCGCGCGGGAATGTAGCCGGAGATGGCCGCAACCAGCAGCAATGCCAGCGCCATTCCGAAATATGTCGGCGGATCCCACGACGAGGTGGAAAACAATAGCGAAGAAATTAGCCTGGCCACTGCGAGTGCAAGCAATGTGCCCAGCACCATACCAGCAAGTGCCAAGCGTAGGGTCGTACCGAGCACCTGGCGCTGCACGTGGCCGACGCTGGCGCCGAGCGCCATGCGGATGCCGATGGCTTGCGCTTGTTGGGTGACCGAATACGAGATGACGCCGTAGATGCCGAGGGCGGCCAGCAGCAGGCCGAGGCCGGCGAATGCCGCTACCAGGAGCATGAAGAAGCGGCGCGGGGAGACAGCGCGGTCGACGATGCTCTGGATGGGGCGGAATTCGGCGGCCGGCTGTTTGGGATTCAGTTCGCGCAGGGCGTGGAGCACACTGGCAGCGAGGCTGGCCGGCTGCATACTGGTGCGGACGACCAATTGCGCCCAGTCCGGCTGTTGCTGCATGGCCGGGTAATAGATTTCTGAGCCAGTCGCCCCCTCCACGTTCTCTTCGTGGACATCGTCAACGACGCCGACGACGCGGTCCTCTTCCTTTCCGCGCATCAGGCTCTTGCCGACCGCATCTTCGCCAGGCCAGTAAAAGCGGGCGGCCGAGGCGTTGATGAGGACGACTCGCTCGCTATGCGGTCCGTCGGCCCAGGTGAAGTCTCGGCCGTGCAGGCGAATGCCCATGGCGTGGATGAATCCCGGAGTGATTACGTAGACGAGTGGTTCCGGCAGTTCTCCGGGGACGGCGATTCTTCCCTTGGGGATGGGTGCATCCCAACTACGGTTCGGTCCCAGCGGAAGGAAATCGCAAATGCCTGCGGCCTCCACACCGGGTACGGCGCTCACGCGAGTGATGACCTGCTGAAAAATTTCTCCACGCTTGGCCTGGCGGGCGTCGTTGGTGGGAGCGCTGTCGTCGTATTCGACTTGGATGGAGGCGGCGCGGCCGGCTTGGAAGCCGAGATCCACGTCGAGCACTTTGACAAAACTGCGCAACAGCAGGCCCGCACTGACCAGCAGCACGCAAGCCAGTGCGACTTCGAAGATGACCAGTGCAGCGCGGAGGCGTTCGTGTTTGCGGCCCAGACCCGCGCCCGGACCGGAGTCTTTTAGCATCTCATGGAGATTGCCGCTGGCTATCCTGATTCCTGGAAGCAGGCCGAAGATTATGGCGGTGGAGACCGCAACCAGAACGGTCCAGCCCAGCGCTGGGCCATCGATGCGAAGGGCGCCGAGGAGCGGCAGAGCCACGGACCCCTGATGGGCGAGCCACGCAATCAGAATGAGAGCCCATCCTAGCCCGAGAGCCGCACCCGCACTGGAAAGCACAAGGCTTTCCATCAGTAACTGGCGCACGATGCGACCGCGGCTCGCCCCGAGTGCTCCACGGACGGCAAACTCCTTGGCGCGCGCGACGGCCCGAGCCAGAAGCAGGTTCGAGAGATTCACGCCGGCGATGAGCAGAATCGCACCGACTGCGCACCATAGCGCAATTAGAGAGCGGCGCAGCTTGCCCGTCACGTAATCCTTGAGCGGCACTGGAATCAGATCGCCTTTATAACGGCCTAGCGTCTCGGGATATTTCACGTTGAAGTACATATCTGGTGCGACGCGGTTGGCATCGTCGAGAGCCTGGGCTACGGTCACACCCGGCTTGAGGCGACCGAGAAGCGTAACGATGTTGCCCCAATCGTGCTCCATCTTGAGGTCGAGGGGAGTGAAGAGATCGACTTTCGCGCCGGGAGAAAAGATCGCGCCGAAATCGAAGCTGTCGGGCAAGACGCCCGCCACGGTAATGGGCGTCCCATTCAGGTCGATAGCTTTGCCTACGATCGCTGGATCGGCGTTGAACTGACGCCGCCAATAAGCATTGGCCAACAGAGCAACCGGGTGGGGCCCGCCGCGAGCTTCGTCGGCGGTGAACAGGCGGCCCATAGCGGGCTGCACGCCAAGAACCTGGAAGAAGTTCCCGATGACCATGACGCCGGTGGCTGGTTCCGGCTCACCGCGTCCGGTGAGGCGAAAATTGTCAGGAGTGGTAAAGGCCTCGTAGCCGGTGACATCCTGATAGGCGCGGCTCTGAGCGCGAAATTCTTCGTAAGCATCCGCTGAGTAAGTGGCGCAGGAGAGGCCGCAGCCGGTGGGAGGCGGGGCGATCCACACAAGCTGGCGCGAATCGGGAAAGGGCAACGGACGTAGAAGCAAGGTGTTGACGACGCTGAAGACGGCAATGTTAGCTCCGATGGCGAGAGCCAATATAAGGATGGAAACGGCAGCGAAACCCGGATCGCGGCTGAGCGTCCGGAAGGTATAACGCACGTCCTGGAGCGAATCGTTCCGGTAATCTTTGAGGCGTTTGCTGCGTTCCATTCTCTCTCCCCATGCGCACACCGATTTGTCGTACGGCGCGGAGGTCTCCGAACTGGCGTTCTTTGCTTCCTAGGGGACGTCTTGCGCAAGGATACGTTAGCGAGAAATCGCACTGGCACTCCTTTGGGAGCGCAGTCAGCGAAAACGGAAAGACAGATTCCTGGCTTTGCGGCCGTCCGCCGATTTCTAAACGCGCCTCGCTAACGAGAGAGGTGCAGGTTTAGTCTAACTCGGTAACCGAGAGGAGACAGCGTGAGTAAGCCTTCGGACCTCGTTCAGGGGACACTGGACATGCTGATCCTGAAAATACTGGCGTTGGAGCCGCTCAATGGCTGGGCCGTGAGTCAGCGTCTGAAACAAATGTCTAGCGATGTATTAGGGGTTAGCGATGGCTCTCTTTACCCTGCGCTGCACAAGCTGGAACATCGAGGTTGGATCACCGCTGACTGGAAGCCAAGTGGAAACAACCGTCGCGCCAAGTTTTATTCTCTGACGCGGCTCGGGCGGAAGCAACTCGAGAAAGAAGCGGCCGACTGGAATCGGCTTTCCGCTGCCATCTCCGGAATCGTCAAGCTCAAGGAGGCTTGAGATGACCTTAGAATGGTTTTATGCGCTGCCGTTGCGTTTGCGCTCGTTTTTCCGCCGCCAACAGGTGGATCAGGAACTAAAAGATGAGCTACGCGACCACCTCGAGCAGCAAATCAAGGAGAACCTTGCAGCAGGCATGTCGCCTGAGGAGGCGCGCTACTCGGCGCTGCGCGCAATGGGCGGGATGACGCAGATCGAACAACAGTGCCGAGACGCACGCGGCGGAAACGTCATGGAAGACCTGGTTCAGGATTTGCGATTCGGGCTTCGCCAACTGTACCGCAGCCGGGGCCTTTCTATTCTGGCGATTCTGTGTCTGACCTTGGGAATCGGCACCAATGCTGCCGTGTTTAGCTGGATCGAAGGGATCTTATTCCGTCCGTACCCGGCAGTAACCCATCAGGAGCGGCTGCTTGCCGTAGGCGGAACGGCGCGTGGCGAGAGCGGTGGGACGGGAATTTCGTGGCCGGACTTTCTTGATTTGCAGAGAAGCTGCACCCTTTGTGACGCATTCTTCGTGAGCAAGATTACGGGCAGCACGCTGAATATCGGTGAACGCGCCGAAGTCACGACCGGCAGCATTGTCTCAGCAAATTATTTCGACGCGATCGGCGTTCATCCTGTGCTTGGTCGCGGCTTCGAGCCCGGTGAAGATGTAGGAAGCAATGCTTACCCTGTCACAGTCATTAGCTATCAGCTTTGGCGGAACCGCTTCAAAGGCGATCGGCAAATCATCGGCAAGATGCAGCGGCTCAATAACGTTCCGCACACCATCATCGGTGTCGCGCCGGAAGGGTTTTATGGAACTTTCGTAGGCTGGGCGATGCATTTCTGGGTTCCGGCGTCGATGGAGGAAACCTTCGAAAGCGGCGGATATAAACTTGAGGACCGCGGCGCGCGGTGGATTGAAGCCTATGTACGACTGAAGCCGGGGGTTACTCGAGCGCAAGCCCAGGCAGAGATCTCGGCAATCGCAACACGCTTGGAAAACAACTACGCCGCCACGAACCGCGGACGCGGCATCAGGCTGTGGCCGTTGTGGCAAACCCCTTTCAATAACGCTGGCACTCTGCTTCCCACACTGGAGATCATGCTCGCGGTGGGGGCGTTTGTTCTTCTCATCGCTTGCGCAAATGTGGGCAACCTGCTGCTAGTCAGGTCCTTTGCCCGTCGCCAGGAGATGACGGTTCGGCTCGCGATCGGGGCCAGCCGCATCCGTTTGTTGAAACAACTTCTCACCGAAGGCCTGATCCTCTCGACGCTCGGGGCCGGCGGCGGACTGCTGGTTGCGTACTGGTGCCGGCACGCGCTCGTGCTGCTTTTCCCGGCGCGCCATGGAGTGTCGATGTACCTGCCTGGGGAAATCGACTGGCGCGTAATGTCGCTGAGCGCGGGCATTTGCTTGATGGCCACGGTGATTGTCGGGCTGGTGCCCGCGTTTCAAACGCGCAACCTCGAACTTGCTGGCGCCCTGAAAGCGGGGTCCTCGGGTGTGGTCGGGGCCAGGGGAGGAACATGGGTATACGCTCGGGCCTGGTCGTTTTCCAGGTTTGTCTGAGCTTTGTTTTGCTGGTTGGAGCGACCCTGCTGCTGCAAAGCTTGCAGAAGATTCGAACTACGAGCCCGGGTTTCTCAACGACAAATGTGGTGCAAACCGGGGTAAGTTTGGTCTCAGCTGGATACGACGTGCCGCACGCCAAGACTTTTCAGGAGGAGCTGATTGCTCGTGTCAAGGCGTTACCTGGCGTGGAGTCCGCCGCATTCGCCCGCCAGACCCCACTCGGCTATGGAACATACTCTTCTTCGCCTATTGCGGTTGATGGCTACCAACCTCCGCCGGAAGAGCAACCTGCTATCGACTACAACCAAGTCAGTCCCGACTACTTTGCTACCCTGGGTATCCCTCTGCTCTCCGGTCGCGAATTCACGCGCGCCGATGACGAAAACGCACAGTTGGTCGCCATAGTGAATCAGACCATGGCCGCACGATACTGGCGAGATCAGAATCCCATCGATCGGCGGCTTCAAGTTAAGGGCCGCTGGGTGCGAGTCATCGGTGTAGCCGCTGACACCAAGTACGAGAGCATGCGAGAGAGTGCAAAGCCATTTTTTTATGTGCCGTTGCTGCAGGATTTCGTAAGAGGACCGGAATTGTATATCCGGACAGCCCAACCTCTGCAGAGCATTTCAGCCGCCCTGCTGCGCGAGGTGCACGCACTGGACGCGAACCTTGCCCTTTACGAAATGATTACGCTTCAGGAACAGGTTGATCGGTCGACCTCGCCGCAACTCGTGGCCGTAACCTTGGTTTCTATCCTAGGAGGATTGGCGCTTCTCCTCGCTGCGGTCGGCCTATATGGCGTGATGTCTTATGCCGTAGCGCAGAGCATCCGGGAACTGGGGCTGCGCATGGCTCTTGGTGCGGGCATAGCCAGTGTGTTTGGTCGGGTCATTTCGCGCGGCTTGAGATTGACTGCAGTCGGCGTTCTCTGTGGCGCGACGGCGGGACTTGCCGTGACGCGATTATTCGGAAAGCTTCTCTACAATGTCAGTCCGAACGATCCGCTGGCATTCGTATCGGCAGTGGCGGTAATGACGATCACCTCGAGTCGCAGCTTGTCTTCTGCCTGCCTGGCGCGCCACGCGTACCGATCCCGCCCGAGTGTTGCGAGATTGATCGTCACAGCGGCGAGGTATCACCAGTTGTTATCGCGCGGTTTCCTTTCCCTCGGCTTGCTTTCCCGGATCGTTGGCAACCTAAAGGAATCGTAGCCTGGTAAAGTGAGACGGCTTTCCAGCCCCGGTTAGCCGGAAATTCATCCCGAGTGCGTGCCTAGTTCTTTCCAATTATTGATAGACCCTTTCTTCAACGCTAGCCGAAGTTCGTCACGAACTGGTCGTGAAACCACCTAAGTCTTTCAAAATCAGTTCAGGCTGTCGCGAAGTCTGCACTACATTTTGAAAGTGATTTCAGCCGTTCCGGCAGGGTGAGGCCGAGCTGGTGCAGTAGGGATTTCTGTTGGGCCGTCGGTTCGGTAATCCGGCGCAGGCGGATCTCGCGTCCATCCGTCGTGGGCAGCACGATGTCGGCGCTCTGCAACGTGGATAGCAGAGCCAGTGCTTTCATCGGCGATAACGGTTGAGCGTTGTCCACTCCGCTGGCCGAGGGCTGAGGGACGATCGCCGGTCGACGCTGGAGCAGATGCTTCAGCGTCACCCACAAGGCATAACCGAGAAAGGCCACCAGGACGTGTGGCCTTCACCCGCGGCTCCTTCTGATGGAACAACGGCCGAATGGAAAGCTCGCTCTTGAGCGCGCGAAACGAGGCCTCGGCTTCCGTCAGTTGCATGTACATGGACCACATCTGCTCGGCTGAGTCCGCCTGTAGATTGGTACGCAGCATGTAGGCGCCTTCCCGCAAGTCCCGCCAGGCCTCCCGATCTTTTTTCATTTCCCACCGCAGACGCACACCGGCCGGCGTCTCTCGCAGAGTGACTTCGAACAGATCGTTCACTTGCGGGTGCCGCGCCTGAATCCGTCCCAAGTCTGCGCTCCATTCTTGTAGCGATCCTTCAAGCGGCCACTGGCAATGCTTTTCTCCAGCGCTTCCAGAGCCCTTCCCATGCCTAGGGAGAACCGCTTGCGGATCGCCTTTTCTTTCTCCTTGCGGCCCGCTGTGCGGCACAAGATATACGTCTCTTCTCCCTGAGGGATCGCGATCTGCTTAACCTCCACATCCGGTCGCACCTGGGTCCAGTTGTCCTGCAGTAACTCGGCTTCAAACCGCTTCATCTGCCGGCGGGGCGTACCTACCAGATACTGTCCACCCCGTTTGCGAATCGCCGCCAGATTCTCCTCACTCACGATCCCACGATCCATCACCCAGATGCGCCGTGCCTTGCCGTACTTACGTTCCACCATGCGCAGAATGCTTTCCATGGTCGACACATCGGCGCGGTTGCCATCGAACGTCTCATAGCTGAACGGAAATCCCTCTCGGTTGACGATCAGCGCGATCACCATCTGTTCGCAATCGGGCCGATGATCGCGCGAATATCCCCGGCCCATCATCTCGTTCTTCTCCGCCCCTCCTTCCACGTAGGTGCTGGTCAGGTCGTACAGCAACACATCGAACTCAGCTCCGAATAACTCCCCATAACGCTGCTTGAGATGCTGTTCCAGCTTCCTCTTGTGCGGCAGAATCCGGTCCAGACAGCGATACAGACGCGTGTCGTTGATCTTGCCGTCTTCGATTTCCAGCAGATCATCCAGCGCCGTCGAAGGGTACCAGCGCTCCTCGATCGCCAACTCGCTGCCTGGTGCGCACAGCCGGTTGATCGCCAGCACGGCGGCCACCCGCGACCATGGTACCTCGGCTGCTTCCTCGTCCACCGCCTGGGCAAAGAACTGATCCAGTCCAAGACGCTTCCACAACTCCCAGCCTAGAAAACAACCGCCGAACTGCCGAGTTCTTTCTAGGCGGACTCGATTCACCAAGACGCGAGCCAATTGCGGATCATCGTCCGGAACCTCGACATGCGAAGGAAACAGTTTTAGCTGCTCGACCTCGCCTTGCTCGTTGAACACCTCCACGCTTTTCAGCCACCGGGCCTGCGCCGATCCGTTCAGCTCCCCCAAGTAGCACAGCGTTTTCTGGCGAGGTCCGTCAACGGTTCGCACCGTCTCGACCAAGGACCAGTAGGTGTGATCCTTACCGTCCTTGTTGCGCTGATGCGGCCGCAAAAACATCTTGCAGCGAGTTTGTCATCACATGCTGTTGGCTTCAAGAGGGTAGGTCTGCACTACATCGCTTTTTCTGAACCCGCGATTGCAAAGACAAGGCTTATCTCGCTTGTGTCATCAAAAATCGCAGAATCCGGCAGTGTCGTGACGAACTTCGGCTAGAGTGGCGGGCACGTTGTGGGGGACAGATCAATCGAGTGGGCCGGAATCGTATGTCTCCAAACCTCGAAGATTTGGGGACTATCCCGGTGCGCATTTTTGGAGATACGGGTCTATGCAAAGGCATTTCGTGCTGCTGGTTCTGGGGTTCGCGCTGCCCGCCTTCGGTCAGAGTAACTACGCGGTGGTAAAAGGTACGGTTACCGATCCACAGCATTTGCCGGTTGTGGGAGCCACGCTCAAGTTGACGGCCGCGAGCACCGGCGCAACTCGCCGCGTGGTCACGAACCAACAAGGCCTATTCGAAGCGTCTGCGCTCCTGCCGGATGATTATGAGCTGACCACGGAGGCGCGTGGCTTTGCTCCGGCGATGGAATCGGTTCGGCTTGAGGTTGGAGAGAAACTGGCGGTTGCCATCAGCCTGACCGTGGATGCCGTCAAGCAGGGACTCGACGTGACCGCCGCGAGTGAGGTGCTGCACACCTCCGATGCCAGCGTTGGAGAGGTGGTTGAGCCTAAGTCCATCCGCGAGTTGCCGCTCAACGGACGAATGCTGATCGATCTGGTGCTCACCGTACCCGGCGCTCACGTAGGTTTTGGCGCACAAACGGGCTCGACCAACCCTCTCTACTGGCGCCCAGGCCAACGCTCCGCAGTGGTCCTCGGCGGCAGTCGCCCGAATGCGAATTTCTTTCTGCTAGACGGGGCGACCAACACCGATCCAACCTTCAACACGCAAAACCTGAGTCCTTCGCCCGACGCGGTGAAAGAATTCCAGGTGGAAACCAGCAGCTACACGGCGGACATGGGAGGAGCGGGCGGCGGTCAAATCAACATTGTCACGCACTCGGGTTCGAACCAATACCATGGCACAGCCTACGAGTTTCTTCGCAATGGCGCTATGGATGCGAGCACGTTCGGCTCCATGGGAAACAACCATCTGGTACAGAATAACTTCGGCGCCAGCTTTGGAGGACCCCTGCCCGCGGGAAAGACGTTCTTTTTCCTGAACTACGAAGGTTTCCGTCTGGCACAAGCGGATGCGCAAATTCTGACGGTGCCGACCCCAGCTGAAATCCAAGGCGATTTCAGTATGAGCCCGAACAAAATCTACGACCCCAAATCCGCAGTAGCGGATCCGAACTATGATCCGGCCAAGCCAACTGGGCCAAAGAATTTTCCCTACACTCGCTCTCAGTTTCCCGACAACCAGATACCGTCGGACAGAATGAATCCTCTTCTAACGGCCTTTCTTATGAAATACGTGCCGATGCCGAACATGATGATGACGGGGGGAAGGCGGACTCCAACAACTACCTCGATGTGCGCAATGAATCGCATCTACAGGATCAAGGCACAGTTCGCGTGGATCACAACTTCTCGGACGGTGACTCGGTTTTCGTAAGATACAGCATTGGAACGGAGAATGGATTCTCACCGAGCAGCGGCGTCACCGCAACCACGGAAAATCTTCCGGGATTCGGAGCCAACTTCGACAACCGTTCGCAGCAGGCGGTGATTTCCTGGAACCATGTCTTTGCCACCAACAAGGTGAACACCGCATCGTTTGCAGTTTCGCGTTTGTCGATGGATCGCACATCGCAAAACGATGGAGTGAATGACATCGTGAGCGCACTCGGTATCCAGGGCGTCGGTTTCGGAGGTCCGGGCGCGTGGGGCGCTCCCTGGTTTGCCCCTCAGGGTTACACGGGCATTGGAGACACCTTTGCCGCGACGCCGATGCACGCCTGGGACACGATGTATGAACTCCGGGACACTTACGCATGGCAGCGGGGACGCCACGGGATCAAATTCGGCGGCGATTACCACTGGTACACCTGGCCCATGTGGGGATTTTTCCAGAACCGTGGCTACTATCAGTTCACCACCGGATACACAACGGAATTCGGATTTAACGATGGGAGTGGCTCCGGGCTCGCGAGCATGCTGCTCAGCCTGCCGGCGGTTAAGCAACGGCAAGCGGGCATCCCGCAGATGAATTTGCGCAATTGGGGTGGAGATGCCTTCGTTGAAGATAGCTGGCAGGTAACGCGGACGACAACGGTCAATGTGGGCGTGCGCTATGAATACTCAGACCCGCTTTACGACAAGGACAATACCAATACCAATCTGGTTTTTCAGGATAGTGCTCCTTCCGTTTTCGTTGGCGGCTCGCAAGGTTATCCCAGAGGCTTGATGTATCCAAACCGGCACAATTTTGCGCCGCGAGTTGGACTTGCCAAGAGTTTTCCGGATCGCGGCCTGGTGTTTCACGCATCGTACGGCATCTTCTTCACACCCGTGGATCAGAACACGTGGTGCAACCAGCGCCACAATGTTCCGTTTGTCTTTCCCGAAACGCAGCAGGCCGATAACTTCACTCCTCCTCCCGCACTCTTTAAGAGTGGGTTGAATTTTGGTACTCCGGTACTGGGTAAGGGCGCATTGCCGGCAACGACTGTGAGTTTTACGGCGTTCGATCCGCACGCGCCAGCGCAGTATGTTCAGCAATGGAATGGTTCCGTGCAAAAGAGCTTAGGGAAGGATACGTCGTTGGAATTCGGCTATCTGGGCGCGCGCGGCTTTCACTTGCAACGATCGCACTTGATCAATAACGCGCCTCCTGGACCCGGCCCGATTGGACCACGGCGTCCTTTTAAGACGCTGAGCTTCGTTCCCGACACCGTGCTGCCGCCAACCAGTGCGCCGGACGCAGTTATTCAGAGCATGACCTTCCCGGTCAGCACCATCAATCTGCTGGAAAACACCGCGCAGAGCTGGTATGACGCCGGCTATGTCAACCTGCGCCGCCGGTATTCCCACGGGTTAAGTTTCCTGGCGAACTATACGTATGCCAAGAACCTGACCAACGCGCCGGACTTTCGTTCGCCGATGGACGAAGCGGCGATTCCCCAGGACAACAATAACCTGAATGCAGAAAAGGGACCTGGCTGTGACGTGCGCCATCGCTTCGCGCTGAGCAGCGTTTACGATATCCCCGCGTTTCGTCCGACAGAATGGCTGGGGCTGGTTACGCAAGGCTGGCATTTGTCCAGCATCTATCAGTTTCAAACGGGAATGCCCTTTACGATCTCGGTGTTCGGCGACACAGCGAATTCCGGAACCGTTCTGGGAGAAAATCCCATCCGGGCCAATGTCACGGGCCAAGCCATATTTGGTCCAGGTACGCAGACCGCAGCGGAGTGGTTCTCTCCCGACGCTTTCGCAGCGCCCCCGGCCTTCACGTTTGGCGACGCAGGCCGAAATTCCGTCTACGGTCCGCCCCTGCAGTCGCTCGACTTCGCGCTGGCGCGTTCTTTTTCCCTAACGGAAAGGGCTTCGCTCCAATTCCGCGCCGAAGCCTTTGATGCCCTGAATAAGACCAACCTGGGGACGCCGAACCGTTTTGTGAACACTCCGCAGTTCGGGACGATCACGATGGCGATGACGCCGGCACGCGAACTGCAAGTCAGCGCGAGGCTTTCGTTTTAGAACACTGGGGGGCGCGAGAGTGTCGGCAGGACGCGCTTAAATCACGAAACTTGTATCGCTTCTTGGTGCCAGAGTCCAGCACCGGCAGTCTCGTCGCTAGTTAGGCCCAGATCCCGCTGTGGGTCCCACAGGAGTAATGTCGAACTCAGGATGAGGTATGCCCATCATCCACTTATCAAACCAGCCCACGATGTGTTCAAGGCGTTCGATGCGATGCCAGGGCTCGCCCGAGCGCGAGAGTTCGTGCGTCTCGCGTGGGAAGACAACCATAGCGGTTGGGCGTTTCATATACTTGAGGGCGCGGAACAACTGTTCACCGCCTGAGTCTTGCGGGGTACGGTAGTCGGATTCGCCGAGCACAAACAAGACTGGAGTGTGGATGTTCTTCACAAAAGTAATTGCCGACCGGTTGTTATAGTCCTGCGCGTCTTCGAAAGGAGGAGCCTTGAACCAATTTGGCTGGAATAGAGTGAAGTCGGCCGTGTACCACCACGAGGCCCAGTTAGAAATGTCGCGTTGCGAAACTGCCGCCGCGAAACGATCGGTGTGCGTGATGGTCCAATCGGTGAGGACGCCGCCACCGCTGCCGCCGGTGACGCCGAGTTTCTTCGGGTCGACGTAGCCGCGCTTCAGAAGTTCGTCGACGCCGGCCATCAGATCGCGGAAGTCGTCGCCCGGATAGTGATATTGGATGATGTTGCCGAACTCCTGGCCGTAGCTGGTCGAGCCACGAGGGTTGACGTAGAGGACGACATAGCCCTTCGCTGCCATCCATTGAAATTCGTGATCGAAGACCCAGCCGTAGGCAGCATGTGGGCCGCCGTGAATGTTGAGAATGAGCGGGTACTTTTTCTGGGAATCGAAGTCGGGCGGCTTCTGGATCCAGCCCTGAATGCGCTTGCCATCGAAGCTGGTGTAATTGATTTCCTCGGGCGCAGTCAGATTGAGTTGCGACCAGAGTTTTCGGTTGAAGTCGGTGATACGAGTTTGGGTTCCGTCGCTGGCAACGGCAAGGAGGTCGCCGATCACCACGGGCGAGGAGACGAGGGCGACGATCGCACTGGCATCCGCGCTCACCGAAAAATCCAGCGCCGCCTGGTCGCCGCGCGTGACTTCGGTGACCGCGCCGGTTTGGGTGTCGACGCGCACGATGGGCGTGCGTCCCTGCTTCTCCACCGTATCGAAGAGGCAGCGGCCGTCCGGCGACCAGTAAAGTGAGTTTCCATGCCCGCCGCGGGGTGCGGCATTGTCCCCGAAAACGGAACTCCCGATGTCGAAGTCGTAATTGGCGGTCAGGTTTCGCGGTTTCGCGCCACGCGTCACTTCCATGATCCAGAGATCGGGCTGCGAATAAGAGCGAACCGGCTCAGAGACGGAGCCGTGGAAGGCGAACTGGCGACCATCGGAGCTAAGTACGAGATCGCCAATATACATCGGAATGGTGGCGAGTTTTTCAGAGTTTCCGCCGGCGGTAGGGACGGAGTAGATATCCGTGCTGGGAAGTTCGTAATAGGGCTCTTCGATGCACCGCGTGAGGAAGTAAATGCGCGAGCCGTCGTGTCTCCAGACAAGCTCGCCCTCGTCGAAATTCCCGCTGGTGAGCTGCTTGGGCTTGGGGAGTTCATCCGGCGCCGCCGGGACGTCGAGTAGCCAAATATGGGCGTGGCGCTTGGAATCGAGATAGCCCTCATCATTACTGCGATAGACGGCGCGGTTGATGACGTGCACATCGGATTCGTGTTCGCTCTCCGCTGCAGTCGCGCCGGGTTTCGCAGAATCTTTTTTGTGCTGCGCCTTCTGGATATCCTCCGGCGTGGTCGAACTCACGAAGGCGATCTGCTTGCCGTCGGGCGACCAGACTGGGTTCGAGGCCCCTTTCGGTAGATCGGTAATCGTCGAAGCTTCTCCGCCAGCGAGCGACAGCAGTGCCAGTTGAGCGGGCTTCGGCTTGCCGGTTTCGTCTTTGTCGCCGCCACGAACAAGGACGATGTGCCTGCCGTCGGGCGACCATCGCGGCTGCGCATCATGCTTGCCGTTGGTCATGCGGATCGGAGTTTCCTTGCCATTGGTGGCAGCTATCCAGATTGAGGTCTCGTAGTTGGTACGCTTCTCGTCGACCGTGACGCGGGTGAATGCGACACGAGTACCGTCGGGCGACAATTGAGGATTGGCAACCCAAATGAAATCGAAGAGATCTTTTTCAGTGAGGGAACGTTTCTGCGAACCGGCGGACGGGTTGGCGTCTTGCGCTGCCAGTGATGCAACTATGCTGATGATCACAACGAAGAGACGGGTCTTCATGCGCATCCTCTTGAGACCGCTGCGGGCGGCGAAGCGGGGAGTGTGCCCTGTTTGTGGGCCGACTGTCAACCAGTTCTGATCCATCCGAACTCGCTAGCCAAGCTTCCGACAAGCCGAGACCGCCCGGGCACGCGCGAGCCGATGTTTACATGGAGTTAGTTTTGGTTTGAAAGCGCCGAATCGAACCGTTCGCAGCCGGCAGAATGTCAGCCTTGTTGAAAGAGTTCACCCCACGGCGGAACTGGGATCATGGAATATCTTGAGGCACGGGTGCGCTCAAGCAAGTAAGGAGAACTGGTTCCCGGGGGGCGCACCGTCGGAATCCTCGGCGGGATCGGCGAACCTCCTTAACTCAGGATATTTCTGAACCAGCGTGGGCGGGGCTGAGACTCGCTTGCCGGTCACCATGGCCTTCAACTCCAGCGCGTTGGCTCCGGCCTTGCTCTCAAAATGGTTGTTAGCGATTACGTACGTGGTCTGAGCCCGCTCGGCGACGTTTTCGATTCGTTCCTTCCAGTCTGCAAGTTCCCTCTCGTTGTACAGATAGTTGTAGCGGTCGTTGCGATTATCGGAATCGAACCACTGATCGTAGTTGCGCCCGTGCAAACGGATATAGCCGATGGGCGCGGTAACGTGCTCGGTGGGGGCGAGCGAGCGTCCGAGCACCGGCTGATCGATGTTGCAGAAGGCGACCCTTTTTTGACTGAAGGCCGCCAGCGTCTCCGCATTGTTCCAACTGGAGTCGCGCACCTCCACTACCCGGGGATATTCGATGAATTGACGCAGCAGGCGGTCGAGGTATTCGCGGTTCAGCGAAGTGTTCTTGAACGACACGGGAAACTGGATGAGCAGCGCGCCTAGCCTGCCTTCGGAGGCCAGGACATCGAGACCTTCGCGAGTGCGGGCTTCGTCTTCGTCGGTTGGGCGGATGGAGGCAGCGGACGTGGGCTCCATCATTGCATTCGGCGAGTGCGTGAAAGCGCGATAAAGCTTGGCAGTGAACAGGAATCGCGGGTTCACCTCTGCTACCTTGCGGCACCAAAGCTTGGCCAGTTGCGCCTTGATCGGGCCATAAAATGACGTATTGATTTCGGTGGTATCGAAAAAGCGTGCTAGGTATTCAAGAGGATGCACCTTGCGGTGCTGCATTCCGGAAGGGTAGAAAATACCTTCCCAATCCTTGTAAGACCAGCCAGCGGTCCCGAAGCGGACGCTGTTCGGCTGGACTTGAGGCAAGCGAGCTTGAGCTGTAGATCCCATGACTGGAACCGTAGACGGAGGGGCAGGGCAAGAGTAGCACACGGGGCCAGGGAGACTTCGCCTATCGCGGCGGAGTTCCCTTCGCCGTTAAGGCTTGATTGAGCTGGCCAGCCAACAGATCTGCCTGCGCATTCGAGATTTCAACCTGACCGTCCAGCCGTAGGATCAACGTACCAACGCCGACGTCCTGGAACCTGGCACTTTGAAGCAGTGCGGAATCCTGCACTGCTGGCGGAAGTGTAATCTTGAAATCCGAACTGGCTTGAATCGCGGAAAGAACGGACTGGGCGACCTTATCACGCAAGTCTTCGCCCAGAGATCCGGACCGCAACGATTCTCCCATCATGCCGGGAGCGTCGATGCGGCCGAACGCTGTCGCGATCTTCAGTGTGTTGGGTTTCTCCACCGACGCGGTCAACTTAATCTCGACCGTGCCATCGCCTTCCACGAGTTCGTTCGAGGTTTGCTGACCAAACATCCGCGAACAGGTCCAACGCTCAAAATGCAATTGAACTACGACCAAGCTCGCTGGAGCCGAAGGGGTGAGGGTCGCCCGCCGAATCGCGATCCGTTGCCCGCAATTCTCCGAGGCGTCGAGCTGGGACCGCAGCAGTTCGGTGATATTTTGTTGCAGGTCCGACAGATCAGCGGCTAGCTGAAGTGTGAAGGTGCGCTGCGCACCGTGCATCCCGATCTGCACAAGAGCGCCGGAGACCGGCACGCCGACCGTCCGATTTGCAATGTTGACCGCATGATTCAACGCCGGAAGTGTAAAAGCCAGATCCTCACCACTGGCCAGCGTGATGCTCATTTCCCTTCCGAGCGCGAGTTGTTGGTTGTCGAAGTCCGTTAAAGCCTTGCCGAGACTTTCCGCGTGTGCCGCAATTTCAGGCCCGGGAGCCTTGACTTCCAGGCTCTGGTCTAGCTTTTTCGCTTCTTGTTCTAGGTCGGAGTCCGCTTTCGACAGTCTCTTGGCGATATCTTTCAATCCAGACCTCTGCGCCGGAGAGAATCCCTGCTGGAACTTTTTGGTTCCACTCCGCGCATTCTCCACTGCCTGGTCGAGAGATTCGCGATGAACAGATTCCGGCGCTCCACTTTCGTTGTGCAACCGTTCCCCAAGCGTCTGGAGTTCGGCTTTCGCGGCCTCCGTACTTTTTATCAGCGCCTGAAATTCGGCAGTCTGTTGGCTGGTGGCCTGCAGCGCCATCGCTTCATGAAAGTCCTTAAGACTGTCCTCTTCCTTCACTCCGGAAGGATGGCTATTTCCGGAGAGACCGCCGCCGGCCATTCCGGCGCCGCCGTGGCCCTGGGCAGTCGCCGCGAGCGGAGACGCGAATAAGACAGATCCCAGAATCAGGGCATTGGCCGCAGAGACAGAAATTCCACTTCGCATAACGAAGATCTCCGAAACAACACTATGCTTTGTCGCGAGAATGTCAGTGGGAAGGAACGCCGGGAAACGCGCGTCAATCGGGCCAAAACCGGCGCCTGACCAAACTGGCGACGCAGCCTTAGCTTGGAGCATGCGCACGAAAAAAGCCACAACATTTACAGTTCTTTGCAAAGGGAGAAAGTTTCCCCGTTCCGGAATCGCAACAGGGAACGACCACACCGGTCTCACTCCAGTGACAACACTACCCAGTAGACTCCTGTCGGATACGTCTCGGTGCGGCGGTAGCACGCCCCAATGGAAAAGCTGCGAAGGCTGCGGCCCGCGACGACACGAACCGCTCTCGCAGGCAGCGTTTGAGGATGCAGGCTGGTGTAGCTGAGTACGTTGAAGCTCTCCGCCAGCTTGAGCACAGGTGAGGTTCCGAGTTTGTCGGCGTGCGCCATCGAGCAGGCAGCATCGTCCGCACCGAGCCACGCGCGTCGCTGCAAGTTAGGTTGGCGGGCCCGGCGGCGCGTTTCATTTACAGCCGCGGCGACATACTGTCTCACTTCCGCAGGAGAATATTTGGGGAGGGCAGACCCGAAGTCCTGCACAATATAAAGCCGATCTCCACTACGAACCACGCCGAGCCCGACGACGTTATAAGCCGGGTTGAGCAGATTCCTGCGATGCGGGGCGGAAAGCATGAGATGTTCATGTCCGTGCTCGGCGTCATAGTCGAGGGCAACGTTTTCGCCTTCCTGTTCAAGCTGGAGTTGCGTGGTCGCCGCGAGACGATTGGGGAGGGAGGGCTCGCCGTCAAATTGATGCGAAAGCCGCCGCGCTTCCCGCATGGCCTGCGCGTGAATGCGGGCGGCTTGCGAGAGTCCGGTGTCAATGGTGAGCGGCGGCGCTCCGGCTTGTTGGCGCGACTGGTTGGCTAGGGCAAGCAACTGTTCTTCGGTCTGAAAGTCGTAGTCTTCCAACGAAGGGTTGGGAGCTTTATCAGCCGCGGCCCGCAGCGAGGCTTGCTCGGCGGGTTCGCCTGCGCCTGCGGCGCCCTCCGCCGGGAAAGCCATCAGACGAGTCGACGGTTGGACGGTCGCAACGCCCATGCCGAGCAGTAACGCCAATAATCTGGGGACTCTGTCCATCAATCTGGCCTATCCAGCGGGTCGTGGGAGGGATCGGTTTCGAGCACCTAGCGGCGGACGCATTCGTCCGCCAGCCGAAATCACTCGCCACAGCCCCCGGAAGAATGCGCCCACGGCAATGTGTTCCGGGTCGGCCTTAATACCGCGTTCGGGCGCAAACTTTGTTGCTGGTGCTAGGCTAGGGGTTGGACCGGAAGGGAAGAAGTTACCTGCGTCTATGGAACTAGGGATCAGTGGGGGCATTGGCCTGTTGTTAGGAGTTCTGCTGGCTTGGCTGGCGCTGCGTTCGCGTACGGCGGGGCTGCAGGCCCGTTTGTCATTGACAGAAAAGGAATTAACCGTCGTAAAGGCCGATCTGGCGCGGCTTTTGCAGGACCAGCGGGGTCTGTTGGAGAGCCGGGCCCGCTTAGAATCCGCCCTGGAATCGGAACGGAAGACCAGCAACGAAAAGATTGAATTGCTGACGACAGCCGGGGATCGGGCGGCGGCCGATCTGCAAAATGCCTTCAAGGCTCTCGCCGCGGATGCGCTGAAGAGCAACAACTCTTCGTTCCTGCAGATCGCCCAGGAAACATTGAAGCGTTTTCAGAGCGAGGCCAAAGGCGATCTCGACGCGCGGCAGAAGGCGGTAGCTGATCTCGTCACCCCCGTGCGCGAGTCGCTCAACAAGGTAGATGCGCAGATTCAGCAAATGGAAATCGCGCGCGGCGAAGCTTATGGCGATCTGAAGGCCCAGGTTCAATCCCTGATTACCACGCAAAAAGAATTGCAGTCGGAAACCGGCAATCTGGTGCGCGCCCTGCGTACTCCCAACGTCCGCGGGCGGTGGGGAGAAATCCAGTTGCGGCGCGTGGTCGAAATTGCGGGCATGCTGTCCTACTGCGACTTTGCCGAACAGGAAACCGTAACCAGTGAAAGCGGCCGCCTGCGGCCTGATCTCGTGGTGAAGTTGCCGGGTGGCAAGCACGTCGTGGTCGATGCGAAAACGCCGCTGCAAGCTTTCCTCGACGCTTTTGAGACCACCGACGAAGAAGTGCGGCGCTCCTGTCTTGCCAGTCATGCCCGTCAGGTGCGTGACCACATGAAGACGCTGAGCGGAAAGAATTATTGGGAACAATTCGAGGCTACCCCCGAGTTCGTGGTGATGTTCCTGCCGGGCGAAACGTTTTTCAGCGCAGCGCTTGAACAGGATCCGGGGCTCATCGAACAAGGAGTTCTGCAGCGCGTGATTCCGGCATCGCCAACGACCTTGATCGCGTTGCTGAAGGCCGTCGCCTACGGATGGAATCAGGAAAAACTGGCGCGCAACGCGCAGCAGATCAGCGCTCTAGGCAAAGAACTCCACGAGCGCCTGCGTAAACTCGCAGGGCACATAACGGGCGTCGGTACCAGCCTCGACCGTGCCGTCGAAGCCTACAACCAGGCCGTGGGCTCGCTGGAAAATCGCGTGCTTGTCTCTGCCCGCAAGTTTGCTGAGTTGGGAACTGCGGTGGCAGAAGACATTCCGGAACTCGAATCGATCGAGACTACATCTCGCGCGCTTTCCTTCGAATGGGATGAAGAGCCCCTAGCTGAAACTCCGAAGAACACCGCCCGCAAAGTAGATTAGACATCGCCAAAGCCCCAGTTTTCGCAAAGAACGCGAGAAATGGAGCACCCGGCTGGCACTCCCAGAAGCTATTGGTGTTGCGGCTAGCCATTTTGCACAACTATGCTCGAAGAACCGCCGAAGGGCCGACAAAATAGCTATTCCTGAACCTTAAGAATCTCAAGGTGTTGTAGATACGAAATTTCACAGAAACATCCACAAATACATAGTTGCCGTTCGAAAATGCATCTATAATTTTGGAACTGGCTTTATCTGTGGGACTTATCCAGCGGGAAAGGGAGCTTGACGTGGCAGCGAAGTTGCTCATAAGCGATCAGTGGGCAGTCTCTTCCACGCCTCCTCAGCTTCCTAAGGGGCCAGTACCGAAAATCATGAATCGGGAAAGCCAAGCTCGATTTGTCGCCGTCCTGTTGTTTCTGATGACAGTGGCGGCGGTGGTCTTTGCCGGCTTCAATTTCCAGAAAGAACGCGAGTCAGCCGTTCCCGACGACGGCGTTTGGTGGGTAGAGCATAACGGACGGCTGGTAGCCGACCGCGTCGATCCCGCCGGACCGGGAGCAAAAGCCGGCATTAAGTCCGACGACCAACTTGTCGCGGTCAATGGCCAGGAAATTAAAGGCACTCCAGGACTGGTGCGCCAGCTCTACAACACCGGCGTCTGGTCCAAGGCGACCTACTCACTGATCCGGCAGTCGGTGACACTCGATTCCAACGTCATCCTGGCGCCCGCCGATCGCTCCCTAAACATTTCGCTGCGCTTGATTGCACTGATTTATCTGGGCATCGGCATCTACGTATTGTTGCGTCGTTGGACCGCGCCCGGTTCCACGCACTTCTACATTTTCTGCCTGGTTTCTTTCATCGCCTATTCGTTCAAGTACACCGGCAAATTGAACGATTTTGATTGGGTCATTTACTGGAGCAACATCGTCGCGTGGATCTTGCAGCCGGCGTTATTTCTGCACTTTGTTTTGACCTTCCCCGAACGGCGGCACTTCGTCCGTCAGCGTCCCTGGCTGCTGGCATTGGCGTACCTGCCCGCTGCCGCGCTTCTGGGAAGGCACATCATCGCCTTACGGCTGGCGCAGGCCACCGGCTATTTGCGTTGGGATATGGATCGCCAGGAAATGGCCTATGGCGCCGTGCTGTTCCTGGCTGCGGCTGCGGTCCTGTGGTACAGCTACCGTCTCGCGAGCACGACGATTCTGCGCCAGCAATTGAAGTGGGTAACGCGCGGAACCATTCTGGCCATCGTTCCCTACACGATCTTCTACGTCATTCCCTATCTGATGGGATCGCTGCCCGGCACGTGGATGAAGCTGTCGGTGCTTCTGCTGGGATTGCTTCCGCTGACCTTCGGCTACGCCATCTTCCGCTATCGCCTGATGGACGTTGATCTGATCTTCAAGCGCGGCGTGGTTTATACGCTGGCTGCTGCAGCCGTGGTGGGGATGTATTTTGCGCTGGTCGCCGGAGTTGCCACGCTGGTGCAGATGCGGCAGCCCGGCACCGGACCCGTGGGATTAATTCTCGCCGTCGTGGTCACCGCGCTGCTATTCGATCCGGTGCGCAAATGGATTCAGGACCGCGTCGACCAGTTCTTCTATCGCACGGTTTATGACTACCGGCGAACGCTAATTGAATTTGGCCGCGAACTGGGTTCGGAAACGGATTTGAATGCGCTGCTCTCTTCGGTATTAGACCGGCTGTCACGCACTCTGGCCGTGGACCGCATCGCAATTTTCTCGCGCGCGGACGAAGAAGCGGAGCAGTTCGTTCTGGCCAAGTCCGTAGGCATGAACCCCATCGGGAAGCTCGACCTTGCTTTTCTGAGCACACCGCGTCCCGAACCCGCGGGACACATGTTCTTCGAGAACACGCACCAGGTGCCGCGCGAGACCGCGGGCTCGCAGGATGCCATTGCCCGACTGGATCTCAACTACTACATTCCCTGCCGCGCGCAGCAGAAGACGGTTGCCGTGATGGGCTTGGGAAAGACCACCAAGGGCGACTACCTTTCCAGCGAAGACATGGAGTTGCTGGAGACGCTGGGCGGCTATCTGGGAATCGCGATCCAGAACGGCCGGCTCTACGCTTCGCTGCAGCAGAAAGTCGCGGAGTACGAGCGTCTCAAGGATTTCAACGAGAACATCGTCGAGTCGATCAATGTGGGCGTCATGGCGCTCGACATGGAAGACCGCATTGAGAGCTGGAACGCGCAGATGGAAGTGATGTACGCGCTGCCGCGGTGGCAGGCTCTGACGCAACCGGTACGGACCATATTTCCTGTGGAATTCGTGGAAGAGTTCTATCGCGTACGGCAGAACGCCGGCATTAACAATCTGTACAAATTCCGGCTGCAGACTCCGGCGGGCGAGACGCGGACCGTCAATGTGGCCATTGCACCTCTGGTAACGCGCACGTTCCAGGTCATCGGCCGTCTGGTGATCATGGATGACATTACCGAACGCGTGGAACTCGAAGGTCAACTTTCACAAGCTGACAAACTTTCATCGATCGGGCTGCTCGCGGCCGGTGTGGCGCACGAGGTGAACACACCCCTGGCAGTGATTTCGTCTTATACCCAGATGCTCGCCAAGCAACTGCAGGGCGATCCCCAGAAGTCGGGGTTGCTCGAGAAGATCACGCGGCAAACGTTCCGCGCTTCAGAAATTGTCAACAACCTGCTGAACTTCTCGCGCACGAGCGGCACCGAGTTCGCCGACGTGGACATCAACAAGGTCATCACCGACACGCTCGCGCTTCTCGAGCACCAGCTCAAAACGGCGAAGGTCCAGGTGCACTCCGAATTGACTCCGGGAATTTCTGCCATTCAAGGCAATCCCGGAAGACTGCAGCAGGTTTTTCTAAACCTGTTTCTCAATGCCAAAGATGCTATGCCGGGCGGCGGCAAGCTGAACGTGGCGACCACCAACGGCGACATGGTCAGCGTACGCGTGTCCGACACGGGTTCCGGCATCGCACAGGAACATATTCAACGCATTTACGATCCGTTTTTCACCACCAAGACCGCGCCGAAGGAAGGTCAGAAGCGCGGAACCGGCCTGGGACTTTCCGTCACCTACGGCATCATCCAAGAGCATGCCGGCAAGATACGCGTAGAAAGCAATCCGGGATCCGGGACGACCTTCGCTCTCGACTTTCCCCTAAGCAGGAAGGGAGTTCATGTCTGAAGCAGCAGTCATCACCAGCGGTACGATGAACGGCAATCCGTCGCCGACAGGTTCAGTGCTCATCATTGACGACGAGGCCGAGATTCGTGAATCTTTGCAAACTCTGCTCGAGATGGAAGGGTTCTTCGTTGACACGGCAGACAGCGGCGAAGACGGTCTGGCGCAAATGGCGGATCGCCCGTTTGATTTGGTCCTGCTCGATCTGACTCTGCCGGGCCGCAACGGGATGGAGATTCTCTCTGAAATTCGCTCTCACGATGCGCGCCTGCCGGTCATCATGATTACCGCCTATGGGACAGTGGAAAACGCGGTGCGCGCTATGCAATCAGGCGCTGCGAATTTTGTGCAGAAGCCGTGGGACAACGAAAAACTTCTCGCCGATGTGCGAGCCGCTGTGGGCTGGCGCCGAGCGGAAGAAGAAAATGTCCAACTCAAGCGCGCTCTGAAGCAACGCTACAATTTTGAAAATATCGTGGGCAAGAGCGAGCCCATGCTGAAGATCTTTGATCTGGTGGCGCAGGTGGCGAACAGCCGCTCTACCGTGTTGTTGCAGGGCGAAAGCGGCACCGGCAAGGAAGTAATTGCCAAAGCCATCCACCTGAATTCTCCGCGCCGCGACAAGCCCTTCGTCCCGGTCAACACTGGCTCCATGCCGACGGATTTGCTGGAGTCGACGCTGTTCGGTCACATCAAGGGGGCGTTCACCAGCGCCATCGCTTCGAAAAAAGGACTGTTCGAGGTGGCGGATAAAGGCACGCTGTTCCTCGATGAAATCGCAACCATGGGGCTGGAGACGCAGGCCAAGATCCTGCGGGTGCTGCAGGACCGCCGGTTTATGCATCTGGGCGGAATTTCAGAGATTCAGGTGGATGTGCGCATCATTGCCGCTACCAACATCGACCTGCGCCATATGGTGCGCGAAGGCCGCTTCCGCGAAGACCTTTTCTATCGCCTGAACGTAATCACCGTCGAGCTTCCGCCCCTGCGCCAACGCAAGGAGGACATCCCGCTGCTGGTGGAATTCTTCCTGAAGAAATATGCGGAAGAAAATGGCCGCTCCGCGCCGCGCATCACTCCGGAAGCGCTGCGTCCGCTGATGGCCTACTCCTGGCCGGGCAACGTTCGTGAACTGGAAAATGTAATCGAACGCGCCGTCGTGCTCTCGTCCGGCCCGGAAATAAGCATGGATTTGCTGCCCGATTCGATGATGGGACGAGGCTCTTCGCTCGCGCTGCACGAGGCGCCGTCCGATGCGTCGTTGTTCGAGATCGTGGAAGACGTGGAACGCCGCGTCATCACCGATATGCTGGAACGCTGCAATTGGAACCAAACGGAAGCCGCCGAGCGCTTCCATGTCCCGCTCTCCACGTTGAACCAGAAAATCCGCAGGCTGAATATCGAGATCAAGAAGAAGGGACGAATCGCGTAACAGCTCTCAGCTCTCGGTTGGATCCAGTGCCAGCTCGCTGTCGTTCCTCATTACGCGGCATCATTCCATCAGCATCCGTACCTTCCGAGAAGCCAGAAGCTGAGAGCTGGCCTCATCGCTGACAGCTTTCTCTGTTATAGTTCGATCAAGCCTGAGCGTCGCGCCCGCGAGCGCCTCGGGCCTTCCCGAATCGCATGGAACTGACCTCGCCCACGGAGTTCGCCAAGCAGAAAGTCCTGGCGGTTCAGGAATACACCCTGATGACGACGCGGTCGATCGGTGACCTGTTTCGCAAGCCCGTGTACTTTGCGGATATGATCCAGCAGGCCGACTTGATTGGAGTGGGTTCCCTGCCGATCGTCGTGCTGACTGGCTTTTTCACGGGCGCCGTGCTGGCGGTACAGAGTGCGAATACGTTGCAACGCTTTGGTTCGATCACTCTGATCGGGCAGTTGGTGTCGCTCTCGATGGTGCGTGAACTAGGCCCAGTACTCACCGGACTGATGGTGGCGGGACGAAACGCGTCGGGGATGGCCAGCGAACTCGGGTCCATGGTGGTGACTGAGCAGATCGACGCCATGCGTGCCCTAGGCACCGACCCGATGAAGAAGCTGGTCGTGCCGCGCGTGGTCTCCACGGTCTTCATGTTGTTCTTCCTGACGATTCTTTCGGATTTCGTCGGCTTGGCGGGTGGATTGTTCGTCTCCAAAATTCTTCTGAACCTCGACGCCCGCCAGTACTGGAGCAATGCATGGCAGGCGCTCGTGTTTCAGGACGTCTTCATGGGGCTGGTCAAGCCGCTGCTGTTCGGCTTCATCATCGCCACGGTGGGCTGTTTCTATGGCATGACGGCCCGCGGCGGCACGCAAGGGGTAGGCCGAGCCACCACCCAGGCGGTAGTGGCCGCCTCTGTTTTGATCGTCGTGCTTGACCTGTTTGTCACGCAATTTCTGATGAACGTGTTGTCGTATAACTAAGCGCATGCCCGCTCCGACCTTGCCTCTCGACTCAGTCTCCACCACAACCCAGGAATCAGCCGTCCACGCCATTGAGTTCCAGGAGGTGCACCTTGCATTTGAAGAGAATAAGGTGTTGCGGGGCATCTCTTTCTGTCTGCCCTTCGGCGAGACCAAGGCTTTGTTCGGAGTTGCCGGATCGGGCAAGAGCACGATCCTGAAACTTGCGCTGGGCCTGCTAAAACCAGACTCGGGACGAATCCTGGTGCTGGGCAGCGACGTAACCCAGATGCGCGAAGAAGAGCTTTTCGCTCTGCGTGCCAAGATTGGGATTGTATTTCAGGAAGGTGCTCTGTTCGACTCGCTCACAGTGCGCGAGAACGTGGCCTACCGCCTGATCGAGGAGCACGGCTTTGGGGACCCTGAGATCGAACACCGCGTGCGGGAAGTGCTGCGTTTTGTCGAACTGGAACAGACAATCGACAAGTTCCCTTCCGAGCTTTCTGGTGGCATGCGGCGCCGAGTGGCGATTGCGCGCGCCGTGATTACCCAGCCAGAAGTGCTTCTCTACGACTCGCCTACTGGCGGTCTCGATCCAATCACTTCCAACACGATCATTGAGCTCATCATGAAGCAGCGCGATGTCTACAAGACCAGTTCCCTGTTGGTCACTCATCGCCTGCAGGACGCCTTCACCATGGCCACGCATCAATTCGACGCGCAGACGAACCAGATGCGCTCCCTACCGCGCGGGCAATATTGCGATGTGCCGATGAGTTTCCTCGTGCTCCGCGATGGGAAGGTAATCTTCGACGGCGATGTCCACCAACTCACGCACACTAAAGACGAGTACATCCGGGAATATATCTCGTAGGAATTACCCAATTCCCAAGTTCTTCCCCTCGCTCGCGCTTCCTCGCCAGGCCTTATTTCGGCGCAGAAGTGAGGTCCTTTCCGGCCTGCAGGAACGCATCTACATTGCTCTTATCGATGAGACCTGAACCTGTATCCACGAAACTCGGAATCGGCGCGAAAGTATCCTTCGACCAGTCTGTGTCCAGCGAGGATGGCTTGTGATGATACAAATTGTCGAGCATCTGAATGCCGACAAAGGCCATGGTGTAAGGCTTCTGCGCGATGGTGGCCGCAATCACACCCTTCCGGATCCAGTCGAGCGTCTCCTGGTCGGTGTCCATTGCCATCACGACTTTCCCGGTCACGTGATAGCTGTTGAGCACTCCCGCGACTTCTTTGCCGGATTGCGCTTCCAGACATACAAAGGCGTCGACCTTGTCGCGCTCTTTCCCAATGATTTGCGTGGCGGTATCGAATGCGATGCGCGGATCGCCTTGAATATCGACCACCCGGGTGATCTTGATTCCCGGCGTCTTGCCCAGCGCCTCCTTGTAGCCGCGCAGACGTTCCTGCAGGTTCGACTGATCCGGCATCGAGAAGAACACAACATTGCCTTTGCCGTTCAGTTCCTTCGCCAACCGCTCTCCACCGGTGAATCCCGCCTGAAAGTTATTGGTTCCGATGAAGAACAGCCGCTTGCTTGAGGGTGCATCAGAGTCGATCGTGATGACGGGCACGCCCGCGGCGACAGCCTTATCGATGCTGTCCTTGAGTAGCGCCGGGTCGGTTACGCCAAGCAGGATGCCGGTAGCTTTTTTCTGCACCGCCTGATCCACCGCGTCGCGCTCCGCTTTCGGATCATAGTTCTGCGGCCCCATGAAGTCGGAGCGCACTTTCATCTGCGCCGAGGCGTTCGAGAACCCGGCTCCCGCAGCCTTCCAGTACGGGACCTGCAAGTTTGCCGAGACCATAACGAAATATTCGTCGGAGTCGTGAGCACCTCCACAACTCAGGATCAACATCAACAGCACGACGACGGCGGCGGAGTGGAGAATCCTGCGCGAGCGAAGCATCGCATCCTCCTTTCGAATAAATTCTCATCCTAAACAGACGGAACTCTTTGGGATGAGAACATTCAGCGACTGGATTGTAAACGAGCAGTCAAGCGAAGACCAGAAAGTCCGAGGGGTAAGTGCGGCAGCCCCTTGCGCAGCTAGCTAGAACTGCGAAAGGCTAAACTCCAACCGGGAACGGCTTCGTATGCGTGGTGGTCTTGCGAGAGGCGCCCGCGAAGCGCCCTTGCAGCAATGACATCAATCCCGTGTACCAATACCCGACGACGAACAGCAGTAGAAACGGCACGGTAATGTAGTTTTCATTCTCCACTGCGTAGTACACCGTGAGCGCAAAGTAGGAGCCAATGAGCAACTCCAGCCCCGGCACCCATCCCAGCCGCTTGCGGTATTTCTTGGCCCCGACTCTATCTTGCTTCGAGATGACGCTGTACTTTGGAGTTCGTGCGAATGCGCTTTCCTTGCCGACGAGCGCCTCGATGACCGCCTTCGTATTGGTGATGGTCAGCCCGATACCCAGCGCCATGAGAAATGGAAGATACAATAAAGCCCGAGGCCAAGTCCGCGGAAACAGTTCGCGCTGCGAAACCACGTAGAAACTTGAAATCGAGAACGTAGACGCCATAAACAGCGGCAAGTCGATGTACAACATTTGGAACCAGCCCTGATAGAAGCGAATGACCATGGCCGGAAGCAGCAACACCGAGAGCATAATCATCAGCGGATAGCTAAGGTTCGCGGTCAGGTGGTACCAGGCCTCGATCTTGGTGTGCAGCGGAGCGTTACTGCGCATCACTCTCGGCAGAATTTTCTTCCCGGTCTGGATAAGTCCTTTCGCCCAACGCGCCTGCTGCGTTTTAAATGCAGTCATCTCCACCGGCAGTTCCGCGGGACACTCGACATCCTGCAAATAAATAAATTTCCATCCCTTCAGTTGGGCGCGGTAAGAGAGGTCGGTATCCTCGGTCAAGGTATCGTGCTGCCAGCCTCCGGCTTCATCGATGGCAACGCGCCGCCACACGCCCGCGGTGCCATTGAAATTGAAGAACAGGCCGGTGCGCGCACGACCCGAGTGCTCAAGCACAAAATGGCCGTCCAGCAGAATGGCTTCGACCTCGGTCAAGAACGAGTAATGACGGTTGAGATGCGTCCAGCGCGTTTGCACCATGCCGATGTTCGGATCGGTAAAGTGATGGATGGTACGCATCAGAAAATCTTCCGGAGGAGTGAAGTCGGCGTCAAAAATGGCAATGAACTCGCCCTTCGCCGTCTTCATCCCTTCCGCCAGCGCGCCCGCCTTGAAGCCCGCGCGGTTGGTGCGATGGTGGTAACCGATGGGATTGCCTAGTGCCGTATACCGTTCGACCAGTCCGCGAGCGACGTCGACGGTCTCATCCGTCGAGTCGTCCAGCACTTGGATGTCCAGCTTTTCCCGGGGATACTTCAGCTTGCAGATCGAGTCCAGCAACCGTTCCACCACGTACTGTTCGTTAAAAATCGGCAGCTGCACCGTCACCCGTGGCAAATCTTCAAAATACGCAGCCGGTTCGGTAGTGCGTTTTTGCCGGTGCTTGTAATAGAGGTACACCAGTATGTAGCGGTGCATTCCGTAGCCCGCCAACAAAATCAACACGATAAAGTAAGGGACGAGAAGGGCGACGTCGAATGCATTGGCATGGTAGAGTCCGCGAAACGTGGTGTCGAGAAAATGCTGCCGGATGTAAGGCAACACACCCCGGGGAGCAGACCATGCAGCGAACGTCGCGGTGAGGATGAGATCAGACATCAATGAAGAGTCCACTGAAAACGTACATTTTACCGGAATCGGAGGCAAACGAGGAATGCGGGGTTCTCCACGAAAAGGTTGCGCAAGAATAGTTGACGTTGCCCCTGGGGCCCCGCTCGGCTACAAATAGAACCACCCATGGAGTCAAAAACAGCGGACCTAGATCGCGCAGCGAGTTCCAGTCCGCTCCTCCAAGCGTGGGTGCGTATCCGGAACTCGCCGCGCTGGATCGTGACGATTGCCCTGCTTCTGCGCGTCGGTTGGATCGTCATTGGACATACTTACAAGTTCAAAGGCACGGACGCGAACTTTGGTTTTGGCTGGGAAATGGGCCGGATTGGTGCGTCGCTGGCTTCTGGACACGGCTTCAGCAATCCGTTCGGACCTTCGACCGGCCCCACCGCGTGGGAGCCCCCGCTCTACCCTTATCTAACCGCGGCCGTCTTTCATGTCTTCGGGATTTATTCGAGGGCGTCGGCCTTCGCGCTGCTGACGCTGAACAGCCTTTGCTCGGCATTGACCTGCATCCCGATTTTTCTGATCGCACGGCGAATTTTCTCCGAGAATGTCGCAGTCGGCTCGGCATGGGCCTGGGCCCTGCTGCCGAACGTCATGTTCTGGTCTACCCGCTGGGTCTGGGAAACCAGTTTGTCGACGCTGCTACTAACCATAATCTTCTGGCTGACTATGACCCTGGAAGACCGCGACGGTTTGCTGCCGTGGGTTCGGTTCGGACTGCTTTGGGGCCTGATCGTGCTCACCAGTACTTCCCTGCTATCGTTTCTTCCGGCTGCGGGACTGTGGGCATGGTACCGTCGCGTGCAGCGCGGCAAGCGATCGTTGGCCGGAGTTGTGCTGGCGTCTGTCATCTTCCTGGCATGCATCGCGCCCTGGCTGGTTCGCAACCAGCATACCTTCGGCAGATTCATTTTCATTCGCGATAACTTTGGCGCAGAGCTCCGCCTGGGCAACGGGAATGGCGCCGACGGCACTTGGATGGAATATCTTCACCCGACTCAGGATGCCTATGCCATGCGACAATACCAGTCCATGGGCGAACTGGCCTACATCGACATGAGGAAGCGTCAGGCCATTGATTACATCCAGGCAGACTATGCGCGGTTTGCCAAGCTCTGCGTCAAACGCTTCATTTACTTTTGGGCTGGACCGCCCAAGGCCACGCAGCCATGGTGGATGAACGATGCCAAGAACTCACTCTTCCTGGCGTCATCGCTCCTGGCGTTCTGGGGGTTGGGCCGCGCGTTGCGTTTGCGCAAACCCGGCGCGTGGCTGCTGTTCTGGCTGATTCTGCTTTATCCGGCGATCTACTACTTCGTTTTCCCCGCGCCGCGATACCGGGTCCCGATTGAGCCGGAGATGACGATCCTGGCAGTATTCCTGCTCACCGAAGCGGGGAAAAAACCGCGCTGCAAACTGCTGCGGGGAATCCAATTCCGAGCTGAGGGGAAATCGCGGAGGTAACTTTCATCTCCCTTGATCGACCCTCTCACCAAAGTCCGGCGTCTCCGTCTAAAGCTTCAGGAAAGGGAGGAAGTCATGAATCGCTATCGCCGATCCGCTAACTGGTTGGGAGCTGTTCTGGGAACCGTGTGCGCGCTGCTCGTGCTTGCCCTCGCAGCACATGCGTCAGACCATCGTGGCGCGCTGACCGAAGAATTCCATCAGACTTATCCGTTGACCGCCGATGGCCGGGTTGAACTCGACAACATCAACGGCGACGTCCACATTTCGAGTTGGGACCAAAATCAAGTCAAAATCGATGCGATCAAGTATGCCGACTCCAAAGAGCGTCTCGACGAGGCGAAGATCGAGATCGACTCGCGCAACGATGCGCTCTCGATTCAAACCAAGTACCCGGAGCACGACCGACACTGGAGTTGGAACGGACACGATCGAGCCGCCACGGTTGATTACACAATTACCGTCCCACGCTCGGCTCACCTGGATGAGATCAAGCTGATTAATGGCGAGCTCGATGTGATCGGAGTGAGCGGCGAAGTTCGCGCCTCTTGCATCAATGGGCGGCTGGAGGCAAAAAATCTAGCGGGCGAAGCTCGCCTGTCGACCGTCAACGGACGGTTGGACGCGCGATTTGACCAGCTTTCTGGCCGATCGGTCGAGCTAAATTCGGTGAACGGTTCGGTGGATTTGACGATACCCTCCGACGCCAATGCGGAAGTGGAAGCGAACACGGTTTCTGGAGGGATTGAGAACGACTTTGGCCTGCATGTGAATCGTCACAGCTTCGTGGGTCACGATCTTCGCGGAGAATTAGGCACCGGCGGCACACGAATCAGGCTGCAAAACGTGAATGGCAGAGTGGAGATCCACCACGCACAGGACGGCCGGGCTATGAGCCCCGCGAAAGACCTGGGCCATCGCGACAAAGACGACGACACCATCTAGCGATCGAGTATCGAGCGTCGATCGAGCGTCGCCCGATCAGTAGATCGTGTATCCGGGCAGCGGGGTGCGCAGGTCGGGCTTCGACGCCATCAGCAGCAAAGCGCCCTCCCGCTTGAATGCCCGCAAATCGTCCAGACTATTAAACGATTTGGTTTGGTAATCATCCGGTGTGGGTGTGTCGTCTGGGATGCGGACCGCTTGCACGTCTTCAAAGGCATGCTTCTTGAAGAGATCAATATATTCGGCCGCCGATCGCACGTGAACCGGGACCTTGAGCTTGTCGACCCACTGCAGCGAGTAAGGATTGTCCTTGTAGAGATTGATCAGGATAAACAGCCGTCCCCGCGGCGCCATAACGCGGAATAACTCCATCAGTGCACGGTCCTGATCGGGATAGTAGTAGAACGATTCTACCGACAAGACTTTGTCGAAGAAGTTCTCCTCCCACGGAATCTGCTGCGCTGATCCCCAGACGTAAAGAATATTTTCGAAGTCTTTCGAGGCTTCGCGGGCCTGGCGCACCATCTCGTCGGAAACGTCGAGGCCGACGACTTGACCGAAACCCTCCGGACCTTCGCCGACGAGTCTGGCCAGCAGACGCGTGGCCCATCCAGAAC
This sequence comes from uncultured Acidobacteriaceae bacterium, assembly GCA_963774565.1. Taxonomy (GTDB): domain Bacteria; phylum Acidobacteriota; class Terriglobia; order Terriglobales; family Acidobacteriaceae; genus Sulfotelmatobacter. Next base: position 263,875 of record CAVZFP010000016.1, on the reverse strand, counting down.
CGCAGCCGAGATCGAGCACGCGTTCGCCGGGGCGTAGATTCATCAGTCGAATCGTCTTTTCGGTGATGTCGAGATGATGGCGCTCCATCTTCGAGCCTTCACCGGCGGCGGCCCAGCGGTTGAATTCGTGTTGCAGCTTTTCGTCGGGCGTGTGAGATTTATCGGGCATGACATTCCGATTGTAGCGCCGGCGTCTCGTCCCCGCGGGTGACGGCGCTTCGGCGTCCTATAACCGCGGGAGCCTGCCCTGAGCAAAGTCGAAGGGACGGCGGCGCTGCCACTATGCTACAGTTTTCCTCTTCATGTCGACGCGTCCTCAGAAGTCACAACCCGAACCGGATCCCGAACCGGGATCGCTCTACTGCCCAAACTGCGCGGAAGAGGTGACGGATCCGCTGACCTGCGGCGACTGCTCTTCGGTGATCTGCCGGCGTTGCGGGACGGCGCTTGAATCGTCCGACGAACTGGGCATCGGCTAATGGAACCCATTCCCGTCTTACCGGTCACCGACGCAACTTTGTCTGACTCAAGATCTCCCGACTCACAGCCGCCCGGCTCCAAACCTACGCTTGTGCGCGGCCTCGGACTGCTCGATTCGGTGTTGCTGCTGGTCAGTGGCGTCATCGGGTCGTCGATCTTTCTGACCGCGAAAGATATCGCCGGGCCGTTACCGCAGCCCGTTCTGTTCCTGTTGGTGTGGGTGTTGGGGGCGCTGATCTCGCTTTGCGCCTGCTTCGCCTTTGCCGAGTTGGGTTCGATGTTCCCCGACTCCGGGGGACAGTACATTTATCTGCGCGAGGCTTATGGCGATCTGATCGCCTTTCTCTACGGCTGGATGCTGTTCAGCGTCGCCAATGGAGGAACGATTGCCGCGCTTTCGGTGGCATCGGCGGCCTATGTCGGGCAGGTTTTTCCACTTGTATCGCAGGATCAGGTGGTGATTGCATTCGCCGGCATTGTGATAACGCGCGCGCATCTGCTCGGGTTGGTGCTCATCGCGGTGCTCACTTATGTCAACGTCGTAGGGCTACGGTGGGGAGCGTTGCTGCAGAACATTTCTACTTGGACGAAGTTCATGGCCATGGCAGCATTCGTAACTCTAGGATTTGCGATTGGCAAGGGGCACTGGTCTAACTTTCAGTCGCACGGGGTTGCATTGACGATGGGGCTTGGGCCAGCCCAGTTAATCTCTGCGCTGGGAGTGGGAATGATCGCTGTATTCTGGGCCTACGACGGATGGGTATACATCACGTGGGTTGCGGGGGAAGTGAAAGATCCACGCCGGAACGTGCCGCGGGCTATGGTGCTCGGCGTACTCGCGGTGGCGGTTATCTATCTCGCAATGAACGTGACGTACATCTACGCCCTGCCGCTAAAGGAAATCGCCGGACACGAAACCATTGCGCATGCGGCGGCGGCGGCGCTGTTCTCGCCGAGGGCTGCGGGCTGGCTGTCGCTGATTATCGCGATTTCATGTTTCAGCGCCGCCGCAACGTGCACGCTCTCGGGCGCGCGGGTTTATCTCGCCATGGCGCAGGATGGCGTGTTCTTCAAGCGCATGGCGGTGATCCATCCCAAGTGGCGAACGCCGGCTTTCAGCCTGATTGGACAAGGCATTTGGGCCGCGGCACTCACGTTGAGCGGGCGCTATGACCAGCTTTATACCTATGTCATTTACGGCATGGTGCTGTCGTACACGCTGACGGTAATTGGGATGTTCCTGCTGCGCTGGAGGCGGCCGGAGATTCCGCGTCCTTACCGGTGCACGGGATATCCGTGGCTGCCGGCGATCTATGTGCTGATCGGAACTGCATGGACGCTGAACACGATCATTACACGTCCCACCCAGGCGTTCTGGGGAACGGCGATCGTGCTGATCGGCGTGCCGGGATATTTGTATTGGAAGCGCAGCAACCGGAAGGCTGCTTGAGATCGTGTGGGGACAGCCGCCCTCGGCTGTCCAAGCGAGCAAAGCTCGCTTTCGGAGAGAAGGCCAGCATCAAGAACCCCGCCGGGCTGGGCTCGGCGGACAGCCGAGGGCGGCTGTCCCCACATAAACTTCTACACCGGCGTCGCGGTCTTCCTTGGGGGATTGAAGAACGGCAGGGTGGTCACCTTGACGTTCGTCTTGAGGCGCATCGCCTCGATTGTGATTTCCATCTGCAAAGATGTCCCCGGCTTCGCATATTCCGTCTCGACGCTGGCCAGCACGATTAACTTCTTTAGGATTGGCGACCAACTGGTAGTAGTCGCCTTGCCCATTTGCTTGTCTCCCGAATAGACCGGGACCGCGACGCGCGAAGCTTGAGTGGGCGCCGCGGGAGTAAGGCCATAGCGCTCGTAGAGTTGCTCGACGTCGGTCCAATCAACTTCCAGGCCCACGAGTTGCCGCGGCACGCCCAACTTCGCATCTTGCTGGAGGGCGCGTTTGCCGATGAAATTCTCTTTGTCGAGGTGAATCATCTTTCCGAAACCCAGTTCGTAGGGCGAGAATTTCTGCGCTGGGATCAGGGCCTTCTTGGAACTGGTGTAGTCGACCTCGATGAGCAGCAGGCCGGCTTCGACGCGCGCGACGTCCAGAGCCAACATGCCGGCAGCGTGCAGATCGAATTGCTTGCCCGTTTCCGCGAGTACGTCCCAAACCTTCACCGCGTCATTCCATGGCATCCAGATCTCGTAGCCGAGATCGCCCGTGTAACCGGTGCGCGAAATATCCACAGGCACTCCGGCGATTTTGCCGCGGGTGACGCGAAAGTATTTTAGGTTGGCGATGTCGGCTTCGGCAATGGCCTTCAGGAGCTTGGCTGATGTCGGGCCTTGCAGTGCCAGCGCGGCGACCTTCTCGGAAATGTCTTCGATCTGCACATCCATGTTCAGGCCGTTCTGGCGAAACCAGCGCAGGCTGGGGTCAGCGGCCGTCCAACGATAGACGTTGTCTTCGAGACGCGAGATGGTACCGTCGTCGATGACCTTGCCTTCCTCGTCGCACCAGCAGCAATAAATTACCTGGCCCACTTTTACTTTATTGATGTCGCGGGTGATGACGCGGTTCACCAAGCGGGTCGCGTCTCGGCCGGTGATCAGATATTTGTAAAGTGGGGAGATGTCGATGAGCGCGGCCGCGTTGCGAATGGCGTTGTACTCGTGTTCGTGATGAACTTCGTAGACGCTGACGGTGTAGTAGCCTGACCACTCGCGGTAGTTCAGGCTGTGGCATAGAGGGAACGTTCTCTCGTGAAATGCGGTTCCGATGGGCAAAGGAGCTCCTCGTTGCGGCTGTTTTCGATCGCGCTTACGGTGGTCGAAAAACAATCCCAAAGGCACAAAGGACACGAAGGAAATCGCCGAAGTCGGATTATATGCACCGGCACGCATGCGCGGCAACAGCGACAACGCATGATTTACAGCCAGTGCTGACGCAAATTTGCAGACAAAACTCCTGCTTACCGATAGAATGTCGGTTCGCCTTCCCGCCAGCTATGCGCACATTCATGCCAAAGTTACGAAGCATCCTGAGAAGCTGGACCGTCCTCCCCGCCGGACTCTGATCTTCCCTTCCGCCTCCTTCGCTACGCGAGTATTATTGCGTTTCCCTCCACCTGAAGATTAAAGCTAGGAGCTAAAAGCTAATGGCTGGTTCTAATTCATACGACGTAATCGTCATCGGCGGCGGCCACAACGGTCTGGTCAATGCGGCTTATCTGGCACGCGCGGGCAAGAAAGTGCTGGTGCTAGAACGCCGTCATGTCCTGGGCGGAGCGGCGTGCACGGAAGAGGTTGTGCCGGGATTCAAATTCTCGGTCTGCTCGTACGTGGTGTCGCTGCTGCGCCCGGAGATTATTCGCGATCTCGATCTTCCCCGTCACGGTTTGGAGATTCTTCCGCTCGACGGAACCTTTACGCCCATGCCCAGCGGCGATTACTTATGGCGCGTAAACGATCATGGCAAGACGCAGCGTGAGATCGCACGCCATTCCCGGGTGGACGCGGAAGCCTACGACGAGTTCGGCAAGGCGATGCAAGCGATGTGCCGGTTCGTGAAACCGATTCTCAGCATGGTTCCTCCCGATCCGACCACGCTGAATCCGCGTGAACTGATGAAGCTACTGTTCATCGGGCGGCGGTTTCAAGGAATGTCGAGCTACGACAAGTACAACCAGGTTCAGCTCATGACCATGAGCGCCATTGATTTCCTCGATCAATGGTTCGAGACCGACGTGCTCAAAGCCACCATGTCGGCCTCGGGAATCATTGGGACATTCCTCGGCGTACGCTCTCCGGGGACGGCGTACGTGCTACTGCACCACTACATGGGGGAGATTGACGGGGCATTTCGCGCATGGGGATTTGCGCGCGGTGGTACGGGGGCGATTTCGAATGCGATCGCCGATGCGGCTCGCGAGGCGGGCGTCGAGATCCGCACGCAATCGGGGATTTCGCAGATCATCGTAAAGAATGGCAGGGCGAAGGGCGTGGTCCTCGCCAACGGCGACGAAGTCTATGCGGAAGTGATTTCTTCCAGCGTGGATCCGCGGCTCACGTTTACCAAGTTTATGGGCGCTGAGCACCTTCCCGGCGACTTCCTGGAAGAGATCAATCGCTACAAATTTCGTGGCTCCTCGGGCAAGGTGAACATGGCGCTGGATGGGCTGCCGGACTTCAACTGCATGCCCGGACCAGGCGCACATTTGCGCGGCGCGATTTCGATCTCACCGTCGGTCGACTATATGGAGCGAGCCTACGACGATGCTAAGTACGGCAATTTTTCGCGGCGACCCTACATCGACATGGTGATTCCCTCTCTGACCGATCCATCTGTGGCGCCTCCGGGAAAGCATGTGCTGTCGTGCTTCGTGCAGTATGCTCCCTACAAGCTGCGGCCCGGGTTGAACTGGGACGACCAGAAGGAAGCTTTCGGCGACACGGTGGTGAATACGATTGCCGAGTATGCACCGAACATCAAAGACATCATCATTCAGAAGCAGGTGGTAACGCCTCTTGATCTGGAGCGCGAGTGGGGACTGAGCGAGGGAAACATCTTCCAAGGTGAGCTTTCACTCGAACAGCTGTTCTTCCTGCGCCCCGTGCCAGGCTGGGCACAGTACCGGACGCCGATCAAGAACCTTTATATGTGCGGATCGGCGACGCATCCCGGCGGCGGAATTATGGGCGCGAACGGGCGGCTAGCGGCGCTGGAAATTCTGAAAGACACTAAGGGAGCGGCATAGCCATGTCTGAACAGAAACGCTCCCGAGGGCGCGACGTTGTCATCATTGGCGGCGGCCACAACGGACTGATCACCGCGTTCTATCTGGCCAAAGCCGGATACAGCCCGCTGGTGCTCGAGCGCAGCGCACAGGTTGGCGGAGCCGCCGTCACCGATGAGTTCCATCCCGGATTTCGCTGTTCTACGCTGGCGCATACGGCGGGACCGATTCAACCGCAGATTGTGCGCGATATGCAACTGGAGAAACACGGGCTGAAGTGGATCACGCCGGAAATTTGTGTGACCGCCCTTTCACCCGATGGTCGCGCGCTTTCGCTTTATCAGGATGCGAAGAAGTCGGCACAGGAAATCGCGGCGTTCTCGCAGAAAGATGCCGCGAAGTATCCGGAATTCCAGCAGTCCCTGGGTAAGATTGCGAAAGTCATTGGCGAAGCGCTAGCAACCACGCCGCCGGATATCGACCATCCCAGTCGCGGTGATTTGTGGAGCATGCTGCAGACGGGACGGGCGATTCGGAAACTAGGAAAGAAAGACATGTTTCGGCTGCTGCGCTGGGGGCCGATGGCCGTGGCCGATCTGGCTTCGGAATATTTTGAAACAGAACTCTTGCGGGCGGTGATCGCGGCTCGCGGCGTCTTTGGGACGTTTCTGGGCCCGTGGTCGGCGGGAAGCGCGCTGGTGTTGCTGATCCGCGCGGCGGGAGATGCGCATCCCGCGGGCTCGGCTGCGTTCGCGGCAGGAGGCATGGGGGCGGTTACAGGAGCCATGGCATCGGCGGCCCAGGCTGCTGGGGCGGAAATCCGCACCGGCGCAGAGGTCATCGAGATTCGGGTGCAGGACGGAACAGCCACCGGCGTGCTGCTTTCAACGGGCGAAGAGATTCAAGCGAAGGCGGTGATTTCTAATGCCGACCCGAAACGCACTCTGCTCAAGCTGACCGACCCCACCCATCTTTCGCCAGACTTCGTGCAGAAATTGCAGCATTACCGCGGCAATGGCACGGTTGCGAAGGTGAACCTGGCGCTCTCGGGTCTGCCCGAGTTTACGGCGCTTAAGAACGGCGACGCTAGTGCGCTCAAAGGGCGCATTCACATTGGCAACGAGATTGATTATCTGGAGCGCGCTTTCGACGAATCCAAATATGGCAACTTCTCACGCCAGCCGTATCTCGAAGCCGCGATTCCGTCGTTGACCGATCCCACGCTTGCGCCGGAAAGCAAGCACGTGATGTCGATTTACATGCAGTACGCGCCGTATAAGCTGAAAGGCGACTGGGAGAAGCAACGCAAAGCGCTGGGCCAGACCGTCGTGCAGACGCTCGCGCAGTATGCGCCGAACCTGCCGGAACTGATCCTTACGCACAAGATCATCACACCTCTTGATCTGGAAGAGAAATACGGGTTGACAGGCGGGCAGATTTTTCATGGCGAGCTTGCGCTCGACCAGTTCTTTACTATGCGCCCGCTGCTCGATTGGGCTCGGTACCGCACGCCGATTCAGAATTTGTATTTGTGCGGAAGTGGAACGCATCCCGGGGCCGGACTCACCGGTGGCTCGGGCGCGAACGCCGCACGCGAGATATTGAAAGAACTGAAAAAGTAGCAGCGCCGGCCGAGACTAGTTTGCTGCTTCCGTACAGGAAACGTTTGGTAGAGACGTTGCCTGCAACGTCTTTGTGGCACGACGCACGGCGTCCATTCCCTGAAGCATTCCGCCATCTGAGATTTTTCTCAGCCAAAAACGATCTGCGCGAAAGGTCATGTACCTCCAGGGAAGCGCCTTCCACCGGGGTGAGAGTATCGCTCCGGTAGTAACTTGCAGCGGAAGTTACTTTTCATTTGTACTTAAGACATCGTAAAGATTTAGAGAGAAATTTTTCTCTCGGGGGCGAGTTTGGCCGAAGATCTTCGGTTTGAATTGGCTATTTTGGCGACCGTTCAGGGCTTCTACCAGAAGCTCATGCGGGACGCACTCGGAGGGGAGGTGCCCATTCCGAGTGGTCTCGACGAGGACGCACTCCGCCATTCCGAGCGGGAATTGCCGACCACGCTCTCCCGAATGTATCGCTGGCTGCATTTGCTGGATATGGCGATTACGCCGGCGATGGTGCGGCAGGCGCTGACTCCGGACACCGATTCTGAAGTAGCCGAGGCTCTTCTGCGCTATTTTGTACGACGCCGCGAACCGAGTGACGTCAACCGCGACAAAACTGATTTGATTGCGACCTTCCTCTACCGCCATCCTCGCGTGCCCGGGCAGTGGCAACAAAGCGGCTACGGACTGGACGGCGCACTGCCGCTTTCGCCCTTTGAAATTGCGCTGATTGAAATCCTGGCCGACACCGACGTGCCGTCGCTGCCCGAAGAGCATGTGCAATTGTTGCGGCGTTTCGATCCATTGCGCGAAGAGATTGCTCGCTTCCGGGACTTCAACTCGCTGATGGATTCCGGCATTATCGGGCGTGTGCGAGAACTGAAGCAGTGGCTGGATTCCTCGTTCTACCATCCCGGCGTGCTGGCCACATTGTCGGCTTATAACGCAACGTTCGGTCAAAAGTTCGACGAATTATTCGTTAAGGCTCTGGCTGAGATCAAGAACTTCGGACAGGCGCTGGAAGAAATGGGTGGAACGATTCTCACCACCGTCGACGGAGTGGAGGTCACGGTGGACCATGTCGCAGCCATTGAAGAGAAGCAACTGCTGCAGGCCGATTACGGCGGGGCGTTTGAGAAGTTTCGCCGGGTTTCGAAGTTGAAAAAGGAATTGGACCGACGTCCACCGATCCGGCGCGCGTTGTTGACGCCGACCGGGCAGAAGACCCGGGCAACCGGCGGTTCAGCCGCGGCACCCAAAGCTGCCAAAGTGGCGGCCGCGAAAGTTCCGGCGGCAGTTCCCGTGTTTCAGCCGCCTGCTGTCACCCCGCAGCAACTCTCGGCGGAAGAAGGCAAACTGCGACGCGTGGAGGAATCCATACGGGTGTTTGTGCGCGTCGCCGACCCGAAATATCGTCGGGTGGTGCCCATGCGATTCTTCAATCTCACCTTGACGGTGCCTGAGGCTGACGCATACGGCGCTTCGTTCTTGGAAGAAAAAAGCTTGCGTGCCGACGTGGCTCGCACGCTGATTCGGATGGTCTCGGTTTCCGCGCGCATCAGCACCGAACTGGAGGAACTGAAGCGCAGCCAGAAGATGTCGTCTCTATGGAAGTTGCATGCCGACGCCGTCGTCGTCCTGTTGGATATGGCCAGCACCTCCACGGAAGAAGCCGGAAGCGTGGCGAAGATGGCCGAGCAGAGCGGTTCGGCCGTAGCTGCTCGGGCGATCCACGAATCCGTCCAAAAGCTACGCAACCAGGCGGATCTCGCGGTGAAAACCCTCGCTAACGTGGGATAGGCGCTTAGAGCCTTAGGATGTACCGATGAGAACCTAGGGAGTGCGTACCTTCCCGGCCACTTCGTCCCCCAGCAGCATAAAGTGTCCGATATTCCAGGTATATAGCACATCGACTTCCGCTTTGAGAGCACAGGCTGCTATCAGTGCATCGTACATGGTGCCGCCAGTAATTCCCATGGCTGCAAATCTTCGAATCGCGACGAGGTACTCTCTCGCCTCCAGAGCTACGATGGTCAGTCGATTCTCAAATACGCTGAGAGTGAGTAAAGCCTGGTCCGCGCTCAAGGGTTGCTTCCCCGGATAGCGCGTCAACGTCGCATACACTTCAGCTAGATTATGGGCTGCGCAGAAAGCCGAGGATCGATTCGCCTTTGAGACAGCCAAGAAGCTTGGCTGGTGATGTTCATGTTCTTCAAGAACCGCGGCCACAAGGACCGAGGTGTCGAAGAAGCGCCTCACCGTAGCCTGGCCTTTTCGGGCTGAATTGCAGATCGCTCGCGCTCCCCCCGGAGTTGACGAATTGTTTCATCTACGGATGCGGCTGAAACAGGCTGTCCGGTGCGAAACACCCAAATGCCTTCCTTCTCTCGCATTCCAGCCTTCCCGCGCACGGGACGGAGAACGATTCGATCTCCGGAACTCTCCAAGTCCAGAGAGTCCCCCGCAGACAGGTGCAACTGCTCCCGTACGGGTTTGGGCAAAACGACTCTGCCAGCCTTATCTACCGTCACAGTGGTATTCATAATGGTATTTTACCATTATTACCATTTCTAATGGTAGTTCTGACAGGCAGTTCCTTCAAAAAGAAAGACGGGCCATTTTCGCCCGTCTTTTGCTGATGGCTGAAAGCTGATCGCTGACAGCTCAGTTGATATCGAACTGCTGCTGATGCACTGCCGGATCGCTCTTCACGATGATGGTGCGCTTGGTCATCTCCTCCATCTCGTTCAGCAAGCGGCCATTGTTGGACTTCAACTCCTTGGCTACGTCCGGATGCACGCGCAGCATGACGTCCTCGTGTTCGAGATGCTTGGCAATCTTCCGCATCTCGACATAAATCTCGTTGCAAACGGTGGTGACGGACTTCACATATCCGGTCGACTCGCAGTACGGGCAAGGCGCGCCGATGGTGCGTTCGAGCGACTGCTTCACGCGCTTGCGGGTGATAGCGACCAGACCGAAATCGTTAAACTGCAGCGTTTTTGAGGGCGCCCGGTCGTGTCGAAGTTCTTCCTCCAGGGCCTGCATCACGCGCTGGCGATTGCGGCGCTCATCCATGTCGATGAAGTCGATGATGATGATGCCGCCAAGATCTCGGAGCCGGATTTGGCGGACAATCTCCTTAATTGCATCCACGTTTGTTTTGACGATGGTGTCTTCGAGGCGCTGCGTCTTGCCGACATACTTGCCGGTGTTGATGTCGATGGCGACCAGCGCTTCGGTCTGATTGATGACGATGTAGCCGCCGCTCTTCAACCACACCTTTGACTTGAGCGCCTTGTTCATTTCTTCGGCGAGGCCGAATTGCTCGAACAGCGGCGTCTCCTTGGTGTAGAGCTTTACGCGCTTGACCATCGCTGGCTGGAAGCGGTTGAAGAAGCGCAGCACGCGTTCGTACTCTGGTTCGGTGTCAACCCAGATTACGCTGAACTCGGAAGTCACCTGGTCGCGGAGAACGCGCTCCACGACGTTCAGGTCGTGGTAAATCAGCGCGGGCGGCTTGGAACTTTCGGCACGATTCTTGATGTCCTGCCACAAACCCTTCAGGAAGCGGATGTCGGCGCGGAGTTCTTCTTCGCTGGCACTCTGCGCGGCGGTGCGGACAATGAAGCCTCCGTGGCCATTTTCACGCTCGCTCAGGATGATTCGCTTCAAGCGCTGGCGCTCTTCCTCAGAAGAAATTTTGCGCGACACTCCGGTGTGGTTCACCGTAGGCATGTAGACCAAGAACCGCCCGGGCAGCGCGATGTGGCTGGTGATGCGCGCGCCTTTCTTGCCGATGGGCTCCTTGGCGATTTGCACCAGAATTTCCTGGCCTTCCTTAAGCAAGTCGCTGATCAACGGGACAGACGTATTCTCACGGCGACGGAAACGACGACCGCCTCCACCGCGGCGTTGGCGGTCGCGCGGACCACCTTGCCGATCGCGGTCATAACCAGGACGGGGACGCTGGGTGCGCTGCGTATAGCCGGCCGTACTCGTCGGAGCCCGAACTTCTACCCGGGCATCGACGGTGCCGTCGCCGCGGGCCTCCGCGTCGAGAATGGCTTCAGCTTCAGCCTGGGCCTCTTCGAGTTCCAGTTCCTCGGTGTCCTCCTCGCCTTCGACATGCGCGGCCTCCAGGGGACGCGCCTCGCCAGATTCAACGATCGACTCCCTGTGTATTTCGGAGACGGCTTCGCGAGCATCGCCGTTCAAATGCGCGGGTTGGCCGGCCGCGTGAGTTTCCTCCTCGAATTCTTCATAACCTTCATCCGACGACCCTTCGTAATGAACCGCGTCCGCCTCTTCCTCGTCGATGGTCTCTTCCTCCATCGTGCCGGGAGCGGCGAACACAGGAGTTTGCTCTTCGCGCACCGCATGCTTCGGCTGAACGCTTTGCACGGACGCAGGCGCTCGCTCGCTCTCCTCCTTGCGGATTTCTTCTTCGCTTACTTCTTCTTGTTCTTGCTCTGCGGTAACGAGCGACTCTCCGGGCCATCCGAGAGCGGGTATGTTCGCAATCTCGGGGCGGCCCAATTCCTGATTCCAGTCGGCCGAAGTCGAGGCCGACTCCACCTGCTCTACGGGTTCTTCATGGTTTGCCCGAATGTCTTCGTGTTCCTCGTGGAGAGGCTCGACAACAGACTCGGTCGCGGCGAAGATGGGCTCATCCTCGGGGAATGTCGCAGCTAGTTGCGCGATCGATTGCGCGCGGGTTTCAGACGCACCTTCGGCGATCACCTGCCGAACCGGCGGTTCCTGCGTGAGCGCCGGCTGCGCCCAGCGCTGATACTTTGATATGGATTCTCCTGGGAGCAGGATCGGCTGGTATCCGGGCGGCGGCCCCGAGGGCTGGTTTCTGCCTGAATCCGCGCGCGAAGGCGCGAACTCGGCAGGACGCGCAGACCGCAGCTCCGATTCGCGATCCGATACTCGGTCGGAGGCTCGATCCGGGACTCGATCCGAACTTCGCTCCGCACCGCGATCCGGTCCGCGATCGCGACCATCGCGGCGTCCGCCTCGACGACGGCGACGCCCCCGCCAGCCTCCGCGTTCGCGATTCTGCGAATCCCCACCCGGCTCAGTCACGCTGCCTGCAGACACCGCCGGCTGGGCGTCGCCCTGACCTTCGGCCTCAACTGAGCCCTGCTCCGAGTCCGGCCGCAGATCGGTTTCTGCCGTCTCCGTGGTTTCAGATTCTTCCACAACACCCGGCGTGGCCTCCGCTCGAGCAGGCTGCTGGCGCATGTCTTGCACGCCGCGGTTGGCCGGGACAACGTCGGTTAAGTCGTCGTCGTGCTCTTCCAACTCCATAAAGTCGGAAACGTAGAGGAAGGCATCGCGCTCCAGACCAATGTCGACGAAAGCCGATTGCATGCCGGGCAGCACGCGGGTGACTCGTCCCTTGTAGATGGATCCAGCCAGTGTGTATTCGTTCTCGCGCTCAAGATAGACTTCCGCGAGCAGATCGTCCTCCACCAGTCCCACTTTGGTTTCGTGAGGGGTGGAAGAGACAAATAGTTCCTTGTTCATCGAACACTCCGGTCCCGCCCGAGTTCATTCAGAAATCGGACAGGCTTCACCGGCTGGAGTCAGGAAAGATACGGGAGGATTGAGCGTCGCGATGCCGCCCCGAACCGGGGACAGACCGGGCCAGAGAGCTCTTCTCTGAGCCGGGTCCGCTGCGCAAGCTTGGGAATCTTATGCACTTATCGCTTAACTTCTGCCGAGGTTTGTGACCGCACTCTCAGACCCATTGGGTCGGGGGGCCGTTCCCTGCCCGGCTGACTTCTCAACTTCAATCCTGCCCGGCCTTCGACTGCTCACTGGCCGGTGAAATGCCCCCTTTACGCGAGGGCGATCGATATTTTTGGGGCTGCGCCTCCAAGCGCAGCAAACTATATCCTGCCGTCTTCCCCGTTCCTGAACCTGTTGCTCCTGAAACAGTTCGTCCTAACTGGCTCGTCTTCAGAGCCTCACCCAGTTAGTTCACGAAGCGGCGCATGCGAACATTCATAACCATCCCCAGCGCCAGGAACATGAACAACACGGAAGACCCACCATAGCTCATTAACGGCAGGGGTATTCCGGTGACCGGCATAAAGCCAACCACCATGCCGACATTGACCAGGATATGGAAGCTAAGCACAGCCACCACACCCATTACCACGAACGTTCCAGCGCGGTCGGGCGCTGTTTGTGCGTTCTGGGTCAAACGCATCAGCACAATGAAGTATAGCAGCAGAACCCCGAGAGCGCCTACGAATCCATGTTCCTCAGAGAAGGCGGCAAAAATGAAGTCCGTTTGCGGAACCGGAAGGAAATTGCCGTGTGTTTGCGAGCCTTTGCCGCCCCATAGGCCGCCGGAACCCACCGCAATTTTGGATTGTTCAACTTGGTACCCTGAACCCTGGGGATCCAGTTCGGGATCGATAAAACTGGTCAAACGCTGCTTCTGGTAGGTCTTCAGCACGTGCACCCGCGGCGTAAAGAAGACCGCCCCCACACCCATTGCCGCCAGCAGGGCCACTACCATCCCCTGCTTCCACTGCAAGCCGCCCAGAAACACTCCCATCACGGCGATTGGGACATAGGTGAGAGCGGTGCCAAGATCTGGCTGCGCAAGGACCATCAGCATGGGAACACCGACAATGGCCCCGGCCTTCAGAAAATCGGACCAGGAAAGCTCCCGCTGTCGCATCTCGGCAAAATACTTGGCGACAGCCAGGATGAGGATGAGCTTGACCCATTCGGAGGGCTGAAAGTGATTTCCGCCGGGCATCTTAATCCAGCGCCGCGCGCCGAGATACTTCTGGCCGAAGACCAGCACAGCCATTAGGGAGCCCACGCCGGCGATGTAGAACCAGTGAATTTGATCGAGCAGAGCCTGATAGTTGATCAGGCTGACCAGGAACATCGCTCCTACGCCAGCGCAGACCCAGTAAACCTGCTTGACGTGAGCTCCGGCAAACTTGGTGTGCATGGTCGCGCTGTGGATTTCCATGACACCCATGCCACAAATCACAAGCACAAACCCCAGCAGGAGCCAGTCAAAGTCGCGATATGAAACGTAACGTGCCATAAGAACAGCTTCTAGCTCTTAGCTCCTAGCTTTTTCAATGTGCCGGGGATTCCAGTTTTCCTCTAACTAGTAGCGCCGGCGTCTCGCCCTCGTCGTAGCCAGATCAGTGCACAGACATTCCCGGCGCAACCGTCGCCAGCGCCATGGGCTTCTCCGGCAGATTAAGAACAAACCGGCCGCCTTGCAGCGTTTCTTTATCACCGTCGGAATCAGGCGCAGTCCACAGGCCGCCGATATCCACCGTTCCGTCGTTCTTCGGCTTCTCTACCATCTTTTGCGGCGCGCGGCGCTGCTTGTCCACGTAGGCCTTGATCACCTGTGTCGCCAGACGTGCTGCCAACTTGCCGTGCTCGCCGCCCTGGAACAGCACGCAGACAACGATGTCTGGATTACGGCGTGGCGTGAATCCCACGAACCACCCGTTCTGCGCCAGCTCTTCGCTGTTTTTGAATCGCGCGCGCGTGGCCAGCGACACGATCTGCGCCGAGCCGGTTTTACCCGCAATGTCGATTCCCGAAATGTGGGCGGAAGGCGCCGTCCCCTCCGGCAGCAACACCCGGGACATGGCGTCGGTGATGAAGTTCCAGCCATTCGGGTCGATCGACACGTTCTTTACTTCCGTATAGTGTTGGGTCTCGACGTAGCCGGGCGGCATGTCCGAGGGATTGATCACATGCGGTACAACCATGCGCCCACCCATAGAAATCGCGCTGATCGCGCGCAGCAATTGCACCGGAGTAATGGCGACCGCACCCTGGCCGATGCCGACGGAAATTGTTTCGCCGGCAAACCACTTCTGCTTGAAATTCTTGATCTTCCATTCTTCCGAGGGCATGACGCCGCTGACTTCGTTGGGAAGATCGATTCCAGTTTTCTGGCCTAATCCGAGATCGGTGGCGTATTTCGCAATTCGGTCAATGCCAAGTTTTTCTGCCAGCGTGTAGAAGAAAACGTCACAGGATTGGTAGATGGCTTTCTCGAGAGTGACCGGCCCGTGGCCACCTTTCACCCAGCAACCAAAGCGACGTCCGTAAAACTCAGCGCCGCCGGTACAGTTCACATGCAGGGTCTGAGCGACGTTCTCCTGCCAGCCGGCCACCGACATGATGATCTTGAACGTCGAACCGGGCGCAAGCTGCGCCTGAATGGCCTTATTCAGCAGCGGCTTGTCCGGGTCCGTCACCAGTTTGTTCCATTGATCGCGCGAAACATGTACCGCAAAATCGTTGGGATCAAATGCCGGCCCGCTTACCATGGCAAGAATCTCACCCGTGCGTGGATCCATCGCCACGATGGCCCCATTCTTCCCTGCCAGCGCCTCCTCGGCAGCAATCTGCAGATCAATGTCCACCGTCAGCCGAAGTTGTTTGCCGGGCACAGCTTCGGTTTCGCCCAGCCGTCCAACTTCACGGCCGTGGCTGTCGACCAGAGCCTGACGCGATCCGTTCGTGCCCATCAGCATCGTGTTGTACTGGCGTTCCACGCCCGAAATGCCGACGACGTCACCCGCGTTGTAGAGTTCGAACTGCGGCATGTTCAGCATGTCTTCGCTGACTTCGCCGACGTAGCCGATCAGGTGCGCCATAAAACCGTTGCGGGGATACAGGCGGCGATGCGACATGATCGTGTCCAGTTCCGGCAACTCGTTGCGATGCGCTTCGATGAACTGCAGTTCGTCTGGAGTGATGTCTTCTTTCAGAAAAATCGGCTGGTACTGCGGCATCGAGGCAAAGCGCCGGATGCGCGCTCGCACTTCGTTGGGATCAAGATGCAGTCCCTGGGCAATCAAATCTACATCGGCAGCCAAGTCGCGCGTGGAGTCGCGCATCATCAGCGCGGAAAACGAGGGATAGTTATCGACGATGGTGCGCCCTTCGCGATCGAGAATCTTGCCGCGAGGAGCGAGTACGGGAACGTTGCGAATGCGATTTTTTTCGGCCGCAAGCGAGTAGAAATCGCTCTGCATCACCTGCAGGCGCCACAGGCCATAGGCGAGCACCAGGAAGATGCCGAGGATGATATATTGCGCCGCCGTGAGGCGGATCGCGGAAATTTTTTCGTCGCGGCCGAACATCAGTTGTCAGTGGCCAGTTGCCAGTCGCCAGTGGATCTCACGCAGGAACTTCTACTGGCCTGCAACCTGTCACGCCCTCGCTGGATAGGAATGTAGGTGATTAGGAATATTGTAATGCCTGCGGGCACCTGGGCAATGTCGAAGCTAGTAACGGAAGTCATGGACTCAACCCAGGCTTCACTGGCAACTGACCACTGGCAACTGCTTGCCTTCATGTTCGCTGCTTAAATTTATCGAGCACAAAATACAGCACCACTCCCAGGAAGGCGTTCGCCAAGGCCGCTAAAATTCCGTGCGACCAACTCCAGGCCTGGGCCATGTTGACCAGTCCACGGGACACCGTGAAATAGACGGCAGCATGTACCAGATAAAACCCCAGCGTCACCAGAAAGCGGGCACCGGCATTCTCCACGTCGAGTTTTACGCCCAACGAGGAAGCCCCATAACCAACGACGGTCTTAGCGATTCCGTAGATCCCGATTGGATTGTGGCCGAGCATATCCTGCGCCAGACCAATGAACGCTCCGGTGAGCAGGCCTGAAATCGGATTGCGACGCGCCATGGCAAAAAAGATCGTAACCAGCAGCGGCAGGTCCAGATAAACCGCGAAACGCGGGAACCGCAGGGGCACGAACGCCTGCACAAACAGCGCCAACAACGGGACACCGATGGTTATCGGAATACTGAACCGGTAGACCTCAACCTGCTCCCCGGATGTGTAGGTAATGGGCACGCTATTGTGGTTTATTCTCGTCCGCTGGCGGCTGGGGATTGGCCTGCGGGGACGTGGGTGGCGTAACCGGTTTGGGCGGCGCGCTCTGCGGATTGGGGTGGGAAGCGCCCGGTGCGATTCCTGTAGTGGGGACTGCGGACCCGTCAGGTCTTTTTGGGGCGGTGGAATCCGAGTCCGCCGGCATAATTGGCCGATCGGGCAGTACTGTGATGGAAGCCCCGCTTGTGCCCGCAGGTTTCTTGGCGACCTTCGCAGTACCAGCGGCAGGCGAGCCTGTGACGCCTGCTTTCGCAGTGGCAACTGGCTTGCCGGTCCCCGCTGGACCTTGCGGCTTGGTTCCAGTTCCACTCGGCTGCTTGATTTCCGCCTTGGGTTGGGTTGCCCCCGTGCTAGCTCCGCTAGTTCCAGAATTCGAGGCAGCGGAATTGGCATCCGCAGCCGGCTGGTCGGGCACGGACGGCAAACGTTGCGCCAGAATATCCGAGGCCCGCATTCGAACGGCATCGTCTGCGGTCGCCTGCCGCTCCTGTTTCTCCACCAGCACCAGCACTTCTTCCAACTGGCTAAGGTCGGCGGCGGTCTTGATTTTGATATTCAGAAACAGATCCTTGCCGGCTCCCACCTTCGTGACCGTGCCAACGGGCAATCCCTTGGGGAAAATCTGGTCCCCGCCGCTGGTCAGCACAGTTTCCCCGACGGGAACCTGCTCATCGCTCATCACGCGTTCCAGCACCACTTCGCCATTGGCAGTGCCACGCAGCACGCCTTGCAGCCGCGTCTTCTCGAGCAGGGCTCCCACACCGCTGCTTTCATCGTTGATCAGCAACACTTGAGCAACGGACGGGTAGACCAGAAGCACCTTGCCAACGATTCCATCCGCCGTCATGACCGCCATATCGCGTTGAATGCCGGCATTCTCTCCTTTATCGATATAGATGATGCGCGAGTGATCGCTGCCACTGGAGCCAATTACTTGGGCGGCGACAGTACGGGAGATGAATTGTTCTTTGAAGGCCAGCAGCGTCTGCAGGCGCCGCGCCTGGGCCGCATCTTCGGCGAGACGCACCTGCTGCAACCGCATGTGTTCGATCTGTTCCTTGAGTTGGCGATTCTCGGCACGCACACCGCGCAGATAGAAGTAGTTGTGCCACAGGCTGCCGGCGCTGTTCTGCACCCAGACCAGGCTGCGCTCGAAAGGAGTAACGGCGCCCACCGCCCAAATGCGGATCAGGCGCGTTTTTTCTTCATCTACGCCGTTTTTCTTGACCTGCATTGCCAGCCCGAGCACCTGCAGAAACAGCACTCCCACAAGAATGATCAGGTTTCGGTAACGGCCAAGGACGGATTCCATGAAAAACCAGTTTCAAAGTTTCAAGGTTTCAAAGCTTCTATGTGCCAAGGAATGGCCATCTGAGGGTTTGAGCGCTTACTCGCAACCTTAGGACCTTGGAACATTGAAACTCTGAAACCTTGACACCCTACTCGATCGAAATTTTTCTGAGCAGCTTGAAATCGCTGAGCATCTTGCCGGTGCCCAGCACCACGCTGCACAATGGGTCGTCGGCAATCGAAACCGGCAACCCGGTTTCTTCCCGGATGCGCTTGTCGAGATTCTTTAGAAGCGCTCCACCGCCAGTAAGCACGATACCGCGGTCGCTGATGTCCGCGGAAAGTTCCGGAGGCGTCCGTTCCAGCGCCACGCGGATCGCGTTCATGATGGTCGAAACGCATTCGCTAAGTGCCTCGCGGATTTCGCCGTCGTCGACCGTGATGGTTTTGGGCACGCCTTCAATCAGGTTGCGACCTTTGATTTCCATGGTCATCGGCTTATCGAGCTGGTGCGCGGAGCCGATCTCCATTTTGATCTGCTCGGCGGTGCGCTCACCGATCAGCAAGTTGTACTTCCGCTTCAGATAATTCATCACGGCCTCGTCCATCTGGTTGCCGGCCATGCGCACGGAACGCGAATATACGATGCCGCTCAACGAGATCACGGCGATGTCAGTGGTGCCGCCGCCGATGTCGACCACCATGTTGCCGCTGGGTTCGGTGATGGGCAGGCCCGCTCCGATCGCCGCCACCATGGCCTGCTCGACCAGGTGCACTTCGCTGGCCTTGGCGCGATAGGCAGAATCCATGACCGCGCGCTTTTCCACCTGCGTAATCTCAGAGGGCACGCCAATCACGATGCGCGGATGCACCAGCATCTTGCGATTGTGCGCCTTTTGAATGAAATAGTTCAGCATCTTCTCGGTGACTTTGAAATCGGCGATGACGCCGTCTTTCATAGGCTTGATGGCGACGATGTTGCCGGGTGTGCGCCCCAGCATCTCTTTCGCCTCTTTGCCCACGGCTTCAACTTCGCCCGTATTCTTGTTGATGGCGACGATGGAGGGTTCGTTCACAACGATGCCCTTGCCGCGCGCATAAACGAGCGTGTTGGCAGTGCCGAGGTCGATGGCCAGATCGCTGGAGAAAATGCTGAACAGCGACCGGAGGTTGTGACTGCGCGTCGAGCCTGAATGGAATCCGTTGTTTGACATGAAGAAATATTCTCGCGTTTTTCGACGTGCTGCTGCTGTTCCGGGATCTCCCCGGAAGTCCTGTTTTTCTATTGGTCGCTGGCTGTCTTCATTCTACGGGATGCCCGGCGACCCTGCTCCAACCGAAAGTTCCCTGCCCTAATGGTCCTATTCAAAAGTCAATCGGCAACTGGCCCTACCGCGCCACCGGCCCTATTGAATAATGATCTTCTGCTGCTGCGTATTCACCCCGCCCTGCGCCGTTTGGGCCGTTACCGTGATTACCGCTTCTCCGGTCGGCAACGGCGGCGTAAAGTAATGGAACCCGCCGTCCGCGTTTACCATCGGAACCTCACTGCCATTTACCATGACCCGCGCCCCGGTCTGGGTCTTGCCCGTCACTTCAATCACATGCCCATGCTGAATGAAGGGATCCAGTTCCAGAGCAATCGCCTCGGTCTGCTTGCCCTTGGAAATAATCGTGAAGCGGTTCTTCTCACTCTCCACCGACTCTTTCCCTGCCGCGTCATAGGACTGCACCATCCAGTAATAAGCACCTTCTCCCAGGCTCGTGACCGTGACGGCGGCTGTATTAACTTTCTTATCAACCAGTGTAGAAGAAAAATAAGGGTTGCGGGAGATGCGCAGACGGTAACCAACTGCATTCGCCATTGGGGTCCAGGAAAAGGACACGTCCTTGGTCGCCTCGCCCGAGGAAAACAGCGGCGCCATGTTGGCCGGCGCAATCGGTGTGGGCGGACCAATCTCTTTCGCCTTTTCGAGATGCGATTGCTTCCCCTGGAAACTTACCTTTTCCCAGTTGGCAAGTTTCACGGTTTCGCCATTGCGCGTGACCTCGCCCGTTCCTTTTTTCATCAAGATCTCGTGCTGGTCCCCCTTGGGATCGTTGTGGACCTGCGCCGCCGACTCCGGGGACAGCGAAGCGGTTGCCCCCGCCACGATCACTTGCGAACGCGACCCCTGGCTATAGGTCGCGGTCGAGAGGTCCACCGTTCCGGTGCTGACCGCTACCGCGACGTTGGTTTGCTGCTGGTCGTTGGCCGAATTCTCTTCGATCACAATCAGCGAATCCTGTTTCACGGTATAGCTGGTGCCATCGTTGAAGACGACCTTCGCCATACCTTCGGAACCGGTCTGCACCACGTCCCCCTTTTCCAAAGGGACGCCGTAGTCGGCCTTCACCCAGCTGTTACCGTTGCCCTTCTTTACGCGCACCGTCCCATCCAGCGCCGTGAAGTGCGCTTGTTGCGACGTCGTAAGTCCCGAGCCTGTGGTCGGAGCCATTCCGGCCACTCGTTCCAGCACCTTACTGGCTGCGTTTTCCCCCGCCTTCAGGCCGTTCTCGGTAAATTGGGGAAACGTCACCCGCAACACAATGAAGAACACCACCGCGGCTGCCAGAATCAGCAGCACTACACTGCGGTATGTGACGGTCGTCCACGCAACGTGGATTCCCGATTTGCGATTCGCAGAAGACACTTTGGACCCGAGAAACCTCAGTAAATATGCGGTAGATAAAACGTTAGCACAAGCAAAACGGAGGAAAGAATAGGTAATCAGTTTGGGACGTTACCTTGGTTTGGTACTACTGGTTTACTTCTGCTATGGCAACTTCTCTTGCGTGCTTAGGTGCTTAATTTGACAGCCTTACCGCGAAGGGCACGAAGTCACACGAAGGACTCGCCTACAAATCAATCCCTTCGTGAGACTCCGTGTCCGTTGTGGCTTATGGTCTTTCTCTTCCAACGTTAAGCTGATCCACCACCGGAAAATCCCTCCCTTGCCGCACCTTACCCGCGGGTTGTAGCATCAACCTCTTAGACATTTCTAAGGAGCAAACATGGCAACCGATACTCTGACCCCTCCGGCCGCCCTTAGCTACGGCACGACGAAGGTTTTCAAGAATTTCATTGACGGCGAGTGGGTCGAGGCCTCAACCGGAGAGACTTTCGAAAATCGCAATCCCGCCGACACGCGGGACCTGGTCGGCATCTTCCAAAAGTCCGCCAAGGCCGACGTGGACGCCGCCGTCGCCGCTGCCAAGCGTGCCTTCGCCAAGTGGCGGCTAATTCCCGCCCCGCGCCGCGCTGAGATCGTTTTCCGCGCCGCAGAAATTCTCATCGAGCGCAAGGAGGACTACGCCCGGGAGATGACTCGCGAGATGGGCAAGGTTCTCGCCGAGACGCGCGGGGACGTGCAGGAAGCCATAGACGCCGCCTACTACAATGCCGGCGAAGGCCGCCGCATGTTCGGGCCCACCGTCCCGTCGGAGATGCCCAACAAGTTCGCCATGGCGGTGCGGCAACCGATCGGCGTCTGCGGCATGATCACCCCATGGAACTTTCCGATGGCGATTTCTTCCTGGAAGCTTTTGCCGGCGATTGTCTGCGGCAACACGTGCGTCATTAAGCCTGCGCAGGACACGCCGCTCTCCACTTTTAATCTTGTGCGCGCTCTCACCGATGCCGGTCTACCCAAGGGCGTCATCAACATCGTGAGTGGATTTGGCGCCGACGTAGGTACTCCACTCGCCGAGCATCCCGACGTGCGCGCGATTTCGTTGACCGGGTCGTCTGCGGTGGGCCGCATCGTCGGCGGCATCGCAGCAAAGAGTTTCAAGCACTGCTCGCTCGAACTCGGCGGCAAGAATCCCATGATCGTGCTCGATGACGCCAATCTTGATCTCGCCATCGAAGGCGGTCTCTGGGGAGGCTTCGGCACCACCGGCCAGCGCTGCACCGCGACCAGCCGGATCATCGTGCAGAAAGGCGTCTACCGCGAGTTCGTCGAGCGCTATGTCGATCGCGCGAAGAAGCTGAAAGTCGGCAATGGACTTGACGAAACCGTGCAGATGGGGCCTGCCATCAACGAGAAACAGCTGCAGACCGACCTCAGCTACGTCGACATCGGCACGAACGAAGGCGCAAAGATGGTCTGTGGCGGCAACCGCCTCGACCAGGGCGACTACCAGTATGGCTGGTTCATGGAACCGACGGTCTTTACCGAGGTCGATCCCAAGATGCGCATCGCTCAGGAAGAAATCTTCGGCCCGGTAGTCTCAATCATTCCCGGCGATGATCTCGAAGACGCCATCGATATCGCCAACGGCATCGAGTATGGTCTGTCGTCCGCGCTCTACACCAAGGACGTGAACAAGGCATTTTCAGCGATTCGCGACCTGCATGCCGGGATCACCTACATCAACGCACCCACAATTGGCGCCGAGGTCCACCTGCCCTTCGGCGGTACCAAAGCGACGGGCAATGGTCATCGCGAAGGCGGGATCGGCGCCATCGAGTTTTACACCGAGTGGAAGTCGGTTTACGTGGATTATTCGGACAAGCTGCAGAAAGCACAGATTGATCGGGAAGACTAAGCGCCTCTAACCGCCAAGGCCGCTGAGCAATACGCAAAGCACGCGGAGAAAAGCCTAGAAGTTCTCTGCGATCTCTGCGGTAGTCCTCGGCGAACTTTGCGGTTAAGCTTTTGGCCTTGTCTTGCGGGAGTTATGCCATCGACTTCGACACCGAGTGGAAGTTCGGTTTGCGTGGATTTGAAAACGCCAACGGTTTTGATTAACTGACTTACAATCCCCTACAAGCATGAAGACATCAAACACGCGCTTGGCCTTGCTATTGCTGTTCCTCCTGACGGCCGGATCGGCGCTGCTGGGATTCTCGAGTCATCGTCGCGCCCGGCAGCACGATCAGAGTCAACCCGGCGTCTTCGATTACTACGTGTTGGCTCTTTCCTGGTCGCCGGAGTTCTGTCATAGCCATCCTTCCAATGCGCAGTGCTCCGGGCATTTTGGTTTTGTGGTTCACGGACTGTGGCCGCAGTTTGTCGACGGGTATCCGGAACACTGTTCCACGCAACCCGGCCTGGCGAATCCGTCGAGCATGACGGATATCATGCCGGATCCTTCCCTTGTCGCCCATGAATGGGCAACGCATGGAACCTGCAGCGGGCTTGATGCGGAGGCCTATTTCAAACTCGTGCGTCGAGCCTTTGGCTCAGTGCAGGTCCCGGCGCGTCTGGCCGCTACCAGCCGGATGTTTTCCCTTACCCCGCAGCAACTCAAGGAGGAGTTCGTCGCTGCAAACCCGCGCTTGCGAGCGGAGAACCTGACGGTCAGTTGCGGAAATAATTACCTCACCGGCGTCTCCGTCTGTCTCACCAAACAACTCCAGCCTACAGCCTGCCAGGCTTTGCGTGACTGCCGCGCCAATTCCGTCAAAATCGCTCCCGAGCGTTGAGCTGGCGACCCACGAAGCGGCACGAAGGAAATTCCTGTTAAACTCAGCCGCGGCTCTAAATGAACCTTCCGGCCCTCTCAATGGAGACTGATCATGAAGCGCATCGCACGGGTGCCGTTCTTTTTTTTCGTACTTAACTTAATCCTTTGGGGGCAAAACCGACCGCAAATCGCAGAACCGCGTTTATCAAAAACAGTGTTGGAAGCTGTGGCCCCGATTGCGTCGAAAGAATCAGCTGATGAAGATTTCAAAACTGAGATGCAGACCGTCGTTAAGGCTTGGAAAGATTCGTTCAACAACAACGATATGGACAAGCTCGCTGCGTTGTACACCGAAGACGCTGCTTTGATCGACGAAGACGGGGCAATCGCGGGCAGAACGGTTCTGCGTGACGCCTTCACGAAGTTCAGGGCGAGTGGAGCCTCTATGTCCTCAATCGCGGTAGATCGTGCCGAGCGCTCCGGCAAGATCGGATACCTCACTGACTCCTGGACTGAAGCTGCCCCTAAGCCCGGCAGCGGCAGGGAGGTGGTGGAGGGCTACTCCTTAATAGTAATGAAGCGCGTCGGAAACAAGTGGCTGATTGCGGAGCATGCGGCGATTGCGAAACAGAAATAGACCGAACAATGAGGAGGTGTATGGGGCTTGGTGCCGTTGTGCGGCTGGATCGAATGAGACTCCACTACCTCTCGCCATTTGTCGGAGTAGGATTTTCCACAACCTCCCCAGGTTCATCTAGCCTTGACCGAGAAATCTCACTCTTCCATACTCTCTTTTGCCATACTCTCTTTCTTTTGTCATACTCTCTTTTGCGAGCCAGCAACAGGCCCGTACCAATAACTCCTAGGGGCTCAAGATTTTACCCCTAACTGATTGCCGCTCATGGATTAAATCTCAAATTTCCGCTAACCCGATGATTCCAATAGATCACCAGGGAGGGGAGGGTACCAACGAACTCCCAATCTCGGTGAGCGCCTCAAATTGCGGGGCCGCAATTCTGCCGTGCAAGGCGAACAATCTGCATACCAAGATTTTCCCCGTAATGGCCAGTCCCTTTTAATTCAGCGAGTTGCAAGGTTGGCACGGATCCTGCTCCTTCCACGCATGAACGAGAGGGAGGACCACGATGAAAAGCGCGCAGCGACGAGCAGATCGGCGGCTATGGATACTGCTCGCGGTTTCCACTTTGCTGCTCACCCCGGCGATCTACGCGGGGAATCAGGTGATGGGAGAAATTCAGTTTGAAGGAAAATCCAAAGTCGAAAAAACTTCCGGCGTCTGGGTCGACGGAGAGTACGTCGGCTATCTGAAGGAACTCAAGGGATCGAAGAAGGTTCTGCTCTTGCCGGGCGAACACGTGATTACGGTGCGGCAAAACGGCTATCAGGATTTTACGGAACGAGTCGCGATGCAGCCGGGACAGAAACACGTGGTTCGGGTCGTCATGGAAAAAGCTCCTATGGGAACCATGCCCAAGGTGACTGCGACTGTGAAAATTGCCATCTCTCCGACGCGGGCCGCCGTTTTTCTCGATGGCCAGTTCGTGGGGCACGTGCGTGAGTTTGAGGGAGTGGGCCGCGGAATGATCGTTGCGCCTGGTGTCCATAGGATCAGAGTCTCGCTGCCCGGATATAAGACTTTTGAGACAGAGATCAACGCTTTGCCGAAACAGAAGGTGGAAGTCAAAACGGATCTGATCAAGACGAGTGAGGACACTGCAGTAAGTGATCCGTTGATGAAGTCGCGAAGCAACAACACCCCGCCGATCCCACCGCCCTACCCGTTGCCGCCTCAGCGGTGAGTTCTGGGGAGCGAGCGTGTGGAGCGGACACTCTTGTCCGCTTGCTGTTGATGTTTGCAGCGGTCTCGTGAGGAAAGAACCCAAGGTCAATGGTGCGTTTGTGCGCCGCGTCGCAGCCTTGCGTGATTCAGATCACGAACCGGCCGCTTCCTCTTGAATCCAAATCACTTACCCACCTCATTTTCTACGGTTGTCGCGCGACTAGTACATTCTTGGTAATGCTTGTGCGTTCGTGGCTCACTAGAATGGCGCGACGCTCATGAAACCGATTGCCAGCACGCGAATCACATTTTCCCTGCTGCTGCTCGCATCGATCCAGACATGGGCGGTCGAGCATCCTGGCATTCTCCCGAAAGACGCTGATTGCTCTTCCTGTCACGTTAAAAAAGTCAGCGGAAAGTCGGTGCACTCGGCGATGTCGACTTCGTGCGCCGTGTGTCATGTGGCAAAGATTCAAGGCGACATGACGACGCTGACCCTGGCAATGCCGAGAGAGCAGATCTGTTTCGCGTGCCACGAGAAATCGGCGGCGTTGCAGCAGCATGTGCCGGTGGTGAAAGGATCATGCGTCGACTGTCATGATGCCCACAGCAGCGACCAAAGAATGTTGCTGCTTGCGAATCTGCCTGCGGTCCCATCCCAAAAACAAAAGTGAGGCTGCCCTCGCAAAAGCACAAAGAGCAGCCCGGTTGCGAAAGTTAATTTGACTCCTACGTCTTTGGGAGAACGATGACGTTCTGCGGGCTAGCAATCGTGTGCGGAGATCCAGGAGCCTGGCTGTAGCTCGTCGGAGTCACCGTGAACACATAGAACTTACCGGCGGAACGGCTGAGTGCGTAGAGGTGGTTGGCATTGTCCCACCACACCTGATCGACCTGCTTCGTAGTGAGCAGTCCGGTGTAATGCGTAATCGGACTCGCGCCATTGAAATGGAAAACCTCAAGCCCGGTAGTTCCCGCCACAGCAAGAAGTTTGCCGGAAGGAGCCATCCACATATCATTTACCGAGGTGACCGATGTTTTGGGCATATTTGCCGCGGTGCTCGTGGTTGTAAGGCTGCCGGTGCTGGTCGCCGTGTAAACCGCAAGCTGAGGTTGTCCCGCGGGCGCCCAGTTCGAGTACGGAGCGAGCGATACAACCACGTGATTGGTGGGGTCAGCCGCTGCCAAGTAGGGACAATACGTGTCCCCGTTTGGCCCTGCCGGTATTGGCGGTTGCATGCTCAAGCGCGAAAGAGTCTTGTTCGTGTTGCGCTTATATCCGTAGATGTCGGGTGTGAAGTGATAGCAAGACGACGAGTACGCATACACATTGTTGCCGATGAAACTGAGAACGTCCTCTACGTCGGTTCCGCCGTCCGCGGTTATGCCGAGATAGTTGAGCTGGCCCGTGTAGCTGTCGATCGTAAAGAATTGATAGGCGTTGCTCCCGGTACCGTAGGCATAGATGTCACCGTCGTATAAGGTGGTGCCGGTGTGATCAAGGAAGAGATTGCCAGGACCACCACTGGGAAGTGGGTTGTATTTCGCGGCATCGATCGAAGAGACCTGTTGCAAAGCGCCATTCGACTCAATGCGGAACGAGTAGATGTAAGTGTCGGTCGGATCATTGGCGAAGAGGAATTTCCCGTTCAGCGCCATGTACTCTGCATTTCCCGGGAAGGGCGAGCCCAATACGGGCGCCAATGCTCCATTGGGGGCGGCGCTGTAGGCATAAATGTGGTTGGACGTTTGACTGAGGACGCTGGAGACATAAATATATGCGACCGGAGAAGTGGTGACGGACGCTTGGACTCCAGCTTCCGTGGACGAATCCTGGGCAAAAGCCACAGTCGTGCACAAAGCGGCCACTAGCACAACTAACTTAATAGATGGTTTCATTCTGCTTGTCACTCCTAGGAATGTTTGGCGTTCAGGACTTTGGTTCGAATGAATCTCCTGCGAAGCTGTCGATGAGAGTTGAGACAACCCAGAGGGAGTTGAAACAAGCGAGCTGCGACGAGCCGCCACTGGTTGCGATTCGGACGAGGACACCTACACGGACGCCACCAAATGGACATGCGACGCCTAACTGCGATTGGGACACTAGAGAGCGGACAACCAAGCGGAGCACCGAATCGCGAAATTGAGATGCACTGCGAAATTGGCAGGTTGGCGTATGATAGTAGCAAGGCGGTGAATACGGTTTTTATTCCGCGACTTTAGGGTTTTTCCCGGAAGTGGTCTCCAACCAAGCGAATAGCGGCATTCAGGCCAAACGCGAAGTGCGCGATGCAACACCCGATGCCTTCAAAAGAAGAGTGTCCCCTGCGCGCGACAAGCCGGCTGGTTTTCGATTTCACAAAAAACTGAGTGGACCCTTTGCGACAGATTGCATCCAAATGACGCGCATTCGTGTCGAAACAAGCGCTCCGGAGACTCGCGTGCACTACCGTTTGAGAACGATCTGCAGACTCCTGCTGCCGGCCGTCAGCGCCGCACTATTTTCCGTCACCGCACTTTGCCAAACGAGGGACTTCGGGCCCGCATCGTTTCCAACGGCGCCGGAGACGTCCACCACCGTGGATGTAATGCCGAGCTTTAATGTGTCGTCATTTCACGCGGGAACATTCGACGACGACGCGACGGCAAGCGGTGCGGCTCAACCGAGTGAGGAGAAACCCGGACTTGTTCACCGGTCGGTGAAACGAATCCTAAACGACCAGAAGGGAATCTATTTCTCCCCTTTCGATCCCTCACATCTCAAGTACGATGCCATCGTGTTGGCCGGCACGGCCGCTTTCCTGGTGACGGACCGGCACATTGAAAACAATCTGCCCGGCGGACATTATCAGTTCTATCAAGACAGTTCCAATATCGCGATTGCGGGCCTCGCTACCACTCTAGGCGGAGTCTGGCTATATGGGCTCAAAGGTGACCACCCCCACGCCCGAGAAACCGGTGAACTGGAACTGGAGACCCTGGTCAACACTTTTCTCGTCTATACGCCCATGCAGTTCATTGCCGGCCGGCAACGTCCCGGAGAAGGAAACGGACATGGCGACTTTCTGAAACATCACATGATCAATACTTCTTTTCCTGGCGGACATGCGATGTTTACCTGGGCGATGGCGACCGTGGTGGCGCATGAGTACTCGCAGCCGTGGGTGAGAGTGCTGAATTACTCGGCGGCGTTCACAGTTACGCTCACCCGCTTCCTGGCACGGGATCACTGGGCGTCGGATATGTGGGTTGGAACCGCGCTCGGGCTCGGTATTGGCACGTACACGTTCCATCAGCATTGCGATCCGGAATTGAGCTCTTCATGCAAGCGGCACTACACGAGAATCGCTAAGAAGACTACAAAGTCCAAATTGGACCACATGCCGTTTAGTCCACAGTGGAATGCCGAAGTGAAGAGTGGTTACGCAAGCGAAGCGCCGATCTCCCAGTGATGTCAGAAGGGATCAACGACGCGGCCAAACGGCCAGAATGGGCTTAGAGATTCCACCGACAAGCGCCAACTTAAGCGCTTGGCGTTTCTTTCTTTCGGTCGAGTACCCCGATCCTAACAACCCCATCCTGCAAGTTCGGTGGAGTCGTCTCGCAAATTTCTTAGCTCAGGCGTATGTCAAATAAGGCCAGCCAATACTGAAGGGATTGCAGAGCAAAACCGCAAAGAATGAGCCCGATGCCGAAAGCGCCAAGCCGTCGCTCGGGGAGGTTATCCGCATAGTATTCAATGTAGGGATTAACCGTTGTCCCGACGCCCGTGACGATGCCGATCACCAGCCCGACGCGAATCGCAAAAGACCAGGCGTGCTCCACGTGATGGATGAAGGCGCTACAGAGAAGAGCGCTGACCATGAAACCTACGGTGCGGACGACGGTCCCGTGAAACTGCCGGCGCGTGAGACGCGGACGACGCGATGCTTCATAGTCGATGGCAGGACGCATGCCGCGAGAGTAGGCAAAGATTTGTCCCAGGGTGACGAGGATGGCAAAGGCGATGGCAAATCCCAGGCCTGAAATCCGGTACAGTCCAATTCCGTAGCCTACGCCGCGGATCGCGGAAAATAATGCTTCCCAAGGCCAGGTGTAATGATCTAGACCACGAGCGGCTCGACTGAACTCAATGGCCAAAGTAATCCCGCTCGCGATTCCCGAGGCGAAGCCAAAGAGGAGACCAAGGCCGAGGCCGTAGCCGGCGCCGAAAACAACCGAGTACGTTACGGCCCGGGTAAGCAGCCGCAAGGGACCGTGTTGTCCGCCTAATAAATCGTAGGCAAGATAGAGAGTGCCCATCAGATCAATACATGTACCCGTAATGCTGATGGCGGCGACTGTATGGTGGTCCATTCAGCGATATAGGCTAACACCCTCTGCCTTGCTCTCGAAGCCTTATGGTCTCGCATTTGTATTTGACCCACTGCCTCAGGCAAAATGAAGCTCTTCCCTTACCCGAGATCCGAACGAGATTGACAGTAGGAGTTCCTGATGAAACAGCTTCGTCGTGGCCTGCTTCCCTGCCTTGCACTTAGTGCACTCGCGTGTGCCTTCACCACAGCGTCGGCGGCGCAGACCGATGGCGCGCCGCTCGTGTACCCGAAAATAAAGACGGTGGAACAGGTAGACGACTATCACGGAGTGAAGGTCGCCGATCCTTATCGCTGGCTCGAAGACACGGACTCGGCCGAGACGCACGACTGGGTGGAGGCAGAGAACAAGCTGACGTTCGGCTATCTTGACCAGATTCCTTATCGTGGGGCCATCCGCGACCGGCTCTTGAAGCTGTGGAACTACGAGCGCTTCACGGTACCGGAGCAACAGGGTGGACGTTACTTCTACGAGCACAACAACGGCCTGCAGAACCAGAACGTGCTGCTCGTGGCCGAGTCGCTGAATGCTGAACCACGAGTGCTCCTCGACCCGAACACGCTCTCCGCCGACGGCACAGTCGCGCTGTCGGGGACCGCCCTGACCGACGATGGCAAGCTCCTGGCTTATGGCACGGCAACTTCGGGGTCGGATTGGCAGGAGTGGCATGTGCGCGACGTAGCCACGAGTAAGGACCTCCCCGACCTCATCAAGTGGGTGAAGTTCTCCGGCGCCTCGTGGACGAAGGATGGCAAGGGATTTTTCTACAGCCGCTACGACGAGCCGAAGGCGGACAGCGCGCTGCGCGATACGAATTATTTTCAAAAGCTCTACTACCATCGGCTGGGGACGTCACAGGGAGAAGATAAGCTCATCTACGAACGTCCAGACAACAAAGAGCTGGGCTTTGGCGGCGCTGTCACCGATGACGGCCACTATCTCGTGATCGTGGTGTGGCAAGGCACGTCGCCCAAGAACCGGCTGTACTACAGGGATCTCACGCAGCCCGACGCCCAGGTTGTCAAACTTCTCGACGACAACGACGCACAATATCAGTTCGTCGACAATGACGGTCCGGTCTTCTGGATTCAGACCGACTTGGATGCTCCTCGCGGACGTTTGATTGCCATTGATACGCGGCATCCGGAACGGACGAACTGGAAGACTATCGTCCCGCAGAGCGCGGACAAGCTCGAGTCGTGCGGCGTGGTGAACAATCTTTTCCTGCTGGCATATCTGAAAGATGCCCGCACCGAAGTTCGCGTCCATGACCTGAAAGGTAAGTTCGTGCGCCACGTAGACCTGCCAGGCATCGGTACGGCTCTGGGATTTAAAGGCAAGCGCAAGGATAAGGAAACTTTTTATTCCTTCACCAGCTTCATCTCGCCGACCACGGTGTATCGCTACGAGCCTGAGGCGGGAAAGAGTTCAGTCTTCCGCAAGCCCAAAGTGGATTTCGATCCCACGCAGTTCGAAACCACGCAGGTGTTTTACAACAGCAAGGATGGCACACGAGTCCCTATGTTTCTCACGTATAAAAAAGGACTGAAGCTTGACGGGCAGAACCCCGTGCTGCTGTACGCCTACGGCGGATTTGACATTTCCTTGTCACCATTTTTTTCCGTACCCAACCTGGTGTGGCTGGAAATGGGAGGCATCTATGCGCAGCCCAATCTGCGCGGCGGCGGGGAGTACGGAGAGGATTGGCATTTGGCCGGAACGAAAGCCAAGAAGCAAAATGTGTTCGACGATTTTATTGCTGCCGCCGAGTGGTTGATCGCGAACAAGTACACCTCAACGCCGAAGCTGGCGATTCGCGGGGCCAGCAATGGGGGACTGCTGATCGGGGCGGCGCTGACCCAGCGTCCTGATCTTTATGGAGCGGCGCTGCCGGAAGTGGGTGTCATGGACATGCTGCGCTTCCACAAGTTCACCATCGGCTGGGCTTGGACTTCGGACTACGGGTCTTCGGACAATGCAGAGGACTTCAAGGCGCTGTACGCCTACTCGCCGCTGCACAACCTGAAGCCGGGGACGAAATATCCGCCTACGCTCATCTCGACCGCCGACCACGACGATCGTGTCGTGCCGGGACACAGTTTCAAGTTCACGGCGACGATGCAAGCGGATCAGGCTGGTGCTGCTCCGGTGCTGATTCGAATCGAAACCAAGGCCGGACACGGCGCCGGTAAGCCGATCTCGAAAATAATCGACGAGATGGGCGACGAATGGGCCTTTGTCGCCCATAATCTGAACATGAACGTGGCACTGCGGTAGCAGCGCAGCTGTGCACTTTCGCTGGGATGGTGGTCGCATTGCTGAGAGCCGCTTCAAAAGTATTTGGGATGAGGCTCGACACTCCGTTCGACAGGCAGAACATCGATCCTTTGTAAGGACGAGCCATGAACCTCCCCCGTTCAACGAGAATTCTCCTCGTACCTTTGATTGCGCTGGCCCTTCTTGCAGCAGTTGTCGGCCTAAAGGTGAGTCGCGACAAACATGAAGCGAGAAGTCTTATCTCTGATGCTGAGGAACTGACCCAAAAGAGCAGCTCACCTACAGCCGTTAACGAGTTTCTCTCGAAACATCGATCCTCGATGCGGCGTGATCGAGATTGTAACGAGTCGAAGTACTCTTATGATGCTGAACTGAAAAACAACCTTCTGACAATGTTCCACCTTGCCCCGCAAGGCAAACTGGCAGTGCAAGTCAGCAGGGAACAGCGACAGATCGGAGAGGTATACATTGCCGCTGTTGCAATAATCGCGGGCCGACAGAGCGCCGCCGTCGTTCTAAGCCAGAGCCCTTCAACGTGCGGAGCGGGATGCGAAAACTTCGACCTGGACAGAACGAGGGATAGTTCCTCGGGTAAGGTCAAACTTTCTTATATAAAACTGGGCCCGTCAGCAACGCCCGCACAGCGCAAGCTGGCGTTCCAAATTAACACAGATTGCATCTTCAGTATCGGCGGGTGCCCCGATCTCTCCGCAATCACACCGACAGACTGGGCCCGGCACTGGTAGTGACAAATAAATGCGCGGGCCGGGCCATCCTAATTTCCTGTTGCCGGATTTGTTATTGCCAGATTCCGGCTGGGACTCTAGATCCCCCGTGGGTAGTGTTCTGATTTACACTACCCCGTTTGTGGGTTTGACCGTGCGTATCCGACGTGTTATAAACGGCTGTTTTGTGCAGGGAGGACAGGATCAGGGTCTTACTTCTCCTGTCGGCTTTTTCGAATTGATCCCGGCGCGAAATCCGACGCGGCCAAGCTCAGCACTCCTACAGGTCTTGCGGTGGAAGCGTGTTCGGAATTCCGGAAACAATTGATTGAGGCTCGAATGGGCGTGCGTACTGTTGCGCGGGATTGCGAGTTTCAAGATTGCTTCCGGAAGGCAGTGCCTAAACACGTTTGTAATCCTTAAAACCGTTTCTTTCGGAGGACTCATTTATGCGCACCTGGCTCGCCACTGCTGCGTTCTTCACACGCCGCGTGGGCTCGAAATTTTCGGCCGTAGTCGCGCTGCTTAGCGTCGGCGCCGCTACCGCTTTTGCTCAACCTGCTGGTGAATCGGTCGGCGGCGAAGCTTCGTTGAAGCTGCCGGACCTTTCGCAAGTCAGTTTCTTTAACGGCGCGATTGACGGCCACAAGCTGCTGCTGATCGGAATCCTGTTCTGCCTGTTCGGACTCGGCTTTGGCATGGCGATATTTATGCGGTTGAAGAATCTGCCGGTGCATCGGGCGATGCGCGAGATCTCGGAACTGATCTATGAGACGTGCAAGACCTATCTTGTGACACAAGGCAAGTTCATTCTGCTGCTGTGGGCGTTTATCGCCGTCATTATTGCGGCCTATTTCGGGTGGCTGTCTCCGGTTCCGGGAAAATCGGTAGGCCTGACGCTTCCAATTATTCTTGGGTTCAGCCTGGTGGGAATTGCGGGCAGCTATGGCGTCGCCTGGTTTGGCATTCGTGTGAACACCTTCGCCAACTCGCGGACGGCGTTCGCTTCCCTTCCCGGCAAGCCCTATCCGGTCTACCAGATTCCGCTGGAAGCTGGAATGAGTATTGGCATGATGTTGATCAGCGTGGAACTGCTGATCATGCTGTTCATTCTGTTATTTATTCCGGGAGATTATGCGGGGCCGTGCTTCATCGGCTTCGCGATTGGCGAGTCGCTGGGCGCGGCGGCATTGCGAATTGCGGGCGGCATCTTCACGAAAATTGCCGACATTGGGTCGGATTTGATGAAGATTGTTTTCAAGATCAAAGAAGACGACGCACGCAATCCGGGGGTGATCGCCGACTGCACGGGTGACAATGCCGGCGATTCGGTTGGGCCGTCGGCGGACGGCTTCGAAACGTATGGCGTCACCGGCGTGGCGCTGATTACTTTCATTTTGCTTGGCGTAAAAGAGTCGAATGTACAGGTGCAGTTGCTGGTATGGATCTTCGTAATGCGCGTGATGATGCTGGTGTCCAGCGCGGTGTCGTACTTCCTGAATGGGGCGATTGCCAAGGCCAGATACGGCTCGGCGAACGAGATGAACTTCGAGGCGCCGCTAACCTCACTGGTGTGGATGACGTCAATCGTCTCGATCGGATTAACTTACCTGATTTCCTACTTCATTATTCCAAGCCTGGGCAGCGATGAGTCGCAGTGGTGGAAGCTGGCAACGATTATTTCCTGTGGCACTCTGGCGGGCGCGGTGATTCCGGAATTGGTGAAGGTGTTCACGTCGACCGAGTCGCGGCATGTGAAAGAGGTGGTGATCTCGGCGCAGGAGGGCGGAGCGTCGCTCGGCATCCTGTCGGGATTCGTGGCGGGCAATTTCTCCGGCTACTATCTGGGACTGGCGATGATGTTTCTGATGGCAATTGCCTACTACATGAGCACGATGGGCTTGGCGGTGGCGGCGGGAATGCTGGCACCGGCGGTGTTCGCGTTCGGACTGGTGGCGTTTGGATTTCTGGGCATGGGGCCGGTCACCATTGCGGTGGATTCGTATGGGCCGGTGACGGACAATGCGCAATCGGTGTACGAACTTTCGCTGATCGAGGCGGTGCCCAACGTACAGGCTGAAATCAAGAAAGATTTCAACATGAGCGTGGATTTCGAGCGCGCCAAGCACTTGCTGGAAGCCAATGACGGCGCGGGAAATACTTTTAAGGCTACGGCGAAACCAGTGCTGATTGGCACGGCCGTGGTGGGTGCGACCACGATGATTTTCTCCATCATCATGGCGCTGACTAATGGATTGACCGACACGGAAAACGTGGCCAAGTTGTCGCTGCTCTATGCGCCGTTCTTCCTGGGGCTGATCACGGGCGGAGCGATGATTTATTGGTTCACAGGCGCTTCCACGCAGGCGGTGACCACCGGGGCTTATCGGGCCGTCGAGTTCATCAAGGCCAACATCAAACTCGAGGGCGCGGAGAAGGCTTCAGTTTCCGACAGCAAGAAAGTGGTGGCGATCTGCACCAAGTACGCGCAGAAAGGGATGTTGAACATCTTTATTGCGGTGTTCTTCGGGACGCTCGCCTTTGCGTTCGTCGATCCCTTCTACTTCGTTGGCTATCTCATCTCGATTGCGATCTTCGGGCTTTACCAGGCGATCTTCATGGCGAATGCAGGCGCGGCCTGGGACAATGCGAAGAAGATTGTGGAAGTCGAGATGAAGCAGAAGGGGACGCCGCTGCACGAGGCCACAGTGATCGGCGATACAGTGGGCGATCCGTTTAAGGACACTTCGTCGGTGGCGCTGAATCCGGTCATCAAGTTTACGACGCTGTTTGGATTGCTGGCCGTGGAACTAGCGGTGAAGTTGGCTAGCGATCAAGGAACGGGCCTGACTCGAGTGCTGGCGCTAGCATTTTTCGTAGTGTCGTTCTTCTTCGTATACCGTTCGTTTTACGGAATGCGGATCAAGGCCGGCGCAGAGTAGGGCGATGCCGGGTAAACATCAACGCCATCCGGGAAGTCCGGATGGCGTTTTCGTTGGAGTTGCTCTTTTTTCGCCCCTTCGGGGCTTGTTCCATTCTTGATGGCTCACCCACAGCTTGCGCTGTGGGCTGCAATCTTTCGCCGCTTCGCGGCTGACGCGCTCGCACAGCGGCCAGACCCCACTACGGTTGTCGCCAGTACAGTTGGCGCCAGTGCGGTTAGCGTGCAGAGCGGTTAGCGCCAGTCGCGCTCGCGGCGGTCCCGATTCACGTCGCGATAATCGCGGCGCAGTTCGCGGCGCTCATGGCGGGCGGCGGCATAGTTGCCGCGGTTGAGATCGCGTCGCAACTCGCGGCGGTCGTGTGCGATTCTGGCTTGGTCGTGCCGGATGTCGCGGCGCAGACCTCCGTCCCCATCCCAGGCAAGGGCTGGCCCCACACTCATTCCTACCAACAAAAGAATTCCAGCAATCGCGCGTTTCATACGTTGTCCCTCCGACCGCATCAGCGGCTACTAAATGGAAACACCGGAGGGGCGAAGGAGTTTCGCCGAAAAATCCTATTCCTAAGGCAACCAATCTCAAAGAGCGCGCCCCGCGCGCGGAGTTCTCTGTATCGTGACGGGAGAACTTCCATCTCTCGCGTAAGCTGGAAGAAAGTCCTACCGCAAGGATCGCGAAGAATCGCCGTGAAGATCGCAAGAAACTGTTGTCAGGGTAAGAGCTAGAAGCCGAAAGCGGACAGTCCGACCGTTAGTTCGGGCCTTTCATTTTTTCTTTCACGCTGTGAGCCAGCTTCTCGATTTCCTCGGCCTTCTTGATGACGTCGAGGGAGAGAACGTTTTCGTCTGACTTGTCCACCGACTCCTTCAGTTCGACGGATAACCGCAACAGCTTGTCGGTGTCGTGCCTGAGGGCGGCAACGCGCTCCTTGGTGGCTTTCTTGGCCATCTCGGCGGCGAGGCGGGCACGGGCTTCATCTTCCTCTGGGTTTGGCGTGGCGATGTCTCTGGACGACGGTGGTGTCGTCCTTTGGGCAAAGCAGGGTAGTGAGAAGAGGCAAAGGAATAGAGTCCATCCGAAAAGTCTGAGCCGCACGGAAACCTCGCAGAGAGTCAGACAAGCACTGCTCCAGGAAAATTATACGTGGATGCAATTCGGAAAGAGAACGACTCGGCCTCACGACAGAGGCAACAAGCATTAACCACGGAGGGCACTGAGGAACACTGAGAAATTAGAAAAGCCAGAGCAGCCCGGGCCCTGGCTTTCTTTATCTTCACTCTCTAGGCAAAACTCAGAGAGCGCTCATGTTGGCGAGGAATTCGCTATTTCCTCGGGTCTTGCTGAGTTTATCGATCAGCAATTCCATGGCTTCTACCGGGGAGAGTGGATTCAGGACTTTGCGTAGGACCCAAATGCGGGACAGATCTTCCTTGGGGATGAGCAACTCTTCTTTACGGGTGCCGGAGCGCTGAATGTCGATGGCCGGGAAGACGCGCTTGTCGACCAGTTTGCGCTCGAGGATG
This sequence comes from uncultured Acidobacteriaceae bacterium, assembly GCA_963774565.1. Classification (GTDB taxonomy): domain Bacteria; phylum Acidobacteriota; class Terriglobia; order Terriglobales; family Acidobacteriaceae; genus Sulfotelmatobacter. Next base: position 226,742 of record CAVZFP010000016.1, on the reverse strand, counting down.
ATTTCCGAATTGCCGGTGCCCTTGAACTCTTCGAAGATCACGTCGTCCATACGGGACCCGGTGTCGATCAGGGCGGTGGCAATGATGGTCAGCGAGCCGCCTTCTTCAATGTTGCGGGCGGAACCAAAAAAGCGTTTCGGACGCTGCAGGGCGTTGGAATCGACGCCGCCGGAGAGCACTTTGCCCGAGGGCGGAACGATGGTGTTGTAAGCGCGGGCGAGACGAGTAATGGAATCGAGCAGGATCACGACGTCACGCTTGTGCTCGACCAGGCGCTTGGCTTTTTCAATCACCATTTCGGCGACCTGGACATGGCGGGCGGCGGGCTCGTCGAAGGTGGAGGAGATGACTTCGCCTTTGACGGAGCGCTGCATGTCAGTGACTTCTTCAGGACGCTCGTCGATCAGGAGCACCATCAAAACAACTTCGGGATGGTTCGTGGTGATCGAGTTGGCAACGTTCTGCAGCAGCATGGTTTTGCCGGCGCGCGGCGGAGAGACGATCAGACCGCGCTGTCCTTTGCCGAGGGGAGTGAGCAGGTCCATGACGCGGGCGCTGGCGTTCTCGCGCGTCGTCTCGAGTTTGAGGCGCTCCTGCGGATACAAGGGCGTCAGGTTGTCGAACAAAATTTTGTTACGGGCCTCATCGGGGGATTCGAAGTTGACGGCTTCGATCTTCACCAGCGCGAAATATTTTTCGCCTTCGTGGGGAGGACGCACCTGGCCGCTAATGGTGTCGCCAGTCTTGAGGTCAAACTTGCGGATTTGCGAGGGCGAGACGTAGATATCGTCGGGGCCCGGGAGGTAATTGTAGTCGGGAGAGCGCAGGAAGCCGTAGCCGTCCGGCAGGATTTCAAGGACGCCCTCGGCGAAGATGTGGCCTTCTTTTTCGCTCTGCGCCTGCAGGATTTTGAAGATGAGGTCCTGCTTGCGCATACCGCTGGCACCGGGCAGATCCAAGGTCCTTGCGATCTTGGTCAGCTCGGTGATGTTCTTTTCTTTCAATTCAGCAATGGTCATGGATTCACCTGAACCCGCGCACTAGAACGTATTCGTTAGTGTCAGCGGGAGATTTTTTAAAGGAGGGGACGCAGGGAAGACGCAAATACCACCAGGCAGGAAGGCGGGGCTGGTTAAGCAGCCCGCCGTTGTGCCTCAGCAAAATTCTCTGGTTCCGACAAAACTTCTTGCCGCTCCGAGTCAGCGATCCGGTCCAAAACACCGTTCATTGTTTCCTGGATTCGGGTACTGGGCCGATGGAACTTACGCGTGGCCTTGGAGGCTAGCTGACAAAGCATATACCGATTCCGAAGAGTCTGTAAAGCATCAAACACACGATCAGAGCGCATGTGCTTTCTATCTCCTTACTTTATGATTGTGGCCTTCCGCATTTGTCCTTTATTAAGGAGGGTGACCGGAACCCCAGAGTGCCGCGATAAGTCACTGATTCCTATTAAGTTGTAAAGGAGTTAGCGCAAAACTCACTTGTTGAATAGATGCGCGACAGGACACTCAAGATGCTCGATTTTTGGGCCCGGTTCCTATGCGCAAACGACTCAAAAACGGCCCAGCAGATTCCTGTGTCCCGGGAACTCGTTACTGTAGACGCAAGGGAGGAAGAGGTCAAGTCTTTATTTGTCAAGGAGCATGCTTGCCAACCCCCAACGAAGAGTCGGAGTGGATTTCTCTATTAGGATCAGATATTTACGGGGATTAATTACTGTCCTTTTGGGGCTGACGAAAGCGCCGGCCGCCTTCGGAGCGGTTCAAGCGATGTCCGATTTCGGGCAGCGCAGTCCGTCGATGGACGAATTTCTAACGAAGTGAGGATGATTTTCCTTTGCTCTTCAATGGGGTAGGGTTAACGAGTCTGGTACGGGATCTGCTATGAAGGCCTGAGCGGATGAAGGCTTGTGCGCGAGATCTTTCGGGCCGTCCGAAAAACAACTGCGCTCAGGGACGACACCGACCGACTACAGGAGGTTAGGCTCATGGAGACGGTGATTCACGACTTGCGGTACGCAGTGCGAATGTTGCGGAAGAATCCGGGATTCACGTTCGTTACCGTATTCACGCTGGCCCTAGGTATCGGCGCGACGACGGCTATCTTCGGCGTCGTTTACGGGGTCCTGCTTCGACCGCTGCCTTACGATCAGCCAAACCAGATTGTCCAGCTTCGCGAAGTAGACGACCGCGGGTATCGCATGAATTTTACCGATCCCAACTTTGAGGACTTGCGGTCCGAGAGCCACTCCTTGCAAGGGTTGGCAGAGTTTGGAGCGGGGGTCATGTCGGTCTCGGGAGCGGCGGAACCGACGCGGACAATGGTTGCCTCTGTCTCCCAGGACTTCTTTCCGCTGATGCGGGTTCGCCCGGTCTTGGGTCGTGCCTTTTTGCCGGAGAATCATCGCTTCGGGGCTGCTCCGGTCGCGTTGGTCAGTTACGGATACTGGAGGCAGCATCTGGGCAGCGCGACTAATCTTTCTGCGATCAGACTCAGCATTCTGAGCCAGGCGGTGTCGGTGATAGGAGTTCTGCCTGCTGGATTCCGATTTCCCGAGGAGGCAGAGATATGGGTGCCACGCGAACTCTGGGAGCGGCTGCCCAGTCGCAATGCGCACAACTGGCGCGTGCTCGGCCGGCTGCGAGATGATATCGAGCCGGATCAGGCACACTCCGAGCTGGTTGTGATCGCCCGGCAGATCAAGCAGCAGTTCGGCCAGGACGTGGATATGGTCGATGTCGACGTTTCTCGGTTGCAAGACGCATTGACGGGAAATATTCGAGCGGGATTGTGGATTCTGCTGGGAGCGGTTGGTTTTCTGCTGTTAATTGCATGCGCGAATGTCGCGAACCTTCTGCTGGCCCAGGCCTCGTCGAGAGAAAAAGAATTGGCGATTCGCGCCGCCATCGGAGCCGGACGGGGACGCCTCGCGCGGCAGTTTCTGACTGAGTCGGTTGTGCTGTCGCTCACCGGGGGTGTGATTGGCGTGATGGTGGCGCGCTGGGGACTGATCGCGCTCATTCACTTCGCTCCGCCTGAACTGCCAGTCCTCGAAGACACCACCGTCCAGCTGCCGGTTTTGCTTTTTGCTTTCGGAGTTTCGCTCGCAGTCGCCGCCGGTCTCGGACTTTTTAGTGTGTTGCGGGCGACCGCCGGGGATGTGCAGAAAGCGCTGGGGGAGCAGGGTCGTTCGCAGACCGGCTCCCGGCGAACCCAGCGGATAGGGCGCGCGATCATCGCGGGACAGTGGGCGATCACGCTGGTCCTGCTGACCGGCGCTGGATTGCTGGGACGCAGCTTGCTGCACGTGCTTGATATTGATCCCGGCTTTCGCAGCGAACACGTGATGACCATGGATCTCCCGCTGTCCAACCCGAGCGAGAAGGAAAGGAACACGCGGGTACAGTTCCTCAACGATCTTCTGGGGCAATTGCGTCAGATTCCCGGCGTCCTGGAAGTGGGTGGCACTGGGAGCTTGCCTCTCACTGGGACGCCAGATGGAACGTACGTCATGATGGCGCCAGGGGAGCAAGCACCGCACTCGATGGATGAATTGGAACTCTGGTTCCACGATGTCGCACGCACCGGTCATGCAGAATATTGTCCGGCGAGCGAAGGATACTTTCAGGTTCTGGGAATCCCGCTGTTAAGAGGCCGGTTATTCAACGATAGCGACGTCATGGATGCGCCGCACGTTGCATTGGTGAGCCAGTCTCTGGCGCGTGAAAAGTGGCCGAATCAGGATCCCATTGGCCGGACAATCGAATTCGGCAATATGGATGGCGACCTTCGTCCGCTGACCATTGTCGGCGTCGTAGGAGATGTGCGGGAAGATAATTTGGAAAAGCCATCTGGCCCAATGGTGTATGTGAACTACCGGCAACGCCCCAAAGACACCAATGATTTTACCGCTGTGCTCAGGGTCGCGACCGATCCCTCGGCTGTGATTTCAGCGGCGCGGGGGATTGTACGTTCGCTCGATCCGAATGACCCGCCCCAGTTCCGCGAGTTACGCGAGGTATCCGCGCTCGCTCTGAAGTCCAGGAAATTCAATTTGATGTTGCTGGCGGCATTTGCCGGGACGGCGTTGGTATTGGCCATCGCCGGATTGTATGGCGTGATGGCTTACTCGGTGGCACGGCGCACGGCAGAACTGGGCACACGGATTGCTCTAGGAGCCAGCCCGGAGAATGTCCTTCGGCTAGTGCTGCGGCAGGGACTAATTACCGCGTTGGTCGGCGTAGCGATTGGAATTGGCGGCGCGGTCGTCCTGACCCGCACCCTGCAGTTTTTGCTATTTGGACTGAGTCCGAACGATCCTTTCACGTTTGCAGCGGTCGCGTTGCTGCTTATCCTCGTGGCGCTGGTCGCCTGCTACATTCCCGCTCGGCGCGCAGCTAAGATCGATCCCATGGAAGCGCTGCGTTATGAGTGAAAGATCCCTTTTGGAAACCATGTTCAGCCGCCACACTTGACTGTGATTGAAATCACAGACCGGCGAGATGGGCGTGGATACGTTTAGGTGCTGGACAGCCGAGGGCGGCTGTACCCACTTTGAACAGGAGAGGCTCTCCATGTCGATTGCAGCCCCAACCAGCACGCGTGTTTTGAACCCCAGCCTGGAGCGGAAAATCATGAGCGCCGGCGAAGCGGCGGCCTTAATTCGCTCCGGCGACCAGATTGGCATGAGCGGGTTTACCGGGTCGGGATATCCGAAGGTGGTGCCGATTGAACTGGCGCACCGCATCGCGGATGCTCATTTCCGGGGACAGAAGTTTCAGGTCAGCGTGTTTACTGGCGCTTCCACTGGCCCGGAACTGGACGGGGCGCTTGCCATGGCGGGGGGCATTAATCTGCGGCTTCCCTACCAGTCCGATCCGGAGACTCGCAAGCGGATCAATGCGGGCGAAATGGACTACATGGACATTCACCTAAGCCATGTTGCGCAGTTCGTGGAGTATGGATTCCTCGGCAAAATGGATGTGGCGCTGATCGAAGTAACGGCGGTGCTGGAAGATGGACGGCTGATACCCAGCTCTTCGATCGGCAATAACAAGACGTGGATCGATCAGGCGGAGCGAGTCATTCTTGAGGTTAACTCGTGGCAGCCGACCGCGCTCGAGGGCATGCATGATATTTATTACGGTCTGCAGGCGCCGCCGAATCGCGGACCGATTCCACTGGTGCGAACGGGGCAGCGGATTGGCACACCGTACCTGGAACTTCCCGCCGAGAAAGTTGCGGCGATCGTGCTGACGGATTCTCCCGACCGCAACAGCGCGTTCAAAGCACCGGATGTGGCGTCGAAACGCATCGCGGGACATATTTTGGAATTTCTGAGCTGGGAGGTCCAGAAGGGACGCATGCCGGCGAATCTGTTGCCCCTGCAATCGGGCGTGGGCAATATCGCCAATGCAGTTTTGTTTGGACTGGAGGAAGGGCCATTTGAGGGCCTGACTTCCTACACCGAAGTGATTCAGGACGGAATGATTCGCTTGCTGAAGTCGGGAAAGGTTACGTCGGCATCGGCGACAGCGTTCTCGTTGAGCCCGGAGATGCTCAAGGAAGTGAATGCGGACATGGCCAGCTATCGGGAGCGGATTGTGCTGCGGCCGCAGGAGATTTCCAACCATCCAGAAATCATCCGGCGGCTGGGCGTGATCGCGATGAACGGGATGATCGAGGCCGACATATACGGCAATGTCAACTCCACGCACGTGATGGGTTCGCGGATTCAGAATGGCATTGGCGGCTCGGGAGATTTTGCGCGCAATGGATACTTATCGATCTTTATGGCTCCGTCGATGGCGCAGAAGGGGACGATCTCAACGATCGTTCCTATGGTGTCGCATGTGGACCATACGGAGCACGATGTACAGGTTATTGTGACCGAGCAGGGCTTGGCCGACCTGCGTGGACTCTCGCCGCGGCAGCGGGCGAAGCTCATAATCGAGAAATGCTCGAGTGCGGATTACAAGTCTCTGCTGCTGGACTATCTGGCACGCGCGGAACGGCTGTCGTTTGGGAAACATACGCCGCACCTGCTGACGGAATCGCTGGGCTGGCACAACCGCTATTTGCGCGGCGGACATATGCGCCCGCGGGAAGAGAACTAAAGAAAACCGGCTCCTTAGCAGCCATCGCCGGCGAACGTCTGCGCGAGTCTTCGAGATTGCGCGCTTGCTGGGCCAGCCGAAAAACTTCGACCTCACCCCATCTGGATTAGTGGTTTTCCCTATTGACAGAACTCCCGGGCAGTATCACTATTCATCCCATTTATTAAAACCGTTCACTAGGGGGTTTCATAAAGACCTGCCCAGGAATTTCACCTCCATCCAAATTCTGTCTCACCTCGTTTTCATTGCGCCACCGTGAACATCAAAGGAGACACTTATGACGCGAAAATGCGCAGTGCTGCTGTATCTCGGCATGACGAGCCTGGTGCTTCCGGAAATGCTCGGGCTGATTCCACTGGCGAACGCACAAACCCAAATTCAGGTTTATGGCCTCTGGCATTGTTCTTCCGACGCCTGCAGCTGGGCAGCGGCGCCGAACATGACCACCTTCGACACGCAGAATCATTGGATCATCGATCGCGGCAACGGCTGGCCGTCGGTGAATCTGGTGGTTTTGAGCTTCGTGAACCCACTCAAGCTGATGAACCTGACGACGGATTCCACCGACACCAAAGGGATTCCCAACGGCATGACTGCTGCGGTGGTGAATTACTTCGAGAGCAAGGGCGTGCGGGTCATGTTCTCGGTGGGCGGCGTCAGCTACACCAAGGATTGGGATAAGGCGCTGGGCAGCAATCCCACGCAGTTGGGAATCAATGCGGCGAATGCGGCTAAGCAATTCAGTGTTGGGATCGAGATTGATTACGAAAAAAGTAGCAATCCCAACCTGACGGGTCTGCAGAACTTCGTCACGGCTTTTCGATCCGTTATTCCCTATGATCCGACAGGCGCCAATCAGGCGGCGCGGCTAACTGTGGATTGGGGGATGGCGATGCCTACCTGACTGCGCTGGCGAATTATGCAACTACGAACTGGCTGAAGACCTCGGGGCCCGTCTTGGATTATGCCAATGCCATGGTCAGTTCGCAGAAGACCGCGATCTCGACATCGGAAGGTTACTGGCAACAACACATCGACGGGCTTTCGGGATCGGTGCCATCCTTGGCCCCAGCGAAGCTGGCGGGCAGTGTTTGGGTGGTGGGAAACAGCATCATTCCCAACTGCAATAACTATCCGATCTCAGATCAGGAAGTGGCGGCAAACTTCGTGGAGACAATCGCTCCGGCGGGAGCGGGTACCACCTCGGGCATGCTGGGATATATGTTCTGGGGCGGAGGATGCCAGGGCAATGGGACGGTTTGCACCTTCCCTCCTGATACCTGTCAGGCAGGGGTGGGGGCGGGAGCGACGGCGCTGAATATTCCGATACCCATGCCCGCGCTTCGGCAGAATTAGCGGCGGAAGCAGCGTGGCCGTGTCAGCGCGGCCACAGCCAGCCGAATGTTCCTGCCGTCAGCAGGGCGTAGATCAGTCCGTCGATCACTTCTTTGATCGTGACGCTCCAGGTCTGTCCCTTCCAAATGCTGTTGCTGAGATTTCCTAGGCCATAGGCGAGGAACGCGGATTCCCCGACCACACGAAACACGTGTCGATAAGTCGGGTACGGGTAGACCGTGTGAGAGGCCAGATGAGCGACGACGACGCCGATCACGAGGCAATAGGCGAACCAAAGGCCCAGAAATTTCGGCATGGCGGGCGGGCCGCTGGGGAATATGGTCATCATTCCGACGGGGCCCTGATTGTACTTTTCGATCATGGCCGGCGACTTCATATCTTTATGAGTGGTGAACGGAAAGACATAAAGGCCGCGCTTGAGACCGGCGGAGCGCAGGACGGGCAGAACTTTGTCTTCGTCGGGTAGCTTTTGGTAATCGCTTTTGTGGTAAGGCAGCACCATGTGCATGATGGAACTGGCCACGAATACGATGACCGCGGAGAGCACGATCGGGAGCCAGAGAGCGGAGAGCATGCGGAGCCTCCTGGACGTTGAATGGCTGACGTCTCCGGGAGGCTACCCTTCGGGCGTGCAGCGGTCAAGGGGTTGTTTGCAGTCCCGGTTCGTCGAACAAAAGAAAGCTTTTAACCGCCGAGTTCGCTCAGAAAGGCAAACTTGAAGACTTGCTCAGCGTTCTTTGCCGTCTTTTCTCTGCGAACTCGACGGTAAGACTCTTGCTGGTTGAGGATTGAGAAAACTCCACAAATGCCTTGCTTGCATCTAAAGTAGAACGATGCCAGGAGAAGGAAATCCGGCGCGCGCGCAAGTGATTCACGCGGAAAACCGAACGCAGGATTTTGCTCAGCTCAATTCGTGGCTGGAACAGTTGGTCTCACGAAACGGCAGTGACTTGTTGCTGGTTCCGGGGGCGGCTGCATTCGTACGCGTAGAGGGAGGCCTGCTCGCTATCGGCGACAGCCCACTGACCGGGGATGAGATCGAGGCTGCGGTGCTACCCGCGCTCCCGCCCCATGCCCGCGAGGCGTATCAGCAAAACCACATCGCGGATTCCTCCTATCGAATCGAAAGCTTAGGGCGGTTCCGGATTAATCTGCATCGTGAGCGAGGATGGGCGGCGGCGGCGGTCCGAGCATTGCCGTCGAAGGTGCCGGGGCTTGAAGAGCTACGTTTACCGGCGGGCGTTGGGGCGCTGGCCAGGCTGCAGCGCGGGCTGGTGATTATCGGCGGAGCGACCGGCTCGGGAAAGACTACGACCCTGGCTGCATTGGTGAACGAGATCAACCAGGGGGAGGCACGCCACATTGTGACGATTGAAGACCCGATCGAATACGAGCACGCTCACAACCTCAGTGTCATTGAGCAGGTGGAAATCGGGATTGATGCTCCGGACTTCCCTACCGCGCTGCGGGCGGCCATGCGGCAAGCGCCGGATGTGATCGTCGTCGGCGAGATGCGGGATCCGGAGACGGCGAGAATTGCATTGTCAGCGGCAGAAACCGGACACCTGGTGTTCACCACGCTGCACACGACCGACGCGGCTTCGACGGTCTCGCGCATTGCCGACTCGTTCCCGCAGGAGCGGCAACACTCGATTCGGGCGGAGATGGCGATGGCGTTGGCCGCCATCCTGACCCAGACTCTGATTCCGCGGCGGAACGGAGGGCGCGTGCCGGCCGCGGAACTGCTGATCGTCGGGTACGGGGGACGGCAGCATATCCGCAAGAACGCGCTGCAGCACTTGCAGCAGGAGATCACCATCACCCGCAAGCAAGGATCGTTCACGCTGGAGGAGTCGCTGGCCCAGCTGGTAATTCAGAAAGACCTGGGGCGGGAGGATGCGATGGTGCGGGCACTCCATCCGGAGGATCTGGATGTGTTGCTGAAAACGAAGGGAGTTTAGGAACGGCGGTAACGTCGTCCCCTCATTTCGACGTCTTGCTCGGAACTATCCGGTCCAGCCAAAATTGAAGTTCCTTCTCGAACGCCGCCTTTTCTTTGGCCGTCACCGGCAGAATGTGCCCGGTGCCCTCACGGACCGCCAACACTCTCCGAAGCGTGCCCCGACCCGATGTCAGATAGAAGGTTTGTTCGTTCGTGGCTTCGTCCACAACAAAAAGCACGATTTTGCTCTTGTCCGCACGAGAAACGTCGAGTCCCCTCACCAGCTTCCCGTTTCGCTCGAACTGCTGGGAAACCTCATATTCCTTTTGATCGCTAGAAATGCCCAGCATGTCAGACACATGAGGCGGGATTTTCGCCTGCAGACCTGTCGTCAGGACAGTATCTGCCGCGCGCGAAATCCGCTGGCGAGTTGCGAAACCGGATGCAGAGGGCGCCTGCCCCGCGACGAGAAAGGTCGCGACCGTTAGTAGGAAAGCCCCGACCCGCAGCACGCTACTCGAAAAACCTCTGTCAAATTTCGACACGTCCCCTCCAAGCCAACCTATAAGCAAATCCTTAGCTGATCCAGCATACCCCGTGTGGGCCGTGCCATGGTGCCAATCCAGCCTTTGCAGGCAATGAAATTGCCACGGCATCGACGATGGCGTCGGGAGGTCAAGACGGCCTGATCTATAAGAGGGCATGTCAACAACATTTTTTCCCTGCGAGGGTAGAGCAATTTTATTTTTGCGAACTTCGGGCGAAGGAGTTTTCAACACCCACGCCGGGTCACATTAATTGAGGATCTTGCAGTCGTGACAGCTGGAGGAAAAACGGTAGAACAAACCAGCTCGTAGCGACGCCCGGAGCCTCTTATTGATGCGCTACTTGAATGGAATATTCGGCAGGTGGGACGAAGATCGACGGATCAGGCTCGCCATATCCTATGCCGATTAGGTCAGTTTGTTGGTCGCCAGCTTTCGGGTCAGGATCGTGAGCCACAATGCGGACATCAGACCCGAGATCCTTGGCATACCAAACTTCCAAGGTGCGCGTGACCGCTTGCTGATTCCCTTGAAAAGTGCCAGGTGAGAAAAGATAAGTCGTACGCCGCCCCCAGCACTTCAGGCCGTTGATCTGCTGATCTCCTAAGAGCTCAGTGTGAACCGTAACTCCCGGCTTTGCGGTAAGTCGATGTCCCGTCGTACGGAACATAGTCCAGGCGTATCTCCGATCCACGACACGGGTGGTTGCCACGTGCTTTTGAGGGTCGAGCTGGATGTTTTCCATTTTCTTGGGGTCAAGAATGTTGACGTAATAAACCGGCTGCGCTGGATCTTCTGTCCACGGTGCGCTGAGTTCCGCTCGGGAAAATTCTCGCAAGTGTCGTTTTAGCGATGGCCGAAAAAGGCTTGTGCTTGCGACAGGAAACCCCTATCTCGCTAGGCATTTTGACCAATTGCATATCAGCCCGCAACACGCTGGCCGCGAGGAGTAGCAATACAGAAAGGGAGCGAGCGAAGGGTCTCATTTATGGACTCCTTGAGCGCGACAGCACACGCCGGAAGATGTCACTGTTGCAAAATCCCCATGAAACTCATCGACTGGGGTTTTGGAGTGTAGTTGCCGGATCGCTGGCCTCGATTTTACTTCGCAGCGCTTTCGTGAAGGAGCGCCTTGATCTTATTTTCGAAGGCGTCCTTGTCTACCATGCCTGCGTGTGACTCCGAAATATTCCCGTTGCGGTCAATGAGCAAGGTCACAGGGAGAGAAGGCAGTCCGCCGTATCGGTTGGCTAGGTCTTGGCTGGCAATCACAACTGGATAATTCAGCTTGTGCTCTTCTAGGAATGGCTTCACTGATTTCCAGCCGTCGTCATCCATCGAAACGCCGATGGCTGTCAATCCGTCGCTCCGGTATTTATTTTGGAACTCCACATACCAAGGAATCTCAACTTTGCAGCCAGTGCACCAAGTAGCCCAGAAGTCGAGCAGGACTACTTTCCCTTTGTGAGCGGATAATTTGATAAGCGAGCCAGTGGAGTCGGGAAGAGTGAAGTCGGGAGCTGGTTGGCCGGGTTGAGGCGCGGTCTGCCCGGGTTGAGGGGCAGTTTGAGAGACAAGAAGCGGGCACATAGCAACCAATGCGAGGGCAACAGAACGAAGGAACATCAGAATTACCTCCTACTGAAGCAAACGGTCAGTGCGAACACGGTCAGTTCGTACATGGTACATCGGAATCTTCAACAACCTACCGGTTTAATTGTTGAAATGACATTCCCATTTACACGCATGACTCGAAATACACTGCAGTTGCCTTTGGGGCGACGCCAAGAAAAATGTGAGTAACTCATGACGCTCGAGTCGGGCGGCCGCCTCCTCAAGGGCGCCCATCTTTTATCCTCCGCTCTAGCGAGTTGCAGAATGCTCCGTGCGACACCCTAGAATTCGCGCGATGAACCAGTCCCACACTTTTTGCTATGGAGGCAACATGAAAGTAAAAACAAGCGTATTGACTCTTGCTCTGTGCTTGGTAGCAGGGGCAGTATGTTTCGCCAGCGACGCACAGAGGGGAACCTGGAAGCTGAATGAGGCCAAGTCGAAGATCGCTGCGGGGATGCCGAAGAACAGCACAATTGCCTTTGAGGCCGCGGGTGACAGTATAAAAGTCACGATCGATGGCACTGACACCGCCGGGAAGCCCGCGCATAATGAATGGACGGGGAAGCTTGACGGCGAAGACTATCCCGTTACCGGCGATCCAAATTCGGATACGCGGTCGTACAAGGAGATTGATGATCACACCTTGACGTTCACTATCAAGAAAGGCGAAAAGGTTACGGTCAGCGGCCGAGTTGTGGTCTCGGCGAATGGCAAGACCCGCACGGCCACATCGAGTGGAACCGATCCGCAGGGTAAAAAGTTCAAAAGCAGCTCGGTGTACGACAAGCAGTAGCGGGATTCCTCCGGGGAGAACTGCCAATCAAGTGATGCCCTTCCGCTCGGTTCCGAACGGAAGGGCATTTTTGTTGATAGCAAGGGTCGAGCTGCGCTCGACGGACAGCCGAGGGCGGCTGGCCCCACATTGTGATTCCCCACAGCTTGGGTTGGAAGACAATCCGCGTTACGCCCAATACGTGCGGTCGAGGCTTCGCTATTGGATGGCCTCGGCGATGTGTTTGGGTTCCAGGTTTGCAGAGTCCTCGAGATCGGCGACGGTGCGGGCGGCTTTCAGAATGCGGTCGTGGGCGCGGGCGCTCAGGCCTTGCTGGGTCATGGCGCGTTCGAGCAAGCGCTGCGCAGTCGGCGGAAAGTTCGCAGAAGGTGCGGATGTGTCGGGAGGACATTTGGGCGTTGCAGTAGAGTTTTTCGCGGGAGGTCGAGAAACGCGCCAACTGCTTCTGGCGGGCGCGGATGACGCGTTCGCGAATCGTGGCTGAATTCTCCGGCTCGTGGGTGGAGCGCATCTCTTTGTAGTTTACGGTGGGGACGTCGATGTGGATGTCGATACGATCCATCAGCGGTCCGGAAATTTTCGAAACATAGCGCTGAATCATCGGAGTGGTGCACTGGCAATCGCGGGTGCGGTCGTTGCGGAAGCCACAAGGAGCTGGCTGTGATGGATGTCACTTCGTAGCCGTGGAAAACGGGTTCAGGCCCCAAGTCGCTCTACCCAACGCCCGGCCGAATTGCATGCTAAACTTTCGCGTCAATTCTGGAGGGATCGTGTTTCGACTCGCGCTAGTGTGGGTATCGTCGTTGCTTGCCTGCTTGAGCGTCAACGCGTGTGCACAAAGCCCTGATATCCTCGAACCAGGGTCGGTGGAAGCCATTGCTGCGGCCACAACCGATCCACATTTTGTCTCGCCTTGGGTCTCGTATATTCCGAAATCCGACACTGTGCCGTCTCCAGAGAAGTTTTTGGGACGAATCATGGGGGCTCCGGGAGAATTGCTGGGTACGGAAAAAAGCTATGCCTATGCTCGAGCATTGGCGGCGGCGAGTCCCCGAGTGCGCGTGTTCACGATCGGGCATAGCGAAGAAGAGCGCGAAATTGTCATGCTCGCGATCGCGGATGAAGCCGGCATCCGCGATCTCGATCGCTTGAAAGCTGCCACTGCGGCCTTGGCGGACCCGCGACGCACCGACGAGGCGTCCGCCGAAAAACTCATCGCGACTTCCCGCCCGATTTATTACTTCAACGCTGGCTTGCATTCTGATGAGACGGGTTCAACAGAAGCCATGCTCGAACTGGCATATCGCCTGGCGGTTTCGGAGCAGCCGATGATCCGGCGCATCCGGGAAAAAGTAGTGGTGCTGATCAATCCCATTTCCAATCCCGACGGGCGGGACAAGATGGTGGACTGGTTCTACCGGTATCTCAAGCGCAAAACGGACCGCAACATTCTGCCGCGACAGTCGCCGCCGTATTGGTCGAAGTACACCTTCGTGGACATCAACCGTGATACCCACCAACAGACGCACGAGACCACCAAAGCCGTGCACCGCATGTTTCATGAGTGGCATCCGACGGTGGTGCACGATTTGCACGAAGGCTCGCCGTTGATGATGACCTGGAACGGCACCGGTCCTTATAACCCGAACATTGATCCCATCACCTATAGCGAATTTCTGGCGCTCAGTTTCCACGAAGTAGAGACGATGACCGCGATGGCGATGCCAGGCGTCTCGACTTGGAATTTTGGGGAGGCATTTGCCCATCTGTACCTCGATTCCGTGGCCATGAATCACAACAGCATCGGACGTGGCTACGAGACTTTCGGCAATGGCAGCGCCGAGACCGAGAAGCGCGCAATTTCGCCATCTGCCGCAACGATGGAGTGGTACCGGCCGCTGCCTGCGCCGCGTGAGGTCACATGGTCAGCTCGCGACAATCTCAACTACCAGGAAACCGGAGCTTTGGCGGCGTTGGACGAAACGGCGAGCCAGTCCCAGGAAATGCTGCACAACTTCTACAGAAAAGGATGGGACTCGTGGCAGAAGGGACTGACGCAACCGCCGTTTGCGTTTTTGATTCCGGAAGATCAAGGCGACCCTGCCCGCGCAGCACAAATGGTCGGACGCCTGATGGGCCAACACATCGAAGTTGCCAGGACGCAGGGCGCAATTCAGCTCAAGGAAGGAAGCTTTCCGGCTGGAACGTACGTGGTGCGCCTCGATCAGCCGTACCGCAATTATGCCGTTGATTTGCTCATGCCGCAGCACTACCCGAAGGATGGAGACCCGCCCTACGATGACGTCTCGTGGGAGCTTCCAGCCAATTATCATTTGCAGGCGATCCCTACCGCCGATGTGTCCATCCGCGAGGTTGCACTGAACCGCCTTACCGATGTGCCGCACGCTCGCGGGACGTGTCACCGGAAGCGGTTCCATTTATTTGTTGAAGGATACCGGGCAAGAGTCGTTTCTGGCCGCACGGTATCGTCTGTCGAACTTCGAGATTCAAATTGCCGAACATGATTTCCTGCAAGACGGCTCGAAATTTCCGGTGGGATCGTGGATTATTCTCGCGCAAGCTGGATTGCGCGAGGCCATTGCATCTGTTGCGGCGGAATTAGGATTGGACTTTGCGGAGGTTTCGACGGCGCCCGAGGTGCCGCGGCACAAGGCAAAAACGCCGCGTCTTGGGGTGTGGGTACCGTGGGCGGACACCGATTCGATTGGATGGATCCGATACTCGCTGGATCAGCGCAAAGTTCCTTATACGTATTTGCGCGACGAAGACATTCGCGCTGGGAACCTTCGCGCGCGGATCGACGTCTTGCTGTATGGTCACGTTGACCTGGAACTGGCGGAGCAGATTGAAGGTCTGCCGAAGACCTGGTCGCCGATGCCTTTCAAAAAGACCGCGCAGACGCCGAGCTTCGGCACTCCCGCTGAATCGGACGACATCACGGGAGGAATTGGTTATGAAGGACTCGCGCAAATTCAGCACTTCGTCGACGACGGAGGCCTAATGGTAACGCTCGGCAGCGGAAGCATGCTGCCGCTGGAGGCCGGTCTCGTGCGCTTTGTCCGCCGGTCTTCCGGTGGCGTCCCCCGCAGCACGGCGGGAGGCGGAGGCGCCTCGTCCGCGGCTTCGCAGCAGGCGGCAACCCGGACGCCTGGAGCGCACGTCAGGGTTACGTTCGATCGCCCGGATCATCCCATCGCCTACGGCTATCCCGCGCACACTTATGTGTTCCGGCAGAATTTCCCTCTGTATAACGTGCCGCGCCGTTGGCTGCGCATGGCCTATTGCACGACTTGCCTGGATGGTCCCGAAGATCGCAGCGGGATGGTGATGGAATGGGGCGATAGTGAGGGGAAACCGTTCGTCGAGAGTGGGCAGGCGTGGGGAGAGGAGAATCTGATCGGCCGGCCTGCAATTTTGGACATGCCCGTAGGCAAAGGGCACGTCGTTTGTTTTAACTTCAATCCGATGCACCGCGATTTGAACCGCGGCGATCAGCGTCTGTTGTGGAACGCCATCCTCAACTGGCAGGCAATCGTTGCAAATCAATCGAAGCCCTCCGAATCGTCAACGCCAGCACCCGAACCGGACGAGTAAGTTTCCTCGCTGGCCTCGTCGCTGGACAGGCTTCGCGCTGTTCGACTGTCAGGCCACATAGGCGGCTACGCGGCACCGCGCGTACCAAGATGTCCAACAAATGATCGTTCGCCCGGCGCGTATAGAATGTAGGATGGTTTTCAGCTAAGATCGGCAATTCCCTCATGAGTTTGGATCCCCCTAACGCGTCGCGTACCCCTCGTCCACCCGGAAATCTGGAACGGGAAGAATCTCAATTGTGGCGATGGGCGCTGGGATTCTTGGTCTTGCTGGCCGTGGCGCTGGCAGGACTGCTGTGGGAGCGACTGGAGAATATCCCGTATCAACTTCGGGCTCTTCCAATTGGAATTCTCGCTCTCTCGGTCCTGTTCGCGGTGTACGCCTACGGGCGACGGCGCGAAGTCAGCGAACTTAAAGGGCTGCTGCACGGGTTGCAGGAGCACGTGGGGGCGGCGCCTTCGGAAGAGCAACTCGACCAACTGAGCCAGGTGATTCTGCGTTCGCAGCGCAACTTTAAGGAGTTGATCGACTCCTTTGACGACCCGGCGTGCGCGGTATCGCTCGACGGCACGATGCGGACGGTCAACAAGCGCATCACTGAGATCACCGGAGCGGCCTATTCAGAACTGGTAGGCCGCAAGATCTACGATTTCGTCGACGAACCAATGCAAGCCGACGTGGAACGAGGATTGGGACGCTTTTTGGAACAGAAGCGTTGGGCCGGGACCGTGCAGATAAGGCTGAAAAACAGTTCGCGCCCGCTTTTTTTTGAGTGTGTGCTGAACGGAATCGTCAAAGGTGATGAGATTGTAGGCGCGAGCATGCTGGGGCGCGACGTAACCGAGCAGCGCGAGAAGGAACTGCGCTTCACCGAATTGTTCGAGACGTTGCAGGAGGGAGTTTATTTCAGCACTCCTGAAGGGCGTTTGCTGGACGCGAATCCGGCGCTGGTAAGCATGTTGGGGTACGTGGAAAAGAGGGACCTGCTTGCAGCGGAGCCGGCGGCACTAAATTTTGATCCGGGTCAACCGGTGCTGGGACGGGCGGTTGACGATCGAGGAGGCGTGCGCACGCGCGAGATTAGACTGCGGCGCAAGGATGGAACGGCGGCGATCTTTCTGGATTCTTCGCGAGCCGTTTGGGATACTTCCGGAAACATCATCCGCTACCAGGGAACGCTGGTAGAAATCACCGAAAAACGGAGGATGGAGCGGCAACTGGCGCAGCAGGAGGAATTCCGCAGCCGGCTGCTGGAAAGTTTCCCGGACCTGATTCTCGTAGTGGATCTTGAGGAGCGCTACACGTTTGTCAGTTCGCGGGCTCGCGATCTTCTGGGCTACGAGCCGAAAGACATGCTGGGGAAAAAAATCTCCGACATGGAGGATCATTCGCCAGAGATGGCTGCCCTTTACCACACTGTGGTTTCCGGCAAGCAGGCGTTCGCGTCCGCGGAATATGGGGCGCGGCACCGGGATGGAAGCTGGCGGACAATGCGCGCCGCGGGCAGCCAACTGGTAGATGCGGACGGGAAGATCAGTGGCGTCATTATTTCGGTGCGCGATATTACCGTCGAACGCAAACTGGAACAGCAGATCGCGCAGAGCGAGCGTCTGGCCGCAATGGGCGCGATGATCGGGGGCGTTGCCCACGAACTCAACAACCCTTTAACCAGCATCATGGGTGTGAGCGAACTGCTGCAGGACACCGAGACGAACGAGACCTCGCGGAAGCAGCTTGCCATGCTGCAGCAACAGGCTCGACGGGCCGCTGAGATCGTGCAAAACCTGACTTATTTCGCGCGCCCGCCCGCGCCCGGGAAGAGCAGGATCAGTCTGGTCGAGGTCGTGGAGCGGACCTTGAACCTGCACGCGTATTCGCTGCGCAAGAACAACATCACGGTGGACTTTCTGAAAGAGCCTGGGATCCCCTATGCGCTGGGCGATCCACACCAGTTAATGCAAGTCTTCTTGAATTTGATTTTGAACGCAGAGCACGCGATCCGCGATGTGCGGGATAAAGGGACGCTGAGGATTCGGTTGGGCAGAGGAGACGGTTCGGTCTGGGTCAGCTTCCACGACGACGGGCCTGGAATTCCGAAGGAGAATCTGCCCAGTATCTTCGATCCCTTCTATACGACGAAGCGACCCGGGCGCGGTACCGGATTGGGGCTGAGCATTTGTAAATCCGTATTAAAGGAGCACAATGGCAGCGTGGAAGCAGCCAATGCCCCCGACGGAGGAGCGGTGTTCACAGTGACGCTGCCAGTGTCGCCGGCGGGTTAAGCGAGAACTGTTTCCTGTTCTCCAAACTGAGTACGTGAAGCCTTAGGGAAGCTTCTCTGCCGTATAAGTCATGGTCCCGCCGCGTTGCCTATCTACCACCTCAACTCTCATTGACTTGCCGTCCTTGGAAACGGTCTTCCGGCCAACCGACGTAATCTTTCCGTCATGTTTCTCGGTTTCCTCCAAGGTGTACTCATCGATGAGGCTTAATGAGACGGTGGCGTGATCGTCTCCGTTCACCGGATAGTCCCTTCCGTCGAGTTTAGTTTCGTAACTCTGGCTGCCGCCGGAGATTTTCATTCCACCGGCGGTGCTCTGATAGGTAGTCAGAGTGCCGGCCCGTGTCGCATTCTTGACTGTATCCATCCGCCATTGTCCGGATAGTGCGTGCGAACCGGGCGGGCCCTTGCCTGTTCTGGTGAACTCAGCCTTTCCGGTGACGGTCTCTGCTTCCATCGTGTTCGTAAACTCCTCCGTCATCGTTTGATCGTCCGGGGAAACCGTTTCGACGCACTGGAACGTGGTCTTGCCATCCTTCTTCATCGTGAACTTGATCGAACGGTCATCCAGAATTCGCACCGCAAGTGTGTCGTAGGGATGCCCGGTCACCTTGTGATCGCTTCCGTCGGTTTCCACGTCAACCTTCGGGACGCAGCTTTCGCAGCGATACCTGCCCTTGGCGAACAGATAGTCTTCGGGCGGACCCGAGAACTGGAGCGTGTCCGTCTTCATTTCCCAGGTGCCGTCGAAGCGACTCTGGGCAAATAGAGATGACGTCAGGAACAAGGCGAGGACAAGATGCTTTCGCATGAGACTGCTCGTGCGATACCCAGTTTATTACCGGCCAGCCGTTGAGCCAGGCACCGGGCTTCGCCCTGTCTTGGACAGCCCGAGGAAGCTGTCGCTACATCAGCCTGCTCAGCGCTCAACTGCCACAGCTACGGCGTTACCTCCGCCTAGACAGAGGGCGGCTATTCCACGCTTTACGTCGCGCCGGATCATTTCGTAGATCAGCGTCACTAGAACTCGTGCGCCGCTGGCGCCGATGGGGTGGCCGATGGCGACAGCCCCGCCGTTCACATTGACCTTGTCGGGGTTCAGACCCAATTCACGCATAACTCCCAGCGCCTGGACAGAGAAGGCCTCGTTGAGTTCGTAGAGATCGACGTCTTCGTTCTTCCAGCCGGTTTTCTCCCAAATGGTGCGAACGGCGCCCACGGGAGCCATCATCACCCACTTGGGTTCGACGCCACTGGTCGCCTGGGCTACGATGCGAACCATAGGTTTGGCACCGAGTTCACTGGCGCGCTTCGCGCTGGTAACGACCAGGGCAGCGGCGCCGTCGTTGACCCCCGGCGCGTTACCGGCGGTGACGGTGCCGTCTTTCTTAAAAGCGGGTTTCAAGGATCGCAGCACTTCGATGGTGGTGTCTTCGCGCGGGCTCTCGTCTTTGTCGAAAATCGTGGGCGCCGCGCCCTTCTTCTTTGCGGGCATCTCGACGGGAACGATCTGCGACTTGAAGCGGCACTCTTTGATCGCGGACAGCGCCTTGCGATGCGAGTTCAAGGCGAACTGATCCTGCTCTTCGCGGGCGATGCCGTATTTCTCGGCGACGTTTTCGCCGGTGATGCCCATGTGGTAGTCGTTGTAAATGTCCCACAGGCCGTCGTGGACCATGGAGTCGACGATCTGCGCGTTGCCGAGACGGTATCCCTTGCGCGCTTGCGGCAGCAGATAGGGAGCGTTGGTCATGGATTCCATTCCGCCGGCGACCACAATCGAACTGTTCCCAGTCTGCACCGCTTGCGCCGCGAGAGCGACGGATTTCAATCCTGAGCCGCAGACCTTGTTGATTGTCATGGCACCTGTCGCAGGCGAGAGTCCGCCGAAGATGGCGGCTTGGCGCGCTGGATTCTGACCGAGTCCGGCGGACACGACGTTACCCATGATGCACTCGTCAATCTCATTGGGTTCGATGCCGGCACGCTTGACGGCCTCGCGAACGGCGATAGCGCCGAGTTGCGGCGCACTGAAATCGGAGAGGCTGCCTTGAAATTTTCCGACGGCTGTGCGGCAGCCGGAGATGATGACAACATCGTCAAAAGAGGCCATGAATCAAGCTCCCACGAAGATTTCGCGACCTTCATTATAGATGCACCGACGGAAAAATGCGTCGCTGCCGAGTGACCGCAACCTGCGATCGCGCTGAAACGATGCCGAGCGATTCAGGTCGTCGCTGGTGAGTTCAACATGAGGAATGATGCGTTTAAGGAAGGAAAAATTCAGAGCAGTTCGATGCAGTCTGCGAAAAACTTCTTGACTTTTGCTTCCGAAAACTCTCTCTTCGTGACTTTGGTGTCGCAACTTGCGAAGGTCGATCATCATTTTTTTCTTGACTTCATTTTTCATTAACTCTATACATCAACTAGTTGCAGTAGAAGACCACTGCAACATTTTCCATGAACAATGGAAGGGAGAATAGGAACAATGGCAACCAAGAAAAAGGCAAAGAAGAAAAAGAAGCACTAAGAAAGTTCGGTACGAAGTCAAAAGGGGACGCTGAAGAGCGTCCCCTAAGTTTTTTGAACAGAAATCCTTTCCAGGTGTCCGTTAATTCGGCCGGAGGATGGCGCTCTCCACGCGATGCGGAATCCGTTTCTCCTTCTCAGGGCATAGACTCCGATACGCACAGAAATTGCAGTGGATCCCGGGTTTCGCTGGGAACTTACCGTCGGCAATCCCCTGCGCGGCATCTTCCACGCGGGCACGCGCGCCCAGTAATTGCACCTCGGTGCGGGTGGTGAGGACGGGGACATTCTCCTCGAGGTTGTAAAAAATCAGCGCGCCGACGGTGTAGCCCCACTTCTCTTTAGCCGCGATGGCGTAGAGGGACAACTGCAGGCTCTCGTCGGCGTTTTCCTGATCGCGCGCCTTGCCAGTCTTGTAGTCGACGATGGCCACGCTACCGTCGGGGCGACGGTCGATGCGATCGATACGGCCGACGACCGTGGTCGCACCTACGCGAATTTCGAAGGATTGCTCGGTGTGCAGAACCTGCGGAGGCGGCAGAGTTCGGGCAGAGGCGAGGAACTCTCGCAACTGAGCGATGCCCTGCTGCTCGTAAAGTTCGTGCTGGTACGCTTCCTGAATTTTTGATTCAGTCAGATCAAGACGGAAGAGGTCGATGAGTTCCTCATCGGTCTTGGGGCGTCCGAGGTTTACGGAGTCAAAATAGGTTTTGAGGGTGCGATGGATGGCGGCGCCGTACTGCATGGCGGCGGCGGGTCGGGCCGACAGGCGCCAGTCGCGGTCGAGTTTGAACTGCAATCCACAGCGCTCGTAGGTATCCACCGCCGACGCGCTGAGGCGAGTCTGCAATCCATCGAGCACTGGGAGCTCGAACCATACGTTCGTTTGGGACTCGGCCGGGTACGCCAAGGAGGTCGCGGCGAAGATGTCGAGGCTGGTCTGGGAACCGCGCGCTGGGACCGCGGTCAGGAAGCGAGTGAGAGTCTTGTCGGCGATCAAATCGCGCATGTAGCCGGCCGGAGTCTTATTGATCTTGCCGGCGCCCTCCCTGGCGTAAATGTGCAGCGAGTCGCGGGCGCGAGTCATGGCGACGTAGAACAGGCGGCGTTCCTCCTCGTCGTGAAGCGTCTTGTCGTCGGCCTCGGTTGTTGAATCTGGGTCCCGCAGTTCCTTGGGAAAGGCGACCAGGGTTTCTTTGTACGAGCATGGAAACGAGTTCGAATTGGCCCGAAGGATCGAGACGTGGGGAAACTCTAGACCCTTGGCGCCGTGTACGGTCATGAGGCGAACGGCATTTTCGCTCTCTTGTGCTTCCATGGGAATCACGCCCCCTGCTTCGCGGAAGTATGCCAGGTAATCGACGAGTTCTTCCAACTCGGTCGTCTTATTGACTTTCTTCTGCTCCCAGCCGTCGACGAAGTGCAGGGCCGCCTGGAGGATCGGCGATGTCGTATCCAGTTTAAATTGGCGAACGATGATGTCGAGGGCTGCGCGAGCTTTCGCTTCGTGGCGGTGAATCTCTTCACGGGCGCGCTGAACGGTGACAAGAACCTCGGCACCGCCGTCGACCCGGTCGAGTGCGGAAGAAAGGAGGACGACCTGGGATTCGCGGTTTTCGCGGGCAATGGCGCGCATCACTTGACGAAGTTGCTCTGGATTGACATGAAAGCATGGCAGGGCTCCGACACGAAACAGGCTGACGTCGTCGCCGGCCGACACGACCGCATTCAAGCAGGCAAATAGGTCGCGAGCTTCGGGAGTATCAGAGATATCCATGCTCTCGATAACGAACGGGATGTCCGCCTCGGCTAGTTCGTGCACGACTTCGTCGCGGTGGAAGTGAGAGCGGTAGAGAATGCCGAAGTCAGACCATTTGCACTTCGATTTTTTTTGCGCGTCGCGGATGGAACTGACCAGATCGGGTCCCTCTGCGTCTCGGGTGGTGAGAACGACCACCGACACCGGTGAACTGGGAAGGGGCGCGCCCGCTTTCGCGGCTTCTTCCTCGCGCGCGGACAGCAGTGGTGTGCGCCGGTACGCGGACGCGGCCTGGGGATGTTTGGCAAATAAGGGCGGGTTCTTGTCGATGAAAGCGAACGCGCTGCGGAGGATCGGAGTGGTCGAACGGCGGTTCTTTTCAAGGACTACGCGCTTGGCATTGGGAAAGTGCCGATCGAACAGCTCGAACGCCGCGCTGGATGCCCCGCGAAACCGGTAGATGGCCTGGTCGGGATCGCCGACGGCGAAGATGTTGCCATCGGCTCCGGCAAGCCGTGCCAGAATCTGAATTTGGGCGAAGTTCGCGTCCTGAAATTCGTCAGCCAGGATGAAGCGAGCGCGGGAACAGGCTTCGGCCAGGACCGTCTCGTCGTTGTACAGCAAAGCGTGGGCCCGAGTGATCATGTGGCTGAAGGTGCCCAGATTTTCTTCGGCGAGCCAGCGCTCCATGGTGGTGAATACACGGGCGATCTCGCGGCAGCGGCCGAGAACCTCGGCGTCATCAAGGACATTTTTGGACTTCGCGACGCGAGGGATAGGAACCTCTTTGCGCTCCAGGCGTTCGACGTAATGCGCGTACTTCTCAGGCGTGACCAGTTCGTCGTGGCAGCGGCTCACGAAATCCAGCAGGTCATTCAGGAACTGGGCAACATTCGCCGCGCGAACGTAGTGTTCGAGATGCAGTTCGCGGATGCGACGGCGCAGGTAGATCCATAGATCTTTGTCGTCGAGAACGCCGAAATCTTTGTGGACGCGCTTGAGCATGTCGAGACAATAGTCGTGGAAGGTGGCGGCATTCACTTCTTTGCCACCGAGCAACTTGCGCACACGGTCGCGCATTTCATGGGCGGCGTTTCTCGTATAGGTGAGAGCCAGGATCTCGTGGGGGTAAGCGTGTCCCTCGCGGACCAGGCGCTCAATGCGCTGAGTCAAGACGGAAGTTTTGCCAGTGCCGGCGCCCGCGACCACCAGCATAGGTCCGTGGACGTGCTCGATGGCTTCGCGCTGGCGATCGTCGGGAGCAAACGGAGTGGGACGGGAGTTAGACTTCGGAGACGGCATTAAGGGGAGGATATCACTTGCCGGAGTGGGGAAGCCCCACGGCCATCTGACGTGCTAAGAAGCCGGACATTTTACTGCTCACCGCACGGCGGGCGGGGACACACGACCGGACAGCCGCCGGGACGGCGGCGCTACGCCAGTTCTGAAATTGTGATTGCAGCGGCAGCAATGGCGGCAGTTTCGGCGCGCAAAATCGTAGAGCCTAGCGAAGCGGAGATCCATCCAGACTTCTGAAACGAGTCTAACTCGTCCTCTGCCCAGCCGCCTTCGGGTCCGATGGCCAGAAGAACGTCGGCCCGGGGCGCGGGCGGATGTGAGGCGAGAACATCACGCAAAAGAGTCTGCTGTTCTGACTCTGCCAGCACGATGCGCGGACGGCCGGTTAGGCTCGCGGCTTCTTGCAGCTTGATGGAAGCAGCGATCTGGGGCGGAGTTACGCGGCGCGACTGCTCCGCGGTCTGGAGCGCGATCCTGCGCCAGCGCTCAGCACGTTTTGCCGATGCCGCCGCAAGATGCGCGTCGGTGCGGCGGGCGATTAGGGGAACGATTCGGGAAACTCCCAGTTCGGTGCACTTCTCGATCGCCCATTCCATGCGGTCGAATTTGAAGATGGCTAACAGGAGGCTGACGTTGGCGGCGAGTGCCGCGGAGATTTCTTCCCCGAGTTCGAAGTCAACCCGGCCCTCCTGGATCGTCGCGATACGTCCACGGCGGACGATCCCGCCCGTGGCGATATCGAATTCCTGGCCCACTCGGGCTCGGAGGACGCGGATCAGATGAGCAGCGTGCTCGCCGGTGATCGCAGCATTGTTGTCCGAGACTTCATCGGCGATCCATCGGCGGCGGGTCATGAGGATGGAGTGTGCGTCAGGACTCTTCTTGCGCCCCTCCGGGGCTGGTTTTCGATTACACGGGAAACCCACGGCTTGCTCCGTGGGGTGCATTCTTTCGCCGCTCCGCGGCTGACTCGCCCTGCGAACCGGCAGAGAGTCGATGGATTATCCGAACATATCCTTCATCTTGCCGAGAAGCGAACGCAGCATGGGCTGGTTGTCGACCTTCGAGAGGGTGTCGAGCTCTTGCAGCAACTCCTTCTGGCGCTTGTTCAGCTTGGTCGGAACCTGGACTCGCACCTCGACATACAGGTCGCCCTTGCCGTGTCCGTTCAACACGGGCACGCCCTTGTTGCGGATACGGAAGATTGAACTGGGCTGAGTGCCATCGGGAATCTTCAGCGTATGCTCGCCGTCCATAGTGGGGACGCGAATTTCCGCGCCCATGGCGGCTTGCGCTACCGAGATCGGGACGACGCAGTGCAGGTCGTTACCTTCGCGCGTGAAAAAGGGATGCTCTTTCACGTGCAGCACCACATACAAATCTCCGGCAGGGCCGCCGAAGGCGCCCACCTCACCTGCGCCGGAAAAGCGAATTCGCGTTCCATCTTCGACGCCGGCGGGAACTTTGGCATCGACGGTGCGTTGGCGCAGAATGCGCCCGTCGCCCTTGCATTTCGAGCAAGGATCGGTGATCACGTTGCCGGTGCCCTGGCATGTTGGACAAGTACGCGCGATGCTAAAGAATCCCTGCTGGTAGCGGACCTGACCGCGACCGTTGCAGGAGCGGCAAATGGTTGGTCCCTTCCCTGGCGCCGAGCCGGAGCCGCGGCAATCTTCGCAAGCCTCATGGCGTCGAACGGTGACCTGCGCCTCGGTACCGAAGAAGGCTTGCTCAAATTCCAGAGCCAGATCTTCGCGAAGGTCGGCCCCACGCTGAACCCGGCTGCGCCGGCGTCCGCCGCCGCCACCTCCGCCGAACATGTCACCGAAGCCGAAGAACTCCCCGAAGATGTCGCTGAAATCCTGGAACACAGTAGGATCGAAGCCGGCACCCTGGCCGACGCCACCACCAAGCCCAGCATGGCCGTAGCGGTCGTAGGCGGCGCGCTTGTCCGTGTCGGCAAGCACGGCGTAGGCTTCGCTGACTTCCTTGAATTTCTCTTCCGCGTCGGGATTGTTGGGATTACGGTCGGGATGAAACTGCAGCGCGAGCTTGCGATAGGCGCTCTTGAGCTCGACGTCGGTGACCGTGCGGCTCACGCCCAGTACCTCGTAATAATCGCGTTTTGCGTTTGTGGTCAGAGCAAACCTTTCTTCCAAATACAAAATGTGGGCAAGGTGGGGCCAGGTGGTTGCGCGCTTCGTTCCGTCCTAGCCTTCAGGAATTCTTTGCTACCTTGACCATCGCTGGGCGCAGCAGGCGATCCTTAACCTTGTAGCCGCGCTGCAATTCCTCGAGCACCTGGTGGTCGGGAGCGTCGTTGGTTTCCACCATTTCGATCGCCTCATGAAAACGCGGATCGAAGGGTTCGCCCTTGGCGGGAATGGCACGGACTCCGAGTTTTGTCAGGACATCCTGCAACTGCTTGTAAATGAGTTCGACACCGTTGCGGAAGTCTCCCGGTTCCGACTTCACCTGCAGGGCACGCTCGAAGCTGTCAATGACCGGCAGTAACGCCTTGATTGCGTCAGCCGCGGCATAGTCGCGAAAGTCCTGTTGTTCTTTCGCAGCGCGGCGACGGGCGTTCTCGAATTCGGCTTGTGTACGCGCCAGGCGGTCGAGAAGCGAGTCCCGCTCGGCCTTCAGTTTTTGCAATTCTGCCGCGGGACCGGATGCTTCCTCGGGCGCGGCCACGCTTGGGGCGGCTTCCGAGGGGCGGTCATCGTCGTCTGCGGGTGGAAGTTCGTGTTCCAAATCAAGGCCTCGCATTTCCGTTTGTGTTTTTCCGTTTGCTTTCTTCATAAAAACCTGCTGATTACTCCGACTCATTCAAGATCTTGTCGAAGAGGCGCGCAATATAGGAGACTGCTGTGATCGTGTGTTGGTAATCCATTCTCGTCGGGCCGATTACGGCCAGCGAACCCATCACTTCATTGCCAGAGTGCGCGGGGGCTCCGATGAGCACGAAGTTTTGCATCGACGGAAGGGCTTGGTCGAGCCCGATAACGACGCGGACCGCCTCCTGCTTCACGTCGAGGTACGCGCTGAGAAGCTGGACGACCTTTTCTTTTTCCTCCAGTGTTTTGAGCATTTCCTGGAGACGTTGGCGATCGTGATCGCCGGTGATCAGATTCGATGCGCCTTCGACGAAGACGACTTGCGAGCCCTTTTCCGAGGCCAGGGCGCCCTGCTTGTAGAGTTGCTCGATCGAGTTCATCAGGCGGTCGTACTCACCGCGCTCTTTTTCCAGGCGACGAGCGAGTTCGGAGCGCACCGATTCCATGGTCCAGCCACGGAAATTTTCGTTGATGTAGTGGGACGCCAGGTCGAGATCGGACTGCGATAGATCGAGGCGCAGGACGCGGTCGCGCACCAGACCAGAACGAGTCACGAGCACGGCCAACACTTTCTGATCGCCGAGGCGGGAGAAATATACGTGCTCCAGCGCATTCTTGGACCGCTCGTGGCCACGGTCACGCCTACGTTGCGCGAAATCAGCGAGAGCACGTGCGAGGTGCGCTCCATGAACTCCTGCACGTCGGTGATGCCGGCGAGCGACTCGGAGATCATGGTCTCTTCCTGCGGCGCGAGGCGGGCGGTGCCGGAGATCTGTTCGACGTAATAGCGATAGGCCTCGGTGGTGGGCACGCGTCCGGCGGAGGCGTGCGGCTGCTCGAGGAACCCGGCGTCAGAGAGGTCGGCCATCACATTGCGGATGGACGCGGGGCTCAGCCCTTCGCGGTTAGAGCGCGCGAGCGTCCGCGAACCGACTGGCTCGCCGGTGGTGATGAAGGTCTCCACGATGGCGGTCAGGATTTCGCGTTCGCGATTCCCGATATTGGGGTCAGCGGGCATATGAAACTGTATCAGTTGTCTCGGTCCGACGAGCGGCGGCCGGGGGGAGAAACTGCTTCCGATTCATTTTACCTAACTATTTTAGATGCAGGAGGTTGGCTTTTGGATCAAATTGCGATCTTGTTCGGATTCTTGGAATGGGCTGGGTATGCTCACGGGATGGACGGCCTGTAACGCTGAGAGCCTTTAACCGCAGAGATCACGGAGAAAGGCCGCGAAGGACGTGGAGAAATGCAACTTCTTTTCTTCGCGTTCTCAGCGGCTTCTGTTCGCGCTCTCGGCGGTTAAAGGCTTTTTGGCTCGTCATTTAGCTCGTGCAGCTATGATGGAACGCTATCGATGAAAATGAAGCCTCACATCGCAGTCATCGGCGCCGGAGCCTTCGGCGGATGGACTGCGCTGCATCTCCTGGAGCGCGGGGCACGAGTCACGCTGCTGGATAGCTGGGGGCCCGGGAATTCGCGGGCGTCTTCGGGCGGGGAGACACGGGTGATGCGGGGGACCTACGGGCCCGATCAACCTTACACGGAGATGGCTGCCCGCGCTCTCAAGCTCTGGCAGAAGTATGAGCGCCGCTGGAAGCGAGAATTTCTTCACCGCCGCGGCGTGCTATGGATGGCTTCTGGGCGGGACGATGCGTTCGAGCGCGGCTCGGTTGAAATGCTGCGACGGGCGAAGATTAAGTTTCAGGAGCTCTCAACGGCGCAGATGAGGAAGCGCTGGCCGCAGATAAACTTTGAAGGCATCCGGTGGGGAATCTTCGAACCCGAATGCGGATATCTTGATGCGCGCGCAAGTTGCCAAACCGTGGTCGAAGCTTTCGTCGCAGCGGGCGGCAAGTACCGGCAACTCGCGGTGCGGAACGAGGGACTGGAAAGTGTCGGGCTGGAGAACCGGCCGCTGCGCGCTCTTGAGTTGTCGGATGGCTCTCGGCTCAAGGCCAACTGCTACGTGTTTGCGTGCGGGCCATGGCTTGGCAAGTTGTTCTCCAAAGCCGTCGGCGACTTGGTACGGCCGACCAAGCAGGACGTCTTCTTCTTCGGCACGCCTGCCGGGGACAATTGTTTTAGCGACACGCATCTGCCAGTCTGGGCCGATCATCGCGGACGCTTTCGTTACGGCATTCCGGGCAACGACCGGCGCGGGTTCAAGATCGCGGACGATACCCGCGGACCGGGGTTCGATCCCACAAACGGCGAGCGCATCGTCACTCATGAGACTCTAAGAGACATTCGCGAATATGTCGGCTTCCGCTTCCCTGCCCTGAAGGACGCGCCGCTAATAGAGACTCGCGTATGCCAGTACGAGCAGACTCCGGACAGCCACTTCATCCTCGACCGGCATCCGACGATGGAGAACCTGTGGATCGTGGGCGGCGGCTCGGGGCACGGGTTCAAGCACGGTCCAGCGATCGGGGAGATGATGGCGGAGCTGATTCTGGAAGAGCGTCAAGCAAGTGAAATCTTTCGGCTGGCGCGATTTAAAGGCTGACAACTCACAAGCCTGGTCATCCTGAGCGGCGTTTTTGGCCGCGAAGGACCTGTACAACTTGACCAGGAAGAGCATGGATCTTTCGCGGCAAAAAACGCCGCTCAGGATGACAAACCATTTGCGGCTCGGCTACAGGTCACTGGATCTGAATCACGCTGGCTGGGGCGTTGGCTCTAATTTCTGCCGTGCGCGTTGCGACGTTTTTCGCGAATTCGTAGATTGATTTGGCATGCGGGGAGTTTTCGCCTTCCAGCACGACAGGCGTGCCGCCATCGCCTGACTTGCGCACTTCGGGGTCGAGGGCGATGTTGCCCAGGAACGAGACGCCAAACTGCTTCGCCATTTTTTCCGCTCCGCCGCGGGAGAAGATGTCCACTTCGTGCTGGCAGTGCGGGCAAGTGAAATAGCTCATGTTCTCGACCACGCCGACGATGTCCACTTTCATCTGGCGGAACATTTCGATGGCCTTCCGCGCGTCCTGCAGCGAAACGTCGGAAGGAGTCGAGACCACCACCGCGCCCGTCAGCGGCACGGTCTGCACCAGCGAAAGCGCGATGTCGCCCGTGCCCGGCGGCAGATCGACGATGAGATAGTCGAGACGTCCCCACTCTACCAGGCCCAGGAACTGGCGAACGATCTGGTGCAGCATGGGCCCGCGCCAGATGATGGGCTTGTCCCCGGGATTGAGGAATCCGACAGAAATCACTTTCAACCCGAAAGCCTGGATGGGCTCAATGCGGTTCTCGCCGACCATGCGCGGCTGGTCGCTGACTCCGAGCATAAGGGGGACGTTGGGACCGTAGACGTCCGCATCGAGCAGGCCGACCTTGTGTCCCATCTTGACGAGAGCGACGGCCAGGTTCACCGACAGCGTGGTCTTGCCGACGCCGCCCTTTCCCGAGCCCACGGCGATGATCGCGTCCACCCCCGGCAGCGGCTGCGGTCCCTGCGCCGTTGGACCTTGTCCATGCTGATGCGGCATATGTGCGTTCAAAGGATCACACTCCAGATATGTATCGCGAAGGTAAGGAAGAACCCTCTTCGATTATACAGGTGGTAGGGGCTTGCTTCCTGCAATGCCTCTCGGATTGCATTCCTTGTAATGCTCGTGCTATCTTGCCGCGATTTGTACCGCCGGAGTACCTATGTCGCCTAAACCGCATCATCCTGCTCACCACCATGACCACCCAACGCCCAGGCTATCGACGCGCCGCAATTTTCTTTCATCTCTGATCTCCGCTGCTGTTCTCGTCCCTTGGGCTGTCGGCCAGAAGGAGACACAGACTCCGTCTGAAATGGTGGAACGTTTTCGCCGCATGTCGGAGGAGTATGAACAAGAGGGGCTGGCGGCGCCGTACCACGGAATCACGACGAATTATGACGTCATTCCGGGGCTGTTTGAAATCAGACCAAGTGGGGTTTCCACTGAACCGGTGAGAAACGCAGCCGAGAAGTTAATCGCCACCCTGACTAGCGTACAGCTGGCTCGAGCCATGTTCCCGGTGGACGATATCCAGTGGCGAAAGTGGATGAACCAGCACTTCTACGCGCGCCAGGGAATCAGCCTCGCCGAGATGACTGATGCACAGCGCGATGCGGCTTTCGGCCTGATGCGCGCCTCGTTGAGTGCGCAGGGATTCGAGTTGACGCGCAACATCATGCGCCTCAACGAAACGCTCGCGGAGCTGGCCGAGGATCGTCTCTTTCTGGGGGAATGGTTGTACTACATTACTGTCATGGGCAAGCCCTCCGCGACCGAGCCGTGGGGCTGGCAACTGGATGGGCATCACGCGATCATCAATTATTTCGTGCTGGGCGATCAAGTAGTGATGACGCCGTTGTTCATTGGTTCCGAGCCGGTTCGCGCCACTTCGGGAAAATACAAGGGCGTCGAGGTTTTGCAGCAGGAGCAGAACGATGGCCTCGCGATGTTGCACGCTTTTTCGGAAACGCAGCGGAAGGAGGCCATCCTGACCTTTTCGAAGACTGGCAATAATAATCTGACCGAAGCCTTCAAGGACAACGTAGTCATCGAATACGCGGGATTGCGGACGAATGATCTAGCAGGTCCAACGCGGCAACGTTTGCGAGATCTGATCCACCTGTACGTTAGCAACCTGGACGATGGGCACGCGCGTGTGAAGATGGACGAGGTCGACCGGCACCTCGAGAAAACCTGGTTCACGTGGATCGGCGGCACGCAGAACGATAGCGCTTTCTATTACCGCGTGCAGAGCCCGGTAATTCTGATTGAATTCGACCACCAGCGGCCGGCGAACCTGCAGAAGTTCGCGGATGATCCCAAGAAGCCGACACAGCAACACATTCACTGCGTGGTGCGAACACCGAATGGAAATGACTACGGGAAGGACCTGCTGCGGCAGCACTACCTGGCCCATCCTCACACGAGTTGAATCGGGCGCGCTTTAGAAGAGGCGCGATCGTCCAGGTAAAACCTGTACCACGAAGGTACACAAAGGAAAGGCTCACGGCTTCAGTAGCCTTTCCCTTCTAGACGCACTTTGCCTTTGAACATGCGGAACAGCAAGGCGAAGTAGGCTAGGGCGAGGAGCGCGCCAAGAATCCACCAGGTAAGACCGACCGTCAGGCCATGCTGGCCGGCGGCCGTGTTGTAGATGGTCAGGTTGCGGGCGGGGTCGGTGCTGGCGGGAAGCACTACGGGATACAGAGCGAACGCCGCGCCTACGAGCATGCCCACGATGTAGAGCGCGGAAGCGACGAAGGCGAGCTTTTCTTTTCCGGGATCCTGGCCCTTACGCATGGCGTAGATCATGACCGCGAGGCTGCCGAACACGACTACTGGAATCAGAAATCCGATGCCATGCTGCTTGTAGTTGTCGAGTACGCCGGGGCGGATGTAGATCGTGGCCACCAATCCTACGATGGTCAGGATCAACTGCAGCGGCCATGCCCATTGTGCCGTGAGGCGCGCACGGCGGTTCACGTCGCCCTCCGTTTTCACGGCAACGTATAAGGAACCGTGAGCGGTCAGGATGACAAGCGCGATCACGCCGGTGAGAACGGTGTACCAGTCGAGGATGCCGTTATTCTGGCCAGCATTACCTTGGTTAACCTGGAAGTTGGTCCAGAGAGGCTCGAAGAAATACTCGTCGGCTCCGAGAGGAACGCCGCGCACGACGTTTCCCAGCGCGGCGCCGAAAAAAATGCAGAGCAGGAGGCTGGAGACGCAGAAGATGACATCGAAGAATCCCACCCAGACCGGGTTCTTCATGTGCGAGCGCAGTTCGATGCCGATGCCGCGCAGCATCAGCAGCCAGAGCACGATCATGAGCGGTAGATAAAAGCCGCTGAAGCTGGAGGCATAGAGCAGTGGGAACGCGAAGTAGAGAGTGCCGCCGGCGGCGAGCAGCCAGACTTCGTTTCCGTCCCAGACGGGGCCGATGGCGCGCATGATGCTGCGACGCTCTTCGGGCGTGCGGGCGGCGCCCAGGTAGATCACGCCGGCGCCCAGGTCGAAGCCATCGAGTACCACGTATGCTGCCACCATTACTGCGACGATCATGAACCAAAGCGTTGGCATTTTGCTCCTTGCTTAGTGCGTCCCTCAGCGGCTAAAGCCCGCGTTCTTATTCGGTTCTGGCGGCCCGGCTGAAGCCGTGCCCTTCCCAAAACCCATAACGGCTGATGCCGCAGCGGCCGTGCTCTTCCCTGTAGCGCCGGCATCTTGCCGCCTGTCGCGAGGGCATCTCGCCCTCGCGGAAAGCGGCGAGACGCCGCCACGACAGCCGCCGGGACGGCGGCGCTACTAAGTGCGGCACTACTAGTGTGCCGGTTCTGTCTCTGCTTCTGGTCCCTGTTCAATTTCGCGGCGGACAAGGAACAGAAACAAGATCCCCAGCACCGTGTACATGCCCATGAAGCCCAGCAGTGTAAACATTCCGTTTCCCGCCGAGACGGTCTTCGAATAACCGTCCGCAGTGCGCATCAGGCCGTAGACCAGCCACGGCTGTCGTCCAATCTCTGCCGTCATCCATCCAGCCGTGTTCGCAATGTAGGGGAACGGCAAGGCGAGCAGCAGAATCCACAGCATCCAATGGCTCGAAAACAATTTGCCCCGCCACAACAGGAATGCCGCCACTACCGCGATCGCGATGAAGAATGTGCCCAGTCCCACCATGATGTGATAGCTGAAGTAGAGCAGTTCGATGCTCGACGGCCACTGATCCTCAGGAAAGGCATTGAGGCCCTTCACCTCTGCCTTCCATGCGCGATAGGTCAGAAAACTGAGAACGTTGGGAATTACGATCGGATTGTCGATCTTGCGCTGACCTACGTTGGGCTGGCCAATCAGCACGAGCGGTGCTCCCGGCTGGCTTTCGAACAAGGCTTCCATGGCCGCCAGCGTGGCCGGCTGGTTCTGTGCGATCTGCACACCTTGGCCGTCTCCGGTGGGAAAGAGTTGCAAGACGCTGAAGATCACACCCGCCACAACTCCCACCCGCACGAAGATCCGGCCAAAGGCTTCAAACTTTCCCCAGAGCAGGTAGAACGCGCCCACGGAGGCCATCACAAAGGCTCCCGTGATCACGGCGCCGCCCATGTTGTGGGCATACTGCCACCATGCCCAAGGATTCAGGACCAGAGCCCAGAAGCTGCTGAGCTGCACGGACCCGTCGGCGGCTTTGGCGTAGCCCACAGGATGCTGCATCCAGGCATCGGTAGCGATGATGAAATATCCGGACAGCCACGAGCCGAGAAACACCGCGACCGCCGACCACCAGTGGGCACGCGGGCTGAGTCGTTTTTCTCCGTATAAGAACAACCCCAAAAATGCCGACTCCAGGAAGAAGGCAAACATGCCTTCCATGGCGAGGGTCTGCCCGATTACGCCTCCAGCAAAACGCGAGAAGTGCGACCAGTTCGTGCCGAACTGAAATTCCATGGGGATTCCTGTCACCACACCCAGCACGAAGTTAATGCCAAAAATCCTGGCCCAGAAGCGCGCCGCCTGATGATAGGTCTCGTCGTTGCGTCGAAGACCGAGCGTCTTGAGCACGACGATAAGCGGCGCCAGCCCCATGGTGAGTTGCGGGAAGAGATAGTGGAAGGTGATGGTGAACGCAAAGTGGAGGCGATGAACCAGGAGGGCACTATCCATGGAGAACCTCAGCTCGCCAGTAGGCTAAACGTTTCCCCGGGGCTCTTTATGTGACGCAGATCACGTTCCGTTGTGTAAATCAGCGCGCCTTACGCCGGCGTTCCAATTCGGTCCGCCGGATCTCGCGACGCCTTCCGGCGTCGTCATAGCGGCGCTGTTGATCTTCGGTCTCAGGGATTACGGGTGCGACTTTCAGGTGCTTGCCCGCGCCATCGACAGCTACGAACGTCAGATAGGCAGAGGCCACGTGCCGCGCCGTGTCGGCAATGTAGTTCTCGACGTAGACTTTCACGCCGACTTCCATGGAAGTGTGGAAGACGCGGTTCACCGAGGAACGCAGGATGGCGAGATCGCCCACCCTCACTGGCACCAGAAAATCGATGTGATCGACGGATGCGGTCACGACGTAGTTGCGCGAGTGACGGTGCGCGGCCATAGCGCCGGCGAGATCGATCCAGTGCATCAGGCGTCCACCGAGTAGGGCGGCGAGGGGATTGGCGTCGTTGGGGAGTACGATTTCGGCCATCTCGGATTGCGAATCCCGGACTGGGCGGGGCACGAGCGCGTCGTCTGTTATAGCCTTGCCTTCGTTGTCCGACCCCTGTCGTTTAGCCATCGCCGCTCAACCTTTCTTTCTCAAGTACGACTCCAGAAAGCATTCTGCCATCTTCTGGACGGCAGGATTTTGGTGCTGCCGGAGCCAGGTCGCCCGCGACAGATCAAATTCTAGGTCGCCATGTTCGATGGGCTGATGGCTTCGTTCGCAAACATATCGAAGGAACAGGACGCGGGCCGGCACAGCGGCAGCATCTCGTACCCTGTTCCGGACAGCCGAATCGGGCGGCGCGGAGACGGAGAATCGGACTGCATCCCAAAGGCGGTCCTGCGGAGTCCAGCTACAACCGCTGGCGTAGCCGAGGTTGCAGAATGCTTCCAGAACATCCTGCGATGGAATTTCGCCTTCGTGCCCGGGAGCCGTGCAGTGACCGCTCCATCCCGCTCCCAGAGGAAGCCTTGCTGGGTGCGGCCAGTTGCCGTTTTCCAGTTTCGACACTGGCATAAAGTATGGGCAGGCCATTTCGCTGTTCTCGAACCAAGAAATGTTGGAAGTGGCAATTGTAATCAGTTGGAGGAAGGCTGGCCAGTCACGAGCAGACCTGATAGTGGCTCAATTTGACAACCCTTACCACGAAGGGCACGAAATCACACGAAGGGAGCACCTAAACATCTATCCCGTCGTGACCGGTCTCCGCGAGATCCTTCACTCCGCCTGAAAGACGGCTGCGTTCAGGATGACGCCGGAATCGGTTCGAAGCTCAAATCGCAGCATGAACGGCGGCGTCTGATGCGCTTGGAGGGCGCCGGATGTAGTAATCTCGACCTCAGAGGCCGCTCGACGTATGGACCGGATTGCCGCGCTCAACGAGATTCTGACGGAAAATCCCAAGGACGCTTTTGCGCGCTACGGGCTCGCCATGGAGTACTCCAAGCAAGGCGATTTTGACCGGGCGCTGGCGGAGTTCTCGATCCTGTTGGAGAGCCACCCGGAATATACCGCCGGATATTTCATGGCGGCGCAAACACTGGTGCGGGCGGAGCGGGTCGAAGACGCGAAGAAGATGTTGCTGGACGGCATCGCTTCTGCGCGGCGCACCGGAAATCTGCACGCGCAATCGGAAATGGAAGCCATGCTGGCGGAGTTGGGATAGTCGTCCTTCGAGGACGAACTACTTCGCCATTCGGGCCATCGCCCACTCCACCCCCGACGGGAACAGCTGATACAACTTCACTGGAACGTTCATCATCCAGGGGACGATGACTTCTCGCTTCTGCTTCAGGTAGCCGCGCAGGGTGGCGCGCGCCACGCGTTCGGCAGTGATGCCGCGTACTGAGGCGGGGCGGACCTTCTTTAGTTCGTTTCCCCGAACTGCATTTTCGCCGAAGGCTGTGCGCACATAGCCGGGACAGACTGTCAGCACGTGAATGCCGTCCCGCTTCAGTTCAACTCCCGCAGCCTTCCC
This sequence comes from uncultured Acidobacteriaceae bacterium, assembly GCA_963774565.1. Lineage (GTDB taxonomy): Bacteria > Acidobacteriota > Terriglobia > Terriglobales > Acidobacteriaceae > Sulfotelmatobacter. Next base: position 190,380 of record CAVZFP010000016.1, on the reverse strand, counting down.
GATGGCATTCAGGGCGAACTTGGAGGCGCTGTAGGACGCGTTAAAGGGCACCGGGATGTGGCCCGCAACGCTGGAAATGTTGATGATCGTTCCCCCGCCCTGCTGCCGCATGACTGGGATGACCGCCTGCATGGCCGACAGTGCACCGAAGAAGTTGGTTTCGAATAGCTCGTGACAGGCTTGCGTCTCTACCTCGGCTACAGAGTCGATCAAGCCATGGCCGGCGTTATTGATCCAGACATCGACTTGCTTGAAATGATGGAGGGTAAGAGCGAGAACGCGATCGATCTCTTCCGAGTTGCGGACATCGCAGGACAGAGCGACCGTGCGTTCCGGGCAACCGATTCGCGCCCGGGCGGCTTCGGCCCGCGCAGAATCGCGCGAGAGCAGAACCACGCTGGCTCCTTCTTCTGCAAAGATCTTGGCGATGGCCTCGCCGATTCCCATCGAAGCGCCTGTAACCACGACTACTTTTCCCGCGAGTTCCATGCTGGGGTTGTATTCTCCACGCCGCTGCAAGTCAAGATACGAAGGTCATGTCGTACAATCGGACAGCCCGCTCGGTTCTGCAAGCCCGCGATGGGAGAGTTTGTGGCACTGCTTCCCTTGTTTCCGCTCGAAGTGGTTCTGCTCCCCGGCACTCCCCTGCCCTTGCACATTTTCGAGCCGCGATATAAGGAGATGATTGGTGAATGTCTGGCCAACAACACCCCCTTCGGCGTGGTGCGTGCTCTGGACGAGGGGGTGGCGGAAGTTGGGTGCAGTGCCGAGATTGTGAGCGTCACCAAAGAGTATCCGGACGGACGCATGGATTTGATCGCAGAGGGACGCAAGCGCTTTGAGGTGCTTGAACTGAACCGGGAACGTTCCTTTTTACAGGCAGAAGTGTTGCTGGTCCCGGACGAACCTGGCGTCCCGGCGGAGGAAGACAAGGCGCGGGCGATTCAGGTCCACTTGGAGGTTCTGTCCCTGGCTGGGGCGGTGCAGGATCTGTCCGCCGCAGATCCGAGCGCGCTATCTTTTTATCTCGCGGGCTCTCTGCCCCTTGATTTGGATTTCAAACAGAAACTCCTGGCGATGCGGTCCGAGAGCGAGCGCATCTTGGCGGTAGCGGCGTATCTGGAAAGCATCCTTCCCAATCTCCGCCGGGCTTCGCGGGCGCGCGAGAAGGCCGGCGGGAATGGGCATGCGCGGTGAGCAAACAGGTCTTGCGTGTTGGGTGTAGGTCTCCGGCAGGCGGGAAAGGAGCGAAACGCCCTCTCGCCGCAGCGCGTATAATCGGGGAAAGTTTGTTTGTGGGGGGTTCCTTTCATGGGTAGTCTTCCGCGCACGCTGGGTGAACTGCGGCGCAGTATCTTTTCCGAAGAGCGTTTGCGCACGCGGCACGTCAAGGACGAACTGCGCGAGAACCTGACGGCCCGACTGCGTACCAATGGCGACGCTCCGGTGTTCGCGGGCATTGTCGGGTACGACGACACTGTTGTGCCGCAGATCGTCAATGCCATTCTTTCGCGCCATAATTTCATTCTGCTGGGACTGCGTGGGCAGGCCAAGAGTCGTATTCTGCGTGCATTGACGACGCTGCTCGATCCTCACATGCCGTATATCGCAGGCTGCGAAGTTCACGATAACCCTTACGCTCCGATCTGCCGGCGGTGCCGCGAAGAAGTGGCGCGGCTCGGGGATGATTCGCCCATCGCGTATCTCTCGCCCGATGATCGCTACGTGGAGAAGTTAGCCACGCCCGACGTCACGATCGCCGATTTGATTGGCGACATCGATCCCATCAAGGCGGCTCGCGGCGGACACGAACTGTCGAGTGAATTAACGGTTCACTACGGCCTGCTGCCGCGCTCGAATCGCGGCATCTTCGCCATCAACGAATTGCCCGACCTGGCGGGAAAGATTCAGGTGGGATTGTTCAACATCATGCAGGAAGGCGACGTGCAGATTAAGGGGTATCCGATCCGGCTGCCGCTCGATGTGGCGCTGGTGTTCAGCGCGAATCCGGAAGACTATACAGCACGCGGCAAGATTATTACGCCGCTGAAAGATCGCATCGGGTCGGAGATTCGCACGCACTATCCCGCGACCGTGGAGGAAGGAATCGCGATCACGGCGCAGGAGGCCTGGACGCGGCGCAATGGGCATCCTCTGCACCTGCCGAACTATGTGCAGGAGGTGATCGAGCGCGTGGCATTCGCCGCCCGCGAAGACAAGAAGATCGACAAGCGCTCGGGCGTAAGCCAGCGGCTTCCCATCTCGGCGATGGAGAATGTCATCTCGAACGCGGAGCGCCGGGCGATTCGCAACGATGAGAAGGTGGTGGTGCCGCGCATCAGCGACGTATACGCGGCGCTGCCCGCGATCACCGGTAAGCTCGAATTGGAATACGAAGGCGAGATGAAGGGCGCGGACCACGTGGGGCGAGAGTTAATTCGCGCGGCGATCGCCAAGACGTATGACGAGTACTATACCGGAGCCAACGTGCAGCAGATCGTGCAGTGGTTCGACTTGGGTGGCGAGATTCAGTTGTCGGACTCAGTGCCGGCGGTCGAAGCCCTGGAAAAGTTGAAAGGAATTCAGGGACTGGTCGACAAACTTGGACCGCTCGGCGTGTCGCAAAAAGAAAGTCCCGAGCAGCAGGTATCGGCGGCGGAGTTCATCCTCGAAGGTTTGCATGCACATAAACGCATTGGGCGCAGCGAAGAGCGCGTGTTTAAGGCGGGAGAGAAGAAGCCGGAGGCTGTGCGAGAGAAATCGTTTGAGCCGGACGAGAAGCCGTACCGGCAGAGGAGACAGTTCAACTGATGAGTGATCAGTGGCTAGTGGTCAGCAAAGACAGCCTGACCGAGGGTTACTGATCGCTGACACTGGCCACTGTTTTATGAAACGCATTCGTTACTCCAAATACGTTCCTGATCCCGCCAGCGAGATGAGCATGGAGGACTTGCTCGGCGCGCTGTCGGATTACCTGCTGCAGAGCGGGTTTCAGGAGAGTATGTGGTACGAACTGCCCGAGGGCGAGCAGACACTGGACGAACTCAAGCGGGCCATCGAGCAGGCGCTGCTCAATGGAGAGATGTTCGACGAGAATTTGCGGGAGCAGATCGAGCAGATGAAGATGGACGGGCAACTCGACGAACTGATCGAGAAGTTCATCGAGCGGATGCAGCAGGAAGATTACATTTCGGTCGACGAACCCCATGATCCCTCGCGCCAGTCGAGCGTCGGCGGGCAGACTGGCGAAGCGCAGCAGACCAAGTTTGAAATTACCGACAAGAGTCTCGACTTTCTTGGATTTAAATCGTTGCGCAACTTGCTGGGGTCGCTCGGTAAGTCGAGCTTTGGACGGCATGACACGCGCGACCTGGCGACCGGCATCGAAACCAGCGGGTCGGCGAAGACCTACGAGTTTGGCGACACTTTGAATCTCGACATCACGGCTACGCTGTCGAGCGCAATCCAACGCGAAGGGCTTACGCTGCCGCTCAACATCGAGTATTCGGATCTGCAGGTACATCAGTGCGAGTACCAGTCGTCGTGCGCGACCGTGCTGATGCTTGATTGCTCGCACTCGATGATTCTCTACGGCGAAGACCGCTTTACTCCGGCGAAGAAAGTCGCGATGGCGCTATCGCATTTGATCCGCACGCAGTATCCGGGGGACTCCCTTTCACTGGTACTCTTCCATGATTCGGCGGAAGAGGTGCCGTTGTCGCAACTGGCGCGGGTGAAGGTGGGGCCTTACTACACCAACACGCGAGAGGGGTTGAGGCTGGCGCAGAGAATCCTGCAGCGCCAGCGAAAAGACATGAAGCAGATTGTGATGATCACCGACGGGAAGCCTTCGGCACTGACGCTGGCGGACGGGCGCATCTACAAGAACGCCTTTGGCCTGGATCCGCTGGTCGTGAGCCAGACACTGGAAGAGGTTTCGAAGTGCAAGCGGGCGGGTGTGCTCATCAACACCTTCATGCTGGCATCGGATTATGGGTTGGTGCAGTTCGTGCAGAAAGTCACGGAGATGTGCCGCGGGAAGGCATACTTCACCACGCCTTACACGCTGGGGCAGTATCTGCTGATGGATTACATGTCGCGGAAGACCAAGACCATTCATTAAGAAACTGATGATTGTTGATTGATGATTAGAAAATCGAGGTGGATGTTTAATCAACAATCAGAAATTAACAATCATCAATTCTCGCCACCTTAATTTCTGTACCCTGCATAGACTCTCACTTTCATAATGACCGGGCAGTCCCCAGAACCTCTCAACTGCTGATACTCTTTTATTACTCTCATGGCGAACTGCATTCGATGTGGGCGGCAGCTTCCCGGCCTGACATTTGGAAAGAAGATTTGTCAGTGGTGTAAGCAGCACGAGGCGGCGCAGCGCGGCGAAGACGGGGAGGATGCCAAGCAGCCGGTGATGGCTGTTCCCTGGGTACGGCACGAGTCCAGCATCAGCCTCACGCAAGTGCTCCTTGGCGCCAACGTGATGGTCTTTCTGGCGATGGTGCTAGCCAGCGGTCCGTCGCTCGACTTCCCCGGGCAAGTGATGGTGCATTTTGGCGCCAACTACGGCCCATTCACCTTGTCCGGCCAGTGGTGGCGGCTGCTGACCTACATGTTTCTTCATGGCGGCCTGATGCACATAGCCTTCAACATGTGGTGCCTGTGGGACCTGGGAGCGTTGTGCGAATCGCTTTATGGGCGCTGGACCTTTGCCGCCATATATCTCACGACGGGCATTGCGGGAGGTCTGGCGAGCGTGGGATGGAATCCTGGGGTCTTAAGCGTGGGCGCGTCAGGCGCAATCTTCGGGCTCGCCGGGGCGCTGATCTCATCATTCTATCTGGGTGAATTCTCGGTGCCCCGAGTTGCGATCCAAGGCACCCTGCGCAGTCTTCTCTTTTTCGTCGGCTTTAACGTCTTGTTCGGAAGCATGGTTCCCGGAATCGACAACGCTTGCCACGCTGGTGGGCTGGTCAGCGGGCTGATCCTCGGCGCTTTGATTGCTCGGTTCGCACCGCAAACCGATAAGCCGCTGCAGCGGGCGGGCATTCTGCTCTTCATGGTTCTCATCTTGGGTAGCAGCGCGCTAGGTGTACATCGCTGGCGCGGCGCCGGCTTTCACTTTGGTTCCGCCATGGATGCGGAAAGGAACATCGATCGGATGATCGGCGAGCTTCAAAAGAAGATTCAAAAGAACCCGCAGGATGCGGCGGCCCATATCGCACTCGCGCACGCCTACTTTGGCAAGGGACAATTTGCCGAAGGCGAAAGCGAATTGAAACGAGTTCTGGAACTGCAACCCCAGAATACGAAGGCTCGCATGGACCTGGGAGCCGTCTATCTGCGGCAAGACCAACCCAAGGCCGCGGAGGATGAATTTGCGAAAGTGGTCGCGCAGGAACCGGACAATGCATCTGCCCATGCCGGATTGGGAGTAGCGCTCGCGGAGCAGAATAACCATCAATTTGCCATTCAGGAGTACAAAGATGCATTGCGTCTCGAACCGAAGGCTCGGGGCGTTTATTACAGGATGGGCGTTTCGCAAGCTCAACTCAAGCAATATGACGATGCCATCGCCTCCTATTCGAAAGAGAAAGAGCAGAACGGCGATGATGGCGAATTAGAGGATGCTCTGGCGGATGCGTACCAAGCCAAAGGCATGACGCAGCAGGCTCAGGAGGCTCGAAGCAAGGCTGCCCAGTTGCTGGGCGGACAGCAGAATGAACGCTGACGCACCCTGGCACTAACGATTAAGATCTTAACCGCTGAGGTCGCCAAGGTTCGCTGACGTCGCGGAGACAGGCGACGGATTCGGTTAGCGTCTCAACTCCCACTACCAGTCTCTCGGACACGAAACTAGCTCTTCGTAATCTCCCCAACCGCACGATAGGCCTGGTTGATGGCCTCGTCTGTGTAGGCATAGGCTCCGGCATCGGCGTTGGCGATGGCAATTCGGCCATAAGGCCTGCGAGCGACTTCACAGGGAGTCTCGCCACCCTCCAGCCAGAAGGAATCGAACAGCGAGTTGTATTCGTAGGCGTAGCCGTGGGGCCAGCGATTGACCGTAATGGCGGCGATGTCGCGGTCGGGATCGAAGCCGCCAGGGCCCAACGTGCGCGCCAGTTGATCGCGGATTTTGCGTTCCATGGTTTCGAAGCTGGTGGTGTAAAGTTCCATGCGGCCCATGGCATGCTGTTCGCGCGCGGGCCGGCCCGGATGACACGCCGCTTTCATCATATGAACGACGATGGGCTCTTCCGGCTTGCGCGGGAACTCATATCCGCCCATGCTCACCGGTAAATCAAGGTTTACATACGAATGGTACATACCCGGGGCATACACCGAATTCGCGCCTACTTTTTGAAACGATGTCCAGTTACGAAGCGCAACGTTCGTGTAAAGCAGCGGGACCTTCTGCGCGGAAGCCAGTGCTTCCTTCTGCTTTTCGGGAAGTTCTTCGCAGACGTATGGAATCACGACGTGCCAGCATGCAAGGATCGAGTTCTTCGCCTTGACCGTGTAGACCTTGCCGCCGCGAGCGTAGCCGACTTCCACTTCTTTCGCGTTGGCGGCGTCTCCCAGGTGCTTCACGCGAACCGCGGTGCTGTTCAGGCGAATGCGCACTGGCGAACCGGAGGCGTCGAGTTTCGCGTAATTCGCTTTGGCCAGCACAACATCCGACCAGGAATCCCCCGGCATCGCCTCGGGAATCAGTTTGCGGACCAGCAGGCGCGCGATGCTGGCATTCCCGTCAGGAAAGTGGAAAAAGAACTTCTCAGCCTCCTCATTGGGAATGCAGTCGCGGTTCATTCCCTTGCCCGGCGCCGGGTCCAGCTTCATACCATCTAGGCCGGGCAAGTCTAAGCCCCACGCGTCCTGCGCTGAAACCGCGTCTATGCCGACACCGAAGAGTCCATGCGGGAGTGTCTGGTACAGCTTGACGATGTCCTCATGAACGCCGGCAACGTTTTTCAGGAAGCTGGCATAACTGATGCGGGCCAGCTTCGCCTTTTTCTCATCAGAGGTCAGTCCGGGATAGTAGTCCTTCGGTTCCCGATACAGGCGTAGCAGATCGCGCTTGGCCTGATCAGCCAGCGGAGCATCGGCAAGAAATTGCTTCAACAACTCCGGCGATGCGCCGGCCGAGTCTTCGCTTTCTCCTCCACCGCGCGGGTGGTAATTGATTACAAGTTTGTCCACCCCGAACGTTTCTTTGTCGAAGAAGATCTTGGAGCGCAAACCCGCCGAGGGATATAGATGCTGGTTCAAGTACTTGGAATAGGAAGGAACATCGATGCCCAGCTCCTCAATCACACCCTTGGCCACCGCGCTATACGGAGCGGGGCTCTCTATCGAAAACGTACCGCCAAAACCCAAGCGGAACGCATTGTTTACGCGGAGCTCATTGCGCTTGGCATGTCCGCCGAAGTCGTCGTGATTGTCGAGGATGAGGATGCGGGCCTTGGCGCCATTTGCCTTGCGGTAGAAATGCGCGGCCGAGAGACCGCTGATGCCGCCGCCGACGATGATCAGGTCGTAAATTTCGCCGGTGTCTTCCGGCTTGTCCGCCGACTCCCAGAAAGTGCCGTCCCGCAGGCTGTGGGCAGCGTCAAACGAACCCGGATGGCTGCCCCGCATTCCGGTTAGTGCGGGTGGATAGTAGTTGGAGGAAGTTTCAGGATCGGCCGACTTGCTGGCCGCGAGTAGGTCCCACGGCATCATGGCCGCGCCTGCCGTCATTGCCACGCCGTTGAGAAAATCACGGCGTGTGATCTTGCGATGCATTCCCAGTTCCCGCTCCCGTGAATCGTGCACGTTCTTCTCCGCAAACTCTTGCTAACGGAAATCCTTCGCTTCAGAGCTAACCTAAGAGCCTGAAGCCCTCATCTTGAATCGCGGCAAGCGGCACGGCTGAAGCTGTGCCCTTCCCAAAAGCCTTCCCGACTAACATGTTTTAGAAAGGGAGACCTTCGGCTCGGGCCAGGCGATTCTACGAAGAAGGCCCATTCTCCGCCTTTTTCACGGCCAACTCTGCCCCCTGAAACCCGATGCGACTGTGGGTTCCGTCGCAGAAAGGCTTGTTGACTGACCCGCCGCAGCGGCACAGGGAAAATGCGGGCTTGCCAGTCAGGTCGAAGTTGTTGCCGTTGGCGTCGACTAATTCTACTGAGCCTTCCGGGGCCTCGACCCGGTACGGACCGTTGGGCTTTACAGTGATTTTTACCTGAGCCATGAATCCATCCTCCAACCTTACGGGTTTCTAGTAAGGCTACAAGATATCACTAAGCGGGCGCGCGTGTCGCGCGGGTCAGGGAATTTTGTTGTGCAGCGTGAAGAGGCCTAGGTCTCAAGCGGCCAGAGTCTTGGCTGATACCAGGCTGCGATAGAGCTGCAGGCAGTCGTCGATCATTCGCTTGGTGGTAAAGCGTTCGCGAGCGCGGGTATAGGCTAACTCGGCATAAGCGCGACGCATGGGACGGTCGGCATTAAGTCGTCGGATATTTTCGGCGAGGCTGGCAGCGTCGTTGGTGCGGAAGTAGAGGGCGGCATCTCCCCAGATCTCGCGGAAACTCGGGATGTCATTGGCCACGATGGCGCAGCGAGAAAACGCGGCCTCGAGCGCGGCTATGCCGAGAGGTTCGTAACGAGCGGTCGCGGCGTAGATCGATGCGCGGCTGTAAAGGGCGCGCAATTGGGCTTCGGTCTGGGGACCGCGGATCGCGACCGTCGTTTGATCGGTATCAACTTTCACGTCGGCACGGATCGGAATGCGGGGGATGGCAACGGTATGCTCCGAGCCCACGATGCAAACCGGGACAGAATACGGCTCCTGGGTAAGAAGAAATACCTGCTTGCTGGTGTCCACGAGGCGGCCGACAGCCAACACGCAATCGTCTTTACTCACGTAGGGATTGAAGAAGATTGGATTGCGTCCCGGGTAGATCACTTCAGCTCGCTGCGGCCGCATGTAACAAGCCGATATGCGATCAAGCATCCAGGCCGAAGGGGCCACGACCGCATCCGCGCCGGCCAAGCCGTGGAGGACCGTGTTGCGATACCACGGCAGCGAGCCCTCAGGCCGTGGGGCGCCATCGTGAACCGCATGCGTCCGGGTGATCAAATCCCCGTGAGCCATCACTACGCGCGGAACATCTACGGGGAGGTTGCCATAGCAAAACTGGTTGAGATGCAGGATGTCAGGGCGCAGTTCGCGAACCAGCGCGGCAAGGAATGCCGATGACTCCGGGAGATCCTTTTCGGCCTCTTGCATCCACTCGAGATGGAAGGCGGTTGGCCGATAATCGAGGCCGTGCAGGTGATCCATCCAGGAAGTCTGCTCGGGCAGCGGAATTTCGCCGAAGCTGACCAGCGTGACTCGCACGCCTCGAGTCACCAGTCCGGTTACAAGTTCGCGAGTGTAGGACCAGGAACCCGAGAACGAGTCGGTAGTGACCAGGACGTGCACAGAACCTCCGCAGGAATGTTGCGGAATACCGCGATGGACGTGGGATTCCGCTTTCCAGGCGGGTCCATTTTAGTGCGGATTGGCGGCGACGGGAAGGAATTTCAATGCGAGGTGCAAGATTTTGCATGAGTGCCGCAGCTAAGATCATCCGGCCGTGTTACGGGCAAACACCAGCGCCGAGACCCGGCGGTTTCAGGGTCCTTTTTCCGGGGGGGCCCGGCCTCGCCCTAGCGGGACAGCCGAGGGGGCGACTGTCACGAGTGGCTCTCAGAACATGAACTTCAGGGCTAGCTGGACCTGACGCGCCGGCAAGGCCGTCAGAATCTGGTTGAAAGTTGGCGAACTGATGTCGCTGTCAGGCAGCCGGAAATTCGAGTGGTTCAGGAAATTGAAAAACTCAGCGCGGAACTGAAACTCCTTGCCCTCGGCTACTCGAATGTTTTTGAAGGCTGAGAAATCCCAGTCCGTATAGCCCGGGCCTTGGGCGATGTTGCGGCCCGCGGTACCGAATTGTTGCACCGGAGAATTCGGGTTGGGAGTGAGTCGCTGAAAGGCGTTCGCGTTGAGCCATGCGTGCGTGGTATGGGGTCCGGCGTTCGGATCTTGCCCGGGCACGAGATTGGGGCGATTGGCGGAAAAGCCGGTGATTTCCGGCGCTCCCCCCTGCTCGGAAACATCGTAGGAATCGAAGACAGTGAAGGGAGTTCCGCTCATGATGGTCGCGATTCCGTTGACCTGCCAGGCGCCCAGCACCTGTTGATACCAGCCATGTGGCTGCCTCCAGAAGGGCAGGCTCCACTGATAGCTCAACACGAACCGGTGACGGGAGTCGAACAGCGAGCGGCCACGCTCCGCGCCCAAGTTAAAGGGATTCTGCGCGAGATCATTTTCGCCGGCCACGGGCTTGGAGGCAGATCCGGTCATGTTGAACGACGACGCATCATCAATCGTCTTGGAAAATGTGTAGGACGCCAGGAAAGAGATGCCATGGCTGAAACGTTTGCGGAGGCTCGTCTCTAGCGCGTTGTAAGAAGAATTCGCAATACCGGCGATCAGTCCAGTCGAGGAATAAATGCAACTGCTCGGCGGATCATTCAGCGTGCAACCGGAATACAGTCGCCGCTGATCAGCGTTGCCCGACGTGGACAATGGCTGACCGCTGCTATCAAGACCGGGCACGTAAATTGCAGGGTTGCCTTCGATAAACCGTGGCAGCTTGGTGCCTTTGGTTCCCACATACCCAACTTCAAACAAGAGATCTTCCCCAAAGGAGCGCTGAACGTTGAGGTCCCAGTCTTGGGAGTAAGGAAGAGGAAGGTTCGGAGTAAGAGTCAGGTTAGTTAACGGAGTGGCAAATTTGTTGGGCGGAGGCGGGTTGCCATTGAACGGATCGGAAAAATTCGGGATGCTGATCTGTTCGGTCTGAAGATACGGCGGCGCGCTGATCGGCGATTGCAGCGGCCCGCCTTGGCCCGTGTAATACGGCTCGTAGAAGATTCCGTAGGCGGAAGTCACAAGCCACTTCGCGCTTCCGGTGGGATCCCAAGCGACGCCTACTCGGGGCGCAAAGCCTTTCTTGAAGGTCGGAATCAAGCCAGCGGGAACGCCTCGATCGCCAGGATAGAGCAAGCCCGCAGGCGCGTTAGGCATCACCGTGGACTGCCTGCCGGGGATGAATAGCGTTTGCCGGTTGTGGATCTCGGTGTACGGGGATGGCAGGTCGTATCGCAAGCCCACATTCAGAGTCAGGCGAGAGTTCACTCTGTAGGTGTCCTGTGCATATCCGTTCAGAGAATTCCCTCGAATCCCGCGCGAGAAATCGCCTCGGCCTTGGAGAAAGAAAACCGGCTGCCCGAACAGGAAGGCGGCGAACCCATCTCCGGCAATCGGGAAGCCCGGGTCGAATACAAAAAAGCCGTTGGTCGCAATGCCCTGCAGGACCTTGACATTCAAGTGCTGGTAGCCGCCTCCGAATTTGAGTTCGTGCCGCCCGCGCACCCAACTCACAGACCCGGAATAGTCATATGCATTTTCGTAAGTGTCGCGCGGGCCGGTGATCGGATCGCCCACCGTGGTGTAACCATTCACCTGGATGAACGGCGGTCCCACCGCGGCTTCCAAACTCGGCGAGTATTGAAAACCCAAACTTGCGGGAGTGGTGTGATTCAGGTGCTCGTCAAAAAGAAATTTGTTCCGCAAATACGAAAAACGAGCGACGCCGATCACCGCGGGAGAAAAAGTATGCGTCTCCTGGGCCACGAAGTTCTGCGCGCGATGATCTTCTCCCACGGGAAAACCGGGCACGCTTGCGCCTGATGTGGACAGAGGATCCAGCCGCGTGCCGTTGCTGAGCATGTAACGGAAGTTCAAGGTGTCGGTGGCAGAAAGATAATGGTCGAGTCGCACCCCGAACTGATCGGTGTCATCCTTCAGGGTCTGAGTGGACTGGAATACGTTGGTGCCGCTGTTGGGCTCTGGAAAGAGCTTTAAGAGGCCCTGTGACAGCGGATCGATGAACGGCAGCTGGTTGTAAGGGATGGGTTGATTCGCGAAGATGTTGAAAAGCTGATGGGCCGGGTTGCTGCACATCCCGTTGCTGTCAAACTTTTCCGGTGCTGGACCGCAGAGCTGACCGAAATTCCCCTGCCGCTCGGCGTTCGATGGAACGGTGCTTCCCTGAGTCTCTCCTTGCCGGTTGCGATACCCTTCGTAAAAACCGAAGAAAAAAGTCTTGTCTTTGCGGATGGGGCCGCCAACGGTCCCACCAAACTGGTTTTGCTTCAGAGGCTCGGTGTGGGTGGCAAAATAGTTTGTGGCGTCCGCAGCATCATTCCGCAAAAATTCCCACACAGCTCCGTGGAGACTGTTCGTACCCGAGCGAGTGATGATATTAGTCGTCGAACCCAGGCTGTCGCCGAACTCCGCGTTGGCGTTGTGAGTGAGAATCCTGAACTCGGTGATGGCGTCCACGGGCGGCTTGAGAACGAAGCCGCCATCCACACCATTGAAATTATTCGCTCCGTCGATCAAGAAGTTGTTGGACTCGGGCCGCTGGCCATTCACCGCATACGCTTGGCCGTCCCGCAGCGATCCTCCCGCTTCCGCTAACCCCGGTGTAACAGGCACGACTCCCGGCTGCAACAGGCCAAGCTGAGAAAAATTGCGGCCGTTCAGGGGCAGGTCGAGAACTTCGCGCTCCGAGACCATCTTGCCCAGACTGGTCACCGTCCCCTGGATGAGTTGAGCATCGGCCTGTACTTCGATGTGCTGGGTCTCAGCGCCCACTGCGAGATGCACTGGAATGGTTGCCGTCTCGTTGACATCCAGAACGATGCCCTGCTGGACATAGGTCTCGAAACCCTTTCCCTGCACTTGCAACCGGTAGTGACCAACCGGCAGTTCCAGGAGCACATACGCGCCGGAGCGATCTGTAATCGACGTGCGGGACAGACCCGTCTCGGCTTGCACGGCGCTCACGGAGGCAGCTTGGACCGTCGCGCCTGTGGAATCCACAACCGTTCCGCGAATACTTCCAGTGATTTGTTGTGCAGCAGCGCTCAAGCTGATAAACAATGCCAGGACGGCACAGAGCAGATTTCTGCGGGTAATCATCATAATCACTCTTCCCGGAACTTATCTCTCGCTCTGCGGGCAGGGGGCAGGCTTCTCGCATCGTGGACACGAAAGGGCGACTACGTGCACCCCGTCGTGCGCTTTTAAGTTGTTGCGGGACCCCAATCCCCAGAACGAATGAGCAGCGAAACGTTAGCGGAGAGAGCGCCAGGCCACAATAACGCAAAAATACTATGAGGCTCTGCCGAGCGCTTGGAGGCAGAGATCGTCCTCAGGGAACCCGAGGGGGATCAAGCCGAAGAAGACTATTATTTCAGGGAGTCTGAGACGAAGCCGACAGTGAGTTCGTCTCCAGCCGCATCCGCAGTTCGCGGGTGAGGTTGTCGATGGCTCTGATCTTTTCCACCGCGTGGTCTGGCACCTCAGGCACAGACATCGCAAGCTCGCAGGAAAGGAGCATGGCGGTGAGAGTCTCACGCATTTCGCTGCGCATCTGGTCTTGGACAGCACGCCGCGCAGCGCCTTCCTCGCGCTTGCGGCGATGCCGCGCCGAACGCACCTCGCGCACCAGACATTCCATTCCGGTGACCGCGAAGTTGAGATAGACGGGGAAAGCGGTGCCCAGATGTTCGATCATCTGATCGCTTTCGCCGGGGTCGGTTTCGAGCAAAAACTGGTCGATAACGACGGCGGAATATGTTTGTTCGCCTAGGCGGGTGGCAGCCTCTTGCAGGGACTGGGCCCAGTGCGTTTCCAAGCCGGTAGCGGCATGCAGGCAATCGACACACTGTAGGCCTTTAGCTGACGAAGTGATGAGTAGAATCATGCTTTTTAAATACACGTCTGCCGCCATGGGCTGTGCGCTGAAAATACGGCGCTTAGCGATGTGAGCACCAGAACGGCTTCCCATTGCGGCACTCGCGTTCCCGCAGCAAGTTCAAAATCCGGCGCTCTCTAAAAGGGGAATTATTTTTGTGGAAAACTTCGCCGGAATACGCTCGGGGCGGAGGAATGGAGGGTTAGTGGTCCGCTGGTGGCCGTTGGCCGGCGGCAAGATAGAGCGGCTCCGTCAGTCGGAAGATCAGCCGGCGGCCTTTTTCGAGCCTAATCACCGAAGCGGAGGCGTGCCTTGGAACATCTTGTGGAGCATGAGTCTGGTCAGCGTTCCCACGCACGAAGAGGCTGGAGGTCTGAACTGGCACCCTTGAACCTGCAAGCTGAATCGAATCGAGGGTTAGGAGAACGTAACCGTGATCGCCCTTGAGATTGGAGGCCCGTATGGACTCCACGCGTCCTGAGACCATGGTTCCAAGGGAAATCAGTTTGTTCCCTTCGATCACAACGGGTTGGTCGACGACGGCATCGAAGGCGCCACTCGAGTCTGGATTGTCGGCCGAGACGGAATTCTTCAAGCGAACCGTAAGCAGCGTGCCGGCAGGCAGATTTTGAGGATCCTGGAAAGGAAGCTTCGCTTCAGGCTCAGTGCCTTTGTTTTCACTCGCGGATGAGTCCGGACGGGCTGGTTTTCCCTCTACATCATGAAAAGGGACCTGATTCTGGTCCACTTGAGGGGTGCCGTCGCTGCTTTGCAGCCCGCCCGGAGGGGCACAGCCAACTGCCCAAAGCATGCTCAGCAATATCGTCCCAATCGTCAGACGTTGGGATCTTCGGAACCAGCTCATCACAATTATCCTCGCCCGCGGGGCTTGGATAAGGAAGTGGCAACTCGATTACCAGATGCGGTCTCACCAAATCAACAACTTGGCGATGGCACCTTAGGGGAAAACGTGTAGATTCTGCTGGCTCGGGAACGTTCTTCACACATTCCTGCTACAAACTCAAGTCAAATACAGCCTCCCAAAAAGAAACGGGGGCAGCAGGCTGCCCTCCGCGTCTCGTTTTGCCTAATACCTCGCCTACGGTTTCTTCACCGCTTTTTTCTTCTTCGGCGCAGGCGTAGCGGTCTTCTTCCGCTCGCTCTCCCGGCCGCCGATCAGGCTCAATGAATCGGTGGCATTGAAGGGGAATCTGCGGACTGAGGTTTCGGTTTGGCCCGCGGATTTCAGAGTGACATCCACGCGCCGATTGCTGGCCAATTTGATGACCGTAATTCTGGCCAGAGCCCGCCTTCGCTCTTCGGTGGTGAGGTCAGTGTCTTTCACAATCGAATCCCTGACTTCCTCCATCGTTAGGTTGCGCTGCTTGCCATAGGCCGCGGTCTCAATATTGCCTTCCGGAATGCCTTGGCCGACGAGGTATGCTTTCACGCTGTTTACGCGACGCTCCGTAAGGGTTTGGTTGAAGGCGTCCGTACCCCGAATATCGGCATGGCCTTCAAGGAGGAGGTGGGCGTCTGGCTTGGACTGGAGATAAGTCTTGAAGTCCGTTGCCAACGCTTGCAGGATCCTCTGTTGACTTGGCACCAGACCGGCACCCGGTTTATCCGTCGCAGGCTGAGCGGTTGGGTAATAGATGCTGTGCAAAGCCAGTCGGGATTCCAGAACCTCGATCTGAGGATTCGCTGGTGGATTTTCTACCGTGACCTGGGTCGAGGCTTGGGAATTTAGACCACGCGAATCGGTGCAAGTCGCAGTTATCGTCACCGGACCTGGCGCGGCGCCGGTGGTGGTCAAGGTAGCGGAGTTTCCGCTGCCGGAAACGTTGCCGCCTGTAGCCGTCCAATTCGCAACTGAAATCGGAACGCCATCCGGGCTGGTGCAGGAAGCAGTCAGGGTTACGCTCCCGCCGGGAGCGACCGTCGAGGGATTGGCCGACAATGACATGGTTGGAGGATTCTTCGGCGGCAGCGGTTTCACCGTGTAGTTCGCCGAGCAACTCGCTTCGTTATTTTTCTTACCCTTGGGATCGGTGACGTGCGCCGTAACCGTGTAGCTGCCCGGAGCCGCGTTTGTAGTATCGATACTGGCGGTGGTGTCTTTCCCCGAGACTTGGCCGCCATCACCGCTCCAACTATAGGCCAACGAATGCTTGGGATTAAAATTGCTCGGTGTCACCGTGGCCGTAACCGGTTCGCCTACCATCACTTCGGTCGGCTGTACCGAGCAGGCAGCGGTCGGAGTCACAACCTCCGCACCACCCCAGCTGAACACAACGCCGGTGCGCAGCCTGACACCGTTCTCGGTGGCGCGCCGCAAGTCCGGAAATTGGGGTGCGGCATAGTCCGCGTAGTTGTGTCGAGAGAAAACATAATCCGCTTCAAATACACGAATGGAGAACGTCTTGCTAACCGGCAGATCCATGCCACCACCGAGGATTGTGCCAATACCGTTGGCGCCATTGAGGAGTCCGCCTACACCCAGGTGGTTGTAGCTGAACAGGGCGTGCGCGAAAAAGTTGGCGCCGTCAGTACGCCAAATGAATCGGGGCCCCAACGAAGCAGTCCCTAGTGAGTTACCGTGCGACCAGTCGTATCCAGCATCGAATTCCGCACCCCAGTGCGGATTAAAGTTGTAAGTCAGTGCGCCGCCTAACCCGGGAGGCATGTCGGGCACTTTGTAGGAAGTGGGATTGTTTGGGTCACCTTGGGGAACGGTGATCCCTGGATGCACATACTGATAGCCAACAAAAACATCCCATTTGGGGTTGGAATCACTTTGAGCAAAGCTGGTATCGGAAACTAAAACCACTACAATCAAAGCTGACAGACAGATAACAAAGCGGCGACAGCCACGGGCAGGGGTGTTGAGTATCATGAAATCCTCCGAAATGTGCTCGTCGACCGATGACTTGGGCCACGAGACGTTATGAAAACAAAGGTGTGAGTGGGAGACGGGACCTTATTTATAGGGAACGGAGAATTCTACAGCACCACTCCTTAAAGCGAAAGCGTAGACTCGAAAAGCGAAAGCGTAGACTCGAAATATTGCGCACTTCGGCAACAACGTCGAGCTTTCCGTCTCGTTAGCTCCTGGTGGATGGTTGGAGATCCCGCTGATAGCCTATCCAGACCTTGCCGGGCGGGAAGTGGCCGCGTATCGTGGGGATTCGATCCGAGTGCTGATTGGTTCTGGGATTTGATGTTCGTCCCTGAACCAGGGGAGAATTAAAAACAACCAGATGAGCCACGAAAAGATATTGATTGTCGAAGACGAGGAGAACGAACGATCGGGACTGGCCGAATTGGTGTCTTCCTGGGGATTTCGCGTAGAAACCGCGCGGGACGGTGCGGAAGGGTTGGACAAGGCAACCCAATGGTCCCCATCGATTGTCATCACCGATCTCAAGATGCCTCGCATGGGCGGGATCGAACTGCTGGGGCATCTTGCCGAACAGGCTGCGACAATCGCCGTCATCCTGGTGACTGCCCAAGGGACCATCGACAGTGCTGTGCAAGCCATGCGGATGGGAGCTTACGACTACATCACCAAGCCGATCGATACCAACCGCCTGCGGACAATTCTCGGCAACGCCTCGGCCCTCCTGGGAACTCGCGCGGAGCTTGAGGCCACGCGGCGCAGGTTGCGGGACGTGGGATCGCTGGGACGTTTAAACGGTGCGTCGCGCAAGATGCAGGAGATCTTCCGACTCATGGAGATGGTCGCGCCCAGCACGGCCTCGGTGCTAATTACTGGAGCCAGCGGTACGGGAAAAGAGCTGGTGGCGCGAACCATTCACGAACTCAGTCCGCGAAAAGACAGGCCTTTCGTTGCCATTAACTGCGCCGCGATTCCGGAAACTCTGATGGAAAGCGAAATCTTTGGCCACGAAAAAGGCGCATTCACCGGGGCGCTGGAACGACGCACCGGCTGCTTCGAACTAGCGGAAGGAGGAACGCTTCTTCTGGATGAGATTGGCGAAATGCCAATCGGAACGCAGGCCAAACTGCTGCGCGTTCTGGAGGACCGCAAACTGCGGCGTCTCGGCAGTAAGGTCGAAACCTCCGTGGATGTACGGGTGCTCGCGGCCACTAATAAAGTTCCAGACGAGGCGGTGGCGCATGGCGAGTTGCGCAGCGATCTCTATTATCGCCTGAACGTATTCAACATCCACATGCCTCCTCTGCGCGAACACAAAGAGGACATTCCCAGTTTAGTAGAAGTGCTGTTGGCCGAGATGAGCGGCAAGCACTCCCGCAAGGTGAGCGCGGTGAGTGAAGCCGTGCTGAACCAGTTCAGTCAATATTCATGGCCGGGGAACGTGCGGGAGTTGCGCAACACGATCGAGCGTGCGGTCATCGTATGCGATGCGGGCGTGATTGAGACCAAGCATTTGCCCCCCGGCTTTGGGCAGGCGCCGCTTCGCACCGCGGCCAATGATCCCGATGCGGTTCGCCTGGGTGTCGGCACCACGGTCGAAGAAGCGGAGAAAATGTTGATTTTGAAAACGCTGGAGGCGACCAGCAACAACAAGACACGAGCCGCAGAGATTCTCGGCATCAGCCTGAAAACCCTTCATAATAAGTTGAAGGAATACGGCAGCGCCGCTCCTGAGGCAGTCCCTGGCAAGGAAGAAGTATCCAGTAGTTAAGACTTCCTCGCACTGCCGTCGAACGAACTATTTCTTTTCATGCTGCGACGAAAAACCATCATCGTGCTGGTGATCACTCTTATGGTGACGGTGATGGTGACTGCGTTCTCGATCCTATACATCTCTCAAATTCTGCGCCTACGCATCGCCAATGCGAACGAGACTGCAACCAGTCTGACCCATCAGTTGGCCTATGCCGCATCCAACGCTGTGCCCGACTTCAGCAGCACATCCATCGATACCAGCAACGCGGCCGCCGTGCGCCGCGCCTTGGCGGATTATGTGCAAACCGACGTTGCCCTTAATAACCTGCTCCAATCCGATCCCGGAGATTGGAGGTTTATCTACGACGTATCGATCGTTGATGTGAATGGCAAGGCGCTGCTTCATACCAATGCCAGCATGGTGGGCAAGGTTATTCCGAAGCGTCCCGACTTCCAGCAGGTCGTAAAAGCCCGCTTTCAGGATCAAATTCGTCTGGTCTTCAGCCCGGCCGCAGTTTACGACGTAACTTATCCGCTGGAATTGAATGGCGCGCCTTTCGGCACGATTCGTATCGGCGTGCAAACGGTTTTTTTGAAGAGCGAGGTGCAGAGCCGCTTGATGAGGTCAGCGTATGTTTCCATCACGCTGATCCTCGTGTCCTTGTTTCTGGCTGCCGGAATCTCCAACCTGGCGTTGGGTCCGCTGAAGAGAATTAGCCGCAACCTCGATAGTGTGAGCGCCGGGGACGCCGAAGCACTTTACGGGGAGGAGTCCAGGCACGACGAGTACGGCATGGTCTCGTTGAAAATTGCCAATCTGGGACGCCAGATTCGGGATAGCAGAGAAATTTTCTCGGCCCTGAAAGATAACGTGGATCAACTCATGTCCAAGCTGCAGGATGGCTTGATGCTCTTCGCGCGCGACTCGCGGGTAGTGCTGGTGAGCGCGCCTGTGGAATCTTTCCTTGGCCGGCCGCGCGCACAACTGCTGGGACATACGGTTCATGAGGTATTTGACCGGGATTCCCTTCTCGGCGTCGCTCTGTTGGAGGCTTTTGAACGCCGGCGTCCTTTGTCCCAGCGGGAGTTTGAGGCCGCAGGGGGAAAGCGCGTGCAGGTGTCGCTCGACTTCGTGCAGGAAAGAAACTCCCAGATCGGGGCTCTCCTGATCATGCGGGACACGGAATCGGCTCAGCGCATTGGCGATGAAATTGAGATGTCGCGACGCCTCTCCGCCAGCGGACGCCTTACCCGAGGCGTGGCGCACGAGGTCAAGAACCCGATCAACGCGATCGTGCTTCATTTGCAACTGCTGCGGAACAAACTGGCGGAGCAGGAGCCCGATACGCGGCGTCACATGGATATCATCGATACGGAAATCCGCCGCCTGGATCGCGTGGTGCAGACGCTGGTCGATTTCACGCGGCCGCGCGATCTTCACCTGGAGGAAGTGGACTTGCGCCGCCTGATGGAAGATGTGGCGCAACTGGCCGCTCCCGATGCAGAGCAACATGGGGTCACCATCCGGCGTCATATGCCGGAGCAGCGGTTGCCGATCAAGGTGGACATGGATCTGATGAAACAAGCCCTGCTCAACGTGGTGATCAACGGAGTGCAGGCGATGCCCCAGGGAGGCCTGCTTACTATTTCCGCTCGACGCGAAAACAGCTTTGTGGTTGCAGAAATTCGCGATGAGGGTACCGGAATTCCGCAGGATATGCGCGACAAGATTTTCGAACTCTATTTCACTACAAAAAAAGAGGGCAGCGGAATTGGCCTGGCGCAAACTTATCAGATTCTGCAGTGGCACTATGGTTCGGTGGATTTTGAATCCGCCGAGGGAACTGGAACGATTTTCCGTTTCCACATTCCGGCGACTGGAGCGGTGGTGGAGGCTGGTCCTGACTATGCAACGGACCCAGCAACGGCACAGCGTGGGGATTGAGGATCACCGCGCGCTTTGCAGTCGTCTCGCCAAAAAAGGGTGAACGTGCTTCTTCGTACTGCGCTCAGGGAAGCGTAGAATCAAGTTGCTTTGGCATTGGATAAGCTGGGACCTGGGATGACTCTGGCCACAATCCTTCTATTCAGCGTTTTCAGTGCGTCTTCGGCGCAGCCGTCGGTGACGCCGGGGCAACAGACCGCGACGCAGTCAGCCCCTGCGAACCAGCCGGCTGAGACCACGCCAGCACGCGATCAAGGAGCGGCACCGCCGGCGCCGCCGGCGCAGAATCCATCGACTTCATCCCAGCCGTCAACCGCAGCAACACCTCCGGCGACCGCTCCGGCAAAGACATCTTCGGGTCAAACTCGGCCCAAAACAGTCACGAAAAACCGGCACAAGAAGCGATCTGTTCCACCCAACTGTGTCAGCGCTCCAGCGACAGGTGGTCAAGACACTGCAGGCTCTACCCCTTCGACCTCTGCGCAACCGGCTACGACGACTGGAAACGCAGCGACGAATTGTCCGCCGTCAAAAGTAATTGTGCAGCAGGGAGGAACTTCAGAACCCAGCATTCAATTGGGTGGGGGCGCGGGCAGCGCGACGTCGCCCCAGCGGGATACTGCCAATCAGATGTTGGCGGCCACGGAAGCCAACCTTAAGAAGATCTCCGAACAGCAGCTCAACTCGAACCAGCAGGACATGGTCACTCAAATCCGCCAGTTCATGCAGCAGTCGAAAGCAGCGGTTGCCGACGGTGATCTTGAACGCGCCCGAACGCTCGCGTGGAAGGCTCAACTGCTCTCCGATGAACTAGTCAAGCCGCCGCAGTAAATACGATCTATTCTTCATCCAGAAAACGAATCAGCGCGGCCTATTTTCCTTTGGCGCGCGCGCCATTCACCTTCGTCAGCAAGTCCTGCGACATTGCCTGCAGTGGGCCAGGAATCTTCACCGCCTCAGTGAGCACCTCGCGGGCTTCCGTCAGCTTGTTCAATTTTCCGTAGGCGAAGCCCAGCCCGTATAGAGCTCGCGCGTATTGCTGATCGTCCTGTCCCTTGAGCAAGGCCGCAGCCGCTTTGAGTTCGGGGATGGCGGCTGTAGTCTTCTCCTGCTTGAGGTAAGCCCAGCCTATCGTATTGTAAGCGGCGCCCGCCGCAAGCTTGCGCGATTTGTCAGCGTCGGGTGCATCCGCTTTTGCCACTTCGATGGCTTTCTGCGAATAGGTGATCGCCTTCGCGGCACTGCCCGGCCTGGTATCGTCTCCGTAGAAGCCACCCAGCAGCAGCAGCGCCGCCAGCGAATTTGGATTGGAAGCTAGGACCTTTTCTCCGAACGAAACCAGGCGCTCCTTGTCATTCAACTGACCCGGACCCAAGGTATACATGGCGTAGTTGGAAACCTGCTCCTGAAACTTCGAGTCGGGAAAGGCTGCGGTGAATTTCTCGATGTCCGCCATGCGGCTCTTTGGGTCCGTCTCGCTGGTAATCGCGTTGAAACCGGAGGTCTCCAGAAAATCGCACATACTTTGCGCGGCAGATTTGTCTTCGTTTACCTTCCGGGTAAAGTCCTCGTCACTCATGCCTTCGGGCTTGGGCTGCTTGGCGATGGAGAGGCAAACTTCGCCGCCTCTGGCGGAGTAATCCATTAGTTTGGTGTTGTTCTTGGCCTGCTGCGCCATGCTGGCCTGGGACACGAGAATATCGAGGTTGTGAGGAGATCCGGCCAAGGCCTTATCGCCATAGTCGAGTCCCTTCTGCAAATCGCCGGTAGCCTGGTACGCCTGTGCGAGTTGCCAGTTCCCATAAGCTGCTGCCGGCGCGTTCGATGAATATTTTTTGACGAAATCTTCGTACATGGCGAGCTTCTTTTGCGCGTCCTGCTCGTCTGAGATGGCTTGCAGGTCATGATCCTCATCCGTGCCGGCTGCAATGGTGATGCGGTCGACTTGAGCGCTCGCTTGATGAATAGAAACCGCGAGTGAGAGAAGAAGGACGACCAAAGTCAGCGAACCGCTGCAGCGTCTCATAGCCGCCTCCGGTTAAATACAGAAAATTAAGACTTCAAATTTCGAGCAGGCGAATCGTAGCGCCGAACGCGGCTGCACGCAAGGGCTGAGATCACCAACCATGCCAACCGATCACCCATGTGAAATTCGGTTGTCTTGCTGGGCGAGTCCCTGCCTCCGTGTCTCCGTGGTGAATTCCAGCCATTCTCGACTTCGGCTAAAGTAGAAAGATGCACGCCATCCTGAGCCAGCGACCGTTGCGGTTCGTCTTCGCAGCCAACCTGATTTCCATGTTGGGCTCCGGGATGAACTCGGCTGCGGTGGCCTGGTACATTTTGCAGGCCACGCATTCCGAACAGGCTCTTGGGACGCTCGCGGTTTTCCAAACTATTCCTGCCATGCTGATGCTTCCCTTCACCGGCGTCATTATTGACCGGGAAGACCGGCGGCGGCTGGTCATGTGGCTCGACGCCGTGCGCGCGGTCATCATTGTGACCCTGGCCATCCTGGCGTTTCGGCATCGCGTGCAAGTCTGGCAACTTTACGTGATGAACACGCTGGTGGCGGCTGGTTTCTGGATGTTTTGGCCGACCATTACCGCCCTCATTCAAGAACTGACGCCGGAGGATCGGTTCGTGCACTCGAACACTTTCTTGCTGGCCGGGGTGCAGGGCGGATGGCTGATCGCCGGCTCGATCGTCGGCTTCATGTACAACCGCGTCGGTCTGGGAGGGGTGCTGCTGATCGACGTTTCCACCTACGTGGTCTCGTTTCTCTGCTACTTCGCGGTGCGGAAAGGACGCCATGTCGTGCTCCGCCCGACGGAGTTGCGAGCCGACCTGCGTGCTGCCGAAAGCCAATTGCAGCGCTTCTGGCACGACATGCGCGAGGGGCTGCACTTTCTGCGCGATCATCGCGCCGCCGTAATGCTGGGAATCAGCTGGGCTCTGTTTCTGGGAGCCATGATGACAGGAGGAGTGGTCACTCCTTCGCTGAGTGATCGTGTCTTCCATGCCGGGCCTGTGGGGTACGGCTGGCTCAGTGCCGGATGGGGCACTGGGGCATTCATCAGCGCGTTGTACGCTCCGCAAGCGATTGCTCGCCTCGGTGGCCGCCGTGCCGTGGCGTTCTCAATGGCGTTGCTTTCGGTGGCGATGATCTGCGCGCCCGTTTCCCGGTTTCTGTTTCTGGCTATAGCGGCGTATTTCGTGATGGGCTCGGGGCGAGGCGTTGGCGGCGTAGCCATGAATACCAGCCTCATGGAAATGGTCCCGAAACATTTAATGGGACGGGTGCAGAACACTTATTATTTTGTGGGGACATTTCTGCAAATTGTTCTGGCGCTCAGCGTGGGTGCCGTGGCGCACCGGGTAAGCCTGGTGGCCGCTTTTGCGATCCTGGCGTGTGTTTATGGCTTGTCGTTCGTAGCGGCGAGTTGGCCGATCGAAACTGGAAGTGTAATCGAGGAAGTCAGTGCAATGAAATGAAATAAACTCACCAAGGAGACACGGAAACACCGAGAAGAAATCAATCAGGGATCGAGGGAGTGGTTCCGAGTCGCTCGATTGGAAACGTAAATTTTGATCCCAATTTTATTGGTGCCTCTGTGCCTCTGTGGTAAAGCCGCGTCCTCCGCTGTTATGCTTTCCCATCCTAAGGAGCAACCATGTTCTCTGACTTGCAGGGCCGCAATGCCATCGTCTTTGGAGTCGCCAACAAGCGCTCAATCGCGTGGTCCATCGCCCAGGGATTGCACGCCGCCGGCATGAAGCTGGCTATCACCTATCAGAATGAGCGACTGGAGCAGGAAGCGAAGGATCTCATCCTCTCGCTGCCGGGTGCCGAGGCCTACATGTGCGACGTTTCCAAGGACGAGGAGATCGACCGCCTCTTTGCCACGCTGAAGGAGCGACACGGCAAATTGCACACGCTGGTGCACTCCGTCGCCTACGCTCCCGCCGACGAACTGAAGGGCGACTTCGTCAACACCACGCGCCAAGGCTTTCGGGTTGCGCTGGACGTGAGTGTCTACTCGCTGATCGCGGTCGCACGAACCGCGGCCCCGTTGATGGAAGACGGAGGCTCGATTATGACGATGACTTACTATGCATCGGAGAAAGTCGTTCCCCGCTACAACGTGATGGCGGTAGCCAAGGCAGGACTCGAATGTTCCGTTCGCTACCTAGCGTACGAACTGGGGAAGAAAAAGATTCGGGTCAACGCGATTTCTGCGGGTCCGATCAAAACTCTAGCGGCGCGCGGCATCGCCGGCTTCGGGGACATGCTCAAGGGCCACGAGGAACGCGCCCCATTGGGCCGCCGCGTGGAAGTCGAAGAAGTCGGGAACACCGGAATCTTCCTCGCCTCCGACGCCAGCAGCGGCATTACGGGCGAGGTGATTTACGTGGACTGTGGGTACAACATCATGGGGTTCTAGTGGCGTCCAGTCTGCACTGCACCACGCCGGATGCGCTGCGGCGGATTCAGCGCATTCAGGCGATCACGATCGGCTGGATGATATTGGAAGCGGGAGTGTCCCTGTGGGCCGCGTGGCGGGCAAGAAGCCCGGCCCTGCTCGCGTTTGGCGGGGACAGCGCGATCGAAATGCTGTCGGCCGCAGTGGTGCTATGGAGATTCCGGCGCACTGCGTCCGATGAAAGCGCGGAGCGCCGGGCCGCTCGAATCGCGGGCATTTTGCTTGTCATTCTGACTGTTTATGTAGTTGCCGCCGCCGCCGCGACGCTGCTCGGTTATAGCGAGCCCAGTTCGAGCCTTCTGGGAATCATCATTTTGATCGCTTCTGCCGTAATCATGCCCTGGCTGGCGCGACAGAAGCGGCGGTTGTCTTTGGTTACCAGTAGTGCTGCATTGCGCGCCGACGCAGCTGAATCTATGCTGTGCACTTATCTCTCGCTGGTTACTCTAGCAGGACTCGCAACCCACCAACTCTTCGGAATCGCTTGGGCAGATCCGGTGGCGGCCCTGGCGGTCACGCCACTGATCGCATGGGAAGCACGGAAAGCCTTGGTGGGCAAGGCGTGCGGATGCTCCTGACTTTCCGCACTCTGGCGACAGCAAAATTACCGCACCTCGCTAAACCAAGCCTTGTAGAATAAACAGATGGCTCCGCACCGCGTGGCTTTCGTGTGCTTCGCCTCTGCCCTCTTATTCTCGATGGTGCGGGAATGGAATGCTCCGATCGCTTGCGCAAAGAGAATTCTCGTCCCTCCCGTCGCCGCGCACGCGAAACCCTAGCTGCTGATCTTGATCCGCCGCCCGTTCTCGCCTTCGCGCTCTAGAGCAATCTCCACATCCTGGTCCTGCTGCAGGCGCGGAAACTTTTCTCCCCATTCGATCAGCAGCAGGCTGTTTTCCGAACGCAGATCATCCAGCCCCAGCGTCTCCAATTCGCGTGGCGTGTCAATGCGGTAGAGGTCTATGTGGTAGAGGTTGGCCCGTGACCCGCGATACTCGTGCACCAGCGTGAAGGTGGGACTGGTGACGTCTTCCTCGGCAGCTGCGCCGAAAGCCGCCGCGATTCCCTTGACCAGCGTGGTCTTACCCGCGCCCAGATCGCCGCGCAGCAGAACTAGTTTGGGTGGTGTGAGCAGCTCTGCCAGCGTTCGCCCGAAGGCGATCGTCTCTTCGGCCGAGTGGGTGGTGATCTGCTGCACTTCTCTCAGTCGGGTCTGGCCGTTCACACGTCCAGTATAGCGAGAGTAGGCATCCCCTTGGGCCGTTGAACCCCAGCGCGGCGTTCGAAAGAATTAGGTGGAAAACAAGCTAGACTTTATGCCCAGCAGGCTCCGGTCCGTGACGTGATCGAGAGAGGTCCGCAAGCGGCGATGGTCGTCATCCTCAAGAGCCACAAAGCGGAATGGCTGCAATACGCTGTCGGCCATCGTGCGCATGGGGGTGAGAATTTCGGCCATGCCGTGCACCGGGCCTGCCTGGGTTTGAAAGGCAACTTCGACAAAGTCACCTTGGCCCAACGACTGGGACATCTGCAGCAAGCCACCAGTCACGGAAATAGTCTGGAGTTGAGCTTTTGTGCGGCGGCCGTCTTCGAGACGGATCGCAGCCAGGACCGAATCACCTAGCTGGACCCGCGCGGCGCGCCGGGAAGGGTGCGGTTGGGGGAAGTGGGTCATACCCGATGACTATGACAGTAGCCGACATCGAGTAATAGATTACTGAAGCCCCTCGTCCGGATGGGAGACGAGAGGTGAAAAGCGCCGCGTTGATGTCCTACGCTATCAATAAGTTAGCATATATTAACCATTTGATTAATGTACCGGGCGAGTATCTGGATCTGAGTGCGAGCGATTTTCACGAGTCGGCGGACTGGCCGATTTACTATGTCTGACTGAACTCCCGGAGGAATGTCATGATCAGAACTGTGTCTGTAGCCTTGTTCTTCATGTTGCTTGGACAGCTTGCGTTCCCGGCGACGCCTGCCCAACAGCCTCTTCGCGTCGGCATTGTTGGTCTGGTACATGGACACGTGCACGGTTTCCTCGACCAGTCGCGCCACAGCTCTGAGATTGAAATTGTGGGAGTCGCTGAACCGGACTCGCGTCTGCTCTCCCAGGCCGCAACCCGCTATGGATTCGATCGATCCATCCTGTTTGCTGATTTGGAAGAAATGCTGCAGAAGGTTCATCCGCAGGCCGTTTTGGTTTACACAGACACCTCCGATCACCGGCGGGTCGTGGAAATCTGCGGGCGACATGGCGTTCACGTGGTGATGGAGAAGCCCCTCGCAGTCAGTCTGAAGGATGCGCAGGCGATAGAAAAAGCCGCGCACGCCGGCAAGATTCAGGTGCTGGTCAATTACGAAACTTCCTGGTACCGCAGCAATCACGCAGCCTACGACCTAGTGCATGAAGGCGCCCTCGGGGATTTACGCAAAGTGGTGGTGCACGACGGCCACAAGGGCCCGAAAGAAATTGGCGTCGAGCCGGAATTCCTGGCGTGGCTCACTGATCCCCAGCTGAATGGTGGCGGCGCTTTGTTCGACTTCGGATGTTACGGCGCCGACCTGATGACCTGGCTGATGGAGGGCAAACGACCGCAAACAGTGACCGCCGTTACGCAGCAGATCAAGCGCGAGATTTATTCAAGAGTGGATGACGAGGCAACGATTGTTCTCACTTATCCCAAAGCGCAGGCCATCGTACAAGCCTCGTGGAATTGGCCTTTCGATCGCAAAGACATGGAAGTCTACGGCCAGACGGGATATGCGATTACGGTAAAGAAAGATGATATTCGCGTGCGCCGAGGAGGCGAGAACGTCGAACAACAGGTTGCGGCCAAGCCCGTGCCCGCACCCTACGATAACGAACTGTCGTACGTCCGTGCAGTCATCGTCGACGGAGCCAAGCCCGACGCGCTGTCATCGCTTGAGACCAATGTAACCGTAACCGAAATCCTCGATGCCGCGCGGCGTTCGGCTGCGGAAGGAAAAACCATCACGCTGCCGAAATCGAGATAAAGAAAGTGGAAGAGGGGCGCTTCAGCGCCTGCGTTAGATCGAAAAACGAAATGGGCTTCAGCTCTGGTTGAAGCTTAGCCTCGCCAACAGACGAATGTCTTCCGCGCCGCTTGCTGCGCGCTGCGAAACGCTTCGGGCATACCTCGCAGCAGGTCGGTCGCAACCATGGAGTGCTCGCCTACGCTTTCGCGCATCACGTCGCCCGCAAGGCCATGCAGATGCACCGCGGCACATACCGCCAGCAGCGCGTCATTCCGATGTTGCGCAATCATGCCGGCGACCATCCCCGTGAGAATGTCGCCTGTCCCTCCCGTGGACATCCCAGGATTCCCCGTCGTATTAACCCAAGCCTCGCCATTTGGCTGAACCACTAGCGTTCGGTGTCCCTTGAGCACGACGATCAGTTCATGCTCACGCGCGAACTGCCGCGCTACACCCAGGCGATCCTTTTGCACCTCGGCGATGGAACACCCTGCGAGTCGCGCCATTTCACCCGGATGCGGGGTGATCACCAGCAGACGGCCCTTGCCACTCAGTTCATGCGGCTTGCCATCGAATGCATTCAGGCCGTCAGCATCGAGAACGATGGGAATATCACCCCTGCTGATCAACGTTCGGACGAGTTCAGACGTCTCGGGAAATTGCGAAATTCCTGGCCCGATAGCGAGCACGCTCTTCCCTTTGATTAGCGCATTCAGTCGCTCCTCCGCGCTCGCCGCAATCGTCCCTTCGCGGGTTTCCGCCAGCGGCTCGGTCATCAACTCAGGATGAAATCCGGCAACCGTGGGCAACACGGATTTTGCCGTTGCTACCGTCGACAGTCCGGCTCCCACGCGCAGCGCGGACATCCCCGCCATCGCGACTGAGCCCGCTTTGCCGACCGATCCTCCGACGACCAGCACGTGACCGTAAAGTCCTTTGTTCGATTCCGCGGGACGCGGCCCGATCAGCTGAGCAAAGTCGCGCACTGTGATCACGTTGAGCTGCAGCGACGAAACAATCGCGTCTGTTGGCGAGCCTATCTCTGCCACGCAAGTCAGCCTGGCACTAAGCCCGCTGAAAATATGCGCGGGACGCGGGGCAGTGAACGTGATAATCGAATCCGCTTGCACGATTGTTCCCTTCTGCGGATCCATCGCGTCAGCGTCGGCACCCGAAGGAATGTCAACCGCAACCACCGGCACGTGGCTCGCATTCAAGATCGCAATGGCCTCGGCATACAGGCCGCTGACGGGCGGCTTGAAGCCGGTACCGAGAATCGCGTCAATATATAAATCTGCGGACAGAGAAAGTCGAACGTGCTCGCTGTTCAAATCTTCGCTGGCATGGACGACGATCGCCGGCAGTGGCAGCTTGTCAAACATCACGGCCGCGTCGCCGCGCAGATCGACCCGGTCAGCGAGGAGGATGACCTGAACCGTCTTTCCCTGCTGATGCAAATGCCGGGCTGCGACGAATCCGTCACCGCCGTTGTTGCCCTTGCCGCAGAAAACCACAATCCGCTGGGCCTGGCGGTAATGCGCAAGCACATGCTCCGCCACGGCAGACCCGGCGTTTTCCATGAGCGTAAGGGATGGCACGCCGAAGCGCTCTGTGGCGGCGTGGTCAATGGCGCGCATTTCGGCCGCAGTAACGATTTTCATTCGGTTTCGATCTTCATGAAGATGCAGCGGTCCGTTCCAGTTGGCGCAACTGCGCGGGTTCGCCCATCGCGATGAGGCAGTCATCTACCTCGATCCGCTCATCGGGCGCGGGATTGAAGCGCATACCTTCGCGGCGCTTGATGGCTAGTACAATGACTCCACGCTCCTGCCGGATGCGGGAGCTCTCAATGGTCTTGCCTGCAAATGTCGACGCAGGCTTGATGTGAATCTCGCCGATCTCCAGATCGATGCCGAGGTGCGTGGTGGCGGTGTCGAGAAAGCTGACGACGTTCGGGCGCAAAAGGGATTGCGCGATGCGTTGGCCGGCGAACAAATAGGGGGAAACAACGGAATCGGCGCCGGCTGTGAGCAGATGTTTTTCCGCCGCGTCTTCGCTGGCACGCGCAATGATTTTCAAGTACGGATTCAATCCGCGCGCGGTGAGCACGATATAGAGGTTGGTGGCATCGGTCGTCGTGGCAGCGATCAGCCCGCGAGCCCGCTCGATCTGTGCTTGGCGCAGGGTCGACTCCTGGGTAGCGTCTCCGGCCAGTACCAGCCAGTTCTCTGAGGCAAACCGTTGGCGCTTGGCTTCATTATTTTCAAGAATCACGAATGGAACCGGCTTGCGTCCCAACTCGCGCGCCACGCTGCGTCCCACGCGCCCCAAGCCACAGATTATGTAGTGACCGTCGAGCCGGCCGATTTCGCGCTCCATGCGCCGCCTTCCGAAGAAGCTTTGCAACTCGAATTCTAGCAAAGCCTGGCTCAGCGCTCCGACGCCCAGAGCCAACAGGGACACGCCCGCGAGAATGACGAACACGTTGAAGACGCGTCCCGCGTGGGAAAGCGGATGCACTTCCTGATAGCCGATGGTGGTTAGGGTGGTCACCACCATGTAGAAGCCATCAAACCAAGGCCAGCCTTCAATGTAGTGGTAGCCTGCGGTTCCCCCGATCACCACGAGAAGCAGAAGCACGCCGATGGTCCGAAGATTGCGGAAGGCCTTCATGGCAGAACAGTGGCTAGTGGTCAGTGGCTAGTGGCCGGTAAAAACAATAAGACCTCGCTCTGTCCCTTTCTGACCCCCGACTATAAAAATCGGGATAGCGGGGACGATCACTCGTCCTCCCCTCCCACACCACCGTACATGCGGGTCCGCATACGGCGGTTCGGCGGGTTGAGCTAGTGGTGTGTATCCTAAATAGCTTTACAGATTATTCCTTCTTTTTTCTGCCCCGGGGCAGGGTCGACCCGGGCTGGAGCTGTTCCATCTTGACCCGCGCCCGCTCGATTTTCGTCATGATGCCCTCGACGGTGGCCGTCCAGATGAAGGGCTTCGGATTTTTGTTCCAGCTCCGCATAAATTCCTCGATCGCCTGTTTTAGATCCGGCACACTTACGAAGCTGGCGCGCCTGATCGCTTTCTCGCTCAATTCTCTAAACCAGCGCTCGACCAAGTTCAGCCAACTGGAACTGGTGGGAATGAAGTGGCACACAAACCGTGGATGTTTCTTCAGCCACGCTTGCACCTGCGGCTCTTTGTGGGTGCCGTAGTTGTCCATTACCAGGTGCAACTGAATCGGCGAGGGAAACTCCCCGTCCAAGCGGCGCAGAAATCTCAGCCACTCCTGATGGCGATGCCGGGGGTGGCATTCGCCGATCACCTTGCCGTCCAACACGTTGAGCGCCGCAAACAGCGTGGTGGTGCCATTGCGTTTGTAGTCATGCGTCATCGTACCGCAGCGGCCTTTCTTCAGGGGCAGCCCCGGCTGGGTGCGATCCAACGCTTGAATTTGGCTCTTTTCATCCAAACACAGCACCAGCGCCTTCTGCGGCGGGTTCAAATACAGCCCCACCACATCGGTCAGTTTTTCCAGGAATTTCTTATCCCGCGACAGCTTGAAGGTGCGGCTCAGATGCGGCTTGAGATTGTGCAGTTGCCACAAACGGTTCACGGTACTAGGGCTGACCTCTTGCGCCTCCGCCATGAGTCGGCAGCTCCAATGGGTCATCCCCGGGGGCTTACTATGCAAGGTCGCTTGGATGATCCGCTCGCGCGTGGCCTGATCGAACTGTGGCTTGCGCCCCGTCCCTGGGCGATGTGCCAAACCTCCCCGATACCTTGCTCGCGCACCCGCCTGCGCCACAGCAGCACCGTGGGGCGGCTTACTCCGAGCTCCTCGGCGATGGCCACGTTCTGCTGACCCGCCAGTGCGCCTAAGATAATCCGACAGCGCAGGGCCACCTGTTGTGGAGTGCCCTGGGCGGATTCCCATTGTTCCAGCTGCGTGCGTTCAGCCGCTGGCAAATTAATCGCCAAGCTCATGTTCGGCATGCGCCAGATCATAGCAATTGCCGTAAAATCTGTAAAGTTATTTATGATACACTACACTAGATGTGGGTAGCCGGGCTTTCGCTACAACGCGTCGCCCGAGAACGATTCGGTCCCTTCGTAGACGCCCCTTGGAGCTTCACTCCGCCTGGAATCCGGAAGGCCAAGCTATTGGCTTTTCGGCCGCAGGTCGTTCCTGAGATCGCGCGATGTACTCGCCACTCCCTTCCCTTCGGGCCTTCGATCACCGTTCCCGCTTTGACCTGGCGGTTGCTTCGCATCTTGCTCCGCGCTCCTTTCCGGCCCCGCCTCGCGGCGAGTGGGATTTCACCGTTGCGCTTCGCTATCACTTCACGTCCATCACGTTGTGAACACGACTTGCACCTCCAAGCTGTCGAACATGCTCGGCACACCCAAGAAAGCCCTCCGCGCTGTGCGGAGGGCCTGAGAATCCATATTCGATCATGCGCCATTCTGCCGTTTTTCCGCAGCCATCGCCTGAACCCGGCTGTGCTTTTGTCCGTAAGTAAAATAGACGACCAGTCCAATCGCCAGCCAAATGAACAGCCGCGCCCAGTTGACCCAGCCCAGCTTGTACATCATGTAACTATTCGAAATCACGCCGAGGATTGGAACCAGCGGCACCCACGGCGTGCGGAAAGGCCGTGGCTGGCTAGGATTTGTGTACCGTAACACCATCACCGAAATCGACACGATCACGAAAGCCAGAAGCGTGCCGATGTTCACCATCCTGCCAATGTCATCGATGGGAGTTAGACTCCCGACAATCGCCGCCAGCAGACCCACCAGAATCGTATTCTTCCAGGGCGTCCGGAATTTGGGATGAACGGCAGCGAAAAACTTCTTCGGCAAAAGACCATCATTGGCCATCGAGTAGAGCACTCGAGTCTGTCCTAGCAACATCACCAGCATCACGCTGGTCAGTCCAGCCAGAGCGCCCAGCGTGATGATGTGCGACGCCGTGGTGAGACCGCGGTCCAGAAATGCGCGCGCGACCGGAGCTTCGATGTTGATCTGTTGCCAGTGCATCATCCCAGTGAGCACGCCGGCCACCGCGATGTACAAAATCGTGCAAATCGCCAGCGAAGCGATCATGCCGACGGGCAGGTCGCGTTGCGGATTTTTCGCTTCCTGGGCGGTAGTCGAGACCGCGTCAAAACCGATGTAGGCAAAAAATATGTATGCCGCCCCGGCTCCAATTCCTGCGAAACCATGAGGCGCATAAGAATGCCAATCCGAGCCCCAATTGGCGGGGTTAATATAACGCGCCCCCAGTGCAATCACGAAGAGCACGACCGCCACTTTAATGGTTACGATCGTCGCGTTGAACCGCGCACTTTCCTTGATGCCGACAACCAGGACCGCCGTGATGATAAGCGCAATGATGAAGGCGGGGAGATTGAAGCCGATTTCCATTCCAAACAGATGTGGAGCGCCCAGCATGTCGTGCGCGCGTTGCAGCAATTCAGGAGACGGCGTTTTCAGGAGGTCGCTCACTCGATCTAGGAAGGCTTGCGTGCCCGGAACCAAGGAGGAATCTGACGACAAGGCAATCTGGCGAGCGACCGTATTCTCGGCGGTCTTCAGTGCTGTCCAATGATCGTAGGCCAGCCAGAGCGGCATCTTGAGGTGAACAATATTTAGCAGTTCAATGAAGTGGTTCGACCAGCCCGACGAAACCGTGCTGGCGCCCATGGCGTATTCCAGCGTCAAGTCCCAGCCGATGATCCATGCGAGCAGCTCGCCCAGCGTCGCATAAGCGTAGGTGTACGCGCTGCCGGCCAGAGGAATCATCGCTGCGAACTCGGCGTAACACAGGCCCGCAAAGGCGCATCCCAAGCCTGAGAGCACGAAGGACAATGTGAGTCCGGGCCCTGCGTATTGCGCGCCCAGCCCAACCATCACAAAAATGCCCGCGCCGATAATCGCTCCCACGCCCAGCGCAGTGAGCTGAAAAACGCCCAATGTCCGCTTGAGGCTGTGTTCGCCTGTTTCGCGGGCTTCTTCCATGAGCAGGTTCAGCGGCTTGGTTGCGAACAGATTCGCCATTCGTTTCGACTTTTCCTGAGTGTCTACAATTGTGCTCATGCGGACGTACTCCTGTGGGCGTTCGCGCTCCGCGACCACGCATAGTAAACCGGGATTCCCAACAGCACCACAATTAGTCCCGGCCACGTGTATTGCGGTTTATAGCGCAATAGTACGACATCAATGAATAAAGCCATCACAATATATATGATGGGCAGAACCGGATAGCCCACGGCCTTATAGGGCCGCACTGCATCCGGATGGGTCCGTCGCAAGACAAACAAACCCACAATCGTCAGAGCGTAGAACACGAGCACGGCAAAAATAATATAGTCCAAAAGTTGTCCGTAGCTGCCGGAGACGCAAAGCAGGCAT
Organism: uncultured Acidobacteriaceae bacterium; assembly: GCA_963774565.1. Lineage (GTDB taxonomy): Bacteria > Acidobacteriota > Terriglobia > Terriglobales > Acidobacteriaceae > Sulfotelmatobacter. The sequence continues at coordinate 156,006 of CAVZFP010000016.1, read as the reverse complement.
GCCCACACCATCTGGACCATCAGCGAAATTGCCGGTGTCTTATAAGTAGGATGCAACTTGGCGACCTTGCGGAAGAAGAGGCCATCCTTTGCCATCGCGTAATAGACGCGCGCCCCGGAAAGGATCAGGCCGTTGGCGCAGCCAAAGCCTGAAATCATGATGGCGGCAGCCATCAGCAATCCGCCCACGGCACCAAACATCTGTGTCATCACCGCAGTGCCGACGCGTTCTTCTGCAGCGTACTTGATGCCCCGCTCCAAAATCGTTGCTGCGCCCGGGGTTCCGTCGAGCGGAAGCGCGCTCAGATAAATAAAGTTGCACGCGATGTAAAGAGCGATGACTACGCCTGTGCCCAGCGCCAGCGACAAGGGCAAGTTGCGGCTGGGATTCTTCACTTCCCCCGCGGTGAACGTCACGTTATTCCACGCATCAGCGGAGAACAGCGAGCCGACTTGGGCAACAGCAAGAATTGTGAGCGTACCGACCATAACGATCGGGCCGCCTACGCCGACCTGCACGGCGTGTTGAGCACCCAATCCCGCGTTATGCCAGAAATTCGCGCCGAAATTCGCAGCCAGCGCCTGCGCGTTGCGCCCGAGCGCGAAACCAAAAATAGCCAAACCCAGCAGCGCAGAAACTTTTGCCGCAGTGAAGATGTTCTGAATCGCCGCGCCTGTTTTCACTCCAAAGATGTTTACCACCGAAAGGAAAATCACCAGCAGGATCGCAACCAGATTCTGGGTATTGATGCCCACATCCATATTGCCCAGTACCATGGGACCGAGATGAATCGGCGGAACTTTCCAGAGATGCAGCAGCCAGTGGGTGGAGGAAATCGAGGGAACGAAGACCCCGAGAAACTTGCCAAACGCCACGCCCACAGCAGCGATGGTTCCAGTCTGAATCACCAGGAAGAGCGTCCAGCCGTAGAGAAATCCCCAGAGCGGCCCGAGCGCTTCGCGCAGATAAACGTATTGCCCGCCAGCCCGCGGCATCATGGCGGCGAGTTCGCCATAGCTGAGCGCGGCCACAATCGTCATGAATCCAGCAACGGCCCAGGCTCCGATCAGCAACGCGGGCGAATCGACCTCGCGGCCAATCTCGGCCGACACAATAAAGATGCCGGAGCCGATCATCGACCCCATCACGAGCATGGTGGCGCTGGTCAGGCCTAGCCCTTTGATCAGTTCCTGGTCCTGATGACTGTGAATCTCCCAGTCGCTGCTGGTGGGCGGCGGCGTTGTCGATGTACTCAGGAAGCCTCCTAAGACGTGTAGCGCTAGACTTGTAGCGCCGGCCCCCCGCCGGCTGTTGCGAGGGCGTCCCGCCCTCGCATTCGACGCAACCGGCGGGTCAACCGACTTTACCTCAAGATGCGGAAAAATTCCTCTGCTGATTTGCCCGGCTCCCGTAACAAGTCAGATATCACCGCCACAGAATCGGCCCCGCCTTCAATGACCGAAGCAGCATTCGCCCGGGTAATTCCTCCAATCGCCACCAGCGGCTTGCGGGTCAATTGACGCGCCCAGCGGACACCCTCGAGGCCAACGACGGGGTCAGGCTTATCTTTACTCGAGGTGGAAAACACCGGACCAATCGCAAGATAATCGGCAGAAGTCAGGTTCGCCTCGCGCAGTTGCTCCGGATTGTGCGTGGAAACTCCAAGCCAGCGCTCCGGCCCGATAATCTTTCGTACCGATTCCGCAGACAAATCCTCCTGTCCAACATGCACTCCCTCGAAATCCGCGCCTAGGCACAAATCCGCACGGTCATTCATAATCAGCCGCATCGAATCGCCGAGATGCTTCTTCAGTTCCAGCGCCTGCTCCAGCATTACGCGTGCATTCCCGCTCTTGTTGCGGTATTGCAGCAGCGTACAACCGCCGGCCGCGAGTTCCTGAGCGTACGCGAGCAGTTCCGGGGTCGACTCGTGAGCAGATGAATCCACGATGGCGTAGAGGCGCGGAAGGATAATCATCAGGTCCAGAATCACGTAGCCCCCGGACGCATTCGTCCGGGGCCCTCCAAAAATGCCAACGACAAGAAACGTTCCGACGCCCTGGGCGCTTCGCGCCGGACGGACGAATGCGTCCGTCCCTACGTGTTCCCGTTTTTCTTCAGGAAGCGCTCGATGAATCCAGTGTCGATCTTCCCTGCTCGGAAATCTTCGTCCGCCAGAATCTTCCGATGAAGCGGAATCGTGGTGTACACGCCCTCCACGATAAACATCTCCAGCGCTCGCGCCATGCGCGAAATGGCTTCGCTGCGGTCTTTGCCTCGGACGATCAACTTAGCAATCAGCGAGTCGTAATACGGCGGGATCACGCCTTCGGCATACGCAGCGGTATCCACGCGCACTCCGGTTCCTCCGGGAGGATGGAACGCGGTGATCTTCCCTGCCGACGGCGTAAATTTCTCCGGATGCTCGGCGTTGATACGGCACTCGATCGCGTGTCCACGATGGATAATCGGCCCCTGCAGCACATCCCGCATGTGCGCTCCCGCCGCGATCATGATTTGGCTCTTGACCAAATCAACGTCAGTGACCATCTCCGTGACCGGGTGCTCCACCTGAATGCGCGTGTTCATCTCGATGAAATGCAGCCGCCGATCCTGGTCCATCAGAAATTCGATGGTGCCCGCATTGCTGTACCCGATGGCCGCCAGCGACTTGCACAGGACCGCGCCGATCTGGTCGCGCAACTCGGGAGTGACCTGCGTCGAAGGCGACTCCTCCAGCAGTTTTTGGTGCCTGCGCTGGATTGAACATTCGCGCTCGCCCAGGCTCACGACATTGCCATGCTCGTCTGCCAGCACCTGAAATTCGATATGCCGGGGATGCTCGACATACTTCTCCATGTAGAGATCGCCGTTGCCGAACGCGCCCGCCGCTTCCGCCTGCGCGGCCTTGAACAGCCCCGGCAGTTCTTCTTCGTTGCGGACGATCCGCATGCCGCGACCGCCGCCTCCGGCCGACGCTTTCACGATCACGGGGAAGCCGACCTGCCGCGCCCATTCGACCGCCTCGCCTTCGGAAGCAATAATCCCGTCCGAGCCGGGCAGAATGGGCACCCCTGCCTGCTTCATCGCCGCTCGCGCTTTTTCCTTCTCGCCCATCAGGCGCGTCACTTCCGGCCGCGGCCCAATGAACTTGATGCCGCTGGTCTCGCAGACTTCGGCGAAGTTGGCATTTTCGGCCAGCAATCCGTAGCCAGGATGCACCGCTTCCACGTTGGCAATCTCTGCCGCGCTGATGACCGCAGGAATGTTCAGATAGCTGAGTGCGAGCTGGGGCGGCCCGATGCAGATAGCCTCGTCAGCAAAGCGAACGGGCAACGAGTTGCGGTCGGCCTCGCTGTAAATGGCGACCGTGCGTATGCCCAGCTCCTTGCATGCGCAAATCACGCGCAAGGCGATTTCTCCGCGATTGGCGATCAGAATCTTCTTGAACATGAAATTCAGCTTTCAGCCGTCAAAAAAATTGTTGATTGATGATCAATGATTGTTGAATGAGAATCAGAGTAGATACCACTTTCATTCAACAATCAAAAATCAACAATCAACAATGGAGAGCGCCCCAGAAGCCCTACACTATTTCTTCGGCCGGATCACAAATAATTCCTGGCCGTACTCGATCGGCTGGCCGTTGACCGCCAGCTTTTTGACGATCTCCCCGGCAACGTCGGACTCAATCTCGTTCAGCAGTTTCATGGCTTCGACGATGCAGAGGACTTGCCCGATTTCGACCGAGTCTCCGGCTTTTACGAAGGGAGGAGCGCCCGGCGAGGGGGCTTCGTAGAATGTCCCTACGATAGGAGACTTCACGGTGTGAAGCCCTTCTTCCGGAACAGGGGCAGCTGCCGCGGCAGGCGTGGCCGGAGCGGCCACGACTACGGGCATAGCACCTGATTCAGGAGTGGAACCAGGGGCAGGAGGCACCGCATAAAAGCGCGGCTCACCATGAGAATGGACAATGGTATGCTCGCCGGCACGCTTGATCCGCACCTTGACATCGCCGCGCTCCAGCTCAAACTCGGCAATATCCTTCTCGATTATGAACTCGATTAGCTCTTTCAGCTCTTTTTGATTCATTCGTGTAGGGTGGGACCCTGCGCCGCTTACTGCCAACCAAACCCGCGAACCGGACCCAGGAACGCGCGAAGAAGCCGGGAGCGGATCTTGCCCGGCTGAAAGTTAAGAAGACTAAACTGCTAAGAACTCCTTGCTCGTCGGGGTCAAAACTTCACGCCCGCTGGCCGTGACCGCCACCATGTCCTCGATCCTCACGCCCCATTTGCCGGGGAAGTATACTCCCGGCTCGATTGTGATGACCATCCCCGGCTGCAGAATTTCCGGCTGACCGTGCGCCACTCTTGGGGCTTCGTGAATTTCGAGCCCTACCCCGTGTCCGGTGGAGTGAGTAAAGTAACGTCCTAACCCGGCCTTGCGCAATACCTTACGAGCCGCCTCATCGATCTTGCCGACGGCTACGCCCGGCCGTACGGCATCAATCGCCGCCTGCTGACTTTCTCGCACCGCGTCATACACCCGGCGGGCCTCAGTTGGCACGGACCCTACCCATACAGTGCGAGTCTGGTCCGAACAATAACCTGAAAGTATAACACCGAAGTCGCAGACCACGAACCCGCCCGGGGCAATGGACTGATTGGAAGCGCGCCCATGAGGCAGTGCGGATCTCGCCCCCGAAGCAATAATGGTCGGGAACGACATTTCTTCTGCCCCGCCCTGGCGCGCCGCATACTCCATCTCTCCGGCAACTTCCGTTTCTTTCACCCCCGGCCTCAACACCTCCAGCGCCCGGTCGAATAACTTGGCCCCCAAAACGACGGCGGCACGGATTCGGTCCAGTTCTTCCGCATCTTTGACCATGCGCGCGCGTTCAACCGCAGAAGGCCCCTCCTTGGACCGGACGCCGGGCGGCAGCGCCTCGAGCAATCGCTTCTTTTCGGCGACCGTAAAGTGCTCCGCTTCGATGCCGATCGTCCACCCTCGAGCCCGCTTGCGCCGACGTCTGAGAAATTCCCCGAGGGTGGGCAAGAGTGCCTTGCGCGCGATCACTACCTTCGCGGACTTCACCTCTTCACGGGCTTGGGTGTCATAACGAACGTCGGTCAGGAAAAGGCTGCCGGCTTCTTCCACGAGCAGCAACCCCGCGCTCCCGGTAAACCCACAGAGGTATTGAATATTGGGAAGATGGTTGATCAAACACCCATCGAACCGGGTGGTCGCGAGATATTCCCGCAATTTCTTCTGGCGCGCGCGAAAATCCATTGCAGCTGAGTCTAGCAAGAAGTACCGAGTACCGTGTAGCGAGTGCCGAGAGCTGAACCTGCCAGGCAGTTGGTCGGTACAGGCTCATTCTGATACTCGGTGGTTGCACCCCAAACGCAAAACCGCCGGCCTGACAGGTTCTTCAGGCCGGCGGCTTCAATCTTCGACTCGCTGCTATGTCTGAATGATTCGCGGCGTGATGAAGAAAATCAGCTCCTGGTTGGAGGTGTTGACCACCGTATGCTTGAACAGGTTGCCCAGGACCGGAATGTTCCCCAGCACGGGCACTTGGGAAACGTTGATCGAGTTCTGCGTCTGAATCACGCCGCCGATCACCACCGTGCCGCCATCGGTCACCAACACCTGAGTGGTGGCCTGTTGCGTGATCAGTTCCGGGTTGCCCTGGACTTGCTGACCGAAGTTCGGCGTCGTGTTTTCCACGTCAACGTTCAGGAAGATGGTGTTTTCCGACGTGATCTGCGGAGTTACGGTCAACCGCAGGAAGGCGTCAATGTAAGTTACGGTCGGAGGACCGCCCAACTGCGCTTGCGTCACGATCGGCACTCGCACGCCCTGCTTCACGAGCGCTTGAATGTTGTTCTGGGTCACGACGCGCGGCCGAGACAGAACCTTCAGCAATCCACGCGACTCCGCCATGGTAAGAATGGCGTCGATGCGGATGTTATTGCTCGCGTTCTGAAATCCGATACCGCTGGTCGGAGCCGTGGAACCCAAGTTGCTGAATAGTGGGATTTGGCTGAGCGTACTTCCGCTTGGTGCAGTGCTGCCAGCGATCGTATACAGCGGGTTTCCTCCAAATGTGCCAATGGGAGAAGCTCCCACGGAAGTCGCACCGCCGACTGTACTGGGGCCGTTGCCCCAGCCAAAGCCAAGCTGGGTTCCAATGTCACGAGCAAACTGCCGCGTTGCAGCCACCACGCGCGCTTCGATTTCAACTTCCTGCGTCTTGCGGTCGAGCTGCGTCAGCAGGCGGTCGATGGTCGGAATCGTCTTCGGAATATCGTTGATGATGACGGCGTTGGTGCGATCGTCGGCTACCACATCGCCGCGCTGTGAGAGGAACTTCTTTACCGTGACAATAACGTCTTTCGCCTTGGCATAGCTCAGGAAGCGCGTGACCGAGACCTTCTCCACAGCCAGCGTTTCGGATTCGATCTGCGCACGGCGGGCATCGGCTTCGTGCTTCAAAGTGTCGACCGTCGCGATGCGCAGGACGTTGCCTTCCAATTCGCGAGCCAGGTCGTTGTTCTTGAGCACGATGTCGAGTGCCTGATCCCACGGCACGTCATCGAGCACGATGGTCAGTGTGCCGTGCACGTTGGGATCGAGCACGACGTTAAGGCCGCTGATTTCGTGAATCAGACGGAAAAAGTCTTTCAGGTCGACATCTTTCAGGTTCACCGAGATCGGCTCTCCTGTGTACTTCGGTCCGCTCGAAGCAGCCTGCTGTCCGGCCTGAGCCTTTTGCTCCGCCGCCAGATTGACTGCGGGCGTAATGGCGTTGGGCGTCTCCTGTGCCTGGGCTGCATGAGCACTCACCGGAAGAAGTTCCGCGGCAGTCTTGTCCGAGAACAGGGCGGCCGCTTCCTGGGCCCGAGCCGTGGGCTCATCTGCGGTCTCATTTTTCTTCAGCTCATTCGAACCCTCGCTCTTTGCCTGATAAGAAGGCTCGACAAAGACAAAGTCCTTGGGCGAGGCCGAAGTCTTTGCAGCGGGCTCGGTCGAGGTCGTCTCCGACTTAGGCGCGGACTGCGCAGCCAGCGTCGTTCTCTCGGGAGCGGCCTTGGCCACTGCATTCGCATGCAAAGTCAGCACGAGCTTGCCAGCTGTCCCCGGCGTCAACTCGTAGGCGCAAGCTTTGTCGAGGTCAATGACGATGCGAGTGCTGGGATGCGCCTGGCCATTCATGCCAATGCGCACAGACTTGACCCCGGCCGCGTCCACGGCGATGCGCTTCTGTCCGGTCGCCATCACAGTTTCCGGCAGGTCCACCACCACGCGAGCGGGTGAGTCCAGCGCGCTGAGCTTGGGAGTGAGAATGCCCTTAGAGCTCATCTCGACCCGGATGTCGTCCGTGCCTCGGACTACGTTGACTCGATCGAGCTGGTTCGGTGTCTGTGCGGCCGCAGCCACCACCATCAGCAGCAACGATACGAACATGGTCACTTGTTGCTTTCGCATTTCGCCTCTCCCCAACCCGCGGGCCCAGCCCGCGTGTCCTTCTGAAAAACTGATTTCGGCGCTCCCGTTTCCGGTTTCGCCGTCCTGTCTAAACTGCCGGCGTGAAGATTCTCTTCACCACTTCCCGCGTGAAGGATTTGCCTAGCTTGTCCTGGATCGTCTCCTGGAACACTACCGAGTCACCAGTGATCTTCACTACGTAGCCGTTGAACACGGGATCATTCTCCCGCAGAAAATAAGCTTTATTCAGATTGTTGGTCACGACCGCGATGAAGCCGGTGTCGGACTTCACCACGCCTCGCAGATTGATGGCGCCGATCTCCAGGCACTTCTTCCCGGTCGAACAACCCGAGCCGTTCTGCTGCACTACGGGACTGAAGAAGGGATCACGTTTACCATTCATCGCCCACTTCTTCTCTTCGGGCTTAGGCTGTTTGGCGGCAGCCGCCGGCTTTGCGAGAACCGCTACCGGCGCAACTGCCGCCGGAGCGGCGATCTTGGTCGCCGGTCCAGCCTTGGCCTGCTGTTTGGCGTCGGGCTTCGCAAACGGCGTCACAGATTTCGGCGCTGGCGCCTTCGCCACCGCGACCTTCGGAACCGCTACAGCTGACTTCGACGATGCCGTCGGCTGCGCCGCAGGTACAGCGGCCTTAGTCACTGGCGCCGCAGTGGAGGGCTTGACCGGTGAAGCTGGGCTGTTTTTCGCCACGATCGGCGCCGCCCCGTCCGTATGCAGAGTCAGAATTAATTTCCCCCCCGAACTCGGAGTCAACTCGTAAGCCAGTGGCTTTTCCAAGTCGATCACCACGCTGGTGGTCGGAGGCGTCTTGCCGTCCATGCCGATGCGCACGCCTTTTACTCCGGCGCTGCCTACGGGAATCTTGTTCTGCGCGCTGGCCATGACCGTCTCCGGCAGTTCCACGAGAACGCGGTCGGGTGACCTCAACTTTGTCAGCCTTGGCGTGACCGATTGGGTGGAACTGATTTCGATCTGGATGCCGTCCGTTCCCGGTACCACGTTCACTTTCTGCAGCTGGTTGTGCTGCGCGGAAGGCTGGGCCGTCTTGGGCGCCGAAACTGCTTTCGGCGCGGCCGCAACCGGCTTGGAGGACGGACTCACGGCGGGCTTCACCGCCGGAGCCGGAGCACCCGGCGCCGGCTTGGCTTTCGCCGGAACTCCGGCCGCCTTCGGAGCCGCGGTGCTATCGTTGTCCTGCTTCTGCTGCAGCGATTTTGCCGTGCTGCGCGCGTTGTCGATGGCGTCCGGATTCTGTGCCCCAGCCGCAGCCCAAGAACCGCCCGCCATCATTGCGATTGCCAGAATGCCTGTCGTCAGCTTCATAACCGTCCCTACTTCGCCGCCGGCGTTCCCGGTTTGGTCCCGGCGCCTGCCGCTGAAGGTTGCAAATCGTGACTAAAATATGTAGTCGCGGTGAATGCCACAACCACGCTCTCGTTGGGCGCGTACTGGTAAGTATGCTTGACTTTCGCGTCGCTCGGCTTCTTGGTGGTCGCCACCACCAGTCCGCTGATATTGACAATCCGCTCCAGTTTGCTCACGCGGTCGAAGAAATTCAGTGCCGAGTAGTACGGTCCGTCCAGTTCCATGTCGAAGGGCACTTCGGTGTAGTACTGCTGCGACTTCGTATCCTTGGCCGCATAGCGCCGCAGTTCCACGCCCGCCTTCTGGGCCTCGCCGTCCAGCATGGTGATGAAACCGTCTACCTGCTTTTCATCCGGAACGATGCGCTGTTCAATCTCGAGCTGCTGTTTGAGCTCGGCCAGTTGCTGTTCCATTTGTTTCAGCTTCGGCCGGTAAGACTCGAGTTCATTATTTTCCCGAATCTTATCTTCGAGAGCGTGTTGCGCGGTGGCATTGCTTTCGTTCTGGCTCTTGAATAGCGTGAAGTACAGAGCCGCCGTTACCACTGCTCCGCCAAGGATCACTGTTGCCCACTGCTTGATGCCCGACATTTCGCTAAAATTCATCGCCATAGGTCTGCCTCTACGACTTTCCCTTCTCGCATGTCAGCGTGAACTGGAACGCCTGCATGTCTTTAATCGACTCGTCCTGATAGGTTTCCTTGATCTCGACAGCCCTGAAATATCCTGTCTTTTGCAGATTGGCGATCAGGTTGGCGACCGCGTCCGTACTCAGCGCGGTACCTTCCAGGCTCACGTTCGCTCCTTGATCGTCCATTTTGCTGAGCCACACGGCTTCGGTGTTGTTCACCGTCTCGCCCAGCATGGCCAGGAGGTTGACCGGACCGCTCTGGTTCTGGCGCAGTTGGTCGATCACGTCCACGCGCCGCTTATAGTTGTTAGCCTGGGTCTGTCGCTCCAGGAAGCGCGCCTTCACGTCAGCCAGTTCGCGGTTCTTCTGCTCCGCCACTTTCATGTTTGCCGCGATTGCTTTCGCTTGATGATCCAGCCGGTACCAGTAGCCCAGATTGAACAACCCGGCCACCACCAGCACGGCCAAGATTTTCAGTTTGGGCGAACCCATATCGCCCATTTCCATCGTGGGCATCGATGGACCGCTGCTGCCACCGCGCTTGTTCTTCCCTTTGGAATTTTCGAGCAGGTTGATTTTGATCATAGAGAGTCAAAGCTCCTCAGGGCCAAGCCCACCGCTACCGCCATCTGGCCGGGATTCTGCTCCACCAGTTCCGCCCCGTGTCCTTCGACTGGCGGCGTGACTCGCTGGAACGGATTCAACAACTCTACCGGCATGGAGAACTCCTGACGCAACGCCTCCACCAAACCGGGCACTTTCGATGATCCGCCCGCCAGGTAGATTTTCTCGATGTGCTCGCCGGCCGCGCTGGCCCGGAAGAAATCGAAGGTCTTCTGAATTTCCAGCACGATGATTTCGGTGACCTGCTGCAGGATCGGCTGCTTCGCGTCCTCGCTCACCGTGCCTACCTTGTGGCCCAGCTTCAGCGACTCAGCATCTTCGAAGCTCAGGTCCAATTCCTTCTGCAGAGAGTCGGTGTACTGATGCCCACCCACGCTGACGTCACGCGGGAACAGCGGCGTCGTGCCTTTCACGATGTTGATGTTCATCACGCTGGCGCCCAGGTTCAAAAGGGCCACTACCTGGCCCGGCGCCGGCTGATAGTTGTACTCGTAGCAGTTCTGCAGCGCCAACGCGTCGATGTCCACAATAGCCGGGGTACGTCCCGACATCGAGAGTACGTTGGTGTAGTTCAAAATCTTGTCCTTCTTGACTGCGACCAGCAGGACGTCCATCTGCGGACTGCCCACTTCGTCGGAGAGAATCTGGTAATCAAGACTTACATCGGCCAGATCGAAGGGAATATGCTGCGCTGCTTCCTTCTCGATGGTCTCCGCCAGTTCCTGGTCGCTCATCGCAGGCAACGAGATCTTCTTCACAATGACCGAGTGCCCACTGACGGCGGTGGCCACGGCCTTAGTCTTGATCTGGTTGTCGAGGAAGAGCTTCGAAATCGCACTCGAAACCGTGCCCGAGTCCACGATCATCGAATCGACCACGATGTCGGAAGACAGCGGCTCCAGCCCGAGGTGTGCAACTTCAATCTGCCCACCCTTTTTCTTCAGCTCTACTGCCTTAATGCTTGAAGAGCCTACATCCAGGCCAACAATGGACTTCGATCCCAATCCAAACATGTGCCCACCTTTGTATGGCGCGGGCGCCCTCGCCCGCGTCTTGTTTTACTTAAATCTGTCCAGCAGCTTTCGTCGCCGCTTTCGCTTTGCGTTTCGCCTGCGGTTCCATCTCGCTCGACTTTTCTTCCATCCACTGGTCCAGCCGCGATTTTTTAAAGCGCCAGCGGTTGCCTAGCTTGAACGCGGGAATCTTTCTGCTCACCGACATACTTGTAAAGCGTGTCCGGACTCACGCCCAGATATTGCGACGCTTGGCGAATGTTCATCACTTCTCGCGAGTCGGCCATAATTCCTGTTGCCTTTTCCGCCACGTTCTCTTCCATCCCCGGTTTTCCCGCCCTGCGGGCTTTCCTTTGGATGACTGCGTCGCCCACAACCGGCTGTCCGGGGGCTTTCGGTGTTCCGAGCATATCTCAACCCCTAAAAACCCTTCCTCGAAGCGGATATCAGCGTTTCTTAGGGTTTTGTGCCCGTTTCCTGGAAATGGCTAGGGCAGTGGCCAAGAGCAATTCCTATATATTGTGGTTTGCTCATCTGGTGTGCACTATTGGAAGTAGTGACTATGTAACAGGTGCGCGGTCACTGGCAGAGCGGTAACTGAAGTACTAGGCACGGTACGGAGGTACTATGTCGCCAGCTCAACGTGTGGCATCGGCAGGGTTTAGTCGTGCCAACTCGGAGAGAGCACGGTTACTGCACTGCCCTTGCGAAAGGTCACCTCGACGTCCCCGTAAACCTGAATCTGCTTGCAGCCGAAGTTAAAGATTCTTCCGGCTCACCTAAGCCGGCTGTTCTGGATCAGTTATCATCCGCATTTTCACTTCTTCCGCGCGCATCCGGCTGCGATAATCTGGGTCCTCGATTCGGAGGAAACTTTGCACTATCTCGACCGCATGCAACCGCTGGCGCTTTTGGCAATGCGCCTGGCTTTGGGTGTCGTCATGGTCGCTCACGGCTATCACAAAGTTTTTGGAGGTCTGCATCATCATGCGCAGATGGTTGTCGGTCTCGGCCTCCCCGCATGGCTGGGCTATGTGTCCGCCTTCGCCGAATTTTTCGGCGGCCTGCTGATCCTTGCGGGATTCTTTACCCGCGCTGCCGCATTCCTCGTTTGCATCGATCTGGGTGTGGCCATCTGGAAGGTACATTTGCACAATGGACTGATCGGAGCTGCCGATCGTCCGGGGTATGAGTTTGCGCTCGCCGCTGCCGCCCTTGCCTTCGCGTTGATCTTCTTGGGCGCAGGGCCCATTGCCATCGACCACGTTCTGCGCGGCGGGGGAAGAGGGGCTTCGAAGCGCTCCTGAGTGCACGGAAAAGTTGGATTGGAATCGTGCGCAACTTATGCCAACCGACGGGGTTTCATTCTGCTGATTTTGCTCCGCTACGAAAGTCTTGTAGGGGCGGCCAATTGAAATTCGCTGCGGTTGAAACTATGATGGGAATTCGCCCATGCGCTTGCATCCAAATGCTTTGGCGGTCGCATCACACCGCCATCAATGATTCTTACGGGAGGTTTCTCTTGAGAAAGTTTGCCTTCGTTGCCACCCTTTTCGCGGTCTTTGTTTTTGCTAACTTGGCTTCGGCCCAGCAAGCGGACGCCATGCTCGGCTTCGGTACGCTCTTGTCGCCCGGAGCTGCCTCGTGCGGCACATCAGGCTCCACCGCCCAGTTCGCCTGCCCCGAAAAAGGAGGCTTGTATATGAACCTTGGCGCTGACGTCATCTTCCACAAGCGTGTGGGATTTGGGTTTGACGCCGCCTGGAAGGCGAGCCAAGGCGAGTACGGCGGCCCCGGCGGCCAACCCTACCGCCCCATCCTGTTCGACTTCAACGGGGTGTACCAACCTAAGCTCAGCAAGAAGGCAGGCGTTGACCTGATGGCTGGCATTGGCTGGCAGACCACTCGCTTCTACGGGTACCAGCCGACGAGCAATTGTGTATACTTTGGCGCTTGCTACCAGAGTTCCAATCATTTCCTGGTCGATGTTGGAGGTGGTCTGCGTTATTACGTCCGGGGTCATGTCTTCGTACGGCCCGAAGCGCATTACTACAAGGTCTTCAATAATACGGCCGACTTTACCTCCGGCAACATCATCCGTGTAGGGGCATCGATCGGATACACAATCGGCCCAGACTGAGCCTAAGTAGCCGCGGCGGTCGCGAATTGGTCCGGGCAGCCAGTTCCGACCGCCAAATTCTTTCTGCCAGCCGACCATTCGCGCCTGCTTCGCGAGGCAGCACTATTCTGGCGGCCAGATCCCGTAGCCTGAACGAACTGACAAGGGGGCTGTATTTGAGAAAGTTCGCGCTTATCCTGTCCGCGTGTGCGGTTCTTCTATTTACCACTCTCGCCCGAGCGCAGCAAACCGACGTTGCTGTTGGCGCTGGCATTCTCGAGTCTTCCAAGAATTCTACGGCTTCTGTGGGTTACCTTCCACCGGCGGAGAAGGGCGGACTTTATCCAGGCTTCAGCATCGCTCGGATTCGTACGAACCACTACGGATACGGCGCAGAATTTGCCTATAGTTACAAGCGACAACTTTATAACGGTTACCAGGCGTATCGTCCCATTCTTTATGACGTCAACGCGATATATGCCCCCCACTTGTTCAACAAAGCCGACGCTCAACTCATGGCCGGAGTTGGGGCGCAGACCGTACTTTTCTATTACCAATACGGCTCTTGCAATTTTGCATCAGGGTGCGCCACCCATGTGAACAGCACTCAATTCTTGTTTCACTTAGGCGGCGGCATCCGCTACACCGTGTGGAGGCACTGGTTCGTGCGCCCCGAAGCTCACTACTACTACATCATCGACAATAGCAATTTTAACTCCCCTAACGTCCTTCGGCTCGGTGCTTCCGTCGGCTACACTTTTGGTCACAAATGAGCTTGAGAGCCGGCGGCATGAACGCCGGCGAACAGCGAAGAACGAAGGCAGCGCCGGTGCGACGCTGCCTTTTTCAGTTTTCCTGGACACTTGCAAATTACTTTTCCTGTTCGCAAATCTCAGCTTCGTGGATCGCCTGATCCAAATGCTCGATAGCTTTGACCCGATGGCCGTGGAACTCGTGGGCCGCGCTTTCGAGATGATGCTTGGCATTCCGCATCGCCTCAAGCGCTTCGTGAATTTGGGGATGCTCCTCAGGCGGGGCTGCGGCGGCGGGCATAGCTGCAACCGCGGCCGCTGCTGGAACATGGCCTGCTGGAGCTTTTGGTCCGGCTGCGGCTGCCGTGAGGGCCAGCGCAAACAGAAGTGTTGCCAGGATGAGCAGAGTCAACAATCCGATCTTCTTCAAATGTTCCTCCTCGTCCGAATTCCGGCTCGGACGCCACCGTTGTATTTCGAGTGGCCACCAACATCACTCACGCTACCGCATAAGGAGGCGCGCAGTATAGCCTGAACTAGCTTACCTCCCTGGGCAAAGGGTTACTGGCAAGATGCTCCCGTTAGTTCTCGCTCCGGCTTCTCCACCACAGCAGGGCTGCGACAACTACCAGGAAAATCGCCACTGCGATATCGATCCGCTTCACCTCTGCCGCCAGCCGCTCCCAATGCTGGCCGAAGAGATAGCCCACGCCGGAAATTACCGTTACCCACAGCGCCGCGCCGAGAAAGTTGAAAACTGTGAACTTCCGCCACGGCATCCGGAGGACTCCGGCCAGGGGTCCCGTAATCACCCGCATGCCGAAAACAAAGCGCGCAAAAAAGACTGCGACAGCGCCATACCGGGCAAACAGTTCCTCTCCTCGCTGCACAGTCTTGTTCTGAATTCTAAAGAGAGCCTGATAACGAGCCAGCAGTGGGCGTCCGCCATAGTAGCCAAGAGCAAAGCCCAGGTTGTCGCCGAGCGTCGCCGCGATCGTCGCAACCACTATGATCCAGGGAAGCCACAGATCGTGTTCTGAATAGGCCAGGAAACACGCGAGTAACAGAATCGTTTCGCCCGGCACTGGGACTCCGGCATTCTCCAGGAGCAGGGCCCCGCCCACGGCCCAATATCCGTATTGCACCACCGCGTTCCGCAATACGTCGAGAATGGACTGAGTCAATATGCTCCGGTAGAGACAGCCGCCTCGGCTGTCAGCCGGGCAGTGGCCCGGCGGTCTAGCCTAAAGAGAGAACGAAAATAGAATCCAGACTAACCTTTCGTACGAGTCAGAAAGTTGATGAGTTCCCGGTTGAACTCCTCTGGACACTCTTCATAGGGCAAGTGCCCGACGCCTGGAAAGACAACCGTTTGAACATTCGCGAAATGCCGGGCCAACGGCTCCATGGAAGAAACGTGCACCGCCGGATCCTCGCTTCCCCACATCAGCAAGGCGGGGATTGGCGCAAGCTTCGGCAACAGCGCCCGCAGTTCGCGTAGATCGGCAGTCCAAGTGCGAACAATGCTGAGCGCGTGCTCCAAGAATCTAGGAATCTCCATCGGTGCCGTGTAGCCCTCCAGGCTTCCCGCTGGAATCCGGTTGCGGTCGGCGAAGAGGCGCCCGTGCCAGTAAGGAAACAGAGAGGGCAGGCGTCCGATTCCCGAACGAAATAACATCGCGCCGAATCGCGTACCGAAGAAAGGCGCCAGCCACGTCCCATGCGGAGAGTATGGATTGACCGGGCATACCAATATCAACCGGCGCAACCGCGCTCTGCAGCCCCCGGCGCTCATGCTTTGCGCGGCCGCCGCCATCGCTACGGCTCCACCTCGTGAGGTACCCAGCAAGTCGAACGAGGTGAGCCCCAGATTGTCAACAAACTTCAGAACGCGCTGTGCCGTCGTCCGCATCGAGTGATCGATCCCGGCTGGCCGGTCGGAAAACCCTGCCCCCAGAAGATCCGGCGCGTACACGGTTGCGTAGGGCGCCAGAGCGGGAATCGCATATCGCCAGGAAAAAGAATAAGCCAGCAGTCCGTGCAGCAAAATCAGTGGCGGTCCCGAACCCGCGCGCAAATACCGCATGCGCGCGCCATCGAAGTCCATCCAGCACTCTTCCACTCCCTCATCCAAAGCCGGGGCGTAGCGTGCCGAGATCTGCTGAACTTCATTCATTTCAAACTTTCTCGCTTGCGGGACAACTCTTTCCTCCTTGCCGGAGTCTACTTAAGGGAACGCCTCTGTTGCTTCACTCTGGGGAGCTTCGGCTCCCCGTTTTTTTTGTCGGTCTCTGTTCTCGACGCCTGCATTCCGCATTCGAGGGTCGTGCATTCTGCGCAACCGAGCTGCACATTCGTACACAGCCTGGGATCCTGTTCAATAATGATAGCTTAGTCACGCCGCCGATTCCGGCGATGCTCCCAGGCGAGACAAAATCCATCGAAAAAGACTATCGTGGCAGACGGCGGTCAACTTACACGTTGGGGGATATGCACTCGTGTTGAATCGTAGAAGTTTTCTAAAGGTGGCAGGCACCGCAACCGCAGAGACGTTCCTGGGAGCAAAGTGTATGCGCTGGCGGCGGTTCAATCTGAACCTGCCGCGCCGCTTGCGGCCAACGATCATATTCAAATCGCGCTGATTGGGGCGGGTGGTCAGGGCCAGTGGGACACGAAGACGGCGATGCAGGTGCCGGGAGTGAAGCTCGTCGCCGTGGCCGACTGTTACGACGGCCGACTCGAGCACAGCAAGGAACTCTGGGGCAATGACCTCTTTACGACCCGTGACTACAAAGAAATCCTGGCGCGCAAGGATATCGATGCGGTCATTATCGGCACGCCCGACCATTGGCACAAGCAGGCCTCCATCGATGCGATGAAGGCCGGCAAGGATGTCTACTGCGAAAAGCCCATGATCCATCTGTATGCCGATGGCCCGGAGATGATCGAGACCGCTCGCGCGACGAACCGGATCCTGCAGATCGGAAGCCAGCGCGTGAGCTCGATCATTTATGTCAAGGCGAAGGAACTGCTCGCTTCAGGGGCGATCGGCCAACTCAACATGGTGACCGCGCATTGGGATCGCAATTCGTCAATGGGCGCGTGGAACTATACCGTTCCCCCAGATGCTTCGACGGAAACCTGCGATTGGCCACGCTTCCTGGGAACTGCGCCCAGCATTCCCTTTAATGCAGAACACTTTTTCCAGTGGCGCAAGTGGAAAGCCTACGGAAGCGGCGTGGCTGGAGACCTTTTCGTGCACCTGTTTAGCGGAACCCACTTCGTTACCGCGACAAACGGTCCCACGCGAGCCATGGCAACCGGAGGACTGCGCTTGTGGAAAGACGGGCGAGACGCTGTCGACGTCATGCTCGGCCTCTTTGACTATCGCGAGGGCTTCAACCTTAGCCTGCGCGTGAACTTCGTGGATGGCGGCGAGGAGAGCGAGGGACTGATCTTTACCGGCTCGGAAGGCACGATGGAGATTGCCGGGAACACGGTCAGCATAAGCCGTTCGCCTCTGAAAAAGGAACCAGGCTACACGGTTAATACCTTCACGGAAGCCATGCAAAAACGCACGCTTGAAAGCTACCGGCAGAAGTATCCGATGACGCATCCCTCCGGACCGCCATCGGCCGAATACGAGAAATATGTAGCTCCTGAGGGCTACCGCGACAGCTACGATCACTTCAAGAACTTCTTTGCGGCCGTTCGCTCGCGGCAGCCCGTCGTGGAAGATGCGGTGTTCGGCTTCCGCGCGGCCGGAGCCGCACTGCTCAGCAATCTTAGCCTCGATCGCGGCGCTGTGGTGAAGTGGGATCCCGATGCAATGAAGCTGGGATGAGTTATGTGCCGCCCGAGCGTCTGATCGATTTTCGAACGAGGTCTGCACCTGTGTGCGCCCTGGAATGTTCTATGGCTACACCGCCGCCCGGTTCGGCCTCGAAAAGGCCTTCTGGATCAGAGTGTAGCGCGCCGCCCCAATCATGCCGCAGTCGTCGTTGACCACAATCTTGACGGGCATATCTTTCAGGATCGCCTCCATGCGCCCTTTATCCAGGAACGATTCCATGAATACGGGATCCTTCATCTTCGGCACGATCTTCGCCGCGATAACTACCGCCGATGAAAATTCCGCCGGTGGACATGAAATTCAACGCACAGTTGCCAGTCTCGGCGCCGAAAACGCTGACGAAAATCGACAAGGTCTGATCGCAGATCGCAGCCTTGCCCTCCAACGCCAGTCGCGAGATCAGGGCTGGAGGATCAGCCGCAGTACTCATCTGCGTGCGCAACCACTCCGGCTCTTCGGCCTTGTGCGCATCTCGCAGGAAGTCGTAAATATTCTTGATCCCGGGCCCGGAGAGAATTCGCTCACAGCTGATGCGGCCGTACTTCTTTTGCAGGTAGACCAGCAACTCCGTCTGCATCTCGTTCCTGGGCGCGAAGTCGGCGTGTCCTCCTTCGCACGCAAAAGGATGATGCCGGAAGCCATCCCAGTAAAGCCCTGCCATCCCCAGTCCGGTTTTGGCCGAGATCACGGCCCGGTTGCCTTCGGCCTCTTCCACGCCCTCGCTCAACGTGATGAAATCTTTCGATTCCAAGCCATCGATTCCGTATGCATACGC
This sequence comes from uncultured Acidobacteriaceae bacterium, assembly GCA_963774565.1. Classification (GTDB taxonomy): domain Bacteria; phylum Acidobacteriota; class Terriglobia; order Terriglobales; family Acidobacteriaceae; genus Sulfotelmatobacter. The sequence goes on along the minus strand of CAVZFP010000016.1, from coordinate 137,362 downwards.
TTCCAGATCGTTGAGCAGTCCAACCGAATTGAGTCTGAGTTGCTTGGCCACTTCGCTTCGCATCGATGATCCAGGGCAGGTTGGAAATCTTGCTTCGTCCCGCTCGCACTGGTCCCGCCACGCCAAGGCATGCGCTGTGAACCGGGATGCCTTCGGTCTTTATGAAGTCGGCAAGAATGCCGGACAGCCCGTCATGCTGCTGGCTCATGTAGGTCTTTTCGACCACGCATTGCAGCCGGTTGCCTTCGGTTTCGAAAGCCGCCAGCCGGGTGCGGGTCGCGCCGATCTCACCTGCAAGAATCATTGTTCAATAAGAATCATGGCTCAATTCTCCTCCACTGGCGGCCATCGAGTTCCAGCAATTGATCGGCCTCCGCCGGCCCCCAGCTGCCAGATGCATAATTCGGAAACTTGCGCGGAGGCAGCGCCTCTCCACACATCCAATACCGGATCCACCACTCTCCATCCCGCCTCGACCATATCGGCGCGCTGAAAGAGAGTCGCGTCCCCGATCATGCAGTCATACAACAAAACCTCGTAGCCGGTATAGGCGTCCGCTCCAAAATACCTGGAGTATTCAAAGCTCATGTCCACCGAGCCCACCCGCAGCAGCGGCCCAGGAATCTTCGCCCCAAAGCTCAGCGAGATTCCTTCCACGGGCTGAATCTGGATGACCAGCGTGTTCGTATGCAATTTATGGAATGGAGCGTTACGAAACAGCTCAAAGGGCGTGCGCTTGAACTGAATCGCGATCTCGGTGTGCCGCTGCGCCAGGCGTTTGCCTGTCCGGAAATAGAACGGCACCCCCGCCCAGCGCCAATTGTCGATATTGAGCTTCAAGGCCACGAACGTCTCGGTGCGCGATTCCGCAGAGACCCCGGGCTCCGCTCGATACGCGGATACTTTTTCCTCGCCCAACAATCCCGGTCCATATTGTCCGCGTACGCTGCGCCGCAAAACGTCGTCCGATCCCAGCGGCTTGAATCGAATGCAAGACTTTCGCCTGCTCATTGCGCACCGCGTCCGCCTGAAACGATACCGGCGATTCCATCGCGGTTAGGCTGAGCAGTTGCATCACATGGTTAGGTACCATGTCGCGCAATGTCCCCGCCGTATCGAAGTAGCCGCCCCGCCGCTCCACGCCCACCGTCTCGGCATTGGTGATCTGCACATGATCGATATACCGCCGGTTCCAGATGGGCTCGAAAATGGCGTTGTCAAAGCGGAAGACCATGATGTTCTGCACCGTCTCTTTGCCCAAATAGTGATCGATGCGGTAGATCTGATTTTCCTGCAGCACATTCTTGATCTCGCGGTTCAGCGACTGAGCCGAATCCAGATCGTGTCCAAAAGGCTTTTCGATGACAACCCGGCGCCAGCGTCCATTCTCCTGCCGCGAAAGCGCAGCCGCTCCCAACTGCTGCACAATTTGCGAAAAAAACTTCGGCGCCGTCGCCAGATAGAAAAGGTAGTTCCCTTCTGTATGTTGCTCGGCGTCTATCGCGTTGAGCCGCTCGCGAAGCTTCGCAAACGTGTTTGCATCCGCAAAATCGCCGCGCTCGTAGAACAACCGCTTCCGGAACCACTCCAACGTCTCCGCTGAATCAGGTCCGGCGGGCAGGAAACTGGTAACCTGGCTGCGAAAATCGTCCAGGCTCAAGTCATCGACGGAAACCCCAATGACCGCAAAGTTATCGGGCAGTAGCTTTGCCTTGCCCAAATTGAAAAGCGCAGGCACCAGCTTGCGTTTGGTCAAATCTCCAGCTGCTCCAAACAGCACGAACACGCAGGGACCCGCCGCCCTCTCGGCGAATCCGAGGTCGCCTTCCCGGTTGCTTTGCGCGGTTGCGGCCATCGCTCCAACTTGTGAACTGGTCGCCCATGGTAAACGACCCATGCCTGGCTTTCTAGAGGGTACTTACTTCAGAAGCGTAGGATCGAATCTTTCATTCCGGATCTTGTCGTTCACAATTCCGCAGGGCTAGCAAGTCCTGCTGTATTTCCCGTCGCAGCATCGCTCTGCAATAATCATCAAGAATCAGGACATACGTTCCGATGCGGACGGACTATCAAAGTAAACACATTCATGTCGAACATCAAAGTTCCCTCTCTCGATTTGAAAATCCAATACCAGAGCATCAAGCCCGAGATGGACGCGGCCATCGCAGGGGTACTGGAGAGTGGTCAATTCATCCTCGGCCGCGAAGTGGCGGCTTTCGAGCGGGAATTCGCCGCCTATTGCGGTACTGCCGAATGCATAGCCCTGAATTCTGGCACCAGCGCTCTGCATTTGGCCTTGCTGGCTGCGGGAATCGGTCCGGGCGACGAAGTCATCACCGTGCCCTTTACTTTTGTAGCCAGCGTTGCGGCGGTCATTTATACGGGAGCGCGACCCGTGCTGGTAGATATCGATCCCCGCTCGTTCACCATGGACCCTGCTGCGATTGAGGCTGCCATCACACCGCGCACGAAGGCCATCCTGCCCGTGCATCTCTACGGTCAGCCTGCCGACATGGACCCGATCATGGAATTAGCGCGACGGCACGGACTGCTTGTGCTCGAAGATGCCGCTCAGGCGCACGGAGCGAAATACAAAGGCCGCTCCGTGGGCAGCATCGGGGAGCTGGCGTGCTTCAGTTTTTATCCCGGCAAAAATCTTGGGGCCTACGGCGAGGGTGGCGCGGTGACCACCAGCAACTCCGAGTATGCGCGCACCATTCGCAGGCTGCGCGATTGGGGCCAGGACCGCAAGTATCACCACGTACTGCGCGGATTCAATTATCGGATGGAGGCTTTTCAGGGCGCGATTCTTCGAGTCAAGCTACGCCATCTCGAGCACTGGACCGAGGCTCGGCGCGCAATCGTCGCCAAGTACAACCAACTTCTGGCAGGCTCCAGCGTAGAACGGCCCCTGGAGATGCCTTGGGCCCGGCACGTCTATCACCTCTACACGCTGCGAACGGATCGTCGCGACAATCTGCAAGAAGCCTTGCACAACCAGGGCATTCAGACGGGCATTCACTATGCGGTGCCGGCTCACCTCCAACCCGCCTATGCGAATCTTGGATACGCTCGGCATTCCCTCCCGCACTCGGAGAAGGCTGCAGAGGAAGTGCTGTCCCTCCCTCTCTACCCTGAAATGACAGAGGATCAGATCGAGACCGTCGCACGAGCCGTTCTCAATGAACGGTAGGACGCAGCGACAAAGACTAACGGTTCACGCATGTTGGCGAACCACGTCTGCGACTCGTGGTGTGCAATTCGAGTTGTGCGCAAGCTAGACGCGGCTTCAAAATCTAAACAGCAATGATGCGCATTTCGGTCCTTTTCCCTCGACTCCTCAGCTCATAACGCTTACCAGACGGGATCTACTGCGTGCCAGCACGCACGAAAGAATGCACGAATGATTTGGGACACTGACCCTCTCCATGGTTAGTCCGATCTGGCGCACAACGGTCCTGCGGGCGGACTGCCGCGCATCTCTTTATGCCCTGCGCTTCGTCTTCAACTCGGCTAGCAGTTGCTCGATACGGTCTTCCTTCTCGAGCGCCGCCAGGCGGTCGTCGAGGTTGTCTCCGGCAATTTCCGACTTGGCCTGACTCACGGCCTCTGAGTGCGCCACTTTGCGTTTCATGCGATCGAATGCCGCGGACTTCGAGCCGTCGCCGGATGCCATGCGTGCGTCACTGGCCTTTCCCACGGCGCGGGCGCGGCGATGCTGTGCGATCAGCACATCGGCCTTGGCCTGCGCCTCGGTCAGCTTCTGCTCCAACTGCCGCAAGGCGGACTTCAGATTTTCCACCTGCGCCTTCTGGTCCGAAACCTGCTGCGTGAAGTTCTCGCTGAGTTCGCGATAGCTCTCCACTCGCAGCAGCGACGCGCGCGCCAGGTCGTCTTCTTTCTTGTCGACTGCGAGTTCGGCCTTGCGCATCCATTCGGCCACCTTGCTTTCGTTTTCTTTCTGCTTTTGTTCCAGCAGGTGCTGGTCGGCGATCGCAATCGCCACCTGCGTCTTGACCTGCAGAAGCTGGTTCTGCATGTCGAGGATGACCTGCTTAATCATCTTTTCCGGCTCCTCGGCCTTGTCGATCAGGTCGTTGAGGTTAGCCCGGACGAGTGTGGAAACGCGCTCCAGTAGTGCCATATCGAACCCCTTTCTTTAGTTGTCTGCGTTCAGCTGTCAGCTATCAGCTCTTAGCTCTTAACTTTTCGGTGCCCGAAAAACGGGTTACTAATTAATTTCGTTTCGTGTGTGCCGATCCGGCTCGATGAAACCGTTGTTGTCAACCCTGCCTCCTCACTTCGTGCGCACGATGGATCTGCGCGCACTGCGGACAATCTGTCTGCTTGGGCCGGAAGGAAGCTCCTAGCAACACGCCGATCGCTACTCCGAGGGCGAGCCAGATACCTATGTGTCCAGCCAGCACACCAAAAACGGCGCCCAGCCCCGCTCCCAGCGCAATGCCCAATCCATGGAGTTTCGATTTGTTCGTCATGACCCTGCTCCTAACAGACGTCCGGCTGTCGCCTTCCGGCTTCCGGAAACTCAGAAGTCTGAGTCCGGAAACCGGATGCCGGAAGCCGATCTGGCTACGCCTTCGGCAGATCGCCATCCTTCAAAGCTTTGTCTCCGATCTGCCGCACTTTGCCCAGCAACTCCGACAGCGGCATGCCCGAGAGCGTCTCGAACAGCGCCGGCACTTGCGCCGCCATCTTGGTGATGTCGCCGGTGATTTTATTCATGCCCGCCGCTTCGCCGTTGCCGGTGGAGACGATGGTGATCTTGTCGACGTTGGCCAGTGGAGCGGCCAACGCCTTCACCACTTCGGGCATGCTGGCGAACAATCGGTCGATGACCGCCGCCTGGTTGTATTCCTGGAAGGCCTCGGCTTTCACGTTCATGGCCCGGGCTTCGGCATCGCCTTTTTTGAAGATGATTTCGGCTTCGGCCTCACCTTGCGCGCGGATGGAAGACGCCTGGCCTTCGGCTTCCGCGATCAGGCGCTGCTTTTCGGCAGCAGCAAGGGTTTCAATCCGCTGACGCTCGATCTCGGCGCCCTTCAACACGGTCGCGATCAGCTCCTTCTCGCGGCGATTGATTTCCGCTTCCTGTACCTTGACCTGCTGTTCTTTCTCGACCTGCTGCACCTTTACCTGCTCGGCGATCACCTGCTGCTGCATGATGTTGGTCTGAATGTCGTAAGCCTTGTCAGCCTGCGCCTGCTGGCGTTTGGTGACTTCCAGGAATTGCGCCTTCTTCACTTCCAGGTCGCGCTGCGATTCCGCCTGCTTGGCGAGCGAGAGTGTCTCCGCCAGCACGCGCTCCTGATCCGCCTGTGCCCTGGCGACGGCCGCTTCCCGCTGGGCCAGCGCGCGCTTGATCGCCGTATCACGATCGGCCTCCGCCGTGGCGACGTCCGCATCGCGCTTGATGCGAGCCACGTCGGGCTTGCCCATGTTCGTGATGTACTCGTTCTTGTCGCGAACTTCCTTGATGGTGAACGAGATCACTTCCAGGCCCATCTTGTTCATGTCTTCGGCGCAAGTGGAACGCATACGGTCGGAAACCATCTCCGGCTGCTTAACGATTTCTTCCACCGTGAGTTGTCCGATGATGCCGCGCAAGTGGCCTTCCATCACCAGCCGGATCAGGCCTTCGCGCTCCTGATCGCTCTTGGTGAGGAATTGTTCGGCCGCGGTCAGGACGGACTCGCGATCGGATTTCACCTTGATCTGCGCGACGGCTTCGACGGTCACTGCGACGCCTTGTTTGGTGTACAGATCCTGCTGCGGTGCCACGTCGAACGACATCAGTTCCAGGGAAAGATCGCGGCATACCTGCACCATAGGCAGCACCAGCGTGCCGTGCCCCTGCACCACCCGCGTCCCGCCCAAGCCGTATACGATGAGTGCTTCGTGCGGCCCTGCTTTGCGATAGAGCCTGGCCATGCCACTCATCAGGAACAGAATGACCATCACTCCAAGCCCTACGACGATCCAGATTTGCACGACATTCGAGATGCCACTGAACATAACGCCTCCTGTTACAAATGCGGTTGAAGAATGGTCCGTCCGTCTGAGTTACGTGTTGCCGGGAAATGCGGGCCCACCAACTCCGAATGGGCCGACGGTGCACTTAAATTGAAATCAATGATGGACTGGTTGCCGAACCAACAAAAGCCCAGCACAAGATAAGAAACCAGCAAGACCGGCCACGATGCACTCGGCTTCAGAGACCTGGCGCTTAAACCTGCAATCGTGAACAGCACCAGCATGACCGCCATAATTCCAAGGCCTAACATCAGCGATCCTTGGCGCGAGGTGTAGCCGTTGGGTTGCCAATTGGCGTCGAAGTGAACCGCCACGCGCGCGGGGAGTTGATCCCAGGCCCGCCAGTAATTCAGGGCGTTAATCGGGAGCGCCAGCCACATCAGGGCGACCAATGGCTTGTACCAGTCTCGACTCATAGAATCCCCCAAGTCTCCAATCAAGACGAACGACCTAATGGGTCGCCGCAGTAGTTTCGTCCGTTTCTCCCGACATCTCGCTCCACAAGCGAACGTAGGCAATTCCCTTCTCGTAGCGCGTGACGACGACTTCGGTTCCTTTGGCGATGGCGCTGCCGTCCTCGCTGCGCGCGCCACAGACGCGGCGCGTGCCCGCCTGCGAATACAGAATCTCGCCCGTGCCGCCCTTGCGAATGGAGACGCAGAGCCGGCCGAGCACTCCGACCATCTCGTAGTCCGCGGGATCCATGTTCTCCTCGTCAGAAATCAGAACGCGAGTCAGGAAGAGGAAAATAATTCCTCCACCGACGACGCCGCTGATAACGGAAAGCAGTAGCCCCAAGCCAACCCAAACCGCCGAGAAACGGGTGAGCAGGTATCCCGTGCCGCCAAACCATGCCAGGAATGCGGCGAGCGATGGCGGATTGAATGGCGAAACGCCGCTTCCCCGCGCTGCCTGGTGAGCGCCCTGCGAATGTGCCGTAGCGGGCGTATGAGCAACCGGCACATGACCTCCAGCCACGGGGGCATGGGCCGCGCCTCCGCTTGCCGGAAGGCCGTGACTGTGGAAGTGGGGCAAATGCAGACGGCCAAACCGAGAGCTTCCAAACACGAACGAGAAGAAGCTGAAGCAAAAACCGACTGCGAAACAGATCAAATAGAAATCGGACCAGTCGAAGCTTGTCGACGTCATCGGATTCGCCTCCCTTCCCCACTCGCGACGCGACGATGGTTCCCGTCGCTTGCCAATTCCGGCCGCAACGCTTCGAGCAAGCGGGCGGCCAATCCCGGCGTGTCGAGTATCGCGCCCAGCAACAGCAGAGAGCGCCGCGTATCTTTTTCGCGGGCGGCCTTGATCAGCACGTGGCTGACTTCCGGGTCGTTGGCGAATTTCTCAGAGCCTTGCAGCAACCACACATCGAGCTGGCCTTCGGTGGTACGCAGATCCGAAGTCAGCTCGGCGTGATAGCCCTCGGGATCATCCACCAGAAAGCCGGGATGCACCTTGAAAAACTTCGCCAACAGCGCGCGCGACGACTGAGTCATATGCGGACGCGCTCCGTTCTCGATCTGCGAGAGGTAGGACTGGCTGATGCTCTTGCCTTTGCCCAACTCCGCGCGGAGGGCGCGCACCAGTTCCAGTTGCGTCATGGGACGGCCCAGACCGCGCAGCGACCCTTCCACTTCGCGCAAGTAGCGGATTTTCTCGCCCAGCTTCACGATCGCCTCGAGATATCTCAATACGCGATAACTATATCGCAATTTGCAATTTAACGTCAAGCGCTGGATTTGGCTTGTTTGGATAGAGTTGCAGTTGCGTCCCGAAATGGACCGCTCCGCGCGATCCAATGTGCCCGTGACCTTGACCTCGAGCTCTAGCGCTGGTTAACAGTGGTCATCGTAAACAACTTTGTCATCCAGTCGTATCCCGCTGAATACCACGACTTTGTGCTTTATCTGGACGGGATCGAGTTCCGCCGGATTGTCCTTCATGCGCCGGGATTGCGGTTCAAAGGAACGCGGCAAATCCTTTGCGAGTGCTTCTGCGGAGGCCGGCAGTTGTTGCGGCATCTGGACTCGCTCAAAGGCGCGCAGACGGTGGTCGCGCTCAGTCATTTCGCTTTTGTCGTGAAGCTTCTGGCTCGTTTGGCTATGGTCCACTATCAGCGGTTGTTCTGTTTTGGCTTCTTTCTTCACGATCCGCGCTGATTCCGAATCTTTCGATGGATTGTGCGGCTGGACCGACCTAACGATCATTATGTGATTTTCAGCCGGCGCGAAGTGGACCTTTATCGATCTCAGTTAGGAATTCCCCACGAGCGGCTGCACTTTGTGCCTCTGGGGGATTGGAGCCAAATCCGGCATCCGACGCTCCCAAGCAGCGGAACCCAGCCAGGCGACTGCTATTTTGCGGGCGGCAGAAGCAATCGCGAGTACTTCGCGCTGGTGGAGGCATTCCGATCCATTCCCGCAAGGCTGGTGATCGTATGTTCGCATTCCAACTGGAAGGAGTTAAAGGGAGTGAGATTGCCGGCAAACGTCCAGGCGGTGTGCGATGTTCCCCTCGCCACTTTCGACGATTATGTAAGAAGTGCAAAAGCCGGAATCATTGCGCTGAAGCGGGATACCGGAGCTTCCGGGCAAAGCGTGGCGCTGGCGCTGATGCGGAACGCAAAATGCATTGTCGCAACGGATGTGGAAGGGCTTCGCGAATACGTCGAGCATGGCGTTTCGGGCTATCTGATGCGCCACTTGGCCGAGGCACTGCCATCCCTCGTCCAACTCCTCGAGACCGACCCCGGCCGGGCAGAAATCATCGGACGAGCCGCGCGCGAACGATATGAACTGCACTTCGCGCGAGATATCGCAGCCGCGGCGTTTGTGAATGTACTCTGCTCGACGCCGCTCAAGTCTGTCGCTTGATTACAGTCCCGCTTCGATGCGTGAGCGGGGATCGAGGTAGTCGCGCAGGGCGTCCCCGATGAAGTTGAAACTCAGCACCGCCAGCATCACGGCGAGCGCGGGAAACAGCACGAGATGGGGGGCATCGAACAGGTGGGCGCGACCGTCGTTGAGCATCGCTCCCCAACTGGCGGTAGGCGGAGGGACGCCGAGTCCGAGAAAACTCATCGTTGCTTCGGCGAGGATGGCGCCTGCCATGCCGATCGCGGCTTGGACCACGACAGGCTGAATAATGTTGGGCAGAATGTGGCGGACGATGATGCGCAGATCGCTGGCGCCGAGAGCGCGAGCGGCTTCGACGAATTCGCGTTCGCGGGCGGCGAGGACTTGTCCGCGGACAAGTCGGGCGTAACCGACCCAACCACCGAGCGAGAGCGCAAGCACGAGATTGAAGATGCCGGGCCCGCGGAAGGCGATGAACGCAATCGCCAGAAGAATTCCTGGGAATGATAGGAAAGGCGTTCATCAGAACGACGTTGACGAAGCGATCGATGCCGCCCCCATAGTATCCGGCGATGGAGCCGATGATGAGTCCCAGAGCGAGCGATGTGAGGACCACGCAGCTGCCCGACCAGCATGGAGATGCGCGCACCATAGATCACGCGAGAGACGAATGTCGCGGCCGAGTTCATCGGTGCCGAACCAGTGCGCCGACGATGGCGGGTCGAGGCGCGTAGGCAGGTGGATAGAAGCGGGATCCTGCGGAGCGATCCAGGGCGCGAACAGAGCGAAGATGACGAAAACGACAACCAGTATTACGCCGATGGCTGCCAGCGGATTGTGGCGCGCATTGACGGCAACCCGGCGGCGGAGCGAGATGGCGGCGGTGGACATCGATCAGGATGCAATTACCATATCTCAAGTCGGAACTTCCGGTAACGGTGAATCATTTCAAAATCGGTGCGGTTCGCGGTGATCAAGCGGGCACCGACGGATCGCGCCGTGAGGGCAATTAGCACGTCGAAATGCAGGTCGCGCAGTTTGTGGGGCGCAAAGCCGGTAGCGGCGTGAATTTTTCCCAGAATTGCGCCCGATTCCAGCCAATTCTTTTCCGTAGGAGTCAGAATGGGATGATTTTTCGCCAGCGTTCGCAGAAATTCCCGCTCCTCAGCCTCGGTCGCGCCACGCCACAATTCCGCCAAAACGACAGCCGAAGTTCGGATCAGTGCGGAAATGGATTGAATTCGCTCCCAATGACGTCCGGTACGGAGTTCATCGATAAGGATGGACGTGTCGAAGATTACGACGTCACTCATCGGATCCGGCAAACTTGAGCTTACCCGCGTTCTTCTTCATAAGGTCTTTGAAACGCTTGAGCGCGACAATTTCACGGAGAGCGACATGTACGGCTTCCGTGCGGGACTTCGCACCAAGGACTTTCACAGCCTCGTCGGCCAAGTCGGTATCCAAGCGAATTGATGTCATGCTTACGGCCATACAATTTCCCTATGGGCAGTATATACAAGAAATTATATTTGTATATATCATTTTAACGTGCGCCACTAGTTACGTCTCGCCGGGTCTTGAGCTTCACGGGCTAACTGTGTTCTCATAGGGAAATGCATGGACCGCACGCTTGGTCCGCATGCGCGCCGTAACCCTCCACCTTCAGCCCACATTTCTAAGGAGGAAAATCATGAGTAAAGTCTCGTATATTCCAAAGGACTACAACACCATCACACCCTACCTGGTCATTCGGGGCGCCGCTCAAGCCATCGAATACTACAAAAAAGTCTTCGGCGCGACGGAACTGTTTCGCATGAATGGTCCGGACGGCAAAGTCGGTCACGCTGAGTTGAAGATCGGAAATTCGCACCTCATGCTGGCCGACGAGAATCCCAGCATGGGGCAGGGCCACACCAGTGCGGCCACCATCGGCGCAAGCCCGGTGAGCCTCTATGTATACCTGCCCGACGTGGATCGCGTGTTTGAGCGCGCGACGGCAGCGGGCGCGAAAATTCTGAAGCCGGTGGAGGATCAGTTCTACGGAGACCGCACTGGCTTCTTTCAAGATCCGTTCGGACATCTGTGGGGCGTTGCCACGCACATCGAAGATGTATCGCCCAAGGACATGGAAGAACGGGCGAAGAAAGTAACCCAGGCAGCATAGTTTGCAGCGGGCAGGAGGCGGGGCGTCTGTCCCGCCTCATTTAACATGCGTTATCCCTGAATTTTGCGTTCGCTCTGTCTACTGCCTGATCCTGGGATTCGCCACCGAATACAGCACGTCCGTGAGGAAGTTCACCGCCACATACGTCAGGCCGATCGCAAGGATGCAGCCTTGGACCAGGAAATAATCGCGGCTGGAGATGGCGTCGACGGTCAAGCGGCCGATGCCGGGCCAAGAGAAAATCTTTTCGGTGACGATGGCGCCGGCGAGTAATGCCCCGAATTGCAGGCCCAGGACCGTTAGTACGGGATTCATGGCGTTGCGCAGGGCGTGGCGATAGACCACCCTGCGCTCGGACAAGCCCTTGGCGCGGGCGGTGCGGATGTAGTCCTGGCTGAGTTCTTCGAGCATGGAGGTGCGCACCATGCGAGTGAGGATCGCGGCTAGAGCGCTGCCCATAGTGAGAGCCGGCAGCACTAAGTTGGCGAAGGAGCCTACGCCCGAGACCGGCAGCCATCCCGCCTTGATCGCGAAGAGAAGGATCAGGATCGGGCCGAGCGCGAAGTTCGGAAACGACAGGCCAAGCAGGCTGACGACGGAGAGCAGGCGGTCGTCCCATCGGTTGCGCCGGCGGGCAGAGCGCACTCCAGCCGGGATGGAAAGGACGATCGCGACCAACAGCGACGCGAGCGTGAGGCGCAGCGTGTAGGGATAGCGCTGGGCGATGAGGCGGGTCACGGTTTGGTTGTAGCGGATGGAGCGGCCCAGGTCGCCGTGCAGCACGCCTCGCCAATAATGAAGGTATTGCAGGCCCAAGGGGGCGTCCAGTCCATAGGCGTGGCGCGTGGCGGCAATGTCGGCGGCTGGGGCGCCTTCGCCGAGCATCTGCGCGATGGGATCTCCGGGGACGAGGTGGATCATCAGAAAGACGAGGCTCACGACTAGCCAGATCACTGGGAGTGTATAGAGGACGCGTTGGAGCAGGCGGGAGAGCATGCGGTCGTTAGTCGTCGATCGTCAGTCGTTCATCGCTTGTCGGAAGTTCCAGCCAAAACGCTGTCGAGTTTCGCTCGACCGGACAGCCGAGGGCGGCTGCTCCCCACATGCTGCTGCTTTCACACACGCTATCAGTCTCCGCCCTGCTTGGCGGCTTCAGCTTCACCTTCTACTTTGGCGGTTTTTTCGATCCTCACTCTAGCGATGCGGTGACCTTCCAACTCCTCTACCGTGTATCGGCGGCCTTCGTATTCGAAGCTGTCGCGCAGGGACGGAATCTTTTGCAGGCGCGCCAAAATAAATCCCGCGAGGGTTTCAAAACCGGCGTCGCGCGGGAGAGTCAGACCGTATTCGGCTTCGAGGTCGCGGATGTTGACCGAGCCTTCGAGCACGAGAGTCGATTCATGCGCCAGAGCGGGCTCGCTGGGGGCGACATCGAATTCGTCTTCGATGTTGCCGACCAGTTGCTCGAGGATGTCCTCGACGGTGATCACACCGGCGGTCGAGCCGAACTCGTCCACCACGACCGCCAGATGGCGTCGGCGATCTTTAAATTCGGAGAGCAGTTCGGCCAGCACCTTGGTTTCAGGAACGACCAGCACGTCGTGCATGATCTGACTGATTTGCATGTTTGAAATACGAGTTGCGGTGGACTGCCCGAGATTGCTGAGACGGAGGCGCATCCAGCGCATGAGATCTTTGTAGTACAGCACGCCAACAATGTGCTCTGGGCCGCGCTGCGAATCATAGACCGGGATGCGCGAGTGTTGGCCCTCGACGACACGAGCCAAAGCCTCGTCGAGCAGCAGGTCGGAGGGCAAGGAAAAAATATCCGGGCGCGCGACCATAACCTCGCGGACGGTAATGCTGTCGAGTTCGATGGCGCTGTGGATCATTTCTTCCTGAAACTCCGGAATCTGGCCAAACTGACGGCTGGCGGTCACGATGAGTTTGAGTTCATCGGGGGAATGAACGGCGCCTCCGCGGCGAGTGGCTTGCGCCCCAAAGAGGCGTAGCACCAAGCCCCCGGAACGGCGCATGAAGAACAGGACGGGGCGTGTGATGGTGAGGAACGCTTCCATGGGCGCGGCGACCGCGAGCGCGACTTGCTCGGCACGCTGCAAGGCCAGCGTTTTTGGAACGAGTTCACCCAGGATCACGTGCATATAAGTGATTAGACTGAACGCGATGGCGATGGCGATGGTATGGGCGTAGACGGCGGCATGCGGGACTCTGTGAACGAAACCCATGCCTTCGACAAGGCGGGCAACCATGGGCTCGCCGATCCAGCCCAGGGTGAGGCTGACCATGGTGATACCCAACTGAACGCCGTTCACGACTTCGTCGAGGTTCTGGTGGAGACGCTGCACGATGCGCGCGCCGATGCGTCCCGCCGCAATGAGCTGCTGGATGCGGGTATCGCGCACACTCACCAGGGCGAATTCCGCTGCTGCGAAGAAGGCATTGGCCGCCACCAGGAGAAGGATCAGAAAGACCCGGAGCAGCACAAAGGCGATCATGGATGGGTAATTCTAACATTTCAAAGGCGTTGATTGGGCAGCGGACAATTCACCCCTCTTGTAGGGACAGCCGCCTCGGCTGTCGGGTCGAGCGCAGGTCGACTGATTTTTAAGTCAGGTGAACAGTTTCACGAGGCGTCGGGCCGTTGGCCCGAAGGACAGCCGAGGCGGCTGTCCCCCCATGATCTCAGCACCAGATAACGACGACCAAATTCTCCGGTGGTGCTCGGGGTCACAGAATTCGATCCCTAAGTGCGCTATCCTTTTAAAAGGTCGCTGGTCTAACTGGAAGGTGGCAGATGCTTTAGCAGCCGCCGTGGTCGTTTCGACTCCAGGTTCGACATCCTAGTTTTGAAATCGCAGGAACTAAAACAACTCGAGCCGCGTACATAAGAGTGAGGGCAGCAGAATGGCTCCCAATCTCCACTTGGCGGTATCTATAGGAGGCGTTGTGAACGGTAACGGAAATAATAAGAAAAAGCGTCGCAGACTGATTATCTGGGGCAGCATTGGATTGGGAATCGTGCTGCTGATCGCAGTGGGAGTGTTCGCGGCGACGCGTGGCGGAACCAAGATTGATCCGTCGAAACTCGCCAAAGTGGAAAAGGGCGACTTGGCCAAGAGCGTGGTGGCGACCGGCAAGGTCACGCCGATCACCAAGGTCGAAGTGAAGTCGAAGGCCAGCGGCATTGTGAAGAAGCTTCTGGTGGACTACGGCGACCGCGTCAAAAAGGGACAACTATTGGCCCAGCTCGACAAGATCGAGATCGAGGCCCAGGTGGAGCAATCTAAGGCAGCGCTGGAAGCGGCGGAGGCCAATCTGAAGAGCTCGCAGGCCGACTTCGAGCGCGCCAAAGTGGATGCAGAAGGACCGGATGTTCCACTGTTGAAGCGCGCCTACGACCGCGCAGTCAGCATGGCAAAGGATGGAGTGGTTTCCACATCTGCCCTGGAAGACGCGCAGAAGAATTACGAGATGGCCCTGAACAAGCAGAACGTCTCGAAGGCACAGGTTACTGTGCTGAAAGCCAAGATCGCACAATCCCAGGCGCAAGTGGCGGAGGACGAGGCCAATCTCAAGCAACTGGAAGAGCAGCTCAGCTATACCGACATCATCTCGCCGATTGATGGCATCGTGCTGTCGCGCGATGTGCAGATGGGCGATGCCGTCAGCTCCATCCTGGTGCTGGGTTCGTCAGCCACGCTGGTGATGACGTTGGGCGATACCAGCGAAGTGTATGTGAAGGGCAAGGTTGACGAGAGCGACATTGGCAAGGTGTATCTGGGGCAGCGAGCGCGCATCAAGGTGGAATCGTTTAAGGACAAGACTTTCGACGGCAAGGTGACGAAGATTTCTCCGATGGGCGTGGAGAAGGATAACGTCACGACCTTTGAAGTGCGCGTTTCGATCCAGAATCCGGGTGGCGAACTCAAAGCCGAAATGACCGCCAACGCGGAAATCATCCTGGAAGAGCACAAGAACGTGCTGCAGATTCCGGAAGGCGCCATCCTCTATGACAAGGATAAGAAAGCCTCGGTCGAGATTCCCAATCCGAAGGGCAAAGACGGCAAGGACAAAATCGCCGTCAACATCGGGATTTCGAACGGCGCGAAGACCGAAGTGCTGAGCGGGTTGAAAGAAGGGGATCAGGTCGTACTGCAGTAAAAGGAATGGCGGTGTTGGGTCTTAGGCTTTGGGTATTAGGTGTCAAGCCTAAGACCCACCACCTAAGACCCAACACCGTTTTTGGTGTCCGCCATGAGTCTCTCCGAAATCCTGCGCCAGGCAATCTCCACATTCCGGGCTCACAAGATGCGAACCTTCCTCACGATGTTTGGAATCGTATGGGGCATCGCGTCGGTGATCATCCTTGTGGGCCTGGGACGCGGCTTCAGCGTCGACCAGAAAAAACACATGGAGAGCCTGGGCAAGGACTTGGTCATCATGTGGGGCGGGCGCACCAGTTCACAAGTCGGCGGACGGGCCGCTGGGCGAGAGATTCACCTGAGCGTCGACGACGCCGATTTGATTCGCGACGAATGCTATCTGGTCAAGAACGTCAGCCCGGAGTTGCGCCGAACTATTCCGGAAGTGAGCCAGTACAACCTGGCCAGCCGCGGCGTCGTTGGCATGTGGCCCTCGTACCAGGATTTCAGGTCATTGCAGATTTCGGAAGGCCGGCTGATTACCGACGATGACGAACGCGAAGGCCGCCGCGTGCTGGTGCTGGGATCAAAGGCTTACCGCCAATTGTTTCCGGGACAACCCGCAATCGGCGCCGGCGTGCTAGTGCAAAGCGTTCCCTATCTGGTGGTGGGCGTCCTGCAGGAGAAAAAGCAGAATTCGAATTACAGCGGTCCCGACAATGACTATCTGTTTGCTCCTTACTCGGCAGTGTCGCGCGATTTTCCGCCACCTACCAAGCCTGGAGCCGGGATTACCCGCGGGTATCTGGACGACATCGTTTTCGAAGTAGGCGATCCGGAAGAACACGAGGCTGCGGTCCTGCAGGTGAGGCGGACGCTGGCCCGGGTACACCACTTTGACGCACTCGACAAAGACGCGATGTTTATTTGGGACACGATGGATGGCGCCAAGATGCTGGATAAGATCTTTGGCGTGGTGACCATATTTTTCGGATGCGTGGCCATCGTGACCCTCTGCCTGGGCGGGATCGGCGTGATGAACATCATGCTGGTATCAGTCACTGAACGCACGCGTGAGATTGGCACTCGCAAGGCGATGGGCGCCACCAAGCGCGACATCCTGCGGCAGTTTTTCGCCGAGTCCGCCATGTTAACGGTGGTCAGCGGCATTCTGGGCCTGACCTTCGGATTGGGGACATGTGTTGCGCTGGAATCGTTGCCGCTGCCCGACTTCGTTCCACATCCCGTCGTTTCCTGGATTTCGATTATTGCTTCCATCCTGACACTTTCGTTGATTACCGTGACCGCAGGCATGTATCCAGCCCAGCGCGCCGCGGATATGACACCGGTGGAGTCACTACGCTATGAATAACTATCGAACCCTGCAATCTACAACCGTGTCTAGCCGGTCGTTGTTTGCGATCGTGCTGGTCGTGCTTCTTGCCTCTGCGATGGTTTTCGCCTCAACCCCTCAGGGCACCTTCGAAAAAACGCTTACCGTGAGTGGGTCCGTCGATCTTGAAGTGCTCACTCACTCCGGCGACGTCACCGTGCGCGCCGGTTCGTCCGGATCGGTCTTCATTCGGGGGAAGATCTACGTCGGCAACCACTGGCTGGGGGGCAACCGGGATGCCGATGTCCACGAGATCGAACAGCATCCTCCCATCCGGCAGGAGGGCAACAACATTCACATTGACTACGTGAACATGCGCAACATCTCGGTGGACTACGAGATTAGCGTGCCCGCGGATACTGCCGTCCGTACGCGCAGCGGGTCGGGAGATCAGACCATCGAAGGCACACACGGCAACGTGGACACGCAGACCGGGTCGGGCGATGTGAAGTTGGAGAATCTGACTGGCGAGATTCGGCTGCAGACCGGATCGGGCAATATCCGGGCACGTCATATTTCGGGCCCGGTGAGAGGTGGCACGGGAAGTGGCGATGTCGAGATCGACGAGGCGGCATCGGGCGACATCGACCTTCATACCGGCTCAGGAAATATCAACGCGCGTGGGGTGCAGGGCGGCTTCCACGGGGAGACAGGCAGCGGCGATGTAACGGCCGAGGGCACGCAAACCGGTTCGTGGGAGATTCGCACGGGTTCGGGCAACGTGCATGTGCGGCTGCCAGCGAATGCGGCTTTCGATGCGGATATTTCCACGAGTTCGGGCAGCGTCGACGTTGGAGAGCCCATCGAAATGACGGTGCAGGGACGCGTGGGAGACTCGCACAAACAGATTCACGGCAAAGTTCACGGCGGCGGACCGCTGCTGCGAGTACGCACAGGATCGGGCGACATTCACATCCAGTAGTCAAACGATGCGTGTCATCCTGAGCGAAGCGAAGGACCTCTGCAGTCTCTCGCAATCAGCAAAGTGAAAAGGTCCTTCGCTTTCGCTCAGGATGACACGCATCGAAGGCAATTTTATGTACCTGAAAGAGCTCATTTCGCAAGGTTGGCAGTCGCTGATGCGCGATCGCATGCGCTCGGCGCTAACCATGCTGGGCATAGGATGGGGCCTGGTATCTGTGGTGCTACTGCTGGCATATGGTCAGGGCTTGGGAGGATGTGTGCTGCACGCGTTTCTGAACATGGGCAACAACGTCATCGTGATCTGGCCCGGGCAAACCAGCATGCAGGCTGGCGGCCAGCGGGCGGGCAAGGCAGTCAAGTACGAACTGGAGGACGTGGAAGCAATTCGCGACGAAGTACCTATTGTGCGGGCGGTGAGCGGAGAGATCGACCGCGATTTTGGTTTCAAGATCGGAACGCGCGTGGTGTCGCTTCAGGTGCGCGGCGTGGATATGCCGTACGGACAGATGCGCAAACTCGATCTCGCGGATGGGCGCTATTTCAATGAGAGCGACTTCGCCGACCACCGCCGCGTGGTGATACTCGGCTACAACGCGGCGAAGAAAATCTTTCAGGGCGCACCCGCAGCTGGGCAGCACGTCGAAATTGGCGGGCTGGACTTTGAAGTCATCGGGACGATGCGCAACAAGATTCAGGATTCGATGTATCAGGGTCCGGACAATGAGAACGGGTTCATTCCCTTCGCCCTGATGCGCGATTTGAAGAATATTCGCGACCCCGACGAGATCATCATCCAACCGACTGCGCCCGAACTGAACAAGAAGGCGCTGATGGCGGTGCGCGAGGTGATTGCGCGGCGGCACCACTTCGATCCCAAAGACGACAAGGCGACGCCCGAGTGGGACACCATTGAAGACCGCGCCATGATCAATGCATTTTCCTTAGGTCTGCAGGCTGTGCTGGGGCTGATCGGTGTGTGCACGCTGGCGGTGGGCGGCGTTGGCGTGATGAATATCATGCTGGTTTCCGTGACCGAGCGCACGCGGGAAATCGGGCTCCGCAAGGCGATCGGAGCTCGTCCGCGGCACATTCTGGTGCAGTTTCTACTGGAGGCCCTGGTGCTCACGTTTGTGGGCGGCGTAATCGGGATGGCGGTCGCCGAGTTTCTGACGTGGGCAATCCCGCCCATGCCGCTCTACGACGAGTTCTACAAGACCGCCGATCACGAGGGCGCAATCTTCCTGCATGCCTCGATGAGCGTGATGATGATTTCCTTCGTGATTCTGTCGCTGGTAGGAATCGTCTCGGGATTCTTTCCTGCCCTGAAGGCCTCGCGGCTGAATCCGATTGAAGCATTGCGGTACGAGTAGAAATTCCGTCACCGGTCGCGCGCTAAAGACGTCGATGTTCGTTTTCGAACACCTCCTTTCGATTTCGGCCAAAAGTTCTGCCCACTTACTGTTCAGAAGTTCAAAAGCAATTGAAAATATGTGAGATATTCTGTCGAGGATGTGGCGACGAAAGTGCATGCATGCTAGCTGGCGTTCTCCGCCCCGAGGTCTCCATGCAGACTTTGCTCTATGACTTACGCCATGCCCTGCGCCAACTGCGCAAGACTCCCGGGACGTCGCTGCTCGCAATTGTTACCCTGGCTCTGGGTGTTGGTGCAAATACCGCAATCTTCACTGTAATCGAAAGCGTATTGCTGCGGCCGCTGCCGTATACCCCCGCCGATCGTATGGTTTACATCGGCCCGCCGAGCGACAAGCCGGCTTTTGCGTCGACATCCTGGCTGAACTATCGCGACATTCACTCGCAATCAAAACTGCTGCAAGATACCGCAGGCTACTCCGAAGACGCTTCCGTTCTGGAAACTCAAGACGCTTCGCAAAGCATCGCTGCGCCGCATGTCACAACAAATCTGTTTCCGCTGCTGGGCGCGCGCCCCTTGTTGGGCCGCACGTTTAGCGTAGAGGAGGGCCAGTCCGACGGACCGCTGGTGGTGATGCTCTCCGAAGGTTTATGGCGGCAAAGCTTTCACTCCGATCCGAGTGTTGTAGGGCAAGTCGTGAAGATTGGCGGGCAGCCCCGCACTGTGGTCGGGGTCATGCCGCAAAGCCTTCGCTTTCCCGAGGAACTGGGCCCGGATCTGCAGAAGGGAGTGTGGGTACCGCTGCAACCTACGACGGAAATGTTGAAGGATCGGGGTTACGATTTCTTCAATATCGTGGGCGAACTTCAGCTCGGAGCCAGCATCGCACAGGCGCAGCAGGAATTGGACGCGATTGCGGCGCACATCCCCCGCAAGAGTTCCGAGAGTGAAGTCAAGTTTCGCGTGAGCTCTTATCGGGAAGTGCTGACCGGACCGGTACGCCCGGTTCTCTACGCTCTATTCGGGGCACTCGCGCTGGTGCTCCTGATCGCGTGTGCGAATGTCTCTAACCTGCTGATCGCCCGCTGCCTGGGCCGGCAGCAGGAGTTTGCCGTAAGAGCGGCATTGGGGGCGCGCCGGACGCAACTCGTCCGTCAAATGCTGGCTGAAGGATTGGCGCTGAGTCTGCTAGGTTGCGGAGTGGGCGTTGCGCTTGCACAGATGGCGATGGTTGGAATCCACAGACTGCCGGAGGGCACCATTCCTCGCGGGGATGCGGTCGCAATTCACTGGACCATTCTGCTGGCCCTGGCGGCGATTGCGATTCTCACCACGGTATTGTCATCGCTGTTGCCTGCACTGCTGGTGGCGCGCACCCATCCTCAGGCCGCGTTACAGGCGGCTTCCCGCGGCATCGGCTCGCGCTCGGTGGGAGGAAAGTTGAGCGGAGCGCTGGTCGCCGCAGAAGTCGCCCTTTCCACGCTCCTGCTGGTCGGAACGGGGCTGCTGTTCCGCACCCTCTGGAATCTTGAACAGTCGCGGCTGGGCTTTGAGACGGCGAACATCACCTCCTTTATCGCGATGCCGGCAGATTCGGCAGGATTTTCCGCTATGGCTGTCTCCGAGGACACGGCGAATGCTCCCACCTCTGTGGCCACGCTCACCTATCAGCCACTTCTGGACCGTATGCGTCAGGTGCCCGGCATCGTGAGCGCCGCGCTGGCGACTGCCCCGCCGCTTTCGGGGATGGATCTGGGTTCGAGCTTTGAGATCGTCGGCCAGCCGAAAGATCCGGCAAACCCCGCCCATGCCCGAGTCTCCGCCGTGAGTGGAGATTATGCGCGGACGATGGGCACGCCGATTGTGCGTGGCCGCATGATTGCCGACGACGACGTGGCCAGCAGTCCCTTTGTGAGTGTCATTAACGAGACCCTTGCCAGGAAATACTTCGCGGACAAGGATCCCCTGGGCCAGCAGATCGATCTGGGGGGCAAAGAGACGGGCATGATCAAGCCCTTCACAATTGTCGGCGTTCTGGGCGACCAGATAGACAGGAGTGTCGGCGGCGATATCCAACCCTTCATCCTGCTCTCGCAGCAACAGATCCCGACCACGTCGCTCTTCTATCAGGCACTTTTGAAAACTATGGTGACTTTTGTGGTCAAAACCAGGGGCAACATTCCGGTTGCTGCGGAGATGCGTTCGGTGTTTCATCAGTTCGCGCCGGGTTTCGCGCTCGACAATTTTCGAACCATGCAGGAAGCCGTGGAACAGAACACCTTCAGCCAGCGGCTGGGCCTGTATCTGGTAGCTTCTTTCGCAGGACTGGCAGTGGTGATGGTGATCTGCGGCCTCTATGGAGTCCTGTCGCAGTTGGTTAGTTATCGGCGCCGCGAAATCGGCGTTCGCATGGCGCTAGGTGCGACCCGGCAGAGTGTGGCGCAGATGATTCTCCGGCAGGGCTCCATCGTTATCGGCGGCGGTCTCGTCGCAGGTCTTCTGTTGGCATTCGCCACGGGACGCCTAATCACTAGCTTCTTGTACCAGGTGCATCCTCTCGACGTGTGGACCTATCTGTTGGTCGCCCTGACGCTTCCAATGATCGGATTGATCGCCGCTCTGCTTCCCGCGCGTAAAGCAGCCTCTATCGAACCCATGCAGGCGTTACGAGAAGATTGAAGGGGGTGCTTCGTCATGCACTGTTCCACGACCGGCATGTCTCTCAATATGGCGTTATACGACATGTCGTATAATAGCATATACTGACCGCCAGACTCCCAGCCGAAGGCGTTAAGAACGATCGGAGCAGGAATGCGCGGCAACCGACGGCGGCAGATTGGTTCCTACTCTGGGCACCGGAATCCACTGAACTCGACAACGCCGCACGGAACTCGGGAAAGTTAGGGAGATCGCCCGCTTGTAGTGCTGACCGCAGGCCGATATTGGGCTCCTCCGGGCTCCTCAGGTTGGGAAAGGCAGGGCCGCGGACTATCATGAAATCTGGATTCATCAACTGCAGGCAAGTTTGGCGCGGCTTTCAACGCGCGGGCGGCAGTTGGTGGTGGATGCGCATCATGACATGGAGGATGACCCCGGACGCAGTGGTGACAGCGACCCGGTGACAGCGACCCGACAGGGGCGGACGAAGTGCGACGTTAAAAATTAAACGCAGTTCGGGAAGGTCGATTCGTCGTTCTGGCTTCGTAAATGCCTGCGATATTCAACCATTACCTCCGTGCCTTGACGCATAGCTTCCCTGCAAATTAACTTCGCATGTACAGGGATTATTTCGTCTTCTCTTATTTTGTCTTCCAGCGAGGGAATTTTGCCGCATCGTCCGATCATTACTCTCACCACTGATTTTGGAACCAACGATCATTTTGTAGGCGCCATGAAGGGCGTGATTGTCGACATTGTGCCGGACGTTCAGATTGTGGATATCTCGCATGCCGTGCAGGCGTTCGATGTGCTCGACGGAGCGCTGGCCATTTCCCAGGCATACTCGTACTTCCCCAACGGGACCATTCACATGGTCGTGGTTGATCCGGGAGTGGGCACAACGCGGCGGCCGATTCTGGCCTCGAGCGACGGCTATCATTTCGTCGCGCCCGATAATGGCGTGCTCTCGATGGTCTATGCGAAGGAAGAGCGCATGCACGTACGCCACATCACTTCGGAACACTATTTCCGGCAGCCGGTGAGCAACACCTTTCACGGACGCGACGTATTCGCTCCGGTGGCGGCGTATCTCGCGAAGATGGTCGATTCCCACAAATTCGGCGACGAGATTGAAGACTACGTGCGCTTCGCCGCGCCCAAACCGAAACCTGCGGGCGAGAATCGCCTGCGCGCTGTGGTGTTGAAAATCGACCGCTTCGGCAATTTGATTACGAATGTGACGCCCGCAGACGCCCCTGCGCTGTTCTCAGGGTCCACTAGTTTCAATATCGTGGTAGGAAAGAGCGAGATTACGGACATCCGCAAAAATTACGCGGAGGGCGCGCCGGGAGAAGTCTTCGGCATTCTCGGGAGCATGGGCTTTCTTGAGATTGTGGCGAATCGCGCTGCTGCGGCGCAGATCACCGGCGCAGGCAAGGGTAGCGAAGTCAGCATCCTCTTGGGCGAAGCTACAGCCGCAGGCAAGGGAGCGTAGCAGTTCGCAGTTCGCAGTTCGCAGCTCGCAGTTCTCAGCTCTCAGTTCTCAGCTGTCCGCTTGCAGTCTGGGTTCTCGAATTTCTCATTGTCAGCTCTCGGTTCTTCGGTTCAGCCACGCACGCAGCTTTTGGCTCTTGACTTACCGAGAACTGGGAACTGAGAACTGTTTTCACGAACTCTTCGGTTTGGGATGGGCGTGACGCTCCATCTCTCCTGTCCATTGGAGAAAGCGCCAGAGTTCGCTACGCTCGCGCCACATGAATTCCCAAAATTCTAGAAAGCCGATCTGGGTCATTTTCACGCCCGTGTAAGTCTCAATACGCCACAGCAGGTACGGACTGCGCCACGGGGCCAGGCGATGGCCCTTGGTAGCGTTCCAGAGAAAACGAAGCTTGTAGCGCATGCAGCCATCATACCTACTTGGTCAAGGGTCCGCGTAGTTTCGGCTAGAAGGAAAGACTATGAACCACGAAGGGCACGAAGTATCACGAAGGATTTCGCGTGTTCGCATTCGTTCGTGAGTCTTTGTGCCCTTCGTAGTTCCAATGCTCTTGAGTCGCCGGCCGAGAAGGCATACACCGGAAAATGGGATGACGCCACATGTTAGAATCGACTTTCTGCTTGGAATTTTCCCGCATGCCTGACCCAACCGCTCGCCAAACGGCCGAAGATCACTACTATGCGGCGCTCGATCTCATGGCGGATGGGAAGTTGGAAGAAGCCGTTGCCGCTTACCAGGAATCTCTGACTGCCGACCCCACGTTTACCGAGGCCATGCACGGGCTGGCCCGGGCTCTGCAGGACTTGCAGCGCTACGATGAGGCCATCACAGTCGCGCAGCGATTGGCGGAAATCGACCCCGACGACGTGCTGGCACACACCAGTTTGTCGGTCTTGTATCAGAAGAAGGGGATGATTCCCGAGGCCGAGGCGGAAGGCGCGAAGGCGCGGGTGCTGGGGTGGAAGCAGCAGTTGAAGAAAGGCTAGCTTTTAGCTTTTAGCTTTTAGCTTTTAGCTTTTAGCTTTTAGTTTTAGCTTTTAGCTTCTAGCTATTTTTCGGTTAGTCAGGAACAGGAGATCGCGGCGCGATTTGTCGGGAAGAGGCTGGTTCGTTTTCACTACCTCAGGATTTGCTGATAGCTGAGAGCTGGCTGAAAGCTACAGCCCGTACTTCTTCATCAAATGCCGGAATGAGCGATAGGAAATGCCGAGCACGTCAGCGGCTTTGGTCTGCACGCCGCCGCTCTGGTTGAGTGCATTTTGCAGGAGAGAGCGCTCGATTCCCGCCACGTAGTTTTCCATGCCCACGCCGTCGGGAAGAGTCGCATCGGCGCCGATTTCTGGCAGAGTTCCGCCGCCGGCAGCGGCTGCAGCCGCGCGCGCTTTGGGACGTTCC
The DNA here is from genome assembly GCA_963774565.1 of uncultured Acidobacteriaceae bacterium. Taxonomy (GTDB): domain Bacteria; phylum Acidobacteriota; class Terriglobia; order Terriglobales; family Acidobacteriaceae; genus Sulfotelmatobacter. Next base: position 112,880 of record CAVZFP010000016.1, on the reverse strand, counting down.
GCGGGAAGTTGGACGTGCAGCTCGTCGGTGGTTTCGAGGGCAACGGCACGCTCGACGGTATTTTCCAACTGGCGGACGTTCCCGGGCCACTCGTAGCCGCACAACGAATCGAGCGAGGGCGCATGCACGCGCAGAATGCTGCGGCCCGCAGCGGCGGCATATTTTTTCAAGAAATGATTCACCAGCAGCGGAATATCTTCGCGGCGCTCGCTCAAAGGAGGCACGCGAATGGGAATGACGTTCAGCCGGTAGTAAAGATCTTCGCGAAACAGGTTCTCGGCGACGGCCTTGTCGAGATCGCGGTTGGTCGCGGCGATCACGCGCACATCGATCGCAATTTCGCTGGTGCTGCCCACCGGACGCACGGTACGTTCCTGCAGGACGCGCAGCAGCTTCACCTGCATGGCCAGCGTCATTTCGCTGATTTCGTCGAGGAAAATAGTACCGCCGTCCGCCACTTCGAACAGACCGCGCTTGTTCTGGTTAGCTCCGGTGAAGGCGCCCTTGAGATAACCGAAGAGTTCGCTCTCCAGCAAAGTTTCAGGGAAGGCACCGCAGTTGACGGAGACGAAGGCGTCGGTAGCGCGCGGCGAACAGACGTGAACCGCGCGGGCGACAAGTTCTTTTCCGGTGCCGCTCTCGCCATGAATCAAGACCGTGCTGGCGGTGGAAGCGACGGTTCGAACCGTCTGCTTGAGCTTCTCCATCGCAGAACTGGAGCCGATGATATTGTCGAGCGAATTACGGGTGGCGGCGTCGCGGCGCAGCGCGAAGTTCTGCTTGCTGAGATTGAGTTTCTCCACCGCGCGGTTGATAGCCAGCTTGATTTCGTCGACCAGCCCAGGACTTTTGCGAATGTAATCGGTGGCGCCTCCAGCTTTCACGGCTTCAACGGCGGCCGCGTAGTCGTCGACGGCGGTGATCAGGATGACGGCAGAATCGGGCGAAACCCGTGGGCGTGGCGCAATACTTCGATGCCATCGATCGTCGGCATCTTGATGTCGGTGATGATGACGTCGTATAGTGCGCCGTCGATTTTGTTTTTTGCCAGTTGCCCTGCCTGCACAGTCTCGACGCGGTGTCCCTCTCGGCGCAAAGAGATGTCGAGCATTTCACAGATGGACCGTTCGTCGTCGCAGACCAGGATGTTAGCCACGGCCACCTCCTCCGGCTGCGACTAGCGCGCGAGCCTTGTCGGACGTGTTCTCTTCGGCAGAGGCGGGCCGTCCCGCTTCCAGGCGGTGCAAGCGCAACACGAAGGTGGTTCCCTGCCCGGGCTTCGATCGCGCCCAGACCTTGCCTCCATGCGCCTGCACGATCTGGTAGACGATGGCCAGTCCGAGCCCAGTGCCGCCCTCGAAATTGGACTGGAAGGGCTCGAAGATTTTTTCAATTTGCTGCGGACTCATGCCGGCCCCGGTGTCGGTGAATCCAACCTGCCAGTCTTCTCCGAGGGGCTCGACGGCGACGGTGAGGGCGCCCCCGCCTTGGACGCCTTTCATTGCGCGGACGGCATTCTCGCAGAAATTCCAAAACACCTGCTTGATCTTGTCGCCATCGGCGATTGTCCAGGCCTGACTGGCGGCAAAGCGGCGTTCGATCGTGATCCCGGTTTTTTCTGCCGTCATACGATGTTGCATGAGCGTCAGCGTATCCTCGACGAGCTGCATCAGATCGACTTTGTCGAAGTGATATTGCTTGGTGCGCGAGTAGGCGAGGAAATCAGTGATGATGCTGTTCAGACGCCGCGACTCGCGAGTCACAATGTCGAGCAGGCGGCGGTGATCCTCGTTCATCTCGGGGACGCCGGAAAGCATGCTGACCGAACCGGCAATGGAAGTCAGAGGATTGCGGATTTCATGCGCGATGGCCGCGGCCAACCGGCCGACAGCGGCCAGGCGGTCCTGCATCCGCACTTCGCGCTCCAGACGCCGGATTTCGGTGAGATCGTCGAGAACGTAGACGTACCCCAGATCCCCCCGCTCCGGCACCGTCAGGGTTGCCACCCGAACCCGAACCGTCTTGCGGAATTTCGTAGGCGCATCGAAACGTACCTCGCCATGCGCCTGTTGCGATTCCACGCTGGGTAAAGGATCCAGAAACAGATTGTGAACCGGAGTGCCCACCAGTTCCGCAGGAGTGCGTTCCAGCAACCGTTGCGCCGCCCCATTCACCAGCGTGATCCGTCCGTCGAGACCGGTGGTAATCAGCCCGCTGCTGATGGAGTGGATGATGTTCTCGTGCAGTACCTGCAGGCTTTCCAGCGCGCCGCTGGTGTCCTTCAGTTGCACTCCCACCTGCCGCAATTTCGCGGTGAGCAGTCCCGCCAGGTAGGCCACTGCCAGGAACGCAAATAGATTGACGAAGATAATCGCCTGAAGAGTCTTGACGTCGGGATGAGTGCTGGAATAGGAAGGAACCACTCCGAAGTAGTTCAGTTCCAAGACCGTTCCGTAGAGAATGAATGCCAGTGGCAGCCACTAATTGCGCCCACATTCGGGGCAGCAGCACGCTGGCAACGATGATGACCAGAGGATAGAGGAAGTTGAGAGAACTATCCCATCCTCCGGTTTCGTGAACGACGAGACTCACCAGAACAAGATCGGTCAGAACCTGCAGCGATGCCTGCAGCCGGTGCTCCCGCCACAGCGAGAGCAAAAGCATGTAGAACAAGGAAAGGCTGTACCAGAAAACAATGGTGCTGATGAACAGGCGCAACGGCAGCGGTGCCGGACTGAACTTTGCCACTGCCAGTTCAATGGCAAACAGGAGGGTCAGGATAAAAATTCGGACCCGAACCAGCCATATCAGCCAATTGCGCTCGTCGAACGTCGATTGCATTGCGATCCCGGATGATGCCAACAACAAGCGCCGCGTGTTGCGGACGGCGGTTTTTGGTCTTGGGTCTCAGGTCTTGGGCCTAGGACCAAACACCTTAAGACCCAAGACCGCTCCTTCAAAGGCCGTTGCTGCTGCGCAGCTAATACCGGCCTCGCTAACCGTTTGACTTCTTCTAGCCAGCCAACTTGGCGATCATGGCGAACAGCGGCATGTACAGCGAAATCACGATACCGCCGATCATGACGCCCAAGGTTCCGATGATGAACGGTTCCAACATCGCCAGCATGTCTTTCGTGGCGGCGTCGACTTCCTCTTCGTAGAAGTCGGCAATCTTCTGCAGCATCGAGTCCATGGCGCCAGTCGCTTCGCCAACCCCGATCATCTGCGTGACCATGTTCGGAAACACACCGCACTCGCGCAAGGGATCGACGATGGTGCGTCCTTCTTCAATGGCTTTGCGCACCTTCATCAGCGCCTCTTCCAGCACGGCGTTGCCGGAGGTCTTCGCGGTAATGGTCAAGCCCTCCAGAATGGGTACGCCGGAAGTGATTAGCGTGCCCAGGGTACGGGTGAAGCGACCGACTGCGATCTTGCGCAGCAGCGTCCCGATTACCGGAATGTGGAGCAACATTTTGTCGAAGTAATAGCGGCCGCGGGGATGTTTGCGGATCTGGTTGATCCCGAAGAAAAAAGCAAAAATACCCGCAAAGAATACCCACCAGAACGACTGCACGAATGAACTCAGGCCCATGACGATGCGGGTGGGAAGAGGCAGGTTGACGCCCAATCCGGCAAACAAGTTGGCGAAGATGGGCACAACCCACTTGAGCAGCGCGCCGACGATCAAGACAGCCATACTGACAACGGCGATGGGGTAGATCAGTGCGGACTTCACCGCTGATTTCAAGCGCACGGCCTTCTCCACATAGGTTGCCAGGCGCTGCAGGATGATGTCGAGAATACCGCCGGTTTCACCCGCCTCGATCATGTTGGTGGTGAGATCGTCGAAGACGATGGGGTAGCCGCGCATGGCGTTAGCCAGGGTAGCGCCGCCTTCCACCGTAGTCCGCACGCCGGTTAACACCTTCTGGAATGCCTGGTTTTCCTGGTTGGCCGCCAGGATTTCCAGACACTGCACGAGAGGCAGTCCGGCATCGATCATGACCGAGAATTGGCGAAAGAAGATCGCAATTTCCTTGGTCCCGACCTTGCCCGACCCAAATGTGGGCATTGAGAATTCTTTGCCCTTTTCGCGAATCGCGCCGGGCGTGATGCGCTCGCGCCGTAACGTCTGCGACAACGCCTGCTTGTTCGGCGCCATCCGCTCCCCGGAAATCTTCTGTCCGGATGCGTCCTTCCCGGAAAATGTAAAGACTGGCATGGTTTAGCTTCTCCTCACTGATGTAGCTGCTTGGCGAACCCTGTGCTCGTGTTGCTTCCCATATCGATTGCTGCCTCCGCCCTAATGCTTGGACGGAGCAGCGCCTCTGGCCAAAGTTGTACCCGCCGTAGTCGGCCGGTTGATCAAACTGGCTCCCCGGTTGATCATTTCCTGCAACTCATCCACATTGCTGGAACGCGCCACCGCGGTTTCCAGCGAAATCTGTTTCTGGAAATAGGCCGTGGCCAGCGACTGGTTAAATGTTTGCATCCCAAATTTTTCCTGTCCGGACTGCATGGAGGAATAGATCTGGTGAATTTTGTCTTCCCGGATCAGGTTGCGCACCGCGGGGTTGGGAATCAGAATCTCCATGATCATGGCCCGGCCCTTGCCGTTGACGGTCTGCAGCAAGCTTTGACACATGATGCCTTCCAGAACCAGCGACAACTGGGCGCGAATCTGGGGCTGCTGGTGCGCCGGAAACACGTCGATGATGCGGTTGATGGTGGACGTTGCCGAGTTAGTGTGCAGCGTGCCAAAGGTTAAGTGTCCGGTTTCGGCGATGCGCAGCGCCGACTCGATGGTTTCCAGATCGCGCATTTCGCCGATGAGCACCACATCCGGGTCTTCACGGAGCGCGGCTCGCAACGCGTCGCTGAAACTCTTGGTATCGGCGTGCAGCTCGCGCTGGTTGACCACGCAGTTCTTGTTCATGTGCACAAACTCGATCGGGTCCTCGATGGTGAGGATGTGGTCGTGGCGCTCGCTGTTGATCTTGTCGATCATGGCCGCCAGTGTAGTGGATTTGCCCGAACCGGTCGGTCCGGTAACCAGCACCAGGCCACGCGGCTTGTCACAGAGTTTGCTGACCACCGGAGCCAATCCGAGCTGGTTGAACGACTTGATTTCGAAAGGAATCAAGCGGAAGACAGCTGCCGTGGCTCCGCGCTGGTTGAATACGTTGGCGCGGAAGCGGGCCAGTCCCTTCAATCCGAACGAGAAGTCGAGCTCGAGGCTTTCTTCGAAGCGGTGCTTCTGTGAATCGGTCATCACGCTGTAGGCAAGTTGCTTGGTTTCAGCTGGCGTCATTTGCGGCAGATCCAGCGGAACCAAGTGCCCATGCACACGAATCTGCGGCGGCGAATTGGTGGTAATGTGCAGATCGCTGCCGTTCATCTCCAGCATTCTCTTGAGCAGATCGCTTAACGACAAACCCATAGAAATCCTTCCCTTTCAGTTCCGACTACGCTTACGAATCAATGAATCGTTTCGCGGGCGACTTCTTCGAGCGTGGTCATTCCCGCTGCCACCTTGATCAATCCACTGCGGCGCAGCGTGATCATGCCGCGCTCGATGGCTTTTTTCTTCAACTCCACCGCCGAGGCGCCCACCAATACCAGTTCGCGAATCTCGTCGTCGACTTCCATGACCTCGTACAAGCCGCAGCGGCCCTTGTATCCCGTGTTGTTGCAGACCCCGCAGCCCTTGCCCTTCTGGATTTTTACGGTCTTGGACTCTTCGGGAGTGAAGCCTGCATCAATCAGCGTCTGCGGCGGCACCTCCGCCACCTCGGTGCAGTCCTTGCAAATACGACGAACCAGGCGCTGGGCACAGATGAGATGGACTGATGTCGCCACCAGGAACGGTTCAATGCCCATGTTCATCAGACGGGTGATGGTTTCCGGTGCGCCGTTGGTGTGCAGTGTGGAGAGCACAAGGTGGCCGGTAAGCGCAGCCTTGATGGCAATTTCCGCAGTTTCAAAGTCGCGGATTTCGCCGACCAGAATGATGTTGGGATCTTGCCGCAGGAAAGACCGCAGAGCAGCGGCAAAGTTCAATCCGATCTGCTCCTTCATCTGCACCTGATTAACGCCACCCAATTGGAACTCAACCGGATCTTCCGCCGTCATGATGTTGGTGTCGGGCTGGTTCAGGCGCGAAATCGCCGAATAGAGTGTGTTGGTTTTGCCCGATCCGGTCGGTCCCGTAACCAGTACCATGCCGTACGGTTTCAGAATCGCTTTCTCGAATTTCACCAGCGACTCTGGCTCGAAACCCAGCTTGGTCATGTCGAGACGCAGGTTCTCTTTGTCGAGCAACCGGAGCACGATTTTCTCGCCCCACAACGTGGGTAGCGTGCTGACACGGAAGTCGAGTTGTTTCTTGCGGCCGCCAATGTTCATCTTCAGCATGATGCGGCCGTCCTGCGGCAGACGCTTTTCGCTGATGTCGAGCTTCGACATGATCTTCAGCCGGGATGTAATGGCATCCTTCAACTTCAACGGCGGAGACATGATGGTCTGAAGTACGCCGTCAATACGGAACCGGACCCGGAATTCTTTTTCATACGGCTCAATGTGAATGTCGCTGGCGCCCCGCTTCACAGCATCGCCCAGCACAACGTTGACCAGCTTTACTACCGGAGCTTCATCGGCCGCTTTTTCCAGTTCGGCCAGCTCCATCTGCTGCTCTTCCGATTGCAGTTCGACGTCGCTGTCACCCATCTCCGACATCGACTGCATTACCGTCTCAAGATCCTCGTCCTTGGTCGAACCGTAAGCTTTTTCAATTCCCGCGAGGATGGAGCTTTCGGAGGCGACCACGGGCTCGATATTGAAGCCGGTCATGAACTTGATATCGTCCATCGCGAAGACGTTGGTGGGGTCGACCATCGCGATGGTGAGTGAGGCGCCCACCCGGCTCAGCGGCAGGATCTGATAGCGCTTGGCAGTCTCGAACGGAATCAGCTTGACAACCGCCGGATCAATCTCGAAGTAGGAAAGATTAATAGCAGGAACGCCATATTGGCGGGAGAGGAAATTGGTGACGTCTTCGTCCGTCAGAAAGCCCAGCTTCACCAGGGCGGACCCCAGGCGACAGCTCTGTTCCTTCTGGGTCTTAGTCGCTTGTTCCAACTGCTCCGGGGTGATGATCTTCTCTTTGACGAGAAGGTCTCCCAGCCGTTGAGACATACCGAGATCTCCTATCCACGCGGGTGGAACGATGCCGCGCACTCGTGCGGGCATAGCGCAAACGGCCGCCGATCGTTGGGAGAGGTGCGGCGCATTCGCGTTGACATAAATTGTCACCGCAACTGGATTACTACACCAGTAACTTAAGTACTTGGACCTGACGATGACTTTCACCCGCTGGGTCGCTGCTTCGCTGAACTCCGCGCCAAATGCCCCTTTTCTCACGGAGAATGGGTTCCCTGTCGGCCCAGGTACATGCACTTCAGTAAGATTTGGCCATCTTCTTGGGAGCAGCTAACAGTCGTCGAAGGCTGTCCGTTAGACTGGAACTAAGGAATTGTTTTGTCGCAAGCCAAAAAAGAGAGCGCGCGCGAAATTCTGCGGTACTATCGCGCACTCTATCGCGTGTGGGGACCGCAGCACTGGTGGCCAGCCGAAACCCGCTTCGAGGTCATCGTCGGAGCCTATCTGACGCAGAACACCGCGTGGACCAACGTAGAACTCGCTTTGGGAAACTTGCGCAAGGCACGGGTTTTGAGCGGCGCAGGAATTCGGAAAGTATCGCTTGAGCAGACTCGAGCGGCTGATTCGTCCGTCGGGTTATTTCCGCCAAAAGGCTGCCCGGCTCAAAACGTTCGTCGCTTTTCTCGACAAGGCGTACGGAGGCTCGCTGAATCGACTTTTCGCCCAGCCGACAGATCAGCTTCGCGAAGAGTTGCTCGGCTTAAACGGCGTGGGACCAGAAACTGCGGACTCGATCTTGCTTTATGCCGGGAAATCATCCGGTGTTCGTCGTGGATGCTTACACTCGACGCATTCTGGTTCGGCATGGAATCTTGCCGGAAAGGACACAGTACGAAGAGATTCGCGCATTGTTTCAGCGGGCCTTGGAGCCGATGGCTCAGCAACAGCAGATCACGCCCGCGAGCGTGGCGCTGCCCCTCGAAGCGAGCTTGCACGGCGCCGCTCACCGCCCTCAGCCATGAGCACAGCCGCGCGCACGGCCCTGGTGCAGGTCTACAACGAGATGCACGGGCTCATTGTGGGAATTGGAAAAAATTATTGTCGAAAATCACAGCCCAAATGTGACGAATGCCCTTTACAGGATTTTCTGCCTGGCGTTAAGTGATTCATACCAACCATACCCGCCGAGAAAAAGACAGATCAAAGTTGGCGAAGTATAAAAGTGAACTCCATGCCTGCTCCGTGGCAGCAGCTTCGCGTCTTGATTCTGGCTTTGACCGCAACCGCGGTCACTACTCCCTTTCTGTTACGTGCCGCTGCCGACCGAGCGCATTTGCTGGTGGGGACCGCCGTCCGTCCCTCTTTGTTTTCCCAGGCTGCCTACTCGGCCACCTTGTCTCGCGAGTTCAATATGGTTGAGGCTGAGGATGAGATGAAGTGGGGGTGGGTCGTTCGACGGAACGAAGGCGCATTCGACTTCCGCGAGGGTGATGAAGTCGTTCGCTTTGCACAGGCACACCGTATGAAAGTCCGCGGACATTGCCTGGTGTGGGATCACCATAACCCCGAATGGCTGACGCAACGCCATTTCACGCCGGTTCAATTATCCGTCGGTTGCAACAACACATTCGCACAGTGATGAAACACTACGCTGGCCAGGTCTTCGCCTGGGATGTGGTGAACGAAGGTCTAGACGAGAAAGGCGAGGTGAAGAATTCCCCCTGGTACAACCAGCCCGGCATCGGATTGTTGGATCAGGGCACGGCGTATATCGAGCAGGCTTTTCGCTGCGCGCGCGAGGCTGACCCACAGTCGCTGCTTTTCTACAACGAGGCCGAGGGCGAAGGACTCAACGGCAAGTCCGATGCCGTGTACTCGATGGTGAAAGATTTCAAGCGCCGCAGCGTTCCGATCGACGGAGTCGGCCTGCAGTTGCATATCTCCCAGCTTGACTTCGACACCGCGGCGATTGCTGCCAATATCGCGCGTCTAACCGCTTTAGGGCTGCAGGTTCATATCACGGAACTCGGCGGTTCTCTTCCTCTGGACCCGAGTGGTCTGGCGCGAGACCCCGATCTGCTTCGCCAGGCTGAGGTTTATCGCGGGGTGGTTCGGGCGTGCATGCAAAATCCCGGCTGCACCGCAATTCAAACCTGGGGATTCACCGACAAGTACTCGTGGATCGGATACCATTCTCATGGTGCGCGCGGTGCGGCCCTGCCCTTTGATCGCCCCTACCGCCGAAGCCCGCTTACGACGCCATGTTGGAAGAGATCGAGGCATGGAATCGCCTGCCGTGAGTGGGAACGTGGAGCCAGAGAGCGTAGGATTGCGCGTGTGCGCTCAAGGACAGCGCGTTTCTTGCAACGGTTACTCTCCCCACCACAAACTCGCGGCGCTACACGCCGCGACCGGGTCACACACCGGTCCCATACGGACTGCCCCAGATCAGCCGATAACTGAGGAGAGTCGCTGCGTACCTCATGCAGCTTAGGCCTCCGACCTGCATCTATAATGACTTGCACGGCCTGGCGTTGAGGGTTTTCCTCCTATAGGGTGCGCCTGGACGCGAAAATCCCAGTGGCACAGTCAACCTCCATCCCGCGCGAGAAGACCTCTCACCGCAAACAGGTCATTATTCTGCTCGCGATCTCTGTTTTTCTGTTGCTTGCAATCCTGGTTTCGCAGACTGCCTTCGATTTGACTTTCCTTCGCCCCGGAAATAACCAGGATATCGTCGTTTTTGCCGCTCTCTCCGCGCTGATCTTCCTCCTGTTCGTCGCGCTCACGTTTGTTCTGATGCGCAACCTACTGAAACTTTTTGCCGAACGGCGCCTGGGAGTGCTGGGCTCGAAGTTTCGTACACGCATGGTTGCGGGTGCGCTCCTGCTGTCTTCCTTGCCAGTGATGGTCATGTACTGGTTTGCCTACGGGTTGATGAATCGCTCGATTGACAAGTGGTTCTCAACCCCGGTGGAGGAAGTGCGGGCCGATACGCATGCCATGGCGACGCTGCTCGCTAGCTACGGCATGCAGAACTGCGCGCGCCGAAGCGGCCGCCATCGCGGCGTCTCCGGAAGTCGAACACGACTTCTCCGGACACGGATTCTCAGGCGTAGTCAACGAGTTTCAAGAGCACGAACGCACGCTGCAGGGCGGATTCGCTTTGGCAATTCAGGACGGCAACGCCGAGGCGAGTTTCAATCTACCGGCGCCCTGGCCAGTCCTGAAGACCACACTGCCGCTGGGCGAAGCGGCATTGGGACATCCCGCTCAATTTACTTGGCAGCAAACCGACTACACGCTGGGCAGCGCTCCGGTGCAGGGCGGAGGCCTGATCCTCGTGGCGATTCCGCTTCCTCGCGAGTTTTCGCAAACCGTGCGCCAAGTTGAGGCCAGCCAGCAACGCTACTACGATCTGGCTCGCGAGCGAAAACTCGTGCGCCGCACCTACATGGGTTTGTTGCTGCTGCTCACGATGATTGTGCTGTTCGTGACCACGTGGCTGGCGTTATTCCTTTCGAAGATTGTGACGCGACCGCTGTCAGCCCTGGCCGAAGCTACGCAGGAGATCTCGCGCGGACGCCTGGACTATCGCGTTCCCGTGAGCGCTGCCGATGAAATTGGCGACCTGGTGCGCTCCTTCAACCGCATGGCGGAGGATCTGGAAGGCAGCCGGCGGCAGATCGAGGCTTCCAGCCGAGACCTGAGCGCGGCCAACGCCGAACTCGACCAGCGCCGCCGTCAAATGGAAACTATTCTGGAGAGTATTCCCACCGGCGTGCTCTCCTTGGATGCGGGACGGCGCGTCACTCACGTGAATCAGGCATTGCTGCGCATGTTTCATCCTGACGCTGGACGTGACGGCGGGACCCAGATTCTGCTGGGAGCGTCTCTGGCAGATGTTTTCCCCGCCGAAGTTCTGGAAGACTTCGAACCTCTGCTGCGGCGCGCCGATCGCATGGGCATGACCACCAGCCAGATGCAGATGCAGTTACCGCGCGCTTCCTTGAATGTCGCTGTCACCGTCGCCACGCTCAGGCATCAGGGCGAGGGTTCCGGGTATGTCGTTGTCTTCGAAGATCTCTCCGACCTGCTGAAAGCGCAGAAGCAGACTGCATGGCGGGAAGTGGCACGCCGAGTCGCGCATGAAATCAAGAATCCGCTGACCCCCATCGCTTTGTCGGCGGAGCGCATTCAGCGGCATCTGGACCGTGCTACGCCCAATGATCCCGCGTCGCTCGGCGTGGTGCGTTCCTGCGCGGAAACCATTGCTGGCGCGGTCGAAACCGTGCGCCGACTGGTAGACGAGTTCTCCACTATGGCTCGTTTCCCGCTGGCCAAACCGCAGCCTGCCGACATCAACGACGTCATTGAAAACGCGCTCTCTATGTTCAACGACCGACTGGATGGAATTGACGTCCACAAATCGCTGGCCTCCGATCTGCCGAAAGTAATGGCCGATAGCGAAGCGATCAAGCGCGCCGTAGCCAATCTGGTGGACAACGCGGCCGAGGCGTCGCAGGATTCTGTCGTGCGCGAGATTGAAATTTCGACTGCCTTGGTGGCCACTCGCGACGCGGTGGAGATCACCGTCGCCGACACCGGGCACGGCGTCACTCGCGAACTCAAGGAGAAGCTTTTCCTGCCTTATTTCTCCACTAAGAAACGTGGCACGGGCCTCGGCTTGGCGATCGTGAGCCGCATCGTCGAAGATCATCATGGCTCGATCCGCGTCGAGGAGAACCGCCCGGTCGGCACGCGTTTCATTGTCGAACTTCCGGTGGTTCCGGAACCCGACCCCCGCCACCGCCCAACATGCATAACATCCTCATCGTTGACGACGAAGCAGGAATTCGTGACTCCCTGGCTGCCATCCTGGCGGACGAAGGCTACGCCGCGTCTTCGGTCGGCAGCGGGGAGGCGTGTCTGGACCTGGTGCGCAAAACACCATTTGACGTGGTACTGCTCGATATCTGGCTGCCCGGTATCGACGGCCTGGAGACTCTGGAGAGAATACGCGAACCCGACAATCCTCCCGAAGTCATCATGATCTCCGGTCACGGAACCATCGAGACCGCGGTGCGCGCGACGAAATTGGGCGCATACGACTTCCTGGAAAAACCTCTTTCCCTCGAAAAGACTTTGATCCTGGTCAAGAACGCCATCGAGTCCAAGAAGTTGCAGCGGGAGAACGTTGACCTGAAGAAGCAGTTGCAGGTGAAGAGCATCATCGTCGGCGACAGCATCCCAATGAAGGCTCTACGCCAGCAGATTGGCTTGATGGCTCCGACGAATGGCCGCGTTTTGATTTACGGCGAATCGGGCACAGGCAAGGAACTCGTGGCCCATGCGATCCACGGCCAGAGCCTGCGCAAGGACGAAACTTTTGTCGAGGTCAACTGCGCCGCCATTCCCGAAGATCTGATCGAGAGCGAACTGTTTGGGCACTACAAGGGATCGTTTCCCGGAGCGGCTATCGACAAGGAAGGCAAGTTTCAGAGAGCCAATGGCGGAACGCTCTTCCTGGATGAAGTGGGCGATATGAGTCTGAAGACGCAATCGAAAGTGTTGCGCACGCTTGAGGAACAGCGCTTCACGCCTGTAGGGAGCGATGAAACCATCACGGTCGATGTGCGGGTGATCGCGTCGACCAATAAAGATCTGGACGAAGAAATATCGCGCGGCAACTTCCGGGAAGATCTTTTTTACCGCCTCAATGTGATTCCCTTCTTCGTACCGCCCTTGCGGGAACGCAAAGAAGACATTCCTCTGTTTACGCGGCATTTCCTGAAGGAACTTGCAGCAACCTATGGAAGACGGCCGCGGGAAATTACCGACGACGCCATTGACATACTCATGCGTTACTCCTGGCCGGGCAACGTGCGCGAATTGCGTAACGTGATCGAGCGCATCGTGATCATGAACCCCACGACCACGCGCTTCGACAGCAAACATTTGCCGCCGCTGGTGTATCGCGAAGGCAGCCGGCGCGTACCCAAGAGTGAATTCTCCACGCTCCATCAGGCTCGCGACGCATACGAGCGCGACTATATTCTCAAAACGCTCGACCAGAATCACGGCAATGTGAGCCGTACCGCGGAGATTCTGGGTTTGGAACGCAGCCATCTTTACCGGAAGATGAAAGCGCTGGCAATCGCAGCGAAAGAGTAATGCGGCTTCCGGGTCTCGGCTTCCGGGTCGAACGCTTTTCCGGAAGCCGGAAAGCGGAAGCCGTTCTTCACCGGCGCTTTAGCGCTTCCAATTCCTCCAACGTCCTCGGCCAGTCTGACCCCAACAGCCGAGACAAACTCCGATCCGCCAGAACCTTGCCGCCTGTCTGGCAGCGCGCGCAGTAGTTCGTTTCTTTGTCGGCGTAACGAATTCGCAAAACTTTGTCACCGCATCTCGGGCACGGTTCGCCATAGCGGCCATGCACCGCCATCCCCTTGCGAAACGCGGTGACCTTTTCGGGAAATCCGGCCTTGGCCTCGGTGCCAAGCCGGTCGACCCAATACGCAATCGTATGTCGAGTCGCGGCGAATAGTCTTTCCCACTCATCCGGTGCCAGCTTTTGCGTGAGCGCGATCGGTGAGAGTTGCGCCGTGTGCAGAATCTCGTCTGAATAGGCGTTGCCGATTCCACTTACCAAACGAGGATCGGTGAGCGCACGCTTGAGCGTGTGGTTTTCCGCCGTCAGCGCGGCGTGAAACGAGTTGAGATCGCCGGAGAAAATGTCGATTCCTCCAGGATCGATGGACCGCAAGCCCTCCTCGCCTTGCAGCACGTGCACCGAGGCGCGGTGTTTTGTGCCGGCTTCGGTAAGAACCAAAGAACCCTTGGGAAAATCGAAGGCTGCCAGACTGCGGCGGCCGGACAGCTTGGCTGCGGGCGCTTGCCAGTGCAATCGGCCGGCAATCATTAAGTGAAGTACCAGCCACAGGTCGCCGTCGACTCCGATCACAATGCGCTTCCCGATTCGCCGTAGTTCGCGGATGGTACGGCCTTCCACACTCGCCAGCGGAGGTTGCGCGGTTCGCAGCAGAAAGGCGCTATTCAGCCGTATGTGCTTCAGAGGTTGGCCGACTATGCGCGATTCGAGCGCGCTGATATAGGCCGCGATATCCGGCAATTCTGGCATGGATACCAGCTTGCACGTCGCCGCCCCACTTTGGCAACGTCTCCGCTGGCCGCATCGAATCCCGGTTTGGCGAATCTAATGGACCATGCGAGTGCGTAGAGGGCTCATCGGTTTCATCGTGGTTATCCAGTCAGTTCTTTTTCTGACACATTTCTTGCTCTATGAGACTTGGACCTTTGCGCCAGCAGCGGGCCGTACCGCTGGTGCCCCACGGCTCGGGCTGACCCTCGGCCTATTGTCGGTGAGCTTTATTACGGCTTCGCTGCTTGCCTTTCGCTATACGAATGCGGCTGTGCGTGTGCTTTACCGGGCTGCCGCGGTTTGGTTGGGTCTGCTCACGTTCTTGGTTGGTGCAGCGGCTTTTTCGTGGATCATTTTCGGAGTCAGTGAGCTCGCTGGCCTTCAGGTGAACTTCCATCGGATTGTAGGAGTATTGTTCTCTGTCGCAGTAGCAGCGGGACTCTATGGAGTTTTCAATGCAGGCTGGACGCGCATCACACGAACCACGGTGCGCCTTGCGAACTTGCCGGCTGCCTGGCACGGGCGAAAAGCGGCATTGATCAGCGATGTGCACCTGGGCCACGTGCGCAACGGCAGGTTCCTGCGACGCCTGGTTGCGGCCATTTTGAGGGAAGAGCCGGACGCGATTTTCATTGCCGGTGATTTGTATGACGGCACGGCCATTGACGCAGAGCGAGCTGCGAAGCCGCTGAGCGAGCTCACAGCGCCACAAGGCGTCTATTTTGTGGCAGGAAATCACGAGCAGTTTGGAGACGATAGCAAATATCTTGGCGCCATTGCTGCTGCCGGGGTGCGCGTGCTCAGCAATGAGAAGGTGGAAGTCGAGGGTTTACAGATTATCGGTGTCCCGTACCGGCATGCAGTGCAAGACGGACACTTCGCTTCAGTGCTACGCGGCGTCGGCTTGGATCGCAAGCGCGCGAGCATTTTGTTGACGCATGCTCCCGATCGCCCGGAAATTGCGGAGGCTGCGGGCGTTTCACTGCAGCTCTCCGGGCATACGCATCTGGGACAATTCATCCCGTGGAGTTGGATGGCGCGCCGGATCTACCGCGAGTTTGTCTACGGCTTAAGCCGCATCGGAACAATGCAGGTCTTCACCTCGAGCGGAGCCGGAACGTGGGGACCGCCACTGCGCCTGGGATCGAACCCTGAAATCGTGATGCTGGAGTTCGTCAGGATGTAAGGCCCTGTAGCGCCAGCACCTTGCCGGCTGTCCCGAGGGCGTCTCACCCTCGGCGCGGAGAGAAGCCCGCGGAGCGGCGCTGCCGTCCCATCACTCGAACTCAATCTTCTCGAATCCCAAACCTTGCAGCAGGCTAGTAATCGTCGAAATCCCATTTTGCTGCGCGGTTCGCATAATGCCTTCGGCCATGGCCGCTTCTTGCAGCTGGCGTTCCGCTTCCTGCCGCACTTGCGTTTCCAGATTCGGATCCGTGGGTACCAACAGCCCCGTTTGCCGCGAATACACGCGTGTCTTCGTGCTATCAATCCGCGTGCTAAACACCTGCGGCGCGGGAAGACGCAGATGAACCTGCTTGCCTTCGACTCTGACGTCGCCCGGCTTTAAATTCGAGAAATCAATCCCGCCGACGACCTCGCCGTGCACCAACATCAGCAGGCGATCTCCGGCGATAAAATCCGGAAAAATGGGACTTAGGAGTCGTAAATTAATAATGATATCAATACACCAAATTAGAGCGCAGCTTGTCGGTTGTTGTGAGGCTTGATGACATAGTTCCATTCGCCGTGAAATGTTTCGAGATGGATATTAACCTGCTTCATTTCTTCCGCGGTGACCTTTCGTCCCGTGCGGTATTTGCGACGATCCAGCCGGCAGGTTACGCGTAGCCCTTTTGCTGTGGTGGTCTCGGCAATGAGGTTCACAATGGTTTCGTAGTTCCGCAATGGCTCACCACGCCAATTCGATGAAATGAAGGAAAACAATCGGTGTTCGATCTTGTTCCACTTGCTGGTTCCTGGCGGGAAATGACAGACCGAGATAGTTAAACCTGATTCATCCGCGAATTTCTGCAGCTCCACTTTCCACAAGCGCAAGCGCCAGCCATTGCTGCCGCCGGCATCGGCCGTGATCAGGAGCCTTTTGGCCTTGGGATAGAGTCGTTTCCCTTCCTGGCGCCACCAACCCCGAATCGAGGCCACGGCAAAAGCGCCCGTGTCATGATCGGTTCCCACATTGACGAAACCGGTGTTGCGCCCGATATCGTAAATGCCATAGGGATAGGCACGGGGTACGTCGGGGTGCGGAAAGTCATGCCCGCGCACTGGGCGCGGCTGTTTCGCGGGAAGCCACTGTTGGCCGCCATTGTAGTAATTGCCGATGAGTTCTTTCTTTTTGGTGTCCACGGAAATTACCGGCCAGCCCTGTTTTAAGGATTGCTTCACGGCGGCATTGATGTGCCGGAACTGCGCATCGCGATCGGGATGATCCTCTCCCTCTTCGGTCTTGCGGTTGCCCTGCAAACTGTAGCCCTCATAGTGAAGGATCTGGGCTACTTTGGTATGGCTGACAGGATGCTTGCGCCGGGTCAAGGCATCGGCGATCGCGCGCGTGCTCTTGCACGTCCAACGTAGGGGTGATTCGGGATCGCCTCGCGTCTGCTCATCGACGATCGCCTCCAGCCTGTCCACTAGCTTCGGATCAGACTCGGTAATCGCCTTGCGGCCGCCTCCGGGACGGCGGATGCGACCATCCAACCTCACCCCGGCTTCAATCTCCTGAATTCCCTTACGGATCGCCTTTCGCGATAAGCCGCACGCGCGGTGTACCAGAGTCACGCCCCCGTGGCCTACAGCCTTGGCCTCACTGGCCGCGGTCAGGCGGCGGGTGCGTTCATCCAAATGTGGCCAGATCGCACGAAACTTTGCCGTTAACTCGGGAAGGGTAATCACTCTTCAGCAGCATAATGCAAGTAAGTACTCGTGTCTGAGTTACTTAATAGATACCATTATTTATTTACAAGCACTTACTCTCGAGCCGGAAACGATTTTGTCCATGGTGTAAACCACGGTCTCCAGCCGCTGAAGGCGCTGAATGCGATCGACGACGGTGGGCTGGCTTACATCGATTGTCAGTTTTCTACCTGTCACCGCCGACCACATCTGGCTTAACAGGACTCGGCCCGAATGTCGCGAGAGCATCAGCGCTCCCATCGAGCCGACAAAGATCACACCAAGAAACACTCCGAGGACGAGCGCGAATCCAACTGCCGCGCGGGATCGAGCTGGTTTCGAAATTGGGGGAACATCGATATCCTGTGGCATCCAGCAAGGTTATCACTGGGCGGAGAGCGAGCAAACAAACCAAGGTGCACACTCTCAGGGCCACATCGCGAAGAACCTACCGCTTCACCATGTGAATCTCAGTGCCGTTCTTATGGAACTGCACCTCGTCCATCAGTTGATTGATCAGGAAAATTCCGCGGCCATGATTCGAGTAGAGATTCTCGCCCATCGTGCAACTGGGAATCGCACGGAAATCGAAGCCGGGCCCGGGATCGCGCACGATGATGAGGATGCCGCGTTGCTCGTCGCAAGCCACCAGGCATTCGACAATTTTTGTCGGATCTTCTTTGGCGCCGTGAACCACGGCATTGGCGAGAGCTTCCTGCAAGGCCAGTTCGATGTCATCTTCCTTGCCGTTGACGCATTTCATGTCGCGGACCGACTGCATGACCTGCGCCACAACCGGGTCCACGGACTTCCGGTCCGCGGCGAGCGTGACGCGCACGCGCAGGTCAAGTTTTTCCGGATCGAACTCGTGCTCGGGAAAGTGTTCCTCGGGAGAAGCCCCAGATTCCATGTTCGGCTTGGCCGTCCTGTGTCGGCCCTTGCAGCGAGGCCTATTGCGATTCTAGACGCACACCTCAATTCCGGCAATGGTCGCATCATTAGTTAGAGGCGTTGGTCCTCATAAGAGGAGTTGGTCCTCATAACACAACGTCAGTCTTCTGTGCGGTTTTGATCGTCGACCGCAATCTCGCCTGCGCGCAGTCCCTGCTCGTCCGTCCGCTGTACCAGCATCCTATGCTCCAATTGCCGCCGCCAGTCGAGTTCTTCCACGAAGCGGCGCGAATCCCGCCAACCCGGTTCTGCTTTTACGTAGAGCTCGAGAAAAACCTTGGTGCCCAGCATGCGCTCCACCTGCAAACGCGCTGAAGTACCGATCTTCTTGAGCATCTTGCCACCCTTACCCACGAGAATTCCCTTCTGGCCTTCGCGCTCGCAATAGATAGTCGCGGCAATCCGCGCGAGCCTCGCGCCCTCCTCGAAGTTCTCGACGATCACGGTGGTCGCGTATGGAATCTCTTCGCTGGTATTCAGCAGCACTTGCTCCCGGATAATTTCCGCTGCCATGAAACGCGCCGGTTGATCGGTGATTTGATCTTCAGGAAAATATGCCGGACCCGCTGGGACAGTCGAGATCACCTTATCCAAAAGCGCGTCCAGGCCCTTGCGCTTGAGCGCGGAAATGGGGATGACTTCGCTGAAGTCATAGAGCTTGCGGTATTGCTCGATGAGCGGCAGCAGTTTGGATTTCTCGCGGATCAGGTCGACCTTGTTCAAGAGTAGAAATGCCTTCGTCTTTGGCCCCCGCAGCAGGTCGAGCGCAAACTGGTCGCGCGGATCAAACTTGCGCGTGACGTCCATTATGACCAGCACGAGGTCGCAGCCCTCCAGCGCTTCGCGCACCTCGACCATCATCTTGCGGCCCAGAGAACTGTCCGGCCTGTGGACACCGGGAGTGTCGACGAGCACGATCTGGGCACCGTCCTTGCCTTTGTGCTTTGGAACGTGAACCACGCCCTGAATGCGGTTGCGCGTGGTTTGAGGCTTGGGCGAAATGATTGCCAGCTTTTCGCCCACGAGCGCATTGAGCAAGGTAGACTTGCCCGCATTGGGGCGGCCGAGAATGCAAACGAAACCGGAACGGAATGCCATGGTTGGGTCGTGGATCCTGGTTATTAGGCGTTAGGTGTTAGGTCTTCGGCCCTGGACTGAGCGCAGCCCAACACCTAAGACCTAACGCCCAAGACCCGTTATATCAGCTTCAGCTGTTGCGGTTGCACTGCGCTCACTCGCACGCGTTCCACCTTGCGGTCGGTGGATTCGAGGACTTCAAAGCGCAGACCATCGTCCTGCACCACCTCGCCCTTGCGAGGAATTCGGCCGGCGAGTTCGCTGACCAGGCCTGCGATGGTGGCCGATTCTTTTCCTTCCGGCTTGCTGCCGAAGAGTTCATCGAGGCGGTCGACATCCATGCCGCCAGCGACGATGAACGAGCGCTCGCCTTCTCGCACAATCTCCGGCTTATCGTGATCGTCGCGGATCTCTCCCACGATCTCTTCTACCAGATCTTCGATGGTAACCAGTCCCGCTACGCCGCCATATTCGTCCACCACAATAGCCATGCGGATGTTCTGCTTTTGCATTTCGCGCAGCAGATCACTTCCCAGCTTGCTCTCGGGCACGAAATAGACGTCGCGCCGCATGATCGTTTCGACGATGCGCACATGCGCTTCGCTGTCGGGTACCTGCAGCACGTCCTGCGCGTAGACGATTCCCTTGATGTTATGAATGTTGCCTTCATATACGGGCACGCGGGAGTAGTGCTTGACTCGCAGCAATTCGATGAAGTGCTCGACTGTGGTATCGGTGGGCACGGCAAACATCTGGGGACGCGGCTTCATGGCCTCGCGCACGGTCTTGCCGCTGAACTCCACAACCGACTGGATCAGATCGCGGTCGCCCTCCTGAATAATGCCCTCCTCCTGGCCGGCTTCGATCAACGCGTCCACCGCCTCGGCGGAGGTCTCCGGCTGCTCGGTGGTGTTCTGCTTGGTCAGTGAAGCTACCGACTGCAGGAAGCCGAGCACGATCGTCACCGGCATGGCGGCATAAATCAATATCTTCAGACCCAGCGTCCAGTGCATCAGCCACTCCCCCTTGGTGCGCGAGAAGAACACGAATGGCAGGAAGCGGTTGAACACGATGACGATGAGGATCAGGCTGATCGCTGCTTGGGCGATCTCGTAGATGCCCCAAGATGGGTCGCTGAAAATCAGGAAGCCAATCAGCAGGGCGATGGTTGCCATGGTGAGCTGCGTGAGCACGGCCATCGACAGCGCGGCTCGCGCGCGCGCGACACCGAGTTCCGGTTCAATCTTCTGCTCGAAGACGTCGATGTTGTCCTGGAATTCGCGGGAGAGGAATTTTCCGACTTCCTGGTACACGCGGTCCACGTAGGACACCAGCGTCAGCAGTCCCAGGAGAAGAAGAAGGGCGACGGCGACGGCGGTAATTCATGCCATCCTCCGCGCTAGTGGAGCACCTGCCTTGCCAAGCCCGAGTACGGAGGATCGTCTGCCGGCACGCGAGACTCGTTCGGGCACTACCCTTTCGATCAATGCAGCTGGCAGCCCAAGCGCCCGACGCAACTCCGCTTCCTTGCGCGCCATTTGACCATTATCGCGCTCATGGTCAAAGCCTGCCAGATGCAGGATTCCGTGCAGCGCCAGAACCTTAATTTCCTGGACGGGGGGATGGCCAAGGCGGAAAGCATTCTTGCGGGCAATGTCGGCGGAGATCGCGACCTCGCCAGCCAGCTTTGTTCCTTTGCAGTCGAAGGTGGAAGAAGTTGCCGGAAAGGCCAGGACGTCGGTTGCCTTGTTCTGGCTGCGAAATTGCTGGTTGAGCGAGCGCACGGCGGCGCTGCTGGTCACCAGCACATTCACTTGTCCTCTGAGTCCCACGGCCTTCCGCGCGCGCAACACGAAGCGCCCCAGCGCGTCTTCGTCCAATCCCGCGACTTTCTTTTCCAGAATCACCAAGCGGTTCTCGACGACCTCGCTTAAGATGCGGCACAAAATCACCAGGAGGGCCAAGTCGGGCCCTCCCGCGAAAAAATGTGGGCACTATCCCTTGGCTTCGGCGGACGTGGCCTTCTCCGCGTGTGCCGCGGCCGCCGCCTGTTTCTCGGCACTCGCGGCGTCCGCATGCCGGGGCTCGGCCAGCAAGAGCATCTGCTGCTCTGCCACGCGCGTTTTGTGCTCGTCGTAGGCGCGAACAATACGTTGCACCAGATGATGCCGCACCACGTCGGTTTCGTCGAAGTGCACAAATGCCAGCCCATCCACGCTTTTCAGCACGTCCATCGCTTCCAGCAGCCCGCTGCGGCGTGCGTTGGGCAAGTCGATCTGGGTGACGTCGCCGGTGATCACTGCCTTCGAGTTGAAGCCCAGGCGCGTGACGAACATCTTCATCTGCTCTGAGGTCGTGTTCTGCGCCTCGTCGAGAATGACGAACGAATCGTTGAGCGTGCGCCCGCGCATGAAGGCGATGGGTGCGATCTCGATGACATTCTTCTCCAGGTAGCGATCCACTTTTTCGGGATCGAGCATGTCATACAGGGCGTCGTATAGCGGCCGCAAGTAGGGATCAATTTTGTCTTGCAGCGTGCCCGGCAGAAATCCCAGGCGTTCGCCCGCTTCCACCGCCGGACGCGCCAAGATAATGCGGTTCACACGCTTGGCCAGCAATGCCGAAATCGCCATCGCGACGGCGAGATAAGTCTTGCCGGTGCCCGCCGGGCCAATGCCAAACACCATGTCGTGCCCCTCAATGGCTTCGAGATAACGGCGCTGGTTGCTGCTTTTGGGCTGCACGGTACGGCGCCCGAATGAACGCTGGCGCCCGGCGTCAGCCAATCCCCGTAGGGTCGTGCTTGGGTCAGAAGTCAGCACGCGCAGCATATTGTTGAGGTCGCCGTTGTTGAAGGCGTAGCCGGAGCGCTGCAGGGTTTCGTAGTCGGCGAAGACCTGCTCGGCGCGCGCCACATCCTTGGCCGCGCCTTCCAGTTCGATCGCATTCGACCGCAGATTGATGGTGATGTTCAGCCCGTCTTCCAGCAAACGCACATTCTCATCGCGCGTGCCGAAAAACGTCTCGATGTTGGGACTAACCCCGATGCTTTTCTTCATGCTTGGGTCGATGCCTTTGGATTCATGCTTGTGTGGGTCCGAGTCTTTGACGCGGACGGGCGAACCGTGTGGGAACAGCCGCCCTCGGCTGTCCGGCCAGGTAAAGCCCGGACATTGACGTACACCTATGCCTGCTCCACTTCACAGACAAGGCAGGGTTTCGCTCGGAGACAGGACCAACCGGAATGCGCATGCCCAGAAGGCAAGTCACTACCATTAGGTAAAGCGTACCCCGCGGCGAACAGGGAGTCAATGGGAGTGAAATCCAAGGCCAGCGGGTCAGTTTCAACCGGAGGCAAGGTCCACAATCAGAGGCTGGTCGAAGAGTGCCATCTCCTCGGGCGTTGGTGCTTGGAATATCTCGACCCATCGGGACAGGGCATCTGGTTCGATGGGTGGGGCCTCCAGGCCTCGGCGCTGAATCCTCTCGAAGAGCACATCCGGCGGGGCGGACAAGTAATGCAATTCGACGGCGGCGCCCAGCGCTCGAGCTCCGAGTCGCAGGGTATCTCGCTCGGATCTTCCCCAAGTGCCCCATTCGATGATTACAATCAGCCCGCGAGCGAGGAGTTCCTGACCGATCTTCCACTGCAGCGCCTCGACCTTCCCGCGCCTGTCTTCATCGTAGACGTTTAGGGAAAGAGCATCGATCCACTCATCTGGAGAGAAACGAACCGCGCCGAGCCTCCTTTCAAGCTGCCTGGCAAGTGTGGTCTTACCCGAACCCGGCAAGCCGCACACAATGATCAGTCTCGGTCCGTTGGAACACATTTCCATAATGCAGATTATCCCTGATGAGTGGCGCCGGTTGTTGCGGAACCATCGGTTCCGCCTATGGGAAACTGTGAGGCATGAAGAAACCCTCTCTGCATGTCACCAAATGGCTTGGGGATATACCTGTGGAAGCCGAATGCACGGCTTGCCCAACCGCGGGGAAATTTCGCGCGACGTCAGCCAGCCATCGTCCGAACCGCGAAGAATACCGGAAGCAATTGGAGCGGGCGTTTGATCATCACTTGAAGAGTGCCCACGCGCGCGACGATTCCAGACCAGCTGATCAGAATCTGACCTGATCGTTCCGATCGGCATCGCACAAGAGCGTTATCGCGCTGGCGGGCCACTGTCCCGAGCCGACGCCGGTACAGCCCTGGTGCCGGCCCATTCGCGCAAGGCAGCAATCTCTTCCGCACGGGTGGTGGAAAGCGGGACGGTTTGCGCCAAGGCTTCGAGAAGCAACTGCGTGGAAAGCGGCTTCTTCTCGGAATACGCTGCGTAGAGTGCGCCTTGCACGGCAGCATCGATCTCAGCGCCCGAGTATCCTTTTGCGGCAGCGGCTACCTTCTCCAGATCGAAATCTGCTGCATTGCGTTTGCGCTTTGCGAGTTGAATCGAGAAGATCGGCTTGCGCTCAGCCTGGTTGGGCAGATCGACGAAGAACAGTTCGTCGAAGCGGCCCTTGCGGATTAACTCTGGCGGCAGCACCATCACATTGTTGCAAGTAGCGGCCACGAATACGGCAGCCTTGCGGTCCTGCATCCACGATAGAAATGACGCGAGCAAGCGCGAGGAAACGCCCGCATCGGCGGAGGCTGAATCGGGACCGCTCCCGGCGAACACCTTTTCCAACTCATCGATCCAGAGAACGCACGGCGCCAGTCCCTCGGCGACTAGAAAGACTTTGCGAATGCGCTTTTCCGTCTCGCCGATGTACTTGTCGTAGACCGCGGAGGTGTCGAACTTTACAAGGGGCAGTTTCCACTCCCCGGCCACGGCGCGCGCACACAGGGATTTGCCACATCCTTGTACGCCCAGGATGATCATGCCGCGCGGCGGTTCCAGACCAAATTCGCGTGCCGAATCTTCCCACGCGCCGCGACGCTGTCCGAGCCAGTGCTTCAGGTTCTCCAAGCCACCAACGGCGGCCAGGTTGTCGGAGGCCTCGACAAACTCGAGCATGCCCGAGTGCCGCAGGAGTTGCTTTTTGGCGTCGAGCACATCAGTGATGCTCTCGGGGCACAGCGCATAGCGCGTGACGAGGGCTTGCGAAATGGCGCGTTCGGCCTCTTCTTCGGTAAGGCCGCGCAGGTTGGCGGACATCGCGTCCACGCCGGCGGCGTCCAGTTCCAACTTCAGCGTGTACGTCTTCGAGAGCCGGGTGAAGGTGTCATGGATGATTTCGCGCAGCCGGTCGCGATCGGGTAGTGGGAGATCGAAATATTCCACGAGCGTGGCGAGCTCTGCTGGCACCACGATTTCCGGGGCGGTGATGACTACCGTGCGACGGTTGGTTGCGAACTTCTGTCCCACATCGCGCAACCGCCGCACTACGACTGGGTCGTCCATGTGACGGTGAAAGTCTTTCAGGATGAAGACGGCTTCGACCGTCATCGATTCCATATTGGCCAGCGCCTGCACGGGATCGCGCGTGTTGTAGATGGCGGTGCCGGTGCCTGCGGCAGTGCTGTCGGCTCCCAGGGATGACTTCACTGCTCGAACCAATCTCTCGGCTTCGGTGGCGCCAGGGCTGAGTACGGTGTGCGTTTGCGGTTGGCCGCGGCCGGCTTGTGTCCAGATTGTGGTCTGAGCCTGCGCGGACATTCTTTGCGCGTCGGGAGGGGCGTTCGTTCCAGCGCGCAACAACCCGTCAGCAATGGTCCATTCGAAGGTTGCCATGTTGAGTTCGCCGCAAGCTGCGCGCACCATTTTTACGGCGTGCATCTCCTCCGACGTCTCCATTACCACGATGGGAGTCGATGAGTTGATGAGTACTTTCAGGCGATCGAATCCGTCTGTCATTGTTGGAGCGCTATCCTCAATGAACTTGCGACCGGCGGTCGAGCTGCGCTCGATGGACAGCCGAGGGCGGCTGTCCCCACATACCTCGCCAAGTTTGACCGGTCGGAAGTGCTCCCCTATAATAAGGAATTCGGACTCACCCGAATAACTCTCTGTATAAACGAAGGTAACGAATCAGCTATGGCAAATCATCTTTCGGCGCTGAAACGTGTACGCCAAACCGAACGCCGCACCGTGCGCAATCGCGCCAACACTTCCACCTTGCGCACCCAGTTGCGCGTCCTACGCGAGACTATTGAAAAGGGTGACAAGGCGTCCGCCGAACAGATCTACCGACAGACCGTTTCGGCGCTCGATAAGGCGATTCAGAAAGGGACGCTGCACGAGAATACTGCCTCGCGCTACAAGTCCCGCTTGGGCAAGCGCGTCACGGCGATGAAGTAGGCTGTCGGCTTCTCAGCTTTCAGTAAAATCAGGAAAGACTCGTCTGTCCTCTTGCTTTGGGGTCCCCTTCCGGTGCCTCGACGTTTCTCCTGTGTGATCCCGTTCCCAATCCTCCGTAAAGGTTGTTCGTCACAACCTGAAGATTAATCTGTTGGAAAACAGAAATTTGGGTCTTGCCCTCATGGATTCCATTGGTTTGCCGGGATGAGGCTCCGCATCTGCGCGCCGAGCGCGCACCCCGCTTCTAAAGATCCCTGGGCTGTCAGGTGGGTTCCGTCCGACTTGGCGAACGTCGCCGTATCGCAGGCAATGTGCACGTTGGGCATGACAGCGGCGATCTGCCGTTGCGCCAGCGCAATGTCGCGCACCGCCGTGAGGCAGATGAAGACCTGGACGGTCTGAGCTTGGCCCGTGGTCTCGCGCACATCAGCATCAAGATCAGTGAATAGCTGCTGCAGTTGTGCGGCATAGTTCGGATTCCCTGCATCCGATTCACCCTGCATCCAGATGATGGCCGGCACGCGGTAGTGACCGACTGAAAGAGCGCGCCCGGCCGCGACCTGGGAGATCAGCCGCACATAGGGTACGGTACCTTTGGAGAGTCCGGCGATGGAGGTGGCGCCGCGGCCAGCCGCCGACCCAATTCTCGCGCCAGGAAGCCCTTTCAGTTCGAGTAGCGCACCATAGAGCGGAGTGACGCCGGGTGCGTCAATATTCCAAACGCCCAAATCGACGGGCGTTGTGCTATCGGCGAATGGGACCAAAGCATTCATCGCACCGCGCGGAATTACTCCGCTTCCGAACATGAGGCCAACGTCCTGCTCTGGTGGAATGGTGAGATCAGTCGGCCATTTATTCACCGCGCGCGCCCCGAGACTCAGGCTCTGGCCGTAGCTGAGGATGTGCTGGAACTCGCCGGCTTGGCCGGCCATCGGCTGTTGTGGCGCACCGGAGCAGGGCTTAACACTGCCGCAACAGCATAGAACGACGCAAAGAAGCGCGGCACAAATCGCGCGCGCAAAGTTCACTGTTCGCGTCATCATCGACATGCTTCCTTCGCCAACCACAGGGTGCTTTATTCCGCGAACCTTCATCCTGGGCACGCCGTTATGATAGCGCCGTATTTCCCCGATCAGGCTTCCCTTCGTTAGCGGGTCACTCTAGCGGTTCGAAGTGCGGGAACTGCACGCCGAGTTCTGCCAGCGCCTCGTCCCGGGAGAGCGCTATCCGCAGCAGCGGATCCTACGCCCTCCCGCGACCTCAAACAGACGAGAAATACTGGCAGCATTTGTATGCCGGATAGGTCACGACATCTACCAATCTAGGAAGTTCGTTTGGCTATAAATCGCGTTATCACAGCGGGAACCAGCTTGAGGCAGTTCGGGCAGCGACACTCGTATTCCACATCGCTGAGATGTGTCGTATGGCCACACTTGTTGCATATGTGTCGGCCGTCTACATGCGCGACCATGCGGCGGAACTCAAAGCCTGACACACAATAAGGGCATCGCACTGCGCATTCCATTTCCGTGCCATCCTTTGAACTCGCAAGTTAGACCGGCAGAACGGGTTCTCTAGGTCGTCGCAGCGGCGCTTTATTTTGATTGTCTTTTTTTTACGCCGAACTGTCGGAGACGTGAATGGCACGATTGGGTTAGCGGGGCGCACAATTGGGGTACAACCTCTCACTCATTCCAAGGTGGAGCGCTCAGAGGCTCAATGCTTGTAATCTCCGATTTCGTCAGCTATCCCGGCTTGCAAGGCGTAGCGCCATTCTTACCTCATCGCGTTCGCATAGGACTCGCCAAATTTCCGCACACAGTTCGTCGCTATTGTCGGGGTCGGTTTCTTTCATTGCCTGTTCCACCAGTCGTTTCAGACGTGCAGTTGTGTCCGCAAGTGGGTCCAGCATGTGGGCACTCCCAATTGGCCGAGTGGGGACATTACATACTATTCACACCATCGTGCTGTGACGGGGATCACACATCGTTTCATTGGGTCTCGATGAGTGAAACCGCCTGATCGCTTCAGTTGTCAGACGACTCTGGAAGTCAGGCGTGTCTTCGGCGTAGAGTTCTGGGATTGCAAAGACGAAAACTCAATGGTTCAATCTGCATTGCTGTGCTGGGCGCGACAGTTATCCTTCTTCTGCTGCGTTTTACTGTCGCATACAGAGGAAATCGGAACGCGAGCGTAGCCAACAATTGCCCTCATGACAAGGGTCTGCCAACGTATGAACAGTGGCGGCAGCGGGTCGTGTTCCCTTATACCGCATCGGAAGAGAAGCATCACCGGGTGAAAGATAACTACGACCATGTCGGGATCGGCTCGTCCAAAAACGAAATCATCGAGGCATTTGGGCTCCCTGATTTTGAAGAGGAGTTGTCTCCGAAGGAACCAAATAGGCCGTGTACCGGATACGAGTTCAGGTACTACTTCGAAAAACCCGAAGAGATGACGAACGAATTGAACGACAAGGCCATCGCCGTATTTTTCACGCCTAGTGGTGAAGCAGAATGGATCGTCGGGAACGTGGGATTGGCGGAAAAGGGAGGTCCTGCTCGCCGTCCCGAATAATAGGTGTACCGGACGGCAGCGTTCGAATTGTTCCGCGATCAGATGACGAAGTTGAACACTGATGGCTGAAAGCTGACGGCCGTTCTTCTCACACCGGCAATTGATCCTGCATCCAGCCTGGGGTTTCGAGCTTGGGTTCGGTCGTCAAATCCATCACAAGACGTTCCAGGACCATACGCTTGCTAACGGGATTGGAGCGCAGAGCCAGATCGGCCTTGGCGACGAGGCGGATGGCGCGCGTCAGGTCGCGGCGGGATTTGTAGCGGCGGGCCTGCTTGATGATGTCGTCGGCGGCGAACGGAGGCACGCGGAATCCCTGCCACAGCGCGGCCCACAGCATGCGCTGGTCGCGGACGTTGCGCTCGAGAATCACCAGCATCTGGCGGAAAGTTTTCGCCAGCATATAGATGTGACCGATGGCGGCTTCTTCGCCTTCGCCCGAGAGTCAGAATCGCGTCCAGAACTTCGAGAGCGCGCACGCGGTCTTTCGCTAGAGATCGCGTCGGTCAATTCATAGAGTGAACGCTGCTTGGCCGCGAGCACCATGGTTTCGACGTCGCCGAGCGTGATGCGCTTTTTTTCGCCAACGTAGAGAATCAGCTTCTCCAGTTCGTTGGAGATCATCATCATGTCGCCGCCGAGAGCGTCGACCAGCTCACGCGCGCCGTCGGCGTCGATCTTCACTCCGCGGCCGGCGCAGTAATCAGAAATCCAGCGGACGGCCTCGCCTTCTTCCACGCGCGCCAGTTCCACGATGCCGCAATACTGGCCCATGGTTTCGCGAATGCGCTGGTAGCGCTCCTTGTCCTGCATCTCCATGCGGCGGACGTCGGCGGGGATGCTGATGTGGTCGGCGACAAAGACTATCGAGCGCGTCGGGATTCGGGATTCTTGCAGTAGTCCTCGATGGCGGCCAGCTTTTCTTCGTTCGATCCGCGGCCAAAAAGATTCTTCACGCCGCGCACGAAGAAGACCTGAAACGGCGCCATCAGCGAGGGAGTACGGGCGCGGTCGAGAATCTTCGGCCAGATCGGTTTCGGCGAGATCGAACTCGAAGAAGCTGAAGTCGCGCAGATCGGCAGGAACCAGATGCTCCAGGATCGCGTCCCGAAAGCGCTTGCGGAAAAAAGCCTCATCGCCCACGAAGACGTAGGCCGGCGCGAAGCTTGCGCGATTCCAGTTCGCTGACAAAGCGCTCGGCTTGGGCGAAGGCCCGCATCAGATGTTTCGCCGCATCCTTGGCGCAGTTCATCATTCGATGTTCCGATGTTTCCGACTCTAGCACTCGCGCGACACAGCTCGCGCATAGTGATCCAAGCGTGAACAGTTACAGCTTGCTCAGGAAACTGCACGACCTCGGGCGAATTCCAATCCACGGGGCCGACAAATTTCCGGCGCAGCACTCCCTGGCGATCAATCACATAGGTCTCGGGCCAACCCGAGGTGCCATACATCGCGGCGACCTTCTGATCCGGATCGCGAACCGTTAGGAAGTTGACATTCCGCTGCTTGAGAAAGCGGTGGTAGGCATTGTCATCGACATCGATGCTGATGCCGAGCACGACGACGCCCCTTGCCCGCGTGCGCTCCTGCATGGTCATCAAGGAAGGAGTTCTTCGACGCACGGCGGGCACCACGTCGCCCAGAAATTCAGCACCAGGACCTGGCCGCGAAACTGGTTCAGACTCACTTTTCGGTCGGAGTCCTGCAAACGTGAAATCGTTGGCGGCATCGCCGATGTGCGGCGGCCGCGTCCCGCTGATAACAGCCGGCGCGAACAGTGCGATCGCCAAGAATGTCAGAGAAGAAAGAATCGCTTCACCCTCTAAAATCCCTCCAGAATGTTCGAAACCAGCGTGCGGGCGAAGTCCTGCGAGAGGCGCCGGAACGCGGGGGAGTCTTCCTCAAAGAAGCTGGTCAGATCCTGCGAGACTTCGTACTGCTCGCGGAAAAGTACGCGGGATTCTGATATAGAACCTTGCCCTTGCGGTCGGTGAGCGTGACCCTCATGCTGACCACGACCAGCACGCTGGCCGCGCGCCCGGTCGCCGTGTCATAGGTGAGCGGAGAAGCGGCGGTGGAAAGCACCGTCCCGCGCAAGGTCGCGTCGGCGTCGTCGCCGGGATCGTTCACGATGTGATAGTGAGTGCGCGTGGTAAATTCGCGCACCACGGAAGCGGTCAGCATCTGCTCGATGCGATAGGTCAGGGTTTCGTTCTTGAACGCCGGAACCGCAATGGTCTTGACGTTCTCGGGAAGTTGCACGGCATGACCGGCGGTGTGATAACCGCATCCGCCAGTGAAGAGAAGAGCAGGAATCCGAGCGCACGACAGGCGCGCCGCACGCGTCGTCATTGAATCTTTCCTGTCGGGCGTGTCGCCGTCATGCTCTCCGCGCATTCCACCGCAGTGAGGGCCGAGATGCGGAGATTGTCCGCGGCCGCCCACAACCAGACGCCGTTGGGCTGCACGGGATCCGGTCTTCAGCGACAGCTGAATGTCCGCCTGCCCGGCCGAACTCACGTTGCTCGGCGAATCCTCTTCCGGCACCAGGAATCGCGACGTGATCGCCTGTCAGAGCGCCAGCGACAAGCGCGGCACGTCCACGGCGCTCGTCCATTTCCAGGAAGACCGCGAGGGCATGACCATGGAAGATGGGCGCCTGCAGCAACAAGCAGCGACGGCTCCGGAACATCGGCTCGCCGGCAATCTTGCGATAGTGGCGGAGGATGCGCGCCTCGACCGAATCGCAGCGCGGGCTGCGACTTCTGCCCGTAGCGCGCCACCATGTTGAAGGCGACCTGCACGTCGAAGACATCTTTCGGCAGCGGCTGAAACGAAAGCAAGTTCACCGTCTGCTGGTGCAGTTCGTCCATCCCGCGCTGTCCGTGCTCGGAGGCCGGCTCGAAAATCGTGGCGACGGCGCGCCGGATCGCTCCCGCCTTTTTCGCCCGCAACAACAAGCAGCGCCAGCGTCACCGCGACCGGATGCGCCGTCACGCACGGGCCCGGGCTGCAATTCAGGAGGCGCGAATCTGGCCGCGTTCGCGCTCGATCCACAGCGAACGCACGCTGCGCTCCGGTTCATTTTCAAGAGCCGCGGAGAGATCGATGATGGCGCTTCCCGCGTCGCGAGCATCTTTCCAGTTCTTGCGCGTGGTGCTCTCCTGATCCGAAGCAAAGAAAGTGAAGTCCACGTTCTCGAACTGCTCGGCCCGCACGCGCTGGATAAAGCTGATCTCGTCGCCCATCGCCTCGAGCTGGCCCATGGCCTCGTCGTCATCGAGCAGGCGAATATCCGCAGCGGGAAAGTTGCGCTCGTTCAGCATTTCGGCGACTTCCTTCCCCTTGAGCGAGGCCGGCGCCCACGATCGCGGCGCGGTAGAGCTTGCCGCGCGCGGCGAGGCGGTGGAGGCAGGCGGTGGTTTGACGGACTCGCTCATGAAGCCTGCGAAGCCTCCTTATAGGGCGGAGGCGGGGGATCGGACCGGCGCCGGAAGATCCACTGCAGCCGCCAGAAAACGCCGGAAATCATGTAGATCAGCGCGATCGACAAAAAGCATCTGGCGGCGAGAAGAACGAAGATCAGACGCAAACAGCGCCGCCAGCAAAACGAATCAGCCGGAACGGATGGCGCGAGCGGAAATCGATGTCCTTGAAGCTGTAAAAGCGCCACGTGCTCACCATCAGATAGCCGACCGTCGTCACCATGGCGAACCAGGCCAGCGCCGTGTACCACGACTCCAGCGGATCGCCGGCCGCGAAATGCACGACCGCCGCAATCACGCCCGCTCCCGCGGGAATCGGCATGCCGACGAAATATTTCTTGCCCGGACGCCCGGGATTCGAAGGCTGCGGATTGCTGGTAATGTTGAAGCGCGCCAGGCGGCTCGCTCCCGCAATCAGGAAAAGAAAGCTGGCAATCGCGCCCAGTTGCGTCAGCTTGATGTGCCAGTGGCCTTCGCGTCAGCAGGACCGGCGGCATCAGGTGAAATCCCCAGGTCCAGGCCAGCATCGCCGGAGCCACGCCGAAAGTGATCGCATCGGCCAGAGAATCCAGTTCCCGGCCGAAATCGCTGCTGGTGCCGGTCATGCGCGCGATGCGGCCGTCGAGTCCGTCGAACAGCACCGCAAATCCGATCGCCTTGGCCGCATTGTCGAGGTGCCAGTATTCGTCGGCCGTGGCGTGCATGACCTCAAGAATGGCGTAGTAGCCCAGCGCCATGTTCGCGGTCGTGAACAGCGACGGCAGAATGTACATCCCCTTGCTCATGCCGGCGCCGCGGCCTCGGCGATGGCATTGATCCATCAATGCGCCCTCTCGGCTGGCAGACGCGCTTCCAGCGGCCGCCAGCGCTCCCTGCGGCTGCAGGTAGGCCAGCACGCTGGCTCCGCCTTTCACGCGATCGCCGACTTTCACGTTCACGCGAGCGGAGGCGTCGAGCACCACGTCCACGCGCGATCCGAACTTGATCAGGCCGACGCGCTGGCCGCGCTCCAGGCGGTCTCCGACCTTCGGATAGAAGACGATCCGCCGCGCCAGCAAGCCGGCGATCTGCTTGAAGACGACCCGTCTGGCCGTCGCCTTCCACGGTGACGATATTCTGCTCGTTCTGTTCGGCGGAAACCTCGTTCATGGCGTTCAGAAACTTGCCGCGCTGGTAGCGGACGTCGCGAATCACGCCGGCGATCGGGCGAACGGTTCACGTGCACATTAAAAACGCTGAGGAAAATGCTGATGCGCAACTGCTTCTCGCTTGCCGACCGTCACGGCGGAAACATCGGTGACCTTGCCGTCGCCGGGAGAAACCACGGCGCCGGATCCTGCGGAATCGTGCGCTCGGGATCGCGAAAGAACCACAGGAAGAAAAGCGCCAGCAGGAAAGGAATGATCGCCCAAGCGGGACGGGTCAGCCAGCCGAGCAGAACCGCGGCGGCGATCAAAGGCAATGCGTAAAAGTATCCGTCGCGAACCATGGGGAAGTCTCAATTATAGTCGAGCGGCAGTCGACGCAGCGCGCTTGGCCCAGCCGAGGCTCTGTAAGTATAAATAAAAAAAGGCGCTGCATCGCGCCCTGTGGAAGATACATTCCTCCCTGCGGCGGTCGAGGCCGCCTGGAGGTTGGCCAGAAGCTTTACGCTACGTTAACGCCGTACTGTTGCCGATACTCGCGCTCGATGGACTCCATCTGGTCCTTCAGGCGCAGTTTCAGCTTTTTGAGCCGGACTTCTTCCAGCTTTTCGTCTTCGCTGAGATAACGTTTTTGGGTGAGTGTATCGAGGCGTTGCGAATATTGCGTGTGCTCCTGAGCCAGTCTGCGGAATTCCTCGTGACTGGTCAGGAGTTGGTCTCTCGAAGTCAGCATCCAGCAGACCTCCAACCGGGATTATTAGGCTCAGGTAGCACAGGCCAAAAGTGGGTTCAATGCCAAAAAAGTGGTGCAGTCTCAGTGTGAGAACGGGTTAGCCAAGAGTGCGCCGGTACAGGATGGCGTCTTCCGAGGGATTGTGTAGTAGGAGCTTGCGGCGGCCGGTCTGCTCGAAACCTGACTTTTCGTACAGAGCTCGCGCTGCGTGCGTTCGACTCGCGTACCTCGAGATACGACGGAATCGCTTTCTGTTTCGCGAGCGGCTGCGAACAGAGCCTTCAGAAGGCTTTTGCCAATGCCCCTGCGTCGGGCCGTGGGAGCTACGACAATATTTTCCAACTCCCATTCGGGGGCGAGATGATGGGCGATCAGAAATCCTAGAACCCCCGGGCCTTCAGCGCCGACTTGGGACCTGGTGACGACGACGCTTCCGCCACCAGCAGGAGCCTTGGCGGGCCTCCAGACGCGAACGCTTGGTGGTACTGCTGTTCCGTCCAGTGTCCGGCGGTGGCAGATTGGCGCTCCAGGCTCATGATGTGCGGGATGTCTGCAATGGTTGCCGGGCGGATATTCACGATATTTTCGGAGTCCAAGTCAGTTCAATGCCAGAGCTAGCTAGGAGCTAGCAGCTTGGTTTCGCAAAAAGTTCGGCGTCCGAGCGGCGCATGTAGTTCGCTTCCAACTGCTCGGGGGAGACGGTTTCGCCGGCTTGCAGCTTTCTCCAGCCCAAGCGGGTTATCATCTCGGCGCTGGGAGCTTCGACTGCGAACACAGGAAGACCAACTTCCGCAGCCGCAGCCGACCAGTTCGGGTCGGGCGTGATGATCGTGAACTCACGCGCGGCGGACAGAAACTCAGCTTTCGACAGGAGTTGCTCTTGCAGCGCCTGAACAGTTTCGCCCGTGATTTCGTAGGCCCCGAAATAAACATTGCCGCGTCCGGCATCGAGTGCAGCCCCAACCTTGCCTTGTGCGAGACTGGCAACGGCCACAACCTCCAACAGAGACACGGGCACAATCGGTTTTTTCAGAATTTCCGCCAAGGCCTTGATGGCGGCCAGACCCACGCGCAGTCCGGTAAACGACCCTGGGCCGGAGACAACGATGAAGGCTTCGAGATCGGCCTTGGTGAGACTATGCTCGGCGAGCAGCGCCGCAATCTGCGGCACTAGTTGCGCGGAGAACGCGCCACCTGCCAAGGGCGCAACTTCGATTACCTCAACCTCGTGCGGATTGGGTTCGCCTGCGCGCGCGAGGGCAACGCTGCCCTGCTTACCGGAAGTGTCGGTGACGAGTAGAAGCATTTCGCTCTATTCAGCGTTATCCGTTTGATCCGTGAAAATCCGTGGCCAGGGAGTTTCTATTCCTGCACCAACTCCAGCAGCACGCCGCTTGTGCTCGAAGGATGAACGAAAACATACTGGTGTCCGCCTGCGCCCGTCTTGATTTCTTCCGACACTAGGCGCACGCCTTCTTTTTTGAGGCGCGCCACCGCCGCCGTCAGGTCCGGCACTTTCAGGCAAACATGGTGCAGACCTTCACCGCGTTTGGCGATGAACTTTGCGATGGTCGAATTCTCCGACGTCGCTTCGAGCAGTTCCAGGCGGCTTTCGCCGACGGGTACCATCACCAAACGCACTTGTTCCTGCTCCACTGTTTCTTCCGGCGAGACGCTGAGGCCGAGTTTCTCGTAGATCGCTTTGGCCGCCGCCAACGACTTCACCGCGATTCCGAGATGATCGATTTGAGCCATCGAGTTTGTTCACGTGGCGGCAAATGCGTTCGTCCCCGAAGTTTCATTCCCTACGGGACACTTCCGCCTGCAACTCACGGTTCGACTTCAAAACCGGCCGGACGAATGCGTCCGGGGCTAAGTTTTGTTTGCCTTCGCCGCGATTTCTTCCACCAGCGTATAAGGATCGCGCTTATGTTCGGCGATTTCCACCGCCAACCTCGTTATGTTTCCATTGTCGAGTTGCGCGCGGGCTTTCTCCAGCATGGCATCGCGAAGCATTTCCACCAGGCGCTCCTGCCAGTTCTGCACGCTTTTTTTCAGCGCCAGGTTCTCCTTCTGAAGATAAGTCTCATAGGCGGCGATGGCCGCTGCCAGGTCGTCGACTCCGGTTCCGTCGCTGGCAACGGTTTTCACGATGGGGGGCGTCCATCCATCGTGGCGTAGAGCCAGGGACTGAAGGGCACGGATCTCGCGCTCCACGCGCTCGGCGCCATCGCGGTCGCTCTTGTTGATCACAAAGATATCAGCGATCTCCATGATTCCCGCCTTAATCGTTTGCACATCGTCGCCCATGCCGGGAACGAGAATCACGACGGTGATGTCGGCAAGCCGGACAATATCGATTTCATCCTGGCCGACGCCGACGGTCTCCACCAGAATAATGTCGCGGCCGGCAGCATCGAGCACAGTAGTGACGTCGGCCGTGGTGCGCGCCAGGCCGCCTAACGATCCGCGGGTGGCCATGCTGCGAATGTAAATTCCTGGGTCGGCGAAATGCTCCTGCATGCGGATGCGGTCGCCCAGAATCGCACCGCCGGTGTAAGGACTGGTCGGGTCCACCGCCACAATTCCCAGGCTGTGGTTCTGTTTGCGATAGAACCGCGCCAGATGGTCGACCAGCGTGCTCTTCCCCGCCCCGGGCGCGCCGGTCAGCCCGATCACTCGAGCCCGTCCACTGTGCGGAAACAGAGCCTTCAGCAGATCGGACCATCCAGGAGCGCGATTCTCGACCGTGGAAATGGCGCGCGCCAGGGTCCGCACATCTCCCGAGCGCAGCGGCTCGATCCATGCCTTCATGTCGCGATCCGAACTAACAGTGTCCAAGCGAACAGTGTAAAGCAGGACCGCGGTCTGCGAAACCTGATCCACCTAATGTCACAACAACAGCCGGACGATTTCCCAACCAGTCCCGAACTGCAAATTGCAAGAAAAAGTGCCGACCAAAGAACGAGGCCGAACAGTCCATCTAACCACACTGGCGATTATCTATAACACGAAGTCCTAGTACCTGACAGCGCCGCACTGTGGGCAGGACCAGCGCGCGCCGGAACCGGCGAGCAGAGGCGTTGCACAAAATGGGCAGAGCGCATCGGTGGCGGGCGCAATCGTGGCCAATTGCTGGCGCAGGGACGGCCCCTTCGGAGTATGGAGCAGATCAAAGAGAAGCAGAATCCCTCCCGCCGGGGCGGCAACTCGCAGGATCCAACCGAGCACTCCAAGATTCGCATCGCCCGGGGCGGACCACATGAGCAACGAAAGGGCAATCGAGAAAACGAGGCCTACCCATTTGAAGAAGCGGCGAACTTTCGGGTAAGCGTGCGGAGCCTGTCCGCACACCTCGCATCGCCAGCGTTTCCAAAAGCCTACCGGCAAAATCGGGATCCAGAAGAGGTGGCCCACGTCGAAGGTCCGGATGGCAATGGATCGACGCGGCGCCTGGCACCGAAGGCAGTAGTCATTGCGAAACGCAACGCGCTTCGGCCAGAAGTGGTAGGAGCCGCGAATGATGAGCATAGCGATTGGTCAGAGGCGGTTCAGCGGTATATTAACCCACCGTCGAGAACCGTGGCCTTCGCATTCGTCGGGGCCTTATCCGGCAATTGTGGGGCCTGGCGCTGAACTGTAGATTAGTGCCACAGTTGCATCCTCGTGGATGCATTCTATTTCTCCGACGAAGACTGGCACTCGCGTGCAGCTACGGGGGATTGTTGCTTGGCAGGTGTGGCCGAGAGCTAAGAGCCAAAAGCCAAGAGCTAGTCCTTCAGCAACTGTCTTGCGATCACTAACCGTTGAATCTCGCTGGTACCCTCGCCGATGGTGCAGAGTTTTACGTCGCGGTAAAACTTCTCAGCTGGATAGTCTTTGATGAAGCCGTAGCCACCATGAATCTGCACGCCTTCATTGGCACACCTTACGGCAACTTCGCTGGCGTAGAGCTTGGCCATGGACGATTCCTGCGTGGTCTTCATCCCCGCGTCTTTCATGGACGCGGCGCGCATGGTGAGCAGCATGGCTGCGTCGATCTCGGTGGCCATGTCGGCCAGCTTCCACTGGATCGCTTGGAAATCGCTGATGGCCTTGCCAAACTGACGGCGCTGTTTCGAGTATTTCAGAGCTGCCTCGTAGGCGCCTTCGGCCATGCCCAGCGACAACGCGGCAATCGAGATGCGTCCGCCATCGAGCACGCGCATCGCGTCGGGAAATCCCTGGCCCTCTCCGCCTAAAAGGTTCTCCGCCGGAATCACACAGTCTTCAAAAATCAACTCGGCCGTGTCGCTCGCCCGCAGTCCAAGCTTGTTTTCTTTCTTGCCGGGACGAAATCCCTTGGTATCTTTCTCCACCACGAACGCGGAAATTCCGTGCGTATGGGCGGCGCGATCAGTGACCGCCAGCACGACCACCACGTCGGCGTAGTGCCCGTTAGTACAGAACGTCTTCGTGCCATTCAGCAGCCAGGTGTTGCCCTTGCGCGCCGCAGTCATGCGCGCGCTGCCGGCGTCTGATCCCGAGGAGGGCTCGGTCAGCCCCCACGCGCCGATAAATTCGCCGGTTGCCAGTTTGCTGACGTATTTCTTTTTCTGCGCCTCGTTGCCGGCGAGAAAAATGTGGTTCGAGCATAAGGACGTGTGTGCCGCCACAATGATTCCGACCGACCCGTCTACCCGCGACAGTTCTTCGATAGCCGTCACGTACTCCACATAGCCCATGCCGGCACCGCCGTATTCGGGAGGGAAGACCATTCCTAACAACCCAAGCTTGCCCAATTCCTTGATGGTTGCCAGCGGGAACTCGCCAGCCTCGTCCCACTTCATGACGCTGGGCTTGATCTCGCGCTCGGCAAACTCGCGCACGTTTTTTTTCAACTGCAACTGCTCTTCGTTCAATTGGAAATCCAAGGTTCCTCCCACACACTCGGCACCGCGAGCAATGCGGTCCCGCATCAAGGGGCATTCGCACCCCGAATTTTTGATTAAAACATAGCGCTGGAAGGGGAAGAAGTTACTCCCGGAAAGAAAGGGAAAGGATGGGGCGAACCGCATGAACACTGGCGATTCTGTGGCTTTCGCCTGGCCACCCAACCGACCGGATGGTTTGGGAATTACGTGCGATGCTCTTCTGGAGCCAGCGCCAAATATCCAATGCGAATTATACGCCCGTCTTCACAGTCTGGGGTGGAAGGGCAGCAGTCGTGAGAAAAGCTTGAAAAACTTCGTTGGAAAGCAAGCGTCCCCGCGGCGTCAGGCGAATGCGGTGGTCCTTCCGCTGCATCAGTCCATCGTCGATCAGTTCTGCGATCGTCGACTGCAGGTCATCCAGAACCTTTTGGCCGAAGGTTGCGGCAACCTCTCGCAGGTCCACGCCCCGGGTCGGGCGCAGTCCGAGAAAGAAAGTTTCCTCCAACGCGGCCGCGCGCGAGACCACGGTTTTTTGCGACGGCGATCCCGCAACATATTTCTCCAGTGCGTCCGCGGTCGCAAAGCGCACGGCCGCAACCTCCGGCGACGCGGAGACTAGCATGGAGTGTGCGTCCACGCCGAAGCCCAGATATGGCTGGCGGGTCCAGTACTTGAGATTGTGCCGCGATTTGGATCCCGGTCGCGCGAAGTTGGAGATTTCGTACTGCGCCACTCCGGCTGCTTCCAATTGCTCGCAGGCCGCGAGATAAAAATCCGCGGTGGCTTCTTCGTCCGGGACGAAGTGCGCATGATAGCGCGTTCCGCCGGCGATCAACTCGCGGCCCAGGCGGGAATCCTCGTCCACCTCGAGCATGTAGACGCTGGCGTGAAGAGCGCCGGTCGCGAGCGTCTGCGACAGCGACTCCTGCCAGCTTTGTGCCGTCTGGTGTGGAAGGCCCGCGATCAGGTCGATATTGAGGTTCGAGATGCCCGCCACGCGGAGGCGAGCTATATCTTCCAAAACGGTGGACCGCTTGTGCAACCGACCGACCGCGGCTGCCTCGACGTCAACGAAAGACTGCACACCCAGGCTGACGCGGTTCACGCCACACGCTAACAATCCGTCGACAACGCCTGGCGCGAGGGTTCCGGGGGCGCATTCGACTGTAATTTCGGCATCCAACGCTACGGAGAACTGCGCGCGGACGGCATCAAAGATTCGCCACAATTGCCCGGCTTCGAGGACCGTGGGCGTGCCACCACCGAGATAGATCGAGTCCACGTCTGCTTCGATCTGCCCGCCCATCTCGTCGCCCAGTTGCCGCGCGCCGGCAACATCGGCGCAGACGCGATCGACATAGCGCTCAAACACCGCACGCGAAAAGACGTCTGACGCGAAGTTGCAGTAGCTGCACTTCGTGCGACAGAACGGAACCGAAATGTAGATGCCCAGAGCCACTATTGTGATTATCCCACTCTCAAACCTTTTCCATCTTCCCCGCTGCCCCGGCCATCTATTTAGGTTAACCTGTTCCTAGCGATTTCGACCCTGCTCGCGAACTTGCCCGAGAACCAATGGCACAGGAAGAGGAAGTACTAGGAAAAGCATACGACAGCCGGCTGATGAGGCGGCTGCTCACCTACCTGCGTCCGTACCGCTGGCAGGTGACGATTGCCATCGTTTCGATCGTTCTCAAATCGTTCTGCGACGTGCTCGGGCCCTACCTGGTGAAAGTGGCGGTGGACCGCTACCTTGCGCCAGTCAAGAGCATGAGTTCAGGATTGTGGAGTTGGCTGAGCCCGCGGCCGCTGCACGGAATCGCGCAAATATCGGCCATCTACTTCAGCCTGCTGGTCCTCACCTTCGTGTTCGAGTTCTTGCAAACCTACTTTATGCAATGGACGGGGCAGAAAGTGATGTTCGACCTGCGGAGCCAGATTTTCCGCCACCTGCAGCGAATGCACGTCGCTTTCTACGACAAGAATCCGGTTGGCCGGCTGGTCACGCGCGTCACTACCGACGTGGACGCCCTCAACGAAATGTTCACTTCGGGCGTGGTTTCCATCTTTGAAGACCTGTTCGTGCTCGTGGGAATTCTGGGGATCATGCTGTGCATGAACTGGAAGCTGGCGCTGATCACGTTCGCGGTGCTGCCGCTCATCGTGGTGGCGACCAAAATTTTCCGCGACAAGGTACGCGATTCCTACCGGCGCATTCGCATCGCCATTGCCCGCATCAATTCGTATTTGCAGGAACACGTCAGCGGCATGGTCGTGCTGCAGCTTTTCAACCGCGAGCGCAAGGCCTACCAGCGTTTCTCGGAAATCAACCGCAGCCACATGGATGCGTACAAGGACGCGATCCTGGCGTACGCCCTTTATTACCCCGCGGTTGATTTCTTTTCCGCGATCGCGATTGCCTGCGTGATCTGGTTTGGGGGGCAAGGGGTGCTACGCGGCGTCGTCGCGAACAGTATTTCGCTTGAATTCCAGCGCCACCCGCACTTGTCTCTTCACTTAGCCGTCGTAGCGGTTCCGGCTTCTCTGGGCGTGCTGATCGCATTCACGCAGTACGCGCAGCGTTTCTTCCGCCCCATCATGGACTTCAGCGAGAAGTACAACATTCTCCAGTCCGCGATGGCAGCCAGTGAACGCATTTTCAAGTTGGTCGATACTCTGGTGGATGTCGTTTCCCCCGCCTTGACGAAGAAACCACAAGGCCCTGGAAGAATCGAGTTCGACCATGTCTGGTTTGCGTATCGGGATATGCCGGCGGAGAGTGGTGATGCCAGCGGCAGCAGTCGAGCTTCGCTCGACCGGGTGGCCGAGGGCGGCCGTCCCCACATGGTCAGCGCTCCTCACATGGCCAGCCCTCCCCACATGGGCGGCGATCCACACGTGAGTGTTGTTGCCAGGTCCGACTGGGTGCTGCGCGACGTTACTTTCGCGATCGAGCCTGGAGAAACTGTCGCCGTCGTGGGCCACACGGGCGCCGGCAAGACTACGCTCATTTCCCTGCTGCTGCGCTTCTACGACGTCCAGAGAGGCGCCATCCGCATCGATGGCGTCGATGTGAAACAGATGGACCTCGCCGACCTGCGTCGTCGATTCGGCGTGGTGCTGCAAGACCCGTTCCTATTCACGGGAACGATCGGTGGCAACATCCGACTAGGCACGGAGCGTATTCAGGACGCGGACGTCGCCAAAGCTGCCGAAGATGTGAACCTCGGGGATTTCATCCGTGCCCTGCCCAAGGGTTTCAACGAAGAAGTCCGCGAGCGTGGATCGACGCTTTCGACCGGCCAGAAGCAACTCATTTCCTTCGCTCGGGCCCTGGCCCACGAGCCAAAAATTCTGATCCTCGACGAAGCTACCTCGAGCGTCGATACGGAAACCGAGTTCAAAGTGCGCGACGCTCTCGACCGCATGGTCGAGGGCCGCACCTCGCTCATCATCGCCCATCGCCTTTCGACGGTACAGCGCGCCGACAAGATCATCGTCATGCACAAAGGCCAGGTCCGCGAAATGGGGACGCATCAGGAACTGTTGGCCCAGCGCGGGATCTACTTCAAGCTGTACCAACTGCAGTACAAGGACCAGGAACTGAACGTGGCGCGGGCGCCCTCGACCGCGAACGGCTCGGGGTTCCAGCAGCCCGAGGTGACCGCCAGGGGCGACGACTAGGCGACGTCAAAATGTCTCAGTCAGAACGAGTTTTCCTGTCGGCGGAGTGGCGGAATCTTGTGAT
The DNA here is from genome assembly GCA_963774565.1 of uncultured Acidobacteriaceae bacterium. Taxonomy (GTDB): domain Bacteria; phylum Acidobacteriota; class Terriglobia; order Terriglobales; family Acidobacteriaceae; genus Sulfotelmatobacter. Next base: position 70,716 of record CAVZFP010000016.1, on the reverse strand, counting down.
GTTGAATTTCGAAGTTGAGCCTAATCAGCTGCGTCAACATGTTCCGCCGGGCACGTCGCTGGATTCGTTTGGGGGCAAAACCTACGTCAGCCTGGTGGGCTTTCAATTTTGCCGCACCAAACTCCTGGGCCGTTTCCCGGTTCCGTTTCATGCTGACTTCGATGAAGTAAACTTACGTTTCTATGTGCGGCGAAAAGCAGGCAGCGAGGAGCGAAGAGGAGTTGTCTTCATCGCCGAGGTTGTGCCGAGACGCGCTGATCGCGACGACCGCTCGCGTGTTGTACGCCGAGAACTATGTGTGTCTTCCGATGAGACACAAAATCGAGACCAACGGGTCAGGGAACACAGTTGAGTATCAGTGGCGGGTGGACGGGCAATGGTGCACGATCTTTGCTCAAACCGCAGGCCGTCCAAAACGGGCTCCCGATGGGAGTTTGGAGCAGTTCATCACCGAACACTACTGGGGCTATTCGACTCACCGATCCGGCACATCGCTCGAATATCACGTCTCGCATGCCCCGTGGAAGGTGTGGGCGGCGAGTAGCGCTGGATTCGAAGGGGAGGCGAGCGCCCTGTATGGGAAAGAACTCGGTGCAGTTCTTCAACAGCGCCCCGACAGCGCATTTGTGGCGGATGGATCGCCCGTCATTGTATTCAAAGGCAATAGACTGCAATGAGATTGGTCGACCACGAATCGGAAACCTCTCTGCCTCGCGAAGGCTGGATCCTTTACGATGGCCGATGCGGGTTTTGCTTTCGCTGGGTTCACTTCTGGCAGAAAGTAGCTGAGCGGAGGGGCTTTGCAATTAAAGACCTTCAATCCGCTTCTGCCGACCGCATGTTGCAAATCCCCGAAGAGAATCTGCTGGACGACATACAGGTATTGACTCGCAGCGGGAAATTGGAATCGGGCGCAAATGCATACCTCTATGTGTCCCGGAAGATCTGGTGGGCATGGCCTTTCTACGCAGTCTTCCGCTTGCCGGAGTTTAATTGGATGCTTAGGCGTGGCTATCGCTGGTTCAATCGAAATCGATACCGAATTTCTCGCCACTGTCCGTTACCCCAGCAAAGCGGCGACGGGCGCATCGCAAATGACGGCCCTAAACGTCTCTAGCCGCATCGTCGGCTTTACAATGCTTTCTTGCGCATCCTGATCTCAGCCGGCGAAGCTTCGGGGGAAATGTATGGGGCGCAGCTCATGGAAGCGCTGCGGAGGGCTGCCGAGCGAAAACCTGCGGAGCTTCGCTCCTCCGGACAGCCGAGGGCGGCTGTCCCCACACAAAACACTCCCGCTGACACGAGGAGTCGGCTTGAGTTCTTCGGGGTGGGCGGAGATCGTATGCGAGCCGCCGGCTGCGACACTGTCGTCGACGCTAAGGATCTGGCGGTCGTCGGCATCACTGAGATTCTCAGCCATCTGCCAAGGATCCTCGGGCTTTATCGGCATTTGATCGAAGAAGCGGACAAGCGCAAGCCGGATCTGGCCATCGTGATCGACTCGCCCGCATTCAACTGGCGTGTGGCGCGCCAGATGAAAAGGCGCGGGATTCCCACGGTCTATTATGTAGCGCCGCAGTTCTGGGCATGGCGTCAGGGACGCGTGCGCCTGCTGCGCGACTACATCGACAAGGCTTTGGTGATTTTCCCTTTTGAGGAGCAGTTTTATCGCGAGCGTGGCGTGGACGCGACTTTCGTCGGCCATCCGCTGGCGGAGTTGCCGCACCCGACCATCGAGCGCAATGACTATGCGGCACAGTCTCATCTGGACCCCGCCAAGCCTTGGATCACGCTGATGCCCGGCAGCCGGGTCAAGGAAGTCCGCATGAACTTGCCGACGATTCTGAAATCGGCGGCGTTGCTTTGTTCCGATTATGAGTATGTGCTTCCGATCGCTCCGACACTGGACCGCGGCTTCCTGCAAAGCCTGATTGACACAACAGGGCAAACAACCACTGGCCAAACAAAGACAGGCCGAGCAAAGATCGCGCTCGTGCCTGACGCCCTGCCGGCGCTGTGGCACTCGCGGGCCGGCATTGTAGCCAGCGGGACGGCCACGGTTGAAGCAGCCATGATGAATACACCTTTTGTGATGGTTTACTGCGTCTCGTCACTCACTTACGTGCTGGGCAAACCGCGGGTCAAGGTTCCGCACTTTGCCATGGTCAATTTGATCGCCGGGGAGCAAGTTGTTCCCGAGTTGGTGCAGCATGACTTTAACCCACAAAATGTGGTCTCGCGTTTACAGGAGATCCTGCCTGACGGTCCAGCCCGGGACCGTATGCTCGACGGTCTGGCCCGCGTGAAGGCCCGCCTTGGCCCGCCGGGGGCCGATTCTGGGAGTGCCCAGCACCCAGCGGACCGAGCCGCCGAAATCATCCTAAACCTTCGTATTGCCGGCCTAGACGGAAGGTAATGAGGTAATCGTCCGGAGCACTGGTGCCACGGGCAAAGGCTAGGCCGAGACGGCCTCGCGACAGCCGGCAAGGTGCCGGCGCTACGGTTTCGGGGCCGACCGCCTGTCTGCCGACAGCCTATCTTGTGCTTCAACCATCTTTTGCCTGAAAATCTTCATCATAGGAAATGGGTTATCATTTCCTGGAGACTCTCCTAAATGTTGATTCACCCACGACGCGCTTTTAGCGTCCTTACGAGTTCCCTGACTCTTTCGCTCGTCGTTCTCCTTTCCGTCCCGTCGTGGGCAGCGGAAAAAGCGCGTATGCGCGTGGACGACTACCAGATCGAGGCTGAACTCGACCCCCATCTCCACCAGATTACGGCTCGCGCCAAGGTCAAATTCACGGCGTTGCAGGATTTGAGTGTCGCCGTGTTCGAACTGCATAATGACCTGCGGGTTACCAAGGTGGTCGACGAAAAGAACCAGCCCTTGTCGGCCGAGCGGGTGACCCAGGATTCCACGGTGCGAGTGCCGTTGCCCGCGGGCTTGTCCAAAGACGCTTCTACCACCCTAACTTTCGAGTATGACGGCACGTTGGAAAGTGCCGACAATAGCCCCGTGCCCGGCCTCAAGCTGGCTTATATCGGCGACGACACCAGCTATCTGTTCTATGCTGGCCGGTGGTTCCCGGTGAACGGCTATGGCCTGAACCGTTTCACTTCAACGATCAGCGTAACCGTGCCCGCGCACATGCTCGTAATCGGAAGCGGCACGGCCACCGTTCGGGATGCTCCGGCTTCCAAGAAGCCCAATGCCAGCGTCCTGCCGACCAAGACTTTCACGTTTGTCTCCACCAAGCCCAGTTTCCCGGGCACGATCGTTGCCGGAGTGTTTCAGGAGTACAAGAGCGATGAAGCCGGCCTGGATCTGCACGTGTTTTTCAAGCCCACACATCAGAGTCTGGCTCCGACTTACACGACGACAGCGGTGCAGGAATTCAGCTACTTCCTCACCCTCTACGGCTTGCCGCCTTCGCAGAAGCTGAGCGTCGTGGAATTGCCCGCAGACACCCTTCCGTATCTCTGGGCCCCCGAGATCGCCGGGTTGGCCGGGCCGTCGATCACGGAGAAGACGAACTACCGTTTGCTGGCCGACGCGATCGCGCATCAGTGGTGGGGTGTTTCCGTCAGTCCCGCGACGAAGGACGACTGGTGGATCAGCGATGGTTTTGCCCGCTATTCCGAAGCGATGTATGTGGAAAATGCCGCCGGAGCCGCCGGCCTGGAAGAAGCGGTGAAAGATATGTCGGTTGGAGCCCTGGCGTACGATACGGTGCCGCTCTCGAGCGCCAGCAAGCTGGACATATTCTCTACGGAATTTCAATCGCTCACAACCGATAAGGGTGCGATGATCCTGCACATGCTGCGCTGGGTACTGGGCGAGGATAAATACAACAAGACGATGCGCGAATTTGCCGCCCAGTACGCCGGAAAATCTGCAAGCACGGATGATTTCCGCGAAGTCGCCGAGAAAAACTATGGAGAGCAGCTGACCTGGTTCTTCTCCCAATGGCTCGATTCCACCGGGGCACCCGAGTTCAAGGTGAAGTACACGACCTACCGTCTGGGGGGCAACTTTGCCAAGGAACCGAAGGCGCAGCAGGAAAGATCGCCGGGGTTCCGCGTAACCGGCGACATTTCTCAGGATCTGGATCTTTTCCGCATGCCCGTGGACCTGCGCATTGACACCGACGGAAAAACGGAAAATCAGCGCGTGGAAGTGGTGGGTACAACTTCGCCCTTTTCGATTGAAACGTTCGGCCGACCGCGCCGCATTGCGGTCGATCCGGACCACCATGTCCTGACCAACTCCAGCGACGTGAAGTTGCGCGCCTCCATTCTGCGCGGGCAGGCGATGCAGCAACAGGGGGATCTGACGGGGGCGCTGCTGGAGTTCAACAAAGCTCTCGATCTCAACAAGAACAGTTCTCTCGCCCACTATCGTATCGCGGAAGTTTTCTTCCTGCAGCGGAACTATCAGTCCTCGGCCAATGCTTATCGCGAGGGCATCAATGGCGACGGCGAGCCGCGCTGGACGGAAGTCTGGAGTCGCATCCAACTCGGTAAGATTTTCGACATCACGGGCCAGCGCGAACGCGCCATCAACGAATACCGTCAGGCCCTTCAGACCAATGACAACACCTTCGGCGCGCTCGAAGAAGCCCGGAAATACATGCAGAAGGCCTACGAGCGGCCCAAGGAAAGGCAGTAGGAAAAGCGGTCACAAACAGCGGGTGGGTTTAGGTCCCGATCCACCGTTCCGCTTCTTCGACGGAGCGGAAAATCTCAATGTTTCTCGGGGCCCGCCGCACTTTGTGCATGCGGGCGGCATGGTTCTGGACTGAATTTCTTATTACAAATGCACGCTTGGCATGAAGCGAGAAGGGATCGATCTCGTCCGCCAACTTCAGGAATTCCTGCGCTTTCAGATCGAGTTCTTCGACCTCGGTCAAATCGACGATTTCGGCATAGGTTGGATTGAACGACCGATTCAACTGCAGCCGTTTTGCGTATGCCTCAATATCGCGAACGGTCAGATTCTTTCCGAACTTGACAGTGACCAGACTCTTTTTACTGTCGACGACCTACTCGGCAGATCTACTCCGAGGCCCCGATGTCGGATAGCGGGAAAACCCGTCGTCACCCAGAACGTCTTTGGTAAGACAACTCCACACCTTCGCCGAATCTTTGCTGGGAACCTACTCCTGATATCGGCAAGCTGGTTCGAACCTTTACTGCTGCGCGACCCACGGGATTGCTCTGAAATCCGTCCGTCCGGCTAACCTTTTTACTCTGTCCGAGGTCTAAGGAACTACATGCGCACAGGGAACTTTAGTGAGCCCAGCTGCGTATCTCTGATCAGATGTTGGGCGGGATTGAGACCCCTCGCCTGAACGTTACCCGGGTGCCCCCGCGCCCCTCCCCGGAGGCGTGGGGGCATGATTCAGCGATAGCGCTATGCGAATGCTTCTGGACATCATCCGGCAGTCGTTGTCGACCCTCTGGGCGCATAAACTGCGCTCGTTCCTGACTATGTTTGGAATCGCATGGGGGGTGGGCTCGTTGCTGCTGCTGGTGGGCCTGGGAGAAGGCTTCCGCAGCGGCCAAGAGAAGCAGCTCGCTACCCTCGGGCAGAACATCATGTTCATGTTTCCCGGGCGGATTGCTGCCGTCGAGGGCAGTACGCAGTCGGGGCAGACTTATTACTTCACGTACAAAGATTATCTGGCGATCCGGAATGAGGCTCAGCTGGTTGGGGCGTTGTCGCCGGTGCTCAATCGCGAGGACATCCGCGCGGTCAGCGACTACGGGTCCACGAACGGGCAAGTTTTCGGGGTAGCCTCCGATTACAACCAGATTCGCAACGTCCCGGTGGAGCCGGGCCGCTGGTTCAATAACCAGGACAACTCGGAACGGCGCCGCGTAGCCGTGGTGGGCTGGGAATTACTCAAGAATATGTTTCCGGGACGGCCCGCGGTGGGCTCTACGATACTGCTGAACGGAATCAATTTTGACGTGGTGGGAGTCGTAGCGAAGGTCGGCCGCGACGGCAACAACGGCACGAATTCGCGCATCTTCATTCCGATCGAAACCATGCGCGATCTTTTCCCGTTGACCAAGGCAAATTCGGAGGACGCGATCTCCTTCCTCAACTATCGCCCGATCACCAAGGATCTGCACGCCGAGTCTAAGGACGAGATTCATCGCATCATCGCGCGCCGCCATGGTTTCAATCCTAAGCTGCAAGACGCCTTTGAAGATTGGGACACTATCGAAAACATGAAGCGGGTGGGGAAGATCTTCGATGCTATGGACTGGTTCCTGGGCGTGGTCGGAGTGGTAACGCTGGGCCTAGGTGCCATTGGCATCATCAACATCATGCTGGTCTCGGTAACGGAACGAACCAAAGAAATCGGCCTGCGCAAGGCGCTGGGGGCGAGCTACCGTGCGATCTTAACGCAGTTTTTCATCGAGGGAGCATTTCTTACGGCCTTCAGCGGTGGGATCGGATTGGCGATTGCAACCGGATTCGTTACTTTGTTGGCCATGTTGCCATCGCCCGAGGGCTTTGATACACCCCGCATCATCCCGGCATCCGCACTTGCAGCCATCGGTTCGCTAGCGATTGCGGGCATAGCGGCAGGCCTGTATCCGGCACGCAAGGCGGCGCTTTTACCGCCAGTTGAGGCACTGCGGCAGGAATGATTGGAGATTATTGATTGATGAATGTTGACTGATGATTGAAAAATCGAACCTTCAAAGTTTTTCAATCGACAACTCAAACAATCAACAATTCGTAAACATCGAAGAAGCTAGTAGCTAGAAGCCAGGAGCTGTTTTTATGGTCTTCGATCTCGCAACGCAAGCCTACAACGCGCTCCGCCACAACCGACGACGAAGTGTGCTCACCATGCTCGGCATGGCTTGGGGAATCGCGACGGTAGTACTCCTGCTCGCCTACGGAACCGGCTTCGAACGCGGATTGTGGTCGGCCTTCCGGTCTTTCGGCACTAACCTGGTTTTCATTTTTCCTGGCCGCACCGAGTTGCAAGCTGGAGGCACCAAGGCCGGAACGCAGGTTCGCCTTACAGTCAACGATTTGGACTACATTCGCGCTGAGGTCCCATTGCTGAAGCGCGTTTCGCCGGAAGCTTTCAAGAATTGCGTGGTCGCTTTTGCCACGCGGAGCGCGAATTATGGCGTTAGCGGCGTGTATGCCTCGTACGGCCGCATGCGAAAGATGGATGTCGCGGAAGGCAGCTTTTTCAGCGAGGCCGACGACTTTACGCACACGCGGGTGGCCGTGATCGGCTCCGATGCGAAGAAGAAGCTTTTCTCCGGCCAGAACGCGCTCGGCGAGAACGTCCGCCTTGACGGCATTTCCTATCAAGTTGTCGGCGTGTTGAAGCATCAGGTGCAGAACGGGGACGACAACATCAACGAGCACGTCTACGTTCCCTTCAGCGCGATGAGCGATCTGATCAACACCTATTACCTGAGCTCGGTGGTGATGGAATACGAAGGCGACCATGCCAAAGTCGTGAAGGCCGTGCGGGATTCCATGGCGTTTCATCACGGCTTCAATCCTAAGGATCAGCGCGCCGTCTTCGTCTTCGACGTATTCGCCGACCTGATGGATTTGCAGGTGATCTCCACCGGGATCAAGATTTTGTTGGGCTTTATCGGTCTGCTTACGCTGGGCATCGGCGGCGTCGGTCTGATGAATATCATGCTCGTCTCCGTCACGCAGCGCACCCGCGAAATCGGTGTGGAAAAAGCGTTGGGCGCGCACCGCTGGCACATCCTGTTCCAATTCCTGGCAGAAGCTCTGGTGATCACCGCGCTGGGCGGCCTGCTGGGCGTGGTGCTGGCTTATTTGGTCTCGTGGTCCGTGGGATCACTCACCCTGTGGAGTGCGTTTGAAGAGAACGCCAGCGAAGGCGACATTCACCTTTACATCGACTCGGCCACGCTGATCTGGTCGACGGCCATTCTGAGCTTCGTGGGCATCATCAGTGGAATGCTGCCTGCCATCAAAGCCGCACGGCTGAACCCGATCGAGGCTCTGCGCTACGAGTAGATCAATCGGCGGCAACCGGCCTTGGAACCGGCCGCGCCCCGATCGCACGCCAATCCAATAAGATATTGGGCAGGATGGCGGCCAGGGCGATCACTGTCCAGACAACCGTCTCAACTCCGGCGACTCCGAGCCGGTAAACAGCCGGAATCGGAATGATCATCCGCGTCACTGTAAACACCATGGCAAAAGGATAGCTGCGAATCATCCAGCGACGATGCTGGGGGACATTACCCTGGCGAACACAAAAGAGCGCAATCGCTGTAGTCAGCATCCAGCCGAACGACTGTATACTCGACGCCGCAACCAGCGATGGACCGAATCTCACCGTCATCGGAACCGTTAGGGGGGCGGCGATGAAAACACTCGCCACATAAATGTAACCCAGCATACGATGGGTCTTGAGGTAGCGTGCGCGCAGGCGGTTGGAGAACTGGAACGCCCCCAACAGCATTGCGAGAGCGCCGAAAAAGGCGTGCGGCACCAAGTACCATTTCACCGGCGCGAAATGCTGCGCTATTTCAGAGGTTGGATCAAAGATACGGGCGTTCTTCATGTAAGTGACGAAAATCGTCAACAGACCGAACAGAATGAAGAACACGAGCTTGTACTGCGAACGCGAGCGACTGACCGGCGCGACTGCAGTGGCCATGGATTGTCCCCCAAGCTTTATGGGGAGCCCCCGCTCCCCACGGCGGATGGACCTCAACCAAGAAACAGGTGTGGTTGAGGATTGAAAAGCAAGAAATTGTAACGTGCTTCCTAAGTTTTTCCAATGAGCAATTGTCATGCCGACAATGAATTAAAATCCTTCGATGCCGAGTGCCCCCCAGATCCGGCTCCAGCGCGTCCTCGCCCAGCTACGCCTCTACGAACACCCGCTGTTGAACTTCTCCGCCCGCGCCAAAGGTGAGGGCGCCGAAGTCATCATCAAGTTCAAAGACGAATCTGTTCCCGTGCACACCTACTATTTCGATCTCCACCCGCGCGATCTCGACGACTCGCAGTTCGAATGGAGTTTTCAGCGCCAGCTCTTTGACGCGCTGCACGACTATTTCGTCGAGATGTTCATTCGTACGCCGCAAGACCGCGCAGATCGCCACCGGAAGGGACTGTGAGCGCTCTCCGCGAAAAAATCGAGCACGAGATCCGAGACTGCGGCCCGATTCCCTTTTCACGCTACATGGAGTTCTGTCTCTACTATCCCGAACTTGGCTACTACTCGCGTAATGCCGCTCAGTTCGGCAAAGCGGGCGACTTTTACACTTCCAGCGACGTGCATGCGGTCTTTGGACGCCTGCTGGCGCGCCAGCTCGACGAGATGTGGCGCGTGCTAGGGTCTCCTGACTACATTATGCTGCGAGAACTCGGTCCCGGCCGCGGGCTCTTCGCGCAGGATGTGCTGGATTGGTCGGAAAAGAAGTTTCCCTCTTTCTTCGGTGCTGTGCGCTATGTTCTGGAAGAACACTCGCCTGCGTTGCGCCAGCGAATCGAGGTCACTCTGAGTCGCCACCTCGAGTCCGGTAAGGCGGTCTTGCAATCGAGCGGCGATATGAACGCGCCGACCATAATCTTTGCCAACGAGTTCTTTGATGCCTTGCCGGTTGAGGTTATTAGTTCGTATGGATCGCTCCGTATCGATTCACGCGACGGACAATTCATTGAGACCTGGGCGCCGCCTTCGCCCGAAGAACTGGAATTCCTTGATCGCTATTCCATCCATCCCGAACCCGGAGAGCGCGTCGAAGTTCCTCTGCGATCGCAGGCATTGATGAGCGACGCAGCAAAACTCGAACGCGGATTCGTGATCGCGATCGACTACGGCTACACTCGCGAGGAGCAACTCGCCGGACGCCATCGCGGGACGTTGAAAGCTATTCGCCAGCATTCGGTCAGCGCCAACCCTTACGAGGCTCCCGGAGAACAAGACATCACCGCCGACGTAAACTTCACTGCGCTAGCGGCAGCCGCAGGAAAACAGGGCATGCGAGCGCAGAAGGTCATCACCCAATCGCAGCTCCTTCTGGGCATTGGCGAGACGACTGAATTTGCGGATGCTTTTGAAGATTGCCGGCTGCCGCAGGAGCGCGCCAAAGTCGCTCTGCAACTCAAACACCTGGTCACTCCCGCAGGCATGGGCGAGAACTTTCAAGTGCTGATTACAAGTAAAGGAGTCGAAAAGGAAAAAGTCTCAAGTCTCGCCGGCCTGAGTTTCGGCCGGTACACCCGCGTCCGCTGAAATGGCGGGTCAGGATTTAACCAGCACTTCCGCCTTCGACGCTTCCGGATACTCATACACACCGCGTCCCGATTTCCGGCCCAACCGGCCGCCCTTCACGTACTGCACCAGCAGCGGCGCCGGCCGGTATTTGTCGCCCAGCGATTTGTGCAGATATTCGAGAATGCTGAGGCGCGTATCGAGTCCGACCAGGTCCACCAACTCGAATGGCCCCATGGGATGGTTCAGGCCCAGCTTCAGGGCCTTGTCGATGTCCGCTGCGGACGCGATTCCTTCCTGCAGCATGTAGAACGCCTCGTTCCCGATCATGGCGTTGATGCGACTGGTGATGAAGCCGGGCGATTCTTTGATCACCACAACTTCCTTGCGCATCCGCTTGCCGACTTCGACCGCGGTGGCCAGCGTATCCTCGTCGGTCTCCAGCGCCCGCACCACTTCGAGCAACTTCATCTTGTGTACGGGATTGAAGAAGTGCATCCCGACGCACTTTTTCGCGCGGTAGGTCACGCTCGCAATCTCAGTGACGCTGAGGGACGACGTATTCGACGCCAGCATCGTCGTAGGTCGGCAGATCTTGTCGAGCAGAGTGAAGATCTCGATCTTCGACTCCATCTCTTCCGGGACTGCTTCAATGACAAGATCGGCCTCGCGGGCGGCCTCTTCGACCGAACCGGCGTACTCCAGCCGTCGAAGCGCCGCGTCTGCGTCGGGAGCAGTCACTTTGCCGAGTTCGACGGCTTTGTCCAGGTTGGCGCGAATTGCGCTCTCTGCCTTGCGCAGAGCCCCGGGCAGCAAGTCCTCCAGAATGGTACGATATCCGCCGAGCGCCGCGGCGTGCGCAATGCCACGCCCCATGATTCCGGCGCCGATGACAGCGATCGTCTTGACCTCTGCCACCTACTTCTCCACCTTTTCCAAATCCGCGACCGCGGCACTGACTGCGGCACCGGCCTCACGCAGAGAGCCGGCTAGTCGCTTCCGCTCCTCCGCGTTCATGGCCGGGATATAAATGCAAATCCGGCGCAACGTCGCCGTGATATCTTCCACGTAATTCATCGCTCGGATCAGTTCACCTGTCACAACTGCCATGAGAGCTCCTCTTTCTAGCTTGTATCGTCGAACCTTCTATTCTGGACGCGCCCGCGAATTTAGTAAAGGAGACGAGAGACCCGGAGACCCGACCGGCGCAAGCCCGTGCGCCTTGAACCCCGCGGTAGGTCAAGCACGGGAAGGTGGACCCGGTGGACCCACGTTCTCCAAAACGAAGCGAGCACGTGCTTCTACCGGAGAGCGCGGGATCTCCACCAGGTCGTAGCCAAGTGCAGTGTAGGTCGCGGCCATCGCGTCATGTGTCCGTTTTGCCTCGTCGAATCCTTGCTTGCGCTCGCGGTCCTGACGAAAGATTTCCTGCCATGGTGGCGAAATAAACACGCGGCGGTTATAGCGGAAAGCATCGGCCGCTCTCTGCATGTGATCAGGCACGGGCAGACTCAGCACACGCAAGTATCCCAATACATCCGGAACGCCACGATCAAAGAATACGGTGCCATTCTCATACTGCGCCATATGATAGGAACGCATCTCCCAAGTCAACATCATTTCCGCGAATAAGAGCGGTTCACTCCACGGCAATGCGTTGCCGCTGATCGCTACTTGGTCCCGGATTATGCCTCGTCCGGCCTCGACAGATGTGATGTAGCCAGACTCTTGTAGCGCCTCGATTAGCGCGCTCTTGCCCGAACCCGGCCCACCCGTGATAACGAAAAAGCGTTGTTCGTTCTCCCGCACGCGCATTGTCTCCTTCATTTTGAATCCCTGTAACTCAGTTCTTTATTCACAACAAGTTAACCAGGCAAGCATATAATCCCAATCAATTCTTTTTATGGGGCGGTGGACCCGAGCGCGAATCGAATAGGTTATGGCGGATAATCCTCTTAAACGCTACATCTTCGCGAGCGACTTCGACCAGACGCTCACCTTCAACGATTCCGGCTACGTGCTCGCGGAACTGGTCGGCATTCCCACCGAGGAGTTCGAGCGCAAAGCTAAGGGTATGGCCAAGATCAACCTGGTGCAGCAAGGGGCAGAACTCGCCTATTTGTTGCTGCACGATCCGGAGTTCAAAGCCAAGGTTCGGAAAGAACATCTTCGCGAGGTGGGCAAGCGCATCCGCCTCAAGGGAGACATCAAGCTTCTGTACCAACTTCTCGATTCTGGCATCGATGGCCACCAGTTCACTTTTTATGTTCTATCGGCCGCTCCGGTTGAGATCGTGCTCTCGGCGCTGGAAGACATGGTTCCGCCCGATCACATCTTCGGCACGGAGTTTCGCTACAAGCCTTCGGGCGAGATCGACACTATCGTGCGCGCCAACGCGGGCTATGGCAAAGTTGTGTTGCTCGATCGCCTGCTCGAGCAACAGGTCGCCGGCCCGGATCATGTCATTTACACCGGCGACGGCAGTTCCGACATTCACGTCATGCTGCACATCAACTCGCGCGATGGACTCACGATTGCGGTCTCCGAGACACCGAATGTCACGCAGATTGCGAAGCGCACCGTGCTCAGCACCAGCGCGCTTGCGGTGCTGGCGCCCATTCTCGAAGAGGTGGCAGGTTGGGAACGTTACCGCGTTCGCGGCTTTTTCGAAGCCAATGGAATGCTGATCCAAGAGTGGGAGCGCGTCCGCACTGACTGGCTGACCGTGCGCCCTGCCGCCGAACCCGCACAGATTGATGGAGAACCTTCGGTGATTCGACTGGCGCGGGCGAACTCCTGAGGGGGACAATCCGGAATGTTGCGTAACCGAAATCTGATCCCGCTTTCGCACCAGCATCAGCATGCTTTAGCTCTGTGCGTGCGCATCGATCGCGCGTCGCCCGTCAGCGACGCCGATCTTGCCGCATGGCAAGCGGAAATCGCGCAGCTTTTTCAAGGCGAAATCAGAGTTCATTTCGCGGCGGAAGAGAACATATTGTTCCCGGCAGCGCGACGGTTCCCGGAATCGAATCCTCTTGTTGAGGAGCTGCTGCTCGATCACTTCATGCTGCGCGAGAGCTTTGCCCAGGCAGAAGCGCGGACCATGTCGGCGTCGGACGTATCTGCATTCGCGCAGTGTATGTCCGGGCACATTCGCAAAGAGGAACGCCAACTTTTCGAGCGAATGCAGGAACTGATGAATCAGGAGGAACTCGCGCTTCTGGGGCAAAGCCTCGAGCAAGCGCTCAAAGATGCTGCGCAGGCCTGCGTCCTGCCCTCCGAGACAACCCGGCTGCGCCCGGCAAAATGACGCACGATTAAAATGGGTGCTAGTGTCTCATGCTTTCGCACTTTTTTGCGAAAGGGTCGAGATTTTGACTTGGACGTAACGCCATGCGCAGCGTCATGCCGCAGAGCTCTCATCCGCCAGCGTAGCGAATCGTTTAGGAAGACGATCGCTTAATTCGGAGAGATGAGCCAGTTTCTCGGCCAGTTCGCTCTTGAGTTGTTTCTGCGCGAAGCGCCAGCGCCAGTTGCCGCCATTCGAACTGGGAGTATTCATCCGGGCCTCGCTGCCAAGGCCGAGCACGTCCTGCAGGGGAACAATGCAGAGATTCGCCGCGGAACATTGCGCCGCGCGGATGAACGCCCAGTGAATGCCGTCCTCGCAACGGCCAACATAGGCCTCGGCGTTGCGCCGCTCGTACTCCGCCGCGGCGGAATTCCACCAGCCCACTACGGTGTCGTTGTCGTGCGTGCCGGTGTAGATGACTTTGCCTGCGGCGCGATGCGGCAGGTACATGTGCGCACCTTCGTCCCCGAAGCCAAACTGCAAGACGGCCATCCCCGGAATTTGCAGCCGATCTCTCAGTGCATGCACTTCCGGAGTAATGTAACCCAAGTCTTCGGCAAAAAATGGCAAGCCGCCCAATGCCTCGCGGAGCTTCAGAAACAGGTCGTCCCGCGGCCCATCTACCCAACGGCCATTCACCGCAGTTTCGTCGGCAGCGGGGATTTCCCAGAACTGGTCGAATCCCCGGAAGTGATCGAGTCGGATGTAGTCGCAGTTTTCTGTCGCCCAACGCAGCCGTTGAATCCACCACTGATAGCCACGCTGCTTCATCACATCCCAGCGATAGAGCGGATTGCCCCAGCGTTGTCCGGTCTTGCTAAAAAAATCGGGAGGGACGCCGGCCACAACTTCCGGCTCAAGATCGTTGGTCAGCCGAAACAATTCGCGTTGCGCCCACACATCAGCGCTGTCATGGTTCATGAAGATGGCAACATCGCCCACTACGCGGATTGCCCGCTCCGAACAGTAGCGTCGCAATGCCCGCCATTGCTCATAGAAGGCGAACTGCAATGCGCTTCGAATCTGGATATCGTCAGCCAACTCCTGGCGTGCTTTTTCCAAAGCAGCCGGCTCGCGATGCGCCAGATCGTGCGGCCACTGATTCCAGGTTTTGAGTTTCTGCCGGGCGCGAAGGGCATCGAACAGAATGAAGTCGTCCAGCCACCAGGCATTCTTCGCACGGAACTTTTCGAGTTCACGCAACGCCTCGCCCGAGGCCGAGCGCAGGAAAGCGCGCGCCGCTTCGAACAGCAGAGGCATCTTCTGCGCAAAAACGCGATCGTATTCGACGGGACCATCCGCCACCACGGATTCGGAATCGGCCGAATTGAGTTTCGCACTATCGATCCAGCCATGTTCGGCGAGGCGTTCCAGATTGATCAGGAGCGGATTTCCAGCGAAGGCTGAAGTTGACGAGTAAGGCGAAT
This sequence comes from uncultured Acidobacteriaceae bacterium, assembly GCA_963774565.1. GTDB lineage: Bacteria > Acidobacteriota > Terriglobia > Terriglobales > Acidobacteriaceae > Sulfotelmatobacter. Next base: position 55,684 of record CAVZFP010000016.1, on the reverse strand, counting down.
TGCCATAGCCGAGCGGACCCAGCGGCAGAACCTGCCAGAGGCCTTGGCGGGCAGACGCGAGAAAATCTACGAAACGATAGGCGGCGGGGCCAAAATCACCGATACCGCCGCGTGAAGGCAACGACGTGGGGTGTAGCAAAATGCCTGCGGCACGCGGAAAGGACATGTCACCGCCGCTACATTCCCTGCTCGCTGGCGGTGCGACTCAGCGCCTTGATCTCTTCTTCGTTTCTCTTAATCTTGCCAGATCTGGTCATCTCGTCGACCAGGCTGGACAGGAAGAGTCCGAAGCGCTCTTGCTGCTTGCCCAAGAGCACTTGGTCGCGGATCTGATCGCGCTTCGCGGCAAAGTCGGCGTCCGCACGGCTGCTGCTTTTCGAGCACCGCAAGAACTACAGCATTGGCGCCGCTGTTGATCGGCCCACTAATCTCGCCCGGCTTCATGTTAAAGGCCACCGCGGCTTGACCCGACATCGAGCCCACGTCGGGGACTTGTCCGTCAGGCAACACGAAGTCGCTGGTCTTCACGGTCGCGCCCAGTTCTTTCGCCGCACGCTTCAAATCGTGCTCAGCTTTCGCGCGGTCCGAAAGTTCCTGGCTCTTTTGCGACAGCAGGACCGAGGAGCGCTCATTCTTGAATTCCTCCTCAACTCTACTTCGGATTTCCTCAAAGGTCGGAGTGGCGGCGGGCTTCACTCCCGTTAGCTGAAACACCACAATGCCTTGCGATGCGGGAGCCAGGTCCGGTGGCGAGTTTTCGGCTGCGCTGAACACTGCATCCATAAACTGCGGAGCTGGCCCCAGTCCTGGGAGCATGTCTTTGCGGGCGAAGAATTCCGACGTGATGACTGGAACGCCCTGCGATGCCGCGGCCGCGTCCAGGCCCTGTGCGCGAGCCTGCTTCAGCAGCGTGTCAGCCTTCCTCTCAGCGGTCTGCTGTCCTTTTTGATGTTTCAAGATCGGCTCGATCTCAGCTTTCACTTCGTCGAGTGTCCTCACATGTGCGTCCTGCTTGTCGTCGACGCGAATAATGTGGAAGCCGTAACTGCTCTTTACCAGATCGCTGATCTGGCCTTTCGGAAGCGAGAATGCAGTCTTCTCGAACTCGGGCACGGTCTGACCTTTGCCGATCCAGCCCAGAGAACCGCCCTCCTTCGCACTGCCCGGATCTTCCGAATATTTCTTGGCCAAATCTTCCAGCTTGGCCCCACCCTTCAACTGCTTCAGCAAATCTTCGGCACGGCGCTGCGCCTCAGCCACACCCTTCTCGTCCACTTTACCGTCGGGTCCAGGCAGCGGAGTTTTGATGAGGATATGACTGACTTTCACTTGCTCTGGTAAACGGTACTGGTCGCGGTGCTGATCGTAGTATGCGCGCAGATCGTCGGGTGTCACCTGGACATCCGCTGCGGCCTTGCCGGTTTCAACCACGGCGTACTTGACCTTGCGCTTTTCCGGAATCGAATTCGCATAACCTGCTTTGTGGCTCTCGTAGAATGCCTTGAGTTCCTCGTACGCCGGATGCAGACCCTTGCGCAAATCGTCCTGCTTCAGGACCGCGTAGTCGAACTTGACCTTGGAATTCTGCTTGATGAACTGTTCATGGATCTCCGCTTCGCTCACGCTCGCGCTGCCGGAGATGAGAGCCTGCAACTTGGTTAACAAAATATCGTTGCCGACAGCTTGTTCAAACTTGGTGGGTGTCAGACTCGCGCGCTGCAGCATGTCTTCGTATTCGACCTGGCCGATGAAGTTGCCGCCGGGAAAAAACGTCGCCGCATAGCGTCCATGCTGCAGTTCGTCCTTCACTTCTTCCGGCGTGACGCGCAGTCCCATGCGTCCGGCTTCGCTCAGCAGAGCCTGCCGGTTAATCATCTGGTCCACCGCGCGCATGGTCTCCTGCTGGATTAGAAAGGGCATGATCTTTGCAGCCATCTCGCCGTAGCGTTGGGCTTCCTGTTGAGCCATTTGGCGCGCAGTCTGGCGCACCTCGTCGGACTGATTTCTCCGCCGTCCACCTTGGCAACAACGTCCTTGCCGGGGTGCCGGTCAGTTCGGAGGTCAGGCCGCCAGGAATGAAGGTGATCACCATGGCGCCGCAAATCACGAGAAGGATGCCGCTAAGGATAATCTTCTTCGTTGGACCTTGGGTCTGCAAAAATCGAATCATTTTCTTTATCACTCCAGGGTAGAGAGGAGAATCTCTTATTATAAACCAGCCGAACCCAACGGTCCGAGCGGACTCCCTTGGCATAGCGTGCTCCGCGAAGTGCACTTCTAGCAAAACTCCGCTATTGAAACGTATTAATATAAGTGTTATCCATTCTGCGGGACATTTTCTGCTTCTGCGAGGTTGTCCTCACTCATTGCTTACGAGCACAAAGTTATTCACAGGGAGCACAATGAACTCAGGCAAGCGGCTTGCGGTCACTCTGTTCGTTCTAGTCGCAATTTTTTTCGGTTTCATCTCTTCTCGCCCAAAACCCGACGCAAGCGAAGCGCACTGAAGAAACGAAACTGGTCCTGCACGACGGCTGGACGCTGCAGACGTCGGCCAAGGTCGAAGCCAAGGGAGAAGTCCTCTCTACACGGCAATTTTCAACCAAGGGATGGCATGCCGTGAGCGTGCCCACCACCGTGGTGGCCGCGCTGGTCAAGGACAAGACGCTTCCTGATCCTCTTTTCGGCATGAACCTTCGCGATTTCCCCGGGGTCAATTACCCGATCGGCGCGAATTTTTCCAACATCGAGATGGCGCCCGACAGTCCTTACGCGGTCTCGTGGTGGTATCGGAAGTCGTTTGCTGCACCGGCTTCCTACAAAGGCAAGACCGTGTGGTTGAAATTTAACGGAATCAATTTTCGAGCGAATATTTTTCTTAACGGCAAACAGATCGCAAAATCCGACGACGTCGCGGGCGCCTGGCGCACCTACGAACTCAACGTCACAAGACACCGCCAAGCCCGGCGCGGAGAACGTGCTCGCCGTTCAGGTCTTTTCGCCTACCGAGCACGATCTCGCCATCACTTTCGTGGATTGGAACCCTGCCCCTCCCGACAAAAACATGGGACTGTGGCGCGAGGTCTACCTCACTACCAGCGGTCCGGTAGCGCTGCGCTATCCGACAGTCGTCTCGAAACTGAATCCGCCCGCGAATGATAGCGCGCAACTTACCGTCACAGCGCAAGTCGAGAACGGCACCAATCAGCCCGTTAAGGGCAAGCTCAAAGGCCAGATCGAAGCGGTCAGGTTCGAACAGGACGTCGAACTCGCACCCAACGAAGTGAAAGGCGTCACCTTCACTCCCGATAAATTCCAGCAACTCGTCTTCGCAAGCCCGCGCCTGTGGTGGCCGACACAAATGGGCAAGCCGAATCTTTATCGCCTAAGCATGGAGTTCGAGGCCAATGGCGCGGTCAGCGATCATTCGGCCACCGAGTTCGGCATTCGCGAAGTCACCTCCGACTTCAACTCGGTGGGCGGGCGCGCCTTCCACATCAACGGCAAGAACATACTGATTCGCGGCGGCGGCTGGACGCCCGACTTGATGATGCGTGAAGATTCGCGACGCCTGCACGACGAATTTCGCTACGTACGCGACATGGGACTCAACGCGATTCGCCTTGAAGGCAAGCTTGAGACTCAGGAATTCTTCGACTTGGCCGATCGCCAGGGCATTCTCGTCATGGCCGGATGGTGTTGCTGCGATTTCTGGGAACGCTGGGCGCGATGGCAGCCCGCGGATTTTGAGATCGCCAAGCAGTCCCTGCGCGATCAGATCTACCGACTCCGCAGCCATCCCAGCCTGGTAATGTGGCTGAATGGCAGCGATAATCCTCCGCCGCCGGATGTGGAGCAGATGTATCTCGACGTCGAGAAAGAACTGCTCTGGCCCAACCCCGTTGTCTCCTCGGCCACCGGAAAAAAGACCAGCGTCACCGGCGACAGCGGCGTCAAGATGACGGGACCCTATGAATATGTTGCGCCCAGCTACTGGGAAGTCGACACTCCGCAAGGACAGCCCGATCGCAAGCAGTGCAATCCCGGAGGCTGCGGCGGCGCTTACGGCTTCAACACGGAAACCAGCATGGGACCGGCTGTTCCGCCCGTCGAGAGCATTCGCGCGATGGTCGGCAAAGACCATATGTGGCCCATCGACGACGTGTGGAATTATCACGCTGGCGGCGGCGAATTTAAAACCATCGGCGTATTCAGCGAAGCGCTTGCTAACCGCTATGGCAAGTCCGACAACCTGCAAGATTTTGCCATGAAGTCGCAGATGCAAACTTATGAAGGCGTACGCGCCATGTACGAGGCCTACAGCCGCAACAAATACCAGGCCACCGGGGTCATTCAGTGGATGCTCAACAACGCCTGGCCCTCCATGATCTGGCATCTCTACGACTACTACCTGCGTCCGGGCGGCGGATACTTCGGCGCCAAGCGCGCTATGGAAGCCCTGCATCCGATCTACGGCTATGACGATCATTCGATCTGGATCGTGAGCAGCCAGTACAAAGATCTCACGGGTCTGAAGCTGACAACCAAAATCTACAACCTCGACATGACAGAGAAGTTCACGCAAACAAACGAAGTCGACGCTCCGGCTGACAGCACGGCGAAGATTTTTACCTTACCCGATGTTGCCGACCTGAGCCCGACGTACTTCCTCGTTTTGCGATTGGAGGATTCAACGGGCAAACTTGTGGGCTCAAATTTCTATTGGCTGTCGAGCAAGCCCGAAACTCTCGACTGGGCTAAGACGACGTGGTGGACGACTCCGACCGCGTCCTACGCCGATTTCACGGCCTTGTCCCAACTGCCGAAAGCGAAACTGAAAGTTACCGATCATAGCGAACGCAAAGGCGAAGAGGAGATCACCCACGTAGTTCTTCAGAATCCGAGCAAGAGTCTCGCGTTCTTTGTGCGCCTGAAAGTGGATAAGGGCGTCAAGGGCGAGGAGATTCTTCCGGTAGTCTGGGAAGACAACTACATTTCTCTGATGCCCGGCGAGAAGCGCGAACTCACCGCAACCTACCGCGCCAGCGAACTAGGCACGGCCAAGCCCGCCGTCGAAGTGATCGGCTGGAACGCGGAATAGGGCGATCGATTAATTTGTGGAATCGGGTAATTGGGAAATTGAAAATCCTTTGGTCAGCTGGGCGGTTTTCGAGTTACTCAATTCCGATTTCTATGAGTCGCTGAAATCGATCATGACGGGCGCGGATCGGAACCAATTCGTTTTGTATCCGACATAGAGCAAGCCAACTGCAAACCAGATTCCGCCCACCGTCTTGGCGATGCTATTGAGGTTGAACCAGATCACGCCACAGAAGGCGAAACCGATCAGCGGGATAATCGCATCGCGCACCAGCCGACGCTCGCCGCCGGCCTTCTTGGCGATCACCGAGAATTGCCAGAAACATGCAAAGTTCACTCCCATGAACGCGAGAAACGCGCCAAAGTTAAGCAGTTCGCCCGCATGCTCATACGCGCTGCCGATGTAGTTGAGAAGCACTGCGCCCAGAAATGCCAGAGCGCCGATTAATACAATGTTGTAGGTCGGTGTGCTGCTGCCGGGTTTGAGATATCCGAAGAATCTCCTGGGCAGAACTCCATCGCGACCCATGCCAAACAGTAATCGCGCCGCCCCCAGCGTGCCGGTTAAGCCACTGCCGAAAGCGGCCACGATCAGAATTGCTCCCATCGCATTGAACAACACCACGCCCCCGACCCGGCTGCAGATGTCCATGAACGCGGTTTCGAGGTTCGGAAACGACCGCCAGTCGGGCCACACGCGTGCGCCCAGATAAGCTTCGAACCCGCTGCACACGCCGGCGAAAATACAGGTCAGCACTACGGCCAGCAGAACGTTGCGCTTGGGATTCTCTACATCTTCGGCCAGCGTCGTCACGCCGTCGAAGCCGATGTAAGTGAGGGCCGCAAACGAAGTTGCAGTCAGGATCTTATGCGAATTGAAAGTCTTCGGGTTGTAGAAGGGCTCGGTCGAAAGCAAGCCCGGCCATCCCTGCGCGTGCCACAAATAGCGAACGGCGAGCCACACGAAGAACGCCACGACCACAGACATCACAGCCAGCAAAACTTTGTTGGCGCGCGCTGATGACTTGACCCCGGCCAGATTCAACATGGTCATGATGCCGGCGATCAGCGCCGCCCATGCGATGTAAGGAATTTGCGGCAGATAGCGCTCATGCAACGCCGTAGAAATCCACACGGTATTGATCAACGGCTGCAGCAAATAATCCAGGATCATCGCCCAGCCCGCCAAAAATCCCAGATGCGGGTTCAGTCCCTTTCCCACATAGGTGTAGGCCGAGCCAGCGGTCGGATAGAGCGCGCCCATGCGTCCGTAACTGACCGCGGTGATGAGCATGGCGAACAACGCGATCAGAATGATGGTGACAAAGTGGCCGTCAGAAAGCTTCTGCGCGACGCCATACAGAGGAACCGGCGCGATCGGTTGAATGAGAACGATACCGTAGAAGATCAGATCCCAAAGCGTGAGCGTGCGGCGCAGTCGGGGCGCGGCAGAGGAGGGCGCGGTGGTAGTTTCCATGGGTCCGGCTATTGGATTATGGAAGAGGCAAAATTGTCAATGCTAAAACGATTCCATAGAAGACCAAAAGAATTTGACCGCAGAGACCGCAAAGAAATTCGCAAAGTACGCAAAGCAAGACTGGCGCCGAAAAGCGCAACTGCACTTAGCTGGATCCAGTCTGGCGGAGCCAAAGCGCCGCTTCACTTCGGGCCATAGTCGAACCAGTATCCCCGCTGCTCGTTTCCCGACATGTGGCGCGTGTTGTATTCGAGCAGGTAATTCACGTGCGCATCATCGAGCGGGAACGACTTCTTCGGCGGGATACGGATACTCGCCCATGCTCAGGAAAGGCAACGGCGCCACATAGTTCCCTTCGGCGGCATAGAAGTCCATGTCTTTCTCGTAGCCGTTGGCCGCGAAGAAATAATCGCGGACCCAACCCTTGGGAAGCGCAGGCAGACTTGCAGGATCGAAGTCTAACCGCACTTCGTCGCCCGAACCGAATACTGCAAGCTTGTCATCGGTTGCGGTCAGCAACGGCAGCACGTTACCGTAGCGCGTGTAGGTTCCAGACGGACGAGTGTAGGGACCGGTCGCGCTGGCTTTTTCGTAGATGTACTGCACGTTCCCCGGAGGCGTGCCTTCTATCTTGAACGGATAGCCGTGGAACTCGAGGTCGGCGTGAACCAGCGGAACGGGAGTGACACAGACCCGTAGCGCCGGCATCCCTTCGACCCGCTCAGGGCAGGCTCTCCCGACTCTCCCGAGGGCGTGTCGCCCTCGGGCCGGCGGGCGTGACGCCCGCCGGACAGCCGCCGGGACGGCGACGCTACTTGTTCCGTGCGGTCGATCAGAATGCTGTCCCAATAGATCTGCAGATTCGTCGTGATGCGAATCTTGCGCGTGCCGCGCGGCAGCTTGCCGGTAAGGTCGGCGGTCATGGTGCGCGGACCGCCGGCGGGAAAGCCCATGTCGTCGATGACGCGCTCCACTTCCCTTGCGCGTCCAGCGGCTTCCACATAGGGCGAGATCGCCTCGACTCCCGCTTGCGATGCGGCATACATGCTGTTCGCCGAAAAATATTCGACCTCGCCATGCAGCAGCAGCCAAAGCGGACCGCCGTTGTAAGCCTCGCCCAGATCGAGCGTCAGACTGTGCGGCTTGGCGAATCCCGCAAATTGCGTCAGACGCGAAATCGCCGAAATATCGATGCGCCAAGCAGATCCGGCAGCACGTTGTGCCCGTGTTCATCCCACGCTCCGGCGGGGGGACGCGCGTCGCGGCTCACCACAACTTTGAATGGCGGATACGGCGGGTTCGACGCGAAATATTCGTTGGGATACACGTCGACATCCGCAGGATGATCGACCGCCAGCAGCCGCACCTGATCCAGATAGACCGCCTCTTCCAGCGGTTCCATGAAGCGGAAACTGAGAAGACCGGTGTTGGACCGCGGACCTTGGGCCTCAGCCAATCCGTTCTTGCCGACGTCCGAGATCCGAGGTCTGACGCCGGGGCGACTCGGAGATTCGTCCTTCACGCGGATCTTGTTGCGATCGATCTTGATGTACTCAACCGGCCGCGGAATGTCGCGCTGTCCGGGCCCAACCCAGTGTCCCACGACGCCCGCGCCCAGCATGTCCGCGACAAATTCGTAGCGTTCGCCGTTCCACACGAACAGCGTCGGACACGAACTGCCGCGGCGATCGATCTCGATGAAGTTCTGCTGCTTGTCGCCAGCCACCTGGATTTCGTCCTGCAGCACACCCGTCGGCCACAGCATGCGCACGATGTCGGCTTCTTTGGAATCGCCGAGGCCGACGACGATGTCAGTGGAATTCTGGCCGAGGTATCCGTTGGATCCGCAATCTCAAATTTCTGCCGGTTGCCGCCGGAGAAAACTTCGACCTTGGTGCCGATGGCGGATTTGTTGTCGGCCAGTCCCTTGAGCGAGAGCCGCAGCCAGTGATTCTTGTTGCCGCCTTCGTTGCGCAGCAGCACGGCGGGCCCGTGATTCTGCGTGATGAGCAGATCGGTCGCGCCGTCGCTGTCGTAGTCGCCGGTGATGATGGCGCGCGGGTCTTTGAGCTGAATCTTGTCGAGGCCGACGTCGGCGGTGACGTCTTTGAAGCCGTCCGGCCCGAGATTGCGGAAGAGCCGCACTTCGCCCTTGCCATCTTTCGTCTCGCCGACAGCGACGAGGTCGACCCAGCCGTCGTTGTCGTAGTCGAAGGCGGCGACGCCGTAGGCGCGGACCCAATTCGTCTCGGGCAGCGGGACATGTTCGAAGCTTCTTGCCGTGATTGTTGCGCCAAAGGGTTAGAGCAGGAGGACCCACGTGAGTGAAGGCGAGGTCCATCCAGCCATCGTGGTCAAAGTCGAGGACCGCTACGCCAGCGGTTGTCCGACGGTATTGGAGACGACCAGAGTTCGCGTTTGATGAACTTGCCTTCTCGTGGATTCTCGAAAACAGCGTCGGAACTGTTTTCCTTGACGGGCCCAGTCGTAGCCCGAACCGGGACCAATGTCTACTGCGCGATCATTGTTGTAATCGGTACCGACGGCGGCGATGGTCTGGGCGTGTTCGCCCTGGAGACCAACCGATTCAGTGACATCGGTAAAGGTACCGTTCGCCGTTGTTGCGCCACAGCGATTGGCCCCGGTCAGTTTTCGTGGGATACGCGTCGCCTGGACTTGTCCGATGATTGCCGGTGACGTAAACAGATCGATGTCGCCGTCGTGGTCGTAATCGATGAACGTCAGACCCAGCGATTCTGAGCCTCGATCATCTTGTGATACCTGCGGCCTCGGTCACGTCCTTGAAGGTTCCATTTTTCTCGTTGTGCAGCAGAACCACGCGCCCATTGAAGCTCACGGCCAGTCGGCGAACCGTCGTTGTCGTAGTCGCCCGCGGTACAGCCGATAGCGTGCAACGTCGGGTCGAGACCAGCTTGCTTTGTGACGTCTTCAAACTTTCCTTGCCCAGATTGTGATACAGACCGAGGCCGCCTTGCTGGGCCGTTATCCGCGACGAAGATGTCGATCCTGCCTTCGCCGTCATAGTCGAAGAAACACGCGCCAGGACCTAAAGACCCTGCCAAATCGTCGGAACTGCCAGCGGCCGCCTTGTGACAATCCCCGCTTCCTTCGTCACATCCACAAACCGCACCTTGATCTGCGCCGGCGCTTTCAACGCCGCCTGCGGCGACTCCACGGCGCGCGAGTACTGGCCCTGCTCGCCGTAGGCCAGGCTCATGGGCGCGCCGATTTTGTTTTGCGTGATGTACTGGAATTTCTTCAGGTGCTCGCGGGCATGGTCGACGTCGGCGGATTGCTGGTAGGCGCGCGACAATCCGAATTCCGCCGAGGCGTGCAGCGGGTTGATTTTCAGCGCGTGCTCGAAGGCCTCAATGGCCTGCGGAAACTGCTTGGCCTGCACGTACGCCGTGCCGAGAAAATACCAGGTGTCGGCGTCGTTCGGGTCGATCTCGATGACGCGCTTGAACGCGTCAATCGCGGCCTGCGCGTCGCCTGTGTTCTTGGCCAGCAGCCCAAGGCCGTACCACGCGTTCGGACTCTTCGGATCCTGCTTGAGCGCATCTTCGAATGCGGCCTTGGCCTCGTCCACTTTCTGCAGGTTCAGGTAGGCGACGCCCTCGTTCAACCGCGCGATCGCCAGCTTGGGATCGGCCTGCGCACGCCTGCTGAAACGCCTTCAATCCCTTTTCGAAAAGCTGCTGGTTCATGTAGGCACAGCCGAGATTGTTCAGGCGGGCGGCTTCGATCGGATTGGGTTTTGACTCCGGAGTAAGCAGGCCGAAGGCAGCCAGCAGCGTGGCGACGAGAGCAGCAGAAATTCGCAGATTCATTTCGCTAACGATTTAACCACAGAGCGAACCTCGGCACTGAAGCCGGACTCTTCTCGGAAGGCTGATTGGCACGACTGGAAGTCGTCCCTTCCCAGTTAGTTCCTTCGCTGCCTCGGTCCGTGGGAACGTTGAGTCTATTTCCCAGCAGCCTTCGCCGTCATCGCGCGGGGACTCTGTGCCTTGTTATAGAGGCGGCTGGCGATCACGCCCTTCCCTTCCTGCACGGTGACGGTCTGGCCGGCGTTGACGTTTGCGAGCTTGTCGACCTGCCCGCTGGGCCATTGAATCTCGACGCTGTCGGCTTTTGTTTGCGCGCCCAGGCCGAAGGTCAGCACCAGTTCGCTCTGCGCCAGGTAACTCGAACCGGAGCGCAGCATCTTCCACTGCTTGTCGCTCCCTGCCGCTCACGCGGACGACCGCGCCGATGCCGTCGCGATTCGATTTCGTGCCCACCAACTTGATGCGCAGGCTGTGAGTTCGTCCCCCTTCGTTGTGGAACAAGTATGCCGGCCCCGCATTGGTGGTGAGCAAAACGTCGAGGAAGCCGTCGTTGTCGATGTCGGCATAAGCCGCGGCCCGCGCCACTTTCGGCGCGGCAAAGGCACTTGCCCATCTGCGCGGTGACTTCGGTGAACTTTCCGCCACCAAGATTGCGGAACAGATGCGGCAGGCTCGGCATAGCTCACGCGCTTCTGCACGCGCTCGATCTGATCTTCGATGTGGCCGTCGGCGACGAAAATATCCGGCCAGCCGTCGTTGTCGTAATCGAAAAAGAAACAGCCGAAGCCCAGCGTGACCAGCGTGGCGCGGCCGACTTCCGACTGCGGCGCTTCGTCAACGAACAGGCCGTTGCCCTCGTTGTGATAGAGCGAGACCATCTGGTTGGCGAAGTTGCTGATGATGAGGCTGGCGTGGCCGCTGCGATCGTAGTCGGCCGCGTCCGCGCCCATGCCCGCGCGCGCAATGCCGTCCTCGCTGAAGCCGATTCCGGCCGCGACGCCGCGCTCCTCGAACGTTCCGTCTTTCTTGTTGAGGTAAAGCTTGTTGGGCTGCGTGTCGTTGGCGATCAGGATGTCGGGCCATCCGTCGCCGTTGTAGTCGAGAATCGCGATGCCCAGGCTCTTCGACGTGGGATCGCCCAGCCCGGCTTTCTGCGTGGCGTCTTCAAACTTGCCGCCGCCCAGGTTGTGCCACAGCCGCACCGACGTGCCTTTGTACGATTCCGGCGTGCAGTAGGACTTGTGCGCGCCGTCGAGCGTGCAGTAGAGATCGGCCTGCTCGCTCCACTGCACGTAGTTTGCGACGACGAGATCGAGTTTGCCGTCGCGGTCGTAGTCCACCCAGGCGGCGCTGGTCGAGAATTCGCTCGGCCCCCACATTCCCGCGGACTTGGTGACTTCGGTGAATGTGCCGTTGCCGTTGTTGTGGAAGAGATGGCTCTGGCCCAGCGCGGTGATGAAGATGATCGTCGAAGCCGTCGTTGTCGTAGTCGCCGACGGCCACGCCGAATCCGAACATAGGCACGGCGAGTCCGGCTTTGCGCGTGACGTCGGTGAACGTGCCGTTGTGGTTGTTGTGGTAAAGCTTCAGCGTGGTCGCGCCGGCGTGGGGGTGTCCGGGAAAATCGTCGCCGTTGATCAGGATGATGTCGGGATATCCGTCGTTGTCGTAGTCGATGAAGGCGCAGCCCGGGCCCATGGTTTCCGGCAGCCACTTCTTTCCGAAGGCGCCGTTGTTGTGGGTGAAGTGGATTCCGGCCTGGGCGGTGATGTCGCGGAAGTGAATCTGCTCTGGGCGGCTGCGCGCTGACGCAGAAGAAGCATTAACCACAGAGACACAGAGGCACGGAGAAAGCCAGAAAGAAGATCGGAGATCTTCTCGTGTCTCAGTGCTCTGAGTGGTGAATTCGTTCGAAAGAACATCTATCTGGAGGCTCCGGCAGAAGACACGCGGCCGGGCTTTGCCCGGCCGGACAGCCGAGGCGGCCGTCCCTACATGTGGTTCGTGGCTGAGAGACTGGCAGCGGCACCGAAACGTGTTCGTGCACTGACTGGCGCTCGTTGTTGTCTTCGGGATGAAGCTGGCGGTAGGGGCCGGTGATGGCCTGCGACGATTCGTCGGCCTTGAAGCGCATGTAGCGCGCCTGATGTTCCTTGGCCAGCTTTTCGTTGCCCAGGCCGTTGTAGCAGAGCATCAGGTTGTAGTGCGCCTGCAGGTCTTCGGGATCGATCGCCAGCACGGATTGCAGAACCTTCACCGCCTCGTCATACTTGCGCTGCAGGAACAGAACGCGGCCCAGATCGTTGAGCGCGACGCGATCGCGCGGATATTGCGCCAGCACGCTCCGCAAGCGCGAGGCCGCGCCCTCGTAGTTGCCGTCGGCGCGCAGAACTTTGGCGTAGAAGAAATTGGCGCGGGCCAGGTTCGGAGACAAGGCCAGAGCCTTCTCGAGCACGGTGCGGGCGCGCGCCATGTCGCCCTCCTGCACCGCGCAGCGGCCAATGTTGACCCAGCCGTCGGGATTGTTGGGATCGGCTTCGGTCACTTTCTCGAAAGCTGCGGCCGCGCCCTTCAGGTCTCCCTGCAGGAACAAGCCGATGCCGTAGTCGTTCCAGCGCTGCCACTCTTCTTTGCGGACGATCGTCTTCGGCTCGGCCGCGGGCGCGTTGTGCGCGACCACGGGAAGCGTGACTTCGTTCTCGGCAATGGCGACGATGGGCAGGTCGGGAATCTTTTCTTCCTTCGCGGAGACTCCGCTCAGCGACGCCGTAAAGACGGTCGGACGGTCGTCGTAGTCCGGCGCAACCGCATTGGGCTTGGCCGGATCGGGCAGCCCCGCAAAAGCTTCCTGCGTGCCGTACCACGAAAACTTCCGGTAGCAGAGCCGCGCATGCAGCGTGATCTTGTTGCCGGCATTTTCCGGAATGAGCATGCGGTAGTGCACGGTGTCGGCCGCGCCCGGCGGGATCAGCCGCACATACACCACCGCGCGCGTCGCCCAGGCGTTGCGCTTGTTGATGGGATTGCCGTGGGCATCGATCTGCAACGAACGATAAAAATGCGCGCCCTTTTCGACCGGGCCGTGGCCGTTGTCCTCGACCATGCCGCTCCAGAAGATCGTCTGGCCCTTGTCGTCGGTGCCCTTCAGTTCGAGCCACGTGTCGTAGGCATCGACGGTGCCGCCGGGGAAGAAGTGCCCGACTTTCTTCGTGCGCACGACCACGTCGACGCGCACGGTATCGCCGCGGCGCAACGGCGGCTGCACGCGGTTCAGCGGAGCAGTGATCGGAGCGGCCTCTCCACCGGTCTCGGCGGTCACTCTTGCTTTCGGCTTCTTCGCCGACGGCGAACGTCGTGGAGAGTTCCGACTGCGTGGCCGCGCCCGGCTTCAGCGGAGCCTGCGCCGGAGACAGCGCGAAAATATCGACTGTCAGCGCGCCGTTCTTCAGGAAGTCTTCGGTCAGCTTGAGCTGCGGCGCATCTTCGTTCGCGGTCGGCACCGCGGTGTTGGCCGCCGGGAAAGCGATGCGAGTGCACGAAGCCGTTGATGTTGCCCGCATCCTTCGAGGCTTCCGCGGGCATGTGGCAATCGGCGCACTGCTGCGGCTTGGGCGGATAGTAGAACGAACGCGCTCCCTGGCCGGAAACTCCGCTGGCCTGCCAGTTGTCATATTCGTTGAAGCCGCGGAACCAGCGGTAGTGGTTCACCGGAACGTCGAGGTGAACCTTGTGGCAGGAGGAGCAGAACTCCGCCGTCTGGTCGCGCATGAAAGGCTTCAGGAACACGCGCCGGTGCGGCTCGGGATTCAGCTTGATCAGGAAATCATGCAGCGCGCGCGCCACCGGATTCTTGCGTTGCGGCCAGTTCGTGCAGTTTGGGATATTCCAGATAAAAATCGCCCTGCCCCATCGTGCTCTTCACGTTGGCGATGGAGTGGCACATCATGCAGCCCAAGCCCGCCTGCGCTTCCGGGCGATGCACGATCTGCTTGATCGGCGTGTCCATCATTCCGGCGTAGAGCACCGCGGGATCGTGGCATCCTCCGCACCACTTCGAGGGCTTGGTGCCGATCGTGTCCTGCATGTACTCGATCGACTTGCGATACCACTGATTGTTGAACGACGAAAAGTGGTGGGCTGAACTGAACCACTGGTTGTAGATGTCTTCGTGGCAGCGCTTGCAGGAGTCGGACTCCATGAAAAACTTGCTGGGAATTTTCTGCTTGCCGTAAACCTGCGCCGAACTGGGGAAGAACGCAGCCCTCGGGGCCATCGCCTTCGCCATTCATTGTGTCGGGAGGCATGGTCGGGTTCTGGATGCGGTTGCGCGTCTGCCAGCTTTCGCGCACGTAGCGCGCACCGTAGCCGATTACCGGCCAGCAGCAGCCAGACAGATCGCAGCGCGCACCGCAGTCGCACCCGACGCTGGATTCGCGACGATGCGCGGCTGACCCAGCCATCCAGCAACCAGCAGGCCGACCCCGCCAGTGAGATCACGATGTGGAGATAGAGCTTGTTCCACTCCGTGCGCGGAGTTCCGGTCTTTATCAGGATGAGTCCAACTACCGCGCCGGCAGCGATCAGCAGCCAGCCTGCTCGGGAGGAAAGGCTTCCGTGCGCAGGAAGCCGGAAGAGCAGGGACGAGAAGAATTGCAGCGAGCACGCCCCCGGCAGCGTGCAGCAGGACCACGCCCGCATAGAAGATGTTGGCTGAGGAAATGTGTAGAGATAGGCGGCCGAGATGGCCAGAAAAAGCACCAGCCAAGACAAAGCTCGACCGACGAATCCCCGGATGTTTGGCATTTCCCGCATGTGCGAACGAGTTGGAAAGCTACGAGAGCGAAAT
The DNA here is from genome assembly GCA_963774565.1 of uncultured Acidobacteriaceae bacterium. Lineage (GTDB taxonomy): Bacteria > Acidobacteriota > Terriglobia > Terriglobales > Acidobacteriaceae > Sulfotelmatobacter. Next base: position 40,410 of record CAVZFP010000016.1, on the reverse strand, counting down.
CAGCCCCACAGTGGCTGAAATCCCGCGCAGATAAAGTTATACAGAGCTCAACTTCGGACGGAATAATATAAAAATACTAGCGAGGCGCGACTGCGGAATGCTAGCGGATCGGCGGGACTTCCACGCATCTGCACTCCGCTTCCAGCGCCGCCGCGACGGATAGCACCTGTTCTTCTTCCCATGGACGGCCGACGATCTGCACGCCGATCGGCAAGCCTTCCGCGGAATGGCTCACCGGAACCACGGCGGCGGGATTGCCCAAGAGATTGAACCACTCTGTATAACTCCAGGCGTCGAGGTAGTCACCGTCTTGCCTTCGATCTTCCAACTGCGTTCTCCGTGGCGAAAGGCAGGGATCGCGGCCGCCGGGCACAGCAGGATGGGATACTTCCGCATTTGCGCGAGAAACTTCGCGCGCAAAACGTCGCGGCCGAATCCATGCATCAAGCAAGGTCTCGCCGGTGAGCGCTGGCTCCGCCGCCGACCATTCCAGAAACTGCTTCAGGATCGGGCTCAGGTCGTGCTCACGTCCGTGGAACATCGGGCCGATCAGCATTCCGCCAGTTGTGACGAAGAACTTCTTCCAGAGCACTCGCGCTTCCTCCAAGACCTTCGGGACGAAATGGTTCGACCTGAAATCCTGCGCCAGCAGCGCTTCGGCGGCGGTTCGTACGGCAGTGCGAGTTTCCGCAGTGACGGGCGTGCGGCCGTCGTCCTCGAAATATCCGATGCGCAACTTTCTGACTTCGTCGTTCGCTTCGGCCAGCGCTAGCGGCACGGGTGCCGCGCAAGTGTCGCCGTCATCCGGACCTTGCATCACTTCGAACAAGCCTTTACAGTCGGCCACCGTGCGCGCCATGGGGCCGACCACGCCGATCAACGCGAACGGGCCGCCGGAGGCGGGAAAGTGGCCGGTCGAGGGAATGCGTCCCGGCGTGGGTTTGAGTCCGCAGATGCCGCTGAAGTGCGCGGGCACGCGGATGGAGCCGCCGCCGTCGCTGCCCACGCCGCCGGCAGACATCCCCGCGGCGATCGCCGCCGCCTCACCGCCGCTGGAACCGCCAGGCGTGCGTTCGAGATCCCACGGGCTGTTGGTGCGGCCGTAGAGCAGATTGTCGGTCTCCCAGGCCATCAAAAACTCCGGCGTGTTGGTTACGCCGAGCACGATTGCGCCGGCGTTGCGCAGCCGCGCGACCAGCGGAGCATCTTGCGTAGCGACGAATCCAGCGCGAAGGCGCGTGCCCGCCTCACATCGCAGCCCTGCGACTTCCAGCGAACTCTTGATGCTGATCGGGAACGCCGTGCAGGGGTCCGAGAGTTCTTCCTCTCATCACCGCAGCCTCGGCGTCACGGCTTCGCGGCGAACCCGCTCCGTGTCAACGTGCACGAAGGCGTTCAACTTCGGATTCAATCTTTCGATTTTCGCCAGATGAGCGTCGGCAAGTTCGAGCGGTGAGATTTTCTTCTCGCGGATTTGCTGGGCCATCGCAACCGCGGAAAGAAAAGAGAGATCACTCATGCAACATCAGTCTCCCGAGACAGAAGGCCGAGTCTAGCATGCTGACCGTACCGAATTTAGCCGACTCCATGGTCGCTGCAAAGATGGGGGGAGAGTTGCCGTGCGTGACTGCCAAGACGCCAGCAAGCGGCAGCGCCGGGGTTTATAGAGACTTCAAGAACTCGATGATGGCTTCCTGATCCTCTCTCTTCAGTTTTTCAAATTGCTGACTTACATGGCTTGCCTCGCCGCGGTGCCGCAGGATCGCGTCGCGAAGCGTCAGGGATGCGCCATCGTGCATCAATCGCGGACGCAAGCGAACTCCCCATAAAGGCGCGGTGCGTATTTTGTTGCGACTGCTCTCGAAGTCCTGTTTCGAAAGATATCCCGACATCATCTGAAAGACTTTATTCCCGTAATGCTCTCGGGTCGCCTGCAGAATTCCGTCGCCCGTACCGACGTCATGCATCAGGAAATCGCCATACGGATGAAATGTGACTGACCCGAGCGCGGCTGGAATCGTAAACGTTCCGCCATTGATCTTCGTTCCCGCGGGAGCAGTGGTCAAGGTTTCGACGTGGCAAGTCGCACAACCGATCTTGTCAAATAATCCGTTGCCCTTCTTTGCAACCGCGCTGCCCGCGAGCTCGGAATCGCGCGCTGGAGCTTTCGTGGCTCGAATAAACCGGGCGAAGTGATCAATGTCGGACAGGCCGTCCGGTCCTGGCGTGTCATTCGGCTCCGAAGCGGTGTTGCAAAGCTTGGTCACCTCATCCGGTTGCAGGCGGTTTGTGATGCCCATCTCATTGAGGTAAGCGTCGCCGGCGAACGACAGCAGGCTCGCGTGCTGGTCTTTCCAACCGAACCTGCCTACGCTCATCTGTCCGGGCGCTTCTACGATTGGGACCTGAAGAACCTGTCCGCAGATTTTCTGATGTGAAGACTTGCATTGTTGCTCGGCAAGATCGATGAGGGTTTGATCGGCAACCGCCTCGACGAAGCCATCTCCCAACAGATTCACGGAAAGGCGAAACGTCCGGATCGTCTCTGTTTCTGGAACTCGCTCTTGGATCTCCGTGTCAGGAAAAGCAGCGTTCGGACAAATAGCGCGATCATTCACGAGAGACCGGCCAGAGATCACTTCGGCTCCGTGAGCGATCGGAATTTCCGGATTGCGGAAGCGTCCGTCTGGCCCCTGATGGCCGACGCGCAATTCCGAGACCTGAGAGGCGGCGCCTGAAACCGGACTCTGGTGGCATTCGCGGCAGGACTGCGCGTTATAGAGCGGTCCGAGGCCATCGCTCAGTTGCTCGACTTCCTCGAATTTCGTTTGATCGGCTTGATGAGTCGCATCGTCGGTCGACGCCGTTGCTTTTGTTGTCAAAACCGGTAGGCGCTTCCGTTGGACGGGAGGCAGAGAGGCGAGAAGACTGAGGATAAGACTCAGAACGGCAAAAGGGATCAAGAATCGCATGGCTTATTCCCTTTCTTTAGGACGGCCTCGCGAAGGGCGCTCTGGGCGAAGTCTTGTTCCTGCTTGTTCAAGAATCGGGCCGTTTTGTATCCCTGATTCTAGACCCGAAAAAACGAATTTTCATCCATGAATATCACGTGCCTGTCCTGGGAAGATATGTCGCTATCCGTGGACGCTGCGCAACTTGTACGTGGCTGGGCGGAGCAAGTAACATCTATCTATGCCCGTCGAAACGGAAATCCAGGCTCCACATCCATTCGCGCGCCGCGCGGCAACGCCATCACCTGCAAAGGATGGCAGCAGGAAGCCGCCATGCGCATGCTCATGAACAACCTCGACGAAGAGGTCGGCCGAGCGTCCCAGAGATCTCGTGGTCTACGGCGGAACGGGCCGCGCCGCGCGCAGTTGGGAAGCTTATCGCGCCATCGTCGCGACCCTCAAGAATCTCGAGAACGACGAGACTCTGCTGGTGCAGTCGGGCAAGCCCGTCGGCGTATTCAAGACCCACGATCACGCGCCGCGCGTGCTCATCGCCAACTCGAATCTCGTGGGCCATTGGTCCAACTGGGAGAAGTTCAACGAACTGGAACGCGCCGGTCTGATGATGTACGGGCAGATGACCGCCGGTTCCTGGATTTACATCGGCTCGCAGGGAATCGTGCAGGGAACCTTCGAGACGTTCTCGGCGGCGGGCGAGAAACATTTTGGCGGCGATCTCGCGGGCAAATTGATCGTCAGCGGCGGAATGGGCGGAATGGGCGGAGCTCAGCCCCTGGCCGCGACCATGACCGGCGCGGCGTTCCTGGGAATCGACGTCGATCCCGAGCGCATCAAGAAGCGGCTGAAGACTGGCTACTGCGACTTCATGGTCACAACGCTCGATGAGGCCCTGCGCATTCTGAAGAATGCCGTGCGCAAGAAAGAAAATGTTTCGGTCGGACTGGTCGGCAATTGCGCGGACGTCATTCCGGAACTAGCCGAGCGCGGCGTTGTCCCCGACATTTTGACCGACCAGACGTCGGCGCACGATCCGCTGAACGGATATGTGCCCAACGGCATGACCTTCGAACGAAGCGCTGGATCTGCGCCAACGCGATCCGCAAGGCGTATCAGGAAAAGTCGCTCGATGCGATGGCGCGGCACGTGGAAGGCATGTTGCGCCTGCAGAAGATGGGCTCAGTCACGTTCGACTACGGAAACAACATTCGCACGTTCGCCTTCCAACGCGGCGTGAAGAATGCCTACGACTTCCCCGGATTCGTGCCCGCATATATTCGCCCGCTGTTTTGCGAAGGCCGCGGACCGTTCCGCTGGGTGGCGCTGTCGGGCGAACCCTCCGACATTCACGTCACCGACGATCTGGTCTGGAGTTGTTCCCCGAGAACCGCATCCTGCGGCGCTGGATTGATCTGGCGCGCAAGCGCATCAAGTTTCAGGGCCTGCCGGCGCGCATCTGCTGGCTGGGCTATGGCGAGCGCGCACAGTTCGGACTGGCCATGAACGATCTGGTGAAGAAGGGCAAGATCAAAGCCCCGATCGTGATCGGCCGCGATCATCTCGATTGCGGCTCGGTGGCATCTCCGTTTCGCGAAACCGAAAGCATGAAAGACGGCTCCGACGCGGTTGCCGACTGGCCGCTGCTCAATGCGCTGTTGAATACCGCAGCGGGCGCGTCATGGGTCTCGATTCACAATGGCGGCGGCGTCGGCATCGGCTATTCGCTGCATGCCGGACAAGTCACCGTGGCCGACGGCACCGATGAGATGGCGAAACGCATCGAGCGCGTGCTGACCACAGATCCGGGGATGGGCATCATCCGCCACGCGGACGCCGGATACGACGAAGCGAAAGAGTTTGCGAAGAAGGCGGGCGTGAAAGTACCGATGGGGAGCTGAAGTACCTTTCTTCGGCCACTGACCCATGTGGGGACCAGCCGCCCTCGGCTGTCCAGGCGAGGAAGCTCGCTAGGTTTTCCCGCGTCCTCGTTCGCCCACATTCAAGTCGGATTCAATACCCAAGCCTCTCAGAACTTCTCGACTTCCAAACACGCGCGGAGCTTAGGCTCCACCGGACAGCCGAGGGCGGCTGTCCCCACATAAATCATCCATCAATCATCCATCCGCACTCAAATCATGGCCCCTTAATGTTCCTGCATACATTCGAACTATCTCCGAAGGCCAGCCTGTCTCAATCGCTGCTAAACTGCTTTTAGCGTGACTTCGGCTCGAAAACCGGTACAGAAAATCCAGACGCCGCTGCTGCTGGCCAACGTCGGCCAGCTTCTTACGCTTCTGCTGCTTCCGGCAAACCCGGCCCGCGCCGCGGTACGGACCTGCAAGAACTCGGCATCGTCAAAGACGGCGCGGTGCTGTGTGCTCGGCGGCAAGATCGTTTCCGTCGGCACGACCAGAGACGCGCTGCGCGATCCCTGGCTCAAAAAGAATCGCAAGCAAGGTCACCGAGATCGATTGCTACGGGCAAAGTTGTGCTCCCCGGCTTCGTCGATTCGCACACGCACCCGGTCTTCATCAGCCCGCGGCTGGTGGATTTCGAGAAGCGCATTGAAGGCGCCTCCTACGAGGAAATCGCGGCAGCAGGCGGTGGTATCCGCTCAAGCCTGGACGGTGTTCGCAAGGCATCCAAGACGCGCGCTGGCGACGAAAGTCGTGACAGTGCTGTAGGAAATGGCCGCGCACGGCACGACCACCGTCGAAGCCAAGTCGGGCTACGGGCTGACGGCTGATTCGGAACTGAAGTCTCTGGAGGCGATTCGAGAAGCCGCCTCCCGTTGGCCGGGAACCGTGGTCGCGACCCTGCTTGGAGCCCATGTCGTCCCAAAAGAATTTCAAGGCTGCTCACAAAAATATGTTGAGATCGTCTGTAAGGAGATGATCCCCCGGGCGGCGAAGCGGAAGCTTGCCCAATTTGTGGACGTTTTCTGCGACCAAGGGCGCGTTTACTGCAAAGGAAACCGAGCAGATCTTTGAAGCCGCGCAGAATCATGGGCTGAGTGTTCGCGCGCACATGGGCCAGCTTTCGGAGACCGCTCTGATGCCATTTTTGCGTTTCAATCCGGCGTCGTTCGACCACTTGGACCACGTGAACGAAGAGGACGTTTCCGCAATTGGCCGAAGCGGAATACGGTGGCTACGCTGGTGCCGGGAGCAAATTATTTTCTGGGATTGAAACAATATCCGAACGCGCGGCGGTTGATTGATGCCGGTGTGCCGGTCGCCCTGGCGACGGACTATAACCCCGGCACCTCGCCGACCCTCAGCATGCCGATGGCGATGTCGCTGGCGTGCACCCACATGAAGATGTCCCCGGCGGAGGCGGTCGCGGCGTCGACGATCAATGGCGCGTGGGCTCTGCGCGTGGCTGACCGCAAGGGCAGCATCGAAGCCGGGCAAAGACGCTGATCTGGCGATATTTTCAGTCACGGACTACCGCGAAATTCCTTACTGGTTCGGCGCCAATCACTGTGCGGCAACGGTTCTAAATGGAACGGTCGCGTCACGCGAATGAACTTTCGCGAGATAATATCCGTATCCAAGCAAAGCGAGTAGTGCGTCTGCGTTTTGGGCCACTCCTGCAGAAATTCCGAGATTAAGAATAAATTTCGAGTTCATTTCCTGAGGATTAGGATAAATATGAAGCGCATTTTTGCAGCGATAACACTTTCTCGTGCTCACACTTTCGCTGGCTTCCGCCCAGCGGTTGCCAGAGGTGCGAGACCGGAGAATTACAAACTCACCTTCACGCCCGATCTGGAAAAGGCCAGGTTTGAAGGCGACGAAACCATTACCATCCGGCTGCTGAAGCCGACCTCCGAGATCACGCTGAACGCGGTCGATATCGATTTCCACGATGTCACCGTTACGAGCGGCGGCGCCGACGCAAAAAGCCAAAGTCACGCCGGAAAAAGAGAAAGGAGATGGTCGTGCTGAGCGTGGAGAAGCCGCTGGCCGCAGGACCGGCCACGGTGCACATTACTTATACGGGCATTCTGAATAACGAAATGCGCGGACTGTATCTGGGCAAGGACGATCAAGGGCCGCAAATATGCCGCCTCACAATTTGAAGCGACCGACGCGCGGCGCGCCTTTCCTTCGTTCGACGAGCCCGACTACAAGGCGACCTTCGACATTACGGCTGTTGCGGACAAGGGCCAGGTCGCGATCTCCAATTACAAGGTGGTGTCCGATACGCCCGGACCGGGCGATAAGCACACTGTGAAATTTGCCACCACGGCGAAGATGTCGTCGTATCTGGCGGCGCTGGTCGTGGGCAACTTCGAATATGTCGAAGGCTCAGCGGACGGCATTCCGATTCGCGTCTACAGCACTCCGGGCAAGAAGGACATGGGGAAGTTCGCTCTCGATGCGGCTGAGTACATCGTCAGCTACTACGACAAGTATTTCGGGATCAAGTATCCCTACGGGAAACTGGACCTGATCGGCCTGCCGGATTTTTCCGCAGGCGCCATGGAAAATATAGGCTGCATCACTTTTCGCGAAGCGTATTTGCTGATCAACGAGAAGCAGGGCTCGGTCGATCTCAAGAAAACGATCGCGTCCGTCACCGCGCACGAGATCGCCCATATGTGGTTTGGCGACCTGGTGACGATGAAATGGTGGGACGACATGTGGCTCAACGAAGGGTTTGCCACCTGGATGTCGAGCAAGCCAGTTCAGCAGTGGAAGCCGGAATGGAATTTTGATCTGGACGATGTGAGCGGAAGCAGGCGGAACCCTCAACGTAGATTCGCTGGCCAACACTCGTCCCATTCATCAGGCCGCCGAAACTCCGGCAGAAATTCAAGAATTGTTCGATGGAATCGCCTATGGCAAAGCAGCTTCGGTGCTGCGCATGCTGGAAGCCTATCTCGGCGAAGAAACTTTCCGCGCAGGCATAAATGCGTATCTGAACAGCACCAGTATGCGAATGCGACGGCCGATGATTTCTGGGACGCGCAGGCGAAAACGTCAAAAAAGCCTGTTGACAAGATCATGCCCACGTGGGTAAAGCAGGCGGGCGTTCCGATTATCAATGTCAAGGCGCAATGCTCGGGCAATTCCACGAGCGTCACGCTGGCGCAGCAGCGCTATTACTTCGACCGGACGAAGTTCGAAGCGGCCAACGATCAACTCTGGCAAATTCCTCTGTGCCTGAAGGGTTCGGCCAGTGGCAACGACTGCGAAGTGCGAACTGATGACCAAGAAAGAAGAGACCTTCACGCTGCCTGGCTGCTCAACGTGGGTTCTTGACCAATGCGGCGCGACCGGGTACTACCGCACCGGCTACCAGCCGGACGCAGTTCGGGCCCTGGCGAACGATGCGGAGACCAAGTTGACTCCGGCGGAGCGGATCGCATTGCAGAATGATATTTGGGCATCGGTGCGCGTTGGGCGAGAGCCCGTCGGCGACTACCTCGCCTTTGCGCAGGGCCTGCAGACCGGATCGTAACCGCGCGGTGCTGGAAGATGTGCTGGGAAGGCTCAATTACATTGGCCAATACGTGGTGAGCTGACAGCGATCGTGATGCCTATCGTAGCGTGGCTACGCCAATTTCTGACTCCGGCGATGAAAGAAGTTGGATATGAATCCAAGCCCGGCGAGAGCGACGAGCAGAGAACCCTGCGCTCACGGCTGTTTAATGCGCTCGGGTTAGATGCCCGCGATCCAGAAACTCTGGAGCAAGCGCGCAAAATTGCAGACCAAGGCTCTGGCAGATCCGGCATCGGTCGACCACGAACTGGCCGGCGTTGCTTTGGGACTAGCGGCGCTGAATGGCGACGCCGGATTCTATGACAAGGTGATGGCTGGCTTGAAGAATCCAAAATCGCCGGAAGAGTACTACATATACTTCTCCGCGCTGCCTCGAGTTCGGCGATCCGAAGTTGCTGCAGCGCACGCTGGACTTCGCGATTTCACCGGACGTGCGATCGCAGGATGCCCTGGGGATTGTTACCAGCGTGTATGGGAAACCCGGCAGGCCAACAACTGGCATGGGATTTCGTTCGCCAGCACTGGCCTGAGATTGAAAAAGCGGGCGGACCGTTCGCCAGCGCACAGGTCGTGGGGGCGACCAGGGTTTTCTGTGATGCCGGATCGCGGGACCAAGTGACGGAATTCTTTTCCGCGCACAAGGTCGCGGCGGCAGAGCGTACCTATAAACAGTCGATTGAACGCATTAATAATTGCGTGGATCTGAAGTCGCAACAGGAGCCGCAGTTGGCGTCGTGGCTGGGGCAGCACGGCAAGGCCGGCGGAAAGTAGACAGCGGTGGATAAGGGCCCGGGAAATCTCCCGGGCTGCTTTTTTTGCGATCGAACTCCCGACTGATTAAGGCATGACCGGCAGCACGAGATGCGAAGGCAGCTCCGGGGAGCAATAAATCCGCTGCGTCGCGGGAACGAAATCGGACACTGCCGCTTGATAGATGCTCGGGCACGAACTTCTGCGGATTGCGGTCGATTACCGGAAACCATGTCGATTGAATCTGCACCATGATGCGGTGGCCCTTTCAGGAAAACGTGGTCATGATCGCGCAGAGAAATGTTCCATTCTGTTGGTTTGTTCGCGCGTCAGCGGAGAAGGCTCTTCGTAGCTCGCAAGATAGCGGCCCCGCCGCACTTCCATCGCGACTGGTAGTTCGTAGCCATTCAGAGACTGGGCGTACTGCCCCGGCTTCGGTCCCTCTTCGGGAGCCCAGGAGTTCTTCTGGGCGTTCTCCGGATAGACGTCGATTAACTTGACCACGAAATCGCTGTCGGTTCCGGAAGTCGAGGCGAACAGATCCGCTGCCAACGGGCCGCTGACAGTGAGATCGTGGTCGAGCGGCTCGCTGACGAACGAGAGGACATCAGGCCGGTGATCGACAAAACGCTGGTCAGCCACCTCCCAGGTGCGCCAGTCGCCCGCTGGATACGTGGGCGAAATGGGACGCTGGCGATAAGGCACGGGATTCGCTGGATCGGAAACGTACTCGCGATAAGGCCGGCCCAGCCTTAGCCTGGCTCGGCGCAGTAAATGAAAGAGTTCCGTCCGCTTGCAGATATAAACTTCGTCGGCTTCGCTTCCTTCGGAGGCCACACGGCGTAGGTACGCCAGGTATTCGATCCACTCTGAAAAGTGCTGGCCTGCCAACTCGGGCTTCTCGCCCTGACCGTGCAGGTAATAGCGAAAGAATGGCGCTTCGATATTCTCGCGAAATTCGCGGGCAGTCTCGTGGCCGCCGAACGGGATGATTCCGATGCTGTCTCCCTTGGGCGTCTGCCATTCCCCGTGAAACCAGGGCCGGCGACGATGAAATTCGTGTGCTGCGGATCGTTCTCTTCGGCATGACGAAAAATCTGCCACGGCCCCCAAGGATCTTCCTGATCCCAAAATCCCGCAACATTCAGATTAGGCACGGTCGAGGCGTGAAGCTGGCTCGACCCACGCTTCTTTTTTCCAGAACTCGTCGTAGTCGGGATGCTCGACGCTCGAGTTCCAGTAAGGAATAGAGCCGTGAAGATACTTCGCGTTGATGTTCGAAAGCGGCCCCAGGTCGAGATACCACTGGTAGGTGTCGTAGGTTTCAAAATCGAAGTGCGTGTTCTTGTTCTTGTCAGCTTGCTCCATGACCGCATACTCAAAGTCATAGCTCTCGCGCAGCGCACCGTAGCGATGGTCGTCGTCGTTCATCCATTGATCCACCGGCGAGGCCTGCTCGCTGATCGCCATGAGCGCCGGATGCGGATGCAGGAGCGTGAGCGCGGTTGTCAATCCATCGTAGGAAACTCCGAACATCCCGACCTTGCCGTTGTTGTTGGGGACATTTTTCACCAGCCACTCAATCGAATCGTACGCATCGGTAGTTTCGTTGGTGGCCTTGGGATCCTTCAGGTCGACCCAGGAAGAAAGGTTGAAGACGCCTTCCGACTTGAACCGTCCGCGCAGATTCTGGATGACGAAGATGTAGCCATCCTGCGCGAATTCCTTGAGAGAGGAAGGCATCTGCTCGAGAGCTTTTTCAGGGACGCCGTAAGGCGTACGGCGAAATAAAATCGGCAGCGGCCCGAGCTGATCGACAGGAGTGAGGATCGCGGTCTGCAAACGAACTCCGTCGCGCACCGGAATCATGACTTCCTGGAGCTTGAACAGCGGTTTCGCGGCGGGTTGAGGCGAGGTCTGTTGTGCGGTGGCAGAGATCGGAATCAACAAGGGCAAGACCAAACGCAGAATGTACGAGCGCACCAGTTTTCCTCCGTGCCGCTTGCGTGAGATGGACCGAGGGCGAAGTATATCAATCTGCGCTGAACTGGGGAACCTGCCGCTTTGGTCACCGGAATTCTTTCGTTTCTGAAACCGATCGTTAAACCGCTCATCTATAGAATCGTCACTCGTCCGATATTTTTGGAAAGAGAGAGGCATCATGAGCAAGTGCAAAGGCTATGCGGCAACGACGGCCAGAGCGCTGTTGGCGCCCTATTCATTCGAGCGACGCGAGCCCCGGGAACACGATGTCGTCATTGAGATCAAGTACTGCGGAATCTGCCATTCCGATATTCATCAAACGCGCGACGAGTGGAGCGACTACCAGGAAGAATCGATCTTCCCCATGGTGCCGGGACACGAAATCGCCGGTATAGTGACGGCCGTCGGCAGCAAGGTGACAAAGCACATAGTGGGCGACAAAGTAGGCGTCGGTTGCTTCGTCGACTCCTGTCGCACCTGCGCCGAGTGTCAAAGAGGCCTGGAACAATACTGCAGCGTGCAAACGGTATGGACCTACAACGCTCGGGACAAGGAGGGAACGCCAACCTACGGCGGTTACTCCGACAGAATCGTAGTCGACGAGAATTATGTGTTGCGCATGCCCACCAATTTGCCACTCGATGCCTGCGCACCTCTGCTCTGTGCAGGAATCACGCTCTACTCGCCACTGCGACATTGGGAAGCGGGCCCCGGGAAAAAAGTTGCCATCATTGGTCTGGGAGGGCTCGGACACATGGGCGTCAAACTGGCCCACGCTCTGGGCGCAGAGGTCACCGTCCTAAGCCACTCTTTGAAAAAGCAGTCGGATGGAAAACGCCTCGGCGCTGATCACTTTCTCGCCACCTCGGAAGCGGAGACTTTCACGAAGCTGGCGAACTACTTTGACCTGGTCATCAATACCGTTTCGGCAAAGATGGACTGGAATCAATATCTGGCCTATTGAAGGTCGACGGAACCATGGTCGTGGTAGGTCTTCCCGAGAAGGACGTTCCTATCGCAGCTTTTTCTTTGACCGCACGCCGGCGTAGTTTGGCGGGATCGCAGATCGGTGGCATTCGTGAGACGCAAGAAATGTTAGACTTCTGCAGCAAGCACGGTGTGGCCTGCGACATTGAGGTCGTGCCCATTCAGAAGGTCAACGAAGCGTATGAGCGCGTTCTGAAAACGCGATGTGCGTTACCGGTTCGTGATCGATATGGCATCCCTAACCAAGGACTGACCAGTGACGAGCCTTCGCGTTAGAACAGGCGCCCGATCGAGAAATTCACCCGGCTCTGGCCGGTGGGACTGATGCTGCCTGCCAGCGCGATTGGACCGACGATCGTGTCTGCGATCAGCCCTAGATTGAACGTACCGCGCACTATAACGGGTCCCGGATCGTCGGTTGCCGTCCCGAAAGCCGTGCCGGCCTCATACCATCCCCCCCAGTAGATCTTTCGACCCGCCAGCGCCGGCAGGCGGTAGAGTTCGCGGCGGAATCCGAGCGATGAATAAGCGTAGTGGTTGCCCAGAAATTCATATGGAAGATAGGCTCCCAATCGGAACGGGCCACCGAGCGAAAAGACTTGAAACGGCCCGGCGGAACCGCGGAAGGTGGTACCGCCGGAAATGCTGAAGAACAGCGAAGTTTTTGGTCCAACCGGAACAAAGCTGGAGGTTTGCACATCGAGTTGGCCAATCGGATGGGTCAGCCCCGGGCTTTGCAAAACGCGCGAGACGGTTGCTACCACGCGAGTTCCCCTGCTGGGCACCGAGGGGCTGTCCTGTCCGTCCCACACGTAGCGCGCGCGAAATTCACCGGTGCTGCCATGGACAATGGGCAGACCTGCACTGCCGATCAGGGGATTCAGCTTCCCCTCGAAAATCTCATACCCGATGCGGAATTCGCTGCGGCGGCCGGAGTCGTAGCCAATGTCGAAGCCGCCTCCCGCGCGCTCGTCGCCGAAGACCGCAATGCGAGACAAGCCGCTGAATGAGTTGCGCGCAAACTTGGAGGCAAACGCGTACGGGCGCGACAAAAAATCGCGACTGGCCCAAGGGTTGGTAGAACTCAGTCGCCGCCAGGTTGCTGGAACCGAAAAGAAGATCGTTGCGCCACTCGCCACCGCGGTGAGCTATATCCATGAAAGTCACTCGCGCGCCCGCGGAAAAATCGAACGCCGCCACTCCAGATCCATCTACGTTGACGGCGAGGTCCACGAATGGCGGGCCATACGACTTGTCGTGCGTAGTAACGCGCAGAGCGGGGACTCCATTTTGCGTAAAACCCTCATAGCCCAACTGGTCGAACTGGCCCTCCCCGGCGATGCGGGTTAGCTGGGTATCGAGTTTCGAGAGATCGAGCGGCCCCTCCAGCATTTTGCTGAGCCGCTGCTCGAGCCTGCGGTCTGTATCAGAATCAGCGCCGGTGACTTCGACGAGTTCCACCTTGTCGGGCGGATGATGTTTGCGCGCCGCGCGGGCCGCCAGATAGTCCTGCCACTCCGCTGGATCTTGAATTGCGTAGGGCAGAAGAGCGGCAGACTGGGCCGACGCACTTTTATACCCGAGCTCGACCAGTCCCTTGACATGCGTATAATCCGCCACGTCGTAGCCGCCGGTCCCAATGTGGACCGTAGCGTTCGCTAAAGCCAGAGAGTGCCCCTCATTCTGCGTAATCATCACCTCGACCGCACGACTGAGCACACCGGTGATCGTCTCCAGTTGGGTGGTATTTCCGGGCGGAAGGCGCAACTCCACCGCAATGACGATGTCCGCATGCATTTCGAGGACGGTTTCAACGGGAATATTCTGCACCATGCCGCCGTCCGCCAAAACGCGGCCGTTGATTTCCACCGGAGTAAATACGCCGGGAATGGCCATGGAGGCGCGCACGGCCTGGGCTAACGGGCCGTCGCGCAGTATGACGCCTTCTCCGATCAGCATGTCGGTGGCGACGCAACGAAATGGAATGGGCAGATCATCAAAGCTGGCAACGCCAGATTCGGGGAAGGCGATGCGATCGAGCAACAGTCCCACGCCCTGACCGGAATTGAAGCCGTTGGGGCCTCGGAGCCCATGCTTCAAACCAAGTGGAGCCTTGATCAGGAAGTCACGCCGATCTTGTTTCCGGCGGTAAGAGATCTGGGTATAAACCGGCTCGGGAAGGAAGGCTTGATCCCAGTCGATTTCTTCGGCAAACTTCTGGATCTCGGCCGGTGACATGCCGGTGGCATACATTGCGCCAATGATGCTGCCCATGCTGGTACCAGCGATGCGATCTACGGGGATGTGGTTCTCTTCCATCCACTGGAGCACGCCGATTTCGGCCAGGCCCAGCGCACTGCCACCGCTAAGGGCCAGACCAATTCGCGGGCGATGAGCGGGAGTCGGAGGTTGAGTGATCGATGATGTGTTTTGCGCCAGTAGAGCGAGCGGTAGAACAAGAACCCACAACAAAATAAGGGTTGTCAGGATATTTACGGGCCGATCGTGTAATTGCATCATGCGCTCCTGAGGTGCGGAAGCAGATTGTCGTCCAGGCGCTGAGTTCAAGATGAGAAAAAAAGGGTAGCAGGTTTAAGCGAACCAGGTCAGCAAGAGCAGATTACGGAAGATCAGTTCTATTTGGAAGCGGGTGCGGATTGCGCTACACGCGCCTGTTCCACCACGTTTCTGACGGCTTCGATCACCACGTCGGGACGATCGATTTGAATATAGTGCGCGCTGTTTTTTGCAATCGTCTGGGTCCCTCGGGTGGAGAGATGCGCTAATTCCTCTTGCATTCTTTCCCAAGCATCGTTCGTCGGCTTGGCGATATCCTGCCGGGAGATCGGCGGACGGCTTATTCGGATCGTGCGACAGCACAGCCAGAGGCATATCGCTCAGCGAACCGGTGGCCGCCGTCTGGGAGGCGCTCTCAGGAAACGTCTTCAGTTCTGCCACACCCTCGCGCGCGCTGTGGAAGTTGCACTCGGCTGCGCGTTGCGTGGGCTCTTCCTCGCACAAGCCCATCAGCCGGGGAATGCCGAAAGGCATGGCGTATTCCAGAAACTCGGCCTCGCGCAGCCAAGTTCCCTCCCTATTCCTAAGCTCTAGAGGGAAACGATTCTCCTGGTCGGGATGGGAAGCGTCGACCAGCACCATGCCCGCGACCTCGTGGCGATACTGGCTGGCGTAGAGTCGAACATTGTATCCGCCCATCGAATGACCGACGAGAATGTAGGGCGGTGCAAATCCCGCCGCCCGCAAAAGCGCGTGCAGTTCTTCGGCCATCACTTTGCTGGTGCGTGGTCGCGAACTGGAATCGCTGTAGCCGATGCCGGCGCGATCGTAGGAACACACGCGGGTGAATTGCGCGATCCGCGGCTGCACTTTGCGCCAGGAAAGGTACGTATCTCCGAGGCCGGACTCTAGGATGACCGCGGGACCTCCCTTCCCCGTACAGTTAATGTGCATCTTAAATCCGCCAACATCGAAGAGCATTCCATCCATGGAATTCAAGCGGCCGTCGCGTGCCTCAGAGATATGCTCGTAGATCGCTCCGGCAATGGCGAGGATTAGTCCGAACGCGAGCAGACCGAGGATGATGCGGCGGGGCCAGTGATAGGACGACGGGGCATTGTGCATTGTTCGCGCGACGCAAGCGCCGCCTAATATTGGCAGGCATTCTACATGACTGGTGGAACGGTGATGCCCATGACCGCCAGGCAGCGAATCAGCTCGCGGCGCACCACGGCGACGGTGGCCAGCAGAAATTGCTTCCGCTTCTCGTCGGGTTCGCTGAGGATGGGATGGCGGTGGTAGAAAGTGTTAAAGAGCTGCCCAAGCTGGAAAACATGCTTGGCAAGGTGCGCCGGCTCCGTAGTGGCAATGCACTTGTCGATCACATAGGACGTTTTGGAAGACGCAAGCCAGAGCTCCCACAATTCGTTGCCCGACCCGCCGCTTAGATAATTCGCCAGATCGGCGGCCGAGAGGTTGGCGGCAACATCTGCGCAGAAAGTCCCGGGATCGACTACAGCTTTGCGGAAGATGCTGGTCGCCCGCACGACCGCATACTGTGCGTAAGGTCCAGTCTCGCCTTCGAAGCTGAGCGCTTCCTTGAAGTCAAACGCGATCACCGACTGCTTGGTGAATTTCAGCATGAAGTAGCGCAGGGCTCCAATGGCAATCTGCGTGGCGATTTGCTGGCGCTCGGAGTCGCTAAGCTGGGGATGACGCGAATCGACTTCCTTCTTGGCGGACAAATTGAGCTGATCGAGCAGATCGTCGGCCTTGACCCCAAAACCCTTACGCCCGCTTACCTCGATGTAGGAGCGCGACTTGTCTTCCTCGCTCAAGTTGTAACCGAGTTCCGCGGCGCAGCGTGGGGTTAGCGCGACCATCTCGTAGGAAAAGTGTGTGTAATGCTCGGCGGCCTCACCATGGCCCAGTCCGCGCAGGGCTTCGATGACCGTGTTCTGCGCCTCCGACTGCCGGGCATCGATGACGTTGTAGATTTCGGCGACGTCGCCGAAGTGCGGGTGATCTTTCTCACCGTCCACCGTGGAAATCCAGCAATCGCGCCCATTGGGATAGCGGTAGAAGTTCCGGTAGCCGAAGTCGCGGCCCAACAGTCCGAACTTCCACATGTGATAAGCGATGTCCTTTCCCACATAACCAACGGTCCCGTTGGAGCGGACGATGACCTTCTGATCTTCCTCCGTGATTTTGTCTTCCTCTGTGTCCCCAGCGCCCTCTGTGGTGGAATTTGTTTTGGCTGTACCCGCCCGCCGCATCACCCAGCAACCTTTGTTCTTGCCCTCGGTCTCGTACGTCAGCACCCCGCTCTCCTTCAGCTTGACGAAAGCTGCGTCCCAAAAATGCAGGTGCAGAATTTCGCTTTCGCGTGGGAGGAAATCGTACTCGATGTCGAGCCGGTCCATAGTCTCAAGATGGCGGCGTAACACAGCCACCGAGATCAACTCGGCAATAGCTGCGGTTTCCGTCGTGGCATCTTCGATCTCGTGCAATGTCTGCAGACGTACCTGCAGATGCTGCTTGTCCTCGGCGTACCACCGCGAAACTCGCGCATAAAGATCCCAGCAGTAATAGTCGAAACGCGGCTGCCCGGTCAGAGCTTCAATCTCCGCGCGAGATTTCTTCTCGATGTGAGTGAAACCGACGACCACATCGGCCACCTGTACACCCGTATTGTCGATATAGTTCTGGACATCAACTTCCCTCCCGGCAGAGCGCAGAAGCCGGACGAATGTATCGCCGAGAATCGCGTTGCGCAGATGTCCGATGTGCGCGGCCTTATTGGGATTGATGCTCGAGTGCTCGACCAGAATCTTGCCGGAGGGGATCTCGGCGGGCGGCTTCAGATCCGCGGCGAGAGCGGCCGTCATCCATGCCCGGTCGATCCTGACGTTGAGATAGCCGGGCGGAGCAACCTGCAATTCGGCGATGCCCTCCAGGGCAACGATATCTGCGCGGATGGCCTCGGCGATCTTCAGCGGGGCCGAGCGCAACGGCTTGGCAAAGGGAAAGATGGGAATCGCAAAGTCCCCGAGTTCAACCTTCGGAGGCTGTTCGACGACCACCCCGGGCAGGCTAGCGTCAGGATAACGACGCTGCAGACACTCCAGCACGCTCTGGGCGAGACGATGTTCCAAATGACGATACAAGAAGACCCTCTAAGCTGTTGAAGAACAGTGATTTTACCAGAGCCGCGGCAGGCACGCGTTTGACGGAGATAGAACGTGTTCCCTATGATGAAAGTTCCGTCGTTGGCCGTTAGTCTCGGGTCGTTGGTCCCAACGACAAACGACTAACGACCAACGACGATTTTCATATGCGCATCGCCTACCTTGAATGTTTTTCCGGTATAAGCGGCGACATGTTCCTGGGCGCGCTTATCGACGCCGGAGTTCCGCCGCGACTGCTGCAAGACACCGTAGCGAGTCTTGACCTGGGCGCACGGCTGGAGATTTCGCGAGTGGTGCGCAGCGGCATCTCGGCGACCAAAGTGGACGTTTGGGTGGACGGCGAGAAAGACCTCCCGCGCGAGGAATATTGGGCGAAGCAGGATGTGGCGCGGGCGCCCACGCCCGCGAAAGCTCCACATGAGCACGGCCATCCTCATGAGCATGAGCACGAGCATCATCATGAACACGCTTCCGGGGCCGAACCTTCGCGGGCGGGAGCGCCCGCGCCACACAAGCATGATCATGGGCGCGGATTGAGAGAGATTCGCGAGATCATCCGCAAGGCTGCGATCAGCGAAACCGCGAAGAAGACCACCATCGCAATTTTTGAGGCGTTGGGGACCGCTGAGGCAAAGATTCACGCCACCTCCATCGAGAAGGTGCATTTCCACGAAGTAGGCGCGGTGGATGCGATGGTCGACATCGTGTGCGCGGCGGTGGGAGCAGAATCGTTGGGGGTGGCTGACATCGTGTGCTCGCCGTTGAACCTGGGCGGCGGATCGGTGAAATGCGCGCACGGCACTTATCCCGTACCCGCTCCTGCGACCGTCGAACTGCTGAAAGACGCGCCCGTCTACTCGTCGGGCGTGCAGGCGGAGTTGGTCACTCCCACCGGAGCCGCCATCGTGAAGACGCTGGCCAGCCGCTTCACCGCGTTCCCCGAAATGAAAATTGAAAAGTCCGGCTACGGCGCCGGGTCACGCGAGGTCCCGGGGCTTCCGAATGTGGTGCGATTGACGCTGGGGGAATCCGCGTCAACGCTCGCCGCTAAGACCGCTTCCGAAATTGTGACCGTGCTGGAGGCGAATCTGGATGATTTGAATCCGCAAGTATTCGGATATGTGATGGATCGCCTGCTCGAAGAGGGCGCATTGGACGTGTTCGGCATGCCAGTGCAGATGAAGAAAAATCGTCCTGGAATGTTGCTCACCGTCCTCTGTAAGGCCGAGGATGCCGGCAAGCTGACCCAGTTGATCTTCACCGAAACCACCACGCTGGGTGTGCGACGGCGCGATGAAATGCGGCAGACTCTGGCGCGCCGGTGGGAGAACGTACGCACTCCCTGGGGTGAGGTTCGCATCAAGATTGCCAGCATGAACGGAACGGTCACCAACTACGCTCCGGAGTATGAAGACTGCCGGCGTATCGCAACTGAGCAACACGTGCCGCTGAAGACGGTGATCCAGGAAGCCACGCGGGCCTACACCAGCAGTAATCGAAAATAGGATTCGATTTACACACAGATGATCCACGAGAAGATCAGCGACGTTCGAGCGGGCTATGACTTGGTCGCGGACGAGTATGCCCGGCGCCTCTCCGACGAGTTGCAGCATAAGCCGCTGGACTGTCGCTTGCTCGACCGTTTCGCGGAGAGCGTACGCGACGCCGGCGTTGCGTGCGATCTTGGTTGTGGGCCCGGACACATCGCGCGCTATCTCCGCCAATGCAGGATTCAGGTTTGTGGCATGGATTTGTCACTGAGAATGGTGGAGCGAGCCCGGCAATTGAATCCGGACATCGTCTTCAACCAAGGAGACATGCGAGCACTCCCCGTGAACGACAACACCTGGGCTGGCATCGCCGCACTTTACGCGATCGTTAATCTGCCAACGCGCGATCTGGTTCAGGCCCTGCGGGAGATGTTTCGGGTGCTCTTGCCCGGTGGCCAGCTATTGCTCAGCTTCCACATCGGCGAAGACACCTCACAGGTCGAAGATCTTTGGGACTCCGGCGCCGCTCTCGAATTCCACTTCTACCGCGTGGGAACTGTAGCGGGCTACATTCGCAGCGCGGGATTTGAGATTGAGGAAATTGTCGAGCGCGAACCCTACGCGCCCGAAGTTGAGTACCAGAGCCATCGAGCCTACATTTTTGCGCAAAAACCAAGGACCAAGATCGCGTCCGCATGAGCCAGAAAGTTCTACATCACGACCCCGATTTACTACGTGAACGCGCGGCCACACATTGGCCATGCCTACACCACGATCGCCTGCGACACGATTGCGCGACGGCAACGCCTGCTAGGCGCCGACACTTTTTTCCTGACCGGCACTGACGAGCACGGCCAGAAGATTGAACGCGCGGCGCAGACTGCCGGCAAAACGCCGCAGCAGTACGCGGATGAGATTTCATCGGAATTTCGCAAGCTCTGGCAGCGGATGGGCATCTCGAACGACGACTTCATCCGCACCACGGAAGAGCGCCACAAGAAGCGGGTGCAGGAACTGTTCCGCCGCATTCGCGACAATGGCTACATTTACAAGGGCACCTACACCGGACAATACTGCGTCTCCGACGAACTTTATGTCGATGGCGCGCAACCCGGGGATCCCTGTCCCACTTGCGGACGCATCACCGAGACCGTGCACGAAGAGAATTACTTCTTCAAACTCTCAGCCTTTCAGGACAAACTGCTGGAGCTTTATGCGAATCCGGAGTTCGTCCGTCCCGAGACTCGGCGCAATGAGGTGATTTCATTTGTGCGTTCGGGCCTGCGCGACCTGTCGATCAGCCGGTCGACATTTTCGTGGGGCATTCCTGTACCTGACGATCCCAAGCACGTGATTTATGTCTGGCTGGACGCGCTGGCCAACTACATCACCGCCATCGGCTATGGATCGAGTCATGCGGGTGCGCAAGAAGCCTTCAAGAAGTACTGGCCCGCCGACGTGCACATGATTGGCAAGGAAATCGTTCGCTTCCATTGCGTCTACTGGCCGGCATTCCTTCTCGCCGCGGGCTTGGCGTTGCCCAAGGCGATCGTGGCGCACGGCTGGCTTCTGTTTGAAGAGAGCAAAATGTCGAAATCGCGCGGCAACATTGTGCGCACCGAGACGATTCTCGACGTGCTGGGTGCGGATGCGTTGCGCTATTTTCTGCTGCGTGAGGTCGTTTTTGGGCAGGATGGTTCGTTCTCATTCGACGCTTTGGTGCAACGCTACAACTCCGACCTCGCGAACGGACTGGGAAATCTAGCCAGTCGCACGTTAACCATGATTAACCGGTACTTCAAGGGCGAGGTGCCATATCCGTCGCATTCGGCGGCGAAAACTCCTGCCGATGATGCAATTGCGGAGACTGCACGAAAGGCGATTCGCGAGTTCGGAACGTTGTTTGATCAATTCCAGTTTTCGCGCGCGCTGGAAACCGCGTGGGGATTGGTCGCGGCGGTCGACAAATACATTGTCGAGAACGAACCTTGGTCGCTGGGGGAAAAGCAGGACAATGAGAGCCGGGCCAGGCTGGCTACGGTGCTCTATACCTCGGCGGAGGCGCTGCGGATTGCCACCGCACTAGCGCATCCGGTCATGCCCGATGCAACCGCCAAGATCTGGGAGCAGATGGGCCTCGGGGACATCAAGAAACTTGCCTTGGCCGATCTGGCTTGGGGACAGTTGCGGCTGGGAACCAAACTTGGCGATGTGCGCCCGGTTTTCCCCCGCGCCGACAAAAGCGCAATCGAAAGGATGCAGCAGATGGAAGATCAGCAACGAGGTCCGGCGGTTGAGGAGTCGAAGGAAGCAGCAGCGCAGCCGCCTGCGACACAGACTTCAGTGAAGGCGCAGCCAGCCGCCACGACAACTGCGCCTGCGGCAGCAACCGACGGAGGAAAGATTACCATCGACGACTTCGCCAAGATTGAACTTCGAGTGGGCGTGGTGAAGGTTGCCGAGCGAGTACCCAAGGCGGACAAGTTGCTACGCTTGGAAATCGATATTGGTACGGAAGTGCGCCAGGTTCTGGCCGGGATTGCCGAAGCGTACGCGCCCGAGACCCTGGTTGGTCGCAAGGTGGTGATTGTGGCTAACCTCGCTCCCCGAAAACTGCGCGGCCTGGAATCCAATGGGATGATTGTAGCGGCGTCGCTCGAGGGCGGAAAGCCAGTGCTAGCGAGCTTTCTCGAAGACGTGCCGGTCGGGGCGCGACTGAAATAACGAAAACCGACCTCAGACCTCGGACGTCAGACGAGGACTAAGGTCTGAGGTCCTAGGTTCGATGTTTGTAGATTCTCACGCACATCTCGATGGCAAGCAGTTTGACGCGGATCGCGACCAGGTCATCGCCCGCGCTCGAGAGGCTGGAGTGAGGACGATGGTGGCCATCGGCAACGGCGATGGTCCCCCAACACTCGATGCCGGGATTCGACTCGCAGACCAGCATTCTTTCATGTACGCAACCATCGGGATCCATCCGCACGAAGCGAGGCTGGCCTGCGATCACGCATATGCCGAGATGGAGCGACTAGCACGGCATCCCAAGGTGATCGCGTGGGGCGAGATCGGCTTGGATTATTATTACGATCATTCTCCGCGCGAGACGCAGAAGCAGGTATTTACGAGACAGATGGAACTGGCGTCGGCGGCGAAACTTCCGATTGTGATTCATTGCCGGCCGTCGGACGGCAGCGACAACGCATGGGAAGATTGCCTCGATTTGATCAAAACCCAGTGGGCGCCCCACGGCCTGGGAGGCATTTTGCACTGTTTCACTGGAAACTGGGCCCAGGCCAAGCGCACACTCGACATGGGTTTCATGATTTCCTTCGCCGGAAATTTAACTTTCCCTAAGGCGCAGCAGATTCGCGCCGCCGCCCTCGAGGTTCCGCTCGACCGTATGCTCATCGAAACTGACTCGCCCTATCTGGCGCCGGTTCCCCACCGTGGCAAGCGCAACGAGCCAGCTTTCGTCAAAGAAACCGCGCGAACATTGGGCGAGCTTCGCGGGCTCTCCATGGAGGCAGTCGGCGAACAGACCTCCAGCAATTTCTACAATTTTTTCGAATTGGCTGAAATGATTGAAAGCAAAGTTCCCGCCCGTTGAGACCCTAGCTTCTGATACTCTCAAACGTTAGATTCCTTAATTTCAGAAAGATTAGAAATGTATGCCTGATAACAGTTTCGACGTCGTCAGCAAGATCGATCTGAACGAGGTCTCAAACGCCATCCAGCAGGCGCTTAAGGAGATTCATACGCGCTTCGACCTGAAAGATTCGAAGTCGAATATCGAGTTGGAAAAAGATGCGATCGTGTTGCACTCCGCCGACGAATATAAGCTCAAGGCCGTAAACGACATCCTGCAGCAAAAACTGGTAAAGCGTGGGGTATCGCTGAAAGGACTGACCTACGGCGCGGTTGAGCCAGCCGCGGGTGGAACGGCCAAGCGTCGCGTCACGATGCAGCAAGGCATTGCCATCGAGAAGGCCCGCGAGATCGTAAAACTGGTAAAGGATTCGAAGAAAAAGGCACAGGCGTCAATTCAAGGCGACTTGGTACGCATTAGCAGCAAAGATCGCGACACGCTGCAGGAAACGATTGCACTGCTGAAGGGGCACGATTTCGGAATTGACTTGCAATTTACAAATTACAGAACGAACTAGATCACGAACTTAACCACAGAGGACACAGAGAGCACAGAGAGATTGAGCGCATCGACCGCCATTAACGGGAAAGAAGTATTCGATCTGTTGCGGGAGGACCTCGTCGCGTTGGAGGACGAGTTCGGCCGCGACACGGTCTCGGGCGTTCAGGCCATCACCGAGATTGGCGAATATCTGCGCGCCGGCGGAGGCAAAAGAATCCGGCCAGCTTTGTTGCTGCTCTCCGCGAAACTGCTCGACTACCAAGGGCAAGGCGCAGTCCGACTGGGCGCTGTCGTCGAAATCATTCACACTGCGACGTTGGTGCACGACGACATCATCGATGAGGCGAAGACGCGTCGTGGCCGTCCGGCAGCCAATACCCAGTGGGGAAATTCGAAGTGCGTGCTCGCCGGCGACTGGCTCTACATGCAGGCCTTCAAAATCGCGGTGCAGGAGCGGAACTTCCGCATTCTCGACACCCTGATCGAACTGACGCAGCAGATGGTCGAAGGCGAACTCCTGCAGATGGAAAAGCTGGGCAAGCTGATCACGCTGGATGAGCACTTCGATCTTATCTTCCGCAAGACCGCGTGCCTGTTCTCGGTTTGCATGCGACTGGGAGCGATTCTCGGCGGCGCCACCGAGGAGCAGGAAGTAGCTCTGGGCCAGTACGGACACGATCTCGGCATGGCGTTTCAGATTGTCGATGATGTGCTCGACCTGACCGCATCGGAGGATGTGCTGGGCAAGCCTGTGGCCAGCGATCTTCGTGAAGGCAAGGCGACCATGGCGGTAATCCATGCGGTGGAGCGCTGCACGCCGAAGGAACGATTCAAAATCGAAACCGTCCTGCTCCACGGAGCGTTCAACGGCGTAACTCACGCCGAGATTCTCGGGATCCTTCAGCGCTA
Organism: uncultured Acidobacteriaceae bacterium; assembly: GCA_963774565.1. Lineage (GTDB taxonomy): Bacteria > Acidobacteriota > Terriglobia > Terriglobales > Acidobacteriaceae > Sulfotelmatobacter. The sequence goes on along the minus strand of CAVZFP010000016.1, from coordinate 15,956 downwards.
CGGATCGCTGGAGGTCGCTACGGCGCAGGCCGCGCACTATGCAGAATCGGCGCAAAAGTCGATTTGCACGTTTCCGGATTCGGAGATCAAACGCGCCTTGCTCTGGGCGCCCGAGTTCGTCGTCGCCAGAGAGAAATAATTTCAATATTCCTGGCTGCGGGGAACTGCTGCGCGCGAGATCCCTTCCCTTCGCCTGAAAACCGGCTCCGGTCAGGAGACAACTCCGACAGATAAGTAACTTTGGTTGGCCTGTGCGCCAGAGCACAGAAAGGCATTCCAAACCCGATTGACTGCGGTCACCAACAAGGGTGACCGCTGTTACAGATTTTTTTCTCCCGCGATCTCAAAATGCGTCCAGTTGCTGGGAATGTCCGCCAGAGCGGAAGGCTAACGAGACGCACTGGCATGTGATGGGGCGCGGAACTTGCGACCTCAATCCTCTCCCCTTGGCACCTGAGAAAGGCAGGTCGCTGAGGGTCCTGTCCGTAGCGGACGAACCATCAACGAGAGACGGCGGCTTCAGTCGAAGCTTTAGACGAAAGGCGCCTTGGTTTTTCGACGCGCCGGCCCGGACAGGGCCGGAAGAGACTTCGAGTGCAAGCCGCTGTCTTGCTCACCCTGAACGAGGAATGTCCTCCTGAGAGACTCGCTCCTCGTGCAACAAGAGCCGGGCGTAGGTCCATCGGACCTCGCCCGGCTTTGTTTATACTGAACTTTTAGCATGGCTGACAGCAAAGGGGTTACGTCAACCATGTACACAGTACGTACACAAACTGAGGAAATCCCACCCGAGGCAGTATTGGAAGAAGTGAAACCTTCCATTACTCCGTACACTCGGCACATGCCCAGCACGAATGCGACACGGCTTTAGGTCTTGACCCCGGAAACTATACATTCCGTTCCTGTGCAATGACATTTTTTCTGGACGGAAACTATCAAAGTGAGATGGAGTACCTCGCCCTCGACGCGGGTTCGCATTGGTCGAAACGTAACGAAGTGTTAAGTCTCCTTCGTAGAGGTAGGAATGCTGACGCATTGGAGAAGGCTCGCACAATTACCGACGATCCCAGAATACGACTAGCCGAGGCTTGCCTTCAGGAACGCCCCTCGTCAGAGATCAACGAACTTTCCAATCGTGCTCACGGTTTTGCGCTTTCTGATCCTGAAATTCGATATACGACAGCGGAAATCGAAGCTTTCTGCGGTCGGAATCAAGTTGCACTGGGACTGCTCAGTCAAGCAGTCCACGACAGATTTTGCTCGTATCCGGCTCTTGATTCCGATCCGCTGTTTTCGCCATTGCACCACACCACCGAGTTCCAAGAAATCCGTTCCGCAGCAATGGATTGCCAAAAGAAGTTCTTGACCTACCGTAGCCAACCGCCCCAGTGAGTGTCTTTGCCACTTCGGCAGCATGCCGACCCCGACACTCCCATTCTGAGGTAAGCCAAAGCCGAGTACGCGAAGTTGTAATACCTTTTTTCCCGGTTCTATTCATATAATTGACCTTCCCCTCTGCGCCGAACAGCATTCCTCTCAGGCAGGGGACACTTGGTCAACAGATCGCTGATACGCCCTCTCTAGCACGGATAGCGCGAGACTTGCCACCTTCGAGCCATTGTCAACTGTAGGAAGCCAACCTACATTTGGAGCAAGTCCTCTCAGGGGACTGCCCATGCACAGATTCGCCACCGAGCAAAAGCAAAAGTATCGGCCCGGAGATGAGGTCCGCACTTCGGGCCTCTATACCGTTACGCACGATCCGGCGCACGCCGGAGTACATGAAGTGATATGCATTAGGGGAAAGATATTTCCGCCGTGTCGGGGTTGCGATTATCCTCGGTTCGAGCTTGTTCGCGCTGGGTGTCGCATCGAAGATCACGAGCATTTCTCGCTGTATATTCGGTAGTCTTCGAATCAAGTCCGAAGCTTACCTTCTATTCCGACCCCCGAAGATGCGATCATCCACAGCCGGGTCAGATTTCGCACAAGCGGGCCGCTCTATGCTCAGCATGATATGCTTTGCCTCTGCACTGGTTAGCGTCTCTTCGACTTGTTCGCTGACCACACATTGAGCGCCAAACATTGCGGCCGCGTCTTGCAGCATGTGGCGTGCGGTTGAATTTGTCGTCTGGCAAAAGCGTTCAGCAATTGTTTGTCCCGCCATTACTAACTTCCTCCTCGGCTAATCTGTGGTCAATATGGTGCGGCTCGATGTTGCCGACCTTCAACATCATTGCTGCATCTAGTACATTGTGGAAGACACGTCCGCGTGCGCCTGTGATGTAGGTCACCGGTCACTGAAGTAATGAGGGCTGCCCACATGAGCATGCAGAATCCGGTCAAAGAACGGATCGCGAATTTGCGAGGCGAGATAGCGCAAATCAGTGAAGCGAATCGACTGTACTTGCAGCCCGGCAGGAAGCCACACAGCGCAGCAGGGGATCACGCACGTCGGCTTCAAAGATTGCAGGAAATCTTGGACGAGTTGATGGCGCTGACCGACTGGAAAAATCTATGACCACGTACATCCTTGCTGTCACAGGACATTTCTCCGATTAAGATTCGCGGGGACAATGGAGACTCGCCGCCAACAGACTCAGCACCATTGATTACTAGGGGTCATGAGTGAAATCACCGCTTCCCGTGCGGCGGTGTGACAACATAGCACTATGGGCAATGAAAACAAGTCCGAGTTCGACATATGCGCCCAGTGCAAGACGCCGGAACCATCGTGATGCCGACGGGTGAGATATACAGGGTGTGCGCACCCGAAAAGTGGAAGCGTTACGAATGCGCGGGCAAACAGCTAGGTGCCTTGAAAAAACTCGCAGCGCACGCTGAACTCCCACAATCGGCGAAGTCAACGCAGCGAGAGTAAACCGTTTGCGAGCATGATCCCGGTTGGATGCGTTTGCCACGATGCGCGGCGCTACAGCAGCCCGCCAGTCTGTATCGCCAGATCATTCAGCGCCATCTCCAGCTTCGTAATCGCCGCGCCGATTTCCGGATGCTCTCCGATCTTCTCTTGCGTGGACTGGAATCTTACCCTGAACTCCACTTTCATCTTGAGGATGTGCTTTGGGGTATGAACAGCGTCGTGCCCTCCTATACAAATCAAAAGCAGACGCACACGGCAGAGTTTATGGAGTTGTCAGCGTATGGGAAAGTGATACGAGTTGTGGCGAACTACGGTGGGTAGAAAGTTAGCTACCCTCGACCTGAAACGATGGCAAAGGGCTGTTCCGATGACGGCGGGCACGGCACATAATAATGCTCTCGTGACTGCTCACGGGTGAACACTTCGCCGCAAACCACGCATTCGCGCAGGCTCATGGGGTTGTCTGGAAGATCGCCATTGGTGAAAATCACCATGAAGAACTTGCCCACTCTCTCGTCTGCCACGCATTCACCGCAATTAGCTTTGTTGCTGACCATATTGAGTAGCGCCCCCATATATCGTCAAATCCGTCGATTTGGTCCCGCACTGACTAAGCAGGAGCCGACCACCCGCTGAACAGAAGTCTTGTTGATTCTGACTCCAACTCTATACGGCCAACTGTAATTGCGTAATTGCCCAATCGTGCAGAAAAAGCCCAATGGTGCCAATAAACCGACGATCTGGGATCGGCGGGTGCGCTCGGCTTTGGTTCTAACCTTCGCAACATTGTTCCGCCACACTTTGGGCACCACGATATGAAATCCCCGGTAACTATGTCGTGCTTGGGTTTGCTGATGGAATGCAGGGTGGGCGAGCCAATCAACAAAAGGGGAACTATATACTTAGCTCCCCTCTCCGATAATCCAGACGGAAAAGCCATACTACGGTATTGATGTCCAATAACAAACTGGCCAAACTTCTGACCGATACACTGGGGTCTGGACTGCCGATGGAGGAAGTAAATTGGCGCGAGATTGCTTGGAAAGCGGGCAGCGTCCTCCCCGTCTCTCAAGTTCTGTGGTAGGAACTGAGGAGAACATAAAATGAAGACCGCACTAATTGCAGTTTCATTGATGTTTGCGAGTTTGGGATTTGCCCAAGACAGGCCTCGGGTGTACGTGACCGACAAGCCGATGGATCAAGCCAGCCTTTTAGCCACCCGCAACGCAGCGGTCGCTAATATCCAGCGCGGCGACGACCCCCGCACTACTGAAATCCAAGCAGACATCGTTAAAATATGCCCCCACATCACGGTGACCAACCAGATTGAAAGAGCGGATTTCGTGCTGGTGTTTCGACGAGAGAACGGGAAACGCAGCGCAATGTTCGCCTTCGGCGGCTTGTCCGGGCTTGCGCTTTCGGCTCTCGCCAAGGTGGACGGAGCATCCCTGTTCGATGCCAACGGAGACATGATTACAGCGACCAAGCAGCGCACAGTCGAGAAGTCCGTCCGCGAAATTTGCGGCTCGATTCCCCAGACTGTATCGCATCAGGTTCAAGCACAAATTCAGAGTGCGCCTGCGCCCGCACCTGTCCAGCAGCAGGTTCAGCCTGCGGTGGCCCTCGAGCCTCCTGTACCCGCTGCTGCACCACTCGTTGTCGTTACACCTACGGTGTATCACCCCACAGAGGTAACTTCCGTTCCAGAGACCAGTCTGGGCGAAGCGGCGAGGCACAATAAGCAACATGCGGCTTGCCTCAAACTTGCGGCGGATAACCCAAGCATTACGTGCCAATAATTTGCTTGATGAGGAGGAAACAACAATAGCGAAACTCATTGCGTTCGTAAATCCCGCGCTTCTGCATTGCCCACCGGGCTCCCGTACAGGGAGGGGAGCGGCGTTGGGCTTGCGCTCCCGCTGGATGGTCAGCGAGTTGGAAAGAAGTCTGATCGTTGAAAGGGTTCGGGCTGGCATGCGCCGGGCGCGCCTCGAAGGGCGTCAGATGGCCGTGCGAGGCTAGATGTAGATCGGGAGCAAGTGGTCGAAGATCGCCGCGGTGGGATGTCGCTGACTCAAGTGGCCAAGCGCCACAACATCTCCCGAGCTTCCGTTTGCCGCCTAATGAAAGAGGCAAACGGGTGTACTCATCTCGCTGTCCGGTCCCCCGGTGAAGAATTGGGGCAACAAGTCCGGCTATAGGAGATAGCTAACGATGATGGATGACGTAGCACTGGCAGGGAAGCCCTTTATCGTGCTCTCCACCAACGGGGACTTGCCGAACAACCCGATGAGCCTCAGGGAGTGCATGGTCTGCGGGGAAGTGTTCACAGCAGCGACGATGATGATAAGGGCGCGTCCTAGCGCCGAATCTGTATCTACATTTTCGCGGAAGCTGACGAAGCCGATGTTCAGACGTTGAGTTCGTCCATAACTTCGAGGAAGTGTTTTACTGAGCGAGCCATCCGGTCGAAGGCCCAAACAAACACCACGTTGAACCGCCCGTGCCGGGCGTCGGACATAAGGTGATCGAGTTCGGGACGCTTGGCTTTTGTGCCGCTGATCGTATCGGAGTATTCAGCGACGATTTCGTATCCGCGAGCCTTCGCCAAGGTGCGCAGGTCGCAGAACTGCGACTCGACGTTCTGGTCATTCGTGCTCACTCTCCCGTAAATTGCCGCCTTCTTCATTTGGTCAATTGCTCCTTTGCGTTTGGTAGCATCAGCTTTCGCCCAGCGTGATGGCAGATGGCAAACTCCGGCTCAAAGAGGTGAAATCGATCTTGGACTATGAGCATGAGATCGCCGATCTCGCCGTCCGTGCATTTCGCTAGGTACTCGTCCAGTAGTGCGGCTGTCCAGAGTGTGCCGAAGCCTTGCCAAGGATTAGTTGAACTCAGGAGCTTCTGTTGCTTCTCGATAAGAGCACGAATCATACGCTGTAACTCTGAGTCATGCTCCACAATCAAAGTATACAAACCACGTGTCGGATTTCGCGGGACACTAACGTGATGTTACTGAAGATTTAGATTTCTACCCGAAGGTAGTGAATTCCGGAAGGTGCTGCGTATACTCCGGTTACAACCAAGGAGGATTTGTGCTGAAAAAGGAATACGTCAGGGACGGGAAGAACAGAATAATCGGCTCGGTAACGAGCGGATTCGTCGGATCATATGAGGCCATCGTCAAAGACGAGCACGAGCAAATCGTGGGAACCACCAGCGAGCGGTTCCACACGACCCGCGACGAGCACGGCGGCTTGGTGTCCATCAACAGCGCCGATCCCGAATTGCTGATCGACCGTAAGAAGTAGCCGCCAGTCGTGCGTCGCCTCCCCCTTTTTCACTCTCATGGAGGACATCTGACCACACGATCAGAATTCCGCTTTCGCCTGAACGGGGAGATCATGCCCGAGCTTTTCGTCCAGGAGGCGATGGTCAACGGGGAGCCCGTGGGGCAGTGGTGAGCAGCCGACAAAGCTGCGAATCCAGCGAGGTGCAAGTCCTCGTACCGCCAATTGCCTGTAGTCAGGCGGACAGCATATCCGATACCTGTGAAGGTAACGACACACGCTCAGCTCGGACGTAAAAGCCTCGGCTGCCCTTTTGGGAGCCTATCAGTATTTCAGAGCACAACAGGAAGCCGATCTGAGCGTCCATGTGCCTGAAGCTCAGCGCAACGCTCCCAAGGTCGGGCGGAATGATCCGTGTCCGTGTGGTTCGGGGAAGAAGTACAAGAAGTGTTGCGGAAGCGCAACCGTTAACTGAGTTCTGAGCCTTCAAGCTGCTTTTTGACCAGATTGGTTGAAACCGGGTAGGCCCAGCAACTCTTGCCTCAGTCGCTCCATTTGTGCCGCTGTTTCCCTTAGATGTTCGGCACATTCATGGCCGTGGCGTGGCAGAAATCCCCCGTATTCCTCCAGCAGAAGGCGGACGTCCGTCTCGATGTCAGCCATTTTCGAACGGGCTTGATGGGAAAGGGCAGATGTTAGTCTTTCTAGCTCAGAATCTCGCACAGTGAGCGCCTGCCTGCTCTCGGCGGCTTCCTTTTCGAGTACGGACCCGTGGTAGCGGATGAATCCAAACAGACATGCCGCCAGCACGAGCAAACAAGAATTGGCGACAATGGTCTCCGACAAAGCCTTGCTTTGGCGTGAAGTGCTGTCCTTGTCGAATCGCGCAAAACTGCTGCTCTCGGCAGAGGATAGGGAAGACGACAGCTTGCGAGCCCCATCCATGTAGTCCCGACCTTCATTCGTATCCATTATCTTGAATGCACGGTGGCGATACCCCTGCTGGCGCAAACTGATAGTCCGCTCCATCTCAGCTTGTTTGGAAGCAGCCAGAGACTCAAGCTTCAACTCGATTGAACGTTCCTGTTCCGTCCGATTGGCGAGTCCGGCGCGAAGGCTGGCAAAATCGGTCCCGATCCGGTTCTTCCCGTCCGTGTAGGGAAGTAAGTAATCAGAGTCCCCGGTTAGCAGGTATCCGCGCTGACCTGTTTCCATATCCGTCAAATCTTGCAAAACACCGGAGATGTTGGCTTGGATCGTAGAGCTTTCCAGCGTGAGGGCGGCAGACTTCTGAATCTGGCTCAAGCGGCTAATCGCAAGATACGCATTCAATGCCATGAGCACGAGTAGCGCAGCGACCGCTAATCGCAGTGCAATTTTTCGAATCATTTTGATTGCGCCATCCTTGCGCGTGGAAGAGACAGATGATCGTAGCAGAGCGAGGTTCGTGTCGCTTTGGCGTTCGCTGGTACACCATGCATGAATAAGGTGCGCAGCATGAACGCAGAGGAAGCGACATTTAGAATCGCTGCATGAAACGAATCTGCGTTTTCTGCGGCTCCAGTGAAGGTAGCCGTCCGGAATACCGAGATGCCGCTGAGGAAACGGCTGCGGAATTGGTGCGAAGGAACATTGGATTGGTGTACGGCGGCGGGAATGTGGGTCTGATGGGGATTATCGCGGACGCTGTGCTGAAAGCGGGCGGCGAGGTGCAGGGAGTCATCCGGGAACACCTTATGGCGCGGGAAGTCGGGCACAAGGGACTCACGAAACTCCATGTCGTCCACTCGATGCACGAACGCAAGGCCATGATGTCCGATCTGTCGGATGCCTTCGTCGCCCTGCCGGGCGGATTCGGGACGCTTCCGCGGGTTTACGGTGCTAGTAATTGTAGCCGTGCGTGCAGTTGCGTTGACATTCGCGCTTTTTGGAGCTTGCGTTAGTTGCCAAGCTGAGCACCTGCCATTCAAATATCTCAGCAGTCTTCAAGCTCGCTGGGATGCCGCTGAACTTGTATGCACAGCTACCGTCTCGGACGTGGTGTCGAGCGGTGGGCTACCTGTCATAGAGGGCACACCCGTTCTAGAACTTCTCATCGCGGCCGATGTTGATCGGGTTTATAAGGGCAATTGGACCGCACAGACAATTACTTTCAGGTCGTTTGGTCTCCACTCGCCTGCCGGCACACTCAACTATATAGGCCCTCCACTTGCAGATTTTGGCCGAACAGCCGATACCTTCTGTTCCTGCGCAATGAAACAGCCCCGGAAGTCGTCACACCTGTATTGGAGACTGCCATCCTCCTGCCACCGTTGGGCACGGCAAGCCAATACTTGTCCACGATTCCTCCCGGCAGCAGCGAAGACAAGGCCGCACTCGCCGTGGAGATGATTGCCGCCGTTTACGCTGAGCCGCCGCAACAACGAAGTTCTGCCGATTATTTTGGCCACATTGCACAACTTCTGGAAGGGATACCTGCCGCCCATCTCTTTGAGACCTTCTATCATGACGCTGACCCCGTGCTCCGTGTTGTCGCGGCTCAAATGGCATTTAGGATGGTCGCCCAACGACAGGATCGTTCATCAGCATGCCTCGAAAGTACTTCTAGAAGTAGCCGCAGATTCGTCCGCGGCCGAATCCGCTCGGGCGGATGCCGCTCTCAAATTGGCAGAGATGGACGTGCGGGAAGCGCGACCTTACGCCTAGGCAATCGTGCTGGAGGGGGAAGATGAGGCTGCTCGTGAGTTCGCTCTCCGGGCGCTCGTGCGCATTGGAACCCGAGCATCAGCGGTGGCTTTGGTACACGGGCTGAACGATTCGATTCTCGTGAACCAATTCCTCGCAACCTATGCGCTCCAACGAATCGAGTGCGGAACCTCCCTTGACGAGTACGCGTTCAGACGGCATACGAAGAAATCCTTGCGGCGTGGGAATCCCATGCGAGCCGACCATCAACGACGCCTCCCTGTGGAGCCGTTCGGTAAGCAGTGAAGTTCCTGCGGCTCCGGTAAGAAATACAAGCGGTGCTGCGGCGGGGCGGCGGGGAAACTGAGCGACGGCTGCAAACTAGCGTCCACACTGGGAGCCGACGTACACACCTACGTACACACGGCGTACACAAAAGCAACTAAACGCCCTGCTAGGGGAATTTCCAACATTCTTGGGGAATTGGGCTGAACCTTCATGTACCCAATGAAATCAAGCCTTTCAGAAGGAAAGGCGCTAGAACCTCAATAATGATGGGGAAAAGAAAACGCTTGACATCCTTTATACTGAACCGTTGCGGTGAATGAAGAATCAAAGTTCACCGGCCCCCAGTTCTGCGAATTAAGGCTCATTGATCACATGCTATGAACGACTTGCTCTCCATCATGGCGCGGTCGGGATACGCCCTTACGTTCGGCTTGCTGTTTGCCGAAGCGCTTGGCCTGCCCTTCCCCGCGGCGATTGCATTGGTAGCGGCGGGCGCGGCGGTCGCATCCCACGCTTTGTCGGGTCCGGCTATTCTTCTTGCCGCAATGGTTGCTCTCATGATCGGCGACTCGGCGCAATTCTGGCTGGGACGCTACTCCGGATGGGCCCTGCTTGGGTTCCTCTGCCGCATGTCGATGAACCCTGAGACTTGCATTCTGCGCTCAGCCGAATCGTTCTACAAGCGTGGCAAGACCACCCTGATCATCGCCAAGTTCATACCTGGGATCAACACCATGGCAGCGCCACTGGCCGGGAGCATGAAGATGCGTTTCTGGCAATTCTTGCGTCTGGACTTCGCCGGAGCGCTGCTCTACACCGTGACCTATCTGCTGGTGGGATATGTCTCGCGTGATTTCCTGGCAGTTACTTTGAGAGGATTTCACGTGGCGGGTCGGGTCATGGAAGTCATCCTGATCACCGCACTCGTTGTCTATGCGATCTACCGCACCGTCCAATTCCGCAGGTATAGGAAGTATCGCATCATGCCGCGCGTGCAAGTCCAGGAACTCGCCGCGCGTCTGGCGTCGGATCAGGCGAACCGGGTTCAGATCGTGGACGTGCGCAGCCACGGCTACTACGACATTGGTGCTGAGCGGATTGCAGGTTCGATCCGCATTGAACCCAACAATCTTGAAGAGGAGATCAAAAATCTTCCGAAGGACAAGGACATTTACCTCTACTGTACTTGAGCGCGCGAAGCGACCAGCGCCCGGGTGGCGCACCTACTGCAGGAAAAAGGTTTCAACACGTTCGTGATCGTCGGCGGCTTGACCGCGTGGCGCAAGGCTGGGGGGCACCTGGAGTCTGTCCCAAAGAATGATCTGGTGAAGCTGCCCACTTTTTCATAGCGCGGTGCTCCCAGCCTCTCACGCGCCGAATTGCCGCAAGTGATGATCCAAGTGCTTGTACATTCCGCGGGCCCAGTCCTGCGGGGGAAGCGCGCCAAAAAAAGGATGCGGGTGCCGGGTACAGTGCCCTTCTCCGCCATCATGGAATTGCCGAACCTTTAGCTTGAGTTGCTCCTGCTCCCGCCGAAAGTCCCGTTGATCCGACACCACGAGTTTCGGGTCGGTGGGACTGTTCCGCGAGAATGGCTTCTCGTTCGTGTAGATCGGCTTGACGAAGGGCCCGAGTAGCCTGCCGATGAACAGGCGCGGCAGGTTGAGCTGTCCGCAGGCCACATCCAGCGCCGCCGAACAATGCGCCATCATCTGCGCAACATCCATTTTTCCCCATTGCCGTTGCGTTGCGGGCTGAAGTTTATCGATGCGCGCGAGGACCTCGTTGATTGTCTCTCGTTCAAACAGATTCTTCATGTTCCCTCCAACGTTGCGCTCTGAAATCGCCGAAAATCATAGCACCGGCCACTGTCAGAACATCTGCGAGATCTGATCGCTATCGTTGCCAGCTATATAAATGGCGGACGAAGTGGGCAAGATGGTGTAGCATTGTCCGGTTTTGTCACCATGACTGCCACCTCCACCCAGCATGCCCCACGTAGCGCCGGGATGAAAGGCGTCCTTTTCCTATTAAGTTTGTCGGTCCTCATCAACTACATTGACCGCAGCAATCTCTCGATTGCGGCGGACCTGATCAAGGGCGAACTCCGCCTTTCAGATTTGCAACTGGGCACCCTGCTGTCGGCGTTTTTCTGGACTTACGGCTGCATGCAGATTCCCGCTGGGTGGCTGGTGGACCGCTTCGATGTGAAATGGGTATTCGCGGCCGGCTTCTTTGTCTGGTCGGCCGCAACGGCGGCGACGGGTGTACTCCATGGATTTGCCGCCTTGATTGTATCCGCATAATTCTAGGGATCGGCGAGTCGGTGGCGTTTCCCTCGTACTCTAAGATTCTGGGCACGCACTTCCATGAGAGTCGCCGGGGCAGTGCCAATGCAATGATTATCGCAGGCCTCGCGCTCGGACCGGCGGTGGGCATGCTGGTCGGAGGAACTTTGGTGGGCCATTTTGGATGGCGGCCCTTTTTTCTCGCGCTGGGCCTGGTAGTCTCCTCTGGCTGATCCCGTGGCTCGCTTGGATGCCGCGCCGGATAAGCCTTGCCGCACCCGAGTCAGAGGCCAAGGTACGCATTCTCGATATCTTGCGGCAACGCTCGGCATGGGGCACGTGCCTGGGACAATTCTGCATCAACTACTGCCTTTATTTCCTGGTGACCTGGCTCCCCTCCTACCTCAGGCGAGGCCGCCATTACTCGATGGATGAGATGGCCAGAACGGGCGGATTGATCTTCTTGCTGTTCGCGGTTTCGGCCATGGTCAGCGGGAAGATCTCCGACCGCTGGATCGCCGCCGGAACTTCTACAACCCGCGTCCGCAAAACAATGCTTGGCGCGGGATCCGCTGGCTTGGGAGTTTCTCTGGTCGCGTCCGTGGTCGCACCGGACGCAATTTTCGTCTGGGTGCTGTCGGTGGCCGGCCTTTCCATCGGCCTGGCGGGAGGAACCCGCTGGACGGTCACCCAGACTCTGGCCGGACCGCGGGTAGTCGGGACGGTGGGCCGGAGTGCAGAATTTCGTGGGCAACTTCGCCGGCGCGATTGCCCCCATGCTGACGGGATACATACTCGGTCGGACCGGCCAGTTCTATTGGGCCTTCGCGATCGCTGCAGCGGTCTCATGGCTTGGCGCTGTAAGCTGGGTATTCGCAGTAGGCCCAATCGTACCGGTGGACTGGGAGAAGAAACTCAACCGGCCTGACTTCCGCATCCACGTTGCTCCAGTGGTTGGCGCTGCGCAGCCGTAATACACTTTTCTTCATGCAGCGCGAAATCGAAATCAAATTTCGAGTCAAGGATTTACGGGGTCTGGCCCGCAAATTACGCGCCGCAGGATTCCGGGTGGTCACGCGTCGGACCCACGAGATGAATACGCTCTACGACCTGCCGGGGGAAGTATTGCGAAAGCGAAAAGAACTGTTGCGGCTGCGAAAGTATGGTTCGGCGTGGACGCTTACGCATAAAAGCGGTGGAAAAAAAGGTCGACACAGTAGCCGGGTAGAGTGGGAGACGGGTGTCGTTGACGGAAACAAGATGGATGCTATCTTGCGACGGCTGGGATACGCCCCATCATTTCGCTACGAAAAATTCCGCGCCGAATGGAGCGATAAGAAGGGGCAGGTAGTCGTCGACGAAACGCCGATCGGCAACTTCTGCGAGATCGAAGGCCCGCCGCGGTGGATTGATGCCACCGCGAAGAAGCTGGGAGTCTCTCCCGCAGACTACATCACGAAGAATTACGCGACGCTGTTCGCTGACTGGAGGCAAGCAACGCGCAGTCCCGCCAAAGAGATGACGTTTGACGCGGTCAAGGAATGAGAGGGTGCCCTCCGAAAGAAAAATCACGAATACCCCATCCTGTCGCAAAAAACGCGACAAGGATGGGGCACCCGAATCGTCGTCGCAGCACTCACGCGCCGTGGCACTTCTTATATTTCTTCCCTGATCCGCAAGGGCAAGGATCGTTCCGCCCCACCTTCTCCTGTCCGCGGACGACTTGCTGTACGGGCTGCGCGTCTCCTGCGCCGGCCATACGGGCCTGTTCGAGTTCGCGGCGCTTGCGCCGCATAAAAGCTTCTTCGAGTTCGTCAGCGGACGTGGACACCATGCGCGACGGGCGCTTTCCGTTGCCATCTCCATCATGTTGTCCGGGTGTGCCCGGCCCCGTCCCTTGCCCAACCGGCGCGCTCGGAGGCGGACCACCCGCGCCCGCATCTGGCGGACGCTCCAGAATCTGCATCAGGTACAGATAGCGAACCGTGTCTTCCTGGAAGCGCTGCATCATCGCTTCGAACATGTCGAAGGATTCTTTCTTGTACTCGACCAGCGGATCGTGCTGCCCGTACCCGCGCAGCCCGATGCCTTCTTTCAGGTGATCCATGCTGAGCAAGTGATCTTTCCATTGCTGATCGATCACGCTCAGCATGATCATGCGCTCGTGATGGCGCATCGCATCTGGCCCGATGAGCTTCTCTTTCGCGTCGTAGCGCTCTTTGAGCTTCTCGAAAACCGCATCGCCGAGTTCCTGCCGGTTCAGCGTATCGGCCTTCACGCCTTCTGCGAGGAAATCCACGCCGAAGCGGGTGAATACCGCGTCTTTCAATCCTTTGATATCCCAATCCGCGGCGTGAGCCTTGGCCGGACAGTACTGCTCCAGCAACTCGCCAAGAATGGCCGAGACGTAATCTTCGAGAATAAGGTCCTTCTGATCGGTCCCTTCGAGCAGCCGGCGCCGCAAGCCATACACCGCCTCGCGCTGCTTGTTCATTACGTCGTCGTACTCGAGCAAATGTTTGCGCGATTCGAAGTGCTGTCCTTCCACGGCCTTCTGGGCCGTCTCGATGCGGCGGCTAATCATCTTCGACTCGATCGGCACGCCCTCCTCCATCCCCAACTTTTGCAATAGGGTCGAGACCCACTCCTTCGCAAAGATGCGCATCAGGTCATCTTCGAGCGCGAGGTAGAAACGCGAAGACCCGGGATCGCCCTGGCGGCCGGCGCGCCCGCGCAACTGGTTGTCGATGCGCCGCGACTCATGGCGCTCCGTACCCAGAATGTGCAACCCGCCGACCGCGGTGACTTCATCGTGTTCTTTGTCCGTTTGCTCCTTGTAGCGATTGAAGGCTTCGGTCCACTTGTCGGTCGGAACCATGTACTCATTGCCGTTGTAATAGAAGATGGAAGTCTGCCCATCTTCCTGGGGGCCTTCGATTTTGCCTTGTGCCACGCGCAACTGCTGCGCGATTCCCTTCTTCACCAGTTCCTGCTTGGCCATGAACTCCGGATTGCCGCCGAGCAGGATGTCGGTACCGCGACCAGCCATGTTCGTCGCGATCGTAACCCTACCCTTCCGTCCGGCTTGAGCAACGATTTCGGCTTCGCGCTCGTGGAACTTGGCGTTCAGCACGACGTGTTCCTTGAGGCCTTTCTTCTTTAGCAACTCCGAGAGACGCTCAGATTTCTCAATCGACGTGGTGCCGACCAGCACCGGCTGGCCCTTGGCGTGAAGCTTTTCGATTTCATCGGCAGCGGCAAAGTATTTCTCTTTTTCTGTGCGGTAAACAACGTCAGGGTGCTCCGACCGCAGCATCTGTTTGTTGGTCGGAATCACCACGACTTCCAGCTTGTAGATTTTGTCGAACTCAGCCGCTTCGGTTTCCGCCGTACCCGTCATGCCGGCCAGCTTCTTGAACATGCGGAAGTAATTCTGGAACGTAATCGTCGCAAGAGTCTGATTCTCGCGTTCGATCTTCACACCTTCTTTCGCCTCAATCGCCTGGTGCAGGCCGTCGGACCAGCGCCGCCCCGGCATCATGCGTCCTGTGAATTCATCGACGATGATTACTTCCCCATCTTTGATAACGTATTCCACGTCCTTGCGATACAGCGCGTGCGCTTTGATTGCAGTCTCGACGTGATGCTTGAGCGGCCAGTTCTCCGGATCGGCGATGTTTCCAATCCCCAGTAATCCCTCCACCTTCACCCAGCCTTCATCCGTCACCGTGATGTTGCGGTGCTTCTCGTCGACCACAAAGTCGCCGGTAAGTTGCGCGGGTTCGCCCGGAGGACCTTCGATCTCCTCGCCCTTCTCCAGTTTGGGGATGATGCGGTTGACCTTGTAATACTTGTCGGTAGACTCTTCGCTGGCGCCCGAAATGATCAATGGCGTGCGGGCTTCGTCGATCAGGATGGAATCGACTTCGTCGACAATCGCGTAGTTGTGACCGCGCTGCACACAATCCCGGATATCGAACTTCATGTTATCGCGCAGGTAGTCGAAGCCGAACTCGTTGTTGGTGCCATAGGTGACGTCGGCCGCATAAGCAGCGCGCCGCTCTTCATCGTCCAGGTCGTGCACGATCACGCCAACCGTCAGGCCGAGGAACCGGTACAGCCGGCCCATCCATTCGGAGTCGCGTTTGGCCAAATAGTCGTTGACCGTAACCACGTGCACGCCGCGCCCGCTGAGCGCGTTGAGATATACGGGCAGAGTCGCGACCAGCGTCTTGCCCTCGCCCGTTTTCATTTCCGAGATCGTCCCCTGGTGCAGCACCATGCCGCCGATCAACTGCACGTCGAAGTGACGCATGTTGAGGACGCGCCGTCCGGCCTCGCGGACCACTGCGAAGGCGTCCACCAGAATCTCCTCGAGGACTTCCTGCAGAGCTTCGTACTGCTCTTTTTCAAATTGTTTCTGCTGGTCTATGTCATCGGGCTCGTCCTCCGCTCCCGGCTCGACGGTCTCGGCTTGAGTATTTCTGGTAACGCGGTTCAACCGCTCCTGAATGCGCTGTCGGA